>CAUAFT010000006.1 GCA_958428365.1 uncultured Lachnospiraceae bacterium | reverse complement strand
GGGGTATTAGCTCAGTTGGCAGAGCACTTGACTTTTAATCAAGTTGTCCGGGGTTCGAATCCCCGATGCCTCATTAGTGGAAAAATAGCGGAAAGCCTTTAAAATAGAGGGTTCCGCTATTTTTGTATTATGTTACAAGTACTCTAAATATGCTCAAAAAAGTATCTTCAATTCATCTTCAAAGGGGCTTTTCAGCCCCCAATATCTTCATTTCCTCTTCAAATATTTTCATCAAAGAGCAATCGCATCTGATATAACATCCTGGACATTTTCTTTTTCATCCAAAACATGGTTATAAACTTCTAAGACCATTTTTTCGCTGTCACCTAATAGCTGGGCGATCTTCTTTATGCTTATCTTAGGCATCTGATAGCAGAGGTTGGCGCAGTAGTTATGACGGAAGACATGAGCTGTCAGACCGGGAACCTTGTTGATGGTATCCGTTCCTCCGGCGGCAATGTTGATCTTTCTTAGTATGGACTCCCACATCTTGCGGTAGCTCGATGCGGTCATGAGTGTTCCGTCTGATTTGAAGAATAATTGATTGGATTCTGGTAAAGTCTGCAGGTATTCTTTCAGGAAATCTGATACAAATTGCGGTATCGGAACCGTTCGAGATCCATTCTTGGATTTTGGAGCCTTTAGGTATGGATTATTACCATCAAAGGCTAAAGCCTTGTTTACGGTCAATTCAGAGTGTTCCAGAGATATGTCAAATTTTGTGAGAGCTAAAATCTCCCCGCGGCGCAGACCGCATCCATACGCAATCAATATAAAAGCCTTTTCACGGTCGGTAAAATCGGCTGTTTTAATGGCTGATTTTTCTGTTTCCGTAAGTCCGCGTTTTTCCGATGGGACATACTTTGGGATGTCAATGTTGGAGCAGATAGTATCCAGGGCTGTTGCAGGCAAAAGTTTATCTGATATTGCAGACTTAATAATCTGTTTAAAAGTAATCTTGATCTGCTGGCAGGTTCTTGGGCTATCCAGCGCTTCATTTATGACAAGCTGGAAGTGGAGCCTTTTAAGATCAGATATTTTCACGGCGTCTAAGGAGATGAGATGTTTTTCTATGATGTTTTCGTACATGATCTTTGTGCCTCGTTCCCGAACCGCCTTATAAGTTTCGAGCCATTCCCTGGCATAATCTATGAAGAGTATATCGGAATGTACCTTGATTTTATCCGCATCCCGTTCTTTTATGTAATTTGCGACTTTATTTTCCAGATCTCGGCTTGATTTGGTGGAGTAGAGCGTAACATAGTGCTTGAGGTTGTATTTGTCGTAAGTTCCATCCCAGACCTTAGCCTGGAATCTGCCGTCTTTTTGCCGTTTGTATTTTACAGCCATAGTATCACCCTCCTAAAAATGGGCGTAAAAATGCCCGGTACTTGTATTTTTACCGGGAGAATGATATAATCCAATTGTTTAGAGAGGGTTATATCGGTTTTTCCGGTATGGTTCCGTTACCGCTCCTGTTGGCGCAGGGGCGGTTTTTATTATTTAACTTTCCATGATCTACCACAAGATTGGCAAACAGCGAATGTACCGCTTTTTACCTTTGCACGTTCTTTTCCGTCTGGTCCGGGTGTAAGAGCCCATAATCCACCAGTACTAAGAACCATCGTTGCACGAGCTGCCTTATGTATTAAGGATGTCTTTTTCTTTTTTGTTTTAGATGATACCTCCTGTACTTGGAAATTGATGTTTGAACCTCCACATTTAGGACATTTAATAACGTTGTTGTTTGAATCAACAAATTCTGGTTCGTTTGTGGAGTTAGATGAAGCCAAAGGACATCCGCAATTTGGGCAAGCCGGAGCCTTATCGGACACTTCCTTTCCACAGTCTGGACATTTGATTAATGACATAACTCATTCCTTCTTTCTTTTGTTTTTGTTTATATGATTCAAGCACATTAAGTAGCTTAAATTATATCATAACTAATCCTATTAAATTTTTGTTTTTTATTTTTTGAAAACAGTTCCATCTTTTTGAAGATGATATAGTTTCTCATTATTCATGTCATCATCTGTAGTGACAACTTTGGTTATGGTTAATTTTCCGTCTATGTTTTTAAAATCAATCGTATAAGCATATTTTTTTGTGCTTATATGCATATGACCTTTTCCTATGTTATCGTTTATATCATATGATATAAATGCAGAATATCCCATATATACTGTAGAACATGCACATAGAGAACATGGGTACTTGCTGATTTTACCCGTTTTGAGTGTGAAGGGCTCATATCGAAAATAAGAATCTTTTGTTAATGCTTGGCTATCCATATGTAACTTTTTTGTACAGGTTACTGTTTTTAAAAGTTTGTTGAGTTTTTCTATTTCTGATTCAACAAAATCCCATTGAAAATCCGCAACTGGATAATCAAATTTAAATTTTCTTTGCGGTTCAGTATTATTTGAACTTACTAATGTTGTTGATTTGCTATGCGTTAAAAAATCAAGTAATCTCATAATTCATTTCTTCTTTCTTTTGTTTTCTTAGATTTCATGGTAACTTTTTAAGCGTAACTCAATAAGAGCCTGTTCGTATCCAAGTATCCGGGAAAGCTGCTCGGTTGTCAGGTTGCAATTTTCCAGAATGATTTCATCTGGTATTAATAATTCAGCGGCAAATTGATTCGCTTCAATTTCATATTTATTTGTATTAAAGCATGTCCGTGTATCCATGTAAACAGCATTCGCCTTTTTATGAAGCATCATATGACCCAACTCATGAGCACATACAAATTTCTGTTCATGCTCTGGCAAATTCTCATTAATATAGATAATATGATTTCTTTGAAAGTATTGGTAAAATCCTCTAACGTCAATAAGTGGAGCATATACCAGAATAGTATTCCGTTCTTTAATAATATCAAAAGGATTTCTAGTCTGATACTTTTTGACGATAGACTCTGCCAAACTGCGTATTTTCATTAACTCATTCCTTTTTGTATTTTTTAGGTGTATATAGCTCCTTATTTTTTCTCTTTGCCATCTCCATACCCACTTGCATTGCAGAAAGTACAGATTCAATAGCTTCTGGACTGGCCGGCTTGCCGTCAAACATCAATCCATCCTGTTTAAGGAGTTGCTCTGTGTTCTCCAGAATAGATTTAATGTCTTTTTCGTCTCTCGAAGTTAAGGGAGCTGAATTTGTAGTGGAATCTTCTTTTCCAGTCATTAAATATTCTAATGACACTCCAAAATAGTCGGCTATTTTTTGAAGTTTTTCTGGCTTAGGTGTGTATTTTCCCTGTTTCCAACTTGTAAGTGTTGCAGTAGTTACACCTGTTTCTTTAGAAACTCTGTATGCCGTTATGTTATGTTCTTCTAAAAGTTTCTTAAAAATCTCATACATAGTTTGTATTCTCCTTTTCACAAAAGAAAATAACTTAGAAAACTATGCCAAAATATATTGACAAGCACAGAAAACTATGCTATATTACAGACATAGCTTAGATAACTAAGTCAAATCTAAGGTTTCTATCATAACTTAGGTGGTACTTTGATTATATAAGAAACCTTAGATAATGTCAATCATGATATTAAGTAAAGGAGGTGTTAATTTGTACAAAAATTTTCAGAAATTATTGGACAAAAATAACAAAACTGCATACCAAGTATCGAAAGATACAGGGATTTCAACTGCTACACTATCAAGCTGGAAGCAAGGGTATTATCGTCCTAAATTAGAAAAGCTGAAAATTCTGGCGGATTACTTTGGTGTATCTGTTGACTACTTCTTAGAGGATAACACAGAAGCTGTCCAATAAAACGGACTCGGAGGTTGGAAGAGATGAAAAAGTAAGGAGGTGAGAAAGTTGGTAGGTAATGATATTAAGGGATATTTGAGAAAAAACGGTATCTCGCAGTCATTTTTGAGTGAAAAGACAGGCATTTCATCACCCAAAATAAATATGGCGCTAAATGAAAAAAGGCAACTGACGCTTGAGGAGTATGCGCTGATCTGCGGGGCGCTGAATCTGAATACAGATTTTTTCTTAAAGCCCCGTTTGCCAAATGCGAGAAGGGAAAAATAGAAAAAAGCATTGGATGCACTACTACCCAATACTTATTTCTAGCCTATTTATTGCATTGAGATGGCTGGGTTCCGGCGCAGGCTCTTAGGCTCAGGCTCATACACATTCGCGACTGTGTATTACCGGAATCGACAGATAATGTAGTGCGTTCTGTCCACCAGCATCGTGTTTCTTAAACGATAGGCGTTCGTTTTGGATTAAGCCCTATAGCAAACACATGTTGTACTGACGACGGTAAATCAATCGGTACTCATCAAAGCGCAGGGCATAGTCAAAAGTTTTGTCAACATAATGACTCCCTTCTTGCACAAAACGGGCAAGAAAATATTAACATTATCAAAATAAAAATTCAAGTATTCAGAATATTGCGAGAGAAAAAAGAGAAGAAACGACTTGGGGAAAGGAGGAAGAGGATGGAATATCCAAAACCGATCATGTCCAGACCTGAATTGTTGCGGATGGGCTTCTCCAGGCTGACCCTTGATAGGGCTTACCATAGTAAGAGTAACAACTTTGCCTGGAAGAAAGACCCGGCAAAACCAAGAAGCCACATCATGTTTGATACGGTCGAATTTGAAAAATGGAGACAGAAAGAGATTAAGGCGCAGAGGGGGAGGAGATGAAGAAAACAGGAAATGCACTATTTATTATTGGAGTTACACTCTTCATCCTCGGATCCTGCGGCTATGATGGACAACCTGTGTTATGCGGGATGATGGTTTTGGCAGGGCTGGGAATTGCATATCTGGGATACAGGAAAGGAGAGAAAATAAATGCCGAAGCAAGTGATAATGAAAGAACAAAAGATGGAGATGTTCTCGATGAGGCTGGACGGGTTCTCTTATCAGGAAATCGCCGATAAGTTTGGGGTTTCAAGGCAAAGAGTACAGCAAATCATACCAAATGTTGGAAGAACCTGTACAAGTACATCGGAAAAATGTATTTATGAAGGACTTTCACATTATTTGAGTAAAAATCGCATAACAGCGAAAAAACTCGCGGATGTGGTAGGTATTCGTTATGCCACAATGATGGGTAAGTTGAAGGGAGAACATCCATTTAACATAGTGGAAATTGAAAAAATACTAGAGTTTACCGGGATGAAGTATGAAGACTTATTTAAGAAAAAAGATATTCAGGCAAAACAATAGCACCTCAAAATTCTTTGGCGAGAACAGGTGCTATAGATAGTAAATGCGAATGCATTTTCTATATCATAACACAAAATTTTAAATTTGGAAAGGTGGAATCATGTACTACAGGATATGCCCGCACTGTAAAGGCAACATAGATCCCGGAGAAAAGTGCGACTGCCTGGATAAAGAGAAAAAATACATGGAACAGTTTCAGACAGGCAGGGATGACCAGATCGTCTTTGCCTGGGAAAGGAAGAAAGATGGGAAAAGTAAAAGAGCGTTTTACTAGCGACCAGATAGAGATGGTCATGGAAAAGCTGGGTGAACTAAGAGAACTCGCTGAAAAAATTGGGGCAGACATGATTACGATAAGTATAATCCCCAGTGCGGAAAGTGTGGAATCATCCATTATCTATTTTAATGACGGGGATTTCCTTGCAATTAATGTAACAAATGATGGGGACAGCATATCGCAGAAATATTTCAGAAAGCCGGTGTGAGATGTATCAGGATAACTACGACAGATTTTTAAAACACGACCGGGATCAGCAGGAATGGCTCGAAAGCAGACCTGTATGTGGTATCTGTGGAGAGCCTGTCCAGGAGGAAAGCTACCATCTGATCGGCGGAGTGATCTACTGTGATAGATGCTTAGCGGACATGAAAGTGTATGTGGAGGTGTAGGCATTGGAAAATGAATTATTACAGGCAAATGAGATAAGCTGCAGAGTCCAGCAGATATCAGAAAGCGGATTGTCGCTTTTACTGTATGTGACGTCCAGAGATGGGCAGAAACGGCTGGATGAAAAGTACGGTCCCCTCGGCTGGCAGGATAAGTACGAAGTCATAGACGGTGATTTGTACTGCATCATCTCAGCATGGGACCCGGAAAAGAAAATGTGGATTTCCAAAGAGGATGTCGGCACCGCTTCCTATACAGCAAAAGAGAAAGGGAGGGCATCGGATGCATTCAAAAGAGCCTGTGTGAAACATGGTATTGGACGGGAATTATACACAGCTCCATACATATGGATCAATTCGAAGGACTGCAATATAAAGCAAAACAAAGATGGAAAGGCAAGTACAAGAGATAAGTTCTTTGTAAATCATATTACTTACACATCTGATAACAATATTGACGAATTGGAAATCGTGAATCAGGATATGGAGATTGTTTTTAAGCGATACTCATCCAAGAAGATAGATAGAATCAAGTATGATGTTTTGCTGGCAAAGATTGAAGAAGCGCAGGTTCCGGTGGAAGAGATTGTCGAGTTGTTCCATGTAAATACTTTACAGGAGATGGATGTAAACCAATGGAATAAATGTATGAGAAAACTGGAAGTGACAATTGCTTCAAAAGCAGGGAAAAGAGACGGGGAAGGATAATGTATGCAGATGTAGAGCTGCGGAAATGTCAGGATACGAAAGAAGGGACAGACATCCTCATAACCATACCCCAAAAGCATCTGTCAAATACTCTCGTCCGAAAAGGAATCCACAGGGCGGAGCTGAGATTTGATGATGGCAGGCATATATCAGCGGAACAGAGGAAGAAAGCATATGCTACCATCTGGGATATTGCGGATTATACCGGGTATCTTCCGGAAGAGCAGAAAGAATGGCTGAAATATCTCCACATGATAAATACAGGAGACAGCTATTTCAGCCTGTCAGACTGTTCTATGGACATGGCGAGGGAGTTCATCAATACGATACTGGAGTATGCCATACAGGAAGGGATACCGCTTTCGGAGGAGGCTGTAAACAGGACGGATGATATCGGGAGATACCTGTATTTCTGCCTGGTACATAAGAAGTGCGCCATATGCGGCAGACCCGGTGAGATCCATCATGAAGATGCGATCGGGATGGGGAATGACCGCAGGAAGATAGATGACAGCAATCACAAAAAGATATGTCTGTGCCGTATGCACCATACCATCGCCCATCAGAAAGGTGTGGCGGATTTTAGGAAAATTTATAAAGTGTACGGCATTACAGCAAAGGATATTTAGGTTGCAACACCTGCCTGAGGGGTCGGGCGAAAGAAACTTTCATCATACCTTTTGGCTAATATATTAATATATCACGAAATTGTAAGCCATGATACCACCGCCCCTGTGGCGGTGGGGAAAGGAGACCATGAATAGCAGAGCAAAGGGAAAACGCGGAGAGCTGGAACTGTCCAGGCTATTTCGTGAACATGGATTTGATACGCGCCGTGGACAGCAGTATTGTGGTGCGAATGGAGACGCCGATGTCGTAGGACTCCCAGGAATCCATATAGAGTGTAAACGTGCGGAGCGTCTGAATATATACGATGCCATGACGCAGGCAAAAGCTGACCGGAAGGAAAGAGAGATTCCGGCGGTATTCCACAGGAAAAACCAATGCGGCTGGCTTGTGACGATGGAATTTGAAGATTTCATGAGATTGTATAAGGAGAGTGGTATCGGTGAACATACTTGAATATATACCGGTGGGGCATAGGAATGCCAAGACGAGAAATGAGTTGGTCATTGCAACTGGGCTGTCCGACCGAAAAGTGAGGGATTTGATTGAAAAAGCCTGTACCAGGGAGCATCCTATTTTAAATATGCAGGACGGAAAAGGCTACTTCCAGCCAGCGGCTGATGAGATGCATCTTGTACGGCTCTACCGGTCGCAGGAGAATCACAGAACTATACGGATAAGGAAAAAGGTATCTGAATTAGACGGGTACTTGAGGATACAGGGAAATGAACTGGAAAAGAATCAAATGAGTATATTCGATATGATCGACGGTGAATAAATGAACTATATAGCAGAACTGAAAGCATTTTACGATAGGCTCGAACTAAATCCGCTGCCCTCACCGGCAATCGCCTTATGGCACGCATTGATGGCCATAGCGAATAAAACTGGTTGGCAGCAAGAGTTTACGGTAGCCGTATCAGTCCTGATGCTGAAATCGGGATTAAATGCACAGGCAATCAAAAGAGCGAGGAACCGCTTAGAACAAGATGGGTACATTACATGGAGATCAAGAGGAGGCAACCAGTCTGCTGTGTATCACCTGAATAGCCTTGTGGTACAAAATGGGTTGCAAAATGTACCACAGTATGAACCACAAAATGTACCACAGAGCGATCCACAACCCGTACCACAGTATGAACCACAAAATGTACCTATTAATAAACATAAACAAAACGAAACAGATAAATCTGTTAACGCGCAGGGGAGGTTTGAAGAATTTTGGAGTGTTTATCCGAAACAGACATCAAGATTTTTAGCTGAGCAGGCATATGCACAACTTGTGACGTCGGGCGTTGATGAGGCGGATCTGATCACAGCAGCGTCAAATTATGCAGATGCCTGCCGGATTAAGAAGACACCGGAGAACTTTATCAGTGAACCGGCGAACTGGCTGAATCAATCAAAGTGGATAGATTACACGGCAGAGAAATATAAACCTCCTGAGCATAAGCAGGATGGGAGAAAAGTAAATAAATTCAATAACTTTGAGCAGCGATCATACGATTATGACGATCTGGAAAAGAAACTATTACAGAAGGGAGGCAGATAGATGGCGGCGAAGAAATTATACAACCTCTATGACGGAGAGGAGCTCGTACTGGAAAAGGCGACACTTGCTGACATCCGCGAATTTACCGGGTTGAAGAAGGTCAAAATGAAGCAGTACATAGAGCGGAATGGTTTGGTATGCGGGATCTACCGTGCCGAGATAGCCGGGGATTACGAGGGAAAGCCAGAAGTGGAAGAGACAGAGAATAAGGCAGAGGCTGCCAGAAGGAGAATGTTCACATCCCAGACGTACCAGGAATGGCAGGATGTATGTGCAATGTTCCAGCGCGTTGCCTGGGTAAAGAGCGGAGGGAGAAGATTGGAGTTAGGAGACAGAGCATGAAATGTCCATATGAGAATAAACAGTGTACAGACCAATGTAGGCATGCGGGAACCTGTATCCAGAGGAAGGGGAAGAAGTGAAGAGGGAAAGCGGTTGCTGTATCGGTCAGATAGACCTATTTGACCTTTTAAGTGAGAAATCAAAAGGAGAATCCCAGGATAGCAGAGAAAAGCTCACAGAAGAGCCGACAGCGAACCTAGAGGACAAACCAAAGTTCATCACCTGGGGCGATACGAAGCACAGCTATGTAATCTGTCCCTATTGTCAAAACGATTTGATGGGCGGATTCAAGTTGAACTTTGAGGAAAAGGGAGTAATGTGCAAATTCTGCGGGAAGCAGGTTGATATTACGAAAACAGTGGAAAGAGAGATGTGAAAGTATGGGATTACTGGATAGATGTGTAGAGAATATACAGCCGGTCAATTCAGAAGATTTGGATATTGACGAAGTGATAAAAGTACTTACATTAAATGAACACGAAAAAAGAACACTTACAAACCTATCTCTTATATATGATTCGGCAGTTAAAATGTTAGAAGAATTAAAGGAATTTAGAAGCCTGGGGATAATACCGGAGCAGATGCGTGAGATAAGCGAGATGTACCGAGAACTTGCGACAGAACTCGGTAAATACAAGAAAGCAGAGGAACAGGGGCTGCTGATAATGCTCCCGTGTAAAGAGGGAGATATGGTGTATGGCATTGAAATTGATTGCAACAGAGATACACTAGGTTGTCACAGGTGGGAATGCGAGAAGTGCGATTATCTCATTCGTCATGTTTCAGAAATCCGTTTCGGAGCAGAGATGCGAAAACTGTATTCCTCACACGGGAAGAAGCAGAGAAAGCCCTGAAAGAAATGGAGGGATAGAGATGGCGATTTTGAATTACACAACGACGGTTGATGTTTTTAAAACCGTATCAGAAATTGAGTACATCCTTATGAAGCACCAGGCTAAAAGTATCATGAAGAATTATGAGGGAGAAAGTATCACAAGCCTTTCTTTCCTCATTGATACGGGATATGCTCAAGTACCAATAAAACTGCCCGCGAAAGTAGAAGAATGCCTGCGCGTTTTGCAAAGAGAAAAGAAAAGCAACCCGCGAAAGCAGATTAAAGCCACCAGAGAGCAGGCGGAGCGTGTCGCATGGAGAATCCTGAAAGATTGGGTAGAAGCCCAGATGGCATTACTGGATATTGAAATGGCAAAATGTGAAGAGGTATTCATGCCATATATAGTAGATAATACGGGTAAGACATTATTTGAAAAATTGGAGGAGAAGCAATTTTTATTGGAGGTGTCGGAATGAGACTGATCAATGCAGATGAGTTTAAACGGCAGGTAGTAGGAATGGCTATTATTAATAATTATCCGGCTGATAAAGCGAACAAATTATGTGAATTAATTGATACACAGCCTACCGCCTATGATGTGGACAAGGTTGTGGAGCAATTAGAAGAACTTTGGAAAGAAGATGTTTTCAGTAAAACACAGATGATGGAGATTGTGAAAGCAGGCAGGCAAAATGAGTAAAGCATTTGTAGTTATAGATAAACCGGAAAAATGTTTGGAGTGCCCATTTCTGAACGGCAACGATGAGTGTATTTTACAAGATGAGGATTCAAATTTTACGGCAGACACATGGGATAAATTAAAAAGCAGTTGCCCGCTCCGGGAACTGCCAGAAAAAGACACAGATAACCCTTTTCCAGATGAATATGAGTCTGGATATAGACAAGGATGGAACAACTGCATAGGTGTAATAACAGGAGATGAAGAGTAGTTAATAGAATTTTAAGAAAGGAGCCGGACTTCTGCGCAGGGAAAGCTATAGCGGGTCCTTTGGAAAAATGAAAATAAAGTGTGAAATATATCGTGATTCTATGCAAAATTATAAAAAATATGGAATACCAAAGGCACAGCTTGTCATAGCTGATGTGCCTTATAACCTTGGAAATAATATGTATGGTTCAAATCCCATGTGGTATGTGGACGGCGACAATAAAAATGGCGAAAGCAAACTGGCTGGGAAAGCAGCTTTTAATTCGGATTTTAATTTCAATCTGTATGAGTATTTCCATTTCTGCAGCAAAATGCTCAAGAAAGAACCCAAGGAAAAGGGACAGGCACCGTGTATGATCGTGTTCTGTTCGTTTCAGCAGATCCCGACAATGCTTAAGGCTGCGAAGAAACACGGATTTGTAAACAGCATACATCTCACGTTCTGCAAGAATTATTCCGCGCAAGTACTTAAGGCGAATATGAGGATTGTCGGGGCAACGGAACATGCGCTTGTGCTGTACCGGAACAAATTGCCGAAGTTTAACAATGACGGGAAAATGATTTTTGACTGGATGTCCTGGGAAAAAGATCCTGTCGGAAAATATCCGAAGATACATCCAACGCAGAAGTCGGTATGCATGATGAAGAAACTAATTGAACTATTTACGGATCCAGGTGATGTGGTTATAGATCCTTGCTGTGGCAGCGGGGCAACGCTCCGGGCGGCGATGGAACTTGGCAGACCGAGTTATGGATTTGAGATTGACCGGAATTTCTACGAGCGGGCAAAGAATGAAATGCTTGTAGAAAATTATGGCGAGGTATCCATGAGAGCAGAGGACAAGAAAACAGGCCAACGGAACATATTCGATATGCTGGAGGTGTCGCCATGATAAACACAGTAAAATACACAAAACAACACTATATAGAGCAGATGAAATACATATGTCTGTGTATCCAACAGGGAATCGACCATCAATTAAGAGAAATAAAAGTAGACAATTTCGCTGGTGGAGGCGGCGCCAGCACCGGTATCGAGATGGCAACCGGAATCAGCGTGGACATAGCCATCAACCATGACCCGGAAGCCATAAGGATGCACAAAACCAATCATCCAAGCACGAAACACTACTGTGAGAGCGTGTGGGATGTGGACCCTATAGAGGTATGCAAAGGTCGTCCCGTAGGACTTGCCTGGTTCTCACCGGACTGCAAACATTTTTCCAAAGCGAAAGGCGGGAAGCCGGTGGAGAAAAAAATCAGAGGGCTTGCATGGATCGTGCTCAAATGGGCGGCTCTCGTCCGTCCAAGGGTGATTATGCTGGAGAACGTTGAGGAATTTCAGACCTGGGGTCCTTGTATACCGGTCCGAGATAAGAAGACAGGTCGTGTCATAGTAGATATGTCCGGCAGACATGACCGGCAGAAGAATGAACCGCGTACAAGGGTTGCGGAACCAGGGGAAGTCGTTCCGGCTGACAGACAAATCTTCACGCCGGACCCGAAAAGAAAAGGGCAGACGTACAGGAAGTGGAGAAAACAACTTGAGGCATTGGGATATGAGATTGAGACAAGGGAACTGGTGGCTGCCGATTACGGGGCACCGACCATGCGGAAAAGATTCTTCATGATTGCCCGGTGTGATGGCAAGCCTATTGTCTGGCCGGAACCGACACATGGACCGGCGGATAGCGAGGCGGTAAAAGCCGGATTACTAAAACCTTATGTTGGCGCATATACACAGATAGATTTCTCAAGACCATGTCCAAGCATATTTGACACCGCAGAGGAAATTAAAGAAAAGTATGGTATCCGGGCCGTGCGTCCATTGGCACCAAAGACAATGGAGCGGATTGCAAGGGGTCTGAAGAAATTCGTTATTGATAATGAGGAACCTTTCATCGTCCAGGTAAACCACAGCGGTTCGGATTGGAGTTACTGCAAGAGCATGAACGAACCTCTTCCAGTAATCACTTCAAAACATGGATTTGGGATTGTAGAACCAGTGTTGACACCTTATATAATGAGCAACAATACCAATAATGTTGGTGCCAGTGTAGAAGGTGGGCTTCCAACAATCACGACTGGAAATCGGAATTTTCTAATGTCACCAACATTGATCCAGTATCATTCCGAGACATCAGAGAATGAAGTGCGGGGGCAGACCATTGAGAATCCGATTATGACTGTGGACAGTTCCAATCGGTACGGACTGGTGATGTCATTCCTGCATAAATACTATGACGGAGGATATACAGGTGCCGGAGCCACGGTTAAGAACCCGTTGCCAACCGTCACATCACGGGACCATAACAGTCTGTTTACAGCGAATCTCATCCAGATGAACAATCACTGCGATGGCAGAGATATTACGGAGCCAATACCGACTATTACAGCAGGGGACGGACATTTTGGAGAAGTCAGAGCGTTTCTGATCAAGTACTACGGTAAGGGAATCGGGCAGGATGTTAAAGAGCCGCTTGATACCGTGACAGCGCGTGACAGGTTTGGGCTGGTTAAGATTCACGGAGTGGATTATCAGATCGTAGATATCGGGTTGCGGATGTTAGAGCCAAAGGAACTGTATGGGTGCCAAGGATTCCCGGATGATTATATCATAGATCATGACTACACAGGAAAAATATATCCAAGAAGTGGACAGGTGGCGAAATGCGGAAACTCTGTTCCACCTAAATTGTCAGAAGTTTTGGTCAGGGCGAATCTGCCGGAACTGTGCATATGTAGGAGAACTGGAAACATGAGAATTGAGACGGAGCAGACCGGACAGCTACGGTTTGCGTAGGAAGGAGCAGATATGCAGGAAGTATTTGAGAAGATTATAGCGAATCTGGAGAAAGAAAAGCTAAGATGTTTTGACACAGAAAATCAACTGTGCACCGATAAAATTGGAATATGGTGTTTTGATAGAGCTAAAGAAATCGTCACTCAGGCAGACGCCGAGTATAGAGTGTGTGCAAAAAATGCACATACTGGATGGATACCGGTGGAGAGTGGCAAATTTCCAGAAAATGAAGAGGAAGTTGAAATTACTTTTGTCAGTAAGCATTATGGGACAGGAGAAACATTGTATTCAACAGCAAGAGCATTTTATGAGGACGGAACATTTACAACGGATGATAGTGCTTTTAACTGGTATGATGAGAACTTTAAATACGAAGAAGAAAAGGATGCGTACATAATTCCTGAAGGATGGTACGAAGGAGTTTCCTTTGCAGAAGAATTTGGCTTTGTTGATATGCCGGTTATTGCATGGCGGTATCTGACGGAGCCATATCAGCAAAACATTTGCGGAGAAGATGATTGTCCTTATAACGACGGGAAAGAGTGCCCGGCTTGGAATGGATGTGGCGGGTATGAGACGAAGGGAGAGTAAGAAAAATGATAGAACATGATGGATGCATACAGAACAGTATTGATAAATATACAAGGGGAACCAACGCCGATCACATCCGCTCCATGAGTGACGAGGAGCGGGCGATGAGTATGATGTGTCCGAATGAGAACGGACTTGCAGAGATAGAGTGTGATAAGAGTGATAGCTGTAACTGCTATGAGTGCTTATTGAAATGGCTACAGTCAGAAGCGGAGGTGGAATCATGACAGAGCAGGAGCAGAAAGCCCTTTATAAGTGGGTAAAAGATGTCAAGGACGATGCAGATGAGTTGGAACGGTACCGAGAAATCGGAACATTAGGAGAATTTAAGGCTTTAAAAGAAAATTGGCTAAACAAGTTTGATTCTCTAATAGAATACAGAATAATCGGCACCGTAGAAGAATGCCGGGAAGCGGTGGAGAAACTAAAAACTGCGAAAGAAGCGATAAGAAAATTGCTTTGTAACGAGTACGGTTCAGTTTGCCAATTTTGCGAACAGGACAATAACACAGATGCAATGTGCCGTAAAGTAGGTGGTAGCGGTAGTTGGTGCTGTGAAAATGCCAAATGGAACGGTAGAACGGAGTGGGAAGATGAATAGAGAAGATGCAGAGAAGGTTATCAAGAATCTCCAAAACAAGCCGTTTATTTGCGGCGATAACGAAATTATAGTAAGCGGAGGATATGTAATCTTGAAAAAGAATGATTATGAGAGAGTGTGCAAAGGAGGAAGGGGGCGATGAGTAGAGTATTACCAATATTATTTAATACCGATATGGTCCGGGCGATACTGGACGGGAGAAAGACGGTTACGCGGAAAGTGAGTGATACATAAATGAAATATCCTAAAGATATAAGCGGATTAAGATTTGGAAGATTGACCGTAATAGAAAAAGTAGGAGTAACCAATGGCGGTGGTAGAGGTTCTAAGTCTTTGTGGCTATGCAAATGTGATTGTGGGAACGAAAAAGTCATATTAAGAAATTCTCTAGTAAGTGGTAATACTAAAAGTTGCGGCTGTTTAGAAAGGGAAACCAAGAAAACAATGCACTTGAAACATGGAATGGCAAAGACACGCCTATGGAATATTTGGTGTGGAATTAGGGATAGATGCACTAGACCAAACAATCATGATTTTGCCCGATATGGCGGCAGAGGAATAACCATTTGTGATGAATGGAAAGATGATTTTCAAACTTTTTATGATTGGGCAATGTCGAATGGTTATTCGGATGATTTGACTATAGACAGAATTGATGTAAATGGCAACTACGAACCATCAAATTGTCGCTGGGCAACGCGCAAAGAACAGAGCCGAAACAGAAATAATACAATAAAATTTTCCCTTGGAGAGATAGCAGAAATTGAGGGAATTAGTTATCAGGAGGCGTATGCTAAATTTGTACGTAGCAGGTAATCCGACCTTGCCCGCTATGGATGGGACGCGGATCCCTGGGTGTGGGTGATAGAATTTGAAAGGATGACATGAGCTGTCAAAATAATTTTGACAGTTGAATACGGTTTCCGGGTTGTTGCTTACCCATTGGATGGTGCTTGGAGCGTACCATTGAGAATGTGAGAAGCTGTATATTTTGAAAGTATTTGGACATTGAAAATTGAATATTGATGGTTGGTTTTTTATTGCGTAAATTTAGGAGGAATGAGATTGACAGAACAGGAAAAGAAAGAACTTACAGAGAAAAAGGAATATTTGAACGGATACGGAAAAGCTGTCAGGCAGATGAAACGTAGCGAACTTAAGATAAATGAAATGAGATTAAATAAAATATGTCCAAGTGTTATTAATGACGGAATGCCGCATGCATCCAATAACAGTGATTTATCCGGTTACGCCGCATTGCTTGATGAAGAAGAAAAGCGGTATGTGAAAGCCAGGTATAGGAGAATTAAATTATGTAAGGAGATTACGGATAAGATAGAAAAACTCGAAAGCGAGGACGAAAAGGATGTATTGATGTATCGGTATATTAAGCTGATGAAATGGGAAGATATAGCTGTCAAGATGAAATATAGCTGGCAACATCTACATAAAATTCATGCGAGAGCATTAAGGAATTTTTCAATATAAAAGATGCGATAGAAAGCGATACTTTATTTATGTTATAGTATAGATGGAAAAATACAGGAGACATCCTGTAGAATTCCTAATTTTTCATAACTCAAGGCGGTTCTCAATGGACCGCCACTCCCCGTTAACAGGCACTGTGTTTAGGCATGGTGCTTTTTAAGTGAAAACGCAACAGCTAGGGACATACGGAAATGATAATAGTAACTTTCAACATAAAGACAAAAGAAGTTATTTCAGTCGTACCGATAGATATAGTGTCAGAAGAGGCAAAACTAATAGAATTGGATGGCATAGTTGCAAATGGATACGATTATATAATTTACAATGGAACAGAGCCGTTATTAAAAAATGATAATGGAGTGATGAGACTGGAAGAGCATAAGCTGTTGATCTATGGGGATTATATTGATGATTAGATGAAAGAAGGTAGGGTGATGGCACGCGGACCAAATAAAAAAGTAGCAGAAGCAAAGCAACTGTATCATACTGGGATGAAGCTGGTGGACATTGCTCATAAATTAGATATTCCAGAAGGAACAGTGCGGCGATGGAAAAGTACTTATGACTGGGATAACGAACAAAGCGAGCGTTCGGATAAAAAGCAAGCGAACGTTCGGAAAATAAGTGAACAAAATAAAGAGCCTGTAGCCAATGAAGTCGAGGATGTAATTAATAATACAAAGTTGACAGATAAGCAACGACTTTTTTGTATTTATTATATCCGTTGTTTTAATGCAACAAAAGCATATCAGAAAGCGTATGGGTGTGATTATAGAACGGCGCAAAGCAACGGGCACAAACTGCTTACAAAGACTCACATAAAAGAAGAAATTTTCCATTTGAAGCAAGAGCGCCTTAATCGGGAGTTTTTATCGGAAGAGGACATATTTCAGAAATATATGGACATTGCATTTGCTGACATAACGGATTATCTGGAATTTGGAACAGAAGAAGTTCCCGTTATGGCAATGTACGGTCCGGTAAAGATAAAGGATACAGATACAGGAGAAGAGAGAGAGTTAACAAAAGTTGTAAATACAGTACGATTTAAAGAGAGCGCGGATATCGATGGCACCATACTGACAGAAGTTAAACAGGGAAGAAATGGTGCAAGCATTAAGCTGGCCGACAGGATGAAAGCCTTACAGTGGCTGGCCGATCATATGAATATCGCAACAGAGAAACAGCGCACAGAAATTGCATTGTTAAGAGCAAAAGTTGATACTGGAGACACAGAGGAGACGGTTGATGACGGGTTCCTGGATGCCTTAAATGCGTCTGCTGGAGAGGACTGGTCTGATGAAGAAGATTAGGCAGTTTTTTCACTTCAAGCCATTCTCAAAAAAACAGAGAAAGGTATTGAACTGGTGGTGTGACAATTCGCCGGTAAAAGATTATGACGGAATTATAGCGGATGGCGCAATTCGTTCAGGAAAGACAGTATGCATGTCCTTGAGCTTTGTGTTTTGGGCAATGGAAAAATTCAACGGACAGAATTTCGGTATGTGTGGCAAGACAATCGGCTCATTCCGAAGAAATGTACTCTTTTGGTTAAAACTGATGCTTCGTTCTAGGGGTTATACTGTGGAAGACCACAGAGCCGATAATCTGGTTATCATCACCAAAGGGGACGTAACTAATTATTTTTACATATTTAGTGGGAAAGACGAGCGTTCACAAGACCTCATTCAGGGAATTACCCTGGCGGGGGTCTTTTTTGATGAAGTAGCCTTAATGCCGGAGTCATTTGTCAACCAGGCAACTGGGCGGTGTTCCGTGGATGGTTCCAAATTCTGGTTTAACTGCAACCCAGACGGACCTTATCACTGGTTTAAGGTCAACTGGATTGATAAGTCTGTTGGATACATTGGAGAAGAGAAAGCAAGGCAACTGGAAGAGGATGCGGAAAAGCAAGGCGAGAGCGCGGGGTTGAAGAAGCTGCTGTATCTCCATTTTACGATGGATGATAATTTAAGCCTTTCAGACAAAATCAAAGAGCGATATCGGAAAAATTATTCCGGAGTATTTTTTAAGCGGTATATACTCGGACTGTGGGCGATGGCGGAGGGGGTCATTTACGATATGTTTTCCGAGAAAAAACATGTTCTGACGAGCCTTACAGGAATACAGTGGACGGATGAATATTATGTGAGCTGTGATTACGGTACGCAAAATGCCACGGTATTTTTACTTTGGAGAAAGACAGTTACAGGGATATGGATATGTATAAAAGAGTACTATTATTCTGGACGTGATAAAAATATCCAAAAAACAGATATAGAATATGCCGATGAATTAGTAAAATTTCTTGGTGACATAAAGCCCAAAGCAGTAATCGTAGATCCGAGTGCTGCTTCTTTTATTGCCCAACTAAAAAAATATGGTTTTAAGGTAAAGAAAGCAAAGAATGATGTGTTGGATGGAATACGATTTGTCGGAACATTGCTAAACCAGTCCAAGATTTTATTTTATAAAGACTGTGAGAATACCATTAAAGAGTTTGGCTCTTATGTCTGGGATAAGAAAGCAGTTGACAGAGGCGAAGATAAACCGGTAAAGCAGGAAGATCATGCGATGGACGCAGTACGATACTTCTGTATGACGGTTATTAGGATAAAGCAGGCGTTAAGTATTTTGAAATAGTAGGCAGGTAAAGATTATGGATATAAAAGCGGCAAAAAAATTAATTAATGAATATGCTTCCGGTCATAGCGCTTTTGTAATCGAAGCTGATATAGCAGAGCGGTATTACAAGAACAAAAATGATATTTTGTTTCAGAAAAAGGAAAATACAGAAGCCGAGGAAGAGAACCCATTAAGAAATGCGGACAATCGGATATCTCATAATTTCCACGGATTATTGGTAAATCAAAAAGCATCGTATATGTTTACTTATCAGCCATTATTTGACATCGGAAGTGAGACGGTAAATGAACAGGTTTCCAATCTTTTAGGGGACAAATTCACAAAAGTATGCAAGAGCCTGTGTATAAATGCATCGAATTTCACAGTAGCATGGCTGCATTACTGGACTGATGAAGAGGGAGAGTTTCACTATGGAATTGTTGACAGCCGTCAAATTATTCCGGTCTGGACGGAAGATTTAGACAGGAAGTTAAGCGCAGTACTCCGAACATATAAAAAGGTTCTGGGTGATGGAAAGACTTATGTTATTTATGAAATATGGACAGAGGAAGAATGCCAGTCCTATTGCCATGAGATAGGAAACACCATAGAAGAACTACTGCATTATTCCATGATGGAACATTGCGTTGTTGATATTGAACATATGGGTGGGAATGTATACGTCCATAACCTCGGACGTGTCCCATTCATTCCATTTTTCAATAATGACGTGAATACAAGTGATCTCGTCAATATAAAAGGACTGATAGATTCCTACGATAAGGTATATAGCGGCTTCATGAACGACTTGGAAGATATTCAGGAAATCATATTTGTGCTTAGCGGCTATGGTGGAACAGAACTCAAGGAGTTTCTGAATGAGTTGAAAAAATATAAAACTGTGAAACTGGATGAAGATGAGGGGAGTCCGGGACTCTCTACCCTGACGATTGATATTCCGGTAGAAGCAAGGGAAAAAATGCTCAATATGACCAGAAAGGAAATATTCGAGCAAGGGCAGGGAATAGACCCACAACCGGAAAATTATGGTAATGCATCAGGGGAGGCATTAAAGTTTATGTATTCTCTTTTGGAATTGAAAGCAGGATTAATGGAGACGGAGTTTCGGATTGGGTTCAGCGAGTTTATACATGCAATCTGCGACTACTTACAGATTGAGTGCAAAAAAATCACTCAGACCTGGACCCGCAATATGATACGGAATGATGCGGAGCTCGCCGGAATCTGTACACAGAGTATGGGTATTTTATCCCAGGAGACGATTGTCAAGAACCATCCGTTTATAGAGGATCCTCAAAAAGAGATGAAAAAAATCCGGCAGGAAAAAGAAAAGACTCAGAAAGAGATGGAAGAATTGACATATGGCGAAACATTCAAAAGGAATGAGTCCCAGGATGATAAGAAACAGGAAGAATAAGTGCCTTGGTAACAAGGTGCTTTATTTTACCATGAAAGGTGTGTGATATATGAAAAACGCGGAGTATTGGAAAAGGCGCATGGAAGCAATAGAAGATATGTCACATGACACGAGTATTGAATATATAAAAAATGTAGAGGAACAATTTCAAAAAGCACAGGCAGACATCAATGCTAAAATAGAAACATGGTATGCAAGACTCGCAAACAATAATGGTATCAATCTTAGTGAAGCGAAAAAGTTGTTGCGTGCGGACGAGCTGGAGGAATTTCATTGGACTGTAGATGAGTACATAAAGAAAGGTAAGACACTGAAATATACGAAACAGTGGGAATCAGCGTTGGAGAATGCCTCTGCTAAGGTTCATATTAACCGATTAGAAGCGATAAAAATTCAGTTGCAGCAGGAATGTGAGAAACTGTATGGAAATGTAGCAGACGGACTGGACCATACACTCAGAAAAGTCTATACGGATGGCTATTTTCATACAGCATATGAAATACAAAAAGGTATAAATGTCGGGTGGGATTTGCAGAAATTGGACAGCCGGAAGATAGAGCAGGTGATAAATACCTGCTGGGCTTCCGACGGAAAGAATTTTACGGCACGTTGCTGGACTAATAAAGATAAATTGGTCAATGAATTAAATACTATACTGACCCAGAGCATTATCCGGGGAGACGCGCCACAGAAAGCCATCCAGCAGTTAAGCCAGCGTATGCAGGTGTCAAAAAGCAATGCCGGGCGGCTGATTTTAACTGAAACAGCCGCCATTTCCTCTATGAGTCAAAAGGATTGTTTTAAAGAGTTGGATGTAGAGGAATTTGAGTTCGTAGCAACGTTGGACAGCCGGACATCCGATATATGTAGAAGCATGGATGGAAAGCATTTTAAAATGAGTGATTATCAGCTTGGCGTAAATGCACCGCCTCTTCATTGCCGTTGCCGTTCTTGCACGGCTCCATATTTTGATGATGAATTTTCAATAGGGAAAAGGGCGGCCAGAGGCGAGGACGGGAAGACCTATTACGTTCCGTCAGATATGACTTATAGTGAATGGGAGAAATCGTTTGTAGATGGTGGGAATAAAAAGCGGGCAGCTAAGTTAGAAGCCCCCGTTTTTAAGGATAAGAAGATTCAAAATGCTTATGAGGAGTTTTCTGATTTATTATCTAACTCTAAGGGGGCTGATGGAGTAGTAGATAAAATGATATTGTATGGATATGCGACAGATTTTGTGGAAGACACTGGAATCTCTTCTGCTTTTGCGTATGCGCCTGATTTGGATGTAATTCTGTATAATTCAAAAGCCCCTAACTATGAATTGTATGATATGAATTTCACGCAGGCACATGAATTGTCGCATAGAATGGATATTCTTGAATTTCACTCATGGAAAAATCAGAAGTTTATAGAAGCAGTTGATACTTGTCGGAAAAGAATATACAATAGAACAGATGAAATTGCAGAATGGTTTTCTGAGGGTGGAAAATATGATGGAGATATGGCTTTATCGGATATTATTAGTGCACTATCGGAAGGTAAATTGAATGATATTTTATATAGTGGCCATGCTGCGGAGTATTGGCAGAAGAATGAAGAGAGCGTTTATCTTGAAATCTTTGCTAATATGGCAAGTATTGACGTGTTAGATTATAAGAGTAAGGACGAATTCAGTGGATTATTGAAAGAATTATACGAAGCGTATAAGGAGTTGGTATAATGGAATTAATGAAGTGTTTGAGGAACGATGAAGAGTTAAATCAAATGAGGGGGCAATGGAAGGAAAAGTTCGGGCAGAGCTTCCCACCGTACAATTATGATGAGTACTATGGAATTGATGATTATAAGTCTAAAATCAGGATGGCATTGGAGACAGGGGACTTCAATCAGGCACACAGAGAAGTAACTAAATTCGATAATATTTCAGATGCCAAGGGCAAAGCATAAAGGTAATCAAAGAGCTTAGAAATAGGCTCTTTTTTATATCCGCAAATAAAAGTATAAATATAAAACTGATAATTACAGAACTATCGAAAATCTATGAATTGAGAGTTGCAGAGGTGACATCTGGTAAATTCCTTCGGTAGTTCTGTTTTTATATGTCCAAAACCTCATGACGTTTAAAAGGTCGGTAATATGCCCTGATGCATGGCATTTAAACAGCATCCCACCGTGGTGGCACCACATTTAAAAACGGCGCAGAGAAAGGAACATATGGAATTTTTAAAAGAAGTCTTAGGAGAGGAACTTTTTAATCAGTTTTCAGCAGCAGTCACCACATACAATGAGAAACCGGAAAATAAGGACAAACAGGTGAAAGTAGCAAATCTTAAAAGTGGTCAGTATGTGGATAAAGGCAAATACGATACGGCTGTTGCAGAAAAGGAAAATCTGGAAGGGCAGATTAAAACTCTGAATACCACAATATCTACCCTGAAAAAAGATAATGAAGGAAACGAAACTTTACAGACCACAATTACTAATTTACAGGGAGAGTTAGAAAAGCAGCGGTTAGCCAATGAGGAGATTGCAAAGACTTATGCTTTAAAGGAACAGCTTGCGAAACAGGGTGTCCTTGATCCGGATTACCTGATTTACAAACATGGCGGTATAGGGAAGTTCACCTTTGACAAAGAAAATCATCCAGTAGGAGTGGATGACGTGTTGAAATCCTATAAAGAGGATACAGCTATGGCGCATCTGTTTAAGGAAGAACCAAGGAAGCCACCTTACAATCCGGCAGGTGGTGGAGCTGGTTCAACAAACAATCCATTCGCAAAAGAAACTTACAACATGACAGAGCAGGCAAAACTGCTGAAAAGTAACCCGGAGCAGGCAAAAGCAATGGCTGCCGCTGCCGGAGTAACAATTTAAGAAAGAGAGGAATGAAATTATGGAAATCACAAAAATTGCAGACGTAATTGTACCGGAGCTGTTTAATCCATACGTCGTTAACCGGACGATGGAATTATCAGCATTTTTTCAGAGCGGGATCGTGGTAAACAGTCCTGAATTTGACAGATTGGCAAGTGAAGCAGCAAGAACGCATAATATGCCATTCTTCGAAGATTTGCAGGGAGAATCCGAGGCAACGCTTGAGGATGTAAAAATGACTCCTTCTAAAATCGGTTCCAATAAGGATGTGTCAACAACTATCCTTCGACAGAAGATGTGGGGCTCAACGAATCTTTCCGCGGCATTGGCAGGGGCAGATCCGGCAAAAGCAATTGGTGACCTGGTGGCGGCATATTGGGCAAGGGATATGCAGAAAGAACTGATTGCTATTCTGAATGGAGTATTTGGAACCACCACAGCAGGTGAAAGTGGAACTCCGGCAGCAGAAACTAGAATGGCAGATCATATTTTAGATTTGAGTAAACAGTCTTCTGCGGCGGCAAAATGTATCAGCGCATCCGCGTTCATTGATGCGTGTCAGCTCTTAGGAGATGCGCAGGCGCAGCTTTCTGGTGTGGCGATGCATTCCGCAACAAAGTCATATTTAAAAAAACTGAATCTGATTGAAACAGAACGTGACTCCACGGATGTTGAGTTTGATGTATACCAGGGACGCAGGGTAACAGTAGATGATGGCTGTCCAGTAGACAAAGATGGTTTTTACACTACATATCTTTTTGGAAATGGAGCGATCGCCTATGGAAATGGAAGCCCTGTCGGACATGTGGCAACAGAAGTTGACAGAGATAAGCAGACCGGCGGTGGTATTGATTATTTAATCAACCGTAAGGCATTCATTCTTCATCCGAGAGGAATCGCATATACAGGAGCAGTAAGGGAAAATATTGAGACACCGCTTAGAACAGAACTGTCGATGGCAGAGAACTGGAATCCGGTATATGAACCAAAACAGATCCGCATCGTAGCAATGAAGCATAAGATCGGTTAGAAAATAGGTGGTTTATGGCAAATACACAGACCGTGGATAAGTTGAAATCCTTGTTAGGAGTCAAAGAGGAAGATAAGACCGCTCATCTGGAATTTGCACTGGATAATGCGGAGGAGACTGTAAAAAATTACTGTCATATTGATACCATTCCAGAAGGGCTGTCCATGACGGTGTTGCGGATGGCAATGGACTTATACAGGAATGAAAGGCTTGGGGAAGCGGAAATTCCTCAAGCCGTAAAGTCTATCAGTATGGGAGATACCAGCACCAGCTTTGGGGTCACAGAGACAACCGGATATGCGGAATCGCTTTTAAGAGATTATAAGAAACAGTTAAATCCTTATCGAAGGGTGGTGTTTTGATGTATGCCAGGGAAATGCATAGGAAACTGATAGAGAGCTCGTATGACGGACTTTGCTCTGTTTATGAATATGCGAAGAAAAAAGACGAGAAATCGAAGCTGACAAAAGGAACTGAAATCCTCGTAGTAAAAGATATTCCTTGTCATCTCTCTTTTTCCAGTATACCAGCAGCATCAGGAGACGGAACCGTAGTGAGCCGACAGCAGACCGTGAAATTATTCCTTGCGCCGGAGGTTCCTGTTAAGGCGGGTTCTAAAATCGTAGTAACACAGAATGGCGTGACAAAGGCATACAAGGGTAGCAGTGAACCTGCAATATATACCTCGCATCAGGAGATCAACGTGGAATTGCTCAAGGAGTGGACATAATGGCAAGAATGGGACGTTTTAATAGCAGTGATATGAAAAGGCTTCAAAAAGAATTGCAGAAGCTCCAGGGGTATACAGATGAGTTCGTGGAAGCCTGCGCGAAAGAACTTGCAGCAAGATTATTAGCAAAGGTCATTAAGAGGACCCCGTCCGATACAGGAAATCTTCGCAGGGGATGGACCGCACAGAAGTCTGGGAGCGGCTCAGAAGGAATCAAAACACGAGGGGCCAAACAATATGTAGATACGATAGAGGTTCACCATTATGATGATACCTATGTGATTGAAATTATGAATCCAGTCGAATATAGCAGCTATGTGGAATACGGTCACCGGACGGCAAACCATAGAGGCTGGGTTCCTGGTCGTTTCATGATGACAATATCCGAAAGGGAAATAGAACAGTCGGCGCCACAGATATTAGAGCGAAAGCTAAAAAAATTTTTAGGAGATGCATTAAAATGATAAATGCAATTATAAAAGCCATCAGTATTTCATTGAATGAAGAATTTGGCGATGAATACGAAATCATGATGGAAGAGAACAAGCAGGACTTGAATGAGCCTTGCTTTTTTATTTCCTGCCTGAATCCGACCACAAGGTTATTCTTTGGGGCGCGATACTTCAGGGAGAATCAATTCTGTATTCAGTATTTCCCAGGTACAGAAGATGTCAAGGAAGAGTGTAATGCTGTTGCGGAACGGATGATCTGGTGCATGGAGCAGATAAGAGTGTCGGAGGACTGGCTGCGTGGAACTAAGATGAAGTATGAGATAGTAGATGGAATCTTGAATTTCTTTGTAAATTATGACTGTTTTGTTTACAGGGTGAAAGAGAACACGGCGATGGAGACCATAGAGAAGTCTCAAAATGTGAAAGGTTAGGTGAGTGAATTGGCGGTAAATAGTGAAAAGACACAGAGCAATACAAATAAGGAGCAGAAAAAGAAAGCTGTTGCTTATACGAAAGAACAGATTCTTTCGTCAGGCAAGTACAGAAACCGCAGAGATTTGGTTGACGCACTTTTAGCAGAGGGAGAAAGTTACACAATGGCAGCAGTGGATAAGAAAATAACAGATTTTTTGAAAGGAAAGGTGAAATAAGATGGCATTAGGCGGAGGAAATTTCACGACACAGAACAAAGTATTGCCGGGAACATATATTAATTTTGTTTCGGCAGCAGTGGCAAGCCCCACATTATCAGAACGGGGGATTGCGACAATGCCTTTTGAGTTGGATTGGGGTGAGGATGGAGAAGTATTCACGGTAACCCAGGAAGATTTCGCAAAGAACAGTTCCAAAATTTTCGGCTATGGATATGAGCATGAAAAGATGAAGGGGCTCCGGGACTTATTCCTGAATATCCATACGCTTTATGCTTACAGGATCAATTCTGGAGGCACAAAAGCGGCAAATGCGTACGCAGAAGCGAAATATAGCGGTATCCGTGGAAATGATTTGAAAATTATCATTCAGAAGAATGTGGACAATGAAGAGATGTTTGATATAAAGACGGTCCTGGACACAACGACTGTAGATGAACAGACGGTTGCAAGCGCATCAGAACTGGTCTCAAATGATTATCTGACATTTAATCAGGACGCAGAATTGGCAGTTACCGCCGCAACACCGCTTAGCGGGGGCACGAATGGAACAGTAAGCGGGGAATCTTATCAGACGTATCTTGATAAGATGGAATCATACACTTACAACAGCATGGGAGTTGTTACTGATGAGGAAACGATTAAAAATCTCTTTGTATCATTTAATAAGCGCTTGAGGGATGAGAAAGGCGTTAAATTCCAGGTGGTTGTGTACCGGAAAGCAGCGGATCATATGGGAGTAGTTAATGTCAAAAATCAGGTCCTTGATGAAGAGTGGCCGGCGGCGTCGCTTGTATATTGGGTCACAGGGGCTGTTGCCGGATGTGCGGTCAACCAGTCAAATCAGAATAAGATTTATGATGGAGGATTCCTGGTTGACGTTGATTATACGCAGACAGAATTAGAAAATGCGATTAAAGCAGGAGAATTTATCTTACATAAAGTAAATTCCGATGTGCGTGTGCTGGAGGATATCAACAGTATGGTAACGACTTCTGATACCCAGGGGGATATTTTCAAAGATAACCAGACCATCCGGGTCATCGATCAGCTGGCGAATGATGACGCGGTATTGTTCAATACAAAATATTTGGGAGTTGTTCCAAATGATGAATCCGGCAGAGTGTCGCTCTGGTCTGACTTGGTAAAAATCCGTGAAGCCTTGCAGGACTTAAGGGCGATTGAAAATTTCTCGGATTCGGATGTCTCCGTAGAAGCTGGGGAGACGAAAAAATCCGTAGTGGTAAATGGAAGCATAACGGTGGTAAATGCCATGTCTAAGTTATACATGACAACGACAGTAGCATAAGAAGGGAGAAAATAGGATGGCTGATAATGTAACAATGAAAGCAAAGGACACACTTTCCGCGGCGTTAGCGGAATGTTTTGTTACGATTGGGAGCAGACGTTATAATTTTATGCAGGCAATCAATTTAGAGGCTACATTTGGGAAAAGTAAAACGGAGGTTCCTATTCTCGGAAAAACTGGAAAAGGAAATAAGGCAACCGGTTGGAAAGGAACCGGTTCCGCCACATTCCATTATAACACCAGCATCTTCAGACAGATGATGCTGGATTACAAGAATACGGGGCAGGATACCTATTTTGAGATTCAGATTACGAATGAAGATCCGACCAGTGGAGTGGGACGGCAGACCGTGATTTTGAAGGACTGCAATATTGACGGTGGAATCTTAGCGAAGTTCGATGCGGATAGCGAATATCTGGATGAGGATATGGATTTCACCTTTGAGGACTTCTCCATGCCGGAGTCGTTCAGCAATTTGGATGGATTTCTGACTAATTAAGGGAATTGACTTTTATGAGGATAGAAGCAGATGAAAAAGCAATGCACTGTATAGCCCGTATGATGCAGGAAATGGCACTGGACAGCAGTGTGAAATGTTTATATTGCAAATTTGCGTTTGAATGCGCTAAAGAGTTTGGGGAGACCGGAGATATATATTTTCGGAAATTGATGGATGAATTGCAGGAAAAGACATCTGTTAATTTGTTCCCAAATCCAGAAACCCAGCAACAGGAATTGTTGCGGGGTTCCTGGATAGAAAGCAGGTCTGAACTTTTGAAAAAATTTACCAATATGTCCGTTGAAGAGCAACTGGACACGCTGACGAATCAGGACATTCTGAACTATTCGGACAGTTGATTCCGCTGAACACAGCATATGTATTCGGGTCGCCGAGAGGTGAGTATTTCTGATATGTGGCGTCTACGGATACATCTTGCTGTAAATACGGACAGAATCCGCTTATTTCAACGGTTTCACGGATAGTCATATGCATAAGCTCCTCCCCTTTCGTTTGAATTTCAGCTTTGCTGATAGAAAGATTGTATCATACTGAGGAAAAGATGTTGTCATAGTTTCTGGGATGAAGAATATCGAATACGTTCTGAAATCGGGTATTTTTTGACAAATTAGTGAATTTGCCCTCTTTGTAATGAATTTTGAGAGGGCAAAAAGAGTGACATATTTTGGAAGATATTGTATAATTTGGTCAAATAATGTATCTAGGAGGATAAACTATGAAAAAGAAAATTTTATTAGCAGTAGGAATTAGCTTGTGCTTAACAATGGTGGGATGTTCGAGTAATGAAAAAAGTACAAACAATGCATCTGAAAACAAGACGGAAATCGAAGAGAGTACAGATGAAGTGGAAGATGAATCAAAAAACGAAGAAGAAATTAAATCCGAAGAGCTGATTTATAATATTGGTGATAGTATTGAATTAAAGGATTGGGGAATTGTAGTTACGAATATGCAGATTGTGGAATCCATTGCTGCTGATTATGGTGCATTTAATCCAAATGAAGAGGAGAATAAATATGCCCAGGTTTTTGTGACTGTTACAAATAATGGAAAAGAAGCGGACAGTTTTTTGCCGATTGTTGGGTATGGGGATGATATAAACGTAAAAATGATATATGGTGATGGATATGAGTTTACAGCAACTAACTTATTAGGATATGATGCGGAGTTGCATGACTCCATGATTAATCCATTATCCTCTAAAGATGGAGAAATTGCATTTGAGATTCCAGAAAGTGTAGCAAGTGCAACTGATGAAATGTTCATACAATTTAAGTCGGGAAATGATGCAGTGAAAGTCAAAATACGATAAACATTTTATATGGAGGATATAGGAATGGGATGGTTATTAGGAGCAGCGTTTTCGTCTATTATGGTTTTTGGTGGATTGGTTGCATTTTGTATGGAGCAAAAAGCAGAAAATTTAGTAGTGTTGATTATGTTTTTGTTACTAGATGTTTTATGTTTTAAGAAAAATCGTGATATGAAGAGTGGAGTAGCAGCACAGAAAAAGCAGATAAAGAGAGAAAAAGACGAGGAAAGGAAAAAATCAAAAAAAGAGAGCCGAGATGTGTTAAAAAGAACAATTACTGCAAAGCATCAAGCGGGATTGCCACTTGCACAAGACGCAACATGTGCCGTTGTCAAAGTGGATGATGGATTCAAGATTTCAGGTGGAGGAAATGACTATATTTTAAAAAATGCGAAAATAACAGACATATGTGTGAAATCAGATGTGGAGATACAAAAGCAGTATGTTTCAAGTATAGGAGGTGCTGTTGGAGGGGCGGTTCTCTTTGGCCCATTAGGAGCTATGATTGGGGGAAGAGCAAAGGAGAAGAAGTCTAAAACCACAACCTATTATTTAATTTTCTCGTATGTTTCAGAAGAGAGGGTTTCTTATATTAGTTTTGAAATTATTGCTGGAGGTTTAGGACGGGCATACGAATGGGCAAAAGAATACAGAAAAGAAGGTAATAATAACCAGAGAAATACAATTGAGATTTAGAAGAGTAGCAAAATGAAATCAACCCGCTTACATAGTGTAGGCGGGTATTATTATATACAATAAGAAATGTATTTTAGACAGTAGGCGCGGAAGTGAAAGGGAGTGTCCCAAAGTTTGTGTAAACCTTCAAACTGATGTAAGATAAAATTACTCAGTTTGGAGGTTATTTTTATGGCGAAAAGAAAAGAAAGCCCACAAAAAGCAGCAATGAGGGAAATGATGCATGATTATCTGAAAAATAATGACATCAGCATCAAAGATGGCACCGATGTAAACAGCATCATGCGGGATATGATGTCAGTCCTTCTGGAAGGTGCTTTGGATGAAGAACTGGACGAGGAACTGGGATATTCCAAGTATGATTATCGGAACAAAGAAAGGCTGTGAGTTCATTGCACATAAGCTGACTGGAATCAAGGGAACGGAGTTTACTGCAAAATACATTAATCGATTCCATGATATGGAGGATGTGATTCAACAGGGTATTCCTCAGAAAAAGCAGAACAAATCCCAGAAAGAGAAACTCCCTTCTGTCAACCAGATGGTAAAGAATATTAAAGGAGCGTTGCATGATGCGGGAGTAGATTCCAAGTACATAGCAGCAGAGGTAGTGAGGATTTATTCGGATGCAGGATATCCGGTAAATGTGCCACTGATTTCCGATACACCGAAGCTATGGGACTGTACTAGCATTGCAAAAGAACTTGGTATTATGTCAGAATCCGGCAGACCGCATGATAAAGCCGTTAGTGGTATTATTCAAAAGTTGGATATTTTCACAGAAGAGGTAGTGAAAACTGCATATAGCCGGAATGGTCATGATTGTGTGACAGTTCAGTATAAAGACAGTGTATTCCAGAAGGTTAAAGAATGGTTGGAAGAAAACAGCTATCCATCGATAATCGAACTCGAACTGGCAAATGGAAATACCAATCGGTGTAGAGTAGTGTATTCGGAGGTGGCTTAGTATGGTAAAGAATTTATACGAATTAGATAATAGTCTTTCAGATTTAGAGATAGCACATAATAAGGCAAATACCATATGTGATGATTTGAAACAGGGATATTTCAGTGGAGGCGAGCCAGATGAATTGTTGCTTAAGTGCGGTTATCAAAGTGCGGAAACGAAGATGGACATTTTGACGGATTACCTGTTTGAAATAAAAAAAGCAATGGAAGCCTTAAGAGAATCGGTCAATGAAGAATTTGAAATAGCAAATTGTAAAACAGAGTAATTTAACGATAATTAGAGAGCTTAGCAATAGGCTCTCTTTTTATATACAAAAATAAAGAAAGAGAGGACAAGAGTATGTCAAAATTTTCAAAGTTTATGAAAGCCAACAAAGTAGTAAAGGAGAATGAGAAGTTCGCTCCAACGGCGAGCCTGTTAGATGAGGGCGGAAAGCCGTTAGAATGGGAATTTAGGCACATCACATCAAAGGAAAATGAAGAATTAAAAGAGACCTGTACCAGTGAGGTACAAGTAACAGGAAAACCAAATATGTACAGACCGCGAGTGGACACCGCTAAATACTTATCAAAAATGATTTGTGCATCTGTCGTATATCCAGATTTGTACGATGCGGAATTGCAGGATTCTTACGGAGTAAAGACCCCGGAAGATTTGCTTTTTGCTATGGTGGATGATGCCGGGGAATATCAGGAACTCAGCATGTGGGTTCAGAAGTTCCAGGGATTCACCAAAAGTCTGGATGATAAGGTGGAAGAAGCAAAAAACTAATAGAGGAAGGGGATGGGGAAGCGAACTTCGCTTACTATGCCCTTCATAAACTTCATATTCTACCATCCGCTTTTTTAGAGATGGACGAACAGGAAAAAGCCTTTGTCATAGCTTCAATTAAAATCAAGATTGAGAATGACAAAAAGGAAAAGAAGAAAGCGGAAAGTAAAGCCAGAAAGAAAGGACGGTGAGTCTATGGCGGGTATTAGTACAGGGATTGAGTTACAGGATAGTTTCAGCAATGTGTTGTATAGCATTATTGACGCTGTGAATCTTGCGGTCTATTCGATGGGTGAACTGCAACAGGGAATGAATGTGGATATTGACACGAATACCTTTCAGGGAATTTCCGATGCGATTAACGAGGCTACAATGGAATTGAATGAACTGAGCTCTGCTATAGAGAACACGACTTCTGCCGCAACAAGCACGGCGAAGCCTGTACAGATCCCGGTCCAGTGGCAATCAGACGGTTTGGAAGTGTTTGGCGGTGCCGGGATGGAACGTTTTGAACAGGAGATTCAGAGTACAAATCAAATGCTAAGTAATATGCATCAGATGCAGGCGGTTATCGACCAGACAGCCAGTACAATGGATATTTTGCCAGATACTGCCACACAGGATATTAGCGGGCTGACTCAGAGGATGCAGATGATCCAACAGCAGATAGAGAGTAATCCCATTGATATGGGGACCGATACTGCCAATGCGCAGTTAGAACATCTGAGGTCGCAACTGAATCAGATCATCCGGGAACAAAACAATCTGGTCAATGCAATGGGAAGTATGGATGTGAGTGCAACTAACACAGCTTATATGAGATTGTCCCAGACAGTTAGTAATACAGAAAGGTATATCCGGGACAACATAGAGACACAGGAACAATTCAACCAGCAGATACGGGATGGGACCTCAGCTTCAGGAGGACTTCTTAATAGCATTAAAGGGATCGCTACCGCATATTTAACGTTACAAAGTGTAAAACAAGCATTGAACCTTTCGGATGAGCTAACACAGACAACAGCAAGGTTGAATCTTATGAATGATGGTATGCAGTCTACGCAGGAATTAGTCAATATGGTTTACGCGTCAGCCCAGAATGCACGAGGTTCTTTTTCCGAAATGGTGGATGTCGTTGCACGATTCGGAAATAATGCAAAAGATGCATTCAGTAGCTCCCAGGAGGTAGTTGCTTTTGCGAATTTAATTCAAAAACAGATGACGATTGCCGGGGCATCTACCCAGGAGGCGGAAAACGCCATGCTGCAATTATCTCAAGCCTTGGGCTCCGGCGTATTGCGTGGTGACGAGTTGAATAGTATCTTTGAACAGGCGCCGAATCTGATTCAGAATATCGCTGACTACATGGATGTTCCGATCGGACAGATTCGGGATATGGCATCTGAAGGGCAGCTGTCCGCGGATATTGTGAAATCGGCTATTTTTGCCGCTTCGGATGAAATCAATGCTGAATTTGAGTCGATGCCTATGACTTTGGCACAAGTCGGACAGTCAATTCGAAATACAGCGCTGATGGCTTTTCAGCCTGTGCTTCAGCAAATAAATGATTTAGCGAATAGTGAAGCATTCCAAAGTTTCGTGGACGGAGCGATTCAGGCGATAGCGGTGTTAGCAAGTGTAGTTTCGTGTATTTTTGATGTGATTGGTACCGTCGGCGGTTTTATAGCCGATAATTGGTCCATCATAGGTCCTATTGTATATGGTGTAATTGCTGCATTAGCAATATATGCCGCTTATCAAGGAATAACAGCAGCGGCAACAGCCGTTGTTACTGCAGCGCAATGGGCGTGGAATACCGCAATGTCGGCATCTCCCATTGCATGGATAATTGTGCTTATTATTGCACTGATTGCGATTATCTTTGCGGTTTGCAATGCGATTGCAAAGATGACAGGTGTTGCAAGTTCAGGGTTCAGTGTGATTTGCGGTGGTGTAAGTGTAGTGATTCAGTTCTTTAAAAATCTAGGGTTAACCGTTGCAAATATAGCGCTTGGTATTGGCATGGCAATCAACGCCCTTGGGCAGAACATCATGGCAGCTTTTCATAATGCTATATCTGCTGTACAGTCGTGGTGGTACGATTTGCTCTCTACCTGCCTATCAGTCATTGAAAGTATATGCGTGGCTCTAAATAAACTGCCTTTCGTAGAGTTTGACTACTCTGGAATTGCATCTGCTGCGGATGAATATGCGGCGAAATCGAGAGAAGCGGCAGGGAATACAGAGGAATACACATCCATTTCAGACGCATTCAATGAAGGATACAGTAGCTTTGATACATTCCAGTCTGGATGGGTACAGGATGCGTTCAATGCTGGAGCTGAATGGGGAGATGGCATTGGAGATAAAATCAATGGCTTACTTGATATGTTTGGAACAGACAACATTCCGAATCCAGATGATTATACAGATATGTTAAATGGATATGGAGAAGGTGGAGGCAGTAGTAATAATAACCTTGGCACCGCCCTGGACAACTCTGGAGTCGGCAACGGAGTAAGCAGTATCGCGGACAATACCGGGGCAATCCGGGATTCCCTGGACATCACCCAGGAAGATCTGAAATACCTGCGTGACATTGCAGAACAGGAGACTGTGAACCGATTCACCGTGGCAGAAGTCAATATTGACCAGTCTGGTATGAAGAACACCATAAAGAGCACCACTGACCTGGATGGGATCATGTCTCATTTAACAAGCGCGGTAAATGAAGCCGTAGATATCATAACGGAAGGAGTACATGCATAAATGGCAAAGAAAGGCTACGATGTATACTTAAAAAAAATACTCCTGCCTATCACCCCGGAGAAAATTGACATCAGCATTAATAGTGCCAATGAGACAGTGACCCTCATCAATGAGGGAGAAATCAACCTGTTAAAAGAGGCGGGACTGACGGATATTGAGTTTGAATGCCTGATACCTCAGGTAAAGTATCCATTTGCGGTATACAAATCCGGTTTCAAAAGTGCCATGTATTTTCTGGATTATTTTGAAAAACTTAAGAACAGCAAAAAACCGTTCCAATTCATTATATGTCGAAGGATGCCGAACGGGAAAAAGCTCTTTAACACTAATGTAAAGGTTTCGCTGGAGGACTACAAAATCACAGAAGATGCGGGGGAAGGATTTGATATAAAAGTAAAAGTCAATCTAAAACAGTACCGTGAATACGGAACAAAAAAGGTCAAGATCAAGATGAAGAAGGAAAAGCCGGCCGCAAGCACAGAGTCCAACAGAGAGACGTCAAATGCGCCGGCGCCTCCTGCAAATCAGACCTATACAGTAGTCAGCGGAGACTGTCTCTGGAATATCGCAAAGCGTTTTTATGGAAATGGTTCGCTCTACACAGTAATATACAATGCGAATCAGGGAGTTATAGGCGGTAATCCGAATCTGATTTACCCCGGTCAGGTGCTTGTGATTCCGGCAATCTAGGAGGTGGTATGACTGAATGTTGAATTATTAATCGGGAATGAAAAAGGAACCAAGGTTTATCAGCCTGTGGTGGAAGAGGGTATCGAATGGTCCACGGAACGCAGAAGTACCCCTGGAAAATTGACATTTAAAGTCCTAAAAGATGATATCTTAGATTTCTCAGAGGGAAGCCCCGTCCGAATGAAGGTAGATGGCAAGAATATATTCTTCGGCTTTGTATTCAAGCAGCAGCGCGATAAAAAACAGTTGATTACCATTACTGCATACGACCAGCTTCGGTATCTGAAGAATAAAGACACTAAAGTGTATGAGAATAAGACGGCATCCCAATTTATTAGGATGATTGCCGAGGACTATGCCTTAAATGTCGGAAAACTGGAAGATACCGGATATGTGATCCCGTCCAGGGTGGAGGAAAATACAAGTCTGTTTGAGATGATAGAAAACGCCCTGGACCTCACACTGACGAATAGAAAGGAGATGTTTGTACTATATGATGACTTCGGCAAATTGACTCTGAAAAACATATCGAATATGTATGTGGGAAAGGGAGACTACTATCTAATGGTAGACGAAGAGACGGGAGAAAATTTTGATTACACGTCCTCCATAGACGATGATACATACAATAAAATCAAATTGACATATGACAACGAAGAGACGGGATATCGTGATGTATACATCACCCAGGATTCGTCCAACATTAACAAGTGGGGTATTCTGCAATACTTTGACACGTTGTCCGAAGGAGAAAACGGGCAGGCAAAGGCAGATGCCCTGCTTTCTCTTTACAACAAAAAGACACGAAATTTGAAAATCACAAATGCCCTTGGAGATACCAGGGTGCGGGCGGGCTCCATGATTGTAGTCAACATGGATTTAGGAGACGTGTGCCTGCGTAATTTTATGCTCGTAGAGAAAGTACGACATACATTCAAAGAAAATGAGCACTTTATGGATCTGACACTTAGAGGAGGTGAGTTCGTTGCCTGATGCAGTGGAATTGGTAAAAATAATTAAAAAATCTGCGATTGATGCAATGGAATCCACGAAGCCAGTCAATGTCTATTTCGGTACTGTGGAGAGCGCTTCTCCGCTGAAAATTAATGTGGAACAGAAAATGGTGCTGGGGGAATCCCAATTGGTCTTAACGAGGAATGTGACAGATTATAAAATGTTGATAGCAGTAGACATGGATACGGAAAGCGCATCGGATTCCCATACACATACTTTCCAGGGAAAAACACAAAAAGAAGGAGAGCCCGAACACGACCATGAATTTAAGGGGAGTACTGCGGAGGTGTCATCTACACATAGCCACCATATTGCAGGAGAACAGGAAATCACCATTCGTAATAGCTTGGTTGCCGGTGATGAAGTGCTCCTGGTTAGACAGCAGGGTGGTCAGAAATATATTGTATGGGATAGGATTGGAACATGATTCCTTCAACAGCAGGATTTTTAGAACAAGATTTTGAAATTGAAGAGCAGCCAAGCAAAACTTATAAGATGGAATTATCAGAAGGAAAAAATGTCCGCGGATTCGTGGATGGGCTGGATGCCATGAGACAGACAGTATTCCGGATCCTAAGTACAGAGAGGTATCAGCATCTTATTTATTCCTGGAATTATGGAATTGAGACCCTGGATCTGTATGGGGAACCGGTCACTTACGTTTGCCCGGAACTGGAACGGCGAATCACGGAAGCCCTGACGCAGGACGATCGTATAACTGGAGTGGATGAGTTTGAACATGATATCAGTGTAAAAGGCAGCATCCATACAACATTCACCGTTCACACGATATTTGGAGATCTAAAAGAGGAAAAGGAGGTGGAGATCTGATGTATGAAGAGGTTACCTATGATGTGATTTTGGAAAGGATGCTTGAGCGGGTATCCAATGAGCTGGACAAAAGGGAAAGCTCCTTAATATATGATACACAAAGTGCGACGGCGATCGAATTGCAGATACTCTATATTGAACTGGATACTTTGATTAAGAACTCATATGGAGATACAGCGGCAAGGGAATTTTTAATTTTGCTCTGCAAGGATAGGGGAATTACCCCTGAGGAGGCAACCAACGCTGTTCTGTTGGGTAAGTTTACCCCGGCGGGGATTGATCTGACCGGGCAGCGGTTCAACATAGGGGAAATAAATTATATTGTTTTGGAGTTGATTTCCGAAGACAGCGAAGCAAGTTATTATCAGGTACAGTGCGAGACCCCCGGCATTATCGGAAACCAGTATTTAGGGAACATGACCCCGATAGAATATATCAATGGACTGCAAACGGCATCTCTTACAGAAGTACTGATACCGGGAGAAGATGAGGAAGATACCGAAGTGTTAAGGAAACGGTATTTTGATTCTTTTAAGGAGCAGGCTTTTGGTGGGAACCGGGCGGATTATCTGGAAAAAGTAAGAAAAATAGATGGGGTAGGGAATCTGAAAGTAAGCAGAGTATGGAATAATGACATCCGCCCATCGGAGCTGCTGCCCTCCCAGGCGGTGATGGACTGGTATCAGTCGGTAATCTCTGGGGTGGATGAGAAAGTTGCTTTGTGGCTGTCAAAAGTATATGTGGCTGCATGCAATAAGAAACTGACCGTTGGCGGTACAGTTCTGCTCACAGTGGTTAATTCCCTGGACTTCGGAGAAGCATCTTCCGTGTTGCTGGACACTATCCAGACAGCCATTGACCCGGTACAAAACGCTGGGGAGGGATATGGTCTTGCGCCTATCGGTCATGTAGTTCAGGTAAATAGTGCGGAACCAGTGCCGGTTTATGTGTCTACAGTACTCACTTTTGAGGAAGGATATAGCTGGTCAAATCTGGAAACTTCTATTCGGGAAGTAATAGAAGCCTATTTGCTGGAATTAAGAAAGGAGTGGGCGGACCATACTTACACCGTAATCAGAATTAGCCAGATTGAAACTAGGATTCTTGGGATAAAGGGAGTCGTTGACATAGAGGATACTAAAATTAATGACGGAGCAAGCAACCTAACTTTGACGGAATTTCAGATTCCGGTGCTGGGAGGTGTATCGGGATGATAAGGGATGTAGAACTGGTTTCGTACCTGCCGCCTTTCATGCAGGAATATCAGGAGCCTGTGGAAGCCTTAAAAGCCGAAAATCCAGAATTTCTAATTGTTTGGAAAGCAGTGGACAGAATTTTATCAAATCATTTCATATCCACGGCAGATGAATATGGAATTTCAAGGTTTGAAAAGATGTTAGGCATTCTGCCATCGAGAGAAGATACTTTGGAGAGCAGGCGTTCAAGAGTACAGAGTAAGTGGTTCAATACAATTCCGTACACTATGAAGATGCTTTTACAGAAAATCGCCGTATTATGTGGAGAGACGGATTTTGAAATAACAGGAGATTTTAGTGACAACTATATAATTCAGATTCATACAAGTCTTGAGCTGTTTGGTCAGACAGAGCAGTTGAAAGCCATCATTGACGAGGTATTGCCGTGTAATCTGGTGGTCATATTTGAGAATGAAGTGAAAATGTCTTTGAAAGGAAATGTTTTTTGCATAGGAGGCATTACATGCACAAATGTAATAGAAATAACAAATTAGGAGGGGTAGAATGGCAAATTTCTCTAAATTAGTAATAACAGAAGATGGAAAGAAGTTGTTAAACGATGCTTTTACATCAGGAAAAAAAGTGGAATTTACAAATGCATCTGCATCTGAAATGAGTTTTCAAGAGGAAACACTACATACACTGTCTGCGTTGTCGGAGATCAAGCAAACGGTTCCCATTCATAACATTACAAAAGATAATGATGTTATAGAAATGATGGTTGTATTCGATAATGATGCTTTGAGTGCGGGATATTATCTGCGGACGCTCGGAGTTTATGTAATGCTTGATGAAGGAGAAGAAGTTTTATTTGCGGTAGCAAAGGAACAGACAGAAAATTTGTTCATACCCGCAGGAGAAGTTGCAGTTAGCGGTGTGAACATGAAATTAAAAATCCAACTGGAAAATGCGGATGCGGTACAGCTTGTGGTAGACCGGGCGGGAGTAGCAACCTTAGGGGATGTCTTGAGTGTGAGTGATGATTTGGCTACTCACGCACAGAATAAAAATAACCCTCATGGCGTGACAAAATCACAAATAGGGTTAGGAAACGTGGATAATACGGCAGATACAGAAAAACCAGTATCAACCGCGCAACAGACGGCGTTAGACAGCTATTATCAACAGTCCACAGGATATACGGATCAGAAGATAGCAGATTTAATTAACGGAGCCCCGGAAACGCTTGATACGTTAAAAGAAGTAGCAGACGCGATAGAAGAGAATGAGACGGTTGTAGAGGCGTTGGATAATGCGATTGGAAAAAAGGCAAATCAAGCGGAATTGGATGGGCATATTATTAATGAGACGATACATATTACAGAGTATGAGCGTGAGAACTGGAACAAAATAACTCAAATAGAAGATGATATAGACAGTCTGAGTTCAGATTTAATTGATGAATCAGCCAAAGTGGGGTTGCTTACTTCTCTTACTACATCTGTAAAGACCAGTATCGTAAATGCAATCAACTCTTTGGTGTCAGCCCTAAACACACATAAGACAAGTGGAGACCATGATGGCAGATATTACACAGAGACAGAAATTAATAATTTGATTTCGGGTTTTCCCAATATTTATGCATATAGTAGTTCGGGAGGGACGCTGGAAAAAATAAATGGTCTCTTATATGCAACAAAAACGCTGACATTTTCAAGCGGGACAGCTACGTGGAACATTTCAACCCTGAAACCAGGATCACATCCGATTGTGAATGTATTAAGTGCTTTCATAGACTCAGGGTCATCTACTTATGTTATCAATTCTTTATCATATTCAAGTTCGACAGGCATAATTACGGCTAGATGTTTAAAGGTATCTGATGGGAGTGCATTCACAGGAAGCGTAACTGTCACATTTATAATGTCTTATTAAGATAAGGGAGGAAGGCTGTAATAAAATTGAATATATATAACAGAGCCCAAGAGCCATATATCAACGAAGATATAGGGCTCTTTTCCTATACAGCAATCCTAAAAGAAGGGAGGTGAACACATGGAAGAAAAAGAAATCATCGAAAGGCTGACCAAGACAGAGGAGCGCTCCAAATCCAACACGCACCGGCTGGACAAGCTGGAACCGATCGTGAATGAGATACACACGATGGCAAACACAATGGTCCAGCTGGTGGAAGAGGTGAAGCACATCAACGAGACAGTCAGTTCCCTGGACGGCAGAGTCGAGCAGATGGACGGTCGGATCGACGAGATGGAGCGCGCCCCTGCGGACAACTTCAATACCTACAAGCGGACTGCGGTAACAGCGATCATCAGCACCGTTGCGGGGGCACTGGCTACCGGGCTGATAGTCTTAATTTCACAATTTATCTAAAGGAGGAAACAGAATGAGCAAAAAAACAAAAGAATGGTTAAAAGCAGCAGGGATCCGGGCAGGAAAAACTGCGGCACAGACAGCAGCGGCATTATTGCCGGCGGCAGCTACGATCCAGCAGGTGGACTGGCTGACTGTTCTGGGGACTGCAGCACTTGCGGGAGTGGCATCCCTGCTGACATCGGCAGCTGTAGGATTGCCGGAAGTAACTACAGGAGTGGAAGTAGATGAAAAATCAGAAGAAAGCGAGGAAAAATAAAATGAAGATTTCACAGACAGGGTTAAAATTAATTGAGAAATACGAAGGACTGAGACTCACGGCTTATAAGTGCGTACCGACTGAAAAGTACTACACCATCGGCTACGGCCATTACGGCGCCGACGTCACCGCAGGGATGACCATTACCCAGGCGCAGGCAGAAGCGTACTTAAAGCAGGACGTAGCACAGGCAGAGAAAAACGTGAACAGCTTCGATCCTACATACCATTGGAACCAGAACCAGTTTGATGCCCTGGTATCCTTTGCCTATAACCTGGGTTCCATCAATCAGCTTACCGCAAACGGTACAAGGACCATCGCACAGATAGCGGAGAAGATTCCGGCATACTGCAAATCCGGCGGTAAGACATTAAACGGACTCGTAAAAAGACGTGCTGAGGAACAGGCTTTATTCAGCACTCCGGTATCTGGACAGACAACTCTCCAGGCGGCGGAAGTAGCCCAGACCTCTTATGCTCACAGCGTAGGTGAGACCGTCACCTACAGCTCCTGCTATAAAGCGTCCACAGATCCGGTCTCCAAAGCCATTGACGTGAACCCGTGGAAAACAGGCACAATCACAAAGATTAAAGAGGGTGCAAGGAATCCGTACCTTATCGGTGGCGGCACCTGCTGGGTCAATGATGGGGACATCCGCGGGACTGGGACAGTGAAGCAGTCCTCCGGTGGATCTGTGTATACGGTGAAGTCTGGTGACACCCTGAGCAAGATTGCTAAAAAGTACAAAACCACTGTGGCCAGGTTGCAGAGCGTCAACGGAATCAAAGACGTTAATAAGATTTATGTAGGACAGAAGATCAAGATTCAGTAGGACAGAGCCGGGAGAGATCCCGGCTTTTATTTAATTGCATCACCTATAAAATACCATTATTTACCAGGACAATACCTGGGCAATATGCCTTAAAATGATATAGAGGTGTTTTTATGAAAATAACTTTAAGGGAGAGGAGGCGTGAAAAAAGATTCAATTTAGAAAAAGTGGCTTTAAAGAGCGGTATTAGCACATCGACGCTGAGCAGAATAGAGAATAGAGAAACAGTGCCGAATATGAAGCAGATGGAAAAATTAGCAGAGGCATTGGATGTTTACATAGAGGACTTGTACGAGTCGGAACGTAAAAAGGAAGGTTGATCCTTCCTTTTTTATTGCATAGCATTATAAAAAAATATTTAATTTTTAATTATAACATATTTTATTACTAAAAGTCTGTCGAAAAAAATGTCGAACGAAAGTTTCCCACATCTGGGAAAAAGGCTTGAAATAAAATGGAAAAGTTATATAATCCATTTAACAGCGAAATGAATTTTGCAAAAGAACATTCCATAATGCGCATATGGGGGATTGAGTAACTAAGGAAATTTAATTATTAAGGAAAAGGTGTACATATGGATAGTAGCTTACACAAATTAGATGATAATTTAACAGAGTTAGAGATAGCGTGCCATAAAGCCAAAACTATATGCGTAGACTTGAATGATAGTTATTTTGGAGAGCGTGAACCTCAAAATTATGTTTTGAAATGTCATTATGAAGGGGCGGGGACTAAAACACAGATTTTAATGGATTACTTGTCTGAGATGGAAGCATCAATAGAGACTTTGAGAGAGGAGGTAGAGAAAGAGAATGAAGTGAATGGTAGATGAACATATGATTTCTAATATCTTCATTTCATCTTCAAATATCCTCGGAACCCCTTTATTTTAGCGGATTCTGGGGCAATAAACACCTTGACTTTTAATCAAGTTGTCCGGGGTTCGAATCCCCGATGCCTCATTGCAGAAAGCCAGTAAATATAAGGTTTTAGAGAACGTAAGCGCTCCATGAAAGGGGCGCTTTTTGATGTCTGACTAACATTTGACTAACAATTATTTTATTTTCTGGATCAGCAGAGTCTCCAGCGTGTCAGCCGCTTTACTGTCCATCTTCTGCAGGCTGTGGCTGTAGATATTCATGGTGGTGCTGGTCTGCGCGTGCCCCAGGCGGTTTGATACGGTCCTTACATCTATGTTTTGGCTGATCAGCAGGGTTGCGGAGGTATGCCGCAGACCATGCAGGGGGATATCCGGCAGCCGTTCCCGGTGTGATTCGTTGTACCGGTGCAATACTTTCTTGAATACGTCATAGGGCGTGGAGGGGTACATCTGGGATCCGTCCCACTGTATGAAGAGGTATTCGCTGCCGTTCCACTGATCCCCGATTGAAAGCCGATAGGTATTGTATTCCATCCGGTAGCGTTTTAACATCCGTATGATGTGGACAGGTACGGCGATCGTACGGATGGAGGTCTGATTTTTTGGCGCCTTGGTGTATGGCTTGCCGTTTACAATGCTCGTACTCTTGGATATGCTCACCGTGCATTCTTCAAAGTTGATATCAGACCAGAGCAGGGCTACGGCTTCCCCGCGCCTTAGACCACAGAACAGGCATAGCTGGAAGAACAGGTTGTGTTGTAATTGTATCTGTCCCCGCTTAGTCTCAGCATCTAATTCTCCCAAAAAGGCTTCGGATTGCTCCGGGGTGAAGAATTGTACATCGTTGTTGTTCCGGCTCTGTTTTGGCGGCCGGACACGCTCGCATGGGTTGTCCAGAAGGATGTTCCATTGTACCGCCGTAGAGAGTATGGAGCTTATGAGGGCATGGACCCGCTTGATGGTAGTGGGGGAGTAACCCCCTTCCTTCCCGTCCTTACGGCTGGTCAGCATATCGGTATATAGCTTGTTAAGGTGTGCGGGCTGTACCCTGGACAGCTTTAGATGACCGATGGCGGGTAATATGTGGGTGTTTAACAGGATCCGGTAAATGCTCGTTGTAGTGGCTTCCAGCTGTATATCTGCGTATTCCCCAAGCCATTTACTGGAGAAGTCCCCAAAGGTTATCTTCTCACCGTCCAGATACTTACCGCTCTTTACCTTGTCCTCGAACTCTATAACGAACCGTTCTAAGGCTTTTTCGTTCTGCTTGTCGGTCTTGTCCGGGTCTGGTGTGAAGGTGGTTGTCTCAAGAATCTGCTTGCCGTGGATGTCTCTTCCGTTGCTCACAGTGATTTGATAGCCCTTTCCACGTTTTCTGATGCTTGCCATAATATATCATCCTCCTTAAAAATGGGCGTAAAAATGCCCGGTAACTTGTATTTTTACCGGGAGAATGATATAATCCAGTTGTCGAGAAAGGGTTATATCGGTTCTTCCGGTATGGTTCCATTTATCCTTTGAGGTGGAAAATTCGTGTCGCCACACGCCAGAAATGGTTAACAAGAGATGCGAGAGCAGGCACGCTCGCCAAAGGATTTAGAATCGCTCCTGTCAGCAACAGGGGCGATTTTTAAATTAGTGTTGAAAAAATTGTGTATCTGACATATAATATACTTAACAAGGGAGCCGGAAGGTAAGTGCACTTTACCCGTCCCGGCGAAAACTTATGCTATTAGAGAATAGCCGTCAGCTTACCAGGGCAGGACGGCTATTTTTTATGCCTGTCATTTCTGACAAGCGTTATAATGGCACATATCATAATCACGAAAGTAAATAGGTCAGAGTATGTAACCATAATACCACCCCTTTCCGCAAGGTCTCGGAACGGGTGGAGCACGTCCCCCGGCACCCCGGGTAAGTATATTATATTGTCATGGTGCTGAAATTTTAACGGGCTCAATCTTGAGCTGGATATCTTCCCCACACCTCAGATGTCTGTTAAACCGGCATCTGAATGAAATTTCTATGATGCATTGTATGCACTTTAGAAGTACGGCTAATCGTCTCATCTGCGGTTTCTAAAAATTTAGTAAACGATGAGCTGCCGGAAAAATCCAACAGGGGTCCCCTAATATTTTTGGGAAGGCTAGAGTCAATTATATTGACTTTTAAATCGGTTTTCGTACCTCAGTACGAGTAATGTTTTTCACAAAATTGTGAAAAAGTATTTTAAAAGGTGCCGAAATTTCGACACCTCAATTTTGAGGTCTCCTCTTTCCCGGCCACAGTGCATCCGTTCTTCCTCCTTGAATAACGCTAAAATTTTAGCGTCTAGGTACATTCGGTTTTGGGCTTACCCTGACGATTATTAAGATTCTAGGAATCTATGGGAGGTTCCTCCTTTTCTGTGTATCTCTTTATTTCTGTTAGTTCTTGGACACGTTTTCGGGCTTCTGCTTTACCGATTTTATTCAAAAAGTGGTAATCTTGTAATAAATACTTTTCTTCTGCAATTTCTTTGCGTTCATCTTTTGTAGTTCTCCACATGTCCTTGTTATAGAGTTCTGATTCCCAATCAGTTATAAAAAAATCTATTGGCACATTAAATGCATTAGATATTTTTACTATTTGCTTTGTGGTTGGCTCTCTTTTTCCAAGTTCATATTGTTGTAAGGATATTACAGCTATTCCTGCATCTTTTGCAAGTTGTTTCTGTGTAAGTCCTCTTTGTTTTCTCATTTTCTTTATTTTTTCGCCAATAGTCATCTTTCCACCTCTTTTGAATAATGTAACATATTTTATAAGTTTTGTACATATTCAAAAGAATGTCTCTAAAAGGGTTGACATATTCGAACGAATATATTAATATCATAATACATTCATTTGAATGTGTCAATAATTATTTCTAGAGAGAAGGTGGAAAAATGAAAGTAAATAAGAAAAAGTTGGAAATCGCAATGGCAAGGGCTAAGCTGAACCGCAATGAATTAGCAGAAAAGGCAAATATGCCAATACCTACGATTTGCAACGTGTACACACGCGGTACATGTAAGCCGGGCACAGTTGGAAGAATCGCGGAAGCACTCGGCTGTGACGTAACCGAGATACTGGAAGATTAGGAAGGAGACAACGGAAATGGGATTTTTAAGAATTGAACAGGAGGTATTGATTAGTTTCAACGCAGCAGAGGAACAAGCTGAATTGTACACAGCAGACCCGGTAATGATTCGAAAAATGGATAAACTGGTAGAACAAAACCCAGAACAATTCAAAGAAGGAAGAAAAGAATACTATAAGGGAAAAGTATATTCAAAACGCTATATATTCCCTAAACGATTTATTGTCATTCGCTCAAAAGATATAGAGGGAGGATGGTCAGAAGAAAGAAGAAAAAAACAAAGTGAACGCATGAAAGAATTAAGGCGGTCTCAAAATGCCATAAATAAGGCAAAAAATGAATAGCGTGCATTAGTTTCAGAAATTCAAATCCCTTCAAGGTAGTCTTATTAGGGTAGAGGGTAAAAATTGAAAAATCTAAAAAGGAGGTTTTAGCATGGAGACAATGAACATACCGCAGATGGTAACCATCCGGCAGGCATCGGAGAGAACGGGCGTATCCTATGACGCAATCCGCAAGATGTGCCTTAACAACCAGATTGTCTATATCAAGGCAGGGAATAAGTTCTTGATAAACTTCGGGAAGCTGGTGGACTATCTGAATACCGGAGACCAGGAGGTAAGGAATGGGTGATTCAATAAAAAAGCCTAGTTTCCTGGTCTATTATGACAACGAAGTCGTTGTATTAAGGCTTCCAGATGAAGAAGCAGGGAAGTTATTCAAGTCCTTATTCCCGTATGGGCGGGAAGAGATTAAGCCTGACTTTGATGAAAGTCCGGCGCTTGCTATGGCTTTTGATATTTTAAGCATGGCAATAGACAGGGACAAGGAAAAATATGTGAAGCGCTGCGAAGTTAACAGGAAAAATGGAAAAAAAGGAGGTTTGGCAAAGGCAACCAATAGCAAGCAACCGCTACCGAATGCTAAGCAAGGCTTAGCGAATCTAGCCGATAAGGATAGGGATAAGGATAGGGATAAGGATATGGATAGGGATATGGATAGGGATAAGGGTAGGGATAGTATAGACTATCAGCAGATAGCTGATCTGTATAACGATACCTGCGTATCGTTCCCACGCCTCACAAAGCTGTCTGATTCCAGAAAGAAAGCTATAAAGGCAAGGCTTAAGGTCTACAGCGTGGAAGATTTTCAGAGGATGTTCACAATGGCAGAGGAAAGCAGCTTCCTAAAAGGGCAGAATGACCGGAACTGGTCGGCAACCTTTGACTGGATGATTAAGGACTCAAACATGGCTAAGATACTGGATGGCAACTATGCGGACAAGGATAAGCAGACAAAAGAGCCGGAAGAAGATGACTTCGAGCTGCCGGAATACTATAAGTACCTGTCTGAAACGACGCCAGAAGAACAGGCAAAGATAGACGCATTTTGGAGGGGGGAATACAGTATTGACGGATGAAGAAATGAGATATTACATCACGCACAGGGTAGCCAAGCCGGAGAATAAAAGCTACAGGGCGTTGTATATGCCGGAGGAAGTACTTGCCGAACGCCGGGCATTCATGCGGAAGATCCTAAAAAGCAGCAGTTTCTGTAATTCATCCAATGACGAACTGGATAACATGCTTCTTCTCCCGGTAGGCAATACATACCTGGTAGAGGATACGGATGGTTACCAATACTATCTGGATACGGCACACATCAGCCAGGAGGAAGCGGAAGAGCGGATAGAGCGGGCTATGATACCGCCGGAGTACAACAGGAAATATGTATCTAGTTTTAACTGGACTTTGTACGGGGAAGCAACAAAGCCCTTGGAAAATATCGTATCCAAATTCATATTCCAGTACAGCGAGTTCAAGGATAAGGGCATGGGATTATATATTTATTCCAAAGCCAAGGGAAGCGGTAAGACAATGCTGTCATGCGTCATACTGAATGAGATTAGCAGCAAGTACGGGATCAACACGAAATTCGTGACGGCTACGGATTATCTGACCATGACCAAGCAGAGCTACCGGGGAAGTGACGAAGAGGTCAACATGATTCGCAGGGCGGGTCTCCTGGTCATGGATGATATCGGAACACAGCTAAGCCGGGAATGGATAGACAGTACCTTTTACGAGCTGGTGAATTACCGCTATAACCACAAGATGCCGACCATTTACACCAGTAACGTCCCCATCGGCAGCCTAAAGATGGACGAGCGGATCACGGACCGGATCGATCGGAATACAATACTGCTCAAAATACCGGAGAAATCCATCAGGAAGATGAATGGGACGAAAGAAAAAGCGGAATTTATGAAAAAAGTTGGAATCTAGATATTGACTTTTTCTATCATAGTTCCAAACAATAAATTTAAGAGCAAAAAAGGAGGAAGAATCATGGTCGATTATAGGAAACATATCCATGAGCTAGTTGACAAGATCCAGGGGCAAAAAAAATTAGAGCGTATCTATAGACTTGTTGTTTACCTGTATGAAAGAGAAACCCCTTGAAGAGCCGGAACCTCTTCAAAGGGCCAATGTAACCCGTCGATAAGCACCAAAGACCGGAATTACACCTGTATTATAACAGATTCCGGCAGAAAGGAAAGTATGAGTAATAAAATAGAGTTAATCGAAGCATTAATGGAAATTGAGATTTTAAGTGAAAAGGCATATGTCGTATGTAATGACTTACATAATGCATATTTTGAAAAAGCGGATCCGGACCCTTGCGTTTTGCAGGCGCTATATGTGGATGCGAATATAAGAACATCCATCATTTTGTCGTTCCTTCAAGATATGGTGAAATTAACAAAGGAATTGCTGGATCTGATAGAAGAATCTGAACCAGCCCAGGACAGAAGGCAGGTGGTCTGATGGAAGAGAGAAAAACAACTCTCATTCTGCTGTACGATACCAAAGACCAGCTTAACACAGTCCTTAAGTTTTTAGACCCGATATTGATAGACCATAAAGAGTCACCGGGGCTGTACGGACAGCAAAAACAGTCATACATAACAGTATCAGCTTAGAGAGGATAGGCAGCTTGACGGCTGCCTATCTTTCTTATCGTGACATTTGTGACATCCTAAAAAAGTATCCTTCATTTTCTGAGTCCCTAAAAAGGTTATCCGGCACTTTCGGCGGTCCTAAAAGGGTGCACACAAAATGCACACAAGGTGCACACCATATGCCTTGTAAAACCTTGTATTGGTGCTGGTTTTTGCTAGTGTTTGCTAAGGTGCATGGGTGTTGTAATACGTGGTCAAAACCGAAGAGATATAAATAATAGTTATGATAATATTATATTGCATAACTGTAAGTTATAGTATATAATAGAATCATAGCAGGGGTTCCTCTCCGTCCTTCTCCTGCTGTAACGTATTCGGTGTATTATTTTCTTTATTGACGGAGCTTCCAGGGCATGAAGTAAAAAGGCTCCCCGGCACGCAGGGAAGAGCGTGGAATAAGCCGACTGACGGCGTAAAATACAGGAGGATATCAGATTATGAGTGAAATGGATCATACAGCCCCTACGGGTGAAGAAAACCTCACAGAGGGGAATCGGACTTTCTCACAGGATGAAGTGAACCGTATCGTACAGGAACGGCTCGCAAAGGAAAAGCAGAAGAACCAGGAAGAACTTACAGCAAGGGAATCAGCACTTGCACAGAAAGAGTTCCGGTTGGATGCGGTTTCCGTACTCCGTGATAAAGGGCTGCCGGATAATCTTGCAGACATCATTAAAGCAGATGATTTGGAGGCATTCGGCAAAAATGTAGACACAATATTGAAATTGATCGATGAGAAAGCCAAGGCAGAACAGGAGCCTAAAGTTATCGGAAGGGTGGACATGATCGGAGCGGTCCACGGTACGGGACTTCATGGCGACCCTGTCCGTGAAGCCTTTGGCTTAAATAAATAGGAGTGATGAAATGGCTATTGAGTTAGTTACTAAGTATCTTCCTTATGTGGATGAGTTATTCACACAGGAGAGTAAAAAGAGCCTTTTGACGAATCAGGATTTTGCTTTTGATGGGCCTAATACAGTTAAGATTTATAAAATAAGCACCGCAGAAATGAACGATTACGGTCGTAATCTCGACACCATGCAGAGATACGGCATACCAGAGTCACTGAGTGCGACTACTGAAACGGCAACATTAAAGAAAGACCGTTCTTTCACATTTGTTATCGATGCATTAGACGCAGATGAAACAGGGGGAGCCCTGAACGGTGCAACAGCACTGGCCCGACAGATTCGAGAGGTAGTAATCCCGGAAGTGGATACCTATGTATATGGTGTGATGTGTGCGGGGGCAGGACACAAACCAGAAGCGGTCATACTGACATCGGATAACATCTACGACGAGATTATCAAAGCATCTGCAGCGTTGGACGATGCCCTGGTACCGGAGACAGGAAGAGTCCTGACCGTTACCCCAGATACTTACCTGCTCATGAAAAAGTGCAAGGATATCACAATGGATACTGAGATCGGGAATGATATGCGAATTAAAGGTGTGATTGCGAATATCGACGGGGCTGTAACAATTAAGATCGCAGCGGCAAGACTCCCGGAGGGATTCGGGTTCATGCTCTCACATCCATGTGCGACGGTTGCCCCTACAAAGTTAGAGGATTATAACACCCATGTAAACCCTCCGGGAATCAACGGCACTTTGGTAGAGGGCAGAATCGTATATGATGCCTTTGTACTGGAGAATAAAGCAGAGGCTATTTATTACCAGGCAATTACAGCGTAAAGCTGTTTTGCAATACATATTTTCATTGTTTCTCCTTTCAGATATTTTGGAAAATGGGAGTTGCCCTGTACATCATGAATGTGCGGGGCGATTACTCTTTTGGGGGTTAATATGGTTGTTAAAGGTTTTATATGCTGTCCCAGATGCGGGACCAAAACGAAAACAAAAATTGATGATAAGACAGTGATGAAGCATTTCCCGCTGTGGTGCTCATGGTGCCGGGAAGAGACGTTGATAGACGTTGCCGGTTTTGCTGTGACCAGAATTGATAAAGGAGATCAAATTGACTAACATTTGACTAACAAAGTTGAAAAATAATGCATTAAAAGACAAAAATTGTGGGATTACTGGATGGCGAAAATCCCATAAAATCAGCATTTTTGAATCATATGGTCACATAAGAAACAGCACAGGCTTGACTTTTAATCAAGTTGTCCGGGGTTCGAATCCCCGATGCCTCATTGAAGAAAAAATAGCGGAAAGCCTTTAAAATCAAAGGGTTCCGCTATTTTTGCACAAAGTTGCAGATATTTTAATCCATTGAAAAATATCTTCAATTCATTTTTGAAGAGGAATTAATCCCCTCCAGGTCCGTCCTTGCGAGGTCGTGTGGACTCCGGCAAAGGCTCCACAGGTGTTAGCACGTCCTCACCGTTTGGCAGATCAACATCCGGGATATTGCCATCATCGTAGACAGATGTCGGCTGCTCCGTTGGAGTAGTTTTCATTTTATTTTTCATAATGTATCATCCTTTCCAGCATAGGATGTGCAGATTTAAGAAATCTATACAAAAGAACTGATTGACAAACATCTCCAAACATGATATTTTATATTCACCAATTAAAAGGGAGTAGCTAAACATTCGAAAGAATGTATTTGCGATCGTCATCCGATACCGAGAGGTATCCGTAACAAATGAGATAGCAAGACTTTTATTGTGGCATAGGTCATAGTAAAAGTCTTTTTTAGTACAAAGGCATATGATCGATGTTGCAGGGACTTGCGGAAAGAGAGGAAAATATGAGTAACGAAAAGATGAAACAAGAGATGCTGGAAGCCATTCAGGCAGGCGAGACCGCGCTTTTCAGCCTCAGAGATGTGGAGAAAAAGCTGCATGGTGCGAGAAACTGGGGAATTGTCGATATGCTGGGCGGCGGGTTTTTGACCGACCTCATAAAACACTCTAATATGAGGGATGCGTCTGCTTATATGGAGGACGCAAAACAGAAATTGATGGTTTTTCAGAGAGAGCTGAAGGATGTACAGCTTCATTATGATCTGAAGATGGAGATCAGCAGCTTTTTGACCTTCGCGGATTTCTTTTTTGACGGTCTGATTGCAGATTATCTGATGCAGACTAAGATCGCGGATGCGAGAGATGAAGTGGAAAATGCAATAGATCAGGTACAGCAGGTGTTGACCGAGTTAAGAGTACAGTATGATAGAATATAGATCAGGAGGACGGAATATGAGTTGTTTGGGTAATTTTTTGTGGTTTGTATTTGGCGGAGCGATCAGCGGCTTAAGCTGGTGTCTTGCGGGATTGCTCTGGTGTATTACCATCGTGGGGATTCCGATCGGTGTGCAATGCTTCAAGTTTGCGGGCTTGAGTTTCTTTCCCTTTGGAAAAGAGGTAAACTATGGAGGGGGAAGCGGGTCTCTGATATTGAATATCATATGGATGATCGTGACGGGGGTACCGCTTGCCATAGAGCATCTGTTATTGGGATTGCTTTTATGTGTTACTATTGTGGGAATCCCATTCGGTTTGCAACAGTTTAAGCTTGCGAAGCTGGCGTTGATGCCTTTTGGGGCAGAGATTTCTTGAGAGACATCAATATATTGCCGAATGGCATCTGCCGGAGGCACCATAGCCGCTTGCGGCTCTAAAGATGAAGGAGAAATATCAATAGATCGCCGAATGGCATCCGCCGGAGGCGCCATAGCCGCTTGCGACTATGGTATAATGAAAAAACAAAGGAGGAAGATAATGAAATCAAGAGTAGAGGAGACCATCACACGACATAAGAAAGGTTATAACTGTGCGCAGGCGGTAGCCTGTACCTACTGTGATATCGTAGGGGTGGATGAAGAAACCATGTTTAAGATGACGGAAGGTTTAGGACTTGGAATGGGGTGTATGGAGGGAACCTGCGGAGCGGTGAGCGGCGCCTGCGTTCTGGCGGGTATGAAGCGCAGCAGCGGAAAACTGGAGCAGCCGGACAGTAAGGCAGAGTCCTACAAGCTCTCGAAGGAGATCGTAAGGCAGTTTGAAGAACAGAACCAATCGGTGGTCTGCAAAACTCTGAAAGGGATCGAGACCGGTAAGGTATTGCGGTCATGTCCGGATTGCATTAAAGACGCGGCGGGCATCCTTGAACAGGTTCTGTTTTCAAGGGAATAGCAGCGTAGGAAAATCGTAAGAATTTCAGGAGAAAAAAACAGGAAAATCCGATTTTGATGAGCAAAAACGGCAGAAAATGTTTCGATATGATATCTCTATAAAATAGAATCTAAATAAGGAGAGATGTCACAGTGGAACAGAGGACTGTATGTCGAAATAAGAGGATCAAGAGGCGCAGAAGAGTACGAAAAGTAAAAATAATAGGGATCTTCCTGCTCTGTCTTACGGTGGCATGGCTGGGAATCCGCCATTTTATGCCGGGGAATGCGTCGTCTGTGATGATTTCTCCGGGAGAACTGGCTTCTTATCCCGACTGGCTTCGAGAAATGGTGGAGCGGAACCCTGAGACAAGCTCCTTTGCCAAAGATTACGAGAACCGGGAAAATTATATAGGAGCGCCCATTGATCTGTCCGGGGAATGCGAGTCCGGGGAGGTGCCGCTGCTTATGCAGTGGGACAGAAGATGGGGATATGATCCATACGGGGACGATATCATAGGAGTTGCGGGATGCGGACCTACCTGTCTATCCATGGCGTATATCTATCTTACCGGGGATACCTCGAAGAATCCGCGGGTGATGGCGGAGTTTGCCGATGAAAACGGGTACTATAGTTCGGAGGGGACGTCCTGGAGCCTTTGGACCGAGGGAGCGGCGCAGTTAGGACTGCACAGCGCCGAAGTATCCCTGGATGAGAGTGCCATGAAAAACCGGCTGGATGAAGGACAGGTACTGATCTGCAGCATGGCGCCGGGGGATTTTACCACAACCGGGCATTTTATCCTGATTCGCGGATATGGTGAGGGAGGATTTGCGGTGAATGATCCCAACCGAAAGTCCAACAGTGAAAAGACCTGGTCTTTTGAAAAACTTCAGGGGCAGATCAAATGCCTCTGGGCATTGTCATATGAATGAAAAGGGAAGCGTTGTAAATCAGCGCTTCCTCTTTCTGTATCTATTGAGATAGTTTGTCCGCTATATGCTAGAGAGCGTTGGGGGAAACATGCAGGACTTTTGCAAAATATCTCAGTTCAATATGGGCGATGAATTGTTCACCTGATTCAATCTGCTGTATGGCGTTCTTGGTATATCCGCTTTTCTTGCCCAGGCTGGGAACAATCTCCAGATGACGATTTCGCTGCTGTTTGTGGAACTAAGCGTATGTTGGAAGATTATAAGATAATCTGCGGAGGATGTGATATAATGTCGACAGATATTATACCCGTCGGATGGCATCCAAACAAAGCGTCATGTGCGGAGCACAAGATATAATGTGGTCAAACATTATACCCTGCCGAATGGCAACCAAAGTGGAGCGTCATGTGCGGAGCGCCATGAGCGAAGCACATGGTATAATAGACATCATATTTATAAAGGAAAGATCGTATCATGCAGGAAAATATTTTAGTGGTGGATGATGAAAAAGAGATCACAGATCTCTTAGAAGTATATCTGAAAAATGAAGGTTTTTGTGTTCACAAATTTTACGACGGAAGCAGCGCGTTGGAATGTATTCAACAAACGGACATCAGCCTGGCAGTTTTAGACGTTATGCTGCCGGACATAGACGGTCTTGCTCTGCTGCGAAAGATCAGAGAGCAGTATTTTTTTCCGGTCATCATGCTGACGGCGAGGGTGGAGGAGATGGATAAGATCACGGGGCTGACGTTAGGAGCCGACGACTACATCACAAAACCGTTTCAGCCTTTGGAGGTGGTGGCGAGGATCAAGACGCAGCTTCGGCGTTACACTACATATAACCGTAATGCGGCTGAGGAGGATCATCCCAATGAGTACGATGTGCGGGGATTGTTCATCAGTAAAGATTCCCGTAAATGCAGTCTTTACGGGGAGGAGATCTCTTTGACGCCCACGGAATTTTCTGTGCTGTGGTATCTCTGTGAAAACATGGGAAGAGTGGTCTCCTCCGAGGAATTGTTTGAGGCGGTCTGGGAAGAAAAATATCTGGATAACAACAATACGGTGATGGCGCATATCGGAAGACTCCGGGAGAAGTTAAAGGAGTCGTCCAGGAAACCGAAATTTATAAAAACAGTGTGGGGAGTGGGATATCAGATTGAACCATAATTTGTCGAAGGAAAGAAAACGCAGTCTGCAAAATCGGATCATCTGGGCGCTGATCGCCATGATCCTCTATACTGCCCTTGGAATTTTTCTGGTCTTGACCATGAGGGGAGTCTATTCTCTTCATACCTATCAGAAATATGATTTTATGTATCAGGCGGCTGATATTTTTACAAGTTATTTTTTGATCTTTGCGGCAATTTACCTTCTGGGGGGTTATGGAGGGATCCTCTACCTCTTTTTTAAAAGACCCTATCAGTATGTGGACGAGATCGCAGAAGCAGCCGGAAAGGTCTATGACGCAGGGGAGGCTCCCATTGAGCTTTCTCCGGAGCTTAAGGAAGTCGCTCTGGATCTGACGGAACTTCGGATGAAGATCCGGCAGAATGAGAGAGCGGCTAAGGAGGCGGAGCAGAGGAAAAACGATCTGGTGGTATATCTGGCGCATGATTTGAAGACGCCTCTGACTTCTGTGATCGGTTATCTGACCCTGTTAAGAGACGAGGGAGATATTTCGCCAAAGCTTCAGAAAAAATATATTGCTATTTCTCTGGAAAAGGCGGAGCGGCTGGAGGATCTGATCAATGAGTTATTTGAGATCACCAGATTTAATCTCACCACCTTAACGCTGGAGATGAGCCGTATCAACCTCACCCGGATGATGGAACAGCTCATATATGAATTTCAGCCCATGTTTCAGGAAAAGAATCTGAGGGCGGAGCTTTCCTGTCCGCGGGATCTGATGTATAACTGCGATGTGGATAAGATGCAGAGGGTCTTTGACAACCTGCTTCGCAATGCGGTGAATTACAGCTATCCGGATACGGTGATTCAGATTACCGTGGCATGGGAGGAGGAAGGGCTTCAGATCGTCTTTTGCAACCATGGACAGACCATTATCCCGGAAAAATTGGAGAGGATATTTGAACAGTTTTATCGGCTGGATACCTCCCGATCAACGAAGAGCGGAGGAGCAGGTCTGGGGCTGGCGATTGCAAAAGAGATCGTGGAGCTTCATGGAGGAAAAATAGAAGCGGAGAGCCGGGACGAAACCATCGTGTTTCGCATTAAGCTTCCCCGCTAAAATTTTCTGTCTATTACTTTAAGAGAGGATCTGTCACAGAGTGAGGGATCGTAAAGGATACGGCTCCCATATATCCGGGAGCTACCTCGTATTCGTCAAAGTTGACGACAAGTTCGTCGTTATCATTAAAGTAGAAGCTGGTATCTTCCGTGATCTCGTTAAAGTCCCATTCCGGCATATCGGATTGATAAAAATAGGTGACGGAGTCGTCGTTTTTCATCTGGGTCTCCATCTGTTCCTTGATGTTGTCGCTGATGACCTTGAGGTAATCGCTGTCCTTCCCGAAGAAGTCTGCCAGTTTTAAGATATTTCCGGTGGTTTTATCCACATTAAAGACTTTGGTAAACTGGGAGCCGCTCGCCATGACCAAAGTGGTATTGATCCGGATCGCCAGATAGTCGTCAGTGTCGCGGACGACCTCATAAGTGGATTCCAGGGAATAATTGCCCTCTCCGTTGGACGCCTTTAAGTCCGCCTCATATTGGGCGATCAATTCATTGGCATATTCTTCTATGGTCTTATTGGTCTGATCCAGATTTTTGGAGGAGTCGGGGGAAGCCCCGTCGTCTGCTTCAATTTCTGGAACTTTTATGGAGGCGTTGAAGTTCTTAGTCTCATCTTTGTAGTCCCGGAAGGTGACCACCTTCGCGATCCTTCCGATCACCGGAATCTTTTCCATTGCATAGGCGACGCTCTGGCTGGAGTTGGCAAGCAGGATAATAGCTGCCATTGCGGCAGCGGCGGTGACGCCCAGTCCCTTTGCAAAGGAGATGAATGTTGTGTGCTTTGATTCCTCCTGTGCTTTGGCAATACCCTGCTGTATTCGTTCGCTTGCTTCCTTTGGCACGGGAATCTTTTCATATGCAGTCTTCATTGCTTCTAATTCGTCTATTTTTTTCTTGTTTTCAGTCATTAAAAAACCTCCTTATGAAAAATTTTCCGCATTTACATTGATCCGCAGTTTTTGCAGGGCACGGTAGAGACGGGATTTCGTGGTATTAGTGTTCTCTCCGATCACGTGGGCGATCTGGTCGATCTTCAGATCCTCAAAAAAACGGAGAATGATGATGGTGCGGTCCTTTTCTTCCAGACAATCCAGCATGGACAGGACGTCGTTTTTATCCACCAGGTTTTCCTCATAGGAGGATGACAGATCTGCCTCATATGGAAGGCAGCGTTTTTGTTTTTTCAACAGATTTAATGCGGTGTTGGTTACGATCCGGTAGATCCAGGTCTCAATGTATTGAGGCTCTCTTACTTTTTTCCAGTGTTTCATGGATCTATAGGCGCTTTCCTGGACAACGTCAAGGGCGTCCTGCTCGTTTTTTACATAGCTGTAGGCAAGACGGTAGTATTTTTCGTAGTTGTCCAATAGCGTCTGCTCAATGAGTTCTCTCATGATACTTCTCCTTTCGTTCATTCTATTATATAGACAATCGAGGAAGAAAAAAGGTTTCGCGGAAAAGAAATTTTTAATTTGAACTATTTTTTGATTAGGGGAATAGGGAATTGACAGAGGAAACGTTTTTGTAGTACAGTTGCCTTACCAGAACCGGAAGTGAATAATTTCCATGAATTTCTAATAGTCTGATATTAGACTTTTGTGAAAAGTGAAAGGAGGATTCCCATGAAGAGAAACAGAGTCTTAATCACATTAGCGGCAGTGACGGCGGCAGCGGTATTTGCCGCGGGATGCGGGGATAAAAAGAGTGAGACGACAAAAGATACGGCGAACACGGACGTGACCCAGGAGACGGGAACCGCCGAAGCAGGGGATAGTTCTCAGGAGAAGAGTAGCCAGGAGAGTGGAAGAACGGCTGGGATCGACGAGGATCAGGCGCTGCAGGCTGCCTTAGATCATGCGGGAATCACAGAACAGGATACGAAGTTTCACAGTGTGGAAAAGGATGTGGAGGACGGTCAAAGCGTCTTTGAGGTGGAATTTATCTCGGCCGATGGAGTGGAATACGATTATGAACTGGATGCACAGGAAGGGAAGATTCTAAAATTTGACCAGGATGCGGAATCTCAGTTCCGTCAGGCGGCGTCTGCCGATGCACAGATCGTTCCGGAGAGCCAGGTAATGCAGGTTGTGATGGAACAGGTTCCGGGAGTGGAGGCGAAGGATGTTGCTATTTTCCAGAAGGAGGATGACGGACGACTGGAATATCAGGCTCATCTGGTTTATGAGGATATGAAGTATGAGTTCAAGATCGATCCCTATAGCGGCGGCGTGATAGAATGGGAAGGCGAGGCGCTGGGATATTAACAGGGTAAAAAGTCTTACGGTTTTGTAAGACTTTTTCTTTTTGAGAATCTATAATCCTCAACTACAGGATCCTTTATATCGAGAGTGCGCTTCCAGACTTTGCTGTCGTTTACCTTGGCGGCTTCGCTCTGGTGGCTGTAGAGAAAACGGGTGAGCTGGTAGGGATTGATCCAGATCTCGGAATCCCCGTCTTTCTGGGATTCGTCAAAAATCAGCTGAATACCGAAGTGCAGGTGGACTTCGTCGATGTTGTTGGTGTTCTCGGTCTTGCTGTAGCCTGTGTGTCCCATGTAACCGATGACGTCTCCTGCGGTCACGATACTTCCTTCTTTCAGGCCTTTCTGATAGGGGGAATCCTGCCGTAAATGGGCATAGTAGTAGTAACGCTTTTTATCGAAGCTGCGGATGCCGATGCGCCAGCCTCCGTACTGATTCCAGCCCAGAGCCTCCACATATCCTGATTCCACGGCGATGATGGGAGTTCCGATCTGCCCCATCATATCGTGTCCCAGATGAGGGCGGCTGTATCCATAGCTTCTGGAGGTGCCGAAGTCGTCGTAGTCGGAATAGGGAAAGCCCTTGGCAATGGGCGAGAAGGCTTTGAGTCCGTATTGCGTTTCATATTTTCCGCTGCCGGGGGAAGTCTCCACCTCATATTCTCCCACATAGCCGCCCAGGACAGCAGTGTAGGCTTCCAGGAAATAGTCGTAGTTTTTCAGATCCTTTGTGAGTTTTTTCATAGTGGTTGTCTTATTTGAGAGGTCCGTTGCCGTTTCTGTGATCTGTCTTGTGGTATCCTCCGTGAAGGTCCCACCGTTTTTGGCGGCGGTGTAGGCGAGCAGTTGGATCCAGTTCAAGGGAACCTTAGTATTGTGACTTTCCACGTCCAGGTCGTAGGCGACGCAGAGGGCTTCGTAGGGAACGTTGAAGTCGACCCATTTGATGAAGTCCTTATTTTTTGTGTCGGATCCATTCTTTTTGGAGTCTGTATCAGAGCCGTCTGTGGAATTGGAGGAAGCGCTGGCTGTGGTCTGTATTTTCTGAAAGTCTATGAGCAGACCGCAGAGCAGGGTGAGACAGAGGAGTTCCAGAGCAATGACGGCGATGAGTTTTTTTCGTTTTGTCATAGTTTCGTTCCTGTGTTGATTTCATAACAGTATATGAAGGGAGGTTTGAAAAAATCCACTTTTCATGTATGATAAAAAGGAACATCATCTGAAAACAGATAAGAAGCAGCAACTAACAAAAAACAGGAAATACATCAGGAAAGCAGTGAAAACAAATGAAACAAATCTTAGTAGTGGACGATGAAAAGGATATCCGCAGAATGCTTAAGGACTGTCTGGAAATGGAGGGCTATCTGGTCTATACCGCAGCCGATGGGGAGGAAGCCCTGGCGCAGCTGCAGCATTCCGTGGATCTGATCCTGCTGGACGTGAATCTGCCGGATATGGACGGCTATTCCGTCTGCCAGAGGATACGGGATGTGGTGTTCTGCCCGATCCTCTTTCTGACGGCGAGAACGGGGGAGGGAGACCGGATCAGCGGTTTAAAAGCCGGCGGAGACGACTATATCCTGAAGCCTTTCAGCGTGGATGAGCTGTTGGCCCGGATCGAGGCGCACCTGCGCCGGGAAGAGCGAAGACAGGGGAAAACGGAGGTCTATGTCGATGAGGAACTTACCGTGGATTTCGATGGAAGGAGGGTTCTGTGCCGGGGAGAGGAGCTGAATCTGACCAGGACGGAATTTTCCATCGTGGAGCTGCTGCTGACCCATGCGGGGCAGGTCTTTGAAAAGGAACAGATCTATGAAAAGGTCAGGGGATATGACGGGGAAGCCGACGCCAATATTGTCACGGAACATATCCGAAGAATCCGAAAAAAGATGAAAGCGGTCTGTCAAAAAGAATATATAGAAACGGTTTGGGGTGTGGGATATAAATGGATTGGTTAGAGGAAAAATGGGAGAATCTGAGACAAAAACTGAAAAATACGGAATTGATCCGGGGAATGTTCTGTTATCTTTTTCTGGGGCTTATCTCGGCGGTGGTTCTGTCTCTTTTAACCAGGAATATCTGCGAGAGCTGGATGAATGTTATTTATCTGAGGGATCCGGACAGGGCAGATAGCAAGGATCTGGTTTTTTTGGCGGTAGAACTTTTATACGATCATGGGCTTTTATTTTTTATTCTCCTGACCATGGGGGTATCCGTCCGGTTGTTTTTCAAAAGAAAGCTCTATCCTGCGATCTACGCTCTGCGGGAATCCCTTGGCAGCCTGGCGGTGGGAGATTACAGCCATGAGCTGTTGTATCAGAGTCAGGATGAGATGGGAAGTCTCTGCAAAGAGGCGGAATATCTGAGAAACCAGCTTATCAGTGATCGGAAACGGCAGTGGGAGAGCGAGGAGGATCAGCGGAGCATTAACGCGGCGTTCGCCCACGATATCAGAACTCCGCTGACGGTCATGAAGGGATATACGGAGTATCTGTTAAAATATCTGCCTCAGGGAAAAATAAGTCAGGAGGTCTTACTGGAGAAGCTAAAAACCATTCAGGCTCAGCAGGAGCGGCTGATATCGTTTACAAAAACCATGGCGGATATCCGACAGATGGAAAAGCGGGTGGTAAACGGAGAATGGCAGCAGATCGGGGAGCTTGAAAAAAGGATAGCGTCTGAGACGGAGGCGCTGATGGAGAATCAGGAGGAAGTGGCTTATCAGATCACGGCAGATCTTCCCCAGAAGGGGGAAATCTTTGTGGATGTAGGAATGGTCTTAGAGGTATTGGATAACCTGATCCACAATGCCCTGCGCTATGCAAAGAACCGAATAGAGGTCTGCATACAATTGGAGGAACGCAGGCTGACACTCTTTGTCCGGGACAACGGCTGCGGATTCACAGAGAGGGCACTGCGGACCGGATCCAGAGTCTACTACAGCGAAGCAAAGGAGGATGGAGAGCACTTTGGAATGGGGCTTTTTATCTGTAAGAACCTGTGTGAAAAGCATGGCGGAGGTCTGACCCTGATCAACAGCGTGGAGGGAGGAGCCATCGCCACAGCGGAATTTTTCTGCCGGTGTAGATAATTTGTAGGGAATTTGATTTTAAAATTTAAGACGTGCCATGGAGGATGGGAGAGATCATCTCTGTGGGAAACTCAGGAAAGGAAATGGAAAGATCATATGTCAGTGAATATTGAAATCAGAAACCTGTCAAAAGATTACGGGCAGAAGAGAGCGCTGGATGGGATCAGCCTGGATATCGGTCAGGGAATGTTCGGTCTGCTGGGACCGAACGGGGCGGGTAAGACCACCCTTATGAAGATCATCACGACGCTCACAAAAAAGAGCGGGGGAACGGTAACTATCTGCGGAGAATCTGTGGAAAACTGCCGGGAGATCCGAAAGATCATCGGATATCTGCCGCAGGAGTTTTCCATGTACGGAAATATGACGGCTTATGAGGCGCTGGATTATCTCGCCGTCCTGTCGGGTATGGACAGGGAGGAACGCAAGCAAAAGGTTCCCAAAATGCTGGAAAAGGTGAACTTAAAGGAACAGCAGAGAACGAAGGTGAAGGCGATGTCCGGCGGAATGAAGCGCCGTCTCGGCATCGCCCAGGCGATCATTCACGATCCGAAAGTGATCGTAGTGGATGAGCCGACGGCGGGACTGGATCCGGAGGAGAGGGTGCGCTTTCGGAATCTGCTCTGCGAGATCGCCAAGGAGAGGATCGTGATTCTTTCTACCCATATTGTGGGAGATATAGAGGCAACCTGTGAGGAGATCGCTGTTCTGAATGAGGGCAGGATTCTATTTCGGGGAACGATCAACGAACTGCTTTTAATGGTGGAGGGAAAGGTCTATACAGCGGAAATCTCCACCATGGAGGTTCCAAAGATGCAGGAAAGATTCCTGGTTACCGGAATTTTGACGGCGGGAAGCCTGACAAGGATCAAGATCATTGCAGACGCACCGCCTATAGCGCAGGCACAGCCCTGTAGTCCCGATGTGGAGGACGCCTATATGTATCTGATGGATCACAGAACTGCGGGGGAGGTGTAGAGAATGTTCGCAACATTGTTTGGCAGGGAGATCAAACAGATCCTAAGGAGTCTGGTCTATTATCTCTACATTCTGATCCTGGCGCTCTTTCTCAGCACCCAGTTGAAGGATTCGGATTGGGTGAAGGATACGGCGAAGCCCACGCCGGGACAGGAGAGCTATGGATTAAAGGCGTCCGGGGATGAGCAGGCGGTCATGGGTCAGACTCTGGCAGATCTGGTGACGGAGGTGGACCGTGAAACCTTTGCAACCTATCCGCTGGGTTTCTATAAAGGGGTCACGCCAGGGGAAGAAGAATTACAGGATCTGAAAAAGATTGTGGAAAACTGTACCGGAAAGTCCTGGGACAGGTTGATGGAGGAGCAGGAGGCATATTACGCACAGTTTGACATGCAGGATACGGCTTCCAGTGTCAAAGCCTCCCAGATGTACACGGTGGAGCCCAGAGAGGGGCTGACCTATGGACAGTTTAAAAAAGAGATGGAGAAGGTTGTCTCCATCATCGGAAAAGGATCTGATTACGAGGAGAAAAAATTCGAGTCCGGGGCAGCAGTTCCCATGACCTACGAGGAGGCCTTGGAGGAATATCAGGTGATGTGCGAAAGTGATAAGATCACGGGAGCCTATATGCGGCTGTTTTGCGATTATGCCGGGATCATGCTGGCATTCTTACCGATGTTTCTTGGAGTTACCAGATGTCTGCGGGATAAGAGGGCGCAGGCGGTCCAGGTCATCCATGCCAGGTCTGCTTCCTCCGTGTCCATTGTCTTGAGCAGGTATCTGGCGAATGTGTTCATGGCGTTTGTCCCGGTGGTCATCCTTGGATTCTTTTTACAGCTTCCATATTGCTACCATGCTCATACGCTGGGGATCCGTCCCGATTATTTCGCCTTTTTGACCTATCCGGTGGTCTGGCTGCTGCCGGAGATCATGGTGGTGATGGCGGTCGCTTTCTTCTTAACAGAGCTGAGCGATAAGATTTTTGCAATCTTTATTCAGATCTTCTGGGGACTGGCAAGCATTATGTCGGCGTCCACTCTGACCGGGGACTTTGGAGGACACCTGGTATGCCGCTGGAATACAGTGGGGGAGACCACTAATTATCTTGCCCAGAAGCAGGAGTTGTATCTGAATCGCGGACTTTACGCCGTGGCGGCAGTTGTGTTGACGGCGCTTTGCATTGGGGTCTACGAGAAGAAAAGAAGGGAGGGGGAGAGCCTTTATGGAAAAATATTTCAAGCTAGGCGTTAGTTACCTCAAGGGGCAGTATCTGCCCCACCTCCTTTTGACACTGCTCTTCTGCCTCATGTCGACAGGGTTTTTGAGCTTTCGGAATCTGGAGCTGTATCAGTCCGCGAAGGTTTTAGAGATGTATGTCAGTTTTGTGGGGATCCTGCTTATGACGCCTCTTTTGATGCCGGAGCAGGACCGGGAGATCTGGGAGCTGGAAAAATCCAAAGCGACGCCTATGTGGCGGATCTACCTGGTGCGGTTGATCCTGGCCTTTCTGGTGATGGCGGCGGTATCCGTAGTGTTTCCGTTCATATTAGAACAAAATGGCAGTGAGTTTTTGTGGGATAAGATGTGGATCGGCGGATTCAGTGAGATGTTTCTGTTGGGAGCCGTTGGATTTGCGGCGTCGGCGCTTACGAATCAGGTGGTCATCGGCTATATGCTGGCGGTGATCTATTATGTGTCCAATATTGGCGGAAAGAAATACTTCGGAAAGCTGGCGCTTTTTCAGATGATGGGAGGAAGTTATGATTTTGCAGTCTGGATGCTGGCGGCGGGAGTGGTTCTGATCGTGGCGTCAGTTGTGATAAGGGAAAGGATAAGATGACAGAGGATTGGAAGAAGAGTCCCTTATTTCAGGGGATATCGGAGGAAAAAATCGAGGAGCTTCGAAAAGGAGAGAAGTGCCGGGAAAAAGACTATCCCAGAGGGAGATTCGTCTTTTTGGAGGGAGACCGACCGGGCAGGCTCTTTGTCCTTTTAGAGGGCAGGGTGGTAATCTCCCAGAATACGGTGTCCGGGAAACGGATCCGCATTGCGGATATTGATAAGCCGGGAGATCTGTTTGGCGAGGTCTATCTCTTTATGGAAAAAGAGGCCTATGATATGGACGCTCAGGTGGTGGAGAATGCCGTTTTGCTGGAGCTGCCTTTGGAGGTATTCCGGGTGAAGGATGAATTATCCGCCATGCTGCAATATAATCTTATGAGTATTTTTGCCAGGAAAGCCTATCAGATGAACCGGAGGATCAAGGTTCTGGGAAGCTCCGGTATCCGGGAGAAGATCGTCCGTTATCTCTTCGAGCGCCAGGATCCCGCGGGAAATATCCGGGGCAATCTGGCGCGGGAGGAAATGGCGGAGTATATGGGCGTCGCAAGACCCTCCCTCTCAAGGGAGCTGGGATTGATGCAAAAGGAGGGGATCCTGGAGATCCGGGGACGTGAGATCCTGGTGGCGGATCAGGAGAGGTTTGAGGGATATCTTTAGTTCTTCTTGCTTTCTGCTTTGGTTAAAAATTTGTCATTGTCGATAATAAAACGTTCGTGAACGCCCTCTCCGATACATCCCTTTTCATCATATGCCTTTACCTCAAAAACAAGGCGTTTTCGGTCTATTTCAATGAGTTTTGTTTCGCAGGTGACTTCCATGCCCACAGGTGTGGCGGAGAGATGTTTTACATTCATCAGAGTACCCACGGTGCCCTGACCTTCTTCTAAGCAGTCGGAGACACTCGTATACGCCGTATTTTCCATCAATGCGATCATGCTGGGAGTGGCGTATACGGGAAGTTCGCCGCTGCCCATTTCCTTTGCGGTGACAGCTTCCGTGACGAGCTGCTTTTGAGTTGCGCTAATTCCAAGTTCGAGATGTTTCATGTTCTTACCTCCAATCTTTTTTCCCTGTCAGTATATCAAATGCGGGAGGGTATCTCAAGAAAAATAAGAGTTGTTCGGGAATAATACAGAAAATAGGTAAATCATTTTTTATATCGTAACAAATGTTACGGATTTTTGCGATTTTTCATGCTATGATGAATCAGCCATCAGGAATGGAACTCTTGGTACCAAGAGGAGATCTTATAGAAATGACGATATAAGGAGGCTGTCACAATGGTGAGAAAAATTGTAGAGATTAACGAAGAATTATGCAATGGCTGCGGAGCCTGCGCAAATGCCTGCCATGAGGGGGCGATCGCAATGATAGATGGAAAGGCACGACTGATGAAGGATGACTACTGCGACGGTCTGGGGGATTGTCTCCCGGCATGTCCCACCAATGCTATTTCCATTATCGAGAGGGAGGCGGCTGCCTATGATGAGGAGGCGGTAAAGATCAGGATGCAGGAAAAAGCGGTCTCCCGCGCAAGCAGGCTTATGCAGTGGCCGGTACAGATCAAGCTGGTGCCGGTACATGCGCCGTATTTTGAGCAGGCGGATCTGCTGATCGCGGCGGACTGCTCGGCTTATGCCTATGCAGCCTTTCACGAGGACTTTATGAAGAACCGGGTCACTCTGGTGGGCTGTCCGAAGCTGGATGGTGTGAATTATTCTGAAAAGCTGACGGAGATCATCCGAAACAATGAGATCAGAAGCGTGACCATCGTCCGCATGGAGGTGCCGTGCTGCGGCGGTCTGGAACAGGCTGCCGTGACGGCGTTAAAGAACAGTGGAAAAATGATTCCCTGGCAGGTTGTGACGATCACCTGTGATGGAAACACGAAATAAGGCAGGTTGTGACGATCACCTGTGATGGAAACATGAAATAAGGCGGGGCGTAACGATTACCTGTGGTGGGAACACGATCTAAGATAAGTCATTAGCAGATAAATAATTCCAACACAAATACCACCACGCAGGCGATCACCGCTACCTGGAACAGACTTCCCCCGAACCATGCGATCAGGATCGCCGCGAGAAAGGCTGCCAATGCCGAGGCAGTGCTTCCCGTGGCGTCCAGGATGGCAGGGAAGGTCATAACCGCCAGGGTTACATAAGGAACATAATATAAAAAGGAGCGGATGAATCTGTTTTTGATTTCTTTTCGGATCAATGTCAGGGGCAGGACGCGGATGAGATAGGTCACCACCGCCATGACCAGTATGTAAATATAGACATTATGCTGCATCACGATCCTCCTTAACAGGGAATAAAAAGGCGGCAATACCGGAGATGACCACCGTCAGGATGATCGTCCGCACACCGGAGCTGATCCGGGAGATCAGGGGCAGGTGTGCGAAGGCGAAGCTGGCTGCCATGGAGATGGCGACCACCCCTGCAACGATCTTGCTCTTTCTTGCAGGCGGGATAATAATGGCGATGAACATACCGTAAAGTCCCACGCTCAGAGCGCTCACCACGTTGGCAGGCAGGATATTTCCCATCAGAACGCCCAGATAGGTGCCGATGGACCAGCCAGGGACGGCGATGGCGATGGCTCCAAAGGTATAGTAGGGATGCAGGCGTCCCGGAACGGAGACGGAGATCCCAAAGATCTCATCCGTCACGTCGTAGCCGATCAGAAGCCTCTGCCAGAGCGGGGTATCGGGGGAGAGCTTCTGGCTCAGGGCACAGGACATCAATAGATAGCGTGCATTCGCCACAAATTCCATAATAGCCACTTCCAGATAACTGGCCCCGGCGGCGATCAGGGTGAAGCCGGCGAACTCTCCGGCGGAAGCATTAAGTGTGAAGCTCGCAAGCATTGCCTGCAAGGCGGTCAGCCCGGCATTTTTTGCAGTGATCCCAAGGGTAAAGGATACGGCGAAGTAGCCCAGAGCGATGGGAATGCCGTCCTTCACCCCTTTCTGAAACCAGCTTTTGTTGTCCGATAACATCTGAATCTCTCCTTTGTATTTATATAATTTCATTTCGTATAATTTCGCACATCTATTTTAATGAGTATCAGCGGCTTTGTCAATTCGACAGGGCCTTGAAAAAGGTATGATTTTCTTGCCTAATCCCAAATCTATGATAAAATAGACTTAATAGGTTAAGAGACAATAAATAGTGAAATATCTGATAAAAGGGAAACAGTAAGATGAAGAAAAGAGAACAGGTCAGGAACTGGCTCTGGCTGGGCTTGAAAAAAGAGACTGCAAAAAAATATCAGAGAAAAATTTCTGTTGATAATATCAGGATCATTAAGAATGAGAGTCTGGTCGTTGCTTTGATCGGAGTCCTCTATGCGCTGTATTTTCTCAACAAGCGGGGTATGGAGGAGAGGGGACTCGTCTGTCTGGCGGGCGTTTCCGTCATGGTCATTATTTTTTTATTTTCCAACAAGCTATACCAGAGAGGAGAAAATATATCCAAAAGAGAGGTCTGGGTGTGCATGGGACTTTTCATAACCTGTGCTTACGCCGTCATGATCTATCTTGGAACTTTTGCCGCCGGCAACGAGCTGGCAGTCACCGTGGTCTGTCTGTTTACCTTTATGCCCACGAATTTTGACATCCTTCCGGCTTATAATATCCGGCTTACTCTGGCTGCGGCAGTGGTGTTTCTGGTGTGCAGTTATCTGTCCAAGACGCCGGATAAGTTCACATATGATTTTATGGATGCGGTACTTTCCATCGTCATTGGAAACTTTGTGGCTTACGAGAAAGCAAAGATGAAGTGGGAGAGCGTTATGATCCATGAAAAGCTGGAGGAGGAAAGGGATCTGGACATCCTCACCGGGATCAAAAACCGCAGGGCATTCGAGCGGGAGGTCGACAGGATCATCGGAACCAGGAACATAGAAAATATGGCGGTTCTTATGCTGGATCTGGATAAGTTTAAGAGTGTCAACGACAGCTATGGACATGAGATGGGAGACAGTTATCTCAGGCATTTCAGCGAGATCTTTCAGAAGTTCACAAATCAACATACCGTGGTGGGAAGGCGTTCCGGGGATGAATTTTTTATGTTTATCTATAACTTTGGCAGTCTGTCTGAGATAGAGAAGAGACTTAAGAGATTTTATGCGGATCTGGAGCATGAACCCATCGAGATGTCGGATGGAACGAGGAAGGTGATCCAGGTGTCGACGGGCGTTGTGTGGACAAAGGAGGAGCATGACTGGACGGATCTGCTGCGCACCGCCGATGATATCCTCTATCATGTAAAGGAAAATGGAAGAAACAATTATTTTATCAAAGAATATCAGTAAGAGAAACGCAATGTATTTTGAGTATGGTGAGAAAGAGCAGGAATATCTTAAGAAGAGGGATCCGGCGCTGGGAGAGGTGATCGCTGACCTTGGCAGGATCCATCGGGAAGTGGAACCGGATCTGTTTTCCGCCGTGGTGCATCAGATCGTGGGACAGCAGATCTCCATGGCGGCGCAGAGGACAGTCTGGGAGAGGATGCAGCACAGGTTTGGATGTATTGCTGCAAAGACGATGGCGGAAGCGGAGAAGGAAGCGTTGAAAAATTGCGGACTTTCCTACCGGAAGGTGGATTATATTCAGTCCTTCGCCCGGAGGGTCCTGACAGGGGAGCTGGATCTGGAGGAACTCTGGGAGCTTTCGGATCAGGAGGTGATAAAGAGGCTGACAGCCCTCAAAGGGATCGGCGTCTGGACAGCGGAGATGATCCTGCTTTTTGGAATGCAAAGACCGGATGTGGTCAGCTTTGGGGATTTTGGGATCCGTCATGGAATGCGTCTCCTATATGGGGAGGAGGAACTGACAAAGGAGAGATTTGATCATTACCGGGAGCGTTATTCTCCCTATGGAAGTGTTGCCAGTCTGTATCTTTGGGCAGTCGCAGGAGGCGCTTATCTGCCAAAAGAGGAAAAATAAAAGGAGGATGTCCGGATCTATACAGGGCATCCTCCTTTTTTGGAGAAATAGAATATATTTATGTATTAATCGTACAGAGATATATGGTACTTGCATTTGCGGTATACCTTCCATCCAATGAGGATCGGCATACTCAGGAGCATTAAAATGCAGGGAATACCTCCGACGATTGCCATAACAATGAAAATAAGAACATCGATCATATATGTGGTTTCCTCCTTTCTGAGATAAATATAGCAGAAAAAAAGGGATTTTGGCGTAAATGAGACGTTTCCTTAACACAATTTTATCCTATGTTCAGAAGCCGTTAAGATTTTAACGGACAAGCTTGTATTTCCTTTGAAAGCATATTAGATTACAGGCATAGATATTATATGACAGGCAGGTGGAAGGATGGATATTGTAGGAATTGTCGGAATCATCATCGTAGCAGCCGGTATGATCTATGCGACGTATGATTCCCATTTTTAAAGCCCTGGCGCAAAAGCCAGTCCCCCGAAACAAAAAAGAGGATGAGCGGATCTATTCCGACTCATCCTCTTTCATTCTGTATCCAACTCCCAGCTCTGTAAAAATATAGGTGGGTTCTGCGGGGTTTGTTTCCAGCTTCCGCCGGATATTTGCCATATTGACTCGGAGGATCTTGTTGTCCGTATCGGTGTAAGGTCCCCACACATCCGACATGATGGAAGAATAGGTCACTACCTTGCCGGAGTTCTTGGCAAGGCAGGCAACGATCTTATATTCAATGGGGGTTAAGTGGATCTCCTGATCTGCCAGTGTAATCAGCCGTTTGGAAAAATCAATGGTCAGGTCCTTTGCATGGTAGGGCTTGATAAAGAGCGGGGAGTCCGTGTTCAGCTTATTGCTGTGCCGCAGAGAGGTTCTGATCCTCGCCAGAAGTTCCGAAGTTCCAAAGGGCTTCGTGATATAGTCGTCCGCGCCCTCATCCAGGGCAAGAACCTTTTCACGTTCGGAGGTTCTTGCGGAGATGACGATGATGGGACAGCTTGACCATTCCCGAACTCTTTTTATGATATCAATGCCGTCCATGTCCGGAAGACCCAGGTCTAAGAGGATCAGATTCGGACATTGGGAAGAGATGATCTCTATACCCGCCGCCCCGGTGGTGGCGGAGAGTACCTTATAATTGTGGTTTATCAGTATCTTGCGCGTAAAGTTTAAAATATGCGTTTCATCTTCAACTATTAAAATACAAAATTTATGATTCATAGTTTTCCTCCTTAGGAAGTGTAAAAGAAAATTCAGCTCCATTTTCGTGGTTGAACGCACGGATGGAACCATTGTGTGCCTGGATGATGGTCTTACAGATCGAGAGTCCGATTCCCATACCCCGGTGGGCGTCTGAGGAGCTGGCAGTGGATTGTCCCTCGAAAAGAGAAGGGATACGGGTCTCCTCCAATCCCTTGCCGTAGTCGATGACATGGAAGGTCACAGAGTCGGAAGAATCCGTGATGATGAGATCTACGGGCTTCTCGCTCTCGGAGTGAACCATGGCATTTTCCAGAAGGTTGATAATGACCTGCTCGATCAAAAGAGGATCCATAGGCACCATCAGAAAGGCTTCCGGGATGGTCACATTGACCCTGGCTTCCGGGATCCGCTTGCGGAGTCTTTGCACCGCCTCCGATACCACTTCTTCCACGACTTCCAGGGAAGTGGTGATCTTGCTGGCGTCGTTTTGGATCTTGGTCACGGAGAGGAGATTCTCTACCATATTTAAGAGCCAGTTGGCGTCGTCATTGATCTGTTCCACCAGTTCTGTTTTTTCCGCCTCGGATAAAAGATTTGTATTTTCCGTATAGGAGGAGGCGGAGCCGATGATACTGGTCAGCGGAGTCCTCAGATCATGGGAGATGGCGCGCAGCAGATTCGCCTTCATCTTCTCCTTTTCCGCTTCCATCAGTACTTTTTCTCTTTTGGCAATGATGTATGCCTGCTGCTTCAACCTTGTGGTGGTGGCGCTGGTAATAACTGAGATGGTAAGCATTCCGAGGAAGGTGATCGGGTAACCATCCAGGCTGAAGTTGATCTTAAAGTAGGGATATGTAAAAAAATAATTGATACATATGACGCTGAAAAGAGCGGCAAAAATACCGAATCCATATCCTTCCGTATGCCTTGCGATCAGGATCAGTCCCAGGGCATAGACGAGTGTAATATTCGGGGAACTCCCCGGTATCACATGGGCAAAGACGAATGCCAGGGCGGTCGAAAAAGCAAGGAAGATCATCGTCACGATGTAATTGTTATTCCACACAGCCTGAAAAAATCGTTTCATTATATTAAAGTCTCCATGTTGTATTATTTGAATAATTCCATTATGCCAAGCAAGGGGACAAACATCAAGCCATGAGAGGTTAAAATTTTGTTAAGGTTTCAGACAGGAAGGGCAAGGGGCGTATAGAAAAAAGTTTTTTACACATTCTACCCAAAAAGAAAAAGGAAGGTATGATGATGTCGGTAGATTTCAAACAGAGTGAAACCATGAAAAATTTAATGAAGGCTTTTGCGGGAGAGAGCCAGGCGAGAAATCGCTACACCTTCGCGGCCCAGCAGGCGAACAAAGAGGGCGTGTATGTGGTGGAGAAGGTCTTTACCTTCACAGCGGATCAGGAGAGAGAACATGCGGAGGTATTCTATAATCAGTTAAAGGAATTAGCGGGAGAGACCATAGAGATCGAGGGTGGATATCCGGTGGACTTAAGCCAGAATATGGCGGAGCTTTTGCGCATGGCGCAGCACAATGAATACGAGGAACATGACGACGTCTATCTGCATTTTGCCCAGACTGCAACCCAGGAGGGATTCCCTACGGCAGCGGCGGCATTCGATATGATCGCCAGAATTGAGAAGATTCACGGAGACCGTTTCGGAGCCTTTGCAAAATTGTTGGAGGACAATGAACTCTTTGTCTCCAAGGTGGAGACAAAGTGGATGTGCTTAAAATGCGGACACACCCTGGACGCCAAGGAAGCGCCGAAAAAATGTCCGGTCTGCGGTCATGAGCAGGGATGGTTCATTCGCATGGAGCTTGCGCCGTTTTGCAGAGACGGAGGATATGAAAACCTGGTGTAGAGGTTATGGGAGAGAGCGCATGAACTTATTATATTTGAACAGCGTTCAGAAAAGATCTTAAAAAAGATATTCTAAAAAGATGACAGGTTCGTAAAAATCAGTGTGGATATAAAGGCGGCAGTCGTATTTCAGATTGATTTTCTACGGACCTTTTACTATAATTTTAACTATAGGAGAAAGCAGGTAGAGTATGCACAAAGAGAAAATGACGACCCTGTGTTACATAGAAAAGGAAGATTCCTATCTCATGCTGCACCGGGTGAAAAAGGACGTAGATATCAATAAGGATAAATGGATCGGTGTGGGCGGCCATTTTGAGGCAGATGAAAGCCCGGAGGAATGCCTCCTGCGGGAGGTAAAGGAGGAGACCGGACTAACGCTGACAAGCTGGAGGTTCCGGGGACTGATCACCTTCTGTTCCGACTGCTGGCAGACGGAGTATATGTGCCTGTATACGGCGGACGGCTATGAGGGGGAATTGAAGGAGTGTGATGAGGGGACTCTGGAATGGGTTCCCAAATCCCAGATCGAACAGTTAAAGATCTGGACCGGAGATAAGATCTTTCTAAGGCTTTTGAAAAAAGAAGCTCCCTTCTTCTCGCTGAAGCTGGTCTATCGGGGAGAGGAACTGACGCAGGCAGTCCTGGATGGAAAGGATATATTGAATTTTACCCATGAAAATAGTATGATATAGAGCATATCAGACAGCAGAGAGTCGAGGAGGAAAAAAGATGAAACTAGGATTTATAGGTCTTGGAAATATGGCGGGAGCCATGATCGGCGGCATTTTGAAAAAGAATCTGTATTCCCCGGAGGATATCATCGGTTCCGATCAGTCAGAAGCTGCGGCACAGAGCGCGGCGGAAAAGTTCGGGATACATACGACGACAGATAATCTGGAGGTGGCAAAGTCAGCGGAGGTATTGATTCTGGCGGTAAAGCCGCAGTTCTTCCCGGAGGTGATCGCCGGAATCAGGGACGTGGTATCAGAAGAGAAGCTGGTGATCTCCATTGCGCCGGGCAAGACCATGGAGTGGCTGACACAGCAGTTTGGAAAGGAATTGAAGCTGGTGCGCTGTATGCCCAACACCCCGGCTCTGGTGGGAGAGGGATGTACGGGATTTTGCTGTGATAAGCTGGTCAGCGAGGAGGAACAACAGCTGGCAGGAGGAATTCTGGAGAGCTTTGGAAAGGCGTATCCGGTGCCGGAGCATCTGATGGATACGGTGGTGGGGGTCAGCGGAAGCTCCCCTGCCTATGTATTCTTATTTATCGAAGCGATGGCGGACGAGGCGGTTGCCGAGGGAATGCCAAGACCACTCGCCTATGAGTTTGCAGCTCAGGCAGTGCTTGGAAGCGCGAAGATGGTGCTGGAGACCGGAAAGCATCCGGGAGAGCTGAAGGATATGGTCTGCTCTCCGGCGGGAACGACCATTCAGGCGGTAAAGGTTCTGGAGGAAAAGGGATTTCGCGGGGCAGTCATGGACGCAGTGGAAGCCTGCATTGAGAAATCCAGAAGTATGTAGGTAACGACAATGGATGCAGGAGAGAAAGGAGGTCTCTATGGAGAAAGAGATGATTTTTTGGATTGGACTGTTGATCATTTTCCTGGTGGTTGAGATCGTGACGGTGGGGCTGACTTCGATCTGGTTTGCCGGAGGCGCCCTGGTGGCGGGAATCGTCTGCATGGCAGGCGGACCGATCTGGCTGCAGGTGGTGTTGTTTTTTGGGGTATCCTTTGTGCTCTTGTATTTTACAAGGCCCTGGGCGCTTCGGTTCGTACAGCCGAAAAACGTCAAGACGAATTATGAGGAGCTGGAAGGAAAGAGCGTACGCATCCTGGAGCGGGTGGATAACATCGAGGGCACCGGAAAGGCGGTATATAACGGTATGGAATGGTCCGCCAGGGCAGAAAAAGAGGGAGAGACCTTCGAAAAAGAGGAGCTGGCGCAGGTCGTGCGGGTTGAGGGAGTTAAGCTGATCCTGCGGAAAAAAGAAGAGCAGTAAATCACTTGCTTAGAGGAAAAATTAGGGATATAATAATAGCAGATTAGATATGCTTACACAGAGGGGAAGTGTTCGTATGAAGACTGCGAAAATACCTGTAGCGCTGGCAGAACTGGAGAATGTCCGGGCATTTGCAGATGAGGTATTGACAGGCACCAACGCCTCCAGGGAAGATCAGATGGCGGTGGAGCTGGCTATGGAAGAGGTTTTTGTGAACATTGTGAAACATGCAAGTTTACCAAAAACAGGGTATGTCACGGTTTCTTATGAACATGATCCGAAGGAAGAAATGATTGTGATACAATTTCAGGATGAGGGAAGCCCCTTTAATCCCCTGAAACTGCGGGAGCCGGATATTACGGCGGAATTGTCAGAACGGACTCCCGGAGGACTGGGGATCTATATGCTAAAAAATTTAATGGATAAGGTTGAATATGAATATGTGGAAGGCAGCAACAGGTTGGTGATCTGGAAACGGCTTTCCGGCTAGAAAGGGGAAGATGAGATGGCGTTAGAGGCAACGGAGACATATCAGAATGATGAGTTGGTGATTGAGTTGACTGGCAGATTGGATGCCGTGACGTCAGATGGATTTCAAAAATTATTGATGGAGAAGATAGAAGAAGTGAGTGGGGATCTGGTTCTGGATTGCAGTGAACTGGAATTTGTCAGCAGTGCGGGGCTTAGGATCTTCCTGACGGCGCAGAAAACACTGCAGGCAAAGGGAGCGGCATTGAAGCTGGTACATACCAGGGACAACATCATGAAGGTGTTGGTCATGACCGGTTTCGATAAGTTCTTAAAGATCAGATAGGAACGTATGCAGCGATAAGTGAAGACAGACGAGGGAATGGGGGATGCCGGGGCATGCCCCATATCTTATGATATAGAGAATCCTGCGCAGCGAGATTCTTTTTTGTGACAACAGAACAAGGATGCGCGGTTTTGCGCACAGAACAGGAGAAGAAGATGAAGATTGTATTTTTGGATGCCAAGACCATTGGCGATGATCTGGATCTTGGCGGATTTGACCGTCTTGGAGAAGTGGTGAAGTATGGATTTTCCACGGAGGAGGAAGCGGCGGAGCGTTCTAAGGACGCAGATGTGCTGATCATCAATAAGGTTCCCATCAATGAGAGGAGCATTGGAGGAGCGGATCATTTAAAACTGGTCTGTGTGACCGCGACAGGAACCAATAATCTGGATAAGGAATATCTTGATAAGAGAGGGATCGCCTGGAGGAATGTGGCGGGGTATTCTACAGAGACCGTGGCGCAGCACACCTTTGCTTTGCTCTTTTACCTGTTGGAGAAAATGAGTTATTACGATCATTATGTGAAGAGCGGACAATATACGGAGGATGTGTTATTTACACATTTTTCCAACGTCTTTCATGAATTAACCGGAAAAACCTGGGGCATCATTGGAATGGGAACCATTGGAAGAAGGGTTGCCGATATTGCCAAAATGTTCGGATGCCGTGTCATCTACTACTCTACCAGCGGAAAAAATAACCAGCCGAGCTATGAGAGAGCAGATTGGGACACCTTGTTGACAACATCCGACATTATTTCCGTACATGCGCCGTTGAACGACGATACTCTGGACTTGATAAATGCAGAGGCTTTTGCTAAGATGAAACAGACTGCCATTTTCATCAACGTGGGCAGAGGTCCCATCGTGGTGGAAGAGGATCTGTATGAGGCATTGGAGAACCGGGAGATCGCGGCGGCTGGACTGGATGTTCTGAGAGAGGAGCCAATGAGCCGGGATAATCCGCTGGCGAAGTTCCAGGACAGCAGCAGGCTGATCATCACGCCTCATATCGCATGGGCGAGCGTGGAGGCGAGAACACGGCTGATGCAGATCATAGAAGGTCAGGTAAAAGAATTCTTTTTTGGGGCGGATTCGTAATATCATACTGAACAGATAGGATATTATGTACGAAAATATATACAATTTCTTGATTTTGTATAAGTAGAAAATACAAGATTTCAGATTTGCATATGTTCATAAAATAGGAAAATTTTTATACTTGAGAGATAGAAAATTTGCAACAAAAGAGTGGAGGGAATTAATATGGCAAAATTGGCAGAGCAGATCGAACGTAAGGCATTCAGCGCCGCAATCGATATTGCACTTAAGAAAATAAACAAGGACCGGGAAAAGGGACTGTTACAGATCGTGGATCTGACGGAGAAGTTTATGGGAGATAACTTCGTGTCGGAGGCATATGATGGAGCAAGAGCTATGATCAAGAATCCGGATCACAAGTGGATGCGCTATGTGAACCGCCTTTTGGATGAGACAGATCCTCATGTGGCGAAGATGACTGCCCTGAATCTGGGATATCAGGCGGCGTTCTTTGGAACAAAGACCATCCGTAAGATGAGAGAGGTACATCAGTGCAACATTCCATGGCTGATCCTGATGGATCCGACAAGCGCCTGCAACTTACACTGTACCGGATGTTGGGCTGCAGAGTATGGCAATAAGCTGAACCTGACCTTTGAAGAATTAGACAGCGTTGTAACCCAGGGAAAAGAGCTTGGAATCTACTTCTACATGATGACCGGCGGAGAACCGTTAGTCCGAAAAGCGGACATTATCAAACTTTGTGAAAAACATAACGATGTGGCGTTCCACTGTTACACCAACGGAACTCTCGTAGACCAGGCGTTCTGTGATGAGATGAAGAGAGTGGGCAATCTTTCCTTATCCATCAGTCTGGAGGGATTTGAGGATACCAACGACTTCAGAAGAGGCGAGGGAGTCTACGGAAAGGTTTTACATGCAATGGATCTGCTTCATGAGAACGGACTGATCTTTGGCAACTCTGTGTGCTATACGAGCAAGAACATGGAGGCGGTTACCTCTGACGAGTTCTTTGATCTGCTGATCGAACATGGAAGCCGTTTTGCATGGTACTTCCATCTGATGCCGGTGGGAATGGACGCTACACCGGAGCTGATGCCGACGAAAGAACAGCGCGAATACATCTATCACAGAATCCGTGAGGTCCGTGCAAATGAGGGCGGTAAAGAGATCTATGTGATGGACTTCCAGAACGATGGAGAGTTTGTGGGAGGATGTATCGCAGGAGGAAGAAACTACTGCCATATCAACCCGAAGGGCGATGTGGAGCCTTGTGTATTCATCCACTATTCAGGAGCGAATATTCGGGAAAAATCTCTGTTGGAGTGCTTAAAGCAGCCGTTGTTCATGGCGTACAGAGACAATCAGCCGTTCAACGACAATATGTTAAGACCATGTCCGATGTTAGAGAACCCGGAGATCTTACAGAGAATTGTCAACGAGACCGGAGCACAGTCCACAGATATGCAGCAGCCGGAGACGGTAGAACATCTCTGTGGAAAATGTGAGAACTATGCAAGAGAGTGGAAGGAGACGGCGGATCGTCTGTGGGCAGAGCACCCATACAAGCCGAAGGGATACACCAACTATAAAAAGAAATAGGGAGTGATACCAATTAAGAAACACGCAAAAACCATCGGAAAAATACTCTTTGTCCTGATCATTATTGGAATCATTGTCTATACCTTTAAGGACTCGGCAGGGGATATATGGAATCAGCTCAAGGCGACTTCCATGCTTGTGATCCTTGGAATCTGTCTATTTTCCATCTTCTATGAACTGGTGGAGGGATGGATCACCTGCTCTCTGGCAAGGGTGTATAACCCCGATTTTAAATACTGGCAGGGTGTGGAAAGCGCCTTTTACGCATCCTTCTACCGTGTGGCGACTCTGGGAAGCGGAGCAGGCGTCGCCGCAATCTACTATTTTAATGAGAATGGAGTTCCTTATTCCAAGGGTACTGGGCTTTATACCATTGAGTATATGCTGCATAAGGTAAGCATCGCCCTTTTCTCAGGAATCTTCTTTCTGCTGAACTGGAGCTTTATGCAGGAGCATTACAGCAAGTATGACCTGACGCTGCTGGCGGGCTTTGGCATCACCTTTGTGATCGCCCTGGTATTGCTGCTTTTTGCCTGTTCGAGGAAGTTCCACGAGGTCATTCTCTGGATCGTGAGAAAGTTAAACCGAAAGGGCAGATTGACGGAGCAGTTAAAGAAGTTAGAGGAACAGTGCAAGATCTTAGAGGATGCGGCGGCGGCTCTTTTGCACCGTCCGGCCCTGATTGCGGGCTGTATCTTAAAGAACCTGTTAAAATGTGTGTTCTGGTATGGGATTCCGTATCTGATCTTAAGGAGCACCTGTGATATTACTTTTATCCAGGGCCTGGCGATCACTTCCCTTTCCATGATGCTTGCGGCGGTAATCCCGGCGCCGGCGGGAATTGGTTCCTCGGAGTTCGTCCTGACCATGCTGTTAGCTGTCATCGTAGGAACGGCGCAGGCAGGTTCCGTGGCTTTGCTCTATCGTTTTGCCACCTTTGTGCTCCCCTTTGTCATTGGAGCGGTGGTGGTACTGTTTCGGAAAAAAGTGCATAGAAAGAACCGTTAAAAGGAATACGCTTTGTATTCCTTTTTTATTTTACAGGAATATTCCTTCGGACTTGTGCAAATGTAAAATTATAGGGTATAATGGAAGCGGAGGTTGTAGAAAAATGCGGTATAACATAGAATTTCAATTATTGAGTTTTTGTGTATTACTGATTTTTGCAAGTGTATATTTTTCGAAAAGCCGCTTAAAAAGCATACAGAATCAGATCTACGGGGTACTTTTAATACAGTCGCTACTGGTGAATTTCATGGATTTTTCCAGCGTGATCGCCATTGCCCACAGAGATGTGGCGGGAAGTATGACGGAATTTTTTACCAAGGGTTATCTGTGTACCATTGCGGTCTGGCTGGCAATGGTATCGATCTATACCCTAAGCCTTACCAGGGCAGAGAGGATTCTGAGGGAAAATAAGAAGCTGTTTAAGCTATTTATCGCAGCAGCCAGCATCGCGGTGCTGTTTGTCTGCCTCTGGGTCGTTTTTCAAAAACTGCATTATTTTGATGAATGGGGGAGGGTATATTCCTATGGAAAAGGCGTGGATATTCTGTTTGGGTTTGGTTGTATTTCCATCATTTTTTGTCTGGCGGCGATTACGATCGAGGGAAAGAGGATCCCTTTCATACGCAGGTTATCCATCTATGTGTATATTGGATTCGTGACCACCGCGTCCCTGATCCAGATGCTCCATCCTCAGATTCTGATCGTCAGCGCAGGAAGCGCTCTTTCCATGGTATCCATGTATTTTACATTGGAAAATCCCGATATGGAGCTGATTTTTGAGCTGGATGAGGCAAAGCGGGAGGCGGAACGGGCAAACCGGACGAAGGCAGCGTTTTTTACGAATATTTCTCATGAAATCAGGAATCCGGTGAACACCATCATTGAGATGAATGAGAGAATCCTGCGGAAAAAGCCGGGGGAGGAAGTGGAGTACTATGCTCTTCAGATCGAACAGGCGGGGCAGAATCTGATCTCTATCGTGAACGACATTCTGGACATTTCCAAGATCGAGTCGGGAAAACTGGAGATCGTTCCGAAAAAATATCTGCTCTGTTCCATGGCGCAGGAGCTCTACACTGTGACAAAGATGGGAGCGGACAGGAAGAAGCTGCAGTTTTACATAGAGGTGGATGAGAATTATCCGAGGATCCTGTACGGAGATGAGGTGCGGATCAAACAGGTGGTGACCAACCTTTTGAGCAACGCGGTAAAGAATACGGCGAAGGGCGTGGTGACGCTCTCCTTTTCCTTTGAAAAAACAGACAGTAAGATGCTGGATATGATCGTGCGGGTCTTCGATACCGGAGCCGGGATCAGGGAGGAAGAGCTGGAAAAGCTGCAGGAATTTTTTGAGGCGGTCAGGGGAAAAGAATATGATTATACGGAGAGAAGCGGTCTTGGTCTTGCAATTACCGGCCAGATCTTAGAAGCTATGGATGGAAGGATGGAAGCGGAGAGCGTGTATGGACAGGGCAGTATTTTTACCGTTCACATTCCCCAGGAAATCGTGGACGAGACGCCCGTTGGGGAATTGGAGTTAAATGAGATACAGGCTGTCTGAGAGAAGCAAATGCAGATATTATATGGAACTGGAAATCCGGGGAAGTTAGGAGTCATGAAGCGCAGACTGTCCGGTCTGGATCTGGAAGTGAAGGGACCGGAGGAATGGGGGATAGGTCTTTTGCCGGTGGAAGAGACCGGAGAGACGCTTATGGAAAATGCCAGGTTAAAGGCAAAAGCCTATTATGAGGCTTACCGGATTCCGGTATTCTCCTGTGATACGGCGATCTGTTTTCAAGAGGAAGGTTTTCCCAAGGAGCTGCAGCCGGGGATCTATACCAGGCGGGCTGGGGGAAGGGCGCTGTCCGATGAAGAGATGATCGCCTACTACCTTGGACTTGTAAAGACATATGGAAATCTCACAGCGCAGTATAAAAATGCGGTTTGTGTTTATCTGGATGAGGCTCATGTATATGAGTGCGGGGACGCATCGTTGTGGGGACGACCCTTCCTTCTGACGGGGGAACTGCATAAGATGTATCAGCCGGGATTTCCATTGGATGGACTCTCTGTGGAGGTAAAAAGCGGCAGGGCGTATTATGATCTGCCTCAGAACACACGAGATGAGATCGCAATAGGAGAAGGGATACGGGATTTTTTTCAGGAACTATTACAGGCTATGAAAAAGATGGAATGTGGAAAAGAGGGATTGGATGGCGAAAACAACAAAATGGGTGTTGGGGGAGTCACTCAAAAAACTGCTTCAGGAGAAGTCCTTGGATAAGATTACGGTTGTGGATATCGTGAAGGACAGCAATATCAACCGACAGACGTTCTACTATCATTTTCAGGATATTTACGATCTGGTGGAATGGGTGCTTACGGAGGAGAATCTGGAGACCCTGGGTGGAAAGGCGACTTATCTGACCTGGCAGCAGGGGTATTGGTCCATATTGAATTATATTAAGGAGAATAAGCAGTTTATTTTAAATATCTATTATTCTTCTAACAGCAACACACTGACCAGATATCTCTATGACACCACCTATCGTCTGCTGATCAATGTGATCGACGAAAAGGCGAAGGATATGAAGGTCAAAGAGGAGGATAAGGCGTTTATTGCCAATTACTATAAATATGGTTTTGTGGGTATGACTCTGGAGTGGATCGGAAGCGGGATGAAGGAAGATCCTCAGAAAATGGTGGAACGGTTAAGTGTCCTGATTCATGGGGATATTATTAAGGCATTGATGCGGTTTCGAACGGATCAGAGAATGCAGATAGATCTATAGAGCGGGAGAAAAAGATGACATTACAGCAGCTTAGATATGCGGTTACCATAGCGGACAGCAGTTCCATGAACGAGGCGGCAAAGAGGCTTTTCATCTCCCAGCCCAGCCTGTCCAGCTCCATAAGGGATCTGGAGGAGGAGCTGGGCATCGAGCTGTTTATCCGCAGCAGCCGGGGGATCCTGCCCACGCCGGATGGAATGGAATTTATTGGGTATGCAAGGCAGGTATTGGGACAATATCAACTCATTGAGGACCGTTATATCGAAAAAAAGGAGATCAAGAAAAAATTCAGCGTCTCCACACAGCATTACACCTTTGCGGTGAAGGCGTTTGTGGAATTGGTGAAAAAAATTGGGATGGATGAGTACGAATGCGCCGTGCATGAGACCAAGACCTACGACGTGATCTCCGATGTGAAGAACTTCAAGAGTGAGATCGGGATCTTATATCTGAATGATTTTAACCGAAAGGTGCTGCAAAAGCTCTTTAAGGAAAATGGTCTGGAATTTACGGAACTTTTTTCCTGTAAGACCTATGTGTACCTCTGGAGGGGAAACCCTCTGGCGAAGAAGAAGAGGATCACCTTTGAGGATCTGGAAGAATATCCCTGCCTCTCCTTTGACCAGGGAAATCACAACGCCCTTTATTTTTCTGAGGAGGTGCTCAGTACCTACGATTACAAGCGGATCATCAAGGCGAATGACCGGGCGACCCTGTTGAACCTCATGGTGGGGCTTAACGCCTACACCCTGTGTTCCGGCATTGTCTGCGAGGAGTTGAACGGGGATGACTACTGTGCCGTTCCGCTGGATTCCGAAGAGGAGATGATGATCGGCTATCTCTCCAGAAAGGGAGTGCCGTTGAGCGCTCTGGGTAAGATGTATCTGGAGGAGATCGAGAGCTATAGAAAGAGTATTTTATCATAAAAAATTCAAATATATGAAAGGGTTGATTAACAGCCTGGTTATAGGTAAAAACTATAACGGGCTGTTTTTTTTATGTATTAGCCAGGAGAAAAAAAGGAAAGTATAATGGGCGTAGTGAAAGGAGGAGGAGGACTTGATCTTATTTAAGGACGTCAGCAAGGAATTTAAAACCAAGGCGGGAAATGTCCAGGGGTTAAATCAGGTGAATCTGCATATTCCCCAGGGCGATATCTTTGGAATTATCGGAATGTCCGGGGCTGGCAAAAGTACGTTTATTCGATGTATCAATTATCTGGAGCGTCCCACTTCGGGAGAGGTTGTAATAGATGGACACAATATGGCGGATCTTTCCGAGAGACAGCTTCGGGAGGTGCGAAAAGAGATCGGAATGATCTTCCAGCATTTTAATCTGCTGATGCAGAAAAACGTGTTAGATAACGTTTGTTTTTCCATGAAGATTGCAGGTATGGGAGAAAAAGAGGCGAAGAAGAGAGCCAGAGAGCTGCTGCGGGTGGTGGGGCTTGCGGATAAGGAGAAAGCCTATCCTTCCCAGCTCTCAGGAGGACAGAAGCAGAGGGTCGCCATTGCAAGGGCCATTGCCAACAACCCGAAGATCCTCCTCTGCGACGAAGCCACCAGTGCGTTAGATCCACAGACCACGAAGTCCGTTCTGGAGCTGTTAAAGCAGATCAACCGGGATTACGGCATCACCATCGTCATTGTGACCCATGAGATGTCCGTGGTTCAGGAGATCTGTGATAAGGTGGCGATCCTGGACGGGGGAAACCTTGCCGAGACCGGAAGCGTATCGGAGATCTTCACCAATCCGAGATCCCCACAGGCGAAACGGCTGGTTCTCGGTAGCGGCAACAGCATTCAGCAGATGAAGGGCAGGCATTGTATCCGCATCGTCTTTAAAGAAAATTCTTCCTATGAGCCGGTGATCGGGAACATGACCCTGCAATTCAAGACTCCGGTGAACATCCTCTATGCCAACACCCAGGATCTCAACGGGACGGCGGCGGGAGAGATGATCTTACAGCTGCCGGAGGATGGGGAGACGGCGGAAAAAATGGTCGCCTATCTGAAAGGAAAAAATCTCTATGTAGGGGAGGTGGAACAGGATGTTTTCATCTGAGGTGATTAAAATGATCTACGAAGGGTTCTGGGAGACCATCTATATGACGCTTGTCTCCACGGCTCTGGGTTATCTGATCGGAATGCCCCTTGGTGTCACCCTGGCTGTGACGGACAAAGGAGGGATCAAACCGAACCGGATCGTCTATGGGATTTTGGATGTGATCTCCAATATTATCCGCAGTATTCCATTTTTGATCCTGCTGATACTCATCATTCCCTTTACCAGATTTTTAGTGGGAAAAAGTTATGGTTCCAGCGCCACCATCGTACCGCTGGTGATCGCGGCGGCGCCTTTTATCGGACGCATGGTGGAGTCTTCCTTAAAGGAAGTGGACGAGGGTGTGATCGAGGCGGCAAAGAGTATGGGAGCCGGAACATGGACGATTATCTTTAAAGTTCTTCTGGTGGAGGCGCGAACCTCCCTTATCGTGGGAACCACCATAGCCCTTGGAACGATCCTCGGTTACTCTGCTATGGCGGGAGTCGTGGGAGGCGGCGGACTGGGAGATATCGCTATCCGGTACGGCTATTACAGATATCAGTCGGATATTATGATCGTTACCATTGTGATTCTGGTGATCATTGTTCAGGTATTGCAGGCATTGGGAATGATGCTGTCCAAGAAGCTGGACAGAAGAAATAAGTAACTAAAATATATCGGAAAAGAAAGGATGAAAATTATGAAAAAGAGATTATTATCACTGACACTTGCAGGAATTTTGGCGGTTGGAGCATTGACCGGATGCGGCAGCAGTTCCGATACGGACAAGGGGGAAACGACGGAAAATAAGGGTACGATTACGGTGGCAGCCAGTGAGACACCTCATTCGGAGATCTTAGAGCAGGCGAAGGAAATTCTGAAAGAGGAGGGCTGGGATCTGGAAATTACGGTATTCAACGACTATGTACAGCCTAATAATGTGGTGGAGAGCGGAGACTTCGACGCCAATTATTTCCAGCACATTCCATATCTTGAGGATTTCAATAAGGAGCACGGGACGCATTTAGTGAATGCGGGGGGAATCCATTACGAGCCGTTTGGAATCTATCCGGGAACCAAGGACAGTTTGGATGCGATTGCAAAAGGCGACGTCATCGCAGTGCCGAACGATACCACGAATGAGGCAAGGGCGCTTCTGTTGTTACAGGACAATGGCATTATCAAATTAAAGGATGGAGTGGGACTTGAGGCAACGGTGAATGATATTGAGGAGAATCCATATGAGGTGGAGATCCAGGAACTTGAGGCAGCTCAGGTCTCCCGCGTCACAGGAGAGGTCGCATTCGTGGTGCTCAATGGAAATTATGCTCTGGAAGCGGGATTTTCTGTGGGAAAGGACGCCATTGCCTACGAAAAGTCTGACTCCGAGGCAGCCCAGACCTATGTGAACGTCATTGCGGTGAAGGAAGGAAACGAGGACAGTGAGAAGATCAAAGCGCTGGTGGAGGCATTGGAGTCCGATGAGATCAGGGATTATATCAATGAGACCTACGATGGGGCAGTGATCCCGTTTGAGCAGGAATAGCCGGCAAGGAGAATTTTTGTGAAAAAATTCGTTATGAGGGCAGATTTGGCAGAAAAGACTTGATTTTCTACGTTTGGCAGATTAGAATAAAAAGGAAGAATTGAAAACGGGGTGCTCATGGAAGTGGGCTGAGATAAAGCTGTATCGCTTTGACCCGAAAACCTGATTTGGATAATGCCAACGTAGGGATATATGGAAGAGTGATGAGAGCTGTATATATACCGGAATTGGTGTGTGTACAGCTTTTTTATTTGAGAGGAGATGGGGACATGGGATGTTCGAGACAGGATCTGACATTGTATGCGGTGACGGATAGGAGCTGGTTAAAGGGGGAGAGACTGGCTTCTGTGGTGGAACAGGCAATCCAGGGAGGAGCAACCTGCATCCAGCTTCGGGAAAAGGAGTTGAAGGGAGAAGAACTCCTGCAAGAGGCAGAGGAGGTAAAGGAAATCTGCAAAAAATACGGGGTGCCTCTTATCATCAACGATGATGTGGAGCTGGCATTGCGGATAGATGCCGACGGCGTCCATGTGGGGCAGAAGGATATGGCGGCGAAGGAAGCTCGCAAAAGACTTGGAGCGGATAAGATCCTGGGAGTGACGGCAAAGACAGTGGAACAGGCGCTGCAGGCACAGGAGCAGGGAGCGGATTATCTGGGCAGCGGAGCGGTCTTTGGCAGTAAGTCCAAAGCAGACGCAAAGAAGCTGGATCATGAGATTCTGCGTCAGATCTGCGAGGCGGTGGAGATCCCGGTGTTGGCGATCGGTGGAATCGATCAGGCAAATGTGTCGCAGCTTGCAGGAACAGGAATCTGCGGCGTAGCGGTCATCAGCGGTATTTTTGCGAGACCGGATATAAGGGACGCGGCAGAGGAATTAAAGAAAAAAACCATGGAGATGCTAGAGGGATGAAGAACACAGCTTTGACTATTGCGGGAAGTGATTGCAGCGGAGGGGCAGGGATCCAGGCGGATATAAAGACCATGGAAGCCTGCGGAGTCTATGCCATGAGCGTCATCACTGCGGTGACGGCACAGAATACCCTTGGAGTACAGGGGGTCTATCCGGTGAGTCCGGCATGTATGAGGGCACAGCTTGAGAGTATTTTTACGGATCTGGCGCCGGATGCAGTAAAGATTGGCATGATGGCAGAGGAGGAGCTGATACGGATCACAGCATCCTGTCTGAAAAAAGAAAAGGTCAGTCATATTGTGATAGATCCCGTGATGATATCCAGCAGCGGGACGCCCCTTTTGGAAAAAGGAGCCAGAAATTGTCTTATGGAGGAGCTTTTTCCCCTTGCGGAGGTATTGACTCCCAACCTGCCGGAAGCGGAGGAGCTGACAGGGATGGAGCTGTCGGGAAAGAATACAGATGAAGCATGGCAGAGAGAGCAAATGGAGACCGCCGCTAAGAGGATCTATGAACGATATGGATGCGGGGTAGTGTTAAAGGGAGGACATGCCAGAGGAAGAGCGGATGATCTGCTGTATCTGAATGGTAAGGCGATCTGGATTCCGGGTAAGCGCATAGAGAACCCCAACACCCACGGCACAGGTTGTACCTTTAGCTCTGCCATTGCGTCGGGGCTGGCAAAAGGGATGGATGCAGAACACAGCGTAAGATTTGCGAAGGAATATATTCAGAGAGCGATTGAAGCCGGGTTGAACCTTGGGAGAGGGAATGGACCGTTGGAGCATAGTGTGTGGGATTAGAGAGAGGTTTTGATTGTGAGGGGAGGGATTTGCACCAATATCGTTCCTACAGGTTCCGTGTTCCGGATATAAGAATCTCTAAGTGCTCTGTGGGAGTGAGTGGGGACGGACGCAAACGGCTTATAGTCGCCATCCATGGCTCCAATAAGCCTTTTCCGAACGTCGTGTTCGGAAATTGTTGGATGGAAGGACAGAGCCCTAAGAGATTCTAATATCCTTCACAAGTCACCTGTAGGAACGATATTGGTGCAAATCCTGGCGGCTCATAATCGTTGGAAAACCTGTAGGGGAATTTTTCGGAAGGTTTTTGGGCGGTGAGGGATGAGTTGGTTGTGTGGAGAGGAAGTTGTGAGTAGAGAAATTACATATTAATAAAAGAAAGGATAAAGAAGAATGGAAAGAACATATGCAACGCAGATGGAAGCGGCGAGAAAAGGGATTGTTACGGAGGAATTGAAAAAGGTAGCCGAAAAGGAAAGGATGGGCGTGGAGGAGCTTTTGCCGTTGGTGGCAGAGGGTAAGGTGGTCATCTGTGCCAATAAGAATCACAAGTGCATTGAGCCAGAGGGGATCGGTTCCATGCTTTCCACGAAGATCAATGTGAATCTCGGTGTATCAAGGGACTGCAAGGATTACGATATCGAGATGCAGAAGGTGATGGAGGCGGTGAATATGGGAGCGCATGCCATTATGGATTTGTCTTCCCATGGGGATACGATTCCGTTTCGAAGAAAGCTGACCTCGGAATGTCCGGCGATGATCGGTACGGTGCCGGTGTATGACTCGGTGATCCATTATCAGAGGGATCTGGATACTTTAACGGCAAAGGATTTTATTGACGTGGTGAGACTCCATGCGGAGGATGGCGTGGACTTTGTGACCCTCCACTGCGGAATTACGAGAAAGACCATCGATCAGATCCGAAATCACAAGAGAAAGATGAATATTGTATCTCGCGGCGGTTCTCTGGTATTTGCCTGGATGTGCATGACCGGAGAGGAGAACCCGTTTTATGAGTATTATGATGAGATCCTGGAGATCTGCCGGGAATATGATGTGACCATTTCTCTGGGGGATGCCTGCCGTCCGGGCTGTCTGGCGGACGCCTCGGATGTGTGCCAGATCGAGGAGCTGGTGCGTTTGGGCGAGCTGACCAGGCGTGCCTGGGAGAAGGATGTTCAGGTTATGGTGGAAGGACCGGGACATATGCCGATGGATCAGATTGCGGCAAATATGAAGATTCAGAGTACGATCTGCGGTGGGGCACCGTTCTATGTCTTAGGACCTTTGGTGACGGATATTGCGCCGGGGTATGACCATATTACGTCTGCCATTGGCGGAGCGATTGCGGCGGCATCGGGAGCCTCCTTCTTATGTTATGTGACACCGGCAGAACATCTGGCGCTCCCAAACGTGGAGGATGTGAAGCAGGGAATCATTGCCTCTAAGATTGCAGCCCATGCGGCGGATATCGCTAAAGGCGTACGGGGGGCAAGAGAGATCGACGACCGTATGGCAGATGCCAGAAGGAAGCTGGACTGGGAGGAGCAGTGGGCCTGCGCCATTGATCCTGAGACGGCAAAGCGGATCCGTGAAGAGCGGAAACCGGAGCATGACGATACCTGCTCCATGTGCGGAAAATTCTGTGCGGTGCGGAGTATGAACAAGGCATTGGCAGGAGAGCATATTGATATTTTGTAAGAGGTTACAGACACAGCGGCGGTATCGGGAGAGGAATTATGGCACAGGTATATTTTACAAGACATGGACAGACTGTATGGAATGTGGAAAATAAGATCTGCGGAGCGACGGATATTGAACTGACCGATCTGGGACACAGACGGGCAAAGGAGCTGGGGCAGGAGATTCTGCGGCAGAATCTGCAGATCGATGAGATTCTTTACTCTCCGCTGATCCGTGCGGCGGAGACGGCAAGGCATATCTCACAGGTGACCGGGATTCCCATGCGGGAGGAGATCCGGCTGAAGGAGCAGAATTTTGGAAAATATGAATCCACGCCCAGGGATGGAGAAGAGTTCGCCCGTATGAAGTCCCACTTCATTTATCACTTTGAAGGTGGAGAGACCATGCTGCATCTGGCTCAGCGGATCTATAATCTGTTAGACGATATCCGCAAAGAAGAAAAGACGTATCTTTTGGTGGCGCACAATGGGATCGCCAGGGTGATCCATTCCTATTTTTATGATATGGAAAATGAAGAGTTCGCGGGTTTTGGGATAAAAAACTGCGAGATCAGAAAATATGAGTTTTAAAAAGGAGCAGGCTGTGATGCAGTCTGCTCTTGCGATAATCATGAAAAAAATATCATTTTAAATTGGATCTTATCTGTAATTTATCAAAGAATTTATCAAAGAAGAGGTAGGAAATTGGGAGGACATATGAAGAGAAGCTATTACAAAATCATCATGGTTACCATCCTGCTTGCCCTGTTCATGGGACTGTCAGGGTGCGGCAGTAAAGAGTCTGAGGACACAGCTGGAGAAAAAGAAGTATCTGAGGATACAGCCAGTGAAAAAGAAGTCTCGAAGCAGACAGCTGGGGAGAAAGAAGCATCTGAGGACACAGCTGGGGAAAAAGAAGTATCTGAGCAGACAGTAGAATCCGGGGATGAAAATAAGGAAGAGAAGGTAAAAGAAGACAGTGAGGAAGCAGATAACCGGAGCGAAACGGACGCAGTCCGCCACCTGGTGGTTATCGATCCGGGACATCAGAGTAAGGGAGACAGTTCTCAGGAGCCCATCGGACCGGGAGCATCCCAGACCAAGGCAAAGGTGGCAGGGGGAACGTCGGGAGTGTCTACAGGACTTGCGGAGTATGAATTGACGCTTCAGGTTTCCCTGAAATTAAGGGAGGAATTGCAGAACCGGGGGTATGAGGTGCTCATGACCAGAGAGAGCAATGAGGTAAATATCTCCAATGCTGAGAGGGCAGCAGTTGCCAACAATGCGGGAGCGGAGGCGTTTATCAGGATTCATGCCAACGGCTCCACGGACAGCAGTGTCACCGGAGCCATGACCATCTGCCAGACTGCATCGAATCCTTATAACGGGAACCTCTATTCTAAGAGCAAGGCATTGTCCACCGCCGTGTTGGATCATCTGGTCCAGGCAACGGGAGCCAGGAAGGAATATGTCTGGGAGACGGATACCATGAGTGGGGTCAACTGGGCGGCAGTGCCGGTCACTATCGTGGAGATGGGGTATATGACAAACCCAACAGAGGATCAGAACATGGCGTCGGAAGCCTATCAGAATCAGATCGTCAGTGGAATTGCAGACGGAATCGACGCTTATTTTCAAAATCAGTAATAAAAGGTCATGTTTCGCAGTTTCTTGTTGTAATAAAAGGGATGATCTGATATGGAATCATCCCTTTAAAGTGTTTACAAGGAGGATGGCGGTTCCCAGGATCGTCAATACCACACCCGTAATACGGTTAAGGGTGACGGAGCTGACTTTGTTGGCAAACATGGCGGCAATGCGTGCCCATAAAAGGGTGAAAAAAACGCAGAGGAGAAGGGGCAGAAGCTCTGGCATACCACCCAACAGGAAGTGGCTTCCTGCTCCGGTAAGGGCAGTGAAGGTCATGATAAAGACACTGGTACCCACTGCGGTTTTCAGCTCATAACCCAGGACGCTGGTGAGAAGAAGCAGCATCATCATTCCGCCGCCGGCGCCTACAAATCCGCAGATAAAGCCGACTATGATACCGCTGATGACAGACTGAACAATGCGTTTTGCGGGACTCACCGCTGCCATGTTCTCCTTTGTGGTCATCACCGGGCGGAGGATGAACTTGATACCCAGCAGGAGCGTCATAACGGTGGAAAAACCTCCCATGGTGGAGTTCGGTACTTTGCTGGCGGCAAAACTGCCCACAAAGGTAAATGTCAGAACTGCAGCCATCATCACCAGACCGTTTCGGATATCGAGATTTTTATTTTTTCCATAGGTATAGGCGCTGACGGCGCTGGCAAGCACATCGCTTGCAAGGGCGATTCCCACCGCCTCGTAGGCGGGGATGTCCAAAAAAGTAATGAGCATGGGGCTGATGACTGCGGCGGCGCTCATTCCCGCAAATCCGGTGCCGAGTCCGGCGCCCATACCAGCAATAAAACAAATGATAATTTCCATAAAAAGTTCCATAATTTCACCTCATGAGTCATTGTCTGATATAATGGAAGAAAAGTCAATCATTGAAAAGGAAAAGGAGACAGAGAATGATCTACTTAAGCAGCTTTCGTCTGTCAGATAAAACCGTGAGAAACCCCAATATTTATCCTTATAATGTATTTCACGGAAAGGATATAGAACCCTTCGTCCTTGCACCTATTACGGTTTTTTATGGAAATAACGGTTCCGGGAAGTCTACCCTTTTGAATATCATGGCAGGCAGGTTGAAGATCAGGGGATGGGAAATGCCAGCCAGCAATCAGTTCGGCAGCAATTATTGCGTACAGTTTGAACAGGAGTGCGGTCACAGTCTGGGGGATGATGAATATGGGAGAAGCCTGGAAAAAATTCCAAAACACAGCCGTTACCTTAAGAGTGAGGATATCCTGTATGAGATCAAGAAGATACAGCAGGAACAGGTCCTAGCGGAAGGGATGAAGTACGATCTGGTTCAGAGTGGAAGAACCAAAGAGGAGGCAGAGGCATTTTTAGGTTCTGTGGAAGGCTGGAAGCAGTTGGAATATCAGAAGTTTGCACAGGAGAAATATTCCAATGGCGAGACTACCCTGCAGATTTTAGAGGACTCTCTGATGCCGGATGCGCTGTATCTGCTGGACGAGCCGGAGGTGTCTCTTTCACCGCAAAATCAGGTGAAGATGGCGGAGGAGATGAATAAGATGGCAAGATTTTTAGGATGCCAGTTCGTGATCGCTACGCATTCTCCTTTCATGTTGGGGAGCTTGAATGCGAAGATTTATAATCTGGACACGGAATATTATGAGGTGCAGAAGTGGACGGAGCTTCCAAATGTCCGGTACTTTTATGAGTTTTTTAAGAAGAAGGAAAGTGAATTTTATTAGAGAGGATAAGATATGTATCAAGAATTTTCAAAATGGCTGGAGAGAGTTTTGGCACTTGGTTTGCCGGATGAAATTATTGCGGTTCATTTTAATCTATATGAAGAAGCGAATCATAATTGGTCAATACAGTTTGTTGGAACAGGCAGTTTTGATGAAGAGGATGAAGATTGGGCATGTGATGAAGTATTCTCCACAGGAGAGGATTTGTATAGATGGAAGAAGGACACGGATTGGGAATCAGCATTGAGAGAAGGGGCTCATATGGTTCAGGAATATCTTGCAAAGGGAGCATATGCAGATATGCTAAAAAAATATCAGGCAGTAGGAATCGGCTTTGTGGATGGAGACATTGAAGTGCTGTACAGAAATTTCTAGTTTTATTGTAAATCAGGTACGATGAAGGGGGAATGGAATAGCCCAGGCATCTTATATACCTGTCAATATTGTGGGGTATCTCTTATAGGTGATGGATTTTGGACACCATGCCAATCAGATGAGACAGAATATCAGATAAAAATACATATAAGCCCATTGTCGAACATACAAATTCTGGTTGTTTCAAAAGCTCTGGCAATACCTGTTTTACAACTAAAAGAACTTTCCATGAACAAAATGATTAATAAGAAGTTCCGTCTGCCAGAGGTAAGCGATTCATGTCTTTATTAAAGAAGAATGAAATTGCGTATGAGATTATTCCGGAATTTATGTATCCGGATTATTGGAGTTGTAAAAGATATGCAAGTTCTAAATGCCGTAATATAGATACGGTAGGAATGAAAGAATAAATATTCCCCGGAAGGAGGTAAACGAATCGTCGGTTGATTAACGTTACAGTTTTCCTTATGATGAAATAAAAAAAGGAGTGGGAACGTGGATTCAAAAGTATTTGGGCATTTCATAGCAGAGACCAGAAAAGAGAAGAATATGACACAGGCAGAGCTTGCGAAAATATTAGGCGTTACGGATAAAGCAATCAGCCGATGGGAAAGAGGAATCGGATTTCCCGATATAAACACACTTGAGCCTTTGGCAAATGCTTTAGATTTGACGGTGCTTGAGCTGATGCGTTCTAAAAGAGCAGACATGGAAAACAAGGATAAAAACTTATCAAATAGTGAAGTCACTGAAATCATGACGAACGTAGTCGAGATGACGAGAGAAAGCCAGAGGCAGGATAAAGTCTCATTATGGATTGCCGGAATCGTAACCGTTGTAAGTGCAATTTTTATAAAATTATCAGGTCATGCAAATATCGGAGGTTCGCTTTTTGCGGGAACCATGGCGGCGCTTGCAGTGGTAGGAATGTATCTTTTTATAAAAAATAAGGAAGATAGAATAGGCAGAAAAATCTATGGTTTTTTCATGCTTGCAGGAATAGGTATTTCCATTGCATTGGCGAATCTCATGGGTGTTGATTCCTTTGTGCTTGTATGGTGTGTGTATTGCATATTTTGCTTTGTAGTTGGGATGATTGGCAGTTGATTCAGCTTTCAGAATTGGTATATGAAAGTTAAATATTTAGACAAGAAGATTCGAATCAAGTGAAAAAGAGTGTATTACTAGCCGATTACAGGGATGTGTTGACGGCTGTTAACAAAGGAAAATTGACGGTGGATGGGGTAACCCTTGAACTGTCGGACGATGTCAGAAACGCCATAAAAGAAGCCAGCGATCATAGGTGGCAATAAGCTCGGATACTGTTTCATCTTCCACGTAGAAGGGAGAATTGTATTTCTGAGAAAAATCCGTTATACTAGGTGACAGAAAGACTTAGTATAACGGAATTTTTTCGGAGTAAAATATGCGATAACGGAGGTGTTCTATGGCAAGAACGGTAGGAATCGGACTTCAGGATTTTGAACAGATCAGAAAAGACGATTTGTTTTATGTAGATAAAACCGGATTTATTAAAGAATGGTGGGAAAATAAGGATAGTGTCACTCTGATTACCCGTCCCCGCCGTTTTGGGAAGACGCTGACCATGAGCATGGTGGAGCAGTTTTTTTCGATTCATTATGCAGGACGGGGCGATTTGTTTGAAGGGCTTTCTATCTGGGAAGAGGAAGCGTACCGCAATTTGCAGGGAACTTATCCGGTGATTAGTCTGTCTTTTGCAAATGTGAAGGAGAAGGACTATGAGACGACAAAAGCCAGAATAAATCAGCTTTTGGTTGGACTTTATGATAAATATGCCTTTCTGTTAGAAGATGGAAGATTGACATTGACAGTGGAAGAAAAAAAATATTTTCAAAGTATTTCTATGGATATGCCGGAAGTGGTTGCCACAATGGCACTTCACAAGCTTTCGGAATTTCTTTTCCGATATTATGAGAAAAAAGTTATTATACTTCTGGATGAATATGATACGCCTATGCAGGAATCCTATGTGGATGGTTATTGGGAAGAATTGGTTGGCTTTACCAGAAGTATGTTCAATGCTACCTTTAAGACGAATCCTTATTTGGATCGTGCGATTATGACTGGTATAACCAGAGTCAGCAAGGAGTCTATTTTTTCTGATTTGAATAACTTAAAGGTTGTAACAACTACATCGGATGAATATGCAACTGCCTTTGGATTTACAGAAGAAGAGGTATTTGATGCATTAGATGAATACGGACGGTCCGAGAAAAAGGCGGATGTAAAGCATTGGTATGACGGTTTTACTTTTGGAAGCCTGACAGACATATATAATCCATGGTCGATACTTAATTATCTGGATACTGGAAAGCTGACAACCTATTGGGCAAATACCAGCTCCAACAGCCTTGTAGGAAAACTGATTCGTGAAGGCAGCAGGAATGTGAAACTCACATTCGAACGATTATTGCAGGGTGAGCATATCAAGACACCGATTGATGAGCAGATTGTATATAATCAGTTAGACCGGGACGAGCGGGCAATCTGGAGCCTGTTGTTAGCCAGTGGTTATCTGAAGGTAATCAGCCATGAGGATTATGATTCGGAATTAGAGATTTTGGCGCCGGAATATGAGCTGAGTCTTACGAACTTCGAGGTGAAAGTCATGTTCTGGAATATGGTACAGGGCTGGTTCGGTCGAGTGGCTTCCGACTATAATGACTTTATTAAGGCATTGTTGTTAGGGGATTTGGATGCGATGAATGAATATATGAACCGTGTGGCACGGAGTACATTCAGCTATTTTGATACGGGGAAGAATCCATCCACCACGGAGCCGGAACGCTTTTATCATGGATTCGTGCTGGGGCTGATTGTGGACCTGACAGGAAGATATGTCATCACTTCCAACCGGGAGAGCGGTTTTGGAAGATACGATATTATGTTAGAGCCGCTGCGCCAGGAGGATGATGCCATCATCATTGAATTTAAGGTACACAATTCCAGACGGGAGGAAACCATCGAAGATACGGTACAAAAGGCGCTGGAACAGATTGAAGAGAAGAACTATGCAGCAGTTCTTCTGGATAAGGGGATTTCCAAAGAGCGTATAAAAAAATATGGATTCGCCTTCGAGGGAAAGACAGTTCTGATTGGATAATCCAATCCGGAACATTCCCGGCATTCTGATAGTATAATAAATTCCATAGGAACAGAAATATGCGAAACCTGAGCCGCTACAACATATCCTGTAACATGAACCCAAGCGTGAGCTGTAATCTTGTATCCAGACTGGAAAGGTTCATGTCCAGAATCTTAGCGGCCCGGTTTAGCTTATAATTGATGGTATTCCGGTGCACGTACAGTTCATCAGCAGTATCCTTAACACTTCCGTCATGCTGAAGATAGACCCACAGTACGTTGCACAGATCGGAATCATTTTTTTCATCATATTCCACCAGGGGCTGAATCGTTTTTTCATAATATTCTTCTAAAATCTCTCTATCCTCAACTCCCAACAGCAATTTGTAAATCCCCATATTGGAGTAGGATAGCATATTGGAACTATTCTTCTGCGTATCGAGAAAATTCTGAATAGAAAGAGCCTGATGATAACTCTTATATAAGCAGCGGATGCTCTTGGTGCACTTCCCGATGCTGATATAGAAATGCTCATTCTCCGGTAGGTAATTCGATAAGTATTCATGGATATCCCGGGTAAAAGAATCCATCATTTCTTCCGTATAATCTCCCATAATTGCAATTAACTGATTTTCATTATAAAAAACGGCAAAGGTCTTATATTTTCGATGCTGTAAATAATTGTTGATATCAAGACAGACCGAATCCAGACGGTTCTGTGGGATTTCAGGCTGGGCGGACCGCAGGATACGAATTACGCAGGTATAGTAATTCCAGTTGATACGGAATCCATGCTGTGAAAGGGGAACAATATAGAGATCCTCCTGCTTCGGGAAAAAAATTGCATTCTTAAAGGCAGCCGCTATCTCCAGATTTACCTGCTCCGACTTTGTAATCATGGAGGAAAAAATCCGCATAATTTCAGCGATATGTATTTTCCAGGGAACCGTAAAAATCGGAAAATCATGGTCATTTCCAAAATCAATCATTTGAGGCGGAATCTGTTCCAGAAATGGACCGATATTTAATACCACACCGGCGGCATGATTTTCCCAGATATTTTCCACCAAATCTAAAATAGAAAGACTATTGTTCAATCCAATCCCGGTAGTGAAAGCAATCTCACCGCCTTCTAAAAAACCGGATGCTTCCTTTGTCTCAATCATATGTACCCAGCTTACCATATTGGACAGTCCCCTTTCACCGGCAATGAGAGTGATATCCATATGAGACACTTCTTCCATCAATTTACTTAATTCAACAGCCAAAAAATCACCTCCTGAAATAAAAACAAAAAGGCAGAGAAGTTCCCATGACTTCTTTGCCTTTGCGGAAATGTTACTTCTTTTTTTGAAAAAAGTCAAGGACGGTTGTGCCAAAGCACAATCAGATTTGGGCTGGGATTTATTGTTTTGCCGTTTCAGACGCATATAATGTGAATCATCAAAAGAAAAAGCAAATCACAAAAATAAGATATAGGAGGTAATTAGTTATGAATGGTACAGAAGTAAAGGAAAAACAGAAACAATATGTGTTACAGTCATGGAGCAAACAGGCAGGATTGAATCCGATCCCGGTGGAAAAGGCAGAGGGAATCTACCTCTATGATTACGATGGAAAACGTTACACGGATATGTCATCCCAGCTGGTAAATCTGAATCTGGGATTTGGTAATGCGGACATTGCGGATGCAATCAAGGAACAGGTGGATAAATATTGTTTTGTAGGTCCCTCTTATGCATCGGAGCCGAGGGCAGAGCTGGCAGAAATGATGATTGATTTGCTTCCGGACACCTTTGGAAAAGTATTTTTCACCAATGCGGGAGCGGATGCCAACGAAAATGCCATCAAGATTGCAAGAATGTATACAGGAAGGAAAAAAGTATTCAGCCGTTACCGGAGTTATCATGGTTCCTCCTTCGGAGCAGGAAACCTGACGGGAGAGCCGAGAAGATATCCATTGGAACCGGGAATACCGGGATTTGTAAAATTCTTTGACCCATATATTTACAGAGAACCGATTACCTTTGCTTCCGAGGAAGAAGCCACGAAATTCTATCTGGCAAAGCTGAGAGAACAGGTGATATATGAAGGTCCTGACAATGTGGCGGCGATTGTGCTGGAGACCATCACAGGCTCCAACGGCGTCATCATCCCGCCAAAGGGATATCTGCCGGGAGTGCGTCAGATCTGTGATGAATTTGGAATCGTCATGATCTGCGATGAGGTCATGGCGGGATTTGGAAGAACGGGAAAAATGTTTGCCTTTGAGAATTTTGACGTTGTTCCTGATATTGTTACCTTTGCAAAGGGTGTAACCTGCGGTTATGTTCAGCTGGGCGGCGCCGCCGTGAGCAGTAAGATTGCAGCGTATTTTGACGACCATGTATTGTCCTGCGGTCTTACCTACAGCGGACATCCGCTTGCCTGTGCCGCCGGAGTGGCATGTGTAAACTACTACAGTAAAGCTAATATTCTGGACAATGTAACAAAGACCGGAAAAGTGCTCGCAGACCGGCTGGATGCCATGAAAGAGTCTCATCCATGCGTGGGTGATGTACGTCACATCGGACTTTTTGCCTGCGTGGAGCTGGTGAAAGATAAAGAAACGAAGGAAGCCCTTGTCCCTTACGGTCAGGACCCACAGGGAATTATGGGGCAGATTATAGGAAAGTTAAAAGAGCGGGGATTTATGACCTACTCTCATGAAAATATGATTTTTGTATGTCCTCCTCTTATTATTACAAAAGAGCAGTTGGAGGAAGAATTGGATAAACTGGACGAGGTATTGGGTATCGTAGACAAAGAGTTTATCTGAATATAAAGCATAGATTAAACAATATATGTGAAAAAGATAAATCTGGAAATACAAAATAAATCCAGAATAAATCCAGAAAATGTATCAGGAAATGGAGGGAAATATATGCCCCATTATGCAATACCAAACCATATTTTTACAGGAAAAAATGCGTTGGAGGAAGCAATCCCCTACATAGGTGATTGTGGAAAAAAGGCGCTCATCGTAACCGGAAAACATGTGGGAAAATCCCCCATGTATGAGAGACTGACCAGAATGCTGGATCGGGAGTCCATAGGACACGAGACTTTCGATGGGATTACAGGCGAGCCGACGGATAAGATGATAGAGGAAGGTCTGAAAATCTACCAGTCGAAGGGCTGTGAATTTGTAATCGGAATTGGAGGGGGAAGCCCCCTGGATTCTGCGAAGGCGATTGCAGCCATGGCTGTAAATACGGGAAAGATAGCCGACTACATGGGAAAAGAGATCACAGGGGATATTCCTCCCGTGGTTGCAATTCCCACCACGGCGGGAACCGGTTCGGAAGCCACAAAATTTACGATTATTACAGACCAAAAAAAGGATATCAAGATGCTGTTGAAAGGAGACTGCCTGGTTCCCAGGATAGCAGTCGTAGACCCGGATTTTTCCATGGATATGCCAAAATCCGTATCAGCGGCAACCGGGCTGGACGCCTTTACCCATGCAGTGGAGGCGTACACTTCCAAAAAGGCGTTTGACATGACGGATACTCTGGCGTTATCAGCGGTAAAGCGGATATTGAAATATCTGCCGAGGGTCTATCAGAACGGCTATGACGGAAAAGCGCGGGAGGAAATGGCGATTGCCGCACTGGAAGCGGGAATCTGTATCAACAATTCCAGCGTTACCATTGTACATGGCATGAGCCGCCCCATCGGTGCGCTGTTCCATGTGCCTCATGGTCTGTCCAATGCCATGCTGTTGAAGGAATGTATTGGATTTGCCTTAGACGGCGCTTATGACCGCTTTGCAGACTTGGCAAGGGCCTGCGGCGCAGCGGGGGCAGAGGATGACGATATGGCGGCAGCGGGTAAATTCCTTGCAGCCATCGAAAACCTGTGCAAGGTCTGCGAGGTGCCGACCCTTGCGGAATATGGAGTAAAGAAAGAAGAATTTATGAATGTCTTAGAGAAGATGGCTGAGGATGCAATCGCTTCCGGCAGTCCCGGAAATACCAGAAAGACGGTGACGAAGGAGGATTGTATCGGGATTTATAAAAAAGTATATGGATGGTAACAGCTTCCGAAAAGAGATTGTGCTATAGCACAAAATGATTTGTGCTGTGACTTATTGAAAAGAACGGAAGCAAAAATTATACTTTCCACATATCAAAGCATAGCAAAGGCGCTATACAAAGAAATGCCTTTGCTATGCTTTTTTTATACAACGGAGGTAATGTGATGAATGAGACAACAAAAAGAGAAATTGAAATAGAAATCAAAGATTTAGGGATTACATTTAAGGACAATTCCGGTAACGATGTTCAGGCGCTGACGAATGTAAGTCTGGATATCTATAAAGGAGAATTTGTTTCCCTTTTAGGACCTTCCGGATGTGGAAAGACCACATTGCTCCGTTCCGTTGCGGACTTGCAGGAGCCGACAGAGGGAAGCGTGAGAATCTCAGGGATGACGCCAAAGGAGGTCAGACTTCAGCAGAAGTTCGGGCTTGTGTTCCAACAGCCGGTATTGTTCGATTGGCGGACAGTTAAAAAGAATATTGAACTGCCCCTGGAAATTATGTACTACAGCAAGGAAGAGCGCTCCAAGAGAGCGGATAAAATGTTGGAGCTGGTAGGTCTTTCGGATTTTGCCAACCACTTTCCGAGACAGCTAAGCGGCGGTATGCAGCAGAGAGTCAACATTGCAAGGGCATTTGGCTTACGTCCTGAGATTCTTCTTATGGATGAACCCTTTTCCGCACTGGATGAATTTACGAAGGAAAAATTGCATGAGGACCTGCTGCGAATCTGGAGAAAGACCAATAAGACCGTATTATTTGTAACCCACAATATTCAGGAAGCGGTTTTTCTATCGGACAGAGTCTGTGTCCTATCCCCGCATCCCGGAAGATTGTCTGCGGTGGTGGACATTGACCTTCCAAGACCAAGAACATTGGAGATGAAAGAGACACAACACTTCAATGAATTAGTTACAAAGGTGCGTAACAGCTTTGAAGGGGGCAGCGTCTAATGAAAGAAAAAATGAGAAATATTACAGATAAAAAGTGGTTCTCCACGGTTTTCTGGCTGATGATTCTTATCATCCTGTGGGAAATCGGAGCCGCTGTTGTAGCAGTAACCAAACGAACGCCGGAAAATATTCTGCCGCATCTCTACCAGATTCTTGCAGCGGCATTTTCCGGTAAGCCGGTTGCCAATGGAATGTCGGCAACGGCAGTGGTTCTCACAAGCGCCGGAGCAACATTGATAAGAGCGCTGGGAGGATTTCTGCTCGGCACGGCGCTTGGCTTTTTACTGGCGCTTCTGATGAAGCTGTCGGGTATTGTTGAAAAATTGCTTTTTCCATATTTGATGCTGATTCAGTTGATTCCGGTGTTGGGTCTGGCACCGATCATCCTCTCGATTACTGGAGATATCAATGTCAGCCGGGTCGTGATTGCGGCAATCTTAAGTTTTTATCCGGTGGCAACCAATACCCTGGCGGGCTTTAAATCCGTGGACAAGGACAAATATGATTTGATGTACACCTATGCAGCCAAAAAGAGAACGATCTATAAAAAAGTATTAATTCCCTCCGCAATTCCCTACTTTTTTACCGGGCTGAAGATTGCGGCTCCCATGGCAGTTACGGCGTCTATCCTGGTAGACACCTTACAGGGAGACGGAGGACTGGGATGTATGCTCTCACAGTCACTAAAACATGCAATGTCCATCTATGTATTCTGGCTGATCGTTTTCTTCAGTGCATTTATCGGAGTATTCAGCGGATATCTGATGAGCTGGATTGAGACTCTGGTATCGCCGGAAAAACGGGGAATGAGAAAAGCAAAAGCGAAAAAAGGAGGGAACTGATTATGGCACAGAAGTTAAAAAGAAGAAAAACGCTGTACCAAAGAGCAAAGGAAAATGCAAGGGTACAGGCAGGCGCCACAGTGATTCTTCCGGTTCTCTTTGGTATCCTGATCTTTGCCCTCTGGCAGGGACAGGCGCTCCATAAGATGTTCCATACGGATACCTTTACACTGCCGCTGCCAACGAAAATAGGAAGTATTTTTATAGATAACCTGGATAAGATCTGGGAGAACACGATGTCCACAGTATCGGTTGCCTTTATCGGTCTGGTACTGGGAAGTCTTTTAGGATATATCGTGGCGGTTCTGGCATCCTTTTTCCCGAAACTTGGAAAAGGAGGATTAAGCATTGTGGGAGCTTTTGCTTCCATCCCAATCGTGGCTATGGCTCCGGTGCTGAATAACTGGACAAAAGACGTCTCCAATGAAGCAAGCGTCCGCAGTATGGTGGCGAAGATTATTGTGGTACTGCTTGTCTCGGCAGCTAACATGAGTCTGAATGCCTACCGCGGGCTGACGGAATTAAAACCCTATTCGGAGGATTTGATGGCAACCTACGCGGCGAAAAAAAGTACGGTCCTGATAAAGTTAAGATTACCCAATTCCGTACCCTATATCTTCGTTGCCTTAAAGGTGGCGGTACCGGCGAGTATTATGACCACCATCGTCAGTGAGTATTTTGCGGAACATATCACAGGGGTGGGACGGCAGATTCGGGAAAATATTGTATTGGCGCAGTATTCCACTGCTTGGGCTTATATTGTGACGGCCTGTCTGTTAGGTATTATCTCGTATGTGATTTTAATGATTGTACAGAGTATTTTGTTGAAGAAATATCACTGATCTTCGACTGAATATATAACTTTAACAAAAGGAGGAATTTATTATGAAGAAGCGAACAATGAAACTGGTAAGCCTGCTTATTGTAGCAGCAATGGCGCTGGGAATGCTAGCAGGATGCGGATCATCTTCCGACGAATCTGCGAAGAAGGACAGCAAGACAGAGGGAAGCGCAGATGCCGCGGATCTGAGCGATGAAGATATTATCAAGGCGGCAGCCGCAGATGGAAAGGTTGGAAACTGGGGCCTGGGAAATGAGTACGAAGTCCTGGCGTTACTGGCAAAATACGACCAGCCAACGGAATATCTGAGCGAGGATTTTACCATGGATGGATTTGATGACGATTCCATCACACTGGCATCGGCGATGACCTACAATGAGCTGGGTCTTGTTCAGAATGATTACGATGGCGGTTACGGCTATGGAGACTCTATCGGAATCATTGATATGAATGACCATGGTGTTGCCATGTTAGAGGACAATATCTTCTGTACGAAGGAATTTGCAAAAGAGAATCCTGAGACAGTAAAAGCATTTTTATATGCCTCCTTAAAGGGCTGGGAATATGCAGTGGAAAATCCAAAAGAAGCGGCTGAAATCTGTTATGAGTATGGCTCTTCCGTATCACCGGAACATCAGGAATATATGGCAACAGAAGTTGCAAAACTGGTCAGCACAGATATGGAGGGCAATGCGGTCAGCGACATTGGTAATATGGATGAAAAGGCAATGCAGCAGACATTGGATATTGCGAAGCAGTATGTCTCTTTAGATGACGCCGGTGCTGATAAAGCCTTCCAGGCAACCACCTTAGATGATGTGCGGGATACCTCCTTCCTGGAGGCGGCAAAATCCTCCGATGGAACCTTTAAGGTGGAAAAATCCAAGGTATCCATTCAGTTAAAGTGGTTACCGCAGGCACAGTTCATGGGATATTATGTGGCGCTGGATAAAGGATATTACGATGAAGTGGGTCTGACCGTAGATATCATTTCCGGCGGCGGTGACATCGCAGAGACTACCGCAGTAAATAACGGAACTGTTGATTTCGGTGTGACATGGCTGACCAATCTTGCTTCCGCAAATGCAGGCGGTATGGAGTTGGTAGAAGTGGCGCAGATTTACCAGAGATCCGGTCTGGTACTGGTATACAAACCGGAGAACTTCCAGTAACAAATGAACTTCCAGCAACAAATAATCATATAGGATACACAGCAGATTCTGTCTGAAATCTTTCAGACCGGAATCTGCCAAACAGAGAAGAGGTGCACACGATGGATTTATTGTTTAAAGGTGGAACTGTCGTAACTGCGACAGAAAGTTACATTGCAGACGTAGCAATAAAGGATGGAAAGATTGCTGCCATTGGAACTAATCTGGATATGGCGGCAGACAAGGTAGTAGATGCAGCAGGAAAGCTGGTACTGCCGGGAGCTTTGGATGCACATACCCATATGGCAATGCCTTTTGGCGGTACGGTATCCGCAGACAGTTATCTGTCAGGAACCAGGGCAGCAGTATGCGGCGGAGTTACAACGATTTTTGATTATCCGGTACAGCATAAGGGGGAGACCATTCTGGGACTTGTAAATTCCAAAAAGGAAGTTCTGGAAAAGGAAGCCTGCTGTGATTATGCATTCCACTGTTGTATTACGGACTTAAATGAAGGTGAGATTTTAAAAGAGATGGAACAGGCGGTGGAAGCGGGAATTACCAGCTTTAAATGTTTTCTTGTCTATAAAAAAGAAGGCATGATGGTGGATGATGGTATGCTGGCAACCCTGTTGCTGCGAGCAAAAGAATTAGGCGCCATGATTAATGTCCATGCTGAGAATCCGGATTTGATTGACCTTCGCACGGAGCAGTATCTGAAGGAGGGAAAGACCTCCGCCTGGTATCACTACATGAGCAGACCGGAATTTGTGGAAGCGGAGGCGGATAAAAGAGTTGTCCACTGGTCCACGCATCTGGATGCTCCGGTCTATATCGTGCATATGGCGGATAAGGAGGGATTGGAGGCGTGTATTAAGGCAAAAGAAGAAGGGCACGAGCTTTATGTGGAGACCTGTCCTCAGTATCTGGAATTTACCTGCGACGTCTATAAGAGGGAAGACGGAAGGAACTTTGTCTGCTCCCCGCCGATGAAGGGACAGGAAAGCCTGGAGGCATTGTGGACAGCCTTAAAGGCAGGATTTATTGATACGGTGGCAACAGACCACTGCCCATTCCAGAGTTACGAGAAGGACTGGGGCAAGGATGACTACACGAAGATTCCGAACGGATGCGCCGGGGTGGAGAACCTCTATCCCTATATGTTGGACGCCGCCAATGCAGGAAAGATTCCTTTTGAAAAGGTAGTGGAAGTGTGCTCCACAAACGTGGCGAAAATCTTTGGCTGTGAAAGCAAGGGAGCCATCGCCGTTGGAAAGGACGCGGATATTGTTCTCTATGATAAAGAGAAGGATTTTACCATCAGCGTAAACAATATGCATTCTGATTATGACCATACCATCTGGGAGGGCAAAAAACTTCACGGTTATCCGATTCAGACCTATTTACGGGGACAGTTGGTATATGACAATGGCGAGTTCGTGGGAACTCCGGGAACCGGCGAGTATATCAAGCGTACACCGAAAAAATAAGAAAAAGGAGGCGTATGCAATGGCATATGAAAAAATCAAAATAAAAAGTGAAACGGGAAGATGCCTGTTATGTCATGAAGCGCCTTGTGGGAAAGCATGTCCAAAGGGCATAGAAGCAGACCGCATCATACGTTCCCTGCGTTTTGAAAACCATACGGGAGCGGTCCGGCGATTAGAAGGCAGTACCGCCTGTAAGGACTGTGACAAGCCATGCATGGAAGCATGCAGCAGAGGAAAAATTGACAGACCGATAGACATTCCGGGTATTATTCATGCTATGAGCATTTATGATACAAAGATACCAAAAAAGGAAGCGGATTTATCCATTGATTTTTGCGGAGTGCACTGTGAAAATCCGTTTTTCCTCTCTTCCTCCGTAGTGGGAAGCAATTATGAAATGGTGGCAAAGGCATTCGACATGGGCTGGGCAGGGGTGGCGTTTAAGACCATTGGTCTGTTTACGCCGGATGAGGTGTCGCCAAGATTTGCCGCATTGGAGAAAGAAAATACTCCCTTTGTCGGGTTTAAGAATATAGAGCAGACCTCGGATCATTCCTTAGAGGAAAATCTGGGATTTTTAAGACAGTTAAAGAAGGACTATCCCACCAAGATTATCATTGCCTCCATTATGGGACAGAATGAGGAGGAATGGACCATACTGGCAAAGAAGATGGAAGAGGCAGGTGCGGATATCATCGAGTGTAACTTCTCCTGTCCGCAGATGGTAGGCGAAGGTCTCGGCAGTGATGTGGGAACGAACCCTGAGCTGGTGAGCAGATATACAAAAGCCGCCAGAAAGGGAACGAAGCTCCCGATTCTTGCCAAGATGACGCCGAATATTACAAGGATGGAAGAACCAGCAGTTGCGGCAGTCCGTGCCGGGGCAGACGGCATTGCGGCGATTAATACCATTAAGAGTATCATGAATGTTGATTTGGGCAGATTCAGTTCAGCCCCTGAGGTGGAAGGAAAATCAGCAGTCGGAGGCTATTCAGGAAAAGCGGTCAAACCGATTGCCCTGCGGTTCATCCACGATATGAAAAAATGTGAGGAATTAAAACATGTGCCGATCAGCGGTATGGGTGGAATTGAGACCTGGCAGGACGCGGCAGAATTTATGGCAATGGGCTGTGAAACGATACAGGTGACCACTTCCGTAATGCAGTACGGATACCGGATCATTGAGGACATGATAGAAGGTTTTTCGGATTATATGATTTCGGAGGGCATTTCCTCTGTGGCGGATATTGTGGGAGCAGCATTACCACAGGTTGTTCCGGCGGAGGATTTGAACCGGAGTACCATTGAATATCCAAAGTTTGACAGAGCCCTGTGTATCTCCTGTGGGAGATGCTACCTGTCCTGCTATGATGGCGGACACCAGGCGTTACGCATGGATGAGGAAAGGGGACAGCCCCTTATGGATGCGAAAAAATGTGTAGGCTGTCAGTTGTGCAGGCTGGTCTGTCCGTCAGGGGCAATTACCGTTGGCACAAGAGTGGCGAAAAAATAGAGAAGATACAAAAATACAGATAAGAAAACGCAGATAAAAAAATATAGATAGAAAAGGATGGTGTTTTTATGTACACATGCAGTTTGGAAAGAATGACAGATAAGATTAAGACGTTTTCCGGGTTCGGTGACGCAGGTCATGGTGGAATTACAAGATATTCCTTATCCGAGGCGGCAATCCAGGCAAGAAATGAATTTAAAAAGAGAATGGAAGCCATTGGAGCGACCATCGAGGTAGATGATGTGGCAAATATGTATGCAACCCTTCCGGGAAGTGACCCAGATGCGAAGAGAATCGTCATGGCTTCCCACTGCGACTCTGTGAAAAATGGCGGCAATTACGATGGGATTCTGGGGGTTATGTCCGCAATGGAAGTCTTAGAGACTGTGGCGGAACAGAATATCCCGCATAAGCACCCCCTGACAGCCATGATCTGGACCAATGAAGAGGGCTCCCTGTATCCGCCGGCTATGATGTGTTCCGGAATCGTATGCTATGATTATCTCCCGGAGGATATCAGAAGCAAGTTCAAGTATGAGGATATGATGAACTCCAGGAGTATTTTAGATAACGAGAGCACCTTCGGGGAAGCGTTGGAAAAATCGGGATTTAAGGGCGATAAGAAGTATCGGATCAGTCCTGAAAAATATTTATATATGTTTGAGACCCATATCGAACAGGGACCGATTCTGGAGGATGCGGGGAATGATATCGGTGTTGTGGACTGCGTTCTTGGAATGTTCAACTACAGATTGAGATTCTATGGTCAGACCACCCATGCGGGAACCTTCCCGATGCCAAAGAGAAAGGATGCATTTCTTGCAGCTTCCCAGGCATTATGCTATTTGCATGAAGAGATTGATAAGCTGGGATATCCTGAACTTGTATATACCACAGGTGAAGTGGTCTGCCATCCGTGTGTACATACCTGTGTGCCGGACTTCTTCGATTTTTCCTTTGACGCAAGGCATGAAAAACCGGAGGTTCTGGAAAAGGTCTTAAATATTGTAAAGAGCTGCGGGGACAGAACATGGGCAGGATGTACCTGTGAAGTGGTAAAAGCATGGAACAGAGATACCGTATATTGGGATAAAAAATTAGTCGGCTATGTCAAGGAAGCGGCAGAAGAAGCAGGCATTTCCCACCAGTATATTCATTCCGGAGCAGGGCATGACGCGCAGTTTGCCGCATATATGCTTCCTACCACCATGATTTTCGTTCAGTCTAAGGATGGTCTGTCTCATTGCGAGCCGGAGTATTCTTCCCCGGAACACTGTACCGAAGGCGCAACCGTTATGCTGAATGCCGTCTTGAAGGCGGATGCCGAATAGAGGAAGCAGGAAAGGAGCTTTCATGAAAAAAATATTAGTTAGCAAATGTCTTTACGGCGGTGAGATCGTTCGTTACGACGGTGGAGATACAACAGAAAAAGATGCAAGATTCCTAAAGTGGAAAGAAGAAGGGAGACTTGTTCCCGTATGTCCGGAAGTCTTTGGCGGGCTTCCGACTCCGAGACCGGATTCCCAGCGAATCGGAGCCGCTAAGGTAATGGCGCAGACAGGGCAGGATGTTACAAAAGAATATACCAAAGGAGCAGAACAGGCGCTGGCTTTGGCAAAGTCCAATGATGTCGCATTTTGTATCATGAAGCAGGACAGCCCATCCTGCGGAAGCAGGTTCATCTACGATGGAACCTTCACAGATACCAAAGTTCCGGGACAGGGACTGGCGGTGGAATATCTGCGAGGCGCCGGATTTACCGTGTTTTCAGAAGAAGACCTGGATGAGGCGGAAAGATATTTGAACGAATTGGAAGCAGACTAGACAGGGGGTGATTCGATGGGAAATTATGTGATTACGATCGCACGGGGATTTGGCAGCGGAGGAAAAGACATCGGAACCCGTTTAGGGAAAGAACTGGGGATTCCGTGTTATGAGAGACAGATTCTCACCATGGCGTCAGACCAAAGCGGAATTGATGAAAGTGTCTTTGTAGAAACCGACGAGAAATTGCGGGGAAAATACATTGGGAACTTTCTCAGAAAGGTGCCGGTGTCGGGAGTACTGGAACCTTGGGAAAGAGATTTTGTGTCGGATAACAATGTGTTTAACATCCAGGCGGAAATTATCCGAAGCCTGGCAAAGACCCAGAGCTGTATTATCATTGGAAAATGTGCGGATGACATATTGAGAGAATATGATAATGTCATCAGTGTTTATGTGGAAGCATCACGTTCGGAATGTGTCAAATCTATTAAAGAAAAAATGCATGTATCGGATGAAAGGGCAAATCAGCTCATCCACAGTACGGATAAATACCGGGCTAAATATTACAGTTATTATACCGGCGGTAAGGATTGGACGAATCCGATTAATTATGACCTGGTCTTGAACAGCGGACGGGTCGGAAGGGAAAAATGTGTGGAACTGATCAAAGATTATGTCAGGATTAAATTCGGGGAATGTTAATAGTTTATCTGGCATTTAACATCTAATGCTGTTGGCGTATGATAGGGATGGTTTTGCGGAATGGTATTTTGTATTAAGTTCATGTGGCAAATATCGTTGTGAGTGTGTTATAGTATTCATAACGGTTGATGCTTTTAGAAATGAATTAGGAGTCTCATCATATGAAAAAGCGGAGGTGTTTTATGAATTTATTTGTATGCTACCCGAAATGCAGTACCTGCAAGAAAGCAGAAAAGTGGTTACAGGAAAACGGACTGGATTACGAGATGAGAGACATCAAAACAGATCATCCATCCAAAGAGGAATTAAAGACCTGGTACGAAAAAAGCGGCCTGGACATCAAACGCTTTTTCAACACCAGCGGCATGATTTACCGCGATATGCAGTTAAAGGACAAGCTACCGGATATGAGTGAGGAGGAGAAGTTAGAGATTCTTGCCACCGACGGCATGCTGGTGAAGCGCCCGATCCTGATAACCGGGGATAAAGTTCTTGTCGGCTTCACAGAAAAAGAGTGGGAACAGCTGAAAGATTAATACATTGCACAATTATCAAAAACTATATATTGCCCGTTATACAGACAAAAAACAGGACTATCAATTTGAGAACTCCTGTTTTTTATTTGAAAAGTTATAGCGAATTTCTGATTATCTTTGCTCCTTTCGTTTCGTTCGGGTTGATAGGCCAGATTGAAACGAAAGGGAGGGGAGCGGCACCGGGGGTACAGAAAAACGCTCGGACAGCGTAAAGCTATTCGAGCGCGATAAACAAAATATTCAGCTAAAAAGCGACGATTTTCGCATCCATCGTTAGACTGTACCTGTCGAGCTGCCTGGATTTTTTTGGCGGTTGCGAAAATATCGTCAGAATTTGTCGGCAGTCAGATCGTGTCATAGGCGGTCCCTCCTGTAAGCCGCCGTATCTGCCAGCGCCAGTGCGTCATCCCTTATGAGGGCAAAAGAAACGGCGGCCTTGAAATGTTCTTCAAAACCGCCGACAGGGTAAATTTTCAAAACGAGCGCACGAAATTATCTGCCCCGGTCAAACGGTTTTTTTCTTTTCCCGTTTGCGGGACTAATTGGATTACTATGTTATCAACAAATCGATTTACCTAATTCGTAAGCCTCTTTAAGTTCTTTTCTCCCTTGAATATCTCCGGGCTGTGTTACTCCGCCACAGAGAATTTTTCCAAGGCTTTTCCAACTCAAGTGTTTTTCTAACCGATCATACCAATATTCGCTTTCTTCAAACCCATAGCCTTCGGCTGCCATAATAAAAATACTCTCTTTTTTCGGATTCCTATAATCTTCATCACATTCTGCCACAGCAAATAGCCGATCAAAAACTATCTTTAATTGCCCACTGATAGTCCAGTAGTATAGCGGAGAGGCCAGTACCACAATGTCTGCCTCTTTATATACCGGATAAATTTTCTCCATATCATCTTTCTGTACACATGGGCTGTCAGGATTTTTCCCTCCGCTCCAACAGCCTTTACAGCCGTGAATAGTCATGGAACCAAGAAAAAACTCTGTAACTTTGTTTCCTGATTCTTCAGCCCCTTTTGTAAATGCTGCCGTGAGCGCTGATGTGTTTCCATTTTTGCGTGGGCTGCCATTCAATATTACAATTTTCTTGCTCATAGATCATTCCTCCTCTGAAATTTTAGTTATACTCATCTAATTGATCTCCCAAGCTCAAACGCTTGCTCCATAGCAACAGTGCCTACAACATCTCCTGGCTTATCTGTGCCATAGCCAAAAACAAATCCTCCCTCTGCATTTCCGCCAGCCCGGAAACAGCCGATATACCTGCGGAAACTGTCAATCATGGTTGTCATGTATTCTTCCGTTGGAGCCTGCCCGGATGCCAGCATATAAAAAGTCTTATTTGTCAGCAACGGTTCTACTGCATACAAACGGTCAAGAACTGTTTTCATCTGTCCATTCCAGGTATAAAAATATACGGGGAAAGCAAAGACAAGCACATCTGCGTTTTTCACTTTTTCGTAAATCTCATTCATGTCGTCTTTTTGTACACATTGTCCGCCGTTACGCTGGCAAGCTCCGCAGCCCAAACAGCCTTTGACAGACTTATCTGTTAAGTAGATTTTTTCAGCGTCATGGCCTGCCTCCTTTGCTCCCCGAATAAATTCATCTGCCATCAAGGAAGAATTTCCCTGTTTGCGGGCGCTGCCCGCCAAAACTAATACTTTCTTTCCCATTATTCCAAAACCTCCTTACAAACACATTTTCAAAATAGAAACAATATCACTATAATGGAGCGGAATCCACGCATGATCCAAACCGCCAGAATGTATTGCGTGTTCTGCCATTTCCCCGAATTTTGAACCGTCAATGCCCACTTCTGACAAGGTCATAGGAATACCCAAATCTTTGAAAAAGCCTGCTGTTGCCTCGATTGCATTTTCAGCTAAAACATTTTCATCTTCTCCCTCAATATTCCAAACAGCCTTTGCAAAATGTGCAAACCGTGGCTTTACAATTTCTGGTTCTTTCTCCAGCACATACCGCATCCAATTCGGTGTGAGAATCGCAAGCCCCACACCATGAGTTAAATCATAGTGGGCCGACAATTCATGCTCCATACCATGAACACCAAATACTGCCAGCTTGTTTCCATTGCAAAGCGTGGCATTATCACCTATGGAGCTGCCCCACATAATCTGCGCCCTTGCCTCATAATTGTCCGGCTCCTTTACCGCAATCGGCGCATACTTGATAATGGTTTTCATCACAGCCTCTACCAGCAGATCTCCCATAAAGGTGGTTTTCGGAACAAAATACTGCTCCATCAGGTGGGACATAATATCTGCGCAGCCTGCGGCGGTCTGATTTGCTGGTACAGTGAATGTATAAGTCGGGTCCATAATGGAAACTTTCGGCATAAGCACCGGCGCACCCAAGCCTAACTTCTCATCTGTAACCGGATTGGAAATAACTGCTCCGGAATCCGCTTCACTTCCTGTCGCCGCCAATGTCAGAATTGTTACTATCGGCAATGCCTTTTTAATAGGCTTTCTAAGCGAAATCATATCCCATGGATCGCCCTCATAGTATACCGCTGCCGCAATCGCTTTTGCACAATCAATCACGCTGCCGCCACCTACAGCCAGAATTACTTCAACTCCATGTTCTCTGCACAGTTTTACACCCTCACGAACGCTGTCAACTTTAGGATTGGGCGTAATGCCGGACAGTTCAGAAATTTCATAATCAGATAATAGCTCCTTTACTTCTCCGTACAGCCCCATCTTTTTTATACTGGCACCGCCATAGCAGAGCAGCACTTTTTTCCCATAAGGGGCAAGCGCACCCGGCAGATTTTGAATCTGCCCTTTTCCAAACAAGACATTTACCCCTATGCAATAATTAAAATTTTCCATGCTGCATTTCTCCTTTAATTTGTGATGCCAACACTGGCGTTTTTGTTAAGATCATCTGCTCCGGTAATAGAATCAACTATATACTTCGCAACCGCACAGCGGTCAACAGTTTCACTATGTACCGGCTCGCCCTCATTCTGAACGTAATATGTCGTATTATTGCCATTCATTAGATTAGCGGCCCGCACCAACGTATAGGAAACGCCGGAATTAGAAATTGTGTCTGCCGCCTGAATATACTCCGGGAAACGGTTTACATAGTATTCCAGAATTTCTCCGGTTTTTCCCGGCACCTCACGATGAATGCCAAGCCCTGTCACCCAAAAGATATGTTTGATCGGCAATCCCTTTCCTGCTTCCACAATGCTCTTTGCCTGTCCAAGCCAGTCTCCTGAAAGAGCAGCCACTACAATATCCTGTCCCTGCATAGCTTCGGAAAGTGCTTTCGTATTCAACACATCCCCCTGTATTACTTGAACATTAGGTGCTATCTCCGCATCCAGCTTTGCAGGAGTGCGGACGTAAACCGTCTGCTGAATATCTGCCTTTCCCAACAGCAGTTTTGTAACCCAATGACCGATTCCACCCGTTGCTCCCAACACTAAGACCTGCTTCATTTTTCTGTTCTCCTCTCATTTACACAATCCATAATAAGCCCGATTGCTTTTTCTAAGCTGATTTTGGAAAGGTTCAGGCACAAATCATAATTTCCTGCCTGCCCTCAATTTTGATTCGTATAATAGCTGTAATTTGCGGCCCTCGCTTTATCCATTCGGTACATTTTCTTTTCTGCTTCTTCTGCCGAAACCTTGTCGCGTGCCACGATGCGCGCAATGCGCTGTTCTTCATTTGCTGTAATGAAAATGCGAAAAAGCCCTGCTTCATTACGGAGAATAAAATCTGCATTTCTGCCTACAATCACACAGCTATTCTCTGCCGCTGATAAAATGGCTTCTTTTGTCGCTTTTACCGCCATATCTTCCCAGGACGTTCCAAGACTATCCAACATCAGATGCGGTGCCATTGCCAGATTATAAAGCAGGCTTGAGGTGTGTTTCTCATCGTAATGCTCTATAAACTCCTGCGTTAAACCGCTGTCCTTTGCCGCCTTGCTTAAAAGCTCTTTGTCATAATAGGGGACATTAAGCTGATGAGCCAGCTTTTTCCCAAGTTCCCGCCCGCCAGCTCCAAACTGTCGGCTGATCGTAATAATCGTTTTCTGCATTATTCATTCCCCTTTCCTGCCACAAGTGATTTTGACATCCATGCACCGCCTTTGTAACGCCAAAAAGCAAATACTGCTGTTACAAGCCATGTAAGCCCTGTTGTAAGCCAGATTCCCCACATACCGATGAATGGAACCGCCGTCAGCAGAAAAGCAAATCCGATACGGGCAATAATTTCCACAATACCGTTTACTAAGGCATATACGGAATCTCCGGCTCCGTTCAGCAAATAGCGAAGTACCTGCACAACTCCAAGCGCCATAAAGAACAGGCTTGTAATACGAATACCGCTGGAAGCTAACGAAATAATGTCCTGATCCGGTACGAAAATACTCATAACCAGATTGCCGCCCAGCCAGAAAACCGTCAACAGAATCACCGATACGATTCCGCTGATCTGCATAGCAGAACGCATACCCTGCTTTACCCGGTCTGTTTTTCCGGCACCAATATTTTGACCGGTATACGTTACCATCGCTGTACCAAGTGCGGCGTAAATCTGCTGTACCAGCAATTCAATCTGGGTCGTAGATGTGAAAGCTCCTATCACGCTTTCCCCAAAACCATTTACGACACGCTGTAAAGCAATGCTTGAAATATACATCAAAGAATACTGAAATCCGGTTGGTATCCCTACTTTCAATGTCTGGCGGATAATAACACTGTCCGGTTTCATGTAATGAACCGCATCATGGAATTGCGGCACTTTTTTGAACGCATAAATCATACATAAAACCGCAGCAATCGCCTGTGCCATTACGGTAGCAATCGCAGCACCTTCCACACCCATTTCCAGTGGAACAACAAAAATAATGTCAAGAATGATATTCAATATGCTGCAAAAGGCAAGAAAAATCAGCGGCGTTTTTGAATCTCCCAATGCCCTTAAAATTGAAAAAGGCGTGTAGTAGAGGGATACCGCAAGCAGACCTCCCATAAATACTCTCATGTAAGAAATTGCGTCATCCATGAGCGTAGCTGGTGTGTTTAACAGAATAAGAATTGGCTTTGTAGCCAGTAATGCTATAACCGTCATAATAAGCGCTACAATTACGTTGACATACGCTCCGTTTGCAATGGCTTTCGCCGTATTTTTCTGATCTTTTGCGCCAAAATACTGGGAAACCACCACGCCCGTTCCGATAGCGGTTCCCATACACATGGACATAAACATCATAGACAATGCGTTTGTTGAGCCTACCGCCGAAAAAGCATTCGCTCCTACAAACTGACCGACAATGACGCGGTCTACCAGTGTATAGAGCTGTTGAAACAAATTTCCAATCAGAACAGGGAACGCAAATTGTAAAAGCAATTTTGACGGCTTTCCCTGCGTCATATCAATCGTTTTTGCCATATCGTTTCTCCTTTTAGTCAATATTTTATAATGTACAATTTTGGGACTAATAATTTTTTATTTATCCCCCTTTTCAGGGGGATATTTTATTTAGTATTTATTGATGATTAGTCTCTCCCAGCATGGCTTCACGAAAGCCAGTTCTATAAATCCGAATGGCCTCCAACAGGTTTTTTCTCTGTTCAGAAGTCAATTTTTCAAAGGCAACATATTCCGCTTTTCGGATTTTAGGAACGATTTGTTCTGCATACGCAGTGCCCTCTTCCGTTAAATGAATGGTCTTGTTTCTCCGGTCACTGGGCAATTCCCGCAGCTCAACGATTCCTTTTTTATAAAATCCTGTGATAACTGCATTCACTGTCTGCTTTGGAAGAAATGTTTTTTCACAGATTACTTTCTGCGTACATTCTTCTGTAAACATAATCATTGTCAGTATTTGCAGGCTGGTATAAGAAATATCCAGGGTTCGTGCGTAATCTTCATAAACCATATTGATTACATGATATTCCTCACAAAACTGAGATACCTGTCTGGCAATTTGAGGATCGTCCATTTATACCACTCCCTTCTTTAGTCTCATTTTGAGACTATTATATTTAACGACTGCCGTTTTGTCAATAGTCTCAAAACGGTACTATATGTTTTTTTACAGATACAGCCATTTTAGTCTTTCCAAATTTTAGTATTAACAGAGGGAGAAATTGAAGGTGGGGTTTCGATAGCAAGCACAGCAAGCGAGTACCCGCTTGCGATTTTTCGTATTTTCAGGTCCCTTGCCCAAAAATGAAAAATACTTGTTGGGATAATCCCAAACCCTTATGTGAAACGTGAAACGAAAATGGCGTATGCTATGCCCAACTAAATCCTCGCTGCTTCACCGCCAGGGCTAGCAGTTTACGCACATTCCCACAACGCCTGCTGCTGCGAATATCCATCCAGGAGAAAGAGGCAGAGTATAGTCTATGCCCTGGTATAAACGCAAAAAAAACGGGAGTACAACTCACGGAAATTTCACCGTGAAGCTGTACTCCTGCTTTACGTTATGATAAGTGTTGAAAAATCAACTTTTGTTCGTCTGTAACGGGTCGGCGTTCTCCGCATAGGAAATCATAAGGGTTTCCATCTCCAACACCGCCACAGAGGATTTTACAGACCATTTTCAACCCTAATTGATACAGTTTTGATGTGGCTGGATAGATAAAGGGTGTAACATTTCGTTCCTCCCCTGCCACATACAGTATAGGAACAATTTCAGTTAGGAGATCGTTGCAACAATTTGAGGGAGCCCCGTTTCAAGGCACCCTCGGCTATCGGTAATCAAGATACCCATTTCTCGGATTTTCGGCGTGTCAAGGCTCATTCGTGAGTAGTAAATTCGTAGTAAAATGAGGCGGTTTAAGCCTTCTGAAATGCTATCAAACACAGTATTTTCAAGGGATAATCAGATTTAGCCTTGATTTTTTGCTTCAAAAATCTCAAAAAATGCTTTTGATTTTCCAAGGTATAAAATACCACCGTTTACAGATAATAGTACCACGCAGGAATACAAAACGAAAAATTTCAATGGAGGAGTTTTTGATATGCGAGCAACTGGTATAGTGAGAAGAATAGACGATCTGGGACGCGTGGTAGTTCCGAAAGAAATCCGCAGAACCTTAAGGATCCGCGAGGGAGACCCGTTGGAAATATTTACAGACCGGGAAGGAGAGATCATCCTGAAAAAATATTCTCCCATCGGAGAACTGGGACAGTTTGCCGGAGAATATGCCGATACCCTCTCTCAGGCGACGGGACATCTGGTCTGTATTACCGACAGAGACCATGTGATCGCCGCCAGCGGGCAGGGGAAAAAAGACTTTGAGAACAAACCCATCAGCAAACAACTGGAAATGATGATCGAGGAACGGAAAAATACGATCGCTTCCAAGGAGGAGAAGGATTTTGTGAAGATCACCCTGGACGATACGGGAGAATACCCGGTACAGACCATTGGCATCATCATCAGCGAGGGGGACGCCATCGGCTCGGTGGTTCTCTATAATAAGGATGAAAAATGTCAGATGGGCGAGACGGAAAGTAAGCTGGTGACAGTAGCGGCAGGATTTTTGGGGAGACAGATGGAGCAGTAATTTCATGCAGATTTCCGGCGGGGAACTGAATTTTAAGGAGAATGAACTGAAAAAGACAAGATATAGAATAAGATGGGCTGCGGCACAGGAAGGTGCAGGCAGCCCTGTTTTTGTTTCATAGGAATCCAGCGCTGTTGACGCCTGAATTTTGGCAGAAAAAGATGTGCTTTTGCAAGAAGTTTGACACAGGCGTGAGCGAAGCGCATTTTGAATGGGAAACTGTCTTGTATAATCCTAATAAAAAGTGTTAGAATGAGAAACATAATAGAAATGAAATATAACAGGAAGAAAATATGAAAAAACAATTTGAACGCACCGGGCTGCTGCTGGGGGAGGAGGCAGTGGCTCTCTTACAGAAAAAACGGGTTGCGGTTTTCGGAATCGGCGGCGTCGGCGGTTTTACGGCGGAGGCGCTGGTGAGAAGCGGAATCGGAGCCATCGACATCATAGATAAGGACGTGGTGGATATCACCAATATCAACAGACAGATCATCGCTGTCCACAGCACCGTGGGACGTCCCAAGGTGGAAGTCATGAGGGAGAGGCTTTTGGACGTTAATCCGGACTGTGAGATTCGGATGCATGAATGCTTTTTCCTGCCGGAGACGGCGGAGCAGTTCGATTTTTCGGTATACGATTATGTGGTGGACGCGGTGGATACGGTGACGGCGAAGCTGGAGCTGGCACTGCGGGCAGAACAGGCGGGAACGCCCATCATCTCAGCCATGGGCGCGGGGAATAAGCTGGATCCCTCCCGGTTCGAGGTGGCGGACATCAGCAAGACCTCGGTATGCCCTCTGGCAAGGGTCATGCGAAGAGAATTGAAAAAGAGGGGAATTGATCACTTAAAGGTGGTCTACTCCAGGGAGGAACCCCTTACGCCAAAGCAAAGACTGGAAGAGGGAGGACGGCGGAGCCTGCCTGGAAGCGTGGCGTTCGTGCCTTCCGTGGCGGGACTTATGATCGCCTCAGAGGTGATCTGGGATCTGACGGAAATGTAATTAGGAGGAAGATAGATGAGATTTATACACATTGCGGACGTTCATCTGGGGGTGGAGCCGGATGCGGGAAAACCCTGGAGCGAGAGACGGAAAAAAGATATCTGGATGACCTTTACCGAGGTCTTTGCCGTCGCCCTGAAGATGCAGGTGGATCTGGTGTTCATTGCCGGGGATCTCTTTCATCGTCAGCCTCTGGTGAGGGATCTGCGGGAACTGAACTATATATTTGAACAGGTGCCGCAGGTTCGCATCGTGATCGTGGCGGGAAACCATGATTTTCTCTCCACCAACTCCAATTACCGGACCTTCCCCTTTGCAAAAAATGTGCATTTTTTGAAAAAGAACGAGGTGGAAAGCGTCTATTTCCCGGAGCTCAATACGGAGGTCTATGGCATGAGCTATTGGCACCGGGAGGAGACCAGGGCGTGTTATGACGAGGTGCTGCCGAAACGGCCGGATGCCATCAACGTTCTGGTGGCGCATGGAGGGGATGCCAGACATATTCCCTTCCAGCCGGACAGGATCCTTGCCAATGGATTCGACTATCTGGCGGCGGGACATATTCATAAAGGTGGAGTCCTGGAGGGAAATCAGGTGGATCCAAAACCATTGTGGGATCACCGGAAGATCACAACAAGACATGCCGTTATGGCGGGAGCGCTGGAACCTACGGACAGTAACGATGTGGGAGAGCATGGCTTTTGGATCGGAGAGATCACCAAGCAGTTTTCCCAGGTGCAGTTTTGTCCTATGAAAAGATGTCAATACGTTCATGAGACCATTCAGGTCTCCCCGCATATGACGAATATGGCGGTTCAGACCATCGTAAAGAATCTCCTTGCAAACCGCCAGCCCTATGAACTGTATAAGATATTCCTGAAGGGAAATGTGGACGGGGACACCGAGATCGATCTGGACTGGATCAGGGAGCAGGAAGCGGTGGTGGACGCGGTCGCCTTCCTGGAGCCGGATTATGATTATGACAAACTGCGGGAGGAACATCAGGATATGCTTCTGGGGCGTTTTATCGCAGCGATGCAGAGCCAGGGCGATTCGCCGGTCCATCGCAAGGCTCTGGAAGTGGGAGTGGAAGCGTTACTGCATCAATAATTGGATACAAAAAGGAATACGAATCAATTATATGAAGATTAAACATATCAATATACAAAACTTTGGACAATTTCATAACAGACAGTTCTCTTTTTCTCCCGGTCTGAACGTGGTATACGGAGAGAATGAGTCGGGAAAGTCTACCCTACATACCTTTCTGGTGTCCATGCTCTTTGGAATGGAAAAGGCAAGGGGAAGAGGGGCGAAGAAGGATCTTTACACCCAGTATGAGCCATGGAACAGCGCCAGCTTTTACAGCGGGGAGATGGATTTTGAGGTGGATGGAAAGCCCTTCCATCTGGAGCGGAATTTTTACCATAAGGAAAAGCAGAGTGTTTTGCAGAACATGGAGGACGGGGAGCGGCTCTTTGAGGAGTATGGAGATCTGCAGATGCTTTTGGGCGGTCTGACCAGAGAGATGTATGAGAGTACCCACTGTATCTCTCAGACCGGGGTAAGACCCGGCAAGGAACTGGCAGCCTTTGTACAGAACAGTATGGCGAACGCCGCCAGCGCCGGGGACGGTAATTTTCAGGTGAGCGCCGCCATTGCCAGGCTTACGAAAAAAAAGAAGCAAACGGAGAAGGCATTAAAGGAAGAGCGGGAAAAAAGGGAGCGCCAGATTGAAAAATTGCAGATCGAGCGGGAAATTTTAGAGGAAGATATCGAAAGACAGAGATTAATCCTCCACAAGGACGGGAAGGATAAACAGAAAGCTGAGGATGCGAAATGGAATCCTTTGGGGCAGTTCAGCAGCAAGGTCTATCTGGCAGTGCTGATCGTGGGTTGTTTTCTGATGGCGGGCTGGTTTCTCTTTTGTGCATTACAGGGGATCTCCCTGGCCACAGCTCTGGAAAAGGGCGGGGCGATCTGCTTTTGCACGGTCATCTGTTCCGCAGGTTTCTACTGGGCGGAAAGGCGAAGGCGGACGGCTTTTGCCGGCGAAAGGGAGCCGGAGAGTGAGAATGCTCTTTTTGGGGAATTGCAGGAGAAGCAGACCAGGCTTTTCAATGTCCTGGAATCCCAGACGGAGCTGGAGACGCCCACGCAGCGGGAGGAGGAGCTGCAGCAATACCTGTCCGCCTACGATCTGGCAGGTAAGACCATCCACATGCTGACGGGAGAGATCTATGAGGATTTTGGAGACCGCATCAACAGCAGAACCTCGGAGATCTTATCCGAGCTGACCCAGGGGCGCTATGACAGGATCGAGATCGATGAAAAAATGGAAGTGTCGGTCTATACCCAAAACCGGGTGTTGAGACCGCAGCAGCTCAGTACGGGAACTTTGGAGCAGATTTATTTTGCCCTGCGCATGAGCCTTGGAGAGATTTTTTCCCAGGAGGAGCAGATGCCGATCCTGCTGGATGAGACCTTTGCCAGATTTGATGACAAAAGGCTGCGTCAGGCATTGTGTTGGCTGGGCAGACAGGGACGGCAGATGATCCTGTTCACCTGCCAGAGGCGGGAAATGGAATATCTGGAGGAACTGGGCATTCCCTATGAAAAAATAGAGCTGGAAGGAAATTGAGATGGCGAAGCAGAAAAAGAAGAGAAGCAAGAAAAAATACCGGGGATTTCGGTTATTTTTGAAAATACAGGTAGTATTGATCCTACTTGTGGTGGCAGGACTGGCATTTTACTTTTTTGGCGGCTATGCGAAGAAGGTGGGAGATCTGAAGGCGGAGGCGTATGATTTCGTACATTCCTCCTCGGAGGAGACCTTCCGGTCTTCGGAGACCAGCCTGGTCTACGACGCCAACGGGGATCTGATCTCCGTGCTGAAGGGCGAAAAGGATATGTATTATCTGGAATATGAGGATATTCCATCGGACGTCTGCTCCGCCATTATCAGCATTGAGGATAAAAAATTTTATCAGCACCACGGCGTGGACTTTAAAGGCATCCTTCGAGCGGTCAAGGCGATGATCGAAAACGGTAAGGTGACGCAGGGAGCGTCCACCATCACCCAGCAGCTTGCGCGGAATGTGTTCCTGTCCCAGGAAAAGACCTGGGAGCGAAAGATCGAGGAGATGTTCATTGCCACGGAGATGGAACGGATTTACAGTAAGGATCAGATACTGGAATTTTATCTGAATAATATCTATTTTGGAAACGGCTACTACGGGATCCAGGCAGCCAGCAAGGGTTATTTCAATACAGAGGTAAAGAATCTGGATCTATCTCAGATCGCTTTTTTGTGTGCGATTCCCAATAACCCGACGCTCTATGATCCGGTCAATAATATGGAAAACACGTTAAAGAGAAGAGACAGGATCTTAAACCAGATGCAGGAGGATGGAAAGATCTCCGAGACCACCTGCCTGGAGGCAAAAGCGGAGACCATTACTCTAGAGCGCCCCCAGAGCGTGAAAAACGACTATGTGGAGACCTATACCTACTATTGCGCTACCAGAGCGCTGATGGAGGAGGAGGGCTTTCGATTCAAAACCACCTTCCAGAGCGCTGCGGAACAGGAGGCGTATGAGGAGCAGTATGACGAGCTCTATGAGGTCTGTAACAAAAAGCTTTACACAGAGGGATACCGGATCTATACCTCCATCAGCCTGGAAATGCAGCAGGAGCTTCAGAATTCCATTGACACCACCCTTGCGGACTATACGGAGGTCAACGAGGAGGGCATCTATACGTTACAGAGTGCGGCAGTCTGTATGGACAACCAGAGCGGCTATGTGAAAGCGATCGTGGGAGGGCGCAGCCAGGATTACAACGGATATACCATCAACCGCGCCTATAAGAGCTTCCGCCAGCCGGGAAGCGCCATCAAGCCGCTTCTGGTCTATACACCGATTCTGGAAAATGACTATACGCCGGATTCCACGGTGGTGGACGAGCCTATCGAGGACGGCCCTTCCAATGCGGACAAGAGTTATGCCGGAGCCATGACGCTGCGGCGGGCGGTGGAGCTTTCCAAGAATACGGTTGCCTGGAACCTGCTGGATGAGCTTACTCCGGAAAAGGGTCTCTCCTATCTGGAAAAAATGAATTTTTCCAAACTGGACGAGGAGGATAAACGGCTCGCGGCGGCTCTGGGAGGCTTCACCAACGGAGTCTCTCCTCTGGAGATGGCGGCGGGTTATGCCACCATTGAAAATGACGGTTACTACAGAGAACCCACCTGTATTTTAAAAATTACCGATTCCGATGGGGAGACCATTCTTAGCACGAAACAGGAGGAGACAGCGGTTTATCGGGAAAATGCCACAAGGATGATGACGGATATCTTAACCGGAGTGCTTACCAATGGTACGGGAAGAGGACTGGCGCTGTCAGGGATGCCTTGCGCCGGCAAGACTGGAACCACCAATGACAATAAGGACGGCTGGTTCGTGGGCTATACCCGCTATTACACCACCAGCGTCTGGGTGGGCTATGACCTGCCGAAAAAGCTGGACGGTCTGTCGGGCTCCACCTATCCGGGAAGTATCTGGAAAACCTTTATGGAAAAAATCCATGAAGGACTTGAGCCGCAGCAATTCCCGTCCTATGTATCCTATGAGAAAAAAACAGAGGAGCCGGCAGAGACCACCGATCAGGAAGAACAGACAGAACCTATTCAGGAGGAAACACAGGAAGAGGAGCAGGAGCCTGTAAATATCCAGGGACAGGTTGAGACGCCCCAGGAGGAGCAGGAGACTCAGCCTCAGGAACCGGCAGAGGGGGAAGATCAGACAGAGACGCCCCCGGCAGAGGAGGACAGTGATACCGGAGGCAACGAGGGGGAAGAGACCCCGACAGAACCGGAGAATACACAGCCGGAAGAAACACAGCCGGAGGGAACTTAGACAGGGAGTAGCATTTCAATGAGGAGGCAGGAATGAAAGGATATGGATTTGGCGTAGACGTTGGAGGAACCACGATAAAAATGGGTTTCTTTGACAAAAATGGAGAGCTCCTGGAAAAGTGGGAGATCGAGACCAGAAAGGAGAACGGCGGAGCCGCCATCTTAGACGATGTTGCCGAACAGATTCAAAGAAAGCTCACGGAAAGAGGCGTGTCGAAATCGGAGGTCGTGGGCGTTGGTCTGGGAGTTCCAGGGCCGGTGAAGTCTGACGGAACCGTGGTCAGGTGCATCAATCTGGGCTGGGATGTTTTTAATGTGGAGCAAGCGTTGTCGGAAAAGACGGGATTAAAGGTCAGGGCAGGAAACGATGCCAATGTCGCCGCCTTAGGTGAGATGTGGAAGGGCGGAGGAAGCGGACACAGAAATCTTCTGCTCGTCACCCTGGGAACCGGCGTTGGCGGCGGTATCATCATTGAGGGCAGGATGTTATCCGGCTCTAACGGAGCCGGAGGGGAGATCGGTCATGTGGTGGTAAAAGAGGATGAGACTGAGATCTGCGGATGCGGCAAGAAGGGCTGTCTGGAACAGTATGCTTCCGCCACGGGAATCGTGCGCGTGACGAAAAAGGCGCTTAAGACCTGTGAGAAAGAGACCTCTCTTCGGGGAAAGGATCCTCTGACGGCAAAGGATATCTTTGACGAGGCGAAAAAAGGAGACGCTTTTGCAAAAGAACAGGTGGAGCAGATGGGCAAGACCCTTGGCACGGCCATTGCCAATATCGCCTGCGTTGTGAATCCTGAGGTCATCGTCATTGGAGGAGGAGTGTCCAGAGCAGGCAGTATCTTAATCGATCCGGTGGAAAAATATTTCAAAGAGCAGACCTTCCACGCCTGCCGGAATGCAGAATTTGCCCTTGCCCAGCTGGGAAACGACGCGGGAATCTACGGCGGAGCTTATCTGATATCGGAGGAGGCTTGAGCGGAAGGTGAAAATATTATATAATACCCTTGGGAATACTATGGATATCAGGAGGGAGTTCCTATGAAAGTATCGACAAAAGGAAGATATGCGTTGAGATTAATGGTAGATCTGGCAATTAACGAAAACGGAAAATTCATCGCCTTAAAGGACGTATCGGAGCGGCAGAAGATTTCTGTAAAATACCTGGAGCAGATCGTGACTCCTTTGAACCGCGCCGGGCTTTTGAAAAGCGGACGGGGCGCCCAGGGAGGATACCGGCTTGCCAAAAAGACGACGGACTATACCGTGGGAGAAATCCTGCGCGCCATCGAGGGAAATTTTGCGCCCATTGCCTGTCTGGAGGATGAGGAGAACCAGTGCGAGAATTATGACACCTGCGCTACCATAGAGTTCTGGGAAGGACTGTACAAGGTGGTCAACGAATATCTGGACGGCACCACCCTCTATGATCTGGTAGAGATACAAAAAGCAAAAATGGGTGGAAATTATTATATTTAGGGCTGGACAAATTCAAAAAACTATGCTAATATAATTAGGCACGATTTCTAAGTCGTGTCAGACGATGCGTGGCTCAGTTTGGTAGAGCGCTGCGTTCGGGACGCAGAAGTCGCAGGTTCAAATCCTGTCGCATCGATTCTTGGTAGGGGCGCCGGAACACTTGCAGAGCAAGGTTTCGGTGTTTTTTTGTTATCAAACTTAATAGCCAATCAGAGGCGGCGAGTTTACAAACACTGAAAAAATGGCTATAATATTCGTATAACGAATCGCGACGCAGAAAGGGGAGATTGTGATGTTGACAGCGGTAAAGGGATACTACAATGGAAGCCAGATTGTAATGGATGAAGATATAAAATTAGCAACAGGGCAGGAAGTTATAGTAACAGTGTTGGAAATGCAAAGACAGCCCAAGAAGAAAATAGATTTAAAAAAATATAGGGGCAGAGGAGAGAAAATGTTTCATTCTGATGCACAGGAATATATAAAGGAGTTGAGGAATGAAGACAGAGTATAAAAAAATCTTTTTGGATACAACGCCTATTATTTATTTTCTGGATGAAGATATAAACTATGCAGAGAAAGTGGAAAAGATATTTTCTGATATTTTAGAAAACGAGAAACAAATGGTAACGTCAACGATAACCTGTACGGAATACATGACATATCCATATAGAATGGGAAATGAAGAAAAGATAAATGCTTTTTTGGAGTTTTTCTCAGATTGCAATATCCCATTGTGCCCGATTGATATGGAAATAGCAATGAAGGCTGCACAAATTAGAGCAGAGTATAAAGACTTCAAAACAATGGACTCTTTACAGTTGGCGGCAGCCTGTGTACAGGGATGTGATTTATTTCTGACTAATGATAAGCAGTTGAGACAGTTTCAGGAAATAAAATGCGTTACTGTAGATGAATATTGATGAAGAAAGTGTCCGCTCCTAAGAGGATGCGTCCGAGAAGTTTTAGGCTCCTATCAATGATAGGCAGTGTCTATTCCGTGTGCCGGCAGGATAGACACTTTTATTTATTTTAGTTTGAGGAAGCAATGAAGACACAAATGAAAACACAAAAAATAAAATTACTCGGTATTCTTTTCCTGCTATGCCTTCTGTTTACAGGCTGCACTACAGACGGAACGACAGAGGATGCCGAAGCAGAATATGGACAGACAAAGACAGCGAAGCCGTCCATATCAGAAAACATATCCGACAACACATCAGAAGAGACGCTGGAAGTCCACTACATAGACATTGGTCAGGGCGACGCCACCCTTATAAAATGCGGCGGTCACGCCATGCTCATAGACGGCGGCAATCACAATATGGGCACCACGGTACAGCTTTATTTGAAAAACCAGGGTGTGGAGTCTCTGGATTATGTCATCGGCACCCATCCCGACACGGATCATATTGGAGGTCTGGACGTCATCGTCTACAAATATGACTGCGCTAACATCCTTCTGCCGGACTATGAAAAGGATACAAAGACCTACACGGAACTGATCGACGTTATCCGGGAGAGATCCTATCAGATCACATATCCCCTGCCTGGAACCACCTATCAGCTGGGAGACGCCCGGTTCACCATCCTTGCTCCGATCTCCAATGATTACGGTTCCAACGCCAACAATTATTCGATAGCTCTGCGTTTGACCTACGGAGAAAACAGCTTTCTCTTCACCGGGGACGCAGAGGCGGAATCGGAGGCGGAGATGCTAAAAAGCGGGGAAGAATTGAAGGCGGACGTCTATAAGGTAGCGCATCACGGAAGCGATTCTGCCAACACCCAGGCGTTTTTGGATGCCGTCGATCCCACTTATGCTGTTATCAGCTGCGGGGAAGGCAATTCCTACGGACACCCACATGCGGAGATTCTGAACCGTCTGCGTCAGATGGGGATCGAGACCTTCCGCACCGACGAGCAGGGCAGTATCCTCGCCGTTTCTGATGGAAAGGAGATTACCTGGAATACCGCTTCTTCCACCACCTGGCAGAGCGGGGAGCGATCGGAATCTGACAGGGAGGATGGCACAGAGGAGCCTTCCACACAATCATTACAAAAAGCCACCGGGGAAAACTCACAGTCCCTTTACATCTTAAATACCAACACGAAGAAATTTCACCAAAAGACCTGCCAGAGCGTAGATCAGATACAGGAGAAGAACCGTCAGGAGACGGAACTTACACGGGAGGAACTTCTGGAGCTGGGATATGAGCCCTGCAAGAACTGTGATCCGTAAAAAGCGAAAAAAAGAATTGAACCAAAGAGGAGGTTATGAGAGAATAGAACCATTAAAAGATTGGAGAATAAAATGGATAAAGAAAAAAAGTATGCACTTTTAATTGACGCCGATAATGTCTCACCGAAATATATCAACCTGATATTGCGGGAGACTAAGGCGCTGGGTAACGTCAGTATCCGAAGAATCTATGGGGACTGGACGGACATTGGGAAAAATACCTGGAAAGAATGTCTGCTGGAAAATTCCGTCACCCCGATCCAGCAGTATAGCTATACCATCGGAAAAAATGCCTCGGATTCGGCAATGATCATTGACGCTATGGATATTTTATACACCAGAGACGTGGATGGTTTTGTGTTAGCTTCTTCGGACAGCGATTTTACAAAGCTGGCAATGCGTCTGCGGGAGTCTGGAAAATATGTGGTGGGCATGGGCGAGAGCAAGACCCCGTCTCCCTTTGTCAAGGCGTGCGATCAGTTCAAGACTCTGGATGTTCTGATGCGCAGCGTTATGGATGAGGACAGGGAGAAAAGCCGTAATACAAGACCGGTGCGCAAAAAGGAAAACGATGCGGATATCGTACCGATCACAAATCTGCGGGAGATCAAGGCGACGATCTTTTCTCTTTTAAACGAGCATTCCGACGAGAGCGGCTGGATGTTTTTAGGAGAGCTTGGGAATATGGTGTTGAAGCTCTATCCTGATTTTGACTGCAGAAACTACGGTTTTCCAAAGCTGAGTAATCTGATCGAGTCCTTTAAGGACGTGGAAGTCAGAAGGGAGACTGCAAAGGACAGCCATAATCAGCTGGTCTATGTAAAAAGAAGGGATGCCTAGAGGAAAAATATGCTAAAAACAGTGTAATTTTCTGTCAGAGGTGTATAATAAAAAGGTAAATTGAAAGGCTATACAGGAGTGGAAGGAGGAACAGACATGAAATTTTTAAAAAATCAGCAGCACAAAAGCGTTGTGATGGAACTGACCAGAGGTGACGAAAGCGGAGAACTTACTTACAAGGAGATGATCGCAGGAGATTCCGACGCGGCGGCAGAAAAACATGTGCCGGTCGTGACAAAAGACGGACAGAAACTGACGGTGGATATCGGAAGCATTCCTCATCCGATGCTGGCAGAGCATTCCATTATGTGGGTTGTCGTGGAGACCAACCTGGGAGGACATTGGATCAATCTCAGCCCGGAGCAGGAGCCGAAGGCGGAGATCGAACTGCAGAGTGGAGAAGAGGCAAAGACCGTATATATTTACTGTGACCTTCATGGACTCTGGAAGACAGAACTTTAAAAGAGATACAGCAGTTGTAACAGACTGCTGTATTTTTTGTGACATAGGAAATCCTGTCGGAATTTCCTATATCACAAAAAGCCCTCCTGGCAGGAACGCACTGCGGCAGAGGAGAAGATCGTCAGTCGACTTCGGGGAAATTTATGGATCTGGTTCTGGTTCCGGCAGAGAGCGTCTATCCGGTCTGCCGGGAATCTGTAGAAAAGTAGTTCCAAACTTCCTTCAGGTCTGTTACAATAGATTCTGGAAAAGAGGTTCCATGGAACTTTCGTGAAAGACATTAGGAGGAAGAATATGAACATTTTTCAGAAAGTAAAAAACGGTATGATGATTTCAGGAGTGTTTTTGATCCTCGCGGGTCTGGTTCTGTTGATTTTTCCGGAGGCGACCACAAAGACCATCGCTTATCTGGTGGCGGCATTGCTGGTATTGATGGGAATTGCGCAGATCATCGGCTATTTTAAAAATGAGCCGGGCATAGGAAAATACAGCGGCGGCATGGTGCTGGGTATTTTTCTTTTGGTGGTAGGCCTTCTGGTTTACTATAAGTCTGAGACCATCATTTCCATTATCCCGGTAATCCTTGGTGTGATCATCCTCATCAGCGGAGTGGCAAAGCTGCAGCAGGCGATCGATCTGGCGCGGATGAAGATGGGAAGCTGGAGTACGGTTTTAGTGGTTGCGCTTTTAAATATTGTTTTAGGAGGTGTAATCATTTTCAATCCTTTTTCCACAGTTATGACGCTTTTGCGGTTTGTGGGAGTCGGTCTGATCTACAGCGGATTATCCGATATCATTTCAACGCTTTATCTGTCACACCGGATGAAGGATTATTATGATGAGGACTGACCGAAAAAAGAAAAGCATATAAGGGAATAAGAGAAAATCTTTCTGCGCATACTGTCAGGAGACAGAATGAACGATGGAAGGAAGCGGAAGATGGACTCTTTACAGGACAACAGACAGAAATTTAAACCATTTATCCCGGCAGATAAGAGGGTGCCGGAATTTACAGCCACCAGTGTGATTCTTGGGATCATACTGGCGGCTTTATTTGGCGGGGCAAATGCGTATCTCGGACTGCGGGTGGGAATGACCGTATCGGCATCGATTCCTGCGGCAGTGATTTCCATGGGGGTAATTCGTATCATCCTCCGAAAAGATTCCATTTTAGAAAACAATATGGTTCAGACCATCGGTTCTGCGGGAGAGTCCCTGGCGGCAGGGGCGATCTTCACCATGCCGGTGCTCTTTATGTGGGCAAAAGAGGGACTTACTGACATGCCGGGGCTGGGGGAGATTGCTCTGATCTGCGCCTGCGGGGGAATTCTGGGAGTCCTGTTTATGATCCCCCTGCGCTCCGCTCTGATCGTACAGGAGCATGGCGTCCTTCCTTATCCGGAAGGGACTGCCTGCGCCAAAGTGCTTCTGGCAGGGGAAAAAGGAGGGGCGAAGGCAGGAACTGTTTTTGCCGGATTGGGGATCTCCGCCCTCTATAAGTTTCTGGCGGACGGCTGCTGCTTTTTTCCAAGCAGTGTGGATTTTGAGCTGAAAAAATATAAGGGTTCCGGTATCGGTATGGATGTGCTCCCGGCGCTTTTGGGCGTGGGCTATATCTGCGGTATCAAAGTGTCCTCCTATCTTTTGGCGGGAGGGATCGTGTCCTGGTTTGTGCTCATGCCGCTGATTGCTCTGTTTGGAGGGGATGGAATCTTTTATCCGGGAGAGGTGGCGATCAGTCAGATGGATACCTGGGGTATCTGGAGCAGTTATATCCGTTATATCGGCGCCGGTGCGGTGGCGGCGGGAGGTTTGATTAGTCTGTTCAAAGCCCTGCCCCTGATCGTGAAGACCTTTGTCCGCACTGTGGGCAGTTATGGAAAGAGCATGGAGGAGAGATCCAGAACGGCGCAGGATATTCCCATGCCGGTGGTGATTCTTGGAATCATAGCTGTGGCGCTGGCGATGTGGCTTTTCCCTGGGGTCCCGGTGAATTTATTCGGAGCCATCCTGATCGTTGTTCTGGGATTTTTCTTCGCGACGGTCTCCTCCCGCATGGTGGGATTGGTGGGAAGCTCTAATAATCCCGTCTCAGGCATGGCGATCGCGACGCTGCTCATCACAGCTTCTATTCTAAAAGGACAGGAGGGCGGAAGCGCAAAGGGTATGGTGTCTGCCATTGCCATCGGCACCATCATCTGTATCATAGCCGCGATGGCGGGGGATACCTCCCAGGATCTGAAAACCGGATATCTTGTGGGGGCGACGCCGAAAAAGCAGCAGTACGGAGAGATCCTAAGTGTTCTTGTGACCTCCCTCACCATCGGCGGAGTTCTCTATTTGCTGAATGCTGCCTGGGGATATGGCTCCTCACAGCTTCCTGCGCCCCAGGCGATGTTGATGAAGATGGTGGTGGAGGGAGTAACGGGTGGAAATCTTCCCTGGAATCTGGTTTTTGCGGGAGTTGCCATTGCCGTTATGGCGGAGATCTTGCAGATCCCGGTATTGCCCTTTGCCGTTGGACTCTACCTGCCGATCCACTTAAGTACGCCGATGGTGCTTGGCGGTCTGATCCGGCTCTGGTTTGAGAAAAAGCGGGGCGAGGATGAGGACGTACAGGAGCAGATGATCGAGAGCGGAATCCTCTACTCATCCGGGTTGATTGCCGGGGAAGGGCTTGTGGGGATTTTGCTGGCGGTACTGGCGCTTCTTCCTTCCAAAAGCGGCGGCACCGTTGGCGCAGATCTGGCGTCCATCGGGGAACGCCTGTATTTTGGCAACTGGGGCGGACTGATTATTTTTGCTCTGTTGGCAGGAACGCTGATCCTGGCGATCCGTAAAGGGAGAGGGGAGGAAGACAGATGAAAAAGAGGGTAACTTCCGAGAAAGAGAATTTTCTGGATTATATTCCAAGGCGCAACAGCTGTTACGATTACCGGATCAATGAGAGGGGGAATGTGGAGATCATTGTGCCCAACCGGGGCTTTTTCAACCGGGCTTTGCAGATACTTATAGGGAAACCGAAGCAGACCTATGTGGAATTGGAGGAGATGGGGAGCTTTATCTGGCAGACCATGGATGGGAAGAAGAGCGTGTACGATCTGGCATGCCTGGAGAGGGATCGGTTTGGAGAAAGGTCGGAGCCGGTCTACCAGCGTTTGAGCGCTTATCTGAAGACTCTGAGAGAGTGCGGATACATCGTCTACGAGAACAAAATAAAAAATTTATTGAATTAAAGCGTCAAAATGACGGAAACGTATTGCAAAATTGCAAAAGTCATAATAAAATAGGGAATGACGACGCAACTGTGAAAGTTTGGAATACAATAGTTGCATAATGAGTATACACGAAAAAGGAGATTTTAAGATGAGCTATGTTGATGATGTGCTCGCAAGAGTACGCGAAAAAAATGCGTCTGAACCAGAGTTTCTTCAGGCAGTTACAGAAGTATTGGAATCCTTACGCCCGGTAATCGATGCGAACGAGGAAGTATACCGCAAAGAGGCATTGTTAGAGCGTCTCTGCGAACCGGACAGACAGTTCAAATTCAGAGTACCTTGGGTAGACGACAAGGGACAGGTTCAGGTAAATACAGGATACCGTGTACAGTTCAACAATTCGATCGGACCTTACAAAGGAGGACTTCGTTTACATCCTTCCGTAAATATCGGTATCATCAAATTCTTAGGATTTGAGCAGATTTTCAAAAATTCTCTGACCGGACTTCCGATCGGAGGCGGTAAAGGTGGTTCTGACTTCGATCCAAAAGGAAAATCAGACCGTGAAGTAATGGCATTCTGCCAGAGCTTTATGACAGAGCTTTGCAAATACATAGGAGCAGACACTGACGTACCTGCCGGAGATATCGGAACAGGTGCAAGAGAGATCGGTTACATGTTCGGTCAGTACAAGAAGATCAAGAGCGTATACGAAGGCGTTTTAACAGGTAAGGGCTTATCCTACGGCGGTTCTCTGGCTCGTACAGAGGCTACCGGATATGGTCTGTTATACTTAACAGAAGAGATGTTAAAATGCAACGGACACGACATCAAAGGAAAGACCGTATGTGTATCCGGTTCCGGTAACGTTGCAATCTACGCAACACAGAAGGCTCAGCAGTTAGGAGCTAAGGTCGTTACCGTATCCGATTCCACAGGCTGGGTATATGATCCGGAAGGAATCGATGTTGATTTATTAAAAGAGGTAAAAGAGGTAAAACGTGCACGTCTCACCGAGTACGCTGCAGCAAGACCAAGCGCAGAGTACCACGAGGGACGCGGTGTATGGAGCATCAAATGTGATGTGGCTCTTCCATGTGCAACTCAGAACGAGCTGTTATTAGACGATGCCAAGGCATTGGTTGCCAACGGATGTATCGCAGTGGCAGAGGGCGCTAACATGCCTACTACCTTAGAGGCTACCCAGTACTTACAGGAGAATAAGGTATTATTCGCACCTGGTAAGGCTGCCAACGCAGGCGGTGTGGCTACTTCCGCATTGGAGATGAGCCAGAACTCCGAGAGATTAAGCTGGTCATTTGAGGAAGTGGACGCTAAGTTACAGAGCATTATGGTAAATATCTTCCACAACTTAGACGATGCTGCAAAACGTTATGGTATGGAGGGCGACTATGTTGCCGGAGCAAACATTGCAGGATTTGAGAAGGTTGCGGATGCAATGTTAGCACAGGGTGTTTGCTAATTAGAAATTTCTAAGATAAAGATTATATTGAGAGGTCCTGGAAATGTTGAATTTCTGGGACTTTTCTTTATGTATGAATAAGACAAAAGAAATGTCAGAATATTCATAAATAGAAGATAATTTACGTTATTTTGAGATTGTTATATACACGTGGTACACAAATGATAAAATAGTTGATAGGTTGTTTTATTCCTCCATAGTAGTAAAATTTATATAAAATACATTGAAATGAGAAAAAACCGAATTTGAATGTTGATTTTTTGCGAATACTGTATATAATAAAAAGTAGAAAAGAAGGTGAGGTAGCAATCATGTTAATTCAATTTAATTTTAAAAATTTCAAATCATTTAGAGATGAGGCTACTTTGGACTTGTCCGCAACGAAGATGACAGAGTTCTCGGATAGAGTAGTGACTGTTGGGAGTGAGAAGATTTTGCCGGTTGCTGCCATTTATGGAGCAAACGCAAGCGGAAAGTCTAATATATATAATGCTTTTGAATATATGTCTGATTATGTTGTTGATTCTTTTAAGTATGGAGATGAAGAGGAAAAGTTTGAGGAATTCAGACCTACTCCGTTCTTGTTCGATTCCACATCTGCCAGTGCTGAATCCAGCTTTGAAGTGTATTTTACCTTGCCGGGTGATAAATCAGAGAGAACATATAATTATGGTTTCTGCATTAACAAGGAAGGAGTAACCGAAGAGTGGTTCAACTCTAAGGCAAAGACTGCCAGAAAGTACAGCACTGTATTCTATCGTGGAACTTCCGATGAAGACCTGGATTTATCAGGATTTCCTAAAAATAGCAGAGATAATATTCAGGTTGCGCTTGAAAAGCAGGTACTTATTATTTCTTTGGGGGCGAAGTTGAAAGTTGGTAAGTGTAAGGCAATCAGAGATTGGTTCCTGGCAAATGAATTTGCTGATTTTGGTGATCCTTTTACAAACTTTTTTATGTCCCGCAGACTACCGAAGGAATTTGTAGAAAACAAGGATGTTCAGCAGAAGGTGGTAGAGTATTTTGCATCTTTTGACGAGCATATCAAGGATTTTAGGATTGAAAAGGTTCCTCACGATGGAGAAACAAAAGAGGATATCTACAAGATTAATGCTCTTCATAAAATGATTGATTCGGATGGTATGGCAGAAATCCCTTTGGGGATGGAGTCTGCCGGAACATTGAAAATGTTTGCATTATATCCAGAATTACAGGAAGTATTGGAAAAGGGCAGTGTATTCTTTATTGATGAATTAAATGCCCGCCTCCATCCGTTGCTTGTAAGAAATTTTTTGCTTACATTCTTAAATCCGGAAATCAACACCAATCATGCCCAGCTTGTATTTACAACTCATGATACATGGCAGTTGTCTAATCAGTTGTTACGACGTGATGAAATATGGTTTGTGGAAAAGGATGAGAGAGGCGTTTCTACGTTGTACTCATTGGCTGACTTTGTGGATGAGGATGGTTCCCGTATCCGTAAGGATGAAAGCTATGAGAAGAATTATCTGATAGGAAAGTATGGTGCAATCCCTTCCTTGAAAAGTATTGATATATTTAAGAGTGCGAGGTGTCCAGGGAACCTTGGTTTAGTACCGACCGGAGTGGGACGGAGAGATTGAGTATGGCGAAAAAGGATAGAACAGGTAACAGAAAATCACGAGAGCAGAGGAAACAATTCAAAGTGCCGGAATTAGGTTATTACTTGATTGTTACCGATACAGAAGCTACAGAGCGTTGCTTCTTTACAGGACTTCATCAGGCTTTGCCAGAGAATGTTAGAAATAAGCTGGTTATTAAGGTTGTAGAGACAAAGACACGTACCATGATTGATAAATGTCTGGAACTTACTGCTTATGATGCACAGTATCGTATCCCGTGGATTGTGTTTGACAGAGATCAGGTGCAGGGGTTTGACGAGATCATTACAGAAGCAGTGAATAAGGGAATACAGGTGGGCTGGTCTAATCCATGCTTCGAAATATGGATGTATGCCTACTTCGGTGCTATGCCGGCAATTCAGGATTCTTGGACATGTTGTTCAGATTTTGGACGAGTATATGAAACTAAAACCGGACAGAAGTATTCCAAAGCGGATGAGCAGATGTACGTAAAACTCTGCAAAGCCGGAGATGAAGAAAAGGCAATTCAGATAGCACAGCAGAAGCTGGAACAGTGTATCAGAGAAGGGAAGACAAAACCATCAGAGATGTGTCCATGTACCACAGTACATGAGTTGGTGGATGAAATACAAAGGAAGATGAATAAGATTGAGAATTAACTGCATAGTGTGAAAGGAATACTTAGCTTAAATTATGATTAAAGGCGACAAAAAAATTATAATAAATTGATAGGAGCGTGAATAGGTTTAAAATATAAAATACCGGATTTGAGTCTGAAATGGCTTAAATCCGGTATTTTTTCGGAGTTGAAGTTGTATTTTACTTCTGCATTTACGATAGATGCTCCTTTTGACTGACAAGATACTCAATAAAGCGTTTACTTGCAATCGGCAGACTGTTCTTGTCCTTATAGCCTATGGCAAGTCTGCGATATACTGGCGGTTTTATTGGCAGACAGGTGATCTTATAATTGTTACGGCGCAGCATAAGTTCTGCCATTATGCTGACACCCAGACCCGCCTCCACCATCGTCATAATGGCAAAATCGTCATGGATGGTATATTTGATATCAGGCGTCAATCCTGCTGCCTGAAAGGCGTTTAGCGGTTCATTGTAGTGTCCTTCTTCCAAAAGAATAAATGGTTCCTGTGCAAGTTCTTCCAGGGTTACGCTGGAACGGCTGGAGAGCGGATGCGTCTGCGGCAGTACAGCAAGCATTTCTCCGTCCTTTATAGGAATGATTTCCAGATCTGTGACAGCAGGCGGTGTAATAAAACCAAAATCCACCGCACCTGTTTTTATCCATTCCTGAATGGAACTGTAATCGCCCTGGTGGAAAAGGAACTGGACGTTGGGATATATTTTTTCAAATTCCCTGATCAACTGGGGCATCCAGTGGCAGGTAATGCTTGTGATAGTGCCCACCCGTATCATGCCTGTCTCCAGACCTTTTATTTCATTGATTTTTTCCTGCATTGCCCGATACTGTAAAAGACATCGGTCAATATAAGGATACAGATCTGTCCCCTCGATCGTCAATTTCACACCTGTGCGGGAACGGGTAAGCAGCTTGATACCAATCTCATTTTCTAAAGACGCTACCATCTGGCTCACAGAAGACTGCGTATAGCCAAGCGCTTTGGCAGCCTTGGTAAAGCTGCCCAATTCTATAATTTTTTGCAGAGCTATGTATCGGTTCATAATGACAAATCACCTTTTCTAATAAAAACATCAAAAATATTTGTTTTACTTATCCTACTATGCAATATATACTTTAGTCAAGAAAATACAAAACAATTGGAGGCTGTCAAATGGAAGTTGTAAGGTATGAGGAAGCATATAAACAGGATTTCATCAGATTGAATACAGCATGGATAGAGAAATTTTTTGTTATGGAACAGGAAGACAGAGATATTCTTGGTCATGTGGATGACTTATTGGCAAAAGGAGGCATGATTTTTTTTGCAGTGGAGGATGAACATGTTCTGGCAACGTGTATGGTGGTTCCTTTTGGCAATCATGTCTGGGAGATGTGCAAACTTGCAGCGGATGAAAAATATCAGGGGAGAGGTGCCGGAAATGCAGTATTCAAGGCTTGCATGGAATACGCCATTGAGCATGGAGCCAGGAAGTTGACGCTGATTTCTAACCATATTTTAGAAACAGCTCTGCATATTTACGAGAAATATGGATTTCAAAGAGTTCCCGTCAGCAGAAGTGAAGAATATGAGAGGTGCGATGTGCAATATGAGTACGTTGTTTCTCTATAAATTTAACAAGTATCAGGAGGAAATCATATGGTAACGAAAAAAGAAGATGCAAAAAAAAGGATGTTCAAAGGCGTAAATCTGGACTCATTAGCAGTCGGGGAAAAAACGATGGTCTGTAAAATGAATTATGTTGTGGGAAATTTCGCTACGGAGCACAGTCATCCCCATGAACAAAGCGGGTATGTGATCTCCGGCAGGTATCTGATGACGGTTGCTGGAAAGAGTTATGAATTAAATCCAGGCGACAGCTATGCAGTACCGGGGAATGTTCCGCATTCTTTTAAAGTAATTGAGGGCGGGGAAGTCATTGATGTTTTTACACCGATCCGTGAAGATTATTTATAAAATGATATTTTCGCAAGCCATGTTATGATACATGAGGATGGACGTCATGACAGTTCAGAACATCGTGTGAGATGACAGTTCAGAGCATGGTGTGAGAATGTTTGAATCCTCCCAACGCCTGTGCTAAAATATGGACAAACGCAAACTGTCCCTGCGAAGGCTGTCATTCAATACAGATGGCGTGCCACAGCACAACGATATCACCGGAAGGAGCTTACCATGATAGAAGACACAGACATCTACAAACTGAATTATTTCACCTACAAAAAGCCCTTCACCGGAAGCCGCGGAAATATGCGCTACCGCGTCATCCGGCAGGAAAAAGACGGGGAGCCGGTTCTTTCGGCGGCAGTCTATCCCCAGCCCTATTGCTGGGAAGAGACAGAGGAGGAGAAAAAACAGTGTAAAGAATTTCCTTTTACCGAGGAGGGCAGAAAGGAAATGATCCGGTGGCTGAATCAGAAGGAAGAGGAATTTTAAGAAACGGAGGAAGCTGGTTTGAAATTACAGGAATTATATAAAAGAATGATCGTCCATAACTGTGGAGATGCAAAACGGATCCAGCATTTCATCAAGGTGCACAGCCTTGCAAAACTCATAGGCGAGATGGAAGGCTTAGAGGGGGAGGAGCTGGAGACGCTGGAAGCGGCGGCTCTGGTCCACGATATCGGTATTCGCCCTGCCGAGGAAAAATACGGATATTCCAATGGAAAACTGCAGGAACAGGAGGGGGCGGCTCCTGCGGAGGCGATGTTGAGAGAAGTCGGATTTTCCCAAAAAATCCAAAAAAGAGTCGCTTTTTTGGTTGCGCACCACCATACATATGATAAGATAGAGGGAGCGGATTATCAGATTCTGGTAGAAGCGGATTTTCTGGTGAATCTCTATGAGGATGGAGCGGAGAAAAAAGCCATCGAGACAGCCTATGAGAGAATCTTTCGAACCGGAAGCGGGAAAAAGATCTGCGAGATGATGTTTCAGCTATAAGGAGGCATAGTTATGGTAACATTACTGGCGAGAATTTTTATCAAAGACAAAGAGGAGGTCTCTTCGCCCAGGGTGCGGCAGGCATATGGAATGCTGACGGGAGTCGTGGGGATACTGCTGAATCTTTTTCTGTTTGCCGGAAAATTTCTTGCCGGAACCATCAGTCATTCCATTTCCATTACGGCGGATGCGTTCAACAACTTATCGGATGCGGGTTCATCCTTTGTGACTCTGATCGGTTTTAAGCTGGCGGGGGCACAGCCGGATCCGGATCACCCCTTTGGACATGGAAGGATCGAATATGTCTCGGGACTGATCGTATCGGGAGTGATACTTCTGATGGCGTTTGAACTTATTAAGGATTCTGTGGATAAGATCCTGCATCCCCAGGATGTGGATTTCAGCTTGATGGCACTGCTGATCCTGGTGGTATCGATCCTTGTAAAAATATACATGTACCTCTATAATATGAGTATCAGCAGGAAGATCGACTCTGCCGCTATGAAGGCGACGGCGATGGACAGTCTCAGCGATACCATTGCTACCACGGTGGTATTGATCGCTTCTCTTGTGGCAAAGTATACGGGACTTCAGATCGACGGTTACTGCGGAGTCCTGGTGGGACTCTTTATTTTCTATGCGGGCTTTTCTGCGGCGAAGGAGACCCTGGATCCTCTTTTGGGACAGGCGCCGGAGGAGGCGTTTGTGGAGCAGATCGAAGAGATCGTGTTAAGTTATGAGCTGGTACAGGGGATTCACGATCTGATCGTACACGATTACGGTCCGGGAAGGGTCATGATCTCGCTTCATGCGGAAGTGCCGGCAGAGGAGGATATCATGGAAGCCCACGATACCATTGATCTGATCGAGAATGAACTGAAGGAAAAGCTCAGATGTGACGCTGTGATCCATATGGATCCCATCGTAACGAAGGATGAACAGGTATTGCAGTTGAAAAATAACGTACAGCAGATCCTGTGGAAGATCGACGAGCATATATCCATGCATGATTTCAGAACCGTTATAGGACCGACACACACGAACATGATTTTTGATGTGGTGGTGCCGTTCGGATATCGTCTGAACGATGAGGAAGTCAAAGAAACCGTTCAAAAAGAGGTCTGGAAAAATCTGGGGGAGGAGTATTTTACCGTGATCCAGGTGGATAAGGATCAGAGATTCAAACAGAACGGCAAAAAAGAAAAGTAGAAGCGTAAGAGAAATAAAAAAGAGGGAATGCCCGGTTGGCATTCCCTCTTTCTTACTTATGACAATTTATTCTTTTGCAGTGGCAGGAGGAATCTGTGTTACCGGTTCCTCCGTTCCCTCTTCGATCTCGGTTATCACGTCATTTTCATCCATATTGTCGATCAGAGATTCCTGATCTTCGATATCGCTCTCATTTGGAGTGCTCGTCGTGTCCTCATCGGTGACTGCCGGAGTCTTGGTATCCTCTTGTTGTTCGGTATCAGATGCAGCCCCTGCGGAGGTATAGACATACTCGTTGGAACTTCGGAAGATGGTGTTGCTGGAACCCATCTGATTCACCACCAGAATATCTCCATCCTCCAGATCGTCGGTCTTGATCTTTAAGTAGTTGCCGCTGACGTAAGTGGTGGAGATTTTATTTCCGTTTATAAAGACCTTACTCCATGGAGTGAAGTTCTCGCCGTAGATCATCAGCTTGCCGTCGGTGGACGGCCAGGTCCTCTTAATACTGGTCTCGTCAATTCCCATGACAAGATCGGAAGCCGGATACGGATCCTCGCCGTTGTAGCAGTAGCGCTTTCCATAGAGGATGTCATACTGCAGATTCTCAAAATCCTGAATGTAAGTATCGGAATTCTGCTGACTCTGGTGGAAACGGAACATGGTTCCCTCGTGAATGTCCAACTTGTCAGTCAGATCCGCCAGAAGCTGGTAGGCGGTGAGGTTCGCATCTTCTTTTTCCAGACCGAAGTTATTCCAGGTCACATATTTTGTCTTGAACAGATCCCCAGTCGCCATGTCGGATTCCTCCAATCCCATGGTAGGAAGGTGGTCGCCCCAGAGAACAAGGATGGTGTCCTCGTCTCGCTGTGCCAGCGCCTCTGTCAGGTTTCCGATGAACTTATCCACTTCGTGGATCATGTTCACATAGTATTCCCACTGGTTATTGGCAGCCTCATCCTCAGCGCCGCTTACCTGGATCTCAGGATTCTCCAGAATCTTTTCTGTCGGATAGTCCCCATGTCCCTGAACGGTGATGGTGTAGACAAGATCCGACTGATCCGGGGTGGAGTCCATGGATTTGATCGTCTCGTCGATCAGAATATCGTCCGTCGGCCAGGAGCCCAGAGGAGTGTATTCTGTAATATTCATCAGCTCTTTGCTGGTAAAAGTGTCAAATCCCATCAGTTTAAAAGCATTGGCACGGCTGTAGAAATTACCGCCGTTGTTGTGTACCACATGGGTACCGTAGCCCAGTTTGGAGAGGTTGGAAGCAATACTCTCGCAATTGTCGATCTCCTTTAAAACGGTCTTATATGGATATTCCCCGGTTCCGAAGAACTGGATTCCCATACCGGTCAGCACCTCGAACTCCGTATTTGCCGTACCGGCACCCACTACTGGAACCGTCATATATCCGGTGGAGTAGTTCTGTTCCAGGTTGTGGAAGTTTGGAATCGGATCACTGGAGGTTTCCAGAAAATTCACTTCCGAAGGATCGATAAAAGATTCCAGTAACACTACCACGATGTTTGGCATATCTTCTGTGGAGCGGCTGGTCTCCTCCGTTTTTACGGAGTTCTCGATTTCCTCAATTTTTTCCTCAGAGTAGTCCTCCGGTTTGCTCATGCCCCGATCCACCACGGAGGAGGAGAAGCCATAGACAAAACCGTAGTTTTCATATCCCTGAGCAATATTGGAAAAATAAGAAGCAATAATATCTTTATTCTGTGCCGCCTCTGTCGTCAGCGGAACCCAGATAAAACAGGAAGCGACGAACAAAAATGCCAGCAGGCGGTTGGAGTGTCCCTGGAACTTCGGGCCCTTCGCCCAGAGCCAGACGCAGAAGACGATAAACGCCGTCACGCCCACAACCGCCAGCACTGCCTGACCCGCGGTAAAATAATTCGTACTCTGCATAGTGAGCAGGTCTGTGACCATTTTCAGGTCGGTGTAGCCGAAAGGAGTGACGCGCTGCGCCAGGACACAGCCGTTGATAATACCTAAAAACAGCCAGAAGCCGCTGATGATCACCCGGACTAGCGCTCTTCTTCGGAAAAAGTATACGATTGTGAGCGATGCAAAAATAATCAGCGAGTTGTAGAAATACGCCAGGGTATGTTCACGCACAAAAGTAATGCCGGAGAAAAGGCTTCTTCTGGAGATACATTCGATCACAAAAATAAGAAAACATGCCAGCAGGGCATGGAATACAATGGAATAACGATTCACAAAATGAATGATCTTATCCAGTCTCCTGCGGGTTTCCGGCTTCATTGGCGGAAGCTTTGGAAGCTTCTGTCTGATGCCTGCCAGAAAGTTTTTAAATGCCGAAAGGCAATGAATGACTTTTTTCATGATTTCACCTCTAAACACTATTTATATATTAGATTCTGATAGGATATTTCAGTTTTCCTAGAAAAGAATAAAACTATTTTACATAAAAATCAACGGTAAACTTATATAAAAAGTATTAAGAATTTATGAAAATCCCTTAATATGGAAGGAGAAGAAGGTTCCGGAAGGGGAAATTTCTTGAAATTAGAGGGATTTTGCAATATAATATTACAAAGCAAAAAATATATGATCGGATATGAAAAAGGACTATTGAAATAAATGAAGAAAAAGACGATTTTTACTCAGAATAATAAGAAATTAAGCGAGAAGAAATGTCAGGAGTGGTATAGGGTGGTCATTTCCATCTCCTGGAAACTGTGGCTTTTGACTCTGATTTGCGCCCTGTTTCTGTTCCTGTTTTTTCAGCCCAATGAGGAATGCAGCAGGGAATATTATTTCTATCTCTTTGTGACCAGACCGACGATTGGCCAGGGAGCCATCGCCCTGTTTTTCGGAATGCTGTTGAAGCGCTGCGTTCCCACGAGAAATCAGAGACTGATGTCGCTGTGTACCATGATGGAGGTAAGCCTCTTTGCAGCGGTGGCGGCCTGGGTGCATACCAGCGTGCCTTTTATGGCGGTGGTCCTGCTCTTCCCGTTGATGTTGACGCCGCTGTACCGTGATAAGTGGATGACGTTCTTACAGTTGATTATATCCTGTGGACTCTATATTGCGGACAGAGCCTATTTTATACCTAACAGTCCCTATATGCCGCCGGGAAGCGGATTGATCGACGTGACGATCTTTTTCGGAAGCGCTATAATTGTATATATACTGATCGAGCAGGTGAATGTCTCCTTCATCCTTCAGGACGAAAAGGCGGCGAGAGATTCCCTGACTCATTTGTACAATCATGAGACCTTTTATGAGGAACTGGAATATTATATGAAGACTTACGGGGAGAAAAAGGAACCTTTTTCTGTCCTGATCGCAGATATTGATAACTTCAAAAAAGTCAACGATACTTACGGACATGCTTTTGGGGATGAAGTGATCCGCCAGGTGGTGGCGGTGATGGAGCGGAGCCGGGATAAGAACAACTTCTGCGCCCGTTATGGAGGCGAGGAGTTTGCCATGATCTTTCCCGGAAAAAATATGAAAGAGGCGGGAACCATCGGCGAGCGCATCCGCAGCGAGTTTGAGGGAACGGAATTTGACACGGATACGGGAAAATGCCATTTTACCCTGAGTATCGGAGTGGCGGAATATACCAAGGAGTACGAGATGGCGAGCCAGTTCTTTGAGGAGGCGGACAAAGCCCTCTACTGCGCCAAGAGGACAGGGAAGAACCGGGTCTGCTATGCAGGACATGAGTGTGAGGAGGAAGCGTAAAAAAGAATCCCGCAAGGCGGGATTCTTTCTTATTTCATAGAATTTTCTATTTCACAAATTTATTGATGGCTTCTTCCAGATCTTCGAGAACCTGCTTGTCACCGCTCTCAATGGCGTCCACAACGCAGTGGCTGATGTGATCCTGTAAGATGATCTTACCGATGTTGTTGATGGCGGAACGCACGGCGGCGATCTGGATCAGCACCTCACTGCAGTCGCGCCCGTCCTCTATCATAGTCTTTACGGCTTCCATATGACCGATGGCGCGGGACATACGGTTCAGGACCGCCTTGGTATTGGCGTGCTGGTGTTTGTGGGTGTGCTCTTCGTGATGTGAGTGTTCATGCTCATGTTTTTCATGAGGTTGTGCAGAAGGGATATGGGAATGTCCCGGTTCTTCTATGTATTCTTTTTCCATAAATAACTCCTTTGTATGAATATATCTATTCTAAAGCAAAAGGACCGGAACCGCAAGATGAAAGTAAGAGGAGAGACAGGGAAAGATATGAACAGGATAGAGACGGAACTTAAGCTGAGTCAAAGACAGATCGAAGAGGTGGGACGGAAGTTTCACTTTGATGAGAAGGACGCAGGCGTCCTTGCAGAGACAGCGGGACGTATGGAAGAAGTGGTTCGGGGCGTCTTTACCTTTGTGTGGGATGAGGATCTGAAAGAAAAAATCGAAATCGATCAGAGATATGTTCTCTGCTGTGCCACCCTGGGCGGGAGGCTGGACGAACTGCTGGAGTCTCTGGAAGCGGAACATCTGCTTTTGGAGGCGTATATGCTGGAATGTCTGTCTATGGAGATGCTTTCTCTATTATATGAAGAGGGAAGGCGGGAGATTGAAAAGAGCGGCTGGTTTGTGACCCGCTATGATTTTTTGGAGGGGAAGGAAGAAGAACTGGAGAGGCTGTCGGGGGAGGCAGGATTTCCGGTTGAGTATCGGGAGGGGTATCTGATCCCCCAAAAAAGCGTGATCTATGCGGCTGTTCTCTCACAGGAAAAATCTCTGAATGGGCAGTGCGGGATCTGTTCAAACTGCAGTAAAAAAGACTGTCCCCAGAGAAAAGAAAAGGTAAGATCCCCGAAGGAACTGCTCTACGGCTACAGGAGGATTCTGGGAGGATAGAAACGGGCATTGTGTTTTAAAGAACATTGTATTAAAATGGAAAAAATAGAGTACGCCATGCCTATAGAGGAGCCAGATTATGAAAAAAATTGCGGTTATTATATGTGGAATCGAATATCACAACCAACAGGAATTTATGCACGGAGTTTTTCGCTATGGTAAGGAGCATGGAGGGAATATCTTCGTCTTTATCTGTAACGCGGATTATCAGCAGACGGACGCCTATAAGAGCGGCGCGTTTAAGATCTATGACTTCATGAATCCCGAAGAATACGACGGGGTGATCCTTTTGAGAGAGACCATACATTATCAGCCGGCGCAGAAGTACATTGTTCAAAAGCTGAAGGAAAGCGGGGTTCCTGTGATATCCATTAATGCCAGGACCGAGGGCATGGGATATATCGGGTTTGACGATTATGAGGCAATGTATCGTATGACGGAGCATATCGTTGTGAAACACGGCATTCGCAAGGTCGCTTTTATCAACGGACCGGAGGGATACAGCGATACGATTTCACGGGCGCAGGCTTTTTTGGATGTTCTGGAAAAGGAAGGGATTCAGAGTCAGCGCTGCTGGTTTTATCCGGGAGATTTCAATGTGGAGTCGGGTATGAACGCAGTGCAGGAGTTCGAACGGATGCACAGGATGCCGGAGGCGATCGTCTGCTCTAATGACAGTATGGCGGCAGGCGCCATCATGCAGCTTCAGGAGATGGGCTACCGGGTGCCGGAGGATATTCTGGTAACAGGATTTGATGATGTTCGCATAGCGAGAGATAATTCTCCGAGGATCACCACGGTTCGCTGTGACAGGGAGAAGATGGGGTATCTCGCCTGCGGAAGCCTTATGACGAAGACGGCGGAGGAGATCAGAGATCTTTTTATCCAGATCCCTACGGAGCAGATCTATTCCGAGAGCTGCGGCTGTAATGAGAGCGAAAAAGAGGATGCGGAGGAGTTGAAACGAAGATTCCTGCGCCATTCCACCATAGAGAGGAAGTACCGGAACAAATTTAATGAGATGCTGACGCAGTTTGTCGCCTGCAATCGGACGGAGGATCTCTTTCAATCTATCCGCAAATTCACGCCGGAGCTTCATGCAGATTATTTTTATATCGTATTCCGTAATATGGAGATCATGACGAAGCGGATGATGCAGCATTTTCGTCATAAGAAGGTGGTTTCCGGATGGGGCAGCCTGGATGGAAACGTGGAGAGCTACAGTCTGCCGCTGATCTACGAGAAGGGAGAGTTTTCCTCCTACGGATATCTGGAAAAAGGGGAGATCCTGCCGGAGTCCTCTCTTCCGGGAGAGGAGGGAACTATCTATTTTGTCATGCCCATGCATTATCAGGAGCAGTTCTTCGGCTACTGTATTATAGGCAACTGTGAGCTTTCCATGGAGTCGGAGATCCTCTCTCAGTGGCTGGAGGATTTCGGAAGGTGTATTGAGAGCGTTCTGGAAAAACAGGCGTTACAGCGGATCATGGAGAAGCTGGATAAGATGAGCACCTACGACAACCTCACTGGGCTTTACAACCGGATCGGTTTTCAGACTCATGCGGATGAATATAAAGTCTATGCAAAGAGCAGCGGAAGAAATATGTTCATGAGCTTTATTGATATCGACGGTTTAAAGAAGGTCAACGACACCTATGGACACAGGCAGGGGGACAGCCTGATAAGAAGCATTGCCGAATGCCTGCGGAGCGTCTGCCGGGATAAGGAAGTCTGTATGCGGTTTGGCGGAGACGAGTTCGTGGTCCTGGGGCTGGAAAATGTGGCGGACAGCCGCCATCTGGAGTTCGAGCGGAATTTTCAGGAGCAATTGAAGCTGGTTAATGAGGAGCAAAAGAGGGAGTATCTCATCTCGGCAAGTATCGGCAGTTATCTGATTGAGGATGTGGAACAGACGAATCTCCAGGTGATGCTGGAGAGGGCGGATATGGAGATGTATCTGCGCAAGAAAGCGAAGAGAAGAAGGGAGAACAGTAAGTAATATTATGACGTGGTTATATTATGCGGCAGGATCTGCATTTTTTGCGGGGATTACGGCAATTCTGGCAAAGGTGGGGATCAAAAAGACAGATTCGGATCTGGCAACGGCGCTTCGGACGATCGTTGTCCTTTTGTGCGCCTGTTTTATGGTGAAGCTTGTGGGCTCCTATGAGAGCATATACAGTATTGACAAAAAGACTTTTCTATTCCTGATCCTTTCCGGGGTGGCGACGGGAGCTTCCTGGCTCACCTATTTCAAGGCGCTTCAGTTGGGGGAGGTCAACAAGGTGGCTCCCATCGACAAGCTGAGCACGGTGCTGACCATGCTGCTCGCTATTTTGTTTTTGGGGGAGCGTGCCACAACATATAAAGTCATTGCGATGGTCTTAATTGGGATCGGAACCTACATGATGGCGTCCAAGGCGGGAAAGGGGAAGAAATCCGGGAACAAAAGATGGCTTTTTTATGCTCTTTTATCGGCGGTTTTTGCCAGTCTTTCCGCGATCCTGGCGAAGGTGGGGATTGACGGCGTGGAGTCCAATCTTGGAACGGCGATCCGCACGGCGGTGGTTTTGGTGATGTCCTGGCTCATCGTTTTTCTGCGGGGCAAACAGAAGCAGTTTCAATACATCACCTTTCGCAGCGGGATCTATATCTGTCTTTCCGGAGTGACCACAGGGCTCTCCTGGCTCTGTTACTATCGGGCGCTTCAACTGGGAGAAGCCAGCGTAGTGGTGCCCATCGACAAGCTGAGTATTGTACTGACCATTGCGTTTTCATCTATGTTTTTAAATGAACACCTGTCGAAAAAAGCCTTCGTGGGACTGATTTTTATTGTGGCGGGAACGATTTTCTTACTGTTATAAAGGAGGACGATTATGAAGCGGGCGATTGCACTGTGCGGAGGCGGAACCAAGGGCGCCTATGAATTGGGAGTCTGGCAGGCGCTTCGGGAATTGAAGATAGATTATCAGATCGTAACCGGAACCTCCATAGGATCCATCAACGGAGCTATGATGGCATGCGGCGACTATGAGAATGCCAAAATACTCTGGGAGACCATCGAGATGGAGAAGATCATGGAGGATGGCATCAATCTGAGCAATACCATTGAAGGCATGTATAATCAAAGAGACGCCCTGCGTCCATTTTTGAAAAAATATGTTCACAACCGGGGAGCCGATGTCTCACCCTTTGAAAAATTCATTGCGGAGCTGATCGACGAGGAAAAGATCCGGGATTCCGGGATAGATTTCGGGCTGGTGACCGTACAGGTGTCGCCGTTAAGACCTCTGGAGCTTCGGATCGCAGATATTCCGGAGGGGATGTTAAAGGAGTACATTATGTGTTCTTCTGCCATCTTCCCGTTGTTTCCCATGCACAAGGTGGAGAATAAGACGTATGTGGACGGGTGCTATTACGACAATCTGCCCATCGACCTGGCGCTCAAGATGGGGGCGGATGAAGTCATCGCCGTGGATCTGAACCCGAATCCCAGTCACCCGGAATATCTGAATAAACCCTTTGTGACCTATATCTATCCGGGACGTTCTCTTGGAACCATGATGAATTTTGAGCGGGATGTGCTGGATGGAAATATCCTGGCGGGATATCAGGACGCAATGAAGGTATTTGGGGAGATGACGGGCTTTGTCTATAGCTTTGAGCGGGCGGGGCTTGAAAAGTATGAGCGGCAGATACAGCGCTATGTCTCCAGAATTTTACGAATGGAGGAGAGGGAAGAACCGGGGATGTTTATGAAGCAGAGCCGTATTCTGCGTATCTGTGCGGCATTGGAAGAGCACACCCATGGAAAGGCGTTGACCAGAGAGGATTACTTTATCCGCGGAGCAGAGCTTTGCGGAGTTCATTTTGGAATACCTGCCCAAAAGACCTATACGATGGATGAGTTTTTGGCGCTGATTCGGGAGAAGAGGAACGCCGGGGCGGGGAGCAGCCATGGAAGAGAGCCGGCGGCAGAACTTTTTTTAAAAGTATGCATATAGTATAGAGATGATTTTCCAGGAGTAGCAGCGTGGATTACAACAATAAGGAACCATGGTTTTACATGCAGCAGAGCAGTCCATTCTATATGCCGTATCCGATGCAGATGCAGAGCAGTTATCTGAATGAGATGGAGTATGAAAAAGATCTGGATAGGATGAAAGAACTCTATCCGAAAGAAGTAAAGAGGATCCAGAAATTTGTGGATGAAGAGTGCGACAAGATGGAATACGAAGGAAGTCTGATGTTCGACGAGTACCCGGATAAAATGATGCTTCAGCGCGTATGCAAAAACATCATGGATAAAATGCAGGACGGGGAAGAGGAGGACATGGAAAGCAGTGAGTTCCGGGGAAGTAATTCCGGAGGAGGTCTCTCTGATCTAGTGGAGGTACTGTTGTACAATGAGATGTATAAAAGACGCTGCAGACGCCGCCGCTGTAACCGCTGGTGGTAAAATAGTAGTTGAGTTTTTGGGGAAAACTGTATACAATAAGAAAGCGTTGCGTCATGCATGGCATGGCGCACTGTTTTAAGGAAAGGGAGGACAGGCTTGTGCAGAAAGGAAAAATTAAAATCATTGCTTTGATCGGCGCATTTCTCGTGACGATATTGATCGTTGGGCTGGTGAACAGACATTCCAATCAGGATACGACGGATAACATGGCAAAAGCATCCCTGCCGGTGATCTCGTTATCTTATGGGGATCAGCAGATCAATGAGCTGTACGGTCATACTTCCCAGATGGACGCCGTATATATGAGAGACAGTATCACGCCCCTGGAAAAAGACCGGGTGCTTCCGGTGCGGGCGAAGACATATGGGGAGGAGATCGACGGGATCAGCTATGAGATTCGCAGTATGGACACGAAACGTCTTGTGGCGGAGGCGGAGGTTTCCGACTATTCGGTGAAAGAGGAGGAGCTGAAGGCGGATATTAAGGTTCAGAATATCATTGAGGAGGGCAAGGAATATCTGTTCATCCTGAAGCTGGAACAGGGTTCTAAGGAGATCTATTATTATACCCGACTCATACAGCCGGTGGACAGCTATGTGGCGGAGAGTCTGGATTTTGTTATGGATTTCCACGACACCTCCATGAATGAGGAGACCAGCGGAACTCTGGCGACTTATCTGGAACCCGATGCTTCGGCGGACAATTCCAGTCTGAATAAGGTAACGATCCATTCCTCCTTAAAGCAGCTTACCTGGGCGGATTTTCCGTGTCATCAGGTGACAGAGCCGATTCCCTCCGTGAAGGAGATCAACAGCACCAGCAATGTGATCACTCTGAAATATGTCGTTGCCTCGGAGGAAGAGGGAACGGAATACTACAATGTGGAGGAGTATTACCGGGTGCGCTACACCAGCGCAAGAACTTATCTGCTGGATTACGAGCGGACCATGAACCGGATCTTTACCGGGGATGAGAGCAGTGTCTATGACCAGTACATCCAGCTGGGCATCCGGTCTAAGGATGTGAACTATGCTTCCAATGAGAATGAGACCATAGCCGCCTTTGTACAGGAGGGAGATCTGTGGAGTTATAATCAGAATACCGGGCAGATGGTCCGGGTATTCAGCTTCCGTTCCGATCCCAAGGAAGCGGACAGCCGTGAGAATTACGACCAGCATGATATCAGGATCGTGAGTGTGGATGAGGGGGGCAGTATAGAGTTCCTTGTCTATGGTTATATGAACCGGGGGCTTCATGAGGGAAGAACCGGGATCAGCGCCTGCCGCTATGACGCGGTGACCAATACCGTGGAGGAGGAGATTTTTGTTCCGGTTCAGACCTCTTACCAGGTGATGAAGGAGGATCTGGGGGAACTGGCATACCAGAATAATCAAAAGCAGTTCTTCCTCATTGCGGGGGGGATCCTCTACCAGATCGATCCCGACAGCCTGGAAGTGACGGAAAAGATGAAGGATCTGCAGGCGGGAGACTACGCCGTATCCCAGAGCGGACGTTATATTGCCTATGCAGACGGTGAAAAAGAGGGCGTTTTACATCTGGAAGACCTGGAGACCGGGGATATTCAGGAGGTAGAGGCAGGATCCGGAGAGGAGATACGCGCCCTTGGGTTTATCGGCGAAGATTTCATCTATGGACTTTCAAGGAAATCCGATATGGCAGGGGACGCAGCGGGAAATCAGGTGATACCGATGTATCAGGTACGGATTCTCGATACGGAGGAGGATTTTCAGGTGGTCAAGACCTATGAAAAATCCGGCTATTATGTATCTGCCGTCCGCATTGACGGCAACACCATCTATCTGGAAAGAATGCAGTATTCTGACGGGATCTATCAGGAGGCGCCGGAGGATACCATCGTCAACAGCGAGGACGGGGAAGCGGTACAGATGGCGATCCATACCTCCACGGATGACAGTCATCAGACTCAGATTCAGATAGAACTGCCGAAGGAGGCGGAGGAGACGAAGTATAAGCTGCTGACCTCCAAAGAGATCGTTCATGAAAATCCCAAGGAGGTTTCCTTACAGATCACCAGCAAGGGGCGGTATTATGCCTATGCTGCCGGATATGTGGTGCAAGGATCCGAGGACCCGGCAGAGGCGGTCCGCGCCGCCGATGAGAAGATGGGAGTCGTTGTGGGAGATAGGCAGCAGTATATCTGGAAACGGGCGAAAAAGACCTCGCAGGAGTCTTTGATCGAGGGGGGAACCCAGGCAGACGGAGACAGTTCGCTGGAAAAAGCGTTGAATCTGCTCCTTGCCAGGGAGGGACTGAGCCTGGATGTGGGAACGCTTCTGGCAGAAGGGGAGTCCACAAAGCAGATCTTAGAGGAGGCGTTGCAGGAATGTGAGGTGCTGGATCTAAGCGGCTGCAGCCTGGAACAGGTCTTGTATTACATCAGCAGCGGAACGCCGGTACTGGCGATGAATGGAAGTGAGGCAGTGCTTTTATGCGGATATGACGCTTCCAGTGTTTCCATCTATGAGCCTTCCACGGGAACCGTGCAAAGGCAGAGCCTGGAGGAAGCGAACACCCTCTTTGCAGGGACGGGAAACATCTTTTATGCTTATTTAAAATAGAAAACTTGACACATTGCGTTAATGTGCTAAAATATTAATGTTACTGTGAATTGCTCAAAGACGAGACAGCCGGGGGTTGTCTCGTCTTTTGCGGATAAACCCGTTGTTTTGGAGCAATCAGGAAGGAGAAAGAAATATGGAAATGTTATCAGAAATACTAAAGAAAGTGGATGACTTTGTCTGGGGACCTGTGATGCTGGTTCTTTTGGTGGGAACCGGAATCTTTTTGACGTTCCGTCTCGGTTTTCGGACATGGAGAAATCTGGGGTATGCCATTAAGAGTACCCTGAGCAAGGAGGCAAGAACAACGAGCCGGGGAGAGGGAGACGTATCCCCGTTCTCAGCCCTGACCACTGCCCTTGCCGCAACCATTGGAACAGGAAATATCGTAGGTGTGGCTACAGCCATGGTTTCCGGAGGTCCGGGAGCGCTGGTATGGATGTGGATCTCCGCAGCCTTCGGTCTGACTTCTAAGTTCAGCGAGTGTATGCTCGCCATCAAATACCGGGAAGTCAATGTAGACGGGGAGATGTCCGGCGGTCCTATGTATACCATGAAAAAAGCCTTTAAACATAAAAAGATCGGAGCGCTGTTAGGATGGCTCTTCGCTTTTTTTGCCGTGGTGGCTTCCTTTGGAATTGGAAACCTGACGCAGGCAAATTCCATTTCCGCTTCGATCAAGAGTACCTTTTCCGTCCCGACCTATGTGACGGGAATCGTGATCACGGTGCTGGCGTTATTGATCATCGTAGGCGGTATCCAGAAGATCTCTAAGGTATCCTCCGTGGTCGTACCTTTTATGGCAATTTTCTATGTAATTGCCGGGTTGATCGTCATCATCGGAAATATTCAGAATGTCCCGGCAGGGGTGGCGATGATTTTTAAAATGGCATTTAATGTGGAAGCAGTGGGCGGAGGTCTCTGCGGTACGATCACCGCTTCTATGATGAACGCCATGCGTTACGGCGTGGCAAGAGGAGTGTTCTCCAATGAGGCGGGAATGGGCTCCGCAGCCATTACAGCGGCGGCTGCCACAACAGACCATCCGGTGCGTCAGGGTTATATCAATATGACGGGAACCTTCTGGGATACCATTGTAGTATGTACCATCACAGGACTCTGCATCGCCAGCAGCGGTGTGCTGGGAACCACCGATCCATCTTTTATCTCAGCATCCAACCCGGAGGGCTATGTGACGGGAGCGGACTTAACCATCCTGGCGTTCCAGTCTGTTCTGGGACCGGTGGGAGCGGTGCTGGTCACCATCGGAATCGCCCTCTTTGCTTTTTCCACGATCCTTGGCTGGGAGTATCACGGGGAAAAGGCGTTGGAGTATCTGTTAAAAACACCGAAATATAATATGATTTATCGTATAATTTTTTCTCTGATCGCATATGTTGGAGCAACGACAACTTTAGAAGTGGTCTGGAACTTCTCCGATATCGCAAATGCATTGATGGCGATACCGAATCTGATCTGCCTTCTGGCATTAAGTGGTGAGATAGCAAAAGACGTCAAGGAATTCCAGGAGATACTCGAAAGAGAACGAAAAGCGAAATAATACGAAAGTTTTTGGAGAGCTTTGGAAAAATATACGCAAAAATGCATAAAAAAAAGTCGATTTGCAAAAATCCTTGTTGGAAATTGCTAGAAATGGTAAAAACATATTGCAAAAATAAGGAGAATTGGCTATATTATATAACTGTATGAACGTGTTCGATTTTTGACGGCACGCAACAAAGCATAATTAAGGAAGTGGGATAATGAGTAAGAAGGAAATTATTGTTTCTGATGTGGCAAAAGAACATGATAATCCAATCGCTGAACTGGTTCAGGTAGCGTGCCGGTTTGACAGTGAGATTATATTAGAGAGCGATAACCGCAAGATCAATGCCAAGAGTATTATGGGAATTATGGCGTTCAATCCTTCCGATGGAATGAAAATTAATATTGTGGCGAACGGTGAGGATGAGGCGGAAGCTTTAAGTGCAATGGAGAAGTTTTTAGTTTGTGAGTAGGAGGAACGTATGAACGAAAAAAATAGTGTGAAGAAGCCTGAGACGAAGCCAGTAGAGATCAAAGCGGCAGAAGTAAAACCGGCGGATGCCAAGACAGCAGATGTAAAAGCGCCGGAGACCAAGGCAGCAGCCGTAAAACCAGTGGAGACTAAGACAGCAGATGTGAAACCAGTGGAAAAGGCGGCAGAGAAGCCGGCGGTAAAAGAGCCTGTAAAGGCGGAGACAGAGAAAAAAGAGACACCGAAGAAAAAACCTGGACGCAAACCGGGATCTAAGAATAAACAGACCAAAGAAAAGGAGAGCGCTGCAGAAGTATTCGTAGAGTTCTACGGAAAGCAGTCATCTCTTGAGGATGTGAAGAAAAGAGTGACAGACGCATTTGTGGCAGAAGGACACAGAGCTTCCACCATCAAATCTCTGAAGCTGTATTTAAAACCGGAAGATGCTTCCGCATATTATGTAATCAACGAAAAATTTGCCGGAAGAGTAGATTTATTCTAGAGAATCCGACAAAGGGACAGGAGTCGTCATTGGACGACTCCTGTTTTGCGTTACGGATAAAAATATTACCGATGTAACGTAACGGGGGAGTATCCCAAAGTTTGTGTAAACCTTCAAACTGATGTAAGATAAAATTAC
>CAUAFT010000005.1 GCA_958428365.1 uncultured Lachnospiraceae bacterium | reverse complement strand
TGCTGTGGAAGTGGGGCAACGCTCCGGGCGGCGATGGAACTTGGCAGACCGAGTTATGGATTTGAGATTGACCGGAATTTCTACGAGCGGGCAAAGAATGAAATGCTTGTAGAAAATTATGGCGAGGTATCCATGAGAGCAGAGGACAAGAAAACAGGCCAACGGAACATATTCGATATGCTGGAGGTGTCGCCATGAGAACAGTATTGAAATATCCGGGAGCCAAAAACCGGATTGCAAATTGGATAATCAGCTATATTCCAAAGCACAACGTCTATGTAGAGCCGTTTGCCGGGAGCTTGGCCGTACTTTTGAATAAGCCGCGGTGCCACATTGAGACGGTCAACGATTTACACGGGGAAGTAGTGAACTTCTTCTGGGTATTGCGAGATAGACCAGAGGAACTGAAAAGGTTGATTGAACTGACACCTTATGCGAGAGAGGAGTATGACCTCGCTTATGAAAAAACGGATTCTGAGGTTGAGCAGGCAAGAAGATTCTGCGTGCGTTGCTGGATGGGATTCGGATGTGCGAACCTCTATCATAACGGGTTTAAAAGTGGGCAGCAGTCGAGTTCTCCGAATCCGGCTAAAGCATGGCGCAAACTTCCAACCACAATGATCCAGGCAGCGGAACGGCTCAAAGGAGTACAGATTGAAAACCTTCCGGCATTGGAACTGATAAGCCGGTACGATACAGCAGATGTATTCATGTACATAGATCCGCCGTATCTGCATGGAACCCGTAAAAACTATCTTTATAAATATGAGATGGAAGACACAGAGCATGAGGAGCTTTTACGGATCCTTGTAAAGCATCCGGGAAAGATTATGATTTCAGGATATGATAACGACCTATATAACGATTATCTGAAAGGATGGAGCAAGGCATATAAAGAAACGACGGCCGAAGGAGGCGTAAAGAGGACAGAAGTGCTCTGGATGAATTACTGTAATGATACGCAGATGTCGTTATTGGATATACCGGGGGTGATGCCATGAAAGATGAAAAGAACCTAGTAGAAAAACAACTTGTAGAAGGTTTTGCCAGATGGGACCATCTTTATGAACATGGAGGGCAGGACCCGAACTGGGCGGATGGATTCAACCTGAATCTAGTAAGGAATCATATCCTGAATGATAAAAAAAGGCTGGAAGAACTGGAGTATTTTCCATCTATCTATTATCGAAAAACTCCGCAAGAAGTAGAGAACAATTACATGGCCAGAACAGACGAAATCCGAGAACATGCCAGGCAGTCGCTTGCCATTTATCTTGAAGATGAGAATTATCAGTATCTTTTGCGTAATGGCTGGCGAATAGATAAAAAGACCGCAGAGGAGATAAACATTGCCAATGTTCTCTCCTATGTGAGTGGACTTAAAAATTTTATTGAAAAAGATTCATTAGTGGATATGCGCCGGCATGAGTGGAGCGCTATATATCTGGATAGATTTAAAGAATGCAGAGAAAAACTTGAAAAAGCGTTGAATGAACCAAAGCCGGAGAAATCAGGTCAGATGGATATATTTGATTTTATGTAGGCAATAGCAGAAAGGATGGGGCAATATGCAGGAAGTGTTTGAGAAGATTATAAATCAGTTAAAAGAAGAGAGTATTATTATAGATGATGATGCAGGAAACAGAGCGGTAGAAATTATTGAGCAGATAGCCGCCGAGTATAGAGTGTGTGCAAAAAATGCACATACTGGATGGATACCATGCAGTCCAGAGAGTGTGCCGGAAAATGCAAGGCATAAAGGAGCATTCTGCCCGAAGTATCTGGTTATGACAAAATATGGAGAAACTATCGGATGGTACAATCCGGATTATAAAAGTTGGTTTATCTTAGTGTGGTTTATGACCGCCAGATATATGAAGGAAGAAATTGACTTTCATAGAGGTGATGTCCCGAAAGTTGTAAGAGCGCCTATAAATACAGGAATTGTGACGGCATGGCAGCCATTACCCACGGCATACCAGCAAAACATTTGCGGAGAAGATGATTGTCCTTATAACGACGGGAAAGAGTGCCCGGCTTGGAATGGATGTGGCGGGTATGAGACGAAGGGAGAGTGAGAAAAATGGTGAAAGGTAAAAAGGTAGTGATGAATGACAAGTATCATGTATCAGATAAGAACAAAGGCAGGGTATTTGAGATTGCCAGTGAGCCATATAGCGTATGCGGAGCTGTGGTTGTGAAATTGGAGGGGCTTGCCGGATGCTATGCCTTGGACGGATTGACGGAGGTGAAAGAATGACGGAGAAAGAATATGAGGAACTCGAAAATACAGCTTTTAAGTTGGAGCAGAGAGCTTCGCAGAAACAATCTATTGAAGTTGCAAAGGCAAATTATTATCGGGATGGATATGCGCAGGCGTTATCAGATATGCTTTATGCGGCAAAAGATAGCATTAAAGAAAGCGAGGTAACAGATGGAAGATAGATATTTAGTTAAATTAAGAGATGCTCTATTGCCGGATTTGATGAGTGGAAAGATAGAATTATGAATGGCTACAGTCAGAAGCGGAGGTGGGAGATTAAATATATGAGTGCTGAGAATAAGAAACCAGTAAGTATAGAGCTGTTTAGAGTAAACAGGGGAAGAGAAAAGCTGTGCCAATGTAATAGGCCTCATTATGAAGTGGATACGGTAAACAGGATTGTAATGTGTACAGATTGCGGAGCAGTTGTGGAGCCGTTTGAAGCACTTTTGACGGTGTGTAGAGACTATGAAAGGTACAATGATGACATTAAGAGATTGAGAAAAAAAGCATCTATTTACGCCCAAGAAGCTGATAAAGAATTTAAACGCATGTGTAGAAACAGGGTATTTAGAGAAATGGAATCGCAGTACAGGAAGAATCTGCTCCCCAGTTGCCCGGAATGCGGAAAATATTTTGATCCGGCGAAGATAAATAGGTGGACTAACAAGAAATTGTTGGAGGTGGAATCATGACAATGCAGGAGCAGGAAGCCATTTATAAGTTGGTAAAAAATGTCAAGGACGATGCAGATGAGTTGGAACGGTACCGAGAAATCGGAACATTAGGAGAATTTAAGGCTTTGAAAGAAGATTGGCTAAACAAGTTTGATTCTCTAATAGAATACAGAATAATCGGCACCGTGGAGGAGATTAGGGCACAAATAGAAGAATTGAAGCGTTGGCATACGAGCGAAACGAATCCAAGAATAAAAAATATATTTGCCAATACTTCTACACAAATTTGCCCTAACTGTGACCACAAGGATGAATACATAGAGGAGTTAGAGGCAGAAATAGAAAAATATAAAGTAATCGGCACCGTGGAGAAATGCCGGGAAGCGGTAGAGAAGCAAGTACCGAAGATTCCTAATACATATGGTGACGGATATGACGATGAAGGAAACTTGATATACGACATGTATGAATGCCCTAACTGCGGGAAAAGTTACGAGATTGATTATGATAGATATGACTATTGCCCTGAATGCGGTCAAAAAATAGATTGGAGTAAAGAAGATGAATAGCGAAGAAGTATTAAGCATAGCCAAGCCGATTCTGTTTAATACAGATAAGATCCGAGCGATATTGGACGAGAGAACGATGGTTGCAAGGCTGGCAGTACATAGAGGGAAATCTTATCCTGAATATCATGGCAGAGATCAATTTTATGCTATTGTAGATCATCTGAATAACGACTATAAGAATTGGTATGCAGGTTTTTATAATGACTATGATGTATTCGTTGATTCAAGTGGAAAACAGCAAATAGATGCTCTTTACTGGAAAGCACCTTGCAAACCGGGAGATTTTCTATATGTCCGAGAAACATGGGGATGCTATGAAAGAAATTGGTGGGAAGCTGGGTATTTCCTCTATAAAGCAGATTACCCAGACGGAGTGAGTACATATGAATTTGATGGTCATATATGTAATCTGCCAAAGTGGCGCCCATCCATCCACATGCCAAAGGAAGCCGCACGGATTTTCTTACGTGTTACAGATATAAGGGTGGAGCGGTTGCAGGATATTACGTCTGACCAAATTGACAGAGAGGGCGTTGAAACAGAATATCCGTTTGTGCTGAATGGTGAGGAGCGGAGATATGCGTTTTCACAATTATGGACCTCCACCCTCAAGAAATCCGACCTTGCCCACTATGGATGGGATGCGAATCCCTGGGTGTGGGTGATAGAGTTTGAACGCTACGGGCAAAAGGTTGGCTTATGAAACAAATTACTTTAGAAGATTTTGGGATAATTCCAAAACAAATTGATAGGAATATATATGCCTACTCTATAATACAAGGATGGAAGAATAGGATGATCAGAGAAGAAAGAGATATACTAACAAAAACATGCGAAAGATACTATATAGGCGAAGAAAGGGATCTTTTATATGGGCAATGTCTCAATGTCAGATGCCGATCTGTTGAAATATGCTATTGAAAATGGTATGATTGATACAGCACTTGTGCAGGAAAAAATTGAGATGCAGAAGAGAAAGGAAGTATTAGAGAAACATCCATATAAAATATGGGAAGGAAAAGACGGAAAATGGTATACATATTTGCCAGATAAAACTAAAGGTCGTGTATTGAAAAAGCGTAATTTACAGGAAGATATTGAAAATGTTGTCATAAAATACTGGAAGCAAGAGGAAGAAAATCCGACTGTGGAAAATGTTTTTTATGAATGGCTAGAAACCAAAGTGCTTAGGGAGGAGGTATCGAAATCTACCAAGGACAGATACAAAAGACAATACAAGCAATGTTTTGCAGAATTTGGAAAGAGAAAATTGAAATCTTTGACTGAATATGACGTGGAGAGTTTCATGCTTGATTCAATACATATTTACAATCTAACGGCAAAAGGTTTTAGTAACTTGCGAACATTAGTTTTTGGTATATTTAAACTTGCCAAGAAAAAGAAACTGGTCGATTTCAGTATCACCGAAGTAGTGAAAGATATTGAGATTTCCAAAAAGTCATTTCGTAAAAATGTAAAAGCAGATGAAGAGCAGGTGTTCATGCAAGACGAACTTCCTAGGATAACAAATTATCTTGAAGAAAACCAGGATATTTTAAATTTAGGGATTTTGTTGATGTTTAAGACCGGATTGAGAATCGGAGAGCTGGCAGGGCTAAAAACGTGCGATATAGAAAAAAATGTTGTTCATGTAAGGCGTACGGAGATCTGCTATGAAAACGAAAGTGGCGAAAGAATTTTTGAAGTGAGAGACTTTCCTAAGACGGAAGCAGGAATAAGAGATATATTTATTCCAGATAGCTGTACATGGATATTGCGTAAAATTAGGAGTTTATCGCCCTTTGGAGAATTCCTTTTTGAAAGAAATGGAGAAAGAATAAGGACATACATATTTCGAAATAGGCTAAGAACTATTTGTAAACAAACAGAAGTTGTAACAAAATCTCCACATAAGATACGAAAAACATATGGAAGTATTCTTATTGATAGTGGCGTAGATGAATCGCTCATTATTGAGCAGATGGGTCATACAGATATAAAAACAACAAAGGAATATTATTACAAAAATCGCAAGAATGATTTACAAAAGGCAGAAATGATTAACAATGTTATTGGTTTGTAAAATAGGAAGGTAATCAAAAAGTAATCAGAAGTAATCAAACAAAAATGTTTAAAACCATTGATTTTACTATATTTTCAGCACTTTACAGCGGGGTTCGATTCCCCTACGAACTGTTTATTCATGAAATTGAATAGCCCAACCCTATAAGTGCTGGAAACCTTATTTTAAACGGTTTGTGGCATTTTTTATTTTCCTTGTTATTGCTCGCGATTGCGAAAACATTTAATGGATCACTTTTGCGAAAATGCTGTCTGGATCATACCAATGGTATGGACGGTGGAATATATGCCATTCGACAGACTGGGATTGCGTCAGCCCGATTTGTACTTTCAAGAACACAAGCAATAGTGAAGATTATTAAAGGGTAGATATCACACTTCTTTTGTCGTATAATAGCGATGAAAGGAGTTGGAAAAATGTTTTTTACAGAAAATATTTATTTTTTGCTGTTATTTACATTGCCGGCGGCGCTTAACGTGATTTTCAATTCTCATATAAGACCGGTTCCAGTGAACAAAGAAGATAAATCTGTTGAACTTGCTGAATGCGTAGTGTTTTGTTTAGTTGTGTTTTCCGTGAACATATGTATATTGCATAAAGATATACCGTTATTTGCACAATATCTTACATTAGATGGAGACGAGTTAAAGGAATTTATTGCAGCTACAAAATTTAATTATATAGATTTTGTGATAAAATATTTTATTGTAAACATTTTTGCCAGCATTGGCGTGATAGCTTTGTGGTATTCGTTTGGTCAATTTATTTTTAGATGTATAATGAATAAATTAAATAAATTGATGAACAGACCTACAGAATATAAATACAGTGATGTCTGGCGTAATGTGTTTGAAACAGATGTGATTGTCGATATAAATAATTGCATTATTAAGATCGAACATTCTGGAAAATTGGTAACTGCCGGGCTAATCCGATTATATCCGTCTCCTAATATGAAAAATAAAGAATTTGTATTGTATAATACAGATTTAATAAAGCAATTATTTGAAGATGATATAAATGAGGAACTTGGTAAAAGGATGTTCAAACAGGCAATCTGTGAGTATTATGACGTTCAAAATGATGTTCTGATAAAATTTTATGATACACAGGAATATGATAAAGAATATGCTGGGGAAGAATAAGAGCCTGCAAGGCTCTTATCTTTTTGGCGGTTTAGAGGGTCTTGTCTTAGGACCTCTTGCGCCGTCCTGTCTAAATCCAGTATTCGGTTTAGGACCTCTTGCGCCAGAACTGTAATTAGAAGGACCTCCTTTAGGAGTTTTTGGCGGCATAAAACATCACGCTCCCTTTTCTTATGTAGTTGCAATAATTATACAATATTTATTTTATAATTTAAAGGGGAAGGATTCGGTATTGGTTGATTATAATTTTTAATAGTTGCCATATGCCGAAAAAAAAGGAGACCCGCAGGAATTGGATTAGGTTCCTGCGGGTAATTATGAAAAAGAATTTGTACAAGGTTTTGTCCTTGATGTATTCACATTATAGTCAGCAATCGTGAAGAAATTTTGTGTAGTTTTTGAAGATTGTGTGAAAAAAGTGGCGAAGTTCTGTTACATGACAGTTAGAATCTGGAAATAAACCTTGCATTTTCAAAATACAAGTGCTATGATTATTACGATACTTAGATGACTGGAATTGAGAGCGGGCAGATGTCCGCTCTCAATTCTATGTAGGGCAAAGACGGGATCGGACTGTTCACACAGCCCCCAGGTGCGGATTCCCAGGAATCAGGCAGAGATCCCGTGACAGCCATAGACAACTGAATATAGAAAGAAGGTGTGAGTATGTCAAAAAAACAGATGTATGAAACGCAGACAGAAGAATGGATTCTTCCAATTTTGGAAAAGTACAATTTTGAATTAGTGGATGTGGAGTATGTCAAAGAAGGAAGTAACTGGTATCTCCGTGCTTATATAGACAAAGAGGGCGGTATCACCGTGGATGACTGTGAGACCGTGGCAAGAGAAATGAATGAGATTCTGGACAGAGAGGACTATATTGAGGACTCCTATATTTTTGAAGTGAGTTCGCCGGGACTTGGCAGACCTCTCAAAAAGGAAAAAGACTATGTCCGCAGTATGGGGAAGGAACTGGAGATCCGTACCTACCGATCCATCAACGGAAGCAAAGAATTTTATGGAATCTTAACAGATTACGATGAAAAAAACGTTACGATCCAGACGGAAGAGGACGAAAAATTAACTTTTGCAAAAACGGACATTGCTCTGATTCGTTTAGCATTTGATTTTTAGCGTAAAATAACAAATTAAATGGGAGGAAGTAAAAAAATGAACAATGAGTTGTTAGAAGCGTTAAACATATTGGAAGAGGAAAAAAATATCAGTAAGGATACGCTTTTAGAGGCAATCGAAAACTCTTTGGTAACAGCCTGTAAGAATCATTTCGGGAAATCCGAAAACGTGAGAGTCAACATTGATCCACAGACCTGTGAATTTCATGTATATCAGGAAAAGACCGTGGTGGAAGAGGTGGAGGATGACTGTCTTGAGATCAGTCTTGCCAATGCGAAAATGATCGACTCCGTATATGAGGTGGGGGATATCGTTAACATTGAGGTGAGATCCAAAGAATTTGGACGTATCGCAACGCAGAATGCGAAAAACGTCATTTTGCAGAAAATCCGCGAGGAGGAGAGAAAGGTACTCTTTGACGAATATTACAGCAAGGAGCGGGACGTGGTTACCGGAGTGGTACAGCGTTATATAGGAAAGAACGTCAGCATCAACCTCGGAAAAGTGGATGCTATCCTGACAGAGAGCGAGCAGATCAAGGGCGAGGTATTCAAGCCGACGGAGAGAATTAAGCTTTATATCCTGGAAGTAAAATCCACCTCCAAGGGACCGAAGATCCTGGTGTCCAGAACCCACCCGGAACTGGTGAAACGATTATTTGAGTCCGAGGTAACGGAGGTCCGGGACGGGATCGTGGAGATTAAGAGCATTGCCAGAGAGGCGGGAAGCAGAACCAAGATCGCCGTTTACTCCAATGACCCGGACGTGGATCCAGTGGGAGCCTGCGTCGGCATGAACGGAGCCAGAGTCAATGCCATTGTAAGCGAGCTTCGGGGGGAAAAGATCGACATTATCAACTGGTGTGAGAACTCTGCATTTTTAATTCAGAACGCCTTAAGTCCTGCCAAGGTCATTTCTGTAATCGCAGATGATGAGGAAAAGACGGCAAAGGTCGTAGTACCGGATTATCAGTTGTCCTTAGCCATCGGCAAAGAGGGACAGAACGCCAGACTGGCAGCCAGACTTACCGGATTTAAGATCGATATCAAGAGTGAGAGCCAGGCAAGAGAGGCCGGAGATTTCATCGACTATGAGAACGACTACGAAGATGAGTATGAAGATGATTACTATGAGGATGAGACGTCCTATTACGATGAAAACGGCGAGTACATCGAAGGTGATTACGACGAGAACGAGGAATACGTTGAAGGCGATTACGACGAGAACGAAGAATACGCCGAGGGTGATTTCGAGGGCGAAGAAGAATATGAAGAATCGGACCCGGAAATACCGGAGGACAGCTTAGAGGGGAATGAAGAAGACAGATATGGCGAATAAAAAGATTCCTGTGCGCAAGTGTGTCGGATGCGGTGAGATGAGAGAGAAACGTGAGATGATCCGGGTCTTAAAGACAGAGGAAAATGAGATCGTTTTGGATACCACCGGCAGAAAGAACGGAAGGGGAGCCTATATCTGTCCGAACAGCTCCTGCCTGGAAAAGGCGGAAAAGTCAAAGGGGCTGGAACGTTCCCTGAAGACGGCAATACCCAAAGAGATCTACCAACAGCTCAGTGAGGAGATGAAAACCATTGAAAAATGATAAGGTATTGCAGATGCTGGGACTTGCGGCGAGAGGACGAAAGGTTTTAAGCGGAGAATTTTCCACGGAAAAAGCAGTCAAGACAGGAAATGCCGGACTGGTGATTGCCGCTGCGGACGCTTCGGAGAATACGAAAAAATTATTCCGTAATATGTGCGCCTTTTATGAAGTACCATTTTATGAGTACGGGACGAAGGAAGAATTAGGTCATTGTATCGGAAAACAGTACCGGGCGTCGCTTGCGGTCACAGATATCGGGCTTGCAAAAGCAGTGGAAGAAAAAATAAAGATCAGTGAAACAATTGAATAACGGAGGGAATAGAATGGCAAAAGTCAAAGTGCATGAACTTGCAAAAGAGTTAAATATACAGTCAAAAGAAATATTACATTACTTATCGGAGCAGAATATAGAGGTGAAGAGTCATATGAGCTCCATTGAGGATGATGTGATTTCTGTTGTAAAGAAAAAATTTGCGAAGGGCGCACAAGCTCCGGCGGAGGAGAAAAAAGCGCAGACGGCAGAGAAAAAACCGGAAAAAGAACAGTCGGAAAAGGAACCGAAAGCAAAAGAACAGGGGGCAAAAGAGCCTGCAAAGGATACGGGATCAGACCATCCGCAGGAGCGCCCGAAGAAAAAGGCGAGTATCACAGCGGTATACAACCCGCAGAACAGTAAGCAGCCGAATAACAATCGCAGAAACGGTCAGAACCAGGGTGCAAACCGTTCCGCGAGACCTCAGGGGAACCGGCCAAGGCCACAGGGAGACCGTCCAATGAGACCGCAGGGGGATCGACCAGCAAGACCACAGGGAGACCGTCCAGTGAGACCACAGGGAGATCGACCGGCAAGACCGCAGGGAGATCGTCCAATGAGACCACAGGGAGATCGACCGGCAAGACCGCAGGGGGATCGTCCGCTGAGAACACAGAGCGGCGACAGACAGAATGAGAGGAGACCAAGGAATGAAGAAAATAATCGGCAGAATCAGAACAATCGTCCGGGTAATCGAGCGTCTTCCAATTATAACCAGGGCGGTAGAGGTAACGGCAGAGTCGGTCAGAATCGCCAGAAAGAATCTAGGGGAAAATTAGATCAGGAGATCAACAGATTTAATAAGAATGCCGTATCTTCTGTGGAAGAGACCGGTGGCAAGGATCGCAGAGACACCCGCAGGAACGATAAGAAGAACAAGGGACAGAATAAGGATAACTTCGGCAACAAAAAGCAGGAACGTTATGTAAACCTAGAAAAGAACGGCGGCAAGAAGAAAAAACAGCCGCAGCAGCCACAGGAGAAGAAGGAAGAGACCATCAAGACCATCGTACTGCCGGATTCTCTCACCATCAAGGAGCTGGCAGAAAAGATGAAGGTTCAGCCTGCCGAGATCGTGAAAAAGCTCTTCTTAAAGGGAACCATGGTGACGGTCAACCAGGATGTGGACTATGACACTGCAGAGGAGATCGCACTGGAATTTAACTGTCTGGCAGAGCATGAGGTCAAGGTGGATGTTATTGAAGAACTCTTAAAAGAAGAGGAAGAAGACGAGAGCACCATGGTAAAACGTCCTCCGGTAGTCTGTGTAATGGGTCATGTTGACCACGGTAAGACCTCCCTTTTGGATGCCATCCGTAATACCCATGTGACAGACCGTGAGGCAGGAGGAATCACCCAGCATATCGGCGCTTATATGGTGGAGGCCAATGGAGAGAAGATCACCTTCTTAGATACACCGGGACATGAGGCGTTTACCGCAATGCGTATGCGTGGAGCCAACTCCACTGATATCGCTATCTTAGTGGTAGCGGCAGACGACGGCGTGATGCCGCAGACCGTTGAGGCGATCAACCATGCCAAGGCAGCGGGAACGGAGATCATCGTGGCAGTCAATAAGATCGATAAGCCGAACGCCAACGTGGAGAGAGTAAAACAGGAGCTGGCAGAATACGAGCTGATTCCGGAGGACTGGGGTGGAAGCACCATCTTCGTACCGGTATCCGCCCATACCCACGAGGGAATCGACCAGCTTTTGGAGATGATCCTCTTAACGGCAGAGATCTGTGAATTGAAAGCCAATCCAAAACGTCAGGCAAGAGGGATCGTCATTGAGGCGCAGCTTGATAAGGGACGTGGAGCCGTGGCAACCGTTCTGGTTCAGAAGGGAACCTTAAAGGTGGGCCAGCCGATCGCCTGCGGAAGCAGTTTTGGTAAGGTCCGTGCCATGATTGATGATAAGGGACGCAATGTGAAGGAGGCAGGTCCGTCTACACCGGTTGAGATTTTAGGTCTTTCCAGTGTACCTGGAGCAGGAGAAATCTTCGTATCCACAGAGACAGAAAAAGAGGCGAGAAACTTTGCCGAGACCTTTATTTCAGAGGGCAAGAACAAGCTGATCGAGGAGACTAAGGCTAAGATGTCCTTAGACGATCTGTTCTCCCAGATCCAGTCCGGAAACGTAAAAGAGCTGGATATCATCGTAAAAGCAGACGTTCAGGGTTCCGTGGAAGCCGTAAAACAGAGCCTTGTAAAACTTTCCAACGAGGAAGTGGTGGTCAAAGTCATCCACGGCGGCGTGGGAGCCATCAACGAATCCGACGTAAGCCTGGCTTCCGCATCCAATGCCATCATCATTGGATTCAACGTCCGCCCGGACACCACGGCGAAGGCGATCGCAGACAGGGAAGGCGTGGATGTGCGTCTGTACAAGATCATCTACAACGCCATCGAGGACGTGGAAGCTGCCATGAAGGGAATGTTAGACCCAATTTTCGAGGAAAAAGTCATCGGTCATGCGGAGGTACGCCAGATCTTCAAAGCCTCCGGCGTGGGCAATATTGCAGGTTCCTATGTGTTGGACGGTTATTTCCAGCGTGGATGTATGGTTCGTGTATCCAGAGAAGGAAAACAGATTTTTGAAGGGAATCTTGCATCCCTCAAACGTTTTAAGGATGATGTGAAGGAAGTAAAGGCAGGATACGAATGTGGTCTTGTTATGGAGGACTTCAATGATATCGCCGAGTTAGACCAGATCGAGGCATACATCATGGTGGAAGTGCCTCGATAGGCAGTCGGAATAATTTTGAAAAAATCGAGGTAAATAGACAAATATGAGAAAAAACAGTATCAAAAATACCCGGATCAACGGGGAGGTCTTAAAAGAACTCTCCAACATCATTCGGGGAGAGATCAAGGATCCCCGCATCCATCCCATGACCAGCGTGGTCTCCGTGGAGGTTGCGCCGGATCTAAAGACCTGCAAGGCATATATCTCCGTACTGGGAGATGAGCAGGCGCAGGCAGATACCATCGCGGGGTTAAAGAGTGCGGAGGGCTATATCCGCAGGACCCTGGCGAAAAACATCAATCTGCGCAACACACCGCAGGTACAGTTTATCCTGGATCAGTCCATCGAGTACGGGGTAAATATGTCAAAACTGATAGACGACGTCAATAAGGACATAGAAGATTGACAGACGGGATGAATGAAAATCCTGAAACAGAATGTAAAGAACACAGAGGATTTCAAGCATGAAAGATTTGGATTCACAGCTAAAAAGTATGAAAACAGTTGCCATCGCAGGACACGTCAGACCGGACGGAGACTGTGTGGGCTCCTGCCTTGCAACTTACAACTATATCAAGGACAATTACCCGCAGATCCAGGTGGATCTGTATCTGGAGCCGATCCCGAATATTTTTAAGTTTTTGAAGCGTTCCGATGAAATCAGGCATGTCTGCGAAGACAGAGAAGCCTACGATCTTTTTATCGCGCAGGACTGCGGGGATACAGGAAGGCTGGGGGAGGCGGCAAAATATTTTGAGCAGGCGAAAAAAACAATCTGCATCGATCATCACATCAGCAATCAGAGCTTTGCCGTCGAGAACTATATTTTTCCCCATGCAAGCTCCACCTCAGAGCTGATCTTTGAGCTGTTGGATGAGGAGAAGATCACAAAGGAGATCGCGGAGTGTATCTATGTGGGGATCATCCATGACACCGGAGTGTTTCAGTATTCCTCCACTTCTGCCAAGACCATGAACGTTGCGGGAAAACTTATGGAAAAAGGGATCGATTTTACACAGATCGTGGATAAGACCTTTTACACCAAGACCTTCTGTCAGAACCGGATTCTGGGGCAGGCTCTGGTGGACGCTAAGCTGGAGCTGGACGGAGCGGCGGTCACCTCCGTAATTACCAGAGACCAGATGGAGGAATATGAGGTTCTTCCAAAGCACCTGGATGGGATCGTCCAGCAGCTTCGGGTGACCAAGGATGTGGAAGCGGCAGTTTTCCTCTACGAGACGGAGGACGGCTATAAGGTCAGTATGCGTTCCAATGGAAAAGTAGACGTGGCAAAGATCGCCATGGAATTTGGCGGCGGCGGCCATGTGAGAGCGGCAGGCGTATCCATGACCGGAAGCCCCCAGGAGATTCTGGATAAGATCCTGACAAAGATGCAGGAACAGTTGCAGGTGAGCCTATGATAAACGGAATCCTGAACGTCTATAAGGAAAAGGGGTATACCTCCCATGACGTGGTGGCAAAGCTGCGGGGAATCGTGGGGCAGAAAAAAATAGGTCATACCGGAACCCTGGATCCGGACGCCGTGGGAGTCCTTCCGGTCTGTCTTGGCAAGGCAACTAAGGTCTGCGACCTGCTGACCGATAAGGATAAGACCTACGAGGCAGTATTGCTGCTTGGCAGGGAGACGGATACCCAGGACACTACCGGAGAGATCTTACGGGAAGCGCCTGTGGAAGTATCGCAGGAGGAAGTAGAAAAAGCGGTGCTTGGTTTCCTGGGAGAATACAACCAGATCCCGCCGATGTACTCGGCACTTAAGGTCAATGGAAAGAAGCTCTGTGATCTGGCGAGAAGCGGTATCGAGGTGGAGAGAAAGGCGAGGAAGGTCACCGTCTTTCAGATCGATATTCTGGAGATGGAGCTGCCCAGAGTGACCATGCGGGTACACTGCTCCAAGGGAACCTATATCCGGACCCTCTGTCATGATATCGGAGAGAACCTTGGCTGCGGCGGCTGTATGGAATCCTTAAAGAGAATCCAGTCGGGAAGTTTTACCATCGAGGATGCTCTGACCCTGGATCAGATTCAAAAAAAGCGGGATCATGGAGAACTGGAAGAGATCCTCTATCCCACGGATCATGTGTTTTCCCATCTGGAAAAAGGGACGGTGAAGAAAAAATATGAAAAGATCCTGTATAACGGCAATCGGATCGCACCTCATTTTTTTCGGGAAGAGTCCATGGGGAAGGAGAGAGAGATTCGGATCTATGACGAATCCGGACAGTTTATCGGAGTCTACCGCTATGATAAGGAGCAGGGGAATTATAAGCCTGTAAAAATTTTTTTGGAACGGTAAGTGAGATAAGAAATGATTTATTTAAGAGGAACAACAGATTTTAGCATAGAAGCCCCTACCGTGATCACGTTTGGAAAATTTGACGGGATCCACAGAGGACACAGGCTGCTTTTGGAAGCTCTTTTGAAAAAAAAGGAGGAGGAGCTGGAAGGAGTTGTGTTCACCTTCGATATTCCACCGAGGAAAAAAGTGGAAGGGGACCGGGGCGAGGTTTTGACCACCAACGAAGAAAAACTGCATATTTTTGAAAACTTCGGCGTGGACTATGTGATCGAATGCCCTTTTAACGAGGAGATCCGAAGCATGGAGGCCGTGGAGTTCATTCGCATGATCGTGGAGAATCTCCATGTAAAATGTATGGTGGTTGGAACGGATTTTCACTTTGGATATCAGCGTGCCGGAGATTACCGGTTGCTGCAGGAGTACGCAAAGGAGCTGGGATATGAGGTCCTCGTCATCGATAAGATGAAGAGCGAGGGCAGAGATATCAGCAGTACCCTGGTGCGGGATCACATCAAAGAAGGACAGATTGAAAAGGCAAACGAGCTCCTGGGATATCCTTATTTTGTACAGGGAATCGTGGAACATGGAAATGAGATTGGAAGAACCATTGGTTTTCCGACCATCAACCTTGTTCCGGAGGAAGAAAAACTCTTACCTCCCTTTGGAGTCTATATCACAAAGGTTCTGATCGGCGGGGAAGAGTACTGCGGGATCACCAACGTGGGCTGCAAGCCTACGATCGAGGGAGTAAATCCGGTGGGAGTGGAGACTCATGTGCTGGATTTTTCCGATGATGTCTATGATATGTCGGTGGAGGTAGAATTTCTGCATCGGATCCGGGCAGAGGTGAAGTTCAATTCCATTGACGAATTAAAGGCACAGCTGCAGCAGGATATCAAAATTGCGAACATATATTTCGACTTAGGATAAAGGAGAAAAGATGGAATTAATCATTACATTATTGGGCGGCCTTGGACTCTTCCTGTTTGGAATGTCCTTCATGAGCCAGGGTCTGCAAAAAGCAGCAGGAGCAAAATTAAGGACGATTCTGGAGGCGATGACAAAGAACAAGCTGGTGGCGGTCCTCTTCGGAGCGCTGTTTACAGCGGTCATCCAGTCGTCGGGGGCCACCACGGTCATGGTTGTGAGTTTTGTCAATGCCGGACTGATGTCGTTAGCGCAGTCCGTTGGGATCATTTTCGGTGCGAATATTGGTACGACCATCACGTCCCAGCTGGTGGCTTTTAACCTTACAGGGGTTGCTCCCATCATCCTCTTTGTGGGCGCGGTTCTAATGATGTTTGGAAAAAAACCGCTGACAAAGAAGATCGGAGAGATCATCATTGGATTCGGAGCTCTCTTTATGGGAATCAGCCTGATGAAGGATGCCATGACGGGACTGAAGGAATACGAAGCCGTTTTGCAGATATTGGGAAGCCTTACCAATCCGCTCTTAGCCATCCTGCTGGGAACCGTAGTGACCATTCTGGTTCAGAGCTCCTCCGTGACGGTCAGCATCCTTTTGATTATGGCAAGCCAGGGTCTGGTGGACCTTCCGGTCTGTTTCTACTTCATTTTAGGATGTAACATCGGTTCCTGTACGCCGGCGGTACTGGCGAGTCTGAGCGCTAAAAAAGACGCCAAGAGAGCGGCTTTGATCCATGTGCTGTTCAATGTCTTTGGTATGGTGATCATCGGAACCATTCTGATCTTTGCCATGGATCCGTTCGAGGCATTTATCCTGAAGATATCCGGTTCTAATGTGGGAAGATGTGTCGCTAACGCAGACACCATCTATAAGACCTTCCAGACCTTGATCTTCCTGCCGTTGTCCAATCAGTTTGTGACATTGACGAAGCGGTTGATTCCGGGAGACGATACCGAGACCAAAGAGTTCGAGCTTGCCTACATCGGAAAGGGCAATGTATTTGCTCCGAACACCGCTGTAGTGGAGGCGATCCAGGAGATCGAACGTATGGCGGATATGGCAAGGGAGAACTTAAAGCTGTCCATCGAAGCGTTTTTTGACGGGGATGACAACAAGATCGACAAGGTCTACGCCACGGAGAAAAATATCGACTTCCTCAGCAAGGAGATCACCGACTTTCTGGTGAAGGCGAATCAATATGATCTGCCGATCATGGATAAGCAGAGAATCGGCGGACTCTTCCATGTGGTGAACGATGTGGAGCGTATCGGCGACCATGCAGAGAACATCGTGGACGAGGCGGTCTCCGTCAACGAGGCGGGACTTTCCTTTACGAAAAAGGGAAGCAAAGAGATCCTGGAAATGTATGGAAAAGTGGAAGAGCTTCTGAATAAATCCATGGAAATGTTCCTAACCATGGATTCCAGGAACTTACAGGAGATCCTGGATCTGGAGAACGAGATCGATGATATGGAAAGAGAACTGCAGAATAACCATGTACGGCGGATGTCCAAGGGAAAATGTACGCCTCAGGCGGGAATCATCTTTACCGATATGGTCACCGGACTGGAACGTGTAGCAGACCATGCCACCAACATTGCCTTTTCCATTCTGGAGAGTGATCCGGAAAAAGAAGAGGAGTAAATATTACATAATTATTACATAAGTGTGTTGACAATGTTAAAAAATATTGTTATACTTTGAACACAACATAACAGTAGGATATCCTTTATTCTACTGTTATTTTTTTCGACAGAGAAACAGGAGGTTCATATGCATAAGAATATATATCGGGTCATGGCGGCAGGTGTTCTGGGAAGTATGCTTTTTACCACGCCTTCCATCGCAGGAATGACCGTACAGGCAGAGGAAAGCAATAAGGTACAGACCGTAGCGGGAGCAGGAGCGTTGTTTACCGAGGCCCTGAAGGAAGAACCGAAGGAGGAAGAGGTTTCATCCTCCAAAAAAGAAGTGGAGACTACGAAGGAGGGGACAGAGGACACCTCCGTTTACGGATATAATAATCTGGGAATTGCCAATGTACAGGAGACGTTGAACGTCAGAGAGACCCCGTCCACCGACGGAACCCTGGTAGGAAAGATGCCGGGAAAATCTGCGGGAGAGATCCTGGAGACTCTGGACGGCTGGTATAAGATCCAGTCAGGAGACGTAACCGGATATGTAAGTTCTGATTATATTGTGACTGGTCTGGAGGCAAAGAGTCTGGCAGAAGAGGTGAAGCAGACCGTTGCCACCGTTAAGACCACCACCTTGAATGTGAGACAGGAGCCGAACACGGAATGCAGTATTCTGGCGTTGATGCCTCAGGGTGAGGAGCTCAATGTCTTAGAGGACTTAGGCGAGTGGGTCAAGGTGGATCTGGATAATTCAGAAGGGTATGTCAGCAAGGAATTTGTGGACGTTGCGGTACAGCTTCCAAAGGCAATGACCATGACGGAAGTCAAATACGGCGAGGGCGTTTCCGACGTCAGAGTGGATCTGATCTCCTATGCGACACAGTTTGTGGGTAATCCGTATGTCTGGGGAGGAACCAGCCTGACCAACGGAGCGGACTGTTCCGGATTTACCATGTCTATTTTTGCAAAATACGGGGTATCCTTACCACATTCCTCGAAAGCGCAGGCGAACTGCGGAACCAGAGTCAGTCCATCGGAGGCAAAGCCGGGAGATTTATTCTTCTACGGAAGCGGAAGCAGCATCAGCCACGTTGCCATCTATATCGGAAACGGACAGATCGTACATGCAAGCTCCAAGAAGACGGGAATCAAGATCTCCAATGCGTTCTATCGTTCCCCGATCTGTGTGACAAGAGTTCTGGGAGATTAGTATAAATTAAGTTATAAAAGTATAAGTTATATAAATAAGTTTACAAAGATCCAGGCAGTGAAAATTGCCTGGATTTTCAGAAAAAAGAGTTTACAACGATCCATACCTATGCTATACTGGCAAGGTATGAGTTGACAGCCCATATTCGGTAGACGGACACTCCGACCCCTTACTGAATATCATACGAGACCGGGCGATTGAAAATATAAGGAGGAAAAGTCATGATAGCAAAGGAAAAGAAACAGGCAATTATCGCAGAGTACGGCAGAACACCGAACGACACAGGTTCACCGGAGGTTCAGATCGCCATTTTAACTGCAAGAATCCAGGAATTGACAGACCATTTAAAGGATAACCCGAAGGATCATCATTCCAGAAGAGGTCTTTTGAAGATGGTTGGACAGAGACGTGGATTATTAGATTACCTGAAAAAAATCGATATTGAGAGATATCGTTCTTTAATTGAGCGTTTAGGTATCAGAAAATAACAGAGCCTATGAGATAGAGCGGAGAACTCCGCTCTATTTTAGCGTTCATCTCTTAAGGAAAATGTAAGAAAATCAAACAGGCAGAAGAGACAAACCGAGACCACTGAAAAGGGCAGGCAGGGTTTTGCTTTTTTCAGTAGTTTCGGCATCTTCTGTTACAAATCAAAAAAGGCGCAGCCTTTTTAAGTAGGGAAGGCGCTGCCTTCTAAGAAAAGGAGATATCAGATATGGTAAAGACATTTACAATGGAACTTGCCGGAAGACCATTGACAGTGGAAGTGGGCAAGGTTGCAAAGCAGGCAAACGGCGCGGCGTTTATGAGATACGGCGATACCACCGTATTATCCACAGCCACGGCGTCAGACAAGCCGAGGGAAGGTATTGATTTCTTCCCGCTCAGTGTGGAATTTGAAGAGAAATTATATTCTGTGGGAAAGATCCCAGGCGGATTTAATAAGAGAGAGGGAAAGGCTTCCGAGAATGCCGTTTTGACTTCCCGTGTCATCGACAGACCGATGCGTCCTCTTTTCCCGAAGGATTATCGAAACGACGTAACTCTGAATAATATGGTGATGAGTGTAGACCCGGAATGCAGACCGGAGATCGTTGCAATGTTGGGAGCAGCTATTGCAACCTGTATTTCCGATATCCCGTTTGACGGTCCATGCGCCATGACCCAGGTGGGAATGATCGACGGAGAGTTCGTCATCAACCCGTCCCAGGCGCAGTGGAAGAACGGAGACTTGAATCTGACCGTAGCCTCCACCCGTGAGAAAGTCATTATGATCGAAGCCGGAGCCAACGAGATTCCGGAGGATAAGATGATCGAGGCGATCTATACCGCTCATGATGTAAACCAGGGAATCATTCAATTCATCGACGAGATCGTGGCGGAAGTCGGTAAACCAAAACACGAATATGCAAGCTGTGCCATTCCGGAAGAGTTATTTGCGGCCATCAAGGAGATCGTACCTCCGGCAGCAATGGAAGAAGCAGTATTTACCGATGAAAAACAGGTGAGAGAGGAAAATATCCGCCAGATCACCGAAAAATTAGAGGAAGCCTTTGCAGAGAATGAGGAGTGGCTGGAGATCTTAGGAGAGGCGATCTATCAGTACCAGAAAAAGACCGTCCGCAAAATGATCTTAAAAGACCACAAGCGCCCGGATGGACGTGCCATCGACCAGATCCGTCCTTTGGCGGCAGAGGTGGATCTGATCCCAAGAGTTCACGGTTCCGCTATGTTTACCCGTGGACAGACACAGATCTGCGACGTGGTAACCTTAGCTCCGTTGTCCGAGGTTCAGAGAATCGACGGCTTGGATGAAAATGAAGTCAATAAGCGTTATATGCATCACTATAATTTCCCGTCCTACTCCGTAGGAGAGACCAAGCCGAGCAGAGGACCGGGACGTCGTGAGATCGGTCATGGCGCTCTGGCAGAGAGAGCATTGCTTCCGGTGCTGCCAAGCGAGGAGGAATTTCCATATGCCATCCGTGCCGTATCCGAGACCTTTGAGTCCAACGGATCCACGTCCATGGCGTCCACCTGTGCATCCTGTATGTCTCTGATGGCTGCCGGCGTGCCGATCAAGAAGATGGTAGCAGGAATCTCCTGCGGTCTTGTAACAGGGGAGACAGACGACGACTACCTGGTATTGACGGATATCCAGGGTCTTGAAGATTTCTTTGGAGATATGGATTTCAAGGTGACCGGAACCACAGAGGGTATCACGGCAATTCAGATGGATATTAAGATCCACGGACTGACCAGACCGATCGTGGAGGAAGCGATCCGCAGAACCAGAGAGGCAAGACTGGTGATCATGGACGTCATGAAGGGCGCCATTGCAGAGCCTAGAAAAGAAGTGGGACCATACGCGCCGAAGATCATCCAGATCAAGATCGACCCGGCAAAGATCGGCGACGTGGTGGGTCAGCGAGGCAAGACCATCAATGAGATCATTGAGAGAACCGGAGTCAAGATCGACATTACCGACGACGGTGCGGTATCTGTCTGCGGCGTGGATGCAGACGCAATGAAGAAAGCCGTGGAAATGATTCAGATCATCACGACGGATTTTGAGGCCGGACAGATCTTCAAGGGTACGGTAATCAGTATCAAGGAATTTGGAGCTTTTGTGGAATTTGCTCCTGGAAAAGAGGGAATGATTCACATTTCCAAGATTGCCAAAGAGAGAATCAACCATGTGGAGGATGTTCTGACTCTGGGAGACAAGGTAACGGTTGTCTGCCTTGGAAAGGATAAGATGGGAAGGATCAGCTTCTCCATCAAAGACGTGCCGGCAGAGGCAAGATAAGAGTGTAACAGGCTGTTCTGGGAAGAGATTCTTAGAACAGCCTCTTTTTTTGAAAAATTGCATAGGCTAAAAGAAAAGGCAAAATGCAATGGAGCGAATCAGAGAACTCTTAAACACCTCCTATGTGCATAAAAGAGGATATACCGGGACCGGGATCACGGTGGCGATCATGGACACCGGGCTCTATATCCACCGGGATTTCAGGCAGCGGGTGTTGGGCTTTTATGATGTTATTGGAGGAGAAAAAACATGCTATGACGACAATGGACACGGCACCCATGTGGCGGGAATCATAGGTTCCGATGGCAGCGCCGGAATGGGACAGTACATGGGAATGGCGCCGGGCTGTAATCTTCTTCCGATCAAAGTTCTGGACAAAAAGGGCGGAGGGAATACGAAGCAGGTCAAAGAGGCGATCAAATGGATGCTGAATCGAAAAGAGAAGTATCAGATACGGATTTTAAATATTTCTGTGGGTATGCTAAAGAATGCGAGAGAAGAAGAACAGGTAGAATTGCTGAAACTGGTGGAGGAGGTCTGGGATGCCGGGATCGTGGTGGTTGCGGCGGCGGGAAATAACGGTCCGGTAGAAAATTCCGTTACCATTCCGGGAATCTGCCGAACCATTATTACCGTGGGAAGCAGCGATGACGAGGACCGTCTGATCAGAGGACAGGGACTCCGCCGGGGTTACAGTGGAAGAGGACCTACCGACAGCTGTATCATCAAGCCTGAGATCCTGGCTCCGGGAACCCGGATCACAAGCTGCGATGTAAGGGAAAATTCCTACACCACCAAAAGCGGCACCTCCATGGCAACGCCTGTGGTCTCCGGCGCCATCGCCCTTCTTTTGAGTAAATATCCCCGGATGACGCCGAAGGAAGTGAAGCTGAAGCTGTATGAGACGGCAGACCGGAGATGCGACAGCAGGGAACAGCATGTGTGGGGCTGTCTGGATTTGGTGAAATTGTTGAAATAATTTGATTTATTCATAGCAGTGTGATAGAGTTAAAGGATATCAAAAGAGTAGGTGCAGTATGAAAAAATTAGGAAACGCTTTGTTTAGCAGGTTGGTATTGATCGGTCTTGCCATTGTGATCCAGTTTTCCTGGCTGGCTCTGGTACTGTATCAGTTCAGCCTGAAATATACCTTTATCAATCTCGCCTTCGAGGTGGCGGCAGCGCTTTTGGCAATATTTATCTATGATAAGGACGGAAATTCCGCGGGAAGGATGTCCTGGATTTTTTTGATTCTGGCGGTACCGATCTTTGGCGTGGCTTTATATTATATCTTCGGAAGGGAAGAGCTTACGAAGAAGACGGAGGAGCGCCTGGAAAAGGTGAACCACGAGATTGATCCTCTGCTTCTTACAGAGGAGAGAGTGGAAGAGGAGATATTGCAGAGAGATAAGCGGGTCTATAATCAGGTGCGCTATATCAGAGAATGGGCGGGATATCCCATTTACCGATCCACGCAGACGGAATATTATCCCTCAGGGGAAGCGATGTTTCCGGCAATGCTGGAGGCGATCAGGAGGGCGGAAAAATTTATTTTCCTGGAATTTTTTATCTATAACAGCGGCGTCATGCTGGATCAGCTTTTAGAGGCACTGGATGAAAAGGTTGCCCAGGGAGTGGAGGTCCGCATGATCTACGATGATGTGGGCTGTGTAAACACCCTGCCGCCGAAGTATTATAAGAAAATGCAGGAGAGGGGCATTCAGTGTACGGCGTTCAACCCCTTCCGTCCCATGATGTCCATTATCATGAATAACCGGGATCACCGAAAGATTCTGGTGGTGGACGGTAAGATCGCTTTTACCGGGGGCATCAATATTGCGGATGAGTATATCAATGCCATAGAGCGATTTGGATATTGGAAGGATACCGGGGTCAGGATCGAGGGAAAGGCGGTCTGGAGCTTCACAGCGATGTTCTTAAAAATGTGGAACTTTGCCAACCGGACCACGGAGGATTATCTTCAATACAGACCCCAGCTGGACTGGGAGAGCTGCTATGCATCCGACGGCTATGTACAACCCTATGCGGATTCGCCTATCGACCATGAAAATCAGGCGGAAAATGTCTATCTGAACATCATCAATCATGCGAAGGACTACGTCTATATTTTTACCCCGTATCTGATCATTGATGAGGAGATGTGCTCCGCGCTCTGTAACGCGGCGAAATCCGGCGTGGATGTGCGGATCGTGACGCCGGGGATCCCGGACAAAAAGATGGTCTTTTTGCTGACCCAGTCTTATTATAGGAAGCTGCTTTTGGCAGGGGTGAAGATCTACCAGTTTGCAGACGGTTTTGTTCATGCAAAATGCTTTGTCTGCGACGACGAGATCGCTACGGTGGGAAGCATCAACCTGGATTACAGAAGTCTCTACCTGCATTATGAATGCGGAATCTTCATGTACCGTTCCAAGGCGGTGATGCAGGTGAAGGAGGATGTACTGACAACTCTGCAAAGATCCAAGACCATTTCCGTGGAATTTTGCGAGAACCGGCAGTGGTATATCAAGGTGCTGCAGTGCCTGCTGCGCCTGTTTGCACCGTTATTATAGAGGTGAATCGTATGAAGAAAAATATTACGTTGGTGGGAATGCCGGGAGCTGGTAAGAGCACGGTGGGCGTGGTGCTGGCAAAGATCGCCGGATATCATTTTCTGGACTCGGATCTATTGATCCAAAGAGAGACGGGAAAGCTGCTCCACGAACTGATCGAGGAACGGGGAAGGGAGGGCTTCCTGGAGCTGGAGGGGAGGATCAACGCCTCCATTGACATGGAACATGCCGTCATTGCCACCGGAGGCAGTGTGATCTATGAGGAAGATGCCATGGAGCATTTAAAAGACATTTCCCTGGTGGTCTATCTTTGCCTTCCATATGAAGAGTTAAAAGAACGTCTCGGCAGTCTGAGTCAGAGAGGCGTCGTCTTAAAACCGGGCGAGACCCTGAGAGAACTCTACGAGGAGAGAAGCGCTCTCTACGAAAAATATGCCGATGTGACCGTGGATACCTCCCACATGAGTATCCAGCAGGCTGCAGAGGAGATCTTAAGAAGATATAAAAGTGAATCGTAAGATCAGCTGCTTAAAATAGTCGCTGAAGGTTGCCTTATTGATATTTTTTTGGCTGATGATATTGACCTCGCCGATGACTTTCCCGTTCAGAGAATAGGTGGCTTTTCCAACGATATCTCCTTTTTTTACCGGGGCTTCCACGGTTTTGGGAAGGGAGAACTCTTTTTTGATAGTGTTAAGGTCGCTTCCCTTGGTATCCACATACTGGAAGGAGGATTCGTAGGAGACCGGAACCTTATCGCTCACGCCTTTTTTGACGGTTAAGTCGGAGAGCTTATCTTTGTTCTCGTCAGAGTAGAGCTGACATTTTGCAAAGCCATAGTTCAAGAGAGCGGTGGCGTCCTTAAAACGTCCTTTGGGATCCGGGGCAGCCATGATGACGGCGATCAGCTCCAGCCCGTTCTTCTCGGCGGTGGCGGAGACACAGTATTTTGCCTTTCCGGTGGAACCGGTTTTCAATCCGGTGGCATACTGGTACTGGCGGATCAGCTTGTTGGTGTTGGCAAGACCAAATTCTTTGCTGCCTTTTTTCGTCTCATGGGTGATATTGTCCATCCAGATGGTGGAGTAGTCGTGGATCCGGGGATATTTATTGATCAGCTCCCTGGACATCAGCGCTACGTCGTAGGCGGTGGTCATATGGTCATCCACATCCAGGCCGCAACAGTTGACAAAATGGGTGTTTTTCATACCCAGTCCCTTGGCGCGCTCATTCATCTGGGCTACAAATTCCTCCTCAGAACCGGCAATATGTTCAGCCATGGCGACGCAGGCGTCGTTGGCGCTGGCAACGGCGATACATTTGATCATGGTATCCACATTCTGAGTTTCTCCTTCTTCCAAAAAGACCTGGGAACCTCCCATGCTGGCGGCATGTTCGGAGACTGTGACCGTATCCTCCAATTTGATCTTCCCCTCGTCGAGGGCGTCGAAGATGAGGAGCAGGGTCATGATCTTGGTGATACTGGCAGGATGTAAGCTGGTATTGGCGTCCTTTTCGTAGATGATGGTTCCGCTCTTGGCTTCCATGAGGACCACATGGGGAGCGGAGAGGTTCAGCGTATCGCCCTCTTCTTTCTCTTCGTCCGTTTCTTTGGAGGTCTCTGCGTCTGCTTCATATCTGATGCCGGAGGCAGAGACTGTAAGGAGCAGCCCCGGTGAGAGAGCGAGCTGTAAAACCAAAAACAGGGAAAGTATTATTTTTTTCATACCGACTCCTAAAAAGATGATCTGCTCTATTTTATTGGAGTTGTGAGAAAAATATGAGAATATGTTAGGATTGTGAATATGAAAATAATTGGAATGATTCTGCTGGTGATCCTCTGTTATATCATCTGGCAGTATTTTGAATTGAAAAAGTTCAGGGTTACCCGCTATGATCTTCAAACTGAAAAATTAAAGGGAAGTCTGAAGTTTGCGGTGGTGGCGGATCTGCATGCCCATGTCTACGGCAGGGAAAACGACGTGCTGATCGAGAGTATTCGGAAGCTGGAACCGGATCTTATCCTGATTCCGGGGGATCAGATCGTCAGCAAATATCCTAAGACCTACGAGACCTCCTACTGTTTTTTAAAAGAGATCGTAAAGATCGCTCCGGTGTATTTTTCCAACGGGAATCATGAGAGCCGGGTCTCCAGGGTGGAGGTGCTTCAGACCGAAGCCTTTTTGGAATATGAAAAGAAGGTCCGTGCTCTGGGAGTCCATATTTTAAATAACGAGAGCGAAGTGCTATGTATCCGGGGCGAGGAGATACGGATCAGCGGACTGGAGATTCCGCTGGAATGTTATGGAAAAGGAGATTATCTGGAGTTATCCGCTGAATTTGTGGAACAGGCGCTTGGGAAGGCGGATGAGAAGAGAGTTCAGCTTTTGATGGCGCATAATCCCATGTTTGCTCCGGTCTATGCGAAGTGGGGAGCCGACGTTACGGTGAGCGGTCATAATCACGGCGGACTGGTGCGGATTCCGGGGATCGGCAGTGTGCTCTCCCCCCAGTACAAGTTGTTCCCGAAATACGATGCGGGAGAATTTACCATAGAGGGGCGAAAAATCTATGTCAGTAAAGGTCTGGGAACCCATACTTTTCACATCCGTATTTTTGACCGGGCGGAGGTTTTGGCAGTTTATCTCAATTTCTAGGGCTTTGATAAAATATTAACAACTAAATGTTGTAGTTTTTACTTGAATTTTCAATTTGTATCCTGTAAAATAATGGTTATCTTTTCAAAAATAGGAGTATCTTTTCATGGATATGACGGTGAAGCTGCAGGTGTTCGAGGGACCTTTGGATCTTCTCTTGCATCTGCTGGATAAGAATAAAGTAAATATCTACGATATTCCCATCGTGGAGATCACAAAACAGTACATGGAATACATTCAGGAGATGCAGCGTCAGGATCTGAATGTGGTCAGTGAATTTCTCGTGATGGCGGCGACGCTTTTGGATATCAAGTCCAGAATGCTTCTTCCGGCGAAGGAAGAGGAGGACGAGGAGCAGGAGGATCCGAGGGAGGAACTGGTTCAGCAGCTGCTGGAGTATAAGATGTACAAATGTATCTCCTATGAGTTAAAGGACCGTCAGGTGGATGCGGAGCGGGTGATGTTCAAGGAACCGACCATACCGCCGGAGGTGGCGGCTTATGAGGAACCCGTGAATCTGGAAGAACTGGTGGGAGATACCACCCTGGCAGTACTCAACGACATCTTTCAGTCCATTATGAAAAAACAGTCAGACCGGATCGATCCGGTTCGTTCCAAATTTGGAAAGATTGAAAAGGAAGAGGTTTCCCTGGATGATACCATGCGGGAACTGGAAGAGTACGCAAGGACTCACAGATCCTTTGGCTTCCGAAGTCTTTTGGAATCCAAACAAAGCAAGATGCAGGTGATCGTTCATTTTCTGGCGATCCTGGAACTTATGAAACTGGGAAAGATACAGATTACGCAGGACCATCTTTTTGACGATATTCTGATCGAGTCAAAGGTGGCGGCATAAGAAGTTGGTGTAACTATGAATTACGAAGCGGTATTGGAAGCCATCCTGTTTACCATGGGCGGTTCCGTGGAGCTGGGAAAGCTGGCGGAAGTCCTGGAACTGCAAAAGGATGAGACAAAACATATATTGGACAATATGAAACGGCGTTATGAAGAGGAGGATCGGGGGATCACCCTCACCGAGCTGGACGGGGCGTATCAGATGTGTACGAAACCACAGATGTACGAATATCTGATTAAGATCGCAAAACAGCCAAAACGGTATACCCTCACCGACGTGCTTTTGGAGACGCTGTCCATCATCGCATATAAACAACCCATCACAAAGGCAGAGATTGAAAAGATCCGCGGGGTCTCCTGCGACCATGCAGTCAGCAGACTGGTGGAATACGATCTGGTCTGTGAGCTGGGGCGCCTGGATGCGCCGGGACGACCACTCTTATTCGGAACAACGGAAGAGTTCTTAAGAACCTTTGGAGTATCCTCCATCGACGAACTTCCGATTCTGGATCAGGATCAGTTGGAGAACTTCAAGCAGGAAGCGGAAGAAGAAATGCATATGAAAATGGATATCTGAAACAGCAGACGATTTGTCTGCTGTTTTTTTGATAAAAAATTCACAAAAAAGAAAGGAATTTAATAGGGAGGTAGAAACATGGAAAACAGGTTAAAAGTTGAAACACAAAACCACGAAGATTCCACAACGGAAGTCTTAATGCGGGAATTTGAGCGGCGTATTGTCGCCAGCCCGCCAAGCGTATGTCCGGTGGACATACAGCTGTCCTTTATTAAGGTCTGTCACGCACAGACCTGTGGAAAATGTGTTCCCTGCCGCATAGGTCTGGGGCAGTTGGAGAATTTGCTGGAGGATGTACTGGAGAACAGGGCGACGATGGAGACGCTGGATCTCATTGAGGAGACTGCCAGAAATATTCAGTATACAGCGGACTGTGCCATCGGATTTGAGGCGGCGAGAATGGTCCGGGTGGGACTGGATGGATTCCGGGAGGACTATATCTCCCATATTCAGAACAAGAAGTGTACGGCGTCCTTTGAACAGCCGATCCCCTGTATCACAAAATGCCCGGCAAAGGTGGATATTCCGGGATACATTGCGTTGGTGGGAGAGGGCAGATACGAGGATGCGGTGAGACTCATCCGAAAGGATAATCCATTCCCTACCGCCTGCGCCCTCATCTGCGAACATCCGTGTGAGGAGCGGTGCCGCAGAAATATGGTGGACAGTTCCATCAATATCCGGGGCCTGAAACGGTTTGCCGTGGATCATGCACGGGCAGATCAGGTGAAGGTTCCGGATCCTGCGCCGTCTACCGGAAAGCGGATCGCCATTGTGGGTGCGGGACCCAGCGGATTGACGGCGGCGTATTTTCTGCAGCTGATGGGTCATCAGACCACCGTTTTTGAGGAAAAGGCACAGCCGGGCGGAATGCTGCGTTATGGGATTCCAAGCTATCGTTTTCCAAGGGAGCGGTTACAGGAGGATATCGACGCCATCCTCTCCACCGGAGTGGAATTGAAATGCAGCAGCAAGGTGGGAAAAGAGATTACCCTGGAAGAACTACGGGAGAAGTATGACGCGGTCTATCTTGCCATCGGCGCTCATACGGATAAGAACTTTGACGTGGAAGGCGTGGACAGCAGAGGCGTTATTCCGGCGGTAAAAATGCTGCGGGATATCGGCTATGGCAATTACCCGGATTTTACAGACAAAGCCGTGGTGGTCATCGGCGGTGGAAACGTGGCGATGGACTGCGCCAGAACGGCGATGCGCTGCAATGCGAAAAAGGTCAGCGTTGTGTACCGCAGACGTCAGAAGGATATGACGGCCCTGGAGGCGGAGATCGAGGGAGCCATCGGAGAGGGTGTGGAGATGCTGACTCTGAAAGCGCCGCTGCGTCTGGAGGCGGATGAAGAAGGAAACTTGCAGGCGCTCTGGGTACAGCCTCAGATCAGCGGAACCTTCGATAAGGCAGGAAGACCGAGACCGAATAAGGCACAGAAGCCGGAGGAACGGATTGCCTGCGACGTGGCGTTAGTAGCCATCGGTCAGGACATTGATTCTGCTTACTTTGCGGAAGCGGGAGTTGCCACAAAGAGGAGCCGGATCGCGGCGGATGAGTCCACGGCAGTGCCGGGTATGGAGGGCGTATTCTCCGGAGGAGACTGTGTATCGGGACCGGCCACGGTAATCAAAGCCATTGCAGCAGGAAAGGCGGCGGCAGCGAATATAGATACCTATCTGGGATATCACCATGAGATCAGCGCCGATGTGGAGATCCCACAGCCGAATCTGGACGATAAGCTGCAAAGCGGCAGGATCCATCTCACCGACAGAGAGTCCTGCGAGCGAAAGAAGGATTTTGAAGGCGTGGAAAATTCCATGAGTCTGGAGGAAGCCAGACAGGAATCCGCGAGATGTTTAAGATGTGATCACTTTGGATGCAGTGTATTAAGAGGAGGCAGAGAAATCGTATGGTAAAGTTAAAGATAGATAATCTGGAAGTGGAAGTAAAGAAGGGTACCACCATTTTGAATGCGGCATCGTCGGTGGGAATCAAGATACCGACCCTTTGCTATTTAAAGGACATCAATGAGATCGGGGCGTGCCGTGTCTGTCTCGTGGAGATCAAGGGAAAGAAGTCCTTGGTGGCTTCCTGTAACACCCAGGTGGAAGAGGGAATGGAGATCTATACCAACAGTAAAAAGGTCATGAATGCCAGACGGACCAATGTGGAGCTTTTGCTGTCCCAGCACGACTGCCGCTGCGCCACCTGCGTCCGAAGCGGTAACTGCTCCTTGCAGACCCTGGCAAACGACCTGGATATATTGGAAGTGCCGTTTAAAGAGGAATATGAGATCCAGCCATGGAATATGGAATTTCCGCTGATCCGGGATTCCAAAAAATGTATCAAATGTATGCGCTGCGTACAGGTCTGCGACAAGATCCAGGGATTGAAGGTCTGGGATATCATCAATACCGGAAAGCGTACCAGCGTAGGCGTCAGAGACCGTCTTACCATTGAGGAAGCAGGCTGCGCTCTCTGCGGTCAGTGCATTACCCATTGTCCGGTGGGAGCGCTGCGGGAGCGGGACGATCTCAACGACGTGGTCTATGCCATCCATAACGCCCATGTGGATGAGAAAAAGGTGGTGATCGCCCAGATCGCTCCGGCTGTCAGGGCAGCCTGGGGCGAGAGGTTCGGACTGGAACGGGAGGAAGCTACGGCAGGAAAGCTGGTGGCAGCCCTCAAAAGGATCGGCATCGACTATGTCTTTGATACGAATTTTACGGCAGACCTGACCATTATGGAGGAAGCTACGGAATTTCTGGAAAGATTCCAAAACCGTGAAAAATATAAATTCCCGATGTTCACTTCCTGTTGTCCGGGCTGGGTGCGCTTTATCAAACATGAGTATCCTGATATGATCGGCAATCTCTCCACCGCGAAATCTCCGCAGCAGATGTTCGGAGCTGTGGCAAAGACCTACTATGCCGATATTTTAGGACTGGAGCCGGAGGATATCTACTGCATCTCCATCATGCCGTGTACAGCGAAAAAATATGAGGGAAGCATGGAACAGATGGATGTGACGGGAACGGGACCGGATGTGGACGCCGTGCTCACCACCAGAGAGATCGAGCGTCTGATCCGGGCGGAGCATATCCAGTTAGACCAGCTTGAGGAAGAGGAGTTCGACGAGCCTTTGGGATGCGGAACCGGAGCGGCGGTGATCTTCGGAGCCACGGGAGGAGTTATGGAGGCGGCGCTTCGAAGCGCTTATTATTTCCTGACAGGCGAGAATCCAAAACCGGATGCCTTTGCCGTAGTCCGGGGACAGGATGGGATCAGAGAGGCTACGGTACAGATCGCAGGAGTTAAGGTGAGGGCTGCTGTTGTCAGCGGTCTTGGAAATACGAGAAAGTTGCTAGAACGCATCCGAAGAGGAGAGGCAGAGTATGATTTTGTAGAGGTCATGGCGTGTCCGGGAGGCTGCTCCGGAGGAGGCGGACAGCCGATCCATGATAATATGGAGCTTGCGGCAGAGAGGGCGGAAGTTCTCTATCGTCTGGACATGGAGAACGAGCTTCGCTTTTCTCATGAAAATCCGGCTGTTCTGGAATTATATAGGAATTATCTGGGCAAGCCTCTCTCCCACAAATCGCATGAACTCTTACATACGGATCATTTTTTCGGCATATAGTAAAGGAAACAATGCAGAAAGAATGAGATAAGTGAAACGTTTCAGAATTTGGACATTATTTATCATATTTTTATGTGCCAGTCTGATCTTTTCAGACTTTGGCATGGCGGTATCAGCAGAGGAAAAAGAGGAGAACCTGCAGCTCTATGCCAAGTCCGCAGTCCTGATGGATGCGGACAGCGGCAGGGTCCTCTATGGAAAAGAAGAGGAACAGTTAAGACCCAATGCCAGCACCACCAAGATCATGACCTGTATCCTCGCGATTGAAAGCGGCAAACTCGACGACACTGTAAAAGTCAGCGAGTATGCCGCTTCTATGCCAAAAGTACATCTGGGCATGACCACCGGCGATACCTTTGTGTTAAAGGATCTCCTTTATTCCCTGATGCTGGAATCTCACAATGACACGGCGGTTGCCGTCGCGGAGCATGTGGGGGGAAGCGTGGAGGAATTTGCGAAGATGATGAATGAGAAGGCAAAAGAGCTGGGCTGTACCAACACGCATTTTATTACCCCAAACGGTTTGGATGCAAAGGATGATATCAGCGTTCACGGAACTACGGCAAAGGATCTGGCAAAGATCATGAGCTATTGTATACAGAACGAGACCTTTTTGGAGATCACACAGACAAAACAGTATCAGTTTTCCAACTGCGAGGGGACCAGGAGCTTTACCTGCAATAACCACAATGCCTTTTTGCAGATGATGGAGGGAGCGCTCTCCGGTAAGACGGGATTCACGGCGGATGCAGGCTACTGTTATGTGGGAGCTTTAAAGAGAGGGGACCGTACCTTTGTGGTGGCGCTTCTTGCCTGCGGCTGGCCCAATAATCAGAGCTATAAGTGGGCGGACACGAAAAAGCTCATGGAATACGGACTGGAAAATTATGAGAAAGTCGTGGTCAAGGTGGATCAGAACCTGGATTCTCTCCCCGTCCTCAATGCGGCGGATGAGACCTACGATCCGGACAGGGAGATCCTGATGCCCATATCCATCGCCGGAAAAGATATGAAGATCCTAAAGGCAAAGGATGAGAAGGTTCAGGTAAAATATACGGGAAAGAAGTCGCTGAAGGCGCCGATGGAAAAAGGGGTCGTGGTGGGAAGCGCGGAATACTATGTGGGAGAGGAAAAAATTGCCTCCTATCCGATGGTCACCACAGAAAAGGTCAGCCAGAGAACCCCACAGTGGTATTTCAGATGTGTTTTTGAAAAATTCCGTTTCTGATTTTTGACAAAATAAAAAATTTATCGACCAGATTAGTGAAAATTTTAACAATTTGCTATTGAAAAATTGTACTATAAGTACTAAAATTAGCATAGCGAAATTTTTAAAATTTTCAATATATATATGGAGGGCTAATAAATGAGTAGCACAAAAAGTAGTTTAGCAATGCAACGAATTGCCAAGTTACTGGATGAGAACAGTTTTGTAGAGCTTGGTTCTCTCGTAACTGCACGAAGTACAGATTTTAATCTGACGGCAGAAGAGACTCCTTCCGACGGAGTGATTATCGGTCATGGACTGATCGATGAAAACCTGGTGTTTGTATACAGCCAGGATGCTTCCGTTTTAGGGGGAACCATCGGAGAAATGCATGCCAAAAAGATTGCCTCTGTCTATGACATGGCAATGAAGATGGGCGCTCCGGTGATCGGTCTTTTGGACTGCGCAGGCGTACGTTTACAGGAATCCGTGGACGCATTGGAAGGAATGGGTCAGATCTATGCAAAACAGACCGCAGCTTCCGGCGTCGTACCGCAGATCAGCGCCGTATTCGGCAATTGCGGAGGAGGACTTGCCGTAGTTCCTGCCCTGTGTGATTTTGCCTATGTAGAAGCTGAAAAAGGAAAGATCTTTGTAAATTCTCCGGATGCATTGGAGGGCAACAACACAGGCAAATGCGATACATCCAAGGCGGATTTCCAGAGTGAGAATACAGGTGTTATCGACGCTGTGGGAACGGAGGACGAGGTACTTGCCAGCATCCGTGAGCTGGTATCCATCCTTCCGGGCTGCAACGAGGAGAGCGGACGTGTGGACGAGTGTACAGACGATCTGAACCGCGGCTGTGAGAGCATGGACGTAATGAAGGGCGATGCCAGATATATCCTTGCAGAGCTTGCAGACGACCGCATTTTTGTGGAGACGAAAAAAGATTATGCAAAAGAGATGGTGACAGGATTTATCAAATTAAACGGTATCACCGTAGGCGCTGTGGCAAATGCTTCCGTTATGCATGATGAAAACGGAGAGAAGAGCGAAGAATTTGAGACCGTCTTAACAGCCAGGGGCTGTGAGAAGGCAGCAGAGTTCATTCAGTACTGCGATGCTTTTGATATTCCGGTATTATCCCTGACCAATGCAACGGGCTTCAAGGCTTCCAAATGTTCTGAGAAACGTCTGGCAAAAGCGCTTGCCCGCCTGACCTATGCGTTTGCAAACGCTACTACCGCAAAGATCAATCTGATCACCGGAGACGCATTCGGAAGTTCTTATGTGATCATGAACTCCAAGGCAGTGGGCGCCGACCTGGTATATGCATGGCCTGCTTCCAGAGTGGGAACCATGGATGCGAAGCTGGCTGCGAAGATCATGTATGCAGATGCTTCCGCAGATGTTCTGGATGAAAAAGCGAAAGAGTACGAAGCATTGCAGTCCAATGTGGAGACAGCAGCGAGAAGAGGTTACATAGATCTGATCGTAGATCCTGTGGACACAAGAAAGTATCTGATCGCAGGATTTGAGATGTTATTTACAAAAAAAGTAGAAGGGCCGATGAAAAAACACGGAACGAAATAGAAAGGTGAAGTTTATGAAGAAGAAATTATTGCTGATGGTAAGTGTGTGTCTGATGATACTGGGACTTACAGCATGTGGAAAAACGGATCCTAAATCTGTCGACTATAATGGCTATACTTACGACCAGTTAAAGACGGTGACACAGAATACCGTTGCAACCTTAGTCAATATGACAGACGAGCAGAAGGCGGCATATGAGGCCAGCGATGATGAGATGACGCAGAACATCGTTACCAGATGGGAGGATGCGACCTCCGATGTTGGTTCCTATGTGGGATTATCTGACTTTGAGATCACAAAATCAGGAAAGACCCTTACCTGCGAACAGACCATCGAATTTGACAAGCGTGAAGTGATCCTGACATATGTTTATACTTACTATTCCATGGAAGTAGAAGACGTAACGGTGGACAAGGTATACTCTCTCGGCGAGAAGATGAGCAAAGCCGGAATGAATACTTTAATGGGAATGGGAACCGTATTCGTTGTATTGATTTTAATCAGTCTGATTATCAGCTGCTTTAAGATCTTCCCATATCTGGAAAGCAAAAAAGCAGGCAAGGAAGCTGATACCGCGAAGAGCGGGGAGGCTGCGACCCAGCAGACCCCGGCAGAAGATGTACAGCAGGACGATTTGGAATTAGCTGCCGTAATCGCCGCTGCCGTGGCTGCATCCACAGGAACTTCTACAGACGACTTTGTAGTACGTTCCATCAAGAGAAGATATTAATTGCAAATACAGGAGGAAATTAAGATGAAAAGCTATACAATTACCGTAAATGGAAATGTTTATGATGTTACTGTAGAAGAGACAGGCGCAACTGCACCAGCAGCAGCTCCGAGAAAGGCAGCGCCGGCTGCCGCAGCAGCTCCAGCCGCAGCACCATCTGCAGGAGCAGGCAGTGTTAAGATTGAAGCAGGAGCAGCAGGAAAAGTATTCAAGATCGAAACAAATCCTGGAACAGCAGTAAAGAAAGGCGATACCGTATTGATCTTAGAGATCATGAAGATGGAGACACCGGTTGTTGCACCACAGGACGGTACAGTAGCAAGCATTGATGTAGCAGTTGGAGACGCGGTAGAAGCAGGCGCTTTACTTGCAACCTTGAATTAAGACAGACCAGGAGGATAAATTATGAGTTACGTAGGAGAAACAATGTCAAACCTCCTGCACCAGACAGCATTTTTAAATCTGACATGGGGTAACTTTGTCATGATCGCTGTTGCATTCGTATTCCTGTTCTTAGCGATTAAGAAAGAATATGAACCATTACTGTTAGTACCGATTGCATTTGGTATGTTATTGGTTAATATCTATCCGGATATCATCATGAGCCCGGAAGAGACAAGTAATGGCGTAGGTGGTTTATTACACTATTTTTATGTATTAGATGAATGGTCCATCTTGCCATCCCTGATTTTCTTAGGAGTTGGAGCGATGACGGACTTCGGACCGCTGATTGCGAATCCAATCAGTTTCCTGCTTGGAGCGGCAGCGCAGTTCGGTATTTTCTCAGCATACTTCCTTGCGATCCTCTTAGGATTTAACGACAAGGCAGCGGCAGCCGTATCCATCATCGGTGGTGCGGACGGTCCGACTTCCATTTTCCTCGCCGGAAAACTGGGACAGACAGGTCTTCTGGGACCGATTGCTGTGGCGGCATATTCCTATATGGCATTAGTTCCGATCATCCAGCCGCCAATTATGAAATTGTTTACAACGAAAAAAGAACGTGCGATCAAGATGGAGAACTTAAGACCGGTATCCAAATTGGAGAGAATCTTATTCCCGATCATCGTTACAACCATCGTATGTCTGATTCTCCCTACAACAGCGCCGTTAGTAGGTATGCTGATGCTTGGTAACCTCTTCCGTGAGTCCGGCGTGGTACGTCAGTTATCCGAGACAGCATCCAACGCACTGATGTACATCGTAGTAATCTTACTTGGTACTTCCGTAGGAGCCACTACAAGCGCAGAGGCATTCTTAAATGTTACAACCATCAAGATTGTCATTTTAGGACTTGTTGCATTCGTATTCGGTACTGCAGCCGGAGTTTTATTCGGCAAGTTACTGTGCCACCTTACAAAGGGCAAGATCAACCCATTGATCGGTTCTGCCGGAGTATCCGCAGTTCCTATGGCAGCCCGTGTTTCACAGAAAGTTGGAGCAGAAGAAGACCCAACGAACTTTTTACTTATGCATGCAATGGGACCAAACGTTGCCGGAGTTATCGGTACTGCGGTAGCAGCCGGAGTATTTATGGCAATCTTTGGAATTTAGGAGGAGAAAATCATGGCAGAGAAAAAACCATTAAAAATTACAGAAACTGTTCTGCGTGATGCACATCAGTCACTGATTGCAACCAGAATGACCACAGAACAGATGCTTCCAATTGTAGATAAAATGGATCAGGTTGGCTATCACGCAGTAGAGTGCTGGGGAGGAGCAACCTTCGATGCATCCCTTCGTTTCTTAAAGGAAGATCCATGGGATCGTCTTAGAAAATTAAGAGACGGATTCAAGAACACCAAATTGCAGATGTTATTCCGTGGACAGAATATCTTAGGATACCGTCCATATGCAGACGATGTGGTAGAGTACTTCGTACAGAAATCCATCGCAAACGGAATCGATATCATCCGTATCTTTGATTGTCTGAACGATATCCGCAACTTACAGACAGCCGTTACCGCATGTAACAAAGAAAAAGGACATGCACAGGTTGCCCTTTCCTACACCTTAGGTGATGCTTACACCTTAGATTACTGGAAAGAAATGGCGAAAAAGGTAGAGGACATGGGTGCTGATTCCTTATGTATCAAGGATATGGCAGGTCTGTTAGTTCCAACTAAGGCAACAGAACTGGTACAGGCTCTGAAAGAATCTACAAGCCTTCCGATCGAGCTTCACACACATTACACCTCCGGTGTAGCTGCAATGACCTATATGAAAGCAGTCGAGGCAGGATGCGATATCATCGACACCGCAATGTCTCCATTTGCACTGGGAACCTCCCAGCCTGCAACCGAGGTTATGGTAGAGGCATTCAAGGGTACAGAGTATGATACAGGCTTAGATCAGGATAAGCTGGCTGAGATCGCAGACTACTTCAGACCAATGCGCGAGGAAGCCTTAGAGAGCGGACTGATGAATCCGAAGGTATTGGGCGTTAACATCAAGACCTTATTATATCAGGTGCCGGGCGGTATGTTATCCAACCTGATTTCCCAGTTGAAGGAGCAGGGAAAAGAGGACAAATACGAGGAAGTGCTTGCGGAAGTACCGCGCGTGCGTAAAGATCTCGGTGAGCCGCCGCTTGTAACACCATCTTCCCAGATCGTGGGAACACAGGCTGTATTCAACGTATTGATGGGCGAGCGTTACAAAGTTGCAACCAAAGAGACAAAGGACGTACTGCTTGGAAAATATGGCCAGACCGTAAAACCATTCAATCCGGAAGTGGTTGACAAGGTACTCGGCGAAGATAAGAAGAACGCGATCACCTGCCGTCCGGCAGACCTCTTAGAGCCGGAATTAGATAAGTTAGAAGCTGAGATGAAACAGTGGAAGCAGCAGGATGAGGACGTATTGACCTACGCTTTATTCCCGCAGGTTGCCACAGAGTTCTTCAAATATCGGGAAGCTCAGCAGACAGGTGTAGATCAGAATATCGCTGATACAAAAAATGGCGCATATCCGGTTTAATCAAAATTCATGAAATTGGAAAAGAGGAAGCACCCAGGTGTTTCCTCTTTTTTTGGCATAAGACCCTCAAAAAATGGTGTGGACAATTTAAAAAAAGATTGCTATGATGAATAGATACAGAACAATAAGAATAACAGGAATACAGAGGGCGTGCATATGAAGCTATATGAGATTGAGGAAGGGGAACCGATACAGGTGATAGCCAGTATGGGTGATAATAAGGTGGAGTATATGACCACGGTGGATTACCGCAAGGGAGGGGTACTCTTTGTGGAACCGATCCGCTATGAGGGCAAGATTCTGGATTTCAGTTCGGACAAGGTGAATCTCACCGTAATGTATGTGGTGGACGGGGAAAAGCCAATGATCTGGGAAAAATGTGTGGTCCGCTATATACAGACAGAGACACAGAAATTATATGCCATCATTTGTAAAAGAGACGGGGTGCGCTGGAACCGCAGATATGCTTTTCGCGAATATATGGGAATCGGGGGATCCCTTTTGAGTGAAAGCAGCAGGAAGAGATGGGATGTGATCGTCAAGGATATCAGCACGGAAGGGGTTGCCTTTGTGATAAATTCCGGGGATGTGAGCATGGAAGATATCGGCAGTTTTCATCTGGAATTTGAGGACAGGGAGAATCATCTGAGTATCCAGCTGGACGGCAGAGTAGTTCGGGAGGAGACTGTGGAGGAGGACAAAAAAGTCTTCGGTGCGGCTCTGAAAAGAGCGAATATTGATATCGGCAGGTATATTTTGCAGAAACAGAGAAAGGATATTGCGAGGAGACGGGGAAATTGAGAGACAAAAAGGAGTAAGCAGGAAGTAGAATAGAAATGAGCAGAAACAGCAATGATTTAAGTAACCGGATCAACGAGGCATACGGCAGCCTGAGCAAGGGGCAGAAATTACTTGCTACATATATTACAGATAATTATGATAAGGCGGTTTTTTTGACGGCGGCAAAATTAGGAGAGGTGGTGGGCGTCAGCGAGTCCACGGTGGTGCGGTTTGCCACCCATCTGGGATATAAGGGATATCCGGATTTTCAAAAGGCGCTGGAAGAACTGGTACGCAATAAGCTCAATTCCGTTCAGCGGATGGAAGTGACTTATGGAAGGATCAGCCAGTCCAAAGTTCTGGAATCGGTCTTACAGTCGGATATGGAGCGGATCAAGGAGACGCTGAATATGATCGACGACAACGCCTTTGAGATGGCGGTGGAGACCATATTGAATGCAAAACGGATCTATATTGTAGGTATCCGCAGCTGCGCGCCGCTTGCAAGTTTTCTTGCATTTTATCTGAATATGATGTTTGACGACGTACATCTGCTCTCCACGAACAATTCCAGTGAACTCTTTGAGCAGATGATCCGTATCAGCAGGGAGGACGTTATCATCGGGATCAGTTTTCCAAGATATTCCATGCGGACTTTAAAGGCGATGGAGTTTGCAAACAATCGCAGCGCCAAGGTCATCACAATTACGGACAGCATTCACTCGCCGATGAACCTCTATTCCTCCTGCAACCTCATTGCAAAGAGCGATATGGCGTCCATCGTGGACTCCCTTGTGGCGCCGTTATCGGTAATCAATGCCCTGATTGTGGCTCTCTGCATGAAAAAACAGGGAGAAGTGGTGAATACGCTGGAGATGTTGGAGGATATCTGGAATGAATATCAGGTCTATGAAAATGACGAGATCAATGTGATCGACGATTCTTTGAAAATGAGATATGCTGCAAAACTGAGGGAAAGCGATGAGTAAGGTAATTGTGATCGGCGGAGGAGCCGCCGGCATGTTCGCGGCGATCGGGGCCGCGGAAGCCGGACACGAAGTGACTGTGTTAGAGCAAAATGAAAAACTGGGAAAGAAGATTTATATTACAGGAAAGGGCCGCTGCAACCTGACCAATGCCTGTGAGACCCAGGAAATATTCGAGAGCATTCCAAGAAACGGAAAGTTCCTATACAGCGCCATCTATACCTATGATAATTTCCGGGTCATCGACTTTTTCGAGACCCATGGCATGGCGACAAAGACGGAACGGGGAAATCGGGTCTTTCCGGTGTCCGATCACGCTTCGGATGTGATCGGGGCATTGCAGAAGAGCTTACAACGGCTTGGAGTCAGGGTCTGTCTTCACACGAAAGCGGAGGAGATCCTCACACAGGGGGAGGCTGTCTCAGGAGTGAGGACGCAAAAACAGATTTTTGCGGCGGACGCAGTGATCCTTGCCACGGGCGGGATATCCTATCCATCCACAGGTTCCACCGGGGATGGATACCGTTTTGCCAGGAAGCTGGGACATCAGGTGGAAGAACTTTCCCCGTCTTTGGTTCCCATGATGGTAAAAGAGGAATACTGTATGCAGATGCAGGGACTTTCTTTGCGCAATGTGGCAGTGAAGATAAAAAGAGATACCAAGATCCTATATGAAGGCTTTGGGGAGATGCTTTTTACCCATTTTGGGGTCAGCGGACCATTGATCCTAAGCGCCAGCAGCGTGGTCAACGACGAGATCCAAAGAGGGGAGCTTCAGATGGAAGTGGATCTGAAACCGGCATTGACGGAGGAACAGTTAGATGCCAGGATCCTGCGGGATTTTGAGGAGAATAAGAACCGACAGTTCAAAAATGCGGTCCAGAAGCTGCTTCCGTCGAAAATGATTCCGGTTGTCATTCAATTAAGCGGGATCTCCCCGGAGAAGAAGATCAATGAGATCACAAAGCAGGAGCGGAAAAGGCTGCTGGAAGTGGTGAAGCATTTTCCAATGACCCTCACCGGACTGCGGGATTTTAAGGAAGCTATCATCACCAGAGGCGGTGTCAATGTGAAGGAGGTGGATCCCTCCACCATGGAGTCTAAGATCGTAAAGGGATTGTATTTTGCAGGGGAGGTTCTGGACGTTGACGCCTACACCGGAGGCTTTAATCTCCAGATCGCATGGTCCACCGGATATCTTGCGGGAAGTTCCATTGCATAAGTGTAAAAAAATGAGACAGAGAAAGGAAATAGGGACATGAGTTTTAATATAGCCATCGACGGTCCGGCGGGGGCCGGAAAGAGTACCATAGCAAAAAAACTGGCAAAGGAGCTGGGCTTTGTCTATGTGGACACCGGAGCCATGTACCGTGCCATGGCGCTTTATTTTATCCGAAACGGGATCGACAGCGGGGATGAGGCAGCCATCAGCGAAGCCTGCGGATGCGTGGATATCACCATCCGCTATGAAGACGGAGAACAGCAGGTGATCTTAAACGGGGAAAATGTCAACGGACTGATCCGAAAAGAGGAAGTGGGAAATATGGCATCTGCCACCAGCGGTTATGCAAAAGTCCGCACCAAGCTGGTGGAGCTTCAGCAACAGCTTGCAAAAACCACGGACGTTATCATGGATGGAAGAGACATTGGAACCGTGGTCCTGCCGGATGCCCAGGTGAAGATCTACCTGACCGCAAGCGTCAAGACCCGTGCTATGAGGCGTTACGAGGAATTGAAGGAAAAAGGGCAGGACTGTGACCTGGGACAGATTGAAAAGGATATCGAGACAAGGGACTATCAGGATATGCACCGGGAGAATTCCCCTCTCAGACAGGCGGAGGACGCCGTATTGGTGGATTCCTCTGACATGGATATTATCCAGGTGGTGGAGAGTATCAAAAATATTTACAAGGATGTCTGTAATTCATGAAAAATATCGTGTTAGCAAAGAGCGCCGGGTTTTGCTTCGGCGTAAAACGGGCGGTGAACACCGTCTATGAGGAGGCAGAAAAGGGAAACGTCTACACCTACGGTCCCATCATCCACAATGAGGAGGTGGTGAGAGACCTGGAGAAAAAGGGCGTGCGTGTCATAGAAAATCTGCCGGATTTTGAAAAACTTCCAAAGGGAACGGTGATCATCCGCTCCCATGGAGTGCCAAAGCATGTCTATGAGTTTTTGAAGGAACGGGATTTTCATATTGTGGACGCTACCTGCCCCTTTGTGATGAAGATTCACCGGATCGTGGAGGAACACTCCAAAAAGGGAGAGCACATTCTTATCATCGGAAACGACAGCCACCCGGAGGTGGAGGGCATCAAGGGATGGTGCGATTCAGAGCATAGAACAGTGATACAGACCAAAGAAGAGGCGGAAAATTTTTCGATTTCCGGAGATCAAAAGTTATGTATTGTATCACAAACGACATTTAACTACAAGAAATTTCAAGAATTAGTTGAAATTATTCAAAAAAAAGGTTATGATATAATTGTTTTAAATACAATCTGTAATGCAACGGAGAAACGACAGACTGAGGCGCGGCAGGTTGCCCGGAATGCAGACGCCATGATCGTCATTGGCGGAAAGAACAGCTCCAACACACAGAAGCTATTTGAAATATGTAAAATGGAATGTGAAAATACTTACTATATACAGACACTAGCAGACTTGGATTTATCAGAATTGAGGTCCATTGATAACGTAGGTATTACCGCAGGGGCTTCCACCCCAAATAATATTATTGAGGAGGTTCAAAAGAATGTCAGAAATGAGCTTTGAACAAATGCTAGAAGAATCATTGAAAATAATAAGAAATGGAGAGGTAGTCGAAGGTACAGTTATCGATGTGAAACCGGATGAGATCATCCTGAATATTGGTTATAAATCCGACGGTATTATTACTCGTAACGAATACACGAACGAGTCCAATGTAGATCTGACAACTGTAGTTTCCGTAGGCGATACTATGGAAGCAAAAGTCGTAAAAGTAAACGACGGTGAAGGACAGGTTCTCCTTTCTTACAAGCGCCTTGCAGCAGAGAAGGGAAGCAAGAGATTAGAGGAAGCATTTGAGAATCAGGAAGTGCTGACCGCAAAGGTAGCACAGGTTTTAGCAGGCGGATTAAGCGTGATCGTGGATGAGACCAGAGTATTCATACCGGCAAGCCTGGTATCCGATGTCTATGAAAAAGATTTGACCAAATATGACGGACAGGATATTGAGTTCGTGATCACAGAGTTTAACCCAAGACGCAGAAGAATCATCGGTGACAGAAAGCAGTTATTAGTTGCCAAGAAAGCAAAGATGCAGGAAGAGTTATTCGCGAGAATCAACGTAGGTGACGTGGTAGAAGGAACTGTTAAGAATGTGACAGACTTCGGTGCGTTTATTGATCTTGGCGGAGCAGACGGACTGCTTCACATCTCAGAGATTTCCTGGGGCAGAGTAGAGAATCCGAAGAAGGTATTCAAGGTTGGCGATACCGTGAAGACTTTCATCAAAGATATCAACGGCAACAAGATTGCATTATCTATGAAATTCGAGGAGGACAATCCTTGGAATAATGCGGCTGAAAAATATGCCGTAGGCAATATCGTAAAAGGTGTTGTTGCAAGAATGACAGACTTCGGCGCTTTTGTGGAGTTGAATCCGGGCGTGGATGCGTTATTGCATGTATCCCAGATCTCCACAGAGCATGTGGAAAAACCATCTGACGTATTAAAAGTAGGTCAGGAGATCGAGGCTAAGATCGTGGATTTCAACGAGGAAGAGAGAAAGATCAGCCTCAGTATCAAGGCATTGAACGCTCCGGCTCCACAGGAAGAAGACGATGCCGATGTTGCTGATGTGGACATTGACGCTGTGGCAAGCGAGCTGGAAAACGAATAAATCGGAGATTATCCAATGTTTGAAGGTTACGAGAAGTTTAAAAAAGATATTTTCAGTCTGACGCAGATCGATCTGAACGCCTATAAGGAGAAGCAGATGCGCCGCCGGATTGATACGTTGATTACCAAAAATAAGTGTACTTCTTATGATGCGTATGTGAGATTGATCAAAAGCGACTCGGAGAAGTTTGAGCAGTTTGTCAATTTTCTGACCATCAACGTTTCAGAATTTTATCGGAATCCGGAGCAGTGGGTGATTTTGGAAAAAGAATTATTCCCGGCGTTGATCCGAAAGTTTGGGAAGAAGCTGAAGATATGGAGCGCGGCATGTTCCACCGGGGACGAGCCATATTCTCTGGTTATGGCGCTTTCAAGGCATTTGCCGCTGGAGAATATCCATATCATTGCAACAGACATCGATAAGCAGGTATTGGATAAGGCGAGACTTGGAATTTACAATGAGAAGAGTATCGCAGCCGTACCGCCGGAATTTAAGAAGAAATATTTCAAGCAGATCGGTTCTTCCTATCAGATTTCCGACGAGATCAAACGGCGTGTGGAATTTAAGGAACATAATCTGTTAAAAGATCCATATCCGACGGACTGTCATCTGATCGTTTGCAGGAATGTAGTCATTTATTTTACGGAGGAAGCCAAGGACGAGATTTATCAGAAGTTCAATCGCTCTCTTGTAGATGATGGTATACTGTTCATTGGAAGCACGGAGCAGATCACCAATTATAAGGAATTTAATTTCCGTCGGAATAAATCATTTTTCTTTGAAAAGGGAAGCGCTGATTAATCAGAATACAGAATAAAATCAGGGACTGTCAAAAGACAGTCCCTTTTTGTCCTCATTCTCAGGACCTGGCCTGTAACAGGCAGGAGAGTACATGGCGTATGTAGGGGATCAGCTCCTGGGACTGTTCTAACAGCTCGTCCGTTAATTCAAAATAGGTGATCTTATCGTAATACTCCAGTTTGAAATAAGGGGAGATGACGATTTCCTGCTGCGGCAGGAAACATCCGCTCTTCTTGCTGTAGCAGGTGGCCGCCTTTGCCTTGGTGCGGTAGTCCTTGTCTACATAGAAGGCGACGCTTTTGTGGATCGCCGTGTCCTCCTGGGGGAGATAGTAATAATCCTTGTAATTCGGATAGAAAAACTTCAGTTCCCCGTCATAGATTTTCACACTGAGCCTTGTGGTGTCCTGATAGCTGGTCAGGTAAAAATCATCGGTTCCATAGGAGATCCGCTTTGGAACAGGGAAATTATTTGTTAAAGTGAAGATGCACTCTCTTTTCGGAAGGGAGGCATGGTCCTCATAGAGATTTTTCTCTGCGGATACCAGAGTGAAACCGCCCTGGAAAAGCTGGAGATAGGAGAGGATGGGCAGCAGATCGATCATACCCAGAACATCCTCGTAGTTGTGCACCTGTAAGAGGTGACGCCCCTCCTCCGTGGGAGAGGAGACATAGCTGTGATAGACATTGATCAGATCGCCGCCGGAGTAGAGATCCTCCCTTGGGATCCCCAGGAATTTTTCCACGGTCTTTTGTTTGAAATTCGGAAGTTTGAAGATCTTTTTGAATTTGTTCATGGATTTGAACATATCTATGTAAGCAAAGGCGTCAAAGGGTTCGTCCATCTGGTATTGGCTGCATTTTGCCCTGAGATAGGGGATGTCGAAGCCGAGACCGTTAAAGGAGATGATGGTTTTGTACTGTTTTAAAAGCTCAAAAAATGCAGTCAAAAGGAGCTTTTCATCCTTTGGTGAGTCAGCGAAAAACTGGTCGATACAGACGATCTCTCCCTTTCTGCGGGCACAGCCGATCAGATAGAGGGAGGTACTGGATGGGGAGAAGCCCGTTGTCTCAATATCAAAGAAAACAGCGTCCTCTGTAAAAGTGGAGTGGATCATGGGATCATCGTATGTGAATTTTATTTCCTTATGCCAGGTCTGCATGGTTTTTCCGCCTTTCGCACTTAGTATTAGTATCATTTTATCATATTAATTTTTTTTTACAAATACTTTTAAATCCGTAGAAAATTCTTGTAGAATTGTCGGATTATGTTATAATAAAGCGGAAGTTGTAAGAGGGGACAAGCAACTTTAATAAAAACAGGAAAGAGGGGAAAGAAATGGGTTTTTCGACATTTAAAGGCGGCGTCCATCCATACGATGGAAAAGAGTTAGCAAAAGATTCGCCGATACGAAAAGTGACACCCAAAGAAAGTCTGGTATATCCGTTATCACAGCATATCGGAGCGCCGGCATCACCGATTGTTGCAGTAGGAGATACAGTTTTGAGAGGACAGAAGATTGCAGAGGCCGGCGGCTTTGTATCCGCACCGATCTATGCGTCCGTGTCCGGTACTGTAAAAGCAATAGAGCCAAGACGTACCGCTGTTGGAGATATGGTGAATTCCATTGTGATTGAAAATGACGGCGAGATGAGAGAAGTCGAATTTAAGGCAACAGAGGACATTGGCAGTCTTTCCAAAGAGGAGATTATTGAAAAGATCAAAGAGGCTGGAGTTGTAGGCATGGGAGGCGCAGGTTTCCCGACCCATGTGAAGTTGTCTCCAAAGGAACCTGAAAAGATAGAATTTATTATTGCAAACTGTGCGGAATGTGAGCCGTATCTGACCTCGGATTACCGACGGATGCTGGAAAATCCCCAGGAGCTGATCGATGGTATGAAGATCGTCCTGCGTCTGTTCGACCATGCGAAGGGCATCCTGGGCATTGAAGATAATAAGCCTGACTGCATTCAGAAATTACAGGAGCTGACTAAGGGAGAGGACCGTATCGAGGTCATGCCTTTAAAGACGAAGTATCCGCAGGGCGGCGAGCGTCAGCTCATCTATGCCACCACAAAACGGGAGATCAATTCCAAAATGCTTCCGGCGGATGCGGGATGTATTGTAGATAATGTAGAGACGCTGATCGCCATCTGCCACGCGGTAAAAGAAGGAAGACCGGTAATGGAGAGAATCTTCACCGTGACGGGGGATGCGGTTGAAAAACCGGGTAATTTCCAGTACTGCATCGGTATGAGCTATGCAGAACTTTTAGAGGAGGCGGGAGGATTTAAGGAGCAGCCGCAGAAGATCATTTCCGGCGGTCCTATGATGGGATTTTCCATGTTCGACTTAGAGATTCCCACGACCAAGACCTCGTCTTCCTTACTCTGTCTTGTCAAAGACGACGTTGCAGCCAGCGAGGTGACCGCATGTATCAACTGCGGACGCTGCGTATCCGTCTGTCCGGAACAGATCGTACCGTCCAGACTTGCCAAGATGTCAGAGTTCCATAATACGGAGGCTTTTGAAAAGTGGAACGGTATGGAGTGTATTGAATGTGGAAGCTGCAGTTATATCTGTCCTGCAAAGCGTCCTCTGGCACAATATATCAAGACGATGAAAAAGCAGATCTTAGCAGAGAGAAGAAAGAAGAATTAGAAAGAGGTGGATGAGAGTGAGTGATTTATATAATATATCTTCGTCGTCACATATCCGCGCGAAAGATACCTCAGCAAGAATTATGCTGTATGTCATCATAGCACTGCTTCCGGCAAGTATTTTCGGTGTCTATAATTTTGGACTCAGAGCCTTGCTGCTGATCGCGGTGTGCATCGCAACCTGTGTGGCGTCCGAATGGATTTTTGAGAAGATCGTACATAAAAAGAGTACCATCAAGGATCTCAGCGCCGTAGTGACCGGTTTGCTGCTGGCATTGAATCTGCCGCATACCCTTCCGATCTGGCAGGCGGTATTGGGCAGTGTCTTTGCCATTGTGATCGTAAAAATGTTATTTGGCGGTCTGGGTCAGAATTTTATGAACCCAGCTCTTGGAGCGCGCTGCTTTTTGCTGATTTCCTTTGCAAGTACCATGACGAGCTTTACTTATGATGGAGTGACGGGAGCAACCCCTTTAGCGCTTTTGAAGAACGGAGAGAGCGTGGACACCATGAAGATGTTTTTGGGTACCACAGGCGGAACGATTGGTGAGACCTGTGTCTGGGCGATTTTACTCGGAGCGATTTTCCTGATTTTAATGGGAGTTATCAGTGTGAGGATTCCGGCAGCTTATATCGTCTCCTTTGTGATCTTCCTGCTACTTTTCAGCGGCAAAGGATTCGACGGAAATTATATTACGGCGCAGCTTTGCGGCGGCGGACTGATGCTGGGTGCATTTTTTATGGCGACGGATTATGTAACGTCTCCGATCACACCGATGGGACAGATTATCTATGGTATTCTTCTGGGTGTGCTGACAGGACTTTTCCGTCTCTTCGGAGCCAATGCGGAGGGGGTATCCTTTGCCATTATTTTAGGAAACCTTCTTGTTCCGATCATTGAAAAGTATACTATCCCAAGAGCCTTCGGCGTAAAGAAGGAGGGAAAGAAGCATGAATAAAAAGATTGTAAAAGATGCGATGATCTTAACTGCCTTTACCCTGGTTTTAGGACTGATTCTCGGCGTTGTCAATGAGATCACGAAAGAGCCTATTGCAAAAGTAAACTACGAGGCAGAGCAGGAGTCCTACCGAAATGTGTTTGAGGATGCGGATTCCTTTGAGACATATGAAGATTTTGACGCTGAAAAAGCAGCGGATATTATCGCAGACAGTGAGTATACGTCAGACGAGATCATGGGAGTCAATACAGCCCTGGATAAATCGGGAAACGTACTTGGCTATGTCATCTCTGTCACTTCCCACGAGGGAAGCCAGGCGGATATCACCCTTTCCGTGGGCATTCAGACGGATGGAACTCTGGATGGTTTTTCCGCTACGGATATTAACGAGACGCCGGGACTTGGCGCGCTGGTAACGGAGGATGCGTTCAGCTCTCAGTTCAACAACAGGGCGGAGGAGTCCTATACTGTTGTAAAGACAGCTCCGGCAGCAGACAATGAGATTGAAGCAGTGACAGGAGCGACGATTTCTTCCAGAGCAGTGACCAACGCTGTGAATGCTTCCTTAGTGTACTTTAGAACTGCCTTACAGGGAGGTAATTAAGTATGAATAAGAACGTTGAGAGATTATACAATGGTATCATCAAAGAAAATCCTACATTTGTTTTAATGCTGGGTATGTGTCCGACCCTTGCGGTTACCACCAGTCTGGTAGGAGGACTGGGAATGGGACTTTCCACAACGGTGGTTCTGGTCATGTCCAACTTTTTGATTTCCGCATTCCGCAAGGTCATTCCAAATGGCGTGCGTATGCCGGCTTACATCGTGATCGTGGCTTCGCTGGTGACGGTGGTGCAGTTTTTGATGCAGGCGTATACGCCGTCCATATCCGAGATGCTTGGAATGTACATTCCGCTGATCGTGGTAAATTGTATTATTTTAGGAAGAGCGGAGAGCTATGCGTCCAAGAATCCGATCATTCCGTCTATTTTTGACGGTCTGGGCATGGGACTTGGTTTCACCATCGGATTGAGCCTGATCGGTCTGGTGCGTCAGATCTTAGGTGCAAACCTTGGCATTACCATCTTCATCATGGCGCCGGGAGCTTTCCTGGTACTGGCTTTTCTGGTGGCTGGAATGAACTGTGTCAGAGAGGCTATGGAGAAAAAAGGAAAACCTCTTGCGGCTCCGAGCGGTTGTCTCACCGGAGATTGCTCCAGCTGCGATCATCTGTCCATGTGTACCGGAAAATCTGCGTCGGTGAATGCAGATGCGGATAAGACAGAGACAGAATCTATGGAAAAGGAGGACAGATAAGATGAAAGAATTATTGATCATTGCCATCGGCTCCGCTATCGTGAATAACGTAGTACTCAGCCAGTTTTTAGGTATCTGTCCGTTTTTGGGAGTATCGAAAAAGACAGCGACAGCAGCCGGAATGGGCGGGGCGGTAATCTTCGTTATCACCCTATCCTCCTTTGTGACCGGACTGATCTACAATTATATCCTGACACCTCTGGACGTACAGTATTTACAGACCATCGTATTTATTCTGGTCATTGCGGCGTTGGTTCAGTTCGTGGAGATGTTTTTGAAAAAATCCATGCCGTCTTTATATGAATCGCTGGGAGTCTATCTTCCGCTGATCACAACCAACTGCGCTGTTTTAGGCGTGGCGTTGACAAACGTCACAAAAGCCTACGGTATCTTAGAAGGCGTGGTAAACGGACTGGCAACTTCCGTTGGATTCTTTATTGCCATCGTAATCATGGCGGGAATCCGTGAGAAAATTGAATATAATGATATTCCAAAGCGTTTTCAGGGAACAGCCATCGTTTTGATCACAGCAGCGTTGATGTCAATCGCCTTTATGGGATTTTCAGGCATGATTTAGGAGGGAATGGCTATGAGTATTACTGCGATTATTATTTCCGGTCTTGCCGTAGGCGGAACTGGTATATTGATAGGATTTTTCCTTGGAATTTTTGGAGAAAAATTTAAAGTAGAAGTAGATGAGCGCGAGGAGGCAATTTTAGAGGTCCTTCCGGGAAACAACTGCGGAGGCTGCGGATACGCCGGATGTTCCGGTCTGGCTGCCGCCATTGTAAAGGGCGAGGCCCCGGTAAATCAGTGCCCGGTGGGCGGTGCGCCTGTGGCGGAGCAGATCGGTGAGATCATGGGCGTCGCTGCTGAGGAAGGTGTGAGAAAGGTTGCTTTTGTAAAATGCGCGGGAAACTGTGAAAAAGCAAAGAAAGATTATGTATATACAGGCGTGGAAGATTGCGCCGCAATGGCATTTGTGCCAAACGGGGGACCGAAGTCCTGCAACTATGGCTGTCTTGGCTATGGAAGCTGTGTCAAGGCGTGTCCGTTTGACGCAATTCACATTGTGGATGGGATTGCAGTGGTGGACAAGGAAGCATGTAAGGCATGTGGAAAATGTATTGCCGCCTGTCCGCAGGAGCTGATCGAATTTGTACCGTATGATGGAATCCATTTTGTACAATGCAGCTCCCATGATAAGGGCAAGAAGGTTATGGATGCCTGTGCTGAGGGCTGTATTGCCTGCCGTCTCTGTGAGAAGACCTGTCAGCACGATGCGATCCATGTGGAGGATAACATTGCACATATCAACAAGGATCTCTGTATGGAGTGCGGCGATTGTGCGGAAAAATGTCCGAAGCATGTTATTCTGTAATTAAATAGCAATCTCCCAAAAAACACTGCCGTGGTCTTTTTTGAAATTCACATGGCAGTGTTTTTTGTGTGTACGGAATCTTTTGATGGATAATACGAAAGGGAAGAAGATGAAAAAATACATAGGAGATAAAGCATTTTATAAGATGGTACTGTTGATCGCAGTGCCGGTGATGATCCAGAACGGGCTGACTAACTTTGTAAGTCTGCTGGATAATATTATGGTGGGACAGATCGGCACGGAGCAGATGTCGGGAGTCGCCATTGTGAATCAGTTGATTCTTGTATACAATCTCTGTATCTTTGGAGGAATGTCCGGGGTTGGAATTTTTACCGCCCAGTACTATGGAAGCGGGGACATGGAAGGAGTGCGCCATACCTTCCGGCTCAAACTGCTGGTTGGAGCTGTGTTGGTGGGAATCTGGTTTCTGGTATTCGGGGTCTTTGGCGAGGAACTGATTCGTATGTTTTTAAGAGGAGATGCGGCTGGAAGTGATGCAGAGCGAACCTTTGCCTATGCCAGAGATTATCTGCATATTATGATGGCAGGTCTGATCCCATTTGCTCTGACCCAGACCTATGGGGGAACCCAGAGGGAGACGGGACAGACCGTGGTTCCCATGAAGGCGGGTATGGCTGCAGTTCTGGTGAATATGATACTGGATTATGGACTGATCTTTGGGAAGTTCGGGCTTCCGAAGCTGGGGGTATACGGCGCCGCCATTGCCACGGTGATGGCGAGATGTGTGGAGGCGTTGGTGGTGATCCTGGCAACGCACAGGAACACGGAGAAGAATCCTTTTATACGGGGAGTCTACCGTTCCCTCTATGTGCCGGGAAGCCTGGTAAAACAGGTGATAAAGAAGGGAACGCCGTTGCTGCTTAACGAGACCATGTGGTCCGGCGGCATGGCGAAGCTGGTACAGTGTTATTCCGTCCGTGGTCTGGCGGTGGTGGCGGGAATCAATATTGCTACCACGGTGAGTAATGTATGCAGTATTATCTACATTGCCATGGGAAGCGCCATCGCCATTATTGTGGGACAGCTTTTAGGTGCCGGAAAGATGGAAGAGGCGGTGGAGACAGACCGCAAGCTGATCTTTTTCTCCGTGGCGAGCTGTCTTGTGGGGGGATGTCTTATGGCGGTGATCGCTCCGTTTTTCCCGCAGATCTATCAGACCACGGCAGAGGTGAAGCAGATTGCAAAATGCGTGATCTGGGTGATGGCGCTGTGCATGCCGTTGTATGCTTTTATGAACGCCACCTATTTTACCCTGCGTTCCGGGGGAAAGACGGTAATCACCTTCCTCTTTGACAGCGTCTATGTGTGGGCGGTGAGCATTCCGATGGCGACATTGCTGACCAGATGTACGGACTGGAATGTGATCCTGGTTTATTTCCTGGTACAGATGCTGGAGATCATTAAGTGTATCATCGGATTTGTGCTGGTGAAAAAAGGGGTATGGTTGAATAATATGACAAAGACAGCGGGTTAATCCGCTGTCTTTTTAAGTGGCAAAACAGAATTAAAATATGGAAAAGTTTCCTAAAAATGGAATTAAAGGTAGACAAAGAAATTGGACAGAGGTATAATAAAGCACATATAGAGGGGGAGTTATGAATGGGATAAGTAAAGAGTAGAAGAGCATTTTGCAAATAGCATCGAAAATAGTTATTGTAAAATGTTCTTTTTTTATTGCAGTTAGGTTTCATTAACTAAAGACTAAAATTATATTAAGAAATGGAGAAAAACAATGATTAATATAAATCATGCGAATTTAAGAAATTATCCATTGGATTCAAGAAGCAATATAAGTGCATCAGCAAATGGAGTATTGATAGTAAGTGTGAATAAAAATCGAACTATTAATAATCAAAATAGTGTAGGCGTAATACTTTCTTTAAGTAGTCAAAAGGCAAGTGCTTCTGCTAAATCTTCGGGAAGCAATTCAACATTAAAAGTTGGAAGTAGAGGATCAAAGGTAAAAGATTTGCAAAAAAATCTCACAAAATTAGGATATAGTACAAAAGGAATAGATGGAGTATTTGGAAAGGATACAAAAAATGCGGTTATTAAATTTCAAAAAGAACATGGTCTTAAAGCGGATGGCATAGTTGGAACTAAGACCCAAAATGCAATTATAGAAGCATTAGAGTGTAAAAAGAAAGGAATTCTTACAGTAGGAAGTAAAGGGTCAAAGGTAAAAGAACTTCAAAAAAATCTCACAAAATTAGGATATAATACAAAAGGGATAGATGGAGTATTTGGAAAGGATACAAAAAATGCAGTTCTCGCATTTCAAAAAGCGTGTGGTCTTGAAACTGATGGTATAGTAGGATCCAAGACCCAGGATGCAATAAAAAAAGCATTAGATTATCAAGAGAAAGGAGTTCTTGCAGCAGGAAGTAAAGGGTCAAAGGTAAAAGAACTTCAAAAAAATCTCACAAAATTAGGATATAATACAAAAGGGATAGATGGAGTATTTGGAAAAGGAACAAAAAATGCAGTTCTTGCATTTCAAAAAGCATATGGTCTTAAGGCTGACGGTATTGTGGGGAAAAAAACTCAGGATGCAATAAAAAAAGCATTAAAAAAGGGGGCAGGACAGACAGAAAAAATAGATTATAAACCATCAAGTAACTCAAAAACAATACAGAAAATGTTAGAGAATTTAAAAAAAGACACATCACTGGGATTATCACAAGATAAAAAGACAGCAATGATAATGGCAGCGGAAAGGCTTTTAAATGATAATTATGAACCGGCATTTGTGGCAGGTGTTTTAGGAAATATTCAGAATGAGGGGACACCTGGAAAATTTGAAAGTTCAAATTACAGGTCAAATCCCAGTGCGGAACCGGCATATCTTAAATATATGGATTCCAATTATAATTATAGAAATAAATTTTCAGGAAAATCTATTCGGGAAGTTGGAATAAGCGCCGCAATTAAGTTGCAAAATAATGCAAAAGCAAGTGGTTATGCTGGAAAATTTGGATTGGGAATGATTCAGTGGACAGGGTCACGTACAGGAGGAGTTCTTAAATCATATCAAAAATATGCGAAAGGAGATAAACCTACTATGGAGGAATGCATTAAGGCTGAGGTTAACTTTATGGCAGATGAATTAAAAGGAACATATTCATATGTATACTCTTCTTGGAAATCTGGAGATAAAACTGCAAGAAGCGCTGGAGAAGTGGTTTGTCGTAAGTATGAAGTACCTAAAGATACTAATGGGGAAGCAAAACTTAGAGCAAATAATGCAAGTAAAATATACAATGTAATGATGAAATAGACTGGAGGAAATAAATGAAACGATTTTTATTTATAGGGAGCCTGTGTTTGGTTTTATTTTCATTTGTTGCCTGTGAGAATATTACTGACAAAAATACCACAGTAACGGAATCAAATAAGAGAATTAGTAGAGAAGAGGATAAAGAATCAGTTACTGATAAGAAAAAAGAAAGAGATACTACAGAAACTGCTCAAAGCATGACGAGAGATAATGAAGAAAAATCAGAGAGCACGAATCAGAATGTGGATAATATTGATACAGAAGTTGAAGAGGACTCTGAAAAGATAGACAGTGATACTGTTGCAGATGATAAAGAGGCTGAGAATAGTGAAAATCAATATGTGGGTGAGTATGCTGCATATGATATTGATGAACCAGGACTTGAAATACAAAAGAATAGTGATGGTACATATAAAATTCAAATAAAAATATACAGATTGATTCAATTGGATGAATGTGTAGGTGAAGATACAGGGAATGGAATTGCTTTTTCAACGACTGAGCTGGGCGAGAAAGATATTAGCGGAATAATCAGTGTTACAGATGATGTTGCTACAGTGAAATTTACAGGTTCGGATTGGAAAGAGTATTCAGATGTCCAAGAATATAAATATTATAAGACCTCGGATGTTCCGAATATATACACACCCTAGTGGCTGAGAAAAGCACGATAGAGACAGCGGGTTAATCCGCTGTCTTTTTAAATGGAATCTCTCTTCCAATGCCGGAGCTTTTGTGTATCTGGTAGTCATCGGTAATGAAAATGGCTTCCACATCCTCCGTATCCTCCACCAGCGCCATACCGTCCTCAAGACCCAGGGCAAAGCAGGTGGTGCTTAGGGCATCGGCGTCGGCAGAAGAGCCTGTAATAATGGTGACTCCCAACAGCTCGTTGTCGTAGGGATATCCCGTGGCAGGATCTAAGATATGGTGATAGCGTTTTCCATCTGTCTCAAAATAGCGCTCATAGACGCCGGAGGATACCAGAGAATCGTCCCCGATCTCCACGGAGGCAATGGAAGCCCCGTTGGCATCAAAGGGTTTTTGAATGCCGATCTTGTAGGTTTCGCCGGAGGATTTTTCTCCAACGGTGAGAACATTGCCTCCCAGATTGATGATCCCCTCATGGATCCCATTTTTATTCAGATAGACTTTCATCTGATCTGCGATATATCCCTTGGCAATGCCGCCAAGGTCGATACGGGTATCGGGATCTGCCAGGGTGATGGTTTTGTCTGCCTCATCGATTTGAATTTTTTCATAGCCCACGGTGGCAAGGGCTGTGTCAATATCTTCCTGAGACGGAACGGAACCCTGATGGTCTCCAAAATCCCAGAGAGAGGAGAGGGCGCCGATGGTGATATCAAAGGAGCCGTTGCTGAGCGTGCTGTAATGTATGGCTTTTTGTAAAAGGGTCATGGTCTCGTCAGATACCTTTACCGGAGCGCCCTCTGCATGGTTGATGTTCCAGACATCACTTCCCTTTACCGTGGCGCTTAACAACTTTTCATACTTGTCCGCGAGGTCGAAACAGCCCTCCAATTTTTCCTCCGCTGAGGAATCGTAGAGAGTCAGGGTGACCACGGTGTCAAAATAAAAATCTGTTTTCGTCAGGGGTTCCTGGTTCTTCGTGCAGCCACTCAAGAATAGGATGGCTGTCAAAGTCAGGAAAAGAAAAGAAATCTGTATTTTTTTCATATAAATAAATCTCCTTGATGTTAGTAATTAGTAGTATAGCATGAATCGGGGAAAAAAGCATCATTCTCCAATAAGGAGTCTTATCCATTAGAAAATCATATGATTTTGTCTATAATGGTAAAAGTATGGTATAATGTCGTCAGACATTATACCTTGCCGAAAGGCACTGCGGATTTGAACTGTCAGATCATCAGTTATTCATCAAACTATCCAGGGAAAGGAAAAGAAACTATGGGACTTATCAAAGCAGCAATAGGGGCAACAGGCGGAACCCTTGCAGATCAATGGAAAGAATTTTTTTATTGCGAATCCTTAGACAAAGAGGTTCTGGTCACCAGGGGAAAAAAACAGGTTACCTCCCGTTCTTCCAATAAGAAAGGAAACGACAATATCATCTCCAGTGGTTCGGGAATTGCAGTGGCAGACGGACAGTGTATGATGATCGTGGAACAGGGAAAAATTGTGGAGGTCTGTGCGGAGCCGGGTGAATATACTTATGACACGTCCACAGAACCAAGCGTTTTTACCGGAAATTTAGGAGAAGGAATCATAAATACTTTCAAGACCATCGGAAAAAGATTTACCTATGGCGGAGACACGGGAAAAGACCAGAGGGTCTATTATTTTAATACCAAAGAATTAATAGATAATAAATTTGGAACGGCAAACCCGATTCCATTCCGGGTGGTAGACCGCAACATTGGACTTGATATCGACGTATCGATCCGCTGTAACGGCGTTTATTCCTATAAGATCACAGATCCGCTTTTATTTTATACCAATGTGTGCGGAAACGTAGAGACGGAATACACTACAGAGGATATTGACACCCAGTTAAAAACAGAGTTCATCAGCGCCCTCCAACCGGCATTTGCAAAAATTTCCGAAATGGAGATCCGGCCGAATGCCATTCCGGGCCATGTGGAGGAATTATGCTCTGCCATGAATGAGGCATTGACAAAAAAATGGTCTGAATTACGGGGACTTACCATCGTATCCATTGCCATGAACTCCGTGACCCTGCCGGAGGAGGATACGGAGCTGATTAAGCAGGCGCAGCGCATTGCGATCATGAAGGATCCGACTATGGCGGCTGCTACTCTGACAGGAGCACAGGCAGATGCCATGAGAGCCGCAGCGGCAAATGAGAGCGGAGCCATGACCGGATTTATGGGCATGGGAATGCTGAATCAGGCGGGGGGCATGAATCCCCAGAGTCTTTATGAGATGGGGGCGCAGCAAAAAGCCCAGGTACAGCAGGAGCAGATACAGCAGAACCAGGCTTTGCATAATTATGGGACTGCATCCTCTGGCGGCAGTTGGAAGTGTATCTGTGGAGCTGTCAACACAGGAAAGTTCTGTACCGAGTGCGGAGGAAAGCGACCGGAGGCAGGCTGGAAGTGTACCTGCGGAACTATGAACAAGGGAAAATTCTGTTCCGAATGCGGACAGCCAAAGCCGGCAGAGGAGCCGTTATACCGCTGCGACAAATGCGGGTGGGAACCGGAGGACCCGTACGATCCGCCGAAGTTCTGTCCGGAATGCGGAGACCCGTTCGATGAAAACGATAGAAAATAAAAAACGAAAGAGAGAAGATACATATGGCAGAGGTAATGGAATATAAATGTCCTGCCTGCGGAGGAGCGCTGGAATTTAACAGCAGCGTACAGAAGATGAAATGTCCCTATTGCGATACGGAAGTGGACATGGAAGCTCTCAAAGAGTACGATGACGAATTGGAAAAAGAACCGCAGGACGACATGACCTGGGATACGATGATGGGAAGCGAATGGCAGGATGGCGAGATGGAGAGCATGGGAGTCTATACCTGCGAATCCTGCGGCGGAGAGATCGTGACGGATGAGAATACAGCGGCCACAAGCTGTCCCTACTGTGGAAATCAGGTGGTAATGACGAAGCGTTTATCAGGGGATCTGCGCCCGGATTATGTGATACCTTTTAAGTTGGATAAAAAGGAGGCGAAGGAGGCGTACAAAAATTACCTGAAAGGAAAACGCCTGATGCCGAAAGTTTTTAAGGATGAGAACCATATTGATGAGATCAGGGGGATCTATGTGCCGTTCTGGCTCTTTGACGCAAAGGCAGACGCAAAGATCTGGTATAACGGAACCAGAGTGAGATACTGGAGAAGCGGAGACTATAACTATACGGAAACCAGTTATTACAAGATCCTGCGGGCGGGAAACATGGAATATGAGAGGGTTCCGGTGGATGGTTCCACCCGGATGGAGGATGCGTTGATGGAATCCATAGAACCTTACGATTTTTCTGAGGCGGTGGATTTTCAGACGGCATATCTTGCCGGATATCTGGCGGATAAATATGACGTCACCGCGGAGGATAGTATTGAGAGAGCTAACGAGAGAATACGCCGCAGCACGCAGGAGGCTTTTGCGTCCACGATCCACGGTTATCAGGGAGTGATGCCGGAGAGAAGCAATATCAGCCTGCATGAGGGAACGGCGAAGTATGCCCTGTATCCGGTGTGGATATTGAATACTACCTGGAAGGGAGAGCGGTTCACCTTTGCCATGAATGGACAGACGGGAAAATTCGTGGGAGATCTCCCGGTGGATAAGAAGGCGTATTGGAGCTGGTCTCTGGGACTTACGGCAATCTGCAGTGTTCTGGTCTATATCCTTGCAACCATTGGACATTACCTGTTTTAGGAGGGCAGAGATGAGAAAAAATATTTTGACAATTTGTATGATCCTGTGTCTCTGTCTGTCTCTGGGGATGACGGCTTTTGCAACAGAGGACACATCGGGAGAAAACAGAACCATACCGGAGGAACGGCAGTTACCCCGTCTTGTGGATGAGGCGGATATTTTGACCGATGAGGAGGAAGCGGACTTATTAGAGAAGCTGGATGAGATCAGTGAGCGGCAGGAGTGCGATGTGGCGCTTGTAACCGTAGATTCCCTGAATGGAGCAAATGTGGAAGATTACGCAGACGATTTCTATGATTATAACGGCTACGGAATGGGAAGCGGGGACGACGGAATCCTGTTTTTAATCAGTATGGGAGAGCGGGAGTGGGCGATCACCACCTATGGATTTGGGATCACGGCATTCACCGATGCGGGTCTGGATTACATGGAAGAGCGGTTTTTGCCGGATCTGAGCGATGGGAATTATGAGAAAGCGTTTTCGATTTATGCAGAGCTTTGTGATAAGTTTCTGACCCAGGCGGCAGATGGAGAACCTTATGATGTGGACAATCTTCCGAAAATGCCATTGTCCAGAAGCTGGATCTGGAAGTCTTTGCTCATCGGGGCAGCCATCGCGTTTATCATTACAGGATGTATGCGCTCCAGGCTGAAAACTGTCAGAAAACAGATGTCGGCGACGGGCTACGTCAAAGACGGAAGCATGAATCTTACAGACAGCAGAGAACTGTATTTATACCGCAGAGTGACCAGGCATAAAATAGAAAAGAGCAGCGGTTCGTCGGGAGGGAGCAGCACTCACACCAGTTCGTCGGGACGCTCTCATGGAGGTTCCAGCGGACGTTTTTAAAAGCAGTTGGATCATAACGCTTTGGTGAAAGCTGGCATATATAATAAGATGATAAGGAATCAAAGGAACAGCTTTTGCCGGAACAGGATTTTTGTCTTGTGGAAAATATATAATATAGGCTATAATAGCCGCAGGAGCCGGGATAGCGTGATGGCGTGCGGCTATGGAGTATTTGAGCAGCCGATGCTCATGTGGAGGGAAAGTAGAATGAAATATGCGAGTCGTATGTCCGAGGTGATCAATGCCTTTTCACCGGAGCCGCTTAAAATAGAACAGATGGAAGAATTTTATTGCGCCGATACCATGGAATATCGGATGAGTGATAAATATTGTTCTCCCATAGAGGATATTTTTGACCTCTGTCAGGAGACAACGGGTCATCATGCGTTTTTACTGTTAGGTCATCGCGGTTGTGGAAAGAGTACGGAATTGAATCGGATGTCTCAGAAATTCATATCCCAGGGTTATCCGGTAAAGACCATCACCTGTAGTCTGGATCTGGATTTATTTAATATCGTGTACTCGGATCTCTTTATCCTGATGGGAGAATCCCTGTTACAGATTGCAAAAGAGCAAAACTGTGTGATTGGGAATGATATCCTGGAAGATATCCTGAATTTTTGGGATGAGGAAACGGAGGTCAGAACGGTGCAGGATCTGAGAGCGACCTCGGTGGAAGCAGGGATATCTGCCGACACGCCGGGGATCTTGCAGCATATTTTACAGGTGTTTGTTAAGATCAAAGCGGATCTGAAATTCAACGAGGAGACAAGAAAGGAATACCGCAAGAAGATCAGCCTGCGTTCCAGTGAGTGGATCCGGCTGCTTGGTCTTGTTTCAGAGGAAATCAGCAGAAAATTAGATGGAAAACGCCCCATCATTATTTTTGAGGATCTGGACAAATTGAATCCTGAAGATGCCTGGGAGGTGTTTTATAACTATGCCGCTATTCTTTCAGGGATGCCGTTTCCGGTCATTTATACCTTTCCCATTGGTCTGTCCTATGACGCCAGATTTTCAGCCATGGAAAGCTATTTTATTCCAAAGACCCTGCCGATGATCAAGATTGAGACCATAGAGGGAAAGCTGTTTTCAGAGGGAATTGCCGTGATACGGGAGATCGTTGAAAAGCGTGCGGATCTGAATTTGTTTGAGACGGAGGTTCTGGAACGTCTGATCCGGTATACGGGAGGATCACTGAGAGATTTATTCCACACCATCAATGCAGCGGCAAAAAGAGCCGAGAGAAGAGGAAGCGATGCAATCTCCATGGAGGACGCCAGACGGGCGCTGGAGGAGTTGAAGACCTCTTTGACCAGGAGAATTGAGAAAAAGGATTATGAATTTTTATTAAACATCTGCAAGGGAAACAAAGAATTGATTGAGGATAAGGAAAATTTATTGAGAATGCTGCAGGCATCGGTGGTGCTGGAATATAACGGGAAACGTTGGCATAATGTGCATCCACTGATCGTGGAGTTTTTTGAAGAACAGGGGCTTTTAAAGGATGTTTGAGAGTAATCAGGAAGGATATCAGACTCTGGGATGGATTCTGGGCAAGTCGGAAGATGGATTGTTTCTGGTGGTGGCTGACGAGGCACTGCAGGAGGAGATCATCGAACTCTATGGGCGGGGAACCGTGGGAATCTACGACTATAAGGATCATCCCGGAGCCTATTCGTTTCAGGAATTAAAAAAGTGGATGGATAAAAAGCCGCAGATACACTCCTGCATGATCGCTAATTTTCAGTTTGCGATCCAGGAGGAGGAAGATCTAAAAAGGCTGAATTTCAGTAGGGATATGCTGTCTTCTTTGGGAAAAAATCTGATCTTTCTTACGACTCCCCAAGGGGATGACAGACTTGCGGCGGGAGCGTATGACTTTTATTCTTTTCTTAAGATCCGGCTTGTATTCCATGAGTATGAGGAAGAAAAGGCAGAAGAGGAAGGGGATGAGAAAAAAGGAATCTCCGCAAGAAAGGATGCTGTAAGAGAGGAAGAATGGAATCATGCGGAGGCAAGGCAGAAAATGGCTGAGACTCATCAGCTATTGCAAAGGGCAAAAGAAGCGGAAGAGAACCTGCAATACCATGTGAGTGAAGAAATTCTGTTAAAATTAAAGGAAATTCTTGAGAAATTATTGGGAAAAGATCATCTGGAGATGGCGGTTATTTATCATAAACTGGCGTTGATATATAAAAAGCAGGGACTTTATGAAAAAGCGGAGCAATTTTTTCAAAAAACACTGGACATTCATATAAGAGTCCTGGGAGAGGAACATCCCAAAACAGCTGTAGATTACAGTAATCTGGCAGGTGTTTACCAAGATCAGGGAAGATACAGGGAAGCCGAGAATTTATATAAAAAAGCGTTATATCTGGATGAAAAAATTCTGGGAGAAAATCACCCGGAGACGACGACGGATTATAATAATCTGGGCGGCTTGTATGAGGCGCAGGGAAAATATGAGGAAGCCGGAGCATTATACAGGAAGGCGTTAGTGACAGATGAAAGGATTCTGGGAGAAGATCACCGGGATGTGGCGGTGGACTGTAATAATCTGGCCGGATTATATGAAAGACAGGGAAACTATGAAGAGGCGGAATATTTGTACGGCAGAGCCTTAAAGATCAACCAAAAAGTACTGGACAAGGAAGCTCCCGATCTTGCCACGGGGTATAATAATCTGGGAGGTCTATATGAAGCGCAGGGAAAGTATGAAGAAGCAAAGGAACTGTATCAAAAGGCATTGAATATCCGAAAAAAGATCCTGGGGGAGAAGCATCCCGATACGGCGATCAGCTATAATAATCTGGCAGTTTTGTATGTGGATCTGGGAGAGTATGAGGAAGCGGAAGCATTGTGTGAAGAAGCGCTGCGCATTCAGTTGAATATATTGGGAGAGGAGCATCCAAATACAGCCATCAGTTACAATAATCTGGCGGGGATTTATAAAATGCAGGGAAATTATGAAAGAGCCGCTAAATTATATCAAAAGGCATTGAGGATAAGTGAAAAAGTCCTGGGAAAAAATCACCCGAATACGGCAAGATACTGCAACAATTTAGCTCTTTTATACGAGAATCAGAAGCGGTATGAGGAAGCGGAAGCATTGTTTGAAAAAGCATTGGATATATGTAAGAAAGTTTTAGGAGAGTCCCATCCCGATACGATGGAGATTCAGAGAAATCTCCTTGCTTTGAGGGCGGGAGCGGGATCCTGAGCTAAGAGCAGGATCAGAAGAACCCTACAAATAGTTTGCGTTTCCCGGCGAATATGATAAAATATGAGAATGTGTACGAGCTTATGAGGAAGTTGGAGAATGAAAATGAAAAAAAATCGTTTCAATAATAAAAAAAGGGTGGTTGTGAAGATCGGTTCCTCCTCCCTCTGTCATGCCAGAACCGGAAAGTTGAATTTCAGCAAACTGGAACGTCTGGTCAGGGAACTCTGCGACCTGCGCAACCAGGATATAGAAGTCTGTCTGGTGAGCTCCGGCGCTGTTTCCGTGGGACGCAAGATGCTGGGAATCAAAAAACGTCCCAAAAGTATATCGGTCAAGCAGGCGTGCGCCGCGGTGGGACAGGCGAGCCTGATGATGACCTATCAGAAGCTCTTTGGCGAATACCACCAGACCTGTGGGCAGGTTCTGATGACCAAAAAGACCATGACGGACAATGTGGCGAGAAAAAATGCCCAGAATACCTTCGAGGAATTGTTCAAACTGGGGGTGATCCCCGTAGTCAATGAAAACGACACGGTCAACACTTACGAGATCCAGTTCGGAGACAACGACAGCCTCGCCGCCATTGTGGCTGCCCTGATTGGCGCAGATCTTCTGATCCTATTATCAGATATCGACGGGCTGTTTACCGACGATCCCCACGAGAATCCGGATGCGAAACTCATTGAGACGGTGAAGGAGCTGGACGAGCGGTATCTGCATATGGCGAAGGAGACCACGGGAAGCGATGTGGGAACCGGGGGCATGGCGACGAAGCTGAACGCTGCAAGGATCGCCACCTATTCCGGGGCGGATATGATCATCACCAACGGAGGGGATGTGGGAGTCCTTCACAAGATATTTGAGGATGACTTTGTGGGAACCGTGTTTGAGGCAAATAAGAACGAGGATTTTTACATACCGGATTTCATTGAGGAATATATGAGCTGACAGCCTGTAAATTAATTTTGAATAAAACGAGGTAGAGATGGACGAGAAAAAAATAGCGAGAATCAACGAATTATATCATAAATCAAAGGCGGAGGGACTGACCGAAGCGGAGAAAAAGGAGCAGACTCTTTTAAGACAGGAGTATATCGCTTCCGTCCGGGGAAATCTGCGGGCGCAATTAAACAACATTGATATGCAGCAGGCGGACGGAAGCATTGTCAACCTGGGAGAAAAATATGGAAACAAAGGAACGCATTAGAGCCAGGCTGTCGATAAAAAGAGACGCTCTGGAGCCTGAGGTCTATCGTCAGGCAGAGGAAGCCATAGCCCTGCAGTTAAAGCAGATGGAAGTCATAAAAGAAAGGGGATATATTTACGGGTATTATCCTCTGGGAAAGGAACTGTCCCTGCTGAAATTTTTAGATTGGGCGTTGGAAGCAGGGAAGCGGGTGGCTCTTCCAAAGGTAGAGGGAAGCGAGATGGATTTTTATGAGATCACCTCTCTTCAGGAAGTGAAAAAAGGAAGCTTTGGGGTTATGGAGCCTGTGACCGGACAAAAAGTGAACTGGGAGGAAGCCGTCTGTCTGACTCCCGGCGTGGGATTTGACAGGCAGGGCAACCGCATCGGACACGGGGCAGGTTACTATGACCGCTATTTTGAGATACACCCAAGACTGATCAGAATGGGAATTGCCTATGAGTTTCAGGTGGTGAAGGAAATCCCCGCGGAGGAAACAGACATTGGCATGGAATATCTGATAACACCGGGGGAAAGAATCATCAGCTACAGAGAAAGGGAAGGGAGCAGCGCATGAAAGCAGAATTGATGGAGATTGGAACCAGAGCGAAGGAAGCCGCAGGATATATGGCGCTTCTTGAGACGAATAAGAAGAATGAGGTACTGAAAAAGACAGCGGAGAATCTGATAAAAGATGCTCAGACCCTGATCCGGGAAAATGCAAAGGATATGGAGAACGGGAAAAAGAACGGGATGCCGGAGGGACTTTTAGACCGTCTGCTGTTGACAGAGGCGAGAATAGAGCAGATGTCAGAGGGGCTTTTGCAGGTTGCGGACCTGGACGATCCAATTGGCGAGGTACTTTCCATGAAAAAACGCCCAAACGGGCTTCGGATCGGTCAAAAACGCGTGCCATTAGGCGTTGTGGGTATCATCTATGAGGCGCGTCCAAATGTGACGGCGGATGCGTTCGGACTCTGTTTTAAGACCGGAAATGCCGTGATTTTAAAGGGAGGAAGCGACGCCCTCTATTCTAACATGGCGATCGTGGACAGTATCCGCAGGACCTTAAAGGAATGCGGCGTCAATGAAAATGCGATCTCCCTTATTACGGATACCTCCAGGGAGACTACAACGGAATTTATGAAAATGAACGGCTATGTGGATGTGCTGATTCCACGGGGCGGCGCGGGTCTCATCCGTGCGGTAGTCCAAAACGCTACGGTTCCGGTGATCGAGACGGGAACCGGAAACTGCCATATCTATGTGGACGAGGGGGCGGATCTGGACATGGCGGTGGACATCATTTTCAATGCCAAGACCCAGAGGATCGGCGTCTGCAACGCCTGTGAATCCATTGTAATTCATGAAAAAATAAAGGATGATCTGCTGCCGAAGCTGGCAGAGCGGCTGAAAGAGAAAAAGGTAGAGCTTCGCGGGGATGAGGCAAGCCGCGCCGTTTGCCCGGACATTCTGCCTGCCACCGAGGAGGATTGGGGAACCGAGTATCTGGACTATATCCTCTCCATTAAGACGGTATCTGATATTGACGAAGCCATTGCCCATATCAACCGTTATAACACCGGACATTCCGAGGCGATCATCACAAGAGACTACGATCATGCGGAACAGTTCTTGGATGAGATCGATGCGGCGGCAGTCTATGTCAACGCTTCCACACGTTTTACCGATGGCTTTGAATTTGGTTTCGGAGCGGAGATCGGCATCAGTACCCAGAAGCTCCACGCCAGAGGACCGATGGGATTAGAGGCGTTGACCAGTACGAAATATATTATCTATGGAAACGGACAGATCCGTCCGTAGGCACAGGGAAAAATATTACAAGAGTCGGTATCATGCATAAAAAATGTAAAATTCTTTGACTCTGAACAGTCATAAATAATGAAACTAGAAGGAATTGGATATATGGAACGAAAAAGCAGGATCAAAGTGATAGACAAACATCAGATTCCCGACACGGAACCGGAACGTCAGTATTATTTTATGGAGATCGCAAAGCAGTATGTTGCACAGCTTGCGGAGCGCAAAGGTCGTCCTCTGACGTTTTGCGTCAATACTTTCGGGTGTCAGATGAACGCCAGAGATTCCGAAAAATTAGTGGGGATCCTGGAAGAGATCGGATATGTGAAAAAAGATACTGAGGATGCGGATTTTGTCATCTATAATACCTGTACCGTGCGGGAGAATGCCAACAACAAGGTTTACGGCAGACTTGGCTATTTAAACAGCCAGAAAAAGAAAAATAAAGATATGATGATCGGACTCTGCGGCTGTATGATGCAGGAGCCGGAGGTGGTGGAGAAGATCAGGACCAGTTATCGCTTTGTAGACCTGGTTTTTGGAACCCATAACATCTACAAATTTGCGGAGCTGATCGTGGCGGCTCTGGAATCGGAGGGCATGATCATCGACATCTGGAAAGATACGGATAAGATTGTGGAGGATCTTCCGGTGGAACGCAAATATAAGTTCAAATCGGGAGTCAATATCATGTTCGGCTGCAATAATTTCTGCAGCTACTGTATCGTTCCTTATGTGCGGGGAAGAGAGCGAAGCCGGGAACCAAAAGATATCATCCGGGAGATCGAGCGTCTGGTGGCGGACGGTGTGGTAGAAGTGATGCTGTTGGGGCAGAACGTCAACTCCTATGGGAAGAATCTGGAACAGCCGGTCACATTTGCACAGCTTCTGGAGGAGGTGGAGAAGATCGAGGGTCTGGAACGTATCCGTTTTATGACATCTCACCCAAAGGATCTATCGGACGAGCTGATCGAAGTTCTGGGGCGTTCCAAAAAGATCTGTAAGCATCTTCATCTCCCACTGCAGTCGGGAAGCAGCAGGATCCTAAAGGAGATGAACCGCCGTTATGATAAGGAACAGTATCTGGAACTGGTGAAAAAGATCCGGGCTGCGGTGCCGGATATCGCATTGACCACCGACATCATCGTGGGATTTCCGGGGGAGACGGAGGAGGACTTTTTGGAGACCATGGATGTGGTAAAACAGGTGGAATACGACAGCGCTTTTACCTTCATCTATTCCAAGCGCACCGGAACCCCTGCGGCGGCAAAGGAAGACCAGATACCGGAGGACGTGGTAAAAGACCGGTTCGACCGTCTCTTACATGAGGTGCAGGAGATCGGAAGCAGAAAGGCGCAGGCTCTGACCGGAAGTGTACAGAGGGTGCTGGTGGAGGAAGTGAACGCCCAGGATGAAAATCTGGTAACGGGACGGCTCAGTAACAACTCTGTGGTACATTTAAAGGGCGGCGCCGATCTCATCGGACAGATCGTGGAAGTGAAGCTGGAGGAGTGCAAGGGATTCTATTATCTGGGAACTCAGGTATAACAGCAGATGATATCTGGAAGCGGGATGGAAAAATGAAGCAAAGATTTGGAAAAAATGATTTGATCCTCATAGGAGTTCTGCTCACCGCAGCCTTAGTCATTTTCTTCGTGGGAAATTATTTTTTCAAAGAAGAGGGGGCAAAGGTACAGGTGACGGTGGACGGCGAGGTCTATGGCGTATATTCTCTGAAGGAGGAGCGCACCGTTGCCATCAAAGTGGACGGAGTCACCACCAATGTTTTACAGGTGAAGGACGGCAAAGCCGCAATGCTGACGGCGGACTGCCCGGATCAGCTCTGTGTGCATCAGCAGGCAATCTCCGGGGAGGGGCAGACGATCGTCTGCCTGCCAAACAAGGTGGTAGCGGAAGTGATCGGGACGGAAGAGAACGATGTGGATTCTGTGGTGAAGTGAGGAAAGAATGAAGAATAAAGTGGCTTATATGGGGCTTTTTCTGGCCCTTGCATTGATATGCAGTTATGTGGAAAGTCTGATCCCCTTTTATTTCGGCGTGCCGGGAGTCAAGCTGGGACTTACGAATATCGTGGTGGTGATGGCTCTTTACTGTATCGGGACGAAGGAGGCGTTTTTGATCTCGGCGCTTCGGATCGTATTGTCCGGATTTATGTTCGGAAATATGTTCAGCATTCTCTACAGCCTTGCGGGGGGGATGCTCAGCTTTGGCGTGATGTATCTGTTAAAAAAGACGGGAAGATTTAAGGTAGTCTCTGTCAGCGTAGCAGGCGGGATCAGCCACAACATCGGACAGCTGGTGGTGGCGGCTCTGGTGGTAAGCAATTATCATATTTTCTATTATGGAACCGTGCTTATTATCGCAGGAATTGTTACCGGATTTGTCATCGGTATTATTTCCCAGGAAGTGATCCTGCGTCTGGGACATCGAATGAAATTTTAAGGAGAGATCATGTATTCTTATATCAAAGGAATTTTGGCGGAAATAGCAGAAAATAATATTGTGGTGGAAAATCATGGGATCGGTTATGAGATCTCCGTACCGGGGCAGGTTCTTGATTATCTGCCTTCCATCGGGGAAGAGGTCAAGATCTACACCTATCATTATGTGCGGGAGGACGCCATCCTGCTCTATGGTTTTCTGACCAAGGAAGACGTGGGGATCTTTAAGATGCTGATCGGCGTCAGCGGAATCGGACCAAAGGGCGCTCTTGGGATCCTCTCCGTTCTGTCCACGGACGATCTGCGGTTTGCGATCCTTGGAGACGATGCCAAAGCCATTGCAAAGGCGCCGGGAGTGGGAGCCAAGACAGCCCAGCGGGTCATCATTGAATTGAAGGATAAGTTAAGTCTGGAGGACGCCTTTGAGCAGAAACTTGCAAATCAGGCAAAGACAGCGGAGAAGAATCCTGCCGTCGGCGTGAAAAACGAGGCGGTTCTTGCCCTGGTCTCTTTGGGGTATTCCCAGAGCGAGGCATTGAAGGTATTGCAGGGCATTGAAATCAGTGAGGGATCCCAGGTGGAGGATGTGTTGAAGGAAGCCTTAAAACAGATGGCGTTTTTGTAAGAGAGAAGCCGGGAAAAGATCGGTCATATGCAGTACATAAAATTAAATGAGGAGTTAATTTATGGAGAAACGGGTGATTTCTACTCAGGTACAGGAAGAGGATATTAAAATAGAAAAGAGCTTAAGACCCCAGACTCTGGAAGAATACATCGGTCAGGAGAAGGTGAAGGAAAATCTCAGGGTCTACATTGAGGCGGCAAAGAACCGCGGAGAGTCCTTGGATCATGTGCTGTTTTACGGTCCTCCGGGGCTGGGAAAGACCACCCTTGCCGGAATTATTGCCAATGAGATGGGGGTTCATATGAAGGTGACCTCCGGTCCGGCGATCGCCAAGCCGGGGGAGATGGCGGCGATCCTCAGCAATCTGCAGGAGGGAGACCTGCTTTTCGTAGACGAGATCCACAGACTGAACCGTCAGGTGGAGGAGGTCCTTTATCCGGCGATGGAGGACTACGCCATTGATATCATGATGGGAAAAGGGGCTTCGGCGCGTTCCATCCGTCTGGATCTGCCGAGATTTACCCTGGTGGGAGCCACCACAAGGGCGGGACTGCTCTCAGCACCTTTAAGGGATCGTTTTGGCGTGGTCCATCATCTGGAATTTTACACCCCGGAGGAATTGAAGATTATTATTCAGCATTCCGCCTTAAAACTGGGAGTGGAGATCGACAATAAGGGGGCGTTGGAGCTGGCGAGACGTTCCCGCGGTACGCCCAGACTTGCCAACCGCCTCTTAAAGCGGGTGCGGGATTTTGCCGAGGTCAAATATGACGGAAAGATCGATCAGGAGGTGGCGGCTTTTGCCCTGGATCTGCTGGAAGTGGATAAGATGGGACTGGATATGAACGACCGCAATATCCTGCATACGATCATTGACAAATTCAACGGAGGCCCGGTGGGACTGGATACACTGGCGGCAGCCATCGGTGAGGATTCGGGAACTATTGAGGACGTCTACGAGCCGTATCTGGTGAAAAACGGCTTTATCAACCGCACGCCCAAGGGCAGGGTGGCGACGGATTTTGCATATCATCATTTTGGTATTGCGAAACCACAGTAAAACAAGTATAATGTACCATATATAGTAGATTCGTGAAAAAAATACATAGATATGGTCGATGGGAGAGAGAAATGTCAGCAAAGACGAATGCGGAAGTTGTCATTGGAGGAAAAGTCTATACGTTAAGCGGGTTTGAGAGCGAGGAATATCTGCAAAAAGTGGGTTCCTACATCAATGCGAAGATTGCCGAGATGGAAGATATGGAGGCGTTCAAGCGTTTTACCCCGGATATGAAGGCGATCCTGGTGGAACTGAATATTGCCGACGACTATTTTAAGGCAAAGTCTCAGGCGGAGAAGCTGGAGCTGGAGTTGGAGGCAAAGGAAAGAGAGATCTATAATTTAAAACATGATTTAATTTCTAACCAAGTCCAGACGGAGACGGACAGCAAGCGGCTGGAAGAACTGGAAGCGGAGAACCGGGAGCTTTTGCACAACAAAGCGAGACTGGAAGCCGCTTTGGAGGATTCGCTGCTGGGAAAGGCAGGAAGCACAAAAGATACGAAAAACAAGAATGATAAAGGAGCAAAAGGACAGGCTTAAGCTGTCCTTTCTTTCATGATATGAGACCATTGGAATTACTTTCTCCTGCGGGAGATCATACGATTTTAAAAGCGGTGATCCATGCCGGGGCGGACGCAGTCTATGTGGGAGGTCCGGCGTTTGGAGCCAGAGCATATGCCAATAATTTTTCCAAAGAGGAATTATTGGAGTCGATAGACTATGCCCATATTCACAACAGAAAGCTCTATCTGACCATTAACACCCTGTTGAAGGAAGAAGAACTGGAAGAGCAGCTCTATGATTACCTGCTTCCCTATTATGAGCAGGGGCTGGACGCGGTGATTTTGCAGGATTTTGGGGTGATGACCTTTGTTCGGGAAGCATTTCCGGGGCTTGCTATTCATGCCAGCACCCAGATGACGGTGACCGGAGCGGATGGAGCCGCTTTTTTGCAAAAACAGGGGGCTTCCAGGATCGTGACGGCCAGGGAGCTGTCCTTTGCGGAGGTGAAAAAGATCAAGGAGGAGACCGGGGTAGAGATCGAGAGCTTTGTCCACGGCGCCCTCTGCTACTGTTATTCCGGGCAGTGTCTTATGAGCAGTCTCATCGGTGGCAGAAGCGGAAACCGGGGGCGCTGCGCCCAACCTTGCCGTCTGCCCTATGAAGTCCTGGATGCCGGGGGAAGGCGGCTGACCAACGGAGCGAATTATATTTTAAGTCCCAAGGATCTGTCCACGGTCTCCATGATCCCGCAGCTTGCCGAGTGCGGAATCGACTCCTTTAAGATCGAGGGCAGGATGAAGCAGGCAGAGTACGCGGCTGGCGTAACTTCCATCTATCGGGAAGCCGTGGATCGCTATATTCACTATGGAAAAGAGGGTTTTTCGGTGAAAAAGGAAGAGGAGAAGAGGCTCTTGGATCTGGGAAACCGCAGTGGATTTACAAAGGGCTATTACCTGAAACACAACGGAGCGGACATGATCACCTTCTCCAAACCGAATCACACAAAGGCCAACGAAGCTTTACAGGAGGAAGTGCGCCAAAACTTGCTGCAAAGGGAATTACAAGAAAAAATTAAAGGAAAATTAAATCTTTTTCCGCGAAAAAATGCTACACTGACAGTAGCGTGGCGGGATATGGAGATTACGGTTACGGGAGAACCTGTGAGCGTAGCGGAGAAAAAGCCTTTGGACAAAGAGACGGTTTTAGAAAAAGTAAAAAAGACCGGAAACACCCCTTTTGTGTTCGAGAAACTGACAGTTGAGATGGACGAGAACGCCTTTCTTCCGGTGGGACAGCTCAATGCTCTGCGAAGAAAAGCGCTGGAGACTTTACAGGAGAAAGCGCTGGAAAGATACAGAAGGGATAGAATGGATACAGAAGATCCTAAGCGATCCGAATCCGGTAAAAAAACAGAGGGAACACCGGATCAGGAACCTTTACAGGAGCTCCGAAAATCAGATGTGAAATCTCAAAAAGAACCGTTTTTGAGCATCTCTCTGGAAGAACCGGAGCTTTTGGATCTGGTATGCAGGGAAGAGACGGCGAAGCGGGTCTGTCTGGACGCCGACGCTTTTTTGAAGGGCAGGGATACGGAGTATCTGAGAAAAGCCTGTGAAAAAGTAAAATCCCATGGAAAGCAGGCGTTTTTGATCCTGCCGACGATCTTTCGCGAGAGAACCAGGGAACGGTATGAACAGATCTATGAGAAGCTGCAGGAGACGCCTTTGGACGGAATGCTTGTAAAAAACTATGAGGAGCTTGGCTTTTTACAAAGACATGGTTATCCGGGGGTTGTCGCGGCGGATCATAATATGTATACTTATTCTAACCGGACGCAGCGATCCTTTGTGCAAAACGGCATCCATTCGAACACAGTCCCTCTGGAACTGAATGCCAGGGAGCTTCGCAAAAGGGACTGTACAAGGAGCGAGATCCTCATATACGGCTACCTTCCCCTGATGGTGACGGCGGGCTGTCTTCATAAGAGCCTGGACCGATGCGGGAAGCGGGAGGAGATCTATTACTTAAAAGACCGCTATGGGAAAGAATTTCCGGTAAAAAATCACTGTCAGGACTGCTATAATCTGATCTATAACAGCAGCCCCCTGGCGTTGTTCGGAATGAGGGAGGAGGTTCAGAAGCTGAAGCCTCTGTCTTACCGCATTCATTTTTCCATGGAATCCGAGGGTGAGGCAAAGAGGATCCTCGCAATGTTCAAAGACACCTTCCTCTATGGGAAGAAATGGGATAAAAACAGTATGAAAGACTACACGAACGGTCATATGAAGCGTGGTGTGGAGTAGGAAAAATATGGTTCATTTAATCGTAGAAGTCTCAAAATACCTGATGATTATATTGTTTGCAATCTATACCTATTATTGCTTTGCGGTATTTAAGAGACGTTCACCGGAACGGCAAAACAGAATATTTAAAAAGCAGGCAAGCCTTACCTATCTCATCCATCTGGATGCGTTTCTGGTAATTTTTGCATCCACGGAGGATCTGAAGGTCATCGGGCTTTATCTGATCCAGTTGATCCTGCTGTTGGTTATTCAGCTCTGTTATAAGTTTTTTTATAAAAAGGCCTCCAAATTGGTGGTGAACAACATGTGTATGCTGTTGTCCATCGGATTCATTATTCTGACAAGACTGGATTACGACAAGGCGCTCAAGCAGTGCGAGCTGGCGATCGTGGCGATCGGGATCACATTGCTGATCCCCTTTATCATCCACAAGCTGAAATTTTTCCACAAGCTGACCTGGGTCTATGCCGGGGTGGGGATTGCCCTTCTGAGCGTGGTGGCGGTTTTGGGAGCCAGGAGCTATGGGGCGAAGCTGTCCTTTTCCTTTGGAGGAATTACCGTTCAGCCCTCGGAGTTCATCAAGATCCTGTTCGTATTCTTCGTGGCGTCCATGTTCTATGAGTCCACAGAGTTCAAGCAGGTGGTAAAGGCGACGGTTGTGGCTGCCCTCCACGTTATGATCCTGGTGGTTTCCAAGGATCTTGGAGCGGCGCTTATTTTCTTCATCGTCTATCTGGTCATGCTCTATGTGTCCACGAGAAAACCATCCTATGCGCTGGCAGGGCTGGGAGCGGGAAGCCTTGCCGCTCTGGTAGCGTATAAACTGTTCAACCATGTGCGGGTGCGCGTGGTGGCGTGGAGGAATCCTCTGGGAGTCATTGACAACGAGGGATATCAGATCTGCCAGTCGCTTTTTGCCATTGGAACCGGAGGCTGGTTTGGCATGGGACTCTATCAGGGAATGCCGGATAAGATCCCGGTGGTGGAGCAGGATTTCGTCTTTGCGGCGATCTCCGAGGAGATGGGAGGCGTATTCGCCCTCTGTCTGATCTTAGTCTGCGTCAGCTGTTATCTGATGTTTTTGAACATTGCCATGCAGATGAAAGACCAGTTTTATAAGCTCATTGCCTTAGGACTTGGCACCGTCTATGGATTCCAGGTATTTCTCACCATCGGCGGAGTGACAAAATTCATCCCATCCACCGGAGTGACGCTGCCTTTTGTCAGCTATGGAGGAAGCTCGCTTCTCAGTACGGCGATCATTTTTGCAATCATTCAGGGACTTTATATATTGAGACAGGACGAAGAAGGAAACAGAGTCAATGTGGAAAAGAGATCAGGAAAAAAATCAGGAAAGAAGTCAGAAAAGAAGTCAGGAAAACGGGTCAAAGAAAAGAGACCGGAAAGCGGAAGAAAAAAGACCGGATTCGACCAGGAGATCGAAGAATTCGACTAAGAGCAGAAACCGGGAATTTGCGGTGATCACCTATTCCTTTCTCGCGATCTTCATTGCCATGATGGGATATTTTGCCTATTTTCAGACGGTTAAGAGCGAGGATTTCATCAATTCACCTTACAATGCGAGACAGGATTCCTTTTCCAGCAGCGTGGTGAGAGGAAAGATCTTAGGCTCCGGCGGGGAAGTGCTTGCAGAGAGTCATGTAAATGAGGACGGTACGGAGACCAGAAGTTACCCTTATGCCAATGTCTTTGCCCATGTGGTGGGCTATCCCACCAACGGAAAGCTGGGCATTGAGTCCACGGCGAATTTCAATCTGCTAAGATCCAATACCTTTTTCTTACAGCGGATGGTGAACGAGATCACCAATCAGAAGAATATCGGCGACAATGTGGTGACCACTCTGGACGTGGGCTTACAGCAGGCGGCATACGACGCTCTGGGAGACTATGACGGAGCCGTGGTCGTTATGGAGCCTTCCACGGGAAGAGTGCTTGCTATGGTCTCCAAGCCGGATTTTGATCCAAATGAGATTGCCGACAACTGGGAGAGCATTTCCGGGGATTCGGAGAGCTCGGTTTTAGTGAACCGCGCCACCCAGGGACTCTATCCTCCGGGATCCACCTTTAAGATCTTAACGACCCTGGAATATATGAAAGAAAATTCGGACTATGAAAATTATTCTTTTGACTGCCGTGGAACCTATGAGGTGGAGGATTCCGTCATCCATTGCTTTGGAAATGAAGTGCATGGAAGCGTGGATCTGAAAAGTTCCTTTTACAATTCCTGCAATACCTCCTTTTCCAATATCGGGCTGAGTCTGAATAGTAATTCTTTTAAAAACCTCTGTGAGGATCTGCTGTTCAATAAGACGCTGCCGGGAACCTTTGACACGAAAAAGAGCAGCTTTACGCTGGATAAGTCCTCCAGTACCATGGAGACGATGCAGACAGCCATCGGACAGGGGGAGACTCTGGTGTCTCCGTATCATATGCTTCTGATCGCTTCCGCCATCGCCAACGACGGGGTACTCATGAAACCCTATGTCATTGATCACACGGAAAATGCGGACGGAGAGCTGGTGAAGCAGTTTGAGTCCTCGGAATACGGAAAACTACTGGACAAATCCCAGGTACAGGTGCTTCAGGAGTATATGCGGGAAGTGGTGGAGTCGGGAACTGCCAGCGGTCTGAAGGGTATGAGCTACACTGCGGCGGGCAAGACCGGATCTGCGGAGATCAACAGCAACGGAGACAGCCACGCCTGGTTTATCGGATATGCCTCCAAGGAGGACTCCGGCAAGCCGGATATCGCCATTGCCGTCATCGCAGAGAGAGCCGGAACCGGTGGAAAGTATGCGGTTCCTATTGCAAGAGCGGTATTTGACGCATATTATGCATCGTCAAATAATTAGGCAGAGTGAGGGGTAAGCGTCGCATCTGCCTGATGATTGCCGATTCTTTTACAGTAAATATTATGGATTTGTTGCAACTTTTGGAAAAAAAGGTTATACTAATGATAAGTTTAAAAACCACATCAGGAGGGAATGTAATGATACAGGCGACAAGTTGTGGTGGTGTGGTAATATTTCGTGGAAAGATATTGGTCTTATATAAGAATTACAAGAACAAGTATGAAGGCTGGGTTCTGCCGAAGGGAACAGTAGAGCCTGGGGAAGAGTATAAGGATACGGCGGCAAGAGAAGTATTGGAAGAAACAGGCGTAGATGCAAGTATTATAAAATACGTTGGAAAAAGTCAATATACTTTTACTGTACCGGAAGACACAGTGGAGAAAAGCGTCCACTGGTATCTGATGATGGCGGACAGTTATTACAGTAAACCACAACGAGAAGAGTATTTTATCGATTCCGGATATTACAAATTCCATGAGGCGTATCACCTCTTGAAATTTGCCAATGAGAAGCAGATCTTAGAAAAAGCGTATAACGAGTATCTGGATCTAAAGAAGAGCAATCTGTGGGGGAATCGAAAGTATTTCTGAGAAAAAGCAGTTTGAGGAAGGAGCGGATCAAACTGCTTTTTTTCCAACCGAAGTAAACCGTGAGGTGTGTCCATGATTTGGTACGACGATCTGTATGTATCGGAGAATATCGAGAAAAAGACAGAAAAAATAAAATGGAAAATTGAACACAACGCGGGGATGCTGCAGGTATATGTCATCACTCTGCCGGTCAATAGCGGGAATCTGCTGGAGATTATCAGTACCAGGGAATTGATGCAGAGACATTACCCGAAGAAAAAACTGGTGGTCGTGGGGCTGGCTAAGGGTTACGAGGAGGCCGTCACCATAGCCGCTTCCATTATCGTGGAGACCATGAACGAGCAGGGAAATACAAATGTAAAGAAATATCTGAGTGAAAAACGCAGGAAGCGGAGGCAGGAGAGATGAGTATATTGTTATCCGTATTAAAGATCATCGGTATCATCCTTTTGGTCCTGCTGGCAGTGATCCTGGGAGTCTTGCTGTTGTTCCTGTTTTTTCCGTTCTGCTATGGAGTCCGGGGAGAATTTGAGGAGCAAAATCAAAATGAGATACAGGGCAGGCTCACCTGGCTCTTTTCACTGATGCAGGTCAGGTTCGAGGCAAAGGGGAAGAAAATCCGTGTCTGGTTCTCTCTGTTTGGCTGGAAAAAGCAGCTCTATCCGGAAGCGGGAGAAAAGCCAAAAAAAGCAAAGAGAAAGAAAAAAAAGAAGAGTCAGGACGAAGAGGATATCTCCATCCAGGCGGCGGAGATTACGCCGACATTGGAAGAAAACGAGACGGACGCGTCAGATGTATTCAATGAGGAAGCCGGGGATTTCACATCGGAAGAGGAAAATTGGACCGGGGAAAAAGAGCCGGAAGAGAATCGTTATACAGAGCCGGACAGAAAGAAGCAAAAAAAGGAAAAATCCTTGCAAAAATATCTCCCTTGGAATATCATAAAATCATGGATTGGAAAAATACGGAGACTTCTTTTTTCGTTAAAAGAGAATTTTGCCAACATAAAAAGAGAGCTTTCGGATGAAACTAATAAAAATGCTGTAAGGCATCTTTTAAAAGAGGTTAAGACGCTGCTTCACTATATTGGACCGAGGAGAGGAAAGGCGAAGCTGCGCTATTCTACAGGAGATCCCGCTTCCACGGGACAGCTTACGGGAGTCCTCAGCATGTGCCCGATCTTCTATCGACGGGGCGTGGAGGTCCTTCCTGACTTTACGGCGGACAAGTTCTATATCCGGGGCAGGTTTAAGATCAACGGACATATTCAGACGTTTCACTTACTCGGTATTGCATTCCGTTTATACCGGGATAAAAATATTAAGAAATTAATACAAAAATTCAAATAGGAGGTAACTATGGCAGACAACAGTTTTAGTTCAACAGTGGAATCACTTTTTAAGGGAATGGACAGCTTTATAACAACCAAGACCGTGGTCGGGGATGCCGTGCATATCGGAGATACCATCATCCTGCCGCTGGTAGACGTGTCTTTCGGCGTGGGAGCCGGAGCTTTTTCTGATGAGAAGAAGAACAACGGCGGAGGCGGTATGGGAGGTAAGATCACCCCAAGCGCCGTGCTGGTGATTCAGAATGGAACCACGAAATTGGTCAATGTGAAAAATCAGGACGGTATCACAAAGGTTCTGGACATGGTGCCGGATTTTGTGAACAAATTCACATCCAAGGATAAGGAACCGAGCGCCGGAGAAAAGGCGGCGGCACAGGAGATGGAGGATATCTTAAGCGACGCAGTGAATCCGACAGAATAGTAGAAAATCAGAGACTAAATGAGAGAGAAGAGCATATATTATTAGTAATATATGCTCTTTTGGTGTCCTATGAAACGTGTCTGTGGTTTTGGTTTATTTTGTTTTGCTCTGGGGATGCTGGTGATGTTACTCCTGCCAAATGAGATTTGCGGTCTGGTACTGATTTTTGCCTGCCTGATTCTGGGTTATAATCTGTTTTGCTGCAAATGAGGAGAGCAGAAAAAAAGAAGATGCCTCAACTGGACATCTTCTTTTAACAATTCCTAAGCTCTTTCCACTTTACCGGATCTTAAGCAGGAAGTACAAACGTATAATCTCTTTGGTGTACCGTTTACTTTACACTTAACAGATTTGATGTTTGATTTCCACATTCTATTTGATTTTCTATGAGAATGGCTCACATTGTTACCGAAGTGAGCGGCTTTTCCACATACTGCACATTTTGCCATGACATTGCACCTCCTCGCACATATCCTAAGTTCGCACAATGAGCGAACCCACAACAATCATATTCTAGCAGATAGATTCTAAGATTGCAAGGAAAAATTAAAAAAATAATAAAAAATAGATGAAAAGGTTTTCTTTTCCTATAAAAACAGTTATAATAGCCTAGAATATATATGTAATATATGTGTGAGAGTATGATATGGAGGTAAATAGATGAAGGGAACAATGAACACCCGGTTGGGAAGAATCATCATTGATACGGACGTTATTGCAACCTATGCCGGTTCCGTGGCGGTGGAATGCTTCGGCATTGTGGGAATGGCGGCTGTGAATATGAAAGACGGACTGGTAAAGCTGTTGAAAAGAGATTACTTAAATCATGGTATCAACGTCACACTGGATGAGGAAAATAAGATCACTATTGATTTTCATATGATCGTGGCTTACGGGGTAAGCATTTTGACGATTTCTGAGAATCTGATGGAAACCGTGAAATACAAAGTGGAAGAATTTACCGGAATGCAGATTGATAAGATCAACATTTTTGTTGAAGGCGTCCGCGTAATTGATTAAGGAGGTTGAAGAATTGGAGATCAATACAATAGACGCTTCCCTAGTTGCAAAGATGTTTTTGGCAGGTGCAAAGAATCTAGAAGCGAAAAAAGAATGGATTAACGAACTGAACGTATTTCCAGTACCGGATGGAGATACGGGTACTAATATGAGCATGACCATCATGTCGGCGGCAAGAGAGGTCAGCGCTCTGGACAATCCCGATATGAAGTCATTGTGCAAGGCGATCTCTTCCGGTTCCTTAAGAGGAGCCCGCGGTAACTCCGGCGTTATCCTTTCCCAGTTGCTCCGTGGATTTACCAAGGGAATCGCAGAGTATGATGAGATCGACGTCATGATCTTAAGCGAGGCGTTTCAGAAGGCGGTGGATACGGCGTACAAGGCGGTTATGAAGCCGAAGGAAGGTACGATCCTGACCGTGGCGAAGGGCGGAGCACGCAGAGCTTTGGAGCTGGCTGAGGAGACGGACGATCTGGTATATTTTGCCAGCGAGGTGATCAAGGAGGCGGACCGTGTTCTTCAGAAGACCCCGGACATGCTTCCAGTCTTAAAAGAAGCGGGAGTTGTGGACTCCGGCGGACAGGGTCTGGTGGAGGTCTTAAAGGGAGCCAACGACGCTTTGCTTGGAAAAGAGATCGACTATACCATTGAAGGAACTGCCCAGGGAGGCGGCGTGACGAAGATCACACCTCAGACAGAGGCGGATATTAAGTTTGGATATTGTACGGAATTTATCATTATGCTGAACAATCCGATGACCGACAAGCAGGAGATGGATTTCAAGGCTTATCTGGAGTCTTTGGGAGATTCCATCGTGGTTGTGGCAGATGACGAGATCACCAAGGTTCACGTACATACGAATGATCCTGGTCTTGCGATCCAGAGAGCATTGACGTATGGAGCTTTGAGTAAGATAAAGATTGACAACATGCGCGAGGAGCATCAGGAGAAGCTGATCAAGGATGCGCAGAAGATCGCCGAACAGCAGAAGGCTGAAGCTGCTAAGGCAAAACAGGCGGCAGAGGAAAAAGAGGTTCCGGTGGAGGAGAAGGAAATGGCGTTCCTTTCCGTTTCCATTGGCGAGGGAATCAATGAGATCTTCAAAAGTCTGGGCGTGGATGAGATCATCGAGGGTGGTCAGACCATGAATCCCAGCACGGAGGATATCTTAGAAGCCATCGAGCAGGTGCACGCTAAGACCATCTTTGTTCTGCCGAATAATAAGAATATTATCCTGGCGGCAAATCAGGCGGCAACCTTAGTGAAGGAAAAAAATGTCATTGTCATCCCGACAAAGACGATCCCGCAGGGGATCACTGCCCTTGTGAACTTCATTCCGGAGAAAACGCCGGAGGAAAACGAGGCTTCCATGAAGGAAGAGATCTCCAATGTCAAGACGGGACAGATCACCTATGCGGTCCGCGATACCATCATGAATGAGAAGGAGATCAAGCGGGGCGACTATATGGGAATCGGGGACAGCGGAATCCTTTCCGTTGGAAAAGACAGGGATGAGACCCTGAAGGATATGGTTTCCCAGCTGGTAGACGAGGAATCTGCGATCATCAGTATTTATTATGGTGCGGAAGTCGAAGAAGAGGAAGCAAATACAGTTGCTTCTGCTCTGGAAGAGGCATATCCTGATCTGGATGTGGAGGTCAACTTCGGAGGACAGCCGGTCTACTATTATGTGATCTCCGTAGAATAGGAGCGATCGTATGAACTTAGATTCCAATATTCGTGAATTAAAGGGAATCGGGGCAAAAACAGAAGATTTGTTTCATAATTTAGGAGTATACACGATTCGTGATATACTCCTTCATTTTCCAAGAGAATATCACAGGTTTGAACAGCCGAAGTCCCCGGACGAGGCAAAGGCGGGGGTACAGATGGCAGTCTGCGGCAGAATCATGAAGACGCCTCTGGTGAGAAGAAACGGGAGAATGGCGGTTACAACGGCATCCATAGCCGGAGAACGGATTCAGATCTCCCTGCTGTGGTTCCGTATGCCCTATCTGAAAAATACATTAAAACCGGGCATGACCTATGTTTTTTACGGCATGGTCAAGCAGAAGAACCGGCAGTTGGTGATGGAACAGCCGAAGGTCTACACTCCGGTACAGTACGAGGAACTTTCGGATTCCCTTCAGCCTGTCTATGCATTGACAAAGGGGCTGACCAACAATCAGATCAGAAAGGCGGAGAAGCAGGCGTTGGAATCCCTGTATCTTTTGGAGGATTTCCTGCCCCTGGAACTCAGGGAACGCCATGGCTTTTATGAGTATGGACAGGCAGTGCGGCAGATGCATTTTCCGGATGGGGAGCTTCTGTTAAAAAATGCCAGAAACCGTCTCGCCTACAATGATTTTTTTGAATTTATTCTGATGATGCAGATGTCCAGGGAACAGCGGGTATCGGAAAAAAATAATTTTTCTTTTCAGGATACCGGGATCGTGGAAGAAGTTATAGAAAAACTGCCCTATCCATTGACGAACGCCCAGAGACAGACTCTTGCCCGTATCAGGGAGGATATGAGGGGAGAGTATGTTATGCAGAGGCTGATTCAGGGCGATGTGGGTTCTGGAAAGACCATTGTGGCGTTTCTTGCCATGGTGGACGCAGCTTCCAACGGATATCAGTCCGCCATCATGGCGCCGACGGAAGTGCTTGCCAGACAGCACTATGAGAACTTCTGCCGGATGTGCGGGGAATACGGGCTGAATTTTCCGGTGATCCTGCTGACGGGTTCCATGACGGCGAAGCAAAAGCGGGATGCCTATGAGCGGATGCTTTTATACAAGAATGCCCTGATTGTTGGAACCCATGCCCTGATACAGGAAAAAGCCGTCTACGAGAATCTGGCTCTCGTCATCACCGACGAACAGCACCGGTTCGGAGTCAGACAGAGGGAGACTCTGGGAAAGAAGGGAGAAAAGCCCCACATCCTGGTCATGAGCGCCACGCCGATCCCAAGGACACTGGCGATCATTCTCTACGGCGATCTGGATATCTCCGTCATCGACGAGGTTCCGGCGAAGCGGCTTCCAATCAAGAACTGCGTTGTGGGAACCGAATACCGGCCAAAAGCCTATGCCTTTTTGGAAAAACAGGTAAAGGCGGGACACCAGGTCTATGTCATCTGCCCCCTTGTGGAGGAGAGTGAGAATACGGAAGCGGAGAACGTGACTGATTACACGAAGATCTTAAGAGAGGAGCTTCCGGGAGTGAGGGTGGCGTGTCTTCACGGAAAAATGAAGCCGGCGGAAAAAAATCAGATCATGGAGGATTTTTTGCATAAAAAAACAGATATCCTCGTCTCCACCACGGTAATTGAGGTGGGCGTCGATGTAAAAAACGCAACGGTTATGATGATCGAGGATGCTCAGCGGTTCGGATTGGCGCAGCTTCATCAGCTCCGGGGACGTGTGGGACGTTCGGATCTGCAGTCTTACTGTATTATGATCAATACCTCGGAGTCAAAGGAGTCCAAAAAACGTCTGGAAATCCTCAATTCCTCCAACGATGGATTTTACATAGCCAGGGAGGATTTAAGACTGCGGGGACAGGGAGATTTCTTCGGCGTGCGTCAGAGCGGCGAGATGGAATTTGCCGTGGGAGATATCTTTGCCGATGCGGGTCTTTTGCAGGAGGCGTCGGAGGATGTGAAACAACTTTTAAAGGAGGATCCGAAGTTGGAGCATCATGAAGCTCTGAAAAACCATATGGAACGCTATGGCTCCCAGTGGTTTGAAAAGCTGAATCTGTAAAAAACGAAGATTTTATTTTTAAAAATAAAAAGTTTTATGTGTTTTTTGATAGCGACAAAAATTAGCAATTTCCCCATACTTTTGCAGGGTTATAAAGTTGAGTTGAGCATATACTAGGATTGTAACCAATGAGTTACAGCTTACGAAAGTAAAAGGGGGAATTCATTATGGCACGTTCTAATACAACAAGTGTACCGGAAGCAAAAGACGCTATGAATCGTTTTAAGTATGAGGTGGCTAGCGAGTTAGGAGTACCGTTATCCGATGGTTACAATGGAAACCTGACATCCAAGCAGAATGGTTCCGTAGGCGGTTATATGGTCAAGAAAATGATCGAGGCACAGGAACGTCAGATGGCAGGGAAATAACCTTACCCGAACAACAAAAGAAAATCGCCAAGATCAGGCATACAAAAATGAGGATTTTTGAATACTTGAATCGAAAGCAGAAAGGCTGCTCCGTCAACATTGGCGGGGCAGCCTTTTATACATAATCAGCGATACTGTACCGGGGTGGAAGTGTCCGTAAGGGCGCGGAACTCGTAGCCTGCGTCTGAAAGATTTTTCAGTACCGTAGGAAGGGCTTTTAATGTGGCGTCCTTACCGGTTCCATCGTGCATCAAAACCACGGGATTCTCCACATTGTCAATGTTGGAGCAGATATTATCAATGATATTTTCCGTGGTGGTAAGATTGCTTCCGTCCCCGGAGCTGACATTCCAGTCATAGTAAGTAAATCCCCGACGTTCCATTTCTGAGATGATGCCGTTGCCCACAGAGGAGGACGGCTTATTGCTGCCTCCCGGAAAACGAAACAGGGAAGGAGAATATCCGGTCTCTTCATAGACCCAGTTGTAGACCTTTTCATAGTCGGATAAAAAGGCGTCCACAGAGCGGTAGATCTGGCTATAGTTGTGGCTGTAGGAATGCAGGGCAAGGGTATGTCCCCGATCTACGATCTCCGATAAATATTTTGCATTCTCCTCATTTTTGTTGCACACTACAAAAAAGGTTGCCCTGGCGTCATATTCATCCAGCAGATCCAGCACCTTGGGCGTCAGATCGGAAGGACCGTCGTCAAAGGTAAGATAGACATATTTTTCTCTGTTCTTTGGAGTAGAGCCGTCTTTTGCGGCATACAGATCGGGATAGGGGTCGTTTTTTGAAGTATATCCTGTGGTAGTCTGCTCCGTGTCATCCTCCGTCTCGGATTCGCTGTCCGCGGTGAGGGATGCCAACTGATCGGATAGTTCGGTAATCTGCTCCGTTTGTCCTGTGATATACTCATCCTTTTCTTCCAGCTGAGCATTCATGCTGGAGTTGTCCTTTTGCAGGTTCTGGTAACGGCTGTCCAGATTCAGATAGCGGTAGCCTAAAAAACCAAGAGCCGACAGGCAGAGGGCGGCGCAGACCAGTGAACAGATAAGCGGTAGTTTTTTCATGAATCGTTCTCCTTTTGTATATACCTAAAATGATGATCTAATGTGAAGTTTCCTTTAATGTGATTCCGGAAATATCCGCCTCGGACACCATGGAATAATTCGTGTAATAGATGACAAATCCCGGAGCGGAACCGTTCGGTTTTTTTACATTCTTTTTTTCCAGATAGTCGATCTCCACTTTTCCGGCTTCTTTTCCTTTGGAATAGTAAGCCGCCAATCGACCAGCTTCCTCGAAGGTGCGATCCGGCAATTCCTCCCCGTTGGTTTTGACGATGACGTGGGAACCGGGCATGTTTTTCGCATGGAACCACCAGTCGTTACCGTTGGCAAACTTAAAGGTCAGTTCGTCGTTCTGATAATTGTTTTTTCCCACATAGATATCAAAGCCGTCCGAGGAGACATAGTGAAACGGTTTGCTTTTCGTACTCCGTTTTTTCTTGCCGCCGTGCTTTTTGATATATCCATAGGAGATCAGCTCGTCTTTGATCTGTGCGAGGTCGTCCTCATTGGAGGCGATATCCAGAGCAGTGGCGATGGAGTCCAGATGCAGGATCTCATTCCGGGTCTCTTCGATCCGTTCCGTCAAAGCATGGTAAGTCCGTTTCAGCTTGTTATAGCGGTCGAAGTATTTCTTTGCATTTTCCGAGGGATTCAGGTCGGGATCCAGGGGAATGGTGATGGTCTCATTGGTGTAGTAGTTGAGAGCCTCCATGCTCTTTGCGCCCTCCTCGACGCCATATCCGTAGGTGTTCAAAAGCTCGCCGTATACCTTATATTTATCCCGTTTTTCCGTGTCCTTGAGCTGTTTTTTCTGTAAGTCGTACTTTTTTCGGCTGCGGTCTAAGGCAGTTCCGACGATCTTTCTTAGATCGGAAGATTTCTGCCTCATATGGGTGTAGACGTTTTTTGCGGAATAAAATTTTTCAAGAACTTCGGACATGGAGTCGTAGGATACGACCTCCAGCTCTTCGTATTGTTTTAGAGGGAAGGCAGAGTATTCCACAGGTTCTTTTCCACGCATGACAATGTTTGGAGTAAATTTCCCGGAAGCAGTGTCTTCCATATACCAGAGAAAATTGTTGGCTAAGTGCAATTTTTCGTCCTCATTTAAAGAGGCGGTGGAAGCATCGGCGTCCACCGAGGCGCGGTAACAGATCTCACCTGCGGTCAGCGGACTGATTCCCGTATAAGAAGAATAGATCGCCTTTGCCACAGGCATTGGTTTTCCCGCGATCTCCGATAAAAAATGTTCCCTGTTTTCTGTCAGGGGATTGAATTTTTCACTGGTCTTTGGGATGAAGTAATCTCTTCCCGGAAGAACCTCTCTGACGGAGCTGACCTGGGCGGAGATATGCTTGATACTGTCTATGATCCTGTCGTTTTCGTCACAGAATATGATGTTGCTGTGTTTTCCCATGATTTCCACGATCAGGGATTTTGTGCGAAGATCGCCCAGGTCGTCCAGGTGTTCGATCTCAAAGCGGATGATTCGCTCCATTTCCGGCTGAAAAATCTTTGTGATGCGTCCGTTTGCGATGTGCTTGCGAAGGAGCATACAGAAGTTCGGTGCGTTCATAGGGCTTGGTTTGTTTTCATCGGTCAGATATAGGAGCGGAAGGGAGGCGGAAGCGGAGATGAGAAGCCGGGTCTGCTTGAGGTTTTCATTTCCGCCTTTGATGGTTAAGAGCAGCTCGTCCCGTTCCGGCTGTGCGATTTTTGCAATTCTTCCGTTTAATATTGTTTTATTTAATTCGTGTACGACGTTGGCAATCGTGATTCCGTCAAAAGCCATGGGGTCCTCCTAAATTGTGTTGATGGTGTTGTTTGGATTTACGCTGTGGGTTTCCAAAAATCTTTCCCGTGCTCTTCGCCTGTAAGAAGATATAAGATTTTCTAAGTGTTCCGTGGGAGGATGTGAGGGACGGACACAACCGGCTTATATTCGCCATCCGTGGCTCAAATAAGCCTTTTTCAGACGTCCTGTCTGAAAATTGTTGGTTTTTGCCGGAGCACTAAGAAAATCTAATATCTTTTACAAAGCGAAGAGCACGGGAAAGATTTTTGGAAATTCAAGGTTAATCGAAAAAGTGTGTTTTATATTAGGGTAATCTTTGGGAAGGGGATTGTCAAGAAAAAGGAGGGGAATTATTTGGTGGTATAGTGTCCACGGCATTGGGATATGTAGATGCGATTATTTTCGATGTGGTAAACGAGACGGTCTTTTTCATTGATACGGCGAATACAGCCGTTTCGTTCAATATCTTTGATTAGTTGATTGATTCTTTTTAAAGTTTTTTTGTCCTGGGACTGCCAGTAAAGATAGTCAGCCCAGGCATCGTCGGACCAGATTTTTTCACTCATTATTCGTCCTCCTCTTCGATGATTTCATGAGGGTGTCCTTTGCCTTCTTTTAATTCACGGACTGATTTTAGCAGGTATGTTTGGTTGCTGTCACTATAGAATGGATCAGGGTTTTGAGTGATTTCAAAAGGAATGCGTTTTTCGCGGAGTACCGCTTTTACAAAAAGATTGATTGCAGTAGAGGTATTAAGTCCAACATTGGAGCAAAATGCGTCAAAAGCTGCTTTGTCGTGTGCATCGACTCTTGCAGTAATTGTTGTTAAAGCCATAATATACAACTCCCTTCTTTTATTATTATTTGTATGACAATTATATCATTATTATAGGCTAAAAGTAAATAAATGTATTACATAAGATGGAAAAATAATTTGTTTTTTGAAAAGGGATTAAGATTTGACGAAACGTTATTTTTTGTTTATAATAAAGTATCTATGCATACAGGTATTGACAGGGTAGAGATATGCATAGCAGAAAGATGACAGGAGGCATTTATGATTAAAAGTATGACCGGCTTTGGCCGGGCGGAGGTTTTGGAGGAGAACCACAAGTTTACGGTGGAAATGAAGTCCGTGAATCACCGCTATTTGGATATCGGTATTAAGATGCCCAAAAAACTGAGCTTTTTTGAGAGCGCCATCCGCAATCTTTTGAAGGAGTACATTCAGAGGGGAAAGGTGGATGTTTTTATCACCTATGAGGATTACAATGAGCATAATTTTTCTCTGAAGTATAATAAGGAGATTGCAGGGGAATATTTGATGCATTTGCGGGAGATGGCGGAGAATTTCGGATTGGAGAACGACATTACGGTGAGCGCGCTTTCCAGATATCCCGAAGTGCTGACGATGGAAGAACAGAGTGTGGATGAGAAGGAGCTCTGGGCGATTTTGGAGAAGGCGCTTAGGATCGCCTGCGAACAGTTCGTGGATTCCAGGATCGCGGAGGGTGAGAACCTGAAAAAAGATCTGCATGAAAAACTGAATACCATGCTTTCTTATGTGGACTTTATTGAGGAGCGTTCCCCGCAGATTTTAAGCGAGTACCGCAGCCGTCTGGAGGCAAAGATCCAGGAGCTTTTGGCGGATACTCAGATCGAGGAGAGCCGGATCGCCACGGAGGTGACGATCTATGCCGACAAGATCTGTGTGGATGAGGAGACGGTACGTTTAAGAAGCCATATCAAGGGAACCATGGATGCGTTGGAGGAAGGCGGCAGCATTGGGCGTAAGCTGGACTTTATTGCACAGGAGATGAACCGTGAGGCGAATACGATCCTGTCCAAGGCGAATGACCTTGCCATTTCCGATACCGGAATCAATTTAAAGACCGATATCGAGAAGGTGCGGGAGCAGATCCAGAATATCGAGTAGTGAAGCGAGGATGAGATACAATGGTTTTAGATAAAAAGGGAATTTTAATCGTGGTTTCCGGCTTTTCCGGTTCCGGGAAGGGAACCATTATGAAGGAGCTTTTGAAAAAGTATCCTGAGGATTATGCGCTTTCCATCTCCGCCACCACGAGACAGCCGAGAGAGGGAGAACGGGACGGCGTGGAATATTTCTTTAAGACTACGGAAGAGTTTGAGCAGATGATCCGGCAGGGCGAGCTGGTGGAATATGCCCGGTATGTGGGGAATTATTATGGAACCCCGAAGGCATATGTGGAGAGTCAGCTGGCTGCCGGAAAAGACGTCATTCTGGAGATTGAGATTCAGGGAGCTTTGAAGGTCAAGGAGCGCTTCCCGGAGACGGTTCTGATGTTCGTAACGCCGCCTACGGCTCAGATTTTAAAGGAGCGTTTGGTGGGACGCGGCACGGAGGACATGGAGACCGTGGAAAAGCGGCTTTTCCGGGCGGCAGAGGAAGCCCAGGGAATGGAAGATTACGATTATCTGATCGTAAACGATAAGCTGGAGGACTGTGTGGAGGAGGTTCATCAGATCATAAAGAATGAACACAGACGCAGCTTCCGGAATTTGCAGGCAATTGAACAGATGAGACGGGAACTAAAGGGATTTTCGAAAGGAGAGTAATATTATGATACATCCATCTTATGTAGATTTAATGAGAGTCATGAACAGCGACGTGGAAATTGGGGAAGAACCGGTGGTAAACAGCCGTTATTCCATCGTGATCGCGGCATCCAAGCGTGCGAGACAGATCATTGCGGGAGATGAGCCGATGGTACAGGGCAATGAGAAAAAACCTCTTTCCGTTGCCGTACAGGAATTATATGAGGGAAAAGTAAAGATTATCAGCGAGGACACTGAGGAAGAAGACGAGGTATGATGAAGATCCTGTTTATTTCGCTGGGATGCGATAAGAATCTCGTGGACACCGAGTATATGCTGGGGATCCTGGGAGAAAAAGGATATGCTTTTACCGATGACGAGACAGAGGCGGACATCATTGTTATAAATACCTGTTGTTTTATCAATGACGCAAAGGAAGAGAGTGTCCAGACGATTCTGGATATGGCAGAATATAAAGAGTCGGGGAGCTGTAAGGCGTTGTTGGTAACAGGATGTCTGGCACAGCGTTACCGGGAAGAGATTGAAAAAGAGATCCCACAAGTGGATGCCATCCTTGGCACCAATTCCTACGATGCGATTGCGGAGGCGGTAAGCAGTGTTCTGGAAGGAAAAAATTATGAGAATTTCCAGACATTGGAAGGACTTCCGAAAGTTAAGTCAAAGAGAACTCTGACCACGGGAGGACATTACGCTCATTTAAAAATCGCGGAGGGCTGTGATAAACATTGTACTTACTGTATCATTCCAAAGATCCGCGGCAGTTACCGCAGCGTACCGATGGAGGAATTGATTGCCTCCGCAAAGGAGCTGGCGGCACAGGGCGTAAAGGAACTGATCCTGGTGGCTCAGGAGACCACCCTCTATGGAGTGGATCTTTACGGCGAGAAATCTTTACACAGACTTTTGGATGAACTGAACAAGATCGAAGGGATCTACTGGATCCGGATCCTCTATTGCTATCCTGAAGAGATCTATGATGAGCTGATCGACTCTATGAAGCGGAATGAAAAAGTATGCCACTATCTGGATCTGCCGATCCAGCACGCGGACGATACCATTTTAAAACGGATGGGAAGAAGAACTTCCCAGAAAGATCTGCGTGATATTGTTGCAAAGCTGAGAAAAGAGATTCCCGACATTGCGCTTCGGACTACCCTGATCTGTGGTTTTCCGGGCGAGACAGAAAAAGAACATGAGGAATTGATGTATTTTATCAATGAAATGGAATTTGACCGTCTGGGAGCCTTTACCTACTCTCCGGAGGAGGATACCCCGGCAGAGAGTTTTCCGGATCAGGTGGAAGAGGAAGTGAAAGAGAAGTGGCGGCAGGAGGTCATGGAGCTTCAGGAAGAGGTGATCATGGATGCCAACGAGAAACTGATTGGAAGAGAACTGTATTGCATGGTAGAAGGACAGGTATCCGGTGAAAATACCTATGTAGGCAGAACTTACCGGGATGCGCCGGATATCGACGGCTACATTTTCATTGATACCGATAAGACACTAGTGAGCGGTGACTTTGTAAAAGTCAGAGTGACCGGAGCTTATGAGTATGATTTGATAGGAGAGATACTATGAATTTGCCAAACAAACTGACGATTTTTCGTGTGATTTTAATTCCGTTTTTTGTATTCTTTTTACTGGCGCCTTATTTTCCGGGATATGGAAAATACATTGCTACGGCAATCTTTATCGTTGCGAGTCTGACAGACCTTGCAGACGGTAAGATTGCAAGAAAGTATAACCTGGTAACAAACTTCGGAAAGTTCATGGATCCATTGGCAGATAAACTCTTAGTCTGCTCCGCTATGATCTGTCTTGTGGAGACGAAGCAGCTGGCAGCCTGGATCGTCATTATCATCATTGCAAGAGAGTTTATCATCAGCGGTTTCCGTCTGGTGGCTTCCGATAACGGAGTGGTCATTGCGGCAAGCTACTGGGGAAAATTCAAGACCACCTTCCAGATGCTTATGATTATCGCATTGATTCTGAATTTTGATAATTATTACTGGGGAATCCTGGAGAATATACTGATCTGGGTGGCATTGATCCTGACCGTCGTGTCTTTATTGGATTACATTATTAAAAATAAGGACGTATTAAAAGAGCAGAAATAAATGAAAACAGAAATCAGAGAATTACTGGAAGTTTTGATTGATAAAAAATTAACGATTACTGCAGCGGAATCCTGTACCGGGGGACTGATCTGTTCCGCTATCGTGGATATGCCGGGAGCATCCGGGATCTTCCACGAGGGATTTGTAACCTACTCCAACGAGGCGAAGGAAGAGCTTTTAGGAGTCTCGGCAGAGACCATCTTTAACTACGGGGTAGTCAGCGAGCAGACGGCAAAGGAAATGGCGCAGGGAGCGGCGAGGAATGCGGATGCCGACGTTGCCCTTTCCTCCACCGGGGTAGCGGGACCGGACGGCGGGACGAAGGAACATCCTGTGGGAGAGGTCTATCTGGGCTGTTACTGCAAAGGCAGGACAAAAGCGGTGCGGATGCTTGGCGAAGGAGACCGGAGCGCGATACGAAATCAGGCGGTGGAACGGGCGTTTACACTCTTACAGGAGATGCTCAGGGAGGAGTTGGCATGAGGATAATAGCGGGAACGGCAAGGAGCCTTCCTTTAAAGACGGTGGCGGGAAAGGATACGAGACCCACCACGGATCGTATCAAGGAGACTCTTTTTAATATGATCCAGCAGGAAATTCCGGGAGCCGTGTTTTTGGATCTCTTTGCGGGCAGCGGAGGTATCGGGTTAGAGGCTGTCAGCAGGGGTGCGAAGGAAGCGGTTTTTGTGGAGAGCGCGCGGGCGGCAGCGGCGTGTATTGAGGAGAATATACGTTTTACAAAATTTACGGAGCAGACACGGCTGATGAAGATGGACGTGCTCTCTGCATTACAGCGGCTGGAAGGACAGCAGGTATTTGACATCATATTTATGGATCCGCCCTACGATCAGCTTCTGGAAAAGGAGGTTTTAACCTATCTTTCGGATTCCGGGCTGATCCGCGAGGACAGTCTGATTATTGTGGAGGCGTCGGATCACACGGATTTTGACTATGTGGAGGAACTCGGTTTTTCTGTGAGAAAACTGAAAAAATACAAGACCAATGTACATTTGTTTTTAGAGAAGAATGGCGGTCAGAAAGAGGAATAATATGAAACGAGCTATTTATCCGGGAAGTTTTGATCCGGTTACCAACGGACATGCGGATATGATTCTCCGTTCATCCAGGATCGTGGATGAATTGATCGTAGGAGTTTTGAATAATAGTGCAAAAAAATCGTTGTTTTCAGTGGAGGAACGTGTTAGTATGTTAGAAGAGCTGACAAAGGATCTGCCCAATGTGAAGGTGGCTTCTTTTGACGGTCTTTTAGTTGATTATATGCGGGAAATTGACGCGAATATCATTGTCCGGGGACTAAGAGCCGTGACGGATTTTGAGTATGAGCTTCAGATTGCCCAGACCAATCATGTACAGAATACGGAGATCGAGACGATCTTTTTAACCACAAATGTAAAGTATTCCTATCTGAGTTCTACGATTGTAAAGGAATTTGCCTCTTATGGCGGAGATATCTCCAAGTTTGTTCCCGAACAGTTCATAGATAGGATCTATGAAAAATATGACATCAAAAAATAAGGGGTGAAACCATGAGTAGTAAGATTGAACAGATCATTGATGAGATTGAGGACTATATTGACAGCTGCAAACCCCATAATTTTTCCAGCACGAAGATTGTGGTGAACAGAGATGAGATGGACGAGCTGTTGACCGAGCTGCGGATGAAGACGCCGGAGGAGATCAAGCGTTACCAGAAGATCATCAGCAATCAGGAGGCGATTATGGCGGACGCCAAGGCGAAGGCTGAGGCGATCATTGCGCAGGCGCAGGTAAAGACCGACGAGTTAGTCAGCGAGCATCAGATCATGCAGCAGGCATATGCACAGGCTAACGAGGTGGTTATGATCGCCACCAAGCAGGCGCAGGAGATTCTCGACAACGCCACCAACGATGCCAACAATATCCGAATGGGCGCCATTGCCTATACGGATGATATGTTAAAGAATTTAGAGGACAGCATTACCAATGCCATTGATACCTCCAAGGCGAGAAGCGATAATCTGATCAACAGCCTGCAGGGATTCTTGGATGTGGTGACGGCGAACCGCGCGGAGCTGGCGCCGGCGCAGGTGGAGAGAGCTTCTAAGGAGGAAGCGCCGCAGGAAGAGAAGACAGAAGAGGAGCTTCCGGAGGTGGCAGTGACGGCTGATATGTTCTAGATTCCGGCTGTACAGATCAGATAGATCAGGCTGAGGATAAGAGTTCCCAGAGAAAAAATGAATTTGTCCCTTATATAGGATTTCATGGAGAGAACGGTGTCCCCCACCATGGAGCTAGTCTGGGCGATCCCACTGAGTCCTCCGAAGGCGGTGAATACGCTGCAGAGCAGGAAAATAGCGGAGGTTTCCAGATGATAGCTGCTGATCATGGAGATGCCGTTTGTGATCTCCAGAAGACCGCCGATCCCAAGGGCAAGTCCCGGAAGCCTGTTTTGCAATAGGAGAAGAGGCTGGCAGAGGATGGAGAAAATCACAATATAACCGCAGAGTTTGATCAGGGTTTCAAAACCGTTCATAATTCCGGCATCAATGATTTTAAAGGTAATTTGAGATCTTGGTGCCTCATTTTTTTTGTGAGTATCGCCCAGATCCATGCGGCGCATCCAAAATGAGCCGCAGATCAGCGGAGGCAGATAGATGCAGGCGATGGCCGGGAGCATATAGCGGTCCTCCCCGATACACTGGTGTACCATATAACCGGTAATAAAGACCGGGCTGATATTGTTGCAGACGGACAGCAGGATCTGAGCCTCCTTTTCGGAGATCTGTTTTGTTTCCAGAAGCTGGCTTACGATCTTGCTTCCGAGAGGGAAGCCGAAGAGGAATCCGGCTAAGAGCGGATAGACGCCCTCCGGGGAGACGGGGATCACCTTTTTGATCAGCGGATGCAGAATCCGGCTGAAGAAGGAGAGGTTGTTCGACGCTACCAGGATATAGGAGATGATGGAAAAGGGCAGTAAGGCGGGCAGGATCCGGTCGTACCAGAGTAAAAGTCCATTTCTGACGCCCTCCATTCCGTGTATAGGGTCGGCGAGCATGTAGCACAATATAAAGATGAGTAAGATGATAAGGTATGATTTTTTCATAGTTTAATATATTAAAAATTAAGCAGGATATGAGTTCAGGAGGCGGAAAAATGAGAGTATTGGAAAATCTAAAACCCCATAAAGTGTTCTATTTTTTTGAGGAACTGGCAGGAATCCCCCACGGTTCTTATCACACGAAGGAGATCAGCGACTACTGCATGAGGTTTGCAAAAGAGCGGTCATTGGAGGCGCATCAGGATGCATATAATAATGTGATCCTCATAAAGGAAGCTACGGAGGGCTATGAGACTGCGGAGCCTATTATCCTACAGGGGCATCTGGATATGGTCTGCGAAAAGGAAAGCGGCGTGGAGATCGACTTTGAGAAGGAAGGACTTTCCCTTTATGTGGACGGGGATTTTGTCAAAGCCAAAGGCACGACCCTGGGAGGGGACGACGGTATCGCCATCGCCTATGCCCTTGCTCTTCTGGATGCTGAGGATATTCCCCATCCGAGACTGGAATGCGTCTTTACGGTGGATGAGGAAGTGGGAATGTTAGGAGCCCAAAAGATCGATCTTTCCATGCTGCGGGGACACCGGGTCTTGAATATTGACTCCGATGTGGAGGGAAGTTTTTTGACGAGCTGCGCCGGCGGTGTGACGGCGGAATGCAGTTTCCCCCTGGTCTTTGACGAGGCGGAGGGCTGTAGATACCGTCTGACTCTTGGAGGACTTCAGGGCGGTCATTCCGGCAGCGAGATCGACAAGGAGCACGCCAATGCCATCGTGGAGATGGGACGCATCCTGAAATATCTGGAGGATCGCCTGGAGCTGGGAATCTGTGCGCTAAACGGCGGTTTGAAGGACAATGCCATTCCGAGGGAGGCGGTCTGCGACATCCTGATCACCGGGGAGGAGCGGGAGGAACTGGAACGTATCGTATCTGAATTAAATGGGATCCTGCAAAAAGAGTATCAGGCAAGCGACAAAGACATAGAATTAAAAGCGAAATTTCTGGGAAATGGTGCAAGTCAGGTGCTGGGTTATCGTTCCCAGTCCAGGATCCTGTTTTTCTTAAGGAATATGCCAAACGGCATTCAGAACTGGAGCAGGGAGCTGGGATTACCGGAGACTTCCTTAAATGCGGGAATCATGAAGATGACAGAGGAGGAGTTCTCGGTATCCTTTTCCATCCGAAGCAGTGTTAAGAGCCGCAAGGAGGAGCTGATGGAACGTCTTTCCTATCTGGTGGAATTTTTAGGAGGGACCGCGACGTTTACCGGCAACTATCCGGCGTGGGAGTACCAGAAGGACTCTCCCGTGCGGGAACTTGTAAAAGAGGTCTACAGGGATCTGTATGGAAAGGAACCGAAGATAGAAGCCATCCACGCAGGCCTGGAATGCGGGATCCTGTCGGAAAAGATAGAGGATCTGGACTGCGTTTCCTTTGGACCGGATAACTTCGATATCCATACGCCGAAGGAGCGTCTCTCCATCTCTTCCACCGAGCGGGTATGGAAATTTATTTTGGAGTTTTTGAAAAGAGCAGAATAATCTATGAGATATCAGAAATTTGCAGTATTCCTGCTGTTACTCTGCCTTGTGGCGCTGGACGGCATCGGGATACAGAAGCTCATGCAGATTTCAAAAGAAAAGGGAGTCTTAACGACGTATGAAGATCCTTATAAGGAGATTGAAAAAGAGGCGGTCTACTTTCCGGTGGCTGAATCGAAAAGCGACGATACCAAGACCTGGCATTACTATGACAGCTTTATGGCAGAGCGCACCTATGGCGGGGAACGGGGGCATGAGGGATGCGATATCATGGCGTCTTACAACCACCGGGGCGTCTATCCCGTGGTCAGCGTCTGCGACGGTATCATAGAGAAGATCGGCTGGCTCCCCATGGGCGGCTACCGGATCGGGATCCGAAGTGAGAGCGGCGTCTATTATTACTATGCACACTTGTCCGATTATATGAAAGACTACGAGCCTGGGGAAGAGATCCAGGCAGGGGAAGTCATCGGTTTTATGGGAGATACCGGGTACAGCGAGGTGGAGGGAACTACGGGAAATTTTGACGTTCATCTTCACTTTGGGATTTATCTCAACGACAAGGACGGAGACGAGTATGCCATCGATCCTTATAAGGTATTGCAGAAGCTGGAAGATCATAAGAGGAGCGCTGCTTTTTAGCAGTTATGTATCCGAGGGGGACTGCCAGCGGCAGGTCTTGCAGAAGAAAGATGGAACGGGAGAATAGATGATGATTCGGCTGGATAAATATTTGGCGGACATGGGGATTGGAACCCGTTCCGCAATAAAAAATGAGATTAGAAAAAGAGCGGTCAGCGTGAATGGAAATACAGCGGTAAAGCCGGAGATGAAGATCGATCCGGATAAGGATGAGGTCTGTTACAGGGGAACGCCCGTTATATACGAACCCTATGTCTATTATATGTTCCACAAGCCAATGGGCTGTGTCTGTGCCACGAAGGATAATGTCTATCCCACGGTGTTGTCCTATATCGAGAATCCGGCGGGCTATGATCTCTTTCCGGTGGGGCGGCTGGATCTTGATACGGAGGGACTGCTGCTGATCACCAACGACGGCGCATTAGCCCACGATCTCCTAAGTCCCAAAAAGCATGTGTCCAAGACTTACTTCGCAGAGGTAGCGGGGGTCGTGACGGAACGGGATGCAGCGCTTTTTGCAGAGGGCGTGGACATCGGGGAGGAGAAAAAGACCCTTCCGGCGGAGCTTGTGATCGAAAAATCAGGGGAGATCTCCGAGATACGCCTGACCATCACGGAGGGAAAGTTCCACCAGGTGAAGCGGATGTTTGAGGCGGTGGGGAAAAAAGTCATCTATCTCAAACGTCTCTCCATGGGAGGACTGAAACTGGATGAGAGCTTAAATCCGGGGGAGAGCCGGAGACTGACAGCAGAGGAAATACGAAAATTAAAGGAACGATAGCATGAAACATATTTTGGACAATATAGAAGCCGTTCTCTTCGATCTGGACGGCACCCTGGTGGACTCCATGTGGATGTGGGAGTCCATTGATCTGGAATTTTTAACGGCAAGGGGGCTGAAAATGCCGGAGAATCTCAAGTATGAGATCGAGGGAATCAGCTTTGCCCAGACTGCGGATTATTTCATAGAGCGGTTTGATCTGGAGGATACTCCCGAAGAATTGATGAAGATCTGGAACGATATGGCATATGAAAAATACTGCCGGGAAGTACCCTTAAAACCGGGAGCAAAACGATTCCTGGAATATCTGAAAGAACGGGGGATCTGTGTGGGCATTGGAACCAGCAATTCTTTGGAGCTGACCAGAGCCTGTCTAAGCGCCCACGGGATCTTGGAGGATATCGACTATATCCTGACTTCGGACGAGGTGCCAAACGGAAAACCGGAGCCGGATATCTATCGGATGGGAGCGGAGCATTTCGGCGTGAAACCGGAGCGTTGTCTGGTCTTTGAGGACATTCCCAATGGGATGATCGCGGCGATCCGGGCAGGAATGCAGGTCTGCGGTGTGGAAGATGAATTTTCTGCAGAGCTGACGGAGCGGAAAAAAGAACTGTCCGACTACTATATTACTTCCTATGAGCAGATTTTGGACGGAACATACGAGGATATGAGATGAATGAAGGATTTTTGCCCTTAAGTGCGGCGGATATGAGAGAGAGAGGAATCAAACAGTTTGACTTTGTCTATGTGATCGGGGATGCCTATGTGGATCATCCCTCCTTTGGACATGCCATTATCAGCCGGGTACTGGAAGCCCACGGATATTCTGTGGGAATCATTTCACAGCCGGACTGGAAGGATGAGGGCAGCATTTCCATCTACGGGGAACCCCGGTTGGGATTTATCGTGACAGCCGGAAACATGGATTCTATGGTCAACCACTATACCGTGTCGAAAAAGCGGCGCGCTCAGGACGCCTTTACGCCGGGCGGGGTGATGGGAAAGCGTCCGGACTATGCCACCATTACCTACTGCAATCTTATTCGCAGGACTTATAAAAAAATTCCGATTATCATTGGAGGAATCGAGGCAAGCCTGCGCCGTCTCGCCCACTATGATTACTGGTCCAATTCCCTGAAACGTTCGATCCTTCTGGATTCCGGCGCGGATCTGCTGTTGTACGGCATGGGGGAACGGAGTATCGTGGAGACGGCGGACGCTTTAAACAGCGGCATTGCCATAAGAGATATCACTTTTATTGATGGAACGGTGTTTAAGACCCGGAAAAAAGAGGATATCTATGACGCGGTATTTTTGCCGGACTATCAGGAACTAAGGGCGGATAAGCTCAATTATGCCCGAAGTTTTTATATCCAGTATCAGAATACGGATCCTTTTTCAGGAAAGCGCCTTGCCGAAAGCTACGATGGAAAAATGTTCGTGGTGCAGAATCCTCCTGCAAAACCCCTGACTACGGAGGAGATGGACGACGTCTATGCCCTTCCTTATATGAGAACCTACCATCCTTCCTATGAAAAAGAGGGCGGCGTTCCCGCCATCCGCGAGGTGAAGTTCAGCCTTGTCAGCAACCGCGGCTGTTTTGGGGGATGCAGCTTTTGCGCCCTGACCTTTCATCAGGGAAGAATCATCCAGACCAGAAGCCATGATTCGATCCTGAAGGAGGCTGAGATTTTGACAGAGGATCCGGATTTTAAGGGATATATTCACGACGTGGGCGGTCCTACTGCGAATTTCCGCGCTCCCGCCTGTAAAAAACAGCTCAAACGGGGAGCCTGTCCCGGAAAACAGTGTCTCTTTCCAAAGCCCTGCGAAAATCTGGAAGCCGATCACCGGGATTATCTTAGCCTGTTAAAAAAACTGCGGGAGCTTCCGGGAGTGAAGAAGGTCTTTATCCGGTCGGGGATCCGATTTGACTACCTCCTGGCGGACAGAGACCACACTTTTTTAAGAGAACTCTGTGAACACCATGTATCGGGACAGTTGAAGGTGGCGCCGGAGCATATCTCCGACGAGGTCTTAAAGCGGATGGGCAAGCCGGAGGCGGCGGTATACAACCGTTTTGTCAAAGCCTATCAGGATGTGAACAGGAAGCTGGGGAAAAAACAGTATCTGGTGCCTTATCTCATGTCCTCCCATCCCGGATCCACCTTAAAGGAAGCCGTGGAACTGGCTGAGTTTTTGCGGGATTTTGGCTATATGCCGGAACAGGTACAGGATTTCTATCCGACGCCTTCTACGATCTCCACCTGTATGTATTATACCGGGGTGGATCCACGGACCATGGAACCGGTCTACACCGCTGTGAATCCCCATGAAAAGGCAATGCAAAGAGCGCTGATCCAGTACCGGAATCCAAAGAACTACGATCTGGTCTATGAGGCATTGAAAAAGGCAGGCAGGATGGATCTGGTGGGCTTCGATAAGAAATGCCTGATCCGTCCAAGGGGAAAAGCAGCCGAAGCGCATGGACATGGAGATCCGGCATCCGACAGGCAGAAACCGTCGGGAAAGCAGGGTGGTACAAGGAAGCCTGCCGGAACTAAGAAGAAAAAAACCATCCGTAACGTGCATAAAAAGAAAAAGGGCAGATCATTATGAGAGAAATCATCATTCGGGAAAACGAAGCCGGACAGCGTCTGGACAAATTTCTTGCAAAACTGTTAAAAGAGGCTCCCATGAGCTTTTTCTACAAAATGCTCAGAAAAAAGAATATCGTCCTAAACGGGAAGAAAGCCACCGGTTCGGAAAAACTGATTTTAGGGGATTCGGTAAAGCTCTTTTTATCCGACGAGACCTTTGAAAAATTTGCCGGAACAGTCTCGCTTCCCTCCGATGAGGATATTCCGGCAATAGAGCTGGATATTATCTATGAGGATGAAGATATCTTAATGATGAATAAGCCTGCGGGAATGCTCTCCCAGAAAGCAGAGAAGCAGGATGTATCCGCCAATGAATATGTGTTACAATATCTCTTAGAACGTGGTACAATAACAAAAGAAAGCCTGCGGACATTCAGACCCTCCGTCTGCAACCGTCTGGACCGCAACACCTCCGGGATCCTCATCGTTGGAAAGACCCTGCGTGGTTCCCAGAACATGGGTGCGGCTTTAAAGGAGCGGAGTATTCAAAAATACTATCTCTGCCTGGTGGCGGGACGTATTGAAAAGCAGCAGCGTATCGAGGGATATCTGAAAAAAGACAGTCAGAGAAATCAGGTAATCATCACGGACAGACCAAAGAAAGACGGAAAAAAGATCGTAACGGAATACCGCCCGATAGAACAGATCGGAGACTATACCCTGTTGGAAGTCCATCTGATCACCGGGAGGAGCCATCAGATCCGGGCGCATCTGGCGTCTATTCATCATCCCATCATCGGTGATACCAAGTATGGAAGTAAAAAGCAAAACCGGATTTTTTCCCAGCAGGCAGGGATCACCCATCAGCTCTTACATGCGTATCGGCTGGTGTTGGAGGATGGAAGAGAGATCACGGCGAAGCCCACGGAGGAATTTGAGCGGGCGCTTCGTTATCTGCGGGAGCGAACTTAAAGGGGACATTTTGATATAAAAATGCAGGAAATCGACAAAAAGAGGTATGGCGAATATGAATATCTATGTATTAAGGCACGGAGAGACAAAGGCAAATAAGGAGGGCAGGATCCAGGGAAGGATCGACATTCCTTTGAATGAATATGGCATTGCGTTAGCAGAGATCACAAGGGACGGGATCCAAAAAGAGGGACTTAGATTCGACCGGATCTATTCCAGTCCCCTTTCCAGAGCGAGACAGACCGCTGAGATCGTCCGGGGCGATCAGGAAGTGGAGATACATATAGATGAGCGTATTATTGAGATGGGCTTTGGGGAATCCGAAAATATGCTCATTAAGGACATCAAGGAAAAGCCGGAAAACCGGAACTTGAACTATTGCTTCAGCGTCCCGTCTAAATATGTAGCGGAAAACGGAGCCGAGAGCTATGAGGAGATCATGGCAAGGGCGAAGAATTTTCTGGAAAAGGAACTGCGTCCTCTGGAGGGACAGTGTGAGAATGTTCTGGTGGTCTGCCACGGGGCGCTGATCCGGGCGCTGCTTTTGAATGTCAACGGCTGGGACATTGACCGCTACTGGGAGATTCATCAGCCGAACTGCTGCATGAACCTCATCACCTTAAAGGACGGAGAGTTCCAGATTGCCTTCAAGGAAAAAATCTACTACGAGGGCGACGTCGCAGCAAGGGGAATCCTGTAATGGCAACATGGAATTCAAGGGGATTAAGAGGTTCTACCTTAGAGGAATTTATTAACCGCACCAATGAAAAATATGCAGAACATGGTCTTGCACTGATCCAGAAGATCCCGACTCCCATTACGCCCATCAATATTGACAAATCCACAAGGCATATTACCCTGGCTTATTTCGATCAGAAGAGTACCGTGGACTATATCGGAGCGGTACAGGGGATCCCGGTCTGCTTCGATGCCAAGGAGTGTCACACCGATACCTTTCCTCTGGCGAATATCCATCCCCATCAGGTGGCGTTTATGAGTGATTTTGAAAAGCAGGGGGGAATCGCCTTTCTTCTGATCTCTTTTATCCATAAAGATGAATTTTATTATCTGCGCTATGAAAAGCTGATGGAATTTTGGAACCGTATGGAGGAGGGAGGAAGGAAGAGCTTCCGCTATGAGGAGCTGGAAGAGGAGTTCTTTTTACAGGGAAAGGGCGGTATTTTGGTGCCCTATTTAGACGGGATCCAGCGGGATCTGGATATCAGGGATTGACTTTTTATGGGAACTGACATATAATAAAGCAAGTTTAGCATATTATCGAATTAGCACATTAGTGAACTAAAGTGCCCGGAGGATCAAAATGAGAAGAGAATTATTACATACACCGGAGGGCGTCCGGGATATCTATAACGGAGAGTGCGAGAAGAAACAGAAGTTAGAGCAGGAACTGCACGAGACGCTCATGAGCTTCGGCTATCACACGATCCAGACGCCTACCTTTGAATTTTTTGACGTATTCAACCGTGAGATCGGAACCATTCCGTCCAGAGATTTATATAAGTTTTTTGACAGGGAGGGAAATACCCTTGTGTTAAGACCGGATATTACCCCGTCCATAGCCAGAGCGGCGGCGATGTATTTTGGAGAGGAGACCATGCCGATCCGTCTGTGCTATGTGGGAAATATCTTTATCAACAACAGTAGCTATCAGGGAAGATTAAAGGAGAGCACCCAGCTTGGAGCCGAGCTGATCGGGGACGATTCCATCGAGGCGGACGCGGAGATCATCGCCATGGCAGTGGAGGCGATGAAAAAAGCAGGGTTGAAGGAGTTTCAGATCAGCATCGGTCATGCGGGATTTTTGAAGGGATTGATGGAAGCCGCAGGGCTGAATGAGGAACAGGAGGAGGAACTGCGGGAGCTGATCTCCAATAAGAATTTTTTTGGCGTGGAGGAAGTCGTTGAGACTCTGGGAATTGCCAAAGAACTGAAATCCCTCTTCGGTCTTTTAGGAGGCTTTTACGACAGCCCGAAACAGTTCGAGGAGGCGAAAAAATACGCCCTGACTTATGAAAAAATCTTAAGTTCCTTAGATTATTTAACCTCTTTACATGAAGTTCTTAAAAATTATGAGGTGGAGGATCATATCTCCTATGAGATGGGAGCCATCAGCGATTATCACTATTATACAGGCGTTATCTTTTCCGGTTACACCTTTGGAACAGGGGAGCCTATCGTTAAGGGAGGCCGTTACGATAAGCTCTTAAAGTACTTTGGCAAGGACGCGCCGTCCATCGGCTTTGCCGTTGTGGTGGATCAGCTCTTAGCGGCTCTCAGCAGACAGAAGGCGGAGTCTTATGTGAAGCAGAATTATCAGCTCATAGTATATCGCGAAAAGTTCCGTAAAGAAGCCATTGCCCAGGCGAAGGCGAGACGGGAGGCGGGCTGTTATGTTCAGCTTCAGAAGTATGATGAGGCAAAGAGCAGAGCGGACTATGAAGCCTATGGGGAACAGATGGGAATGACAGAGATTACATGGATAGATGGAGAGTAGGAACATGGAAGAAATGAGATATCTGACCTTTGCTTTGGGCAAGGGAAGGCTGGCGAATCAGACATTGGAGACTTTTGAGAAGATCGGGATCACCTGCGAGGAGATGAAGGATAAAAAGACCAGAAAGCTGATCTTTGTCAATGAGGAATATAAGCTGCGGTTTTTCCTGGCGAAGGGACCCGACGTTCCTACCTATGTGGAATACGGTGCGGCGGACATCGGAATCGTAGGTAAGGATACGATCCTGGAGGAGGGACGCAATATCTATGAGGTCCTGGATCTGGGATTTGGAAAGTGCAGAATGTGTGTCTGCGGACCGAAATCCGCCTCTGAGCTGTTACAGCACAGAGAGCAGATCCGTGTTGCAACGAAGTACCCGAAGATCGCAAAGAACTATTTTTATAATAAAAAGCATCAGACGGTCGAGATCATCAAGCTGAATGGTTCCATTGAATTAGCTCCTATTGTGGGACTGTCCGAGGTGATCGTGGACATCGTGGAGACTGGTTCCACCTTAAGGGAGAACGGACTGGAAGTCTTAGAGGAGGTTACGCCTCTCTCTGCGAGGATGGTGGTCAATCAGGTCAGCATGAAGATGGAAAATGAACGTATTACGAAGTTGATCACAGACTTAAAGTCTGTTCTGAACAGTTAGGAGGAAGAGGATGAAGATCTTAAAGTTAACCCCGGACACCAAGCAGGATATTCTGGAAAATCTCCTAAAGAGAAGTCCGAACAGCTACGGGGAATTTGAGGGCAGGGTTGCCGAAATCATTGAGAATGTCAGAGAAAGAAGAGACGAGGCAGTCTTTGATTATACAAAGAAGTTTGACGGAGCCGATATCTCTGCCGCAAACCTTGTGGTAACGGAAGAAGAGGTGAAAGAGGCATATGAAAACGTAGAGCCGAAGCTCTTAGAGGTGATCAGAAAAGCCCTTGTCAACATCAAAAGTTATCATGAAAAGCAAAAGCAGTACAGTTGGTTTGACAGCGAAGAAAACGGCATCCTTTTAGGACAGAAAGTGACGCCACTTAAGAGAGTCGGCGTCTATGTTCCAGGTGGAAAGGCGGTCTATCCTTCCAGTGTACTGATGAATGTTATGCCGGCAAAGGTGGCAGGCGTGGATGAGATTATTATGACCACCCCGCCGGGAAAGGATGGAAAGATCTGTGCTTCCACCTTAGTTGCCGCTAAGGAAGCAGGCGTAGATAAGATCTATAAGGTGGGCGGCGCCCAGGCGGTTGCAGCCCTCGCTTTTGGAACCGAAAGCATTCCAAAGGTGGATAAGATCGTGGGGCCGGGCAACATCTATGTGGCGCTGGCAAAAAAGGCGGTCTTTGGCCACGTCAGCATTGATTCCATCGCCGGACCAAGTGAGATCTTAGTTCTGGCAGATGAGACCGCAGATCCGAGATTTGTAGCGGCAGACCTGTTGTCCCAGGCGGAACACGACGAGATGGCGTCGGCGATTCTCGTTACCACAAGCGAAGAACTGGCAGAAAAAGTATCAGAAGAAGTGGATGGATTCGTAAAAGAACTCTCCAGAAAAGAGATTATCCAAAAATCCTTAGACCAGTATGGCTATATCCTGGTAGCAAAGGATCAGGCAGAGGCGATTGAAACGGCAAATGAGATCGCTTCCGAACATCTGGAGATCGTGATGGAAAATCCATATGAAGTCATGACGAAGATCCGCAATGCGGGAGCAATTTTCTTAGGACCTTACAGTTCCGAACCCCTTGGGGATTATTTTGCAGGACCAAACCATGTACTTCCCACCAACGGAACGGCGAAATTCTTCTCTCCGCTGAGCGTGGATGACTTCATCAAAAAGTCCAGTATCATCTCCTATTCGAAAGAGGCATTGGAGCCGATTTATAAAGATATTGTGCAATTTGCAGAGTGCGAGCAGTTGACGGCACATGCAAATTCGATTAAAGTAAGATTTGAAGATTAAGACCCGGAAAGGATGAAGGCTATGGGAGAAGACCGTATTGCGAAAAAGAAGCGCACTACCAAGGAGACGGATATTGGGATCTCACTGAATCTGGATGGAAACGGAACTTACGATGTGGACACCGGAATTGGATTTTTTGATCATATGTTAGAGGGATTTGCCAGACATGGATTTTTCGATCTGGAGGTATCCGTAAACGGAGACCTGGATGTGGATTGTCATCATACCATCGAGGATACCGGAATCGTTCTTGGCAGCGTAATCAAGGAAGCTCTGGGAGATAAGGCTGGGATCCGCCGGTATGGAAGCTGCATTCTGCCGATGGATGAGACGCTGGTTCTGTGTGCGCTGGATCTGTCGGGACGTCCTTATCTTTCCTTTGACGCAGAATTTCAAACGGAGCGGGTAGGAGAGATGGACACCGAGATGGTACGGGAATTTTTCTACGCCATATCCTATGCGGCGGGAATGAACCTTCACATCAGGGTATTGTCGGGTTCTAACAGCCATCACATCATTGAGGCGATGTTCAAGGCGTTTGCGAAGGCTTTGGATGAAGCCACCGTGACAGATCCGAGAATTAAGGATATATTATCTACGAAAGGCAGTCTGTAAAATGAGAGAATATAAGAATTTAGTTGCGACCTTATACTTAAAGAACGGAAAAGCAGTAAAGAGCATTGACAATCTGGAAGAAATTGAGGATACCAGAAGTCTGGTAAAATTATATAATGACAGCGGAATTGATAAGATTCTGGTTTACGACCTGTCCACAGAGGATGAGGAGCATGAACTGAACATTCATACCATTAAGGAGTTGAACCGTCTGCTGGAGATCCCTCTTTGCGCCGGAGGAAATATCAACCGCTTGGAGGACGTGAAGAAGCTGATCTATGCCGGTTGTAAGGAGGTGATCCTGAACGGCTCCAAGCCTACCACGGCAGCCCTTGCCCTGGAGGCGAGCAAGCGTTTTGGCAAGGAGAAGATCATCATTTCCTTAAAGAACGTGGATTATGTCTTTAAGCACCAACATGAGCTTCAGGAGAGCGTTCATGAGATCCTTGTTATGAATCAGGAAATTCTGGATTCTGTGGAGAATCTGACGGATATCATTTATCTGGTGGAACAGAATGAGCTGGATATGGAGAAGTTGATTACCCTCTTAAAGAGAGATAATGTAAGAGGAATCTGCGGAGAGTTCATCAACAACTCACAGACCGATATCATGAAGTTAAAGACCATCCTCTCTAAAGAGGGCATTAAGATGGATAACGTCGATCCTCTGTTGAAGTGGGAGGAGCTGAAGAAAAATTCCGACGGTCTGGTTCCTGTCATCGTTCAGGACTATACCACCAACGATGTGTTGATGTGCGCTTACATGAACGAGGAGGCCTATTACGCTACCTTGAACTGCGGTAAGATGACTTATTACAGCAGAAGCCGTCAGGAACTCTGGATGAAGGGGGAGACCTCCGGACATATCCAGTATGTGAAGGAGTTGACGGCAGACTGTGATTACGACACGATCTTAGCAAAGGTATCCCAGGTAGGCGTTGCCTGTCATACGGGAAGTCCAACCTGCTTTTTCAACGAGATCGTGAAGAAGGAATATATTGAGAAAAATCCGTTGAAGGTATTCGAGAGTGTCTACCGTGTGATCGAGGATCGTAAAGCGAATCCGAAGGAAGGCTCTTACACCAACTACCTCTTTGACAAGGGCATTGACAAGATCCTGAAAAAAGTGGGAGAGGAATGTACCGAGATCGTCATTGCGGCAAAGAACCCGGATCCGGAGGAGATCAAATACGAGATTTCCGACTTCCTTTATCATGTCATGGTGTTGATGGTGGAAAAAGGCGTGACCTGGGAGGATATTACGCAGGAGCTGGCACAGCGGTAAAAGCAGGAAGGATTTTATGAGAAAACTTGCCTTAAATGACGAAATTTTATTAAAAATTGATAAGCCCGCACGCTATATTGGGCATGAATTAAATAGCGTGGTGAAGGATCCCGATACTGTGGACGTCCGCTTTGCCATGTGCTTTCCCGACGTCTATGAGATCGGTATGTCCCACCTTGGCATCCAGATCCTCTACGATATGTTCAACCGCAGAGATGACGTCTGGTGCGAACGGGTCTATTCTCCATGGCCGGATTTACATCAGATCATGAAGGCGGAGGGGATCCCTCTTTTTGGACTGGAGTCCCAGGAGCCTTTAAAAAACTTTGACTTCATCGGGATCACGATTCAGTATGAGATGTGCTATACCAATATCTTACAGATCCTGGATCTAAGCCAGCTCCCGTTACTGGCAAAAGACCGGGAGCGGGACATGCCCTTTGTTATCGGCGGCGGTCCCTGTACCTACAACCCGGAACCGCTGGCGGACTTTTTCGACATGTTCTATATGGGAGAGGGAGAGATCAGTTACGACGCCTTATTAGAACTCTATAAGGAATGGAAAAAAAGCAGCGAAGACAGAGAAGCCTTTTTAAAAAGGGCGGCACAGATTCCGGGAATCTATGTGCCGTCTCTTTATCGTGTCACTTATAAAGAAGACGGCATCATCGACTCCATGGAGCCGATCTATGAGGAAGTCCCAAAGACCGTGGAAAAACAGGTGGTCACCAACATGACCGATGTGGTCTATCCGGACAAGCCCGTGGTTCCTTTTTTAAAAGTGACCCAGGACAGGGTGGTGTTAGAGGTGCAAAGGGGATGTATCCGCGGCTGCCGCTTCTGCCAGGCGGGCATGATCTACCGTCCTTTACGGGATAAGAATGTGGAAAGGTTAAAGCAGCAGGCGGCAATCATGCTGAAAAATACCGGATACGAGGAGATCTCCTTAAGCTCTCTGAGTACCAGTGATTATCGGGATCTGGAGGAGCTGATCACTTATCTGATTGAGAATTATGGAAGTAAAAACGTGAACATCTCCCTGCCGTCTCTTCGAATCGACGCCTTTTCTCTGGATGTGATGGGAAAGGTTCAGGATATTAAGAAGAGCAGCTTAACCTTCGCCCCGGAGGCGGGATCCCAGAGACTGCGGGATGTTATTAACAAGGGACTCACCGAGGAGGTGATCCTTCACGGGGCGGGACTTGCCTTCGAGGGAGGCTGGAACAAGGTGAAGCTCTACTTTATGCTTGGGCTCCCAACCGAGACGGAGGAGGACATGAAGGCGATCGCAGAGCTTGCCAACCAGATTGCCGTTCGCTACTACGAGATTCCAAAGGATCAGAGAAATGGCAAGTGCCAGATCACAGTCAGCACCTCCTTTTTCGTGCCGAAACCATTCACGCCGTTCCAGTGGTCGCCTATGTGTACGAAGGAAGAGTTCTTAGACAGGGCGAAGATCGTCAACGACACGGTAAAGGAGCAGCTTAACCGCAAGAGCATCAAGTACAACTGGCATCAGGCGGACGTCACGGTCTTAGAGGGAATCCTTGCAAGGGGAGACCGAAAGTTGTGTAAAGCGATCTTAAAAGCCTATGAGGAGGGCTGTATCTTCGACGCCTGGGGCGAATATTTTGACAACGAAAAGTGGATGCGTGTCTTTGAGGAGTGCGGCATTGACCCGGATTTCTATACGATCCGGGAGCGTAAGACCGATGAGATCTTCCCGTGGGATTTCATCGATGCGGGAGTGAATAAGGACTTTTTGATCCGGGAGTGGGAGACGGCAAAACGGGAGGTCGTCACCCCGAATTGCAGAGAACGTTGTTCCGGCTGCGGTGCAAGAAGATTTGAGGGAGGTGTCTGCTATGAAGATTAGGGTGAAGTTCAGAAAATTCGGCGCCTTGAAGTTCATCGGGCACCTGGATATGATGAGGTACTTTCAGAAAGCCCTGAGGCGGGCGGAAATTGACATGAAGTATTCCGAGGGCTTTAACCCTCACATGATTCTTTCCTTTGCGGCGCCTCTTGGAGTGGGGATCACCAGCGACGGGGAATATTTTGATATTGAGGTGCTGTCCACCAGATCCACGGAGGAATCCTTAAAGGCGTTAAACCAGACCATGGTGGAAGGGGTTGAAGTGACCTCCTATGTCGCCCTGCCGGACAATGCCAAAAAGTCTATGTCCATTGTAGCGGCGGCAGATTATGAGATCTATTATAAGGAGGGTTATGAGGCTCCAAAGACCACGGAGGAATTTCGCCAGATCTATCAGAGTTTTTATGAAGAACAGGATTCCATCGTGATCCTGAAAAAAACGAAGAAGAGCGAGAAGGAAATGGACATTAAGCCCCTGATCTATGAATTTCAGGTAAGGGAAAGAGAGAGGAAGCCTTCCTTTTACCTGAAAGTCTCTACCGGAAGCGTGGACAATCTGAAGCCGGAGCTGGTCCTGGAACAGATGTATCTTTTTGCGGGACTGGAATATCGCAGCGAGGCAATGCAGATCCATAAGTTTGAGACTTATACAAAAAATGAGCAGGGAGCATTTATCCCGCTGGACGCTCTGGGAGAACGCATTGTCTGACCGTATCATTATCACAAGAGAATATCTGAACAGGGACGGGAGATCTGAAAAAGGGCAGGAATATCTCATCTGCGCCAGATACGATGAGAAACGCATGATCCAGGTACATCTGGAACAGGAATCTTCCGAAAACATTCTGGGCAATATCTATATTGGCAGGGTGGTCAATATTGTGGAGAACTTACAGGCGGCATTTATCGAGATCAGGAAGGGTTTTGCCTGCTTTTATTCCATGCAGGAGCTTCGAAATCCCGTTTTTACAAAAAAGAATGGAAAGAAGCCCCTCTGTATCGGGGATGAACTTCTGGTAGAGGTGGTAAAGGAACGGATCAAGACCAAGCCTCCTATGGTGAGCACCAATCTGAATTTTCCGGGAAAATATCTGGTTCTCACCAACGGAAACCGGGAACTGGGCGTCTCACGAAAACTGCCGCGGGAAGTACGGGAACGGCTCAAGAAGCTGATACAGCCCCATTTTACGGAAGAATACGGCATCGTGATTCGCACCAATGCCCAGACAGCAGGGGAGGAGGAGATCCTGGCAGAGCTGGAAGTTCTGAAAAAGAGCCGGGAAGAGTTGATGCAAAGCGCCCAGCACCGCACCGCGTTCTCCCTTCTTCGCAGATCGGCCCCCTATTATATTCGCTATATTCAGGGGCTGCAGTTTTCACAGGTTGAGAGGATCATTACCGATGACCCGGAGGTCTACGGGAATCTGTCAGCTTATCTTGAGCAGCGGGATGAAGCGGATCTGCCGAAGCTGGAACGGTATGAAGATTCCATGGTATCCCTGTCCACGCTATACAGCTTAAAGCATGAGCTGGATCGTGTCCTGGAGAAAAAAGTCTGGCTGCCGTCGGGAGGCTACCTGGTCATAGAACCAACGGAAGCCCTGACGGTGATCGACGTTAACAGCGGGAAGAATATAAAGAAGAAGCAGAAGGAGGAGATGATCCTCTCCATCAACACGGAGGCGGCGGTGGAGATTGCAAGGCAGCTGGTATTGCGAAATATTTCCGGTATCATTGTAATTGATTTTATCGATATGGAGCAAAAGGAGCACCAGGAAAAGCTGCTCCATGTTCTGCGCATGGAAATAAAAAAGGATAAAATTCCAACAACACTGGTTGACATTACGCGGCTTGGCTTGGTAGAATTAACGAGAAAGAGAGTACAAAAAAGTCTGAAAGAACAGTTACAAGGGGATGGACCTGATGAAAAGTAAATTACCAAAGAAATTGCTGGCATGGTTTTTTAAACTGGCGGGGATTTATTGTGCCCTTTATATCGGCGTTTGGACCATGGGGATTCACAACTTTTATGCCACGATTCATGAATTGATAGCGGGCAATCTGACGATTGCAAGTCTCCAGTTCTTGAAGAATGTCATTGCTTTTGTTTTTTCCCTCTCCGCGGCCGGAGCGATCTGGTGTGTGGGGGATATACTAAGCAGTAAATTCCAGGACAAATCTGAGGAATAATAAAGGCGAGCATCTTTTATCAGGAGAGGCTTTCATGAGAGATCATGTAAGAGACTTTCCTGTAACATAAAAAAGATTCCCATGACTATGGGAATCTTTTTTGATATAATAGGAAATCCAAAGGAATTTCCTGTTATGAGAGGGAGCTACATTAATTTGCGGAATAAGTCTTTCAAGTCTTCCACAGGCGCATCCTTTGGATTTCCAGGTGCGCAGGCATCGGCGAAAGCAGATTCTGCCAGGAAGTCCAGATCTTCTTCCTTTAACGCCTCTAATTTTTCAGGGATGCCAACATCGGTGGAGAGCTTGCGGACAGCGTCGATGGCTGCCTTTCTGTATTCTTCCACGGACATGGAATCTACACCTGCAACGCCCATGGCTCTTGCGATCTCACGGTATTTCTCTCCGGTGCATTCCTGGTTGTATTCCATCACGATCGGAAGCATCATTGCGCAGGCAACACCGTGCGGGGTATCATAGACAGCTCCTAAGGTATGTGCCATGGAGTGGGCAATTCCAAGACCTACATTGGAGAATCCCATGCCGGCAATGTACTGACCAAGAGCCATGCCTTCCCGTCCTTCTTTGGTGTTGTCCACAGCGCCCCGCAGAGATTTGCTGATGATCTCAATAGCTTTTAAGTGGAACATATCGGTCATCTCCCAGGCGCCCTTGGTGGTATAGCCTTCAATGGCGTGGGTCAGAGCGTCCATTCCAGTAGCAGCGGTGAGTCCCTTTGGCATGGAGGACATCATATCCGGGTCTACGACGGCGATGATTGGCATATCATGAGGATCCACGCAGACAAATTTACGCTTGCGTTCCACGTCTGTGATAACGTAGTTGATGGTTACCTCTGCTGCGGTACCAGCAGTGGTAGGAACTGCGATGATCGGAACGCAAGGTTTTGTGGTAGGAGCTGTACCTTCCAAACTTCTAACGTCCTCAAATTCAGGGTTGGCGATGATGATACCGATGGCTTTTGCGGTATCCATGGAGGAGCCTCCGCCGATGGCAATGATATAGTCCGCACCGGATGCCTTGAATGCTGCCACGCCGTTCTGTACATTTTCAATGGTTGGATTTGCCTTGATATCGGAGTAGATCTCATAGGCAAGTCCTGCTTCATCCAATACATCTGTAACCTTAGAGGTTACCTTGAACTCGATCAGATCCGGATCGGAACATACGAAAGCCTTCTGAAAACCGTGAGCCTTTGCCTCATTTGCAATCTCGGCAACTGCGCCTGCTCCGTGATAGGATGTCTCGTTCAACATAATTCTGTTCACCATAATAATTATCCTCCTTACCTGTCTGTATACGTTTTATACTTTATGTAACTTCATTTTAACAGGCGAAAACAGGAAAGAAAAGTTACAAAATTTATAAAGTGTAACCTTTTTGTCAGTAAATAAAACAGTGTATGAAAAATAATCTTTTATTTAAAAATATCCAGTTCCCGAAAGAGCTTTTCCAGCCGGGAAGGCATGGAGGCTGTGAGCAGCCTTGCCATAGTTTCGGTGGGTTCCTTCATTCCGCCCAGGACCCATTTTACCGTCATATAGACGGAACCCTGGCAGTAGAGTTCTAAGAAGAAGCGAAGCTCTTTATCCGGCATGGATCCCGTCTTATTTTGGATCAGATCCACATAAAAGGCGTAGATTTCCTCGAAGTCGTGCTGTTTTAAAGAATTTCTGTCATCGGAGCGGAAAGCGGCGGAAAAAAATACCGATTCCTTTTGGATAAAATCAAATTTCTTTATCAGTCCCTCATAGACAGTCTCTCCCTTTCCCATATGGACGAAGGATTCTGCTAATAGTTTGTCGAAGTACCAGTTAATAAGATCGTATTTATCCAGAAAATTCCGGTAAAAAGTCTGGCGTGTCAGACCGCATTGTTCTACGATCTGGCGGACGGTGATATCGTCCACGGGAATGGTCTCCATGCATTTTTGCATGGACTGTGCAAGGCGGTATTTTGTCTTTTCACTCTTTGAAGCCCTGCCTTCCGTTTTGTGATCCGGCATGTTGTAACCTCCTATAAAAAGTATTACTGAAATCATATCATAATTGTTTGGGAAGGGGAAAAGAAGATTTAGAAAAATCTCCCATAAAAAGGAAGTAGGATAAGCAAAGCCGTTTGGCATTCGCTTATCCATAAGTAAAAAGGAACCTAATAACCAGTGCAATGTATGAACGAACCAATTATTAGGTGATACAGATGCAATATTATTATAACAAAATGTATAAATATTGGAAATATACATATATACCAAAAAAATGTGCGATATTAGTCGAAAATTGGGTATAATTGTCTAGGAGAAAAGAGGCCTTATTTTTTTGTTTACAAAAGGAAAAAATTGCCGGAAAAGATATTTTTCTTGGAATCAAAGAATATGCAAATGGGAGAGCAGCGTAAAATTTATTTCAGAGAAAATGATTTAAAAGCAAAAATTTTGTGCTTTTTTCGAAATTTTACGAAAACTAATATATTTACCACCGTATTATTCACATAAACAGGAAAGACAAAAATAAAAAAAGTTGTTTTCCACAACTTTTTTGACACCTGGTTTTTATGAAATAAAAGATCCCGGCCATAGATCCTACAGCCGGGATAAACATACAAGGAAAGACTGTTCATAGAAAATACAGAATTGCCAGATTTTACAGAAACGTATTTTATGTACCAGATAAGGCAAAAGACATCAGCTCTCTCCCCGTTCCAGTTTATTATATCAGGATTACCTTTCGTGCACAATATAGTGATTGTCCGCTAACAGCTTCACAGCCTTTTCCAAAGCCTCTTTCTCATAGAACTCGATCTGCAGAACTCCGTCCTCAAATTCCCGGTTGTGAAGAATTCCGATGTTTTTAATACTGATATTGTGGCTCGCCATGATCGTGGCAAGAGTAGCGATCGCTCCTGCCTCGTCGATCAGATCACAGTATACAATATAACTTTTTGCGATTGGTCCCGCTCCGGGAGTTGTGATGGAGTCCCGGTAGTCCTTTGCTTTTTGGAAAAATGCAATGATCTCTTCCTTGCGGTTGTTTTCAATATTGGAACGGATATCCGTTAACGCAGCTATGTAGGAGTCCACCAGCTTTAGGATCTGTTCCCGGTTCGACAGGCAGATATTCTGCCACATCACGGGAGAGGAGGAGGCGATCCTTGTAATATCCTTGAATCCTCCTGCGGCGATCCTTCGCATGGTCTCTTCCTCATCGTCCAGGTCGGCAACCAGATTGACAAGACTGGAGGCGATGACATGGGGGAGATGGCTGATGGTGGCAGTGGCAAAATCATGTTTTTCATAGTCCAAAAGCAGCGGGATCGCCCCCAGAGATCTCACCAGCTCCTGAAACTCCCGTACCCTGTGCTGATCCACGGCGGAAGCGGGAGTGATCACATAATAAGCGTTCTCCAATAAATGATCGGTGGCGCTGGAGAATCCGGTCTTTTCCGACCCGCACATCGGATGTCCGCCGATAAAATGATCCTCCATTCCCAATGTGATGACTGCCTTATGGATATCCGTTTTCACACTGCCCACATCCGTCACGATGCAGGATGGCTGGATCACGTCCTTTAATTCTCTTAAATAGGAGAGATTCCTCTGTACCGGCGTACACAGAAAAATATAATCGCAATCAGAAAAGGCGTCCAATCTCAGCAGATCTGAATTTTCAATCACCCCTGCTTCATAGGCTTCCAATACGGTTTCCCGGTGTCCGGCAGTGGCGATCAGAGTAACATCCGGATATATTTTTTTGATGGTTTTGGCAATGGAACCTCCGATGAGTCCCAGCCCGATAAATCCTATCTTTTGAAAACTCATGTCAGACTCCTTCCGGACAATTCAATGTAAGGTTTCAGATTCTCCATCACTGCGTCAAACTGCTCAAAGTTCAAAGACTGCGGACCATCGGAGAGGGCGTGCTCCGGGTCGTTATGTACCTCGATCATCAATCCGTCGGCGCCGCAGGCAACGGCAGCCTTTGCAAGAGGTTCCACATAGCTCCGGACTCCGGTGGCATGGCTTGGATCCACGATGACCGGAAGATGGGTCTTTTCTTTTAAAACGCAGACAGCGCTCAGATCCAGGGTGTTGCGGGTGCTGGTTTCGAAGGTACGGATTCCCCGTTCGCAAAGCGCCACCTTGGAATTACCGGCAGCCATGATGTATTCCGCAGCATTTAACCATTCGTCGATGGTAGCAGCCAGACCGCGCTTTAACAGTACCGGCATTCCTGTACGTCCGACTTCCTTCAACAGTTCAAAATTCTGCATATTCCGGGCTCCAACCTGGAGCATGGTAACATAGCGTTCCGCAGATTCTACAGCGTGGGCGCTGGTCACTTCACAGATCGTGGCAAGTCCGGTTTCCTTTGCGGCAGTCTGCATATACTTTAAGCCTTCCACCTCCAGGCCCTGGAAGGAGTATGGGGAAGTACGCGGCTTATAGGCTCCGCCTCTTAGGATCGTGGCCCCGGAGCTTTTTACGGCGCGGGCGATGGAGAGGAGCTGTTCTTCGCTTTCCACGGCGCAGGGACCGGACATGATGGTTAATGTATCGGGACCGATCCAGGTATTTCCAACGGAGAATACCATAGGCTCCGGGTGGAATTTCTTGTTTGACAGCTTGTAGCTCTCCGTGATCGGCACGATTTTTTCCACCATTGGGTTGTTGGTAATAGCAGAGGCGTCCAGCTTGGATTTATCTCCCACAACGCCGATGATAAACACTTCCTCTCCCTGGGAGAGATGGGTCTTTAATCCCTTTTCTTCGATTTGGTCTACAATTTTTTTGACAGCGGACTTGTCCGCATTGCTTTTCATAACAATGATCATATTTTTTTCCTCATTTCGATAGTTTTATAATATGGATATCACCAGAGGTGCTTTTGACATCCAAATCATATACGAAACAGCAGAGCTGTAATCTATCGTATTATACAACAGTGCATAGGAAAATGCAACACTTTAAAGCGTCGAAGTGTTAAAATTACCAAATAATGTTTGTGAAAATAATAACAAACCGAAAAATAAATTGTGAAAAATGAATAAAACACTTGAGAATAATCAGAATATTTTGTACAATACTGTTATGGGTAATGAGTGGTTACCGAGAACTAGTTTAAGGGAGGATTTTTATATGAATGTTTACACAACTGACAAGATACGAAACGTGGTTCTTTTAGGACACGGAGGAGCCGGAAAGACAACGTTAGTAGAGGCAATGGCATATCTGTCCGGACTCACATCCCGTATGGGAAAGATCGATGACGGAAATACCATCAGTGATTACGATAAAGAAGAGGTGAAGCGTTCATTTTCGATCAACACCTCCATCGTCCCGATTCCATGGGAGGATGCGAAGATCAATATTTTAGACACACCGGGCTACTTCGACTTCGTGGGCGAGGTGGAAGAAGCCGTCAGCGTTGCAGATGCGGCGATCATCGTGGTTTCCGGTAAAAACGGAATCGAAGTCGGCACCAAAAAAGCATGGGAGATCTGTGAAAAATACAAACTGCCGAGAATGGTATTTGTCACAGACATGGACATCGATAATGCCAGCTACAGACAGGTCGTGGAGGACTTGCAGGAATTATATGGAAAAAGGATCGCTCCGTTCCACCTGCCGATCCGTGAGAACGGTGAATTTGTAGGTTATGTCAACGTCTTACAGCAAAGAGCAAAACGCTGGACGCAGGACGGAAACGTGGAGAAGGTGGAAGTCCCGGATTATTCCAGGGATAATCTGGAGATCTGCCGGGAAGCATTGATGGAGGCGGTGGCGGAGACCAGCGAAGAATTTCTGGACCGCTATTTTAACGGAGAAGAATTTTCAGAGGATGAGATCCGTCAGGCGCTGCGTGTAAATGTAGCGGAGGGAAGCATCGTTCCGGTCTTGATGGGTTCTAATATTTTAGCCCGCGGCATGTATACTTTGATGGTGGATATCGTAAAATATTTCCCAAGCCCGGACAAACGCGAGTGCACGGGAATCAACGCTAAGACGAACGAAGTCTATGCGGCAAATTATGATTTTGCAAAACCAAAATCCGCCTATGTGTTCAAGACCATTGTGGATCCTTTCATCGGAAAATATTCTTTGATCAAAGTAAATTCCGGCGTGCTAAAACCGGACGACGTGCTTTTCAACCAGCACAAAGATGTGGAAGAGAAGATTGGAAAGCTCTACATATTGAGGGGCAATAAGCCGGAGGAAGTAAAGGAGCTTCACGCAGGTGATATCGGAGCTTTGGCAAAATTATCCAAGGTGACCACCACGGATACTCTGTCCACAAAAGCAAACCCGATCCTGTATATTCGGACCCAAATCTCCACACCATATACCTGCATGAGATACAAAGCGAAGAATAAGGGAGACGAGGATAAGATCTCCCAGACTTTGCAGAAACTGATGCAGGAAGACCTGACGCTTAAGAGTGTCAATGACAGTGAAAACGGACAGACGCTCCTCTATGGAATGGGCGCTCAGCACCTGGAGGTAGCAGCGAGCAAGCTTTTGGAAAAATATAAGGTTGAGATCGAACTCATGAAACCGAAGGTTGCCTTCCGTGAGACCATCCGTAAAAAATCAGACGTGGAATACAAATATAAAAAACAGTCTGGCGGACACGGACAGTACGGTCATGTCAAGATGACATTTGAGCCTTCAGGCGATTTGGAAAAACCATATGAGTTTGAGCAGACTGTTGTGGGAGGAGCGGTTCCGAAGAACTATTTCCCGGCAGTGGAAAAGGGACTTGCGGAAGCAGTCTTAAAGGGTCCTATGGCAGCTTATCCGGTAGTCGGAGTCAAAGCCGTATTATACGATGGTTCCTATCACCCGGTGGACTCATCTGAGATGGCGTTTAAGACAGCAGCGATCCAGGCGTTTAAAAAGGGATTTATGGAAGCATCCCCGGTTCTTTTAGAGCCGATCGTCTCCTTAAAGGTAGTCGTACCGGATAAATATACCGGCGATGTTATGGGAGATCTGAACAAGCGGCGGGGAAGAGTGCTCGGCATGAACCCGGTAGAGGGAGGAAAGCAGGAGATTCTTGCAGACGTTCCCACCATGGAGTTGTATGGATACACCACAGATTTAAGAGCCATCACGGGAGGAAGCGGAGATTACTCCTATGAGTTCTCAAGATACGAGCAGGCGCCTTCCGATATCCAGGAGAAAGAGATAGAAGCAAGGACAAATAAACTGGACAAAACAGAATAAGACAAAAAAAGCGGTTTGGAGTTGACAGATGAAAAGCAGAACGAGGAAGTTCACAGCATGGTTGCTGGTTCTGGTTTTCCTGTTGGAAGATCCCACAGTTGTTCGGGCATATGGATTCCACGATGACCAATCGGATTTTTTTTCAGATCAGGATGATGGGCAGGAAGTTACCAGGGCAGATCATCTGTTGGAATATGAGATCAGATATGAGTTGAATGGTGGGATAAATTCAAATAAAAATGCAGACACTTATCAATTCGGGGATCTGCCGCTTGTGTTAGAAGCGCCGAGAAGAGTAGGATACAATTTTGCGGGCTGGTATACCGATAGTCATTTTCAAAAAAAGATTGAGATCATTGATCAGGATATGGTTGGCAACGTGGTTCTGTATGCCAAGTGGACCAGAAAAATCAATGATGTGGAAAATATCAGCAGATACTCTTATCACACGGATGCGAAGTTAAGCCGGAGTACAAAAGCGTTAAAGGACTGTAGTTACACGGTTCTGGATAATATCAGTATTCCGGGGATGCCCTCCACCAGAGAGGAAGACATCAAAGAGCAGCGCATCCTGGATGAGAATCAATGTCCCCAGGGACTTTGCCTTACCAAAGACTTCATTCTGGTCACGGCATATAGCTGTGACTGGGATGTACTGGGGTCTCTCTATATGTTCGACCGCAGCAGCGGGGAGTATATCGCAACACTTGGAATGAAGAAAAACAGCCATTTAGGCGGAGTCACCTGCGATGGGGAAAATGTTTGGATCTGTCATTCCGACAATAAAACATTGGAGAGGATCCCATATCAGATGCTTTTGGAGATTGCAAAAGAAAGACCGAAGGAGTTTATCGACTGTTCAGAGTCCATAGAAGCCTTTCCAGTAAAGAACCGTCCATCCTGTATCACCTTCCACGACGGAAAGCTGTGGGTGGCGACAGAGAATGATTTACTGAAGTCGAAAATGATCTCCTATCGTTTTAATGGAGAGAAATTAGTGGCAAAGGATACTTATAAGATCCCGGCAAGGGTACAGGGAGTTGCCTTTGCAGAAGATGGGAGAGTGTTCTTAAGTACTTCTCTGGGAAGGACGAAATCCTCCTTTTTAAAAATCTATGATTCATTGGAGGCTCTGGATGAAGAACCGAACAAACCGGCACAGAAAGTAGAGATGCCGCCCTGTTCGGAGGAGTTGGAGATTCTGGGAGAGCAGGTATATATTCTCTTTGAATCTGCCAGTCAGAAATATTATGAAGGCACCGATGGAAAGGGAAGCAGTATCTCTCCTTTGGAAAAAATCATATGCATTAAGTTAAAGTCCATTTAGCGGACGGGAACCGGCAGGGAAATCTGTCGGTTCTTTTTTATTTCATAGGAAATTCCTTTGGACTTTCCTATGAAATAAAAAGCTCTCCGGGCAGGAACGCACTGCGAATGCCCCCGAATCCCTTGACAAATACCCCGACTATGTTAAAATTTTATCTGTATGGGTTTAGATTGCTAAAATTTTATCAAGTTTACAAATAGATCTGAAAAACGAGGAGGAGCAGAAAATGTCAGCCAAAGGAATACCTTACAACCACAGAGCCATTGAGCAGAAGTGGCAGAAAATCTGGGATGACGAAAAGGCGTTTGCCGCATCAGACGATTATTCCAAGCCAAAATACTACGCACTGGTGGAATTTCCATATCCGTCAGGACAGGGACTCCATGTGGGTCACCCAAGACCTTACACCGCACTGGACATCGTGGCGAGAAAGAGAAGAATGCAGGGGTACAACGTACTCTATCCAATGGGATGGGACGCTTTCGGACTGCCGACGGAAAACTATGCCATTAAAAATAAGATCCATCCCAAGATCGTTACCGAGAACAATGTGAAGCGTTTTAAGAACCAGCTCCATTCTCTGGGTTATTCTTTTGACTGGGATCGTGAGATCAACACCACCGATGTGGATTACTATAAATGGACGCAGTGGATCTTCCTGAAGTTATTTAAGGAAGGTCTCGCCTACAAGAGTGAGATGCCGATTAACTGGTGCACCTCCTGTAAGGTGGGTCTTGCAAATGAAGAGGTTGTCAACGGTGTCTGCGAGCGCTGCGGAAGTCCGGTAGTCCGAAAAGTCAAGAGTCAGTGGATGTTAAAGATCACCGATTACGCAGAAAAGCTCTTGGAGGGATTAAAGGACGTGGATTACATTGAGCGCGTCAAGGTCTCCCAGAAGAACTGGATCGGTAAGAGCCAGGGAGCGGAAGTGGAATTCAAGATTGCAGGCAAAGAGGAATCTCTGACTGTCTACACCACCAGACCGGACACCTTATTCGGCGCCACCTACATGGTGGTATCTCCGGAGCATCCGCTTTTGGATAAATATAAAGACGAGATCAGGAACTGGGATGAGATCACAGCCTACAGAGAGCAGGCGGCGAGAAAATCCGACTTCGAGCGTTCCGAGCTTGCCAAGGAAAAGACCGGAGTTGCCATTGACGGATTAACGGCGGTGAACCCGGTGAACGACAAAGAGATCCCGATCTGGGTATCCGATTATGTACTGATGTCCTACGGAACCGGCGCCATCATGGCAGTTCCGGCACACGATACCAGAGACTGGGAGTTTGCGAAGAAGTTTCACCTTCCGATCATCGAAGTCGTGGCAGGAGGTGAGAATGTCCAGGAGGAGGCCTTTACGGACGTTGCCACCGGAAAGCTGGTAAATTCTGAGTTTCTGAACGGGCTGGAAGTAGCGGAAGCAAAGAAGAAGATCATCGAGTTCCTGGAAGAGAAGAAGATCGGAAAGAGCAAGACCAACTTCAAACTTCGGGATTGGGTATTTTCACGTCAGCGTTACTGGGGGGAACCGATCCCGATCGTAAAATGTGAGAAATGCGGCTATGTGCCGCTTCCAGAGAGCGAGCTTCCACTGGAGCTTCCGGAGGTAGACAGCTATATGCCGACGGAAAACGGAGAATCTCCGCTGGCGGCTATGACCGATTGGGTGAATACCACCTGTCCTTGCTGTGGAGGTCCTGCAAAGCGTGAGACCGACACCATGCCGCAGTGGGCAGGTTCTTCCTGGTACTTCCTCCGCTATACGGATCCCCACAATACCGAGGCGCTGGCAAGCAAGGAAGCTCTTGATTACTGGCTTCCGGTGGACTGGTACAACGGAGGTATGGAGCACACCACACTCCATCTGCTCTATTCCAGATTCTGGCACAGATTCCTCTACGATCAGGGTGTGGTGCCGACCAAAGAGCCATATCAGAAGAGAACCAGCCACGGTATGATCTTAGGAGAAAACGGGGAAAAGATGTCCAAATCCCGCGGAAACGTGGTAAATCCGGATGACATCGTAATGGATTACGGTGCGGACACACTTCGTACTTACGAGATGTTCATTGGAGCCTTTGATTTGAGTGCGTCCTGGTCGGAGAATGGTGTGAAGGGCTGCCGCAGATTCTTAGACCGTGTATGGAAATTGCAGGAGCTTTTGGTGGACGGAGAGGAGTACCGTGATAACTTCGAGACAAAGATGCACCAGACCATCCAGAAGGTAAGCTCTGACTTTGAGAACCTGAAGTATAATACGGCGATTGCAGCGATGATGAGTCTCTTAAACGATTTCTACAAAGAAAATTCCATCAACCGGAAGGAATTTGAGACCTTCCTCATCCTCTTGAATCCGGTGGCTCCGCATATCACGGAGGAGATTTGGGCGAACTGCGGATATGAGGGAAGAGTCTATCAGCAGTCCTGGCCGGAATTTGATGAGGCAAAGACCGTGGAGGATACCATTGAGCTTCCGGTTCAGATCAACGGCAAGACCAGAGCTGTTGTCAAGCTCCCGGCCGATGTGGATAAGGATACCGCCATCGCGGCAGGAAAGGAAGCCATTGCAGATAAGCTGACAGGAACCATAGTAAAAGAGATCTATGTTCCTGGAAGAATCATTAATATCGTACAAAAATAATTTATGATTGCCGGCGGCAGGGATGGAAGCCCCGGTATAAGGAAGAAAACACGCCAACAGATATACGGATTGGCGTGTTTTTTCGTTTTAAAAGAATATCTTAACGTTTTTTCATATTTTTCATGAGGTTGAGGAGCATATCGGTTTTTTTGCGTTCCTCCTCGCTCATGTTCTGTTTTAATATATCGATCATGAGATCCCGCTCCGTTTCGGAAAATTCTATCCCTTCGCTTTTTGCAGTGGAAGCGGCCTTTGTCAGTTCCGAAGCCATTTCCCTGGCGTTTCCCGAATGCTGCTGGTTGGCAAACTGAAGCAGAAAGTTGAGCTTTTCAGGCGGAATATTCCCCTGTTTTAGTAAATCTGAAATGTCCATAGATGCCTCCTTTATTAGCGGAATAGTAGATCATAAGCGGAAAAAAGCTGAAACATATTGATGAAGGAATCAAGGCTTTCTAATTCCTTTTCATTGCAGTAGGGGCGTATTTCATTCAATAGATTGAGGGTGTTTTCCTCTGGATTATCCACCGAACAAATACTCAGACTGTTGGAATCGCTCTGGAAAAAGCGGATCGTCTTTTGCAGTTCTAAAAATTTTGCAAGGATCGCAAAATTTTTCTGCTGAGGTTCTTTGAGGTAGGGAATGGTGGTCTTTAAAATCTGCAGTTCCCTGCTCTGAAGCTGTTCGTCTAAAAGTGTGGTCTTTAATTCTTCGTCCATAAAAAACCTTTTTCTTTCAATATATGCGCCGAAAAAAAAGCTATGCAATATTTTAAAGCCTGCATATAGTAATAACAGATAGAAAGAGGAGGAAAGCAATGGGCAGATTGATTATTGACGGAAATAAAGTATATGAAATAGACGAAAAATGTCTGGAAAAAAAGCGGCGGAAGGAGGCACAGCAGAAGCGGGAAGAGCGAACCCAGAAGCATGGGAGGTTTTTTCAGCAAAACACGGATAAAAGTAATTATCGGGAATGAACTCCATTGGGAATAGATGTAAAATGCTATGCAGATTGTTATTTGCATAGCATTTGTTCTTTAAGAGGAATTATATCGCTGAAGTGATCCGCCGCAGGCGGAGAATCCCACAAAGCGAGATAAAAAACAAATCGTAATGAAAGATCATGCATATCAAAAGAGGGCGCCCCTTTCTTAGAATTTAAAAATTCATAGTCTGGGACACCCTCTCTTATCTTATTGGAAATCTATCAGATTCCCGGATCACTGCGTTAAGCAGCTTAGTTTCTGCCAGATACTAGCAGAAGCATCCATTGCCGTTAAATCCGTTGCCACAGCAGAAGAGCAGTAAGATGATCCATAAGCAACTGTTGTTGTTGCCATCGCATCCATTTCCACCGAAGAAGCCGTTGCCGCATCCACAGCAGGATAATAAGATAATTAACCAGATAATGGAGCCGCATCCTCCTTCTTCATTACATCCACATCCACAGTTTGTTGCTGCTAAATCACTCATTTGAAATCCTCCAAATTTTTAATTACACTTCATCTTATGCTCAGAAAGAGAAAGTGTTACAGGGATAGAAAATAATTTTCAAAACCGGGGATGAATGGTATAATAAGAAAAAAAGGGGGGATGCACATGTATCGGATATTGATTACGGATTCGGAGGAACGTCATTTAAGAATCATCAAAAAAATACTGGAGGTAGCGCCGGAGGAATACTCCTTTTACTATGCATCTACCCCGGAGATGGCGCTTGCCGTTCTGGAACAACAGAAGATCGACGTTTTCATCTGTGAGCTGGAGCTTCCGGTGATGAGCGGTGAGGAAATGTTCTATCTATGCAGTCGGATCTCCCCGGAGACTATGCAGATCGCCCTTTCCCCGGCGGAAGATATACGAAGGACCCTGGCAGCTACCAACCGCTGTGGAATCTTCAAGCTCATATTGAAGCCCTGCCGTGTCGCCAGCGACATCCTGATTCCTGTGAAAGAAGCGGTCAGGATGCAGAAGATACGCAGGGAGGCAGAGCAGGAGAAGGAAGAAAAGCGGAAGGGCTTGGAGCAGATACACCAGGATTACCAGAAAGCGGCGACTGCCGTGGAAGAGCGGAAAGCGGAATATGGTATTATCATGGACATGGTTACCGGGTTTGTGAACCATAATCTGGAGTCGGGGAGTCATGCTCCTGCGGGAAAGGCTACGATGGAATTGGAGGATTTTTTACGGGAGACCTATGAAGCCTTTGCCAGATACTATATTTTTGAGACCAGGGACTGGGAACGGAACATCAAATATTTATTGAAGGAATTTCAGAATGAAAAGAGGGGGCAGTTTTTAGAGATTGAAAACCAGGTGAAGGGAGAGATGCCCACGTCCCTGATCCCGAACATCTGTTACGCACTGCATATGCTGATGGATCTGATTCGGACACAGCTTTTACAATATCGGATCTCTGTGTTGATCGGGAAGAAGGAGAGACGGATCGTTCTTTTATTCCGGTGTGATCTGGAGGGCAGCAAAGATGAGAAGGGAAGGCTGCTCTATCGTGTGACCGATCGGGAGAATTTTGAAAAGATCTATCGTGGAACGCTCCACACCCTTCACTGGATCTGCAGCCAGGTAGTGGTGGATAAGGAGAAAAATCCCTATGCCATCAATCTGTCCTTTGAGATTCGAAGTTGACAATGAATGCATAATTGTATACAATCATACAAGAAACAAGATTGTATACTTTTATGCATTTTTTTAGTCAGGAGGATGAAGATGAACGAAATCGGAGATATGAGAGCAGTGGTAAAGAATGATAAGACGAACCTACTGCAGTTGGAAGAGCATTTTTATCAGCTCAATGATGTAAAAGAGCCGAATGTGTTCCGGAATCTGTTTCCTTACGATGAAGTGCCGAAGATTGCATTTAACGATCGTATCGTACCCCACAATATGCCGGAAAATATCTGGATCACCGATACGACCTTTCGGGATGGACAGCAGTCCAGAGCCCCATATACCCCAGAGCAGATCGTGACGATCTATGATTATCTGCATAGGCTGGGAGGACCGAACGGTAAGATCCGTCAGAGCGAGTTCTTTTTATACAGTAAAAAAGACAGGGAAGCCGTCTATAAATGTCTGGAACGGGGCTACGAGTTCCCGGAAGTAACAAGCTGGATCCGCGCCAGCAAGAAGGATTTTCAACTGGTCAAAGAACTTGGGCTGCGGGAGACGGGAATCTTGGTAAGCTGTTCGGATTACCATATTTTCTACAAGATGAGGATGACCAGAAAAGAGGCGCTGAATCAGTATCTGAGCGTGATCCGGGAGTGCTTGGAGACAGGGATCGCGCCCCGCTGTCATCTGGAGGATATCACCAGATCGGATATCTATGGATTTGTCATTCCGTTTTGTTTGGAGCTGATGAAGCTAATGGAGGAATATCAGATCCCGATCCGTGTTCGCGCCTGTGATACCATGGGGTATGGCGTGAACTTTCCGGGAGCTGTGATCCCAAGAAGCGTACAGGGCATTATCTATGGTCTGACCACCCATGCGGGAGTGCCCAGCGAGCTGATCGAATGGCATGGGCATAACGATTTTTATAAGGCAGTCAGCAATTCCACCACAGCATGGCTCTACGGCGCCTGCGGCGTGAACTGTTCGCTGTTTGGCATCGGGGAGCGGACGGGAAACACACCTCTTGAGGCAATGGTCTTTGAGTATGCGCAGTTAAAGGGAAGTCTGGATGGAATGGACACTACGGTGATCACGGAGCTTGCCGAATATTTTGAAAAAGAATTGGGCTATGATATGCCGGAGAGAACGCCGTTTTGCGGAAAAAATTTCAATGTGACCAGGGCGGGGATCCATGCGGATGGACTTTTGAAAAACGAGGAGATCTATAATATCTTCGATACCGAAAAATTTTTAAAGCGCCCCGTGTTGGTATCCGTGTCCAATACCTCCGGCCTTGCCGGAATCGCCCATTGGATCAATACCTACTACCGTCTGGAGGGAGACCGGGCAGTGGATAAAAATTCCAAGCTGGTGTGCGCTATCAAAAACGTTGTGGACAAACAGTATGAGGACGGTCGGGTCACGGTGATGACGGACGAGGAATTGACAGAAATTATAAATGACTGTTGTAAAAATTTGCAAATTGAATTATAACTATAGGAGGGTTTTGTTATGAGTGAAGATGGTCATTCCCTCAGCTCCCGTGTGTTTCACACGCTCCGGGAGGAGATCTTATCGGGAAAATACCAGAGGGATGAAGAACTCAGAGAAAAAACCATCGGAGAGGAACTGGGTGTCAGCAGGACCCCGGTGAGAGAAGCTTTGCGTCAGTTGGAGCTGGAAGGACTGGTGACGATCATTCCCAACAGAGGAGCCTTTGTCGTGGGTATCTCCAAAGACGACATCCAGGACATCTATGAGATCCGTTCCCTTTTGGAGGGACTCTGCGCCAGATGGGCGGCGGCCGACATTACAGAAGAGCAGCTGCAGGAGCTGGAAGAGATTATTTTTCTGACAGATTATCACATTGAAAAGGAACACTACGGACAGATCTTAGAATTGGACAACCGTTTTCACGACCTGCTCTATGAGGCGGGAAACAGTAAGGTGTTAAAACATGTTTTAAGTGATTTTCACCATTATGTGGAGCGAGTGCGCAAGGTGTCCTTGTCAGGAAAAGAACGGGCGATAGAATCCAATCAGGAACACCGTAAGATCTTAGAAGCCTTAAAGGCGCGGGATGAGAAGAGAGCGCAGCAGCTCGCAAATGAACATATCATGAATACCATCCAAAGCTACGACTGCTATGGATGGGATAAGCTATTAAACAATAAAAACAGTATGGAGGACAGAATTGATGGAAAAGATTAAAATGAGCACACCGCTAGTGGAGATGGACGGAGACGAGATGACTCGTATTTTATGGCAGATGATCAAGGATGAACTGCTCACTCCGTTTATCGACCTGAATACGGAATACTACGATCTGGGACTGGAGCACCGCAACGCCACCAACGACCAGGTTACCGTGGACTCTGCCCAGGCGACAAAAAAATACGGAGTTGCAGTAAAATGCGCTACCATCACTCCGAATGCAGCCCGCATGACAGAGTACGACTTAAAAGAAATGTGGAAAAGCCCGAATGGAACCATCCGTGCGATCTTAGACGGAACCGTATTCCGCACTCCGATCGTGGTAAAAGGCATTGAGCCTTGCGTGCGAAACTGGAAAAAACCGATCACCATTGCAAGACATGCCTACGGCGATGTATACAAGGGTGTGGAGATGAAGATTCCGGGAGCCGGAAAATGTGAGCTGGTCTACACTGCCGAGGACGGCAGCGTACAAAAAGAGCTGATCCACAATTTTACAGGAGCAGGAATCGTTCAGGGACAGCACAACGTGGAGGCTTCCATCGAGAGCTTTGCAAGGAGCTGCTTTAATTATGCCTTAGATCAGAAACAGGATCTGTGGTTTGCCACCAAGGACACCATTTCCAAAAAATACGACCATACCTTTAAGGATGTATTCCAGGAGATCTTTGATAAGGAATATAAGGAAAAATTCGACGCTGCAGGCATCGAGTATTTCTATACCTTAATTGATGATGCGGTAGCCCGTGTGATGAAATCTGAGGGAGGTTACATATGGGCATGTAAGAACTATGACGGCGACGTGATGAGCGATATGGTATCCTCAGCCTTTGGCTCCCTTGCCATGATGACCTCCGTACTCGTATCCCCGGACGGATATTATGAATACGAGGCGGCTCACGGAACCGTACAGCGCCATTATTATAAGCATTTAGAGGGAGAGGAGACTTCCACCAACTCCGTGGCTACTATCTTTGCGTGGACGGGAGCCCTCAGAAAACGCGGCGAGTTAGACGGCAACAAAGCCTTATCAGATTTTGCCGATAAATTGGAAAAAGCCTGCATTCAGACCATCGAGTCAGGTAAGATGACCAAGGACTTAGCGCTGATCACATCCCTGGAAGATGTAACTGTGCTCAACAGCGAGAACTTTATTAAGGAGATTCGGGCAACTCTGGAAAAAATGCTCTAGGATCTACAGGTTGTAAACTATGATACTATCCGTTCAAAATATCAGTAAATCATTTGGAACAGATGAAATATTAAAAAACGTATCCTTTCATATAGAGGAAAATGAAAAAGCAGCGATCGTGGGCGTTAACGGCGCAGGAAAATCCACCCTCTTAAAAATCATTGTAGGGGAATTGTCCGCAGATACCGGAGAAGTCATCCTCTCCAAGGGGAAGAGCATCGGTTACCTGGCACAGCATCAGGATATGACCGGGGAGAGCACCATTGAGCAGGAACTTCTCTCGGTAAAAAACGATATTATCGCATTGGAACAGAGACTCCGCAGCATGGAGGAACAGATGCATGACTTACAGGGCGCCGAATTGGAGGAACTTCTGGAAAACTATAACCGTCTCAATCATCAGTTTGAGATGGAGGGCGGTTACAGCTATAAGAGCGAGGTCTATGGCGTTTTAAACGGACTTGGTTTTTCGGCGGAGGATTATACGAAGAAGATCCACCAGCTTTCCGGGGGGCAGAAGACCAGAGTCGCCCTCGGAAAACTTCTGGTGACAAAGCCGGATATTATCTTACTGGACGAGCCCACCAACCACCTGGATATGAATTCCATCGCCTGGTTGGAAAACTTCCTGATGAACTATAAGGGAGCCGTGGTCATCGTCTCCCATGACCGCTATTTTCTGGACCGAGTCGTGACCAAAGTGATCGAAGTTTCCCTTCATCAGGCACAGGTATATGAAGGAAATTATTCAGAATACGCCGTAAAAAAAGAAAAGGTGCGGGAAGCCAGGATCAAGGCATATTATAACCAGCAAAGAGAGATCAGGCATCAGGAAGAAGTCATTGCCAAATTAAAATCGTTCAACCGGGAAAAATCCATCAAACGGGCGGAGAGCCGGGAAAAGCTGCTGGATAAGATGGATCGCATGGAAAAGCCAGTGGAGGAACACACGGATATTAAGATTTCCTTAGAGCCAAATATCCTAAGCGGCAACGATGTCCTCAGCGTGGAGGAGCTTGCCAAAGCCTATGGCAGCCAGCAGCTTTTTGAAGATCTGAGTTTTGAGATAAAGAGAGGGGAACACGTCGCCCTGATCGGGAATAACGGAACCGGAAAGACTACGATTTTAAAAATTTTGAATAACATGGTGGAAAAAGACGCGGGAAACATCAAACTGGGTTCCAACGTCCACATCGGCTACTACGATCAGGAGCATCAGGTCCTCCACATGGAAAAGACTCTGTTTGAGGAGATCAGCGACGCCTATCCGAACCTCACCAATACCCAGGTGCGCAACACTCTTGCGGCGTTTTTGTTTACGGATGAAGATGTGTTCAAGCGCATTGGAGACTTAAGCGGCGGCGAGCGGGGCAGGGTCTCTTTGGCAAAGCTGATGCTTGGCAAGGCGAATTTTCTGATCCTGGACGAGCCGACCAACCATCTGGACATTTTTTCCAAGGAAGTGTTAGAATCCGCCCTCAACTGTTATACGGGAACCGTTCTCTTCGTTTCCCACGACCGTTATTTTATCAATAAGACAGCGCACCGGATCCTGGATCTGTCCGACGGCGCTCTGTGCAATTATCTGGGGAATTATGATTACTACCTGGAAAAGAAAGAAGAACTCAGACAGCAGGCTCCGCTCTTACAGACGGCACAGGAAGCTCCAAAGGAGGAGAGCGAGAACAAGCTGGACTGGCAGAAACAGAAGCAGGAGCAGGCAAGGCTTCGCAAGATCGCTAACGAGCTGAAAAAAATAGAAGATGAGATCGAAAAGCTGGAACAGCGGATCGCAGAGATTGACGAGCAGTGTCAGGACACAGCCGTGGCGACAAATTCCGCCAAATTAAACGAGTTGAGCAGCGAGAGAGAGGTATGCAGCGAAACACTGGAAACCCTATATGAAAAATGGGAAATTCTGTCAGAAGATAGTTAAATTTTTGACACATTGACAGTAGAATTGAAAATGATTATAATGTTCATAGATGGCACTAGGAGGAAACAGGGTGGAAAAAGAGATTTCACAGGCAGTGATTCGAAGGATGCCGCGCTATTACAGATATCTGGGAGATTTGTTGGATGAGGGCGTGGAACGTATCTCATCGAATGAACTCAGCAGCAGGATGAACGTGACCGCGTCCCAGATCCGTCAGGATTTGAATAATTTTGGCGGCTTTGGACAGCAGGGTTATGGATATAATGTAAAATTTTTATATGAAGAGATCGGAAAGATCCTGGGACTGAACCAGAGACACAACATTATTGTTGTGGGCGCCGGAAATTTAGGTCAGGCGCTTGCGAATTATGTAAAATTTGAGAAGCTGGGGTTTGTCATTATCGGACTTTTTGATGTAAATCCGGCTCTGAAAGGCAAGACGGTGCGCGGTATTGAGATCCGCATGATCGACGAGATGGAGGACTTCGTAAAGGAACACGAGGTAGACATTGCGACCCTCACCATGCCGAAGGGAAAGGCGGAGGACATTGCGAGAAAGCTGGTAGATATGGGAGTCCATGCAATCTGGAATTTTGCCCATGTGGATCTGGACTTGACGGACGAGAATGTGGTGGTGGAAAGCGTACATCTCTCCGACAGTCTCATGCAGCTTTCCTACAATATGGTCAAGAGTCAGGCAGCAAAAGAAAAATAAGTCAGGGGTTTTTACATGAAGGATTTGGAATACTTTCGCGGAGCACTAGGTGACAAAAAAGTACCGATTCTGGTTTTGGATCAGAAATGGCACCGCTTATTCGCCATCCACGGAAAAACCGAAGAGATTAAAAGCATAGAAGAAGAAGTCAACCGCCTTCTGGCAAGGCAGGGACAGGCGAATCAGGACATCAAGGATCTAAAGAGAGTCAAGAGCAGCCTGATGGACAGTATTGTCGCCAATATGGAGGGTAAGAGCGAAGAGAACCATGATCCGGTCCTGGAAAAGACCATGGAAGACAACCGGCGTCTGATCAACGAGGTCAACGAGAAGATCGAGGCGTGTGAGGATGAACTTTTGGAGCTGCCAAAACTCATCAAAGAGGCAAATGAACGACTTATGATCGCAAGCATGAGCTTTTGTTATGAAAAGATGCGTTCTAATACGGAGGAGATTCAGAGTATTGACGCCTGGATCAAGCAGGTGCGGATCGATCTGAAGAAGAATATCATTAAAAAACAGAATCGTGAGATCAACAGTAAAGAGATGTATGCTTATATGCATGACATTTTTGGGGCACAGATTATTGATGTGTTTGATCTGACGCAGGAAGAGGAGGAAGACGCTTCGCCGTAAGGTGGGGCGTTTGTCTTTTGTTGGGGAATTGGGGGCTTGCACAAAATATAGTTCTGTGACGCTCCCTGCCTTGTACATAAGATTTTCTAAGTGTTCTGTTTTTTAGATATAGGGGACGGACGCAACCGGCTCATATTCGCCATCCATGGCTCAAATGAGCCTTTTCCGAACGTCCTGTTCGGAAATTGCTGTTTTGACCAGAACACTAAGAAAATCTAATGCACAAGGCAATGTCGCGTCACAGAACTATATTTTGTGCAAGTCGGCAATTCGTCCATAAAAGATGTTTGCTGCGGGGATGGGGACGGGAGGTTTTTGCGAGAAAATTGGCGGGAGTTATCAGCGAAGTTGTGAGTAAATCCCATTTCTACGCTCTTGATGGCAGGATAAAATTCATATATAATTCAATGCAGTTGAATAAGGTCGTTGGCAGAGAATTGAATGAGAATCCCTTCGAGGCTATGGAGATGAGACTCAAAAATTGTGGAGGCCTCTGCCGACACAATTTTCGCTTTAAGAGGCTCATCGGAATGGTCAGCCGAGGGGATGAACAGGCAATTCTCTGCCAACGACCGCCCACAACGCAAATTATCTATAATATCTATAATATGAAATTAAAAAGGAGACATAAATGCAGTATCTTTTGAGCGCAAGAGAAATGAAGCAAGCCGACAAAAATACCATAGAAGTATTCGGAGTACCCTCACTGGTATTGATGGAGAGGGCTGCCCTTAAGGTGATAGAGACGATCAAAGAGGAGAAGCTGGACGCATCCAAAACCCTGGTGGTCTGTGGAACCGGAAACAACGGCGGCGACGGGATGGCGGTTGCCAGGATGTTGTTTTTGGAAGGGAGGGAGGTCACGGTCTGGCTGTTGGGAAGTTATGAGAAATGTTCAGAGGAGACGAAGAAGCAGTATGATATTTTAAAGGCGTATGGACTGGAAGTGAGGGAGGAGGTTCCAAAAGAGGAATGGGAGAGGGAGACTCCCACGCTTGTGGTGGACGCGGTCTTTGGAATCGGGCTTTCGAGAAATATAGAGGGGAGATATCGGGAAGTCATTGAATTTTTGAATGGGATGGAAGCGGGGAAGCTGGCGGTGGACATTCCTTCGGGGATCCATGCGGACAGCGGAGCGGTGATGGGATGCTGTTTTTGGGCGGACCATACGGTGAGTTTTGCATATAGTAAATTAGGGTTATGCCTCTATCCGGGAGCGGAGGCTGCGGGGAAGGTTCATGTGGCTGAGATAGGGATTACAGAGGAAAGTTTTCTGGAAAAGGAACCCCAGACGCTTGCAATGCATGAGGAGGATCTGGCTCTTTTGCCGGGGAGGAGAGCAGATTCTAATAAGGGGACTTATGGTAAGGTGCTGGTCATCGCCGGGAGCGAGGAGATGGCGGGAGCCGCTTATTTTTCCGCAAAGGCGGCCTATCTTACGGGATGCGGTTTGGTGAAGATCTTTACCCATGAAAAGAACCGCGTTGTCTTAAATGAGAAGGTGCCGGAGGCGATCGTGGTCACATATGATGGAAAGAAGGGCAAAAAAGACGCTCTGGTGGAGGCTGTGAACTGGGCGGATGTGATCGTGATCGGTCCGGGACTTGGAACCTCGGAGGGAGCGGAGATGATCCTGAAAACCACGCTCCAGACGGCGTCGGTGCCTATGGTGGTGGATGCGGACGCCCTGAATCTTCTGGCAAGGGAGAGGGAGCTTTTAAAGCGGCCTCATACGGATCTGATTCTGACGCCTCATCTGGGGGAAATGTCAAGGCTCGTGGATATGCCCGTGGATTATGTGAAAAAACAGCTGATGGAGATGGCGCAGGAGTTTGCCAGGGAGTATAACGTCATTTGCGTGCTGAAGGATGTGAGGACCATCACCAGCATTCCCTATGGAAAGACGTATGTGAACCTGTCGGGGAATCATGGAATGGCAACGGCGGGAAGCGGCGACGTTCTAAGCGGGATGATCGGCGGGCTTTTGGCTGGCGGAATGAGGTCAGAGACTGCGGCGGCGCTGGGAGTCTATCTGCATGGACTTGCAGGAGACGCAGCGGCAGAAAAAACAGGATATTACAGCCTGACGGCAGGCGATATTTTAGAAGGAATCAAAGAGGTAATGAGATGAAAACAGAAATGGACTATCAGAGAGTATATGCAAAGATCGATCTGGATGCGGTGGTAAATAATCTGGAAGAGATCCACGGAGCCATCAAAGAGGATACGAAGGTCATTGCAGTAATTAAGACGGACGGGTATGGACATGGCGCTGTGCCCATCGCAGAAGAAATAGAAAAATTGCCTTATCTCTGGGGCTTTGCGGTGGCGACTTCCCAGGAGGGGATCGTTCTGAGAAAGCACGGGATAAAAAAGCCCATCCTGATTCTGGGACACAGTTTTGAGGAGGAATTTGAACAGATCGTTTCCTGGGAGTTACAGCCGGCGATCTTCACTTATTCTTCGGCGCAGGCGTTATCCAGGGTCTGTGAAAAATTAGAAAAGGAAGCCAAGATACATATCAAGATCGACACAGGCATGAGCCGTATCGGCTATCAGGTCACGGAGGAAAATGCGGATGAGATCGCAAAGATCAGGGAACTTCCGGGAGTGAAAATAGAGGGGGTATTTACCCATTTTGCAAAGGCAGATGAACTGGATAAGACTCATGTGACAGGACAGCTCACCCTCTATCGGAAAATGCTTCAAATGTTGGAAGAGCGGGGCGTTGAGATTCCATTAAAGCACTGTTCCAACAGCGCCGGGATCATGGATCTGCCCGAAGCGAATCTGGATGCGGTGAGAGCCGGGATCATCCTCTATGGACTGCTTCCCTCAGATGAGGTGCAAAAGGAGCGTCTTGCCCTGAAACCCGTTCTGGAACTGAAGTCTAAGGTGGTATATCTAAAGACGCTGGAACCTGGAAGAACCATCAGTTATGGCGGGACTTATGAGGTGAAAACGGAGCAGAAGATCGCCACGATCCCGGTGGGATACGGGGACGGTTATCCGAGAAGTCTCTCCAATCTGGGGTACGTCCTGATCCGGGGAAAAAAAGCGCCGATCTGCGGACGGGTCTGTATGGATCAGTTCATGGTGGATGTGACGGAGATTTCCGATGTGCAGGAAGGGGATGTGGTCACCCTGGTAGGAAGAGATGGGGAGGAGACCTTAAGCATGGAGTATCTTGGAGAACTGTCGAAAAGATTCAACTACGAGTTTGCCTGCGATCTGGGAAAACGGATTCCGAGAGTTTTTTACAGGAATGGAAAGATCGTGGACACACAGGATAATTTTGAAGAATAGACAGAATATGGAAGAAAGACATAGGTTGTAAGAATTAATTTGTGAAAATGTTTACACTCGAAAAATTTTGGAAATACTTACTGTAAATCTAAATTTTGGAGTGAAATTATGGTAATTCGTAGAGGAGATATTTATTATGCAGATTTAAGACCGGTGGTGGGTTCCGAGCAGGGAGGCGTGCGTCCGGTGCTGATCATACAGAATGACGTCGGGAATAAGCACAGCCCCACCGTGATCTGTGCGGCGATCACAAGTCAGATGAATAAGGCGAAGCTGCCGACCCATGTGGAGCTGGATTCCAGTAAATATGCGCTGGTGAAGGATTCCGTGGTGCTGTTAGAACAGCTTCGCACCATCGACAAGAAGAGATTGAAGGATAAGGTCTGCCATCTGGATCGTGAAATTCTAAAAAAGGTGGAGCGGGCGCTGCTGATTAGTCTGGAACTGAATACATAATCTTGACTAATAAGTAGAGAAATGATAGGATTTTCTTAATAAAACTGTTATTTACGAAGGAAAAGAAGGAGATAAGCTATGGACGATGGCGGGAGTAAACACCCCTTTTTGAAATTTTTTTCGAAAAAGAAAACGGATGATGAGCAGATGGAAAAAGAGATCATCTCAATGGTGGACGAGGTTCACGAACAGGGCGCGCTTTTGGAGAGCGAAGCTATGATGATCCACAATATCTTTGAATTTGGTGATAAAGAGGCGAAGGATATCATGACGCACCGGAAGAATATCGTTGCGCTGGATGGAAATACGCCTTTTGAGGAAGCGATGAATTTTATCATTGAGCAGAATCATTCCAGATTTCCGGTATATGAGGGCGACATCGACAATATTGTCGGTGCGGTACATATCAGAGAGGTTCTCATGTATGCGAAGGATGAGGCGGTACAGAATACGCCGATTCGGGATATTGCCGATCTGGTCTTTGAGGTGGATTTTATACCGGAGACAAAAAACATCAATTCCCTGTTCAAGGAAATGCAGTTGAAGAAAAATCATATCGTCATTGTAGTGGACGAGTACGGACAGACGGCGGGAATCGTGGCTTTGGAGGATATTTTAGAGGAGATCGTTGGAAATATCTTAGACGAGCATGACGAGGAAGAACATACCATTGAGCAGATCGGGGAAAATACCTATATCATGCAGGGGCTGACTCCTTTGGAAGAGGTGGAGGAGATCCTTCATATTCCGTTTGAGATCGAGGACTACGAGACCTTAAACGGATATCTGATCTTTCTTTCCGGCAGGATCCCGGCAGAAAATGAAGCGTTTTCCGTGGAGGGGAACGGCTGCCGTTTTGAGATCTTATCCGTCAGCAATAAGATGATCGGAAAGGTGCGGGTGACAAAACTTCCGGAGAACGAAGAAGAATCTCAGCAGACTTGTCAGAATGAGGAAAAAATGGTAAAATAACAAACGGAAAAATGAACAGAAAAGAGGAAAAGATATGTCAGGACATTCCAAATTTGCCAACATTAAGCATAAGAAAGAGAAAAACGATGCGGCAAAGGGGAAAATCTTTACAATTATCGGACGTGAGATCGCCGTTGCAGTAAAAGAGGGCGGTCCGGATCCGGCGAATAACAGCAGACTGCGTGACGTGATTGCCAAGGCGAAAGCAAATAATATGCCGAACGATACCATCACGAGGGGAATTAAGAAGGCTTCCGGCGACGCGGCTTCCGTGAACTACGAGTATGTCGTATACGAGGGTTATGGACCGAGCGGAACAGCCATTATTGTAAAGGCGCTGACGGATAATAAGAACCGTACGGCGGCAAATGTGAGAAATGCCTTTACCAAGGGAAAGGGAAATATCGGTACACAGGGTTGTGTATCTTATATGTTTGATACAAAGGGTCAGATCATCGTCGCAAAGGAAGAGACCGACATGGAGGCGGACGATCTGATGATGCTGGCTTTGGACGCAGGGGCAGAGGACTTTGCAGAGGAAGAGGACAGCTTTGAGATCATCACGGATCCGGATGAGTTTTCAAAAGTCAGAGAGGCATTGGAAGCGGAGCAGATCCCGATGGCTTCTGCGGAAGTGACCATGATCCCGCAGACTTATGTGCAGTTAACAGACGAACAGGATCTCTATAACATCAATAAGACGCTGGATTTATTGGATGAAGACGAGGATGTTCAGGAAGTGTATCATAACTGGGATGAATAATTGCAGATAACCCGGCAGAACCTGCCGGGGTTTTTGCTATAACAACAGGAGGAACCTATTCATGGCTGGTGCTTTGGAAGAGCCCCAGATAGACGAGAAAGTATATCTGGAGCTGACAGATGGTTTGAAATGGGAATTGCCGGATCTACTCATGAATGTGAAGGATCCGCTGGATGGTTTTCAGAAAAAAGAGTATGAAAAGACATTTTTGGAGTATATCGGCACACATTCACAGGTATTGCGTGATTTAGAGGACGCCTATCAGTATGGAAATGAAAAAGAAGAGATGCTCAGGACGCTGGCAGAGGATTTTGTGGGGGCTGTGAAAAAGAGTATCGAAGAGGAGCCGAAGAAGAGAAAACGGTCGAAGAGACTGACGGATTATAATCTGATATTGGCAGCCTATCTCTTCCCGGCGCTTTTAAAAGAGAACCCACATTCGGGGGAAATCTTTGCCGAGGAACTGCGAAAGGCATGGAAGCAGGCTTTTCCACGGACGAATCTTAATATTTCCACTTATGAGGAGATCGAGGAGGGATTCAGACAGCGGTATTGCTACATCAGCACAGCAGTCTGTCAGAGTCTGAACAAGGGAGACGATTGTGAGGAACTGGTCCTGCTTAGGAACTACCGGGACGGGTATCTGACGGAACTTTCTAACGGGAAGGATGTGATCCGGGAGTATTACGATGTGGCGCCCACCATTGTAAAACACATCAACAGACGCAGCGATGCCCCAGAGATCTATCGGGGAATCTACAAAGATTATCTGGAAAAATGTATCCGTCTGATCCGGGAGGGCAAAAACGAGCAGTGCCGGAAGGTCTATACGGACATGGTATACAGTTTGGAAGAGAAATATTTTTCATAAAGGAGCAGGAAAATGAGTAATAATTATAAGATTGAGACAAAGTGTATTCAGTCAGGCTGGCATCCGACCAAGGGAGAGCCGAGAGTCTTACCGATCTACCAGAGTACAACTTTTAAGTACGATACCTCAGATCAGATGGGCAGATTGTTTGATCTGGAGGACAGCGGTTATTTCTATACGAGACTTCAGAATCCGACTAACGATGCGGTGGCGGAAAAGATCACAGAGCTGGAAGGCGGAGTGGCAGGGATGCTGACTTCCTCCGGACAGGCGGCAAACTACTATGCCGTGTTCAATATCTGCGAGAGCGGCGACCATATCGTCAGCGCATCCACCATCTACGGAGGAACCTTTAACCTCTATGGAACCACCATGAAGAAGATGGGGATCGACTGTACCTTTGTGGATCCTGACGCCTCCTATGAAGAATTGGAAAAAGCATTCCAGCCGAATACAAAATGTGTGTTTGCAGAGACTATCTCCAATCCGTCCCTGGTGGTTCTGGACATTGAAAAATTCGCAAAGCTGGCGCACGATCACGGCGTGCCGCTGATCATTGACAATACCTTTGCAACGCCCATCAATTGCCGTCCCTTTGAATGGGGAGCCGACATCGTGACCCATTCCACCACAAAGTATATGGACGGACATGCCATGTGTGTGGGCGGAGCCATTATCGACAGCGGTAATTTTGACTGGGAAGCCCATGCAGATAAGTTTCCGGGACTGACTCAGCCGGATGAGTCCTATCACGGGATCGTCTATACCGAAAAATTCGGAAAAGGAGCTTATATCACCAAGGCGACCACGCAGTTGATGAGGGATCTGGGTTCCATCCAGTCGCCTCAGAATGCATTTTTGCTGAATGTGGGACTGGAGACGCTTCATTTGAGAGTTCCAAGACACTGTGAGAATGCTCTGAAAGTGGCGCAGTACTTAGAACAAAACGAGAGAGTTGCCTGGGTCAACTATGCGGGACTCCCGTCAAATAAATATTATGAGCTTGCCAAAAAGTACATGCCGAACGGCACCTGCGGCGTGATCTCCTTTGGCTTAAAAGGGGGAAGGGACGAGGCGAAAGCATTTATGGATCACTTACAGCTTGCAGCCATCGTGACTCATGTGGCAGACGCGAGAACCTGTGTCCTGCATCCGGCAAGCCATACACATAGACAGTTATCCGAGGAGGAACTGATCGAAGCGGGCGTACAGCCGGATCTGATCCGTTTTTCCGTTGGAATAGAAAATGCAGATGATATCATTGCCGATCTAGAGCAGGCATTGTCAAAAATTTAGGAGGGCGTTTATATGAGAAGGGTTCTTTTTGCAGCATCAGAATGTGTTCCGTTTGTCAAGACCGGAGGACTGGCGGACGTATGCGGGGCGTTACCAAAGGAATTTGACAAGGAGGAATGGGATGTTCGGGTGGTATTGCCGAACTACAGTTGTATTCCTGAGTCATACCGGAATGAGTTCAAGTATGTGACACATTTTTACTTAGGAGTGGGACCTTACATCCAGGACAAATATGTGGGGGTTTTACAGTATGAACTGGATGGAATCACCTATTATTTCATCGACAATCAGGAGTATTTTGACAGCTTCCTTCCTTATGGAAATGTGCGCTACGATATTGAAAAGTTCTGCTTTTTCGATAAGGCGGTGCTTTCCATGCTTCCACTGGTGGACTTCCACCCGGATATCATCCACTGCCACGACTGGCAGACCGGATTAATTCCTGTTTACTTAAAGAATGAGTTCCAGGGAGATATGTTTTTCTGGGGAATCAAGTCTATTATGACCATCCACAATCTAAAGTTCCAGGGAGTGTGGGATATTAAGACGATGAAGGGCTTAAGCGGATTGGACGATTCTCTTTTTACTCCCGATAAGCTGGAATTTCAGGAGGACGCCAACATGTTAAAGGGCGGTCTGGTCTATGCGGATTATATCACAACGGTGAGCGAGACTTATGCAAACGAGATCCAGAGCCCTTACTATGGAGAAGGTCTGGATGGACTTTTGGGAGCCAGACATTTTGATATGCAGGGAATTGTAAACGGAATTGATTATGAGATTTACAATCCAAAAACGGACCCGAAGATCTTCGTGAATTATGACCAGAGTGATTTCAGAACAAAGAAATGGAAGAATAAGGTAAAACTCCAGGAGGATCTGGGACTTGGCGTAGACAAGAAGAAGTATATGATCGGTCTGATCTCCAGACTGACGGATCAGAAGGGGCTGGATCTGATCAATTATGTGATCGAGCGGATCATTGACGAGCATACCCAGCTTGTGGTGATCGGAACCGGAGAGCCGGATTACGAGAATATGTTCCGCCATTTTGCCTGGAAATACGGAGATAAGATCTCTGCAAATATCTGTTATTCTGACGAGCTGGCACATAAGCTATATGCGTCGGCGGACGCTTTCCTGATGCCGTCCAGATTCGAGCCTTGCGGACTGACCCAGCTGATCTCCTACCGTTATGGAACCGTGCCGATCGTGCGTGAGACCGGAGGTCTGAAGGATACGGTGGAGCCGTTCAACGAGTATGAGAATACCGGAGAGGGCTTCTCCTTTACCAACTACAATGGTGAGGAGATGCTGAATACGATCAACTATTCCAAATATGTATTCTTTGAGAAGAAGAGACAGTGGAACCAGATGGTGGATCGCGGCATGGCGATGGACTTTTCCTGGAAGAAGTCTACGGAGAAATACATGGGACTCTACAAATATCTTATGGGTGAGGTATAGTTGATTCACCATACACGCAAAAGTCAACTTCTATAAAATGGAGGTTGACTTTTACACTTGAAACAGATATCTTATTGTTAATAGATATAATACAAAGGTTAACAATAAGGAGTGAGAAGAAAATGAATGACAATCAGGTACAACAGGGGATCAGTGAAAGAAAAGATACAAGAGGGATCTCTGTCCGGGACATGACGGTAATTGCCCTTGTGACAGCGGTGATCTGCATCATCGCTCCCTTTTCCATTCCCATTCCCATTGCAATTTCACCGATTCCGATCACGCTGGCTTTATTTGCACTGTTTTTAGCAGGAATCATACTTGGAAAGTGGAAGGGAGTATTAAGTACTGTGGTCTATCTCCTGCTGGGAATGGTGGGACTTCCGGTCTTTACCGGGTTTACCGGAGGAGTACAGAAGCTGGCGGGACCAACGGGCGGATATCTGGTAGGATATATTTTTCTGGTCTTTTTCATCGGTCTTTTTGTGGAGAAGTTCCCGAATAAGATTCCAATGTATTTTGTGGGAGGAATCCTTGGCATTATTGCATGTTATGCCTTTGGAACGGTCTGGTTTGTGATCCAGTACAAGGTGGGATTCTTAGAGGCTCTGACCATGTGTGTATTTCCTTATATTCCGCTGGATCTGGTAAAATTGGTTCTGGCAGTGGTAGTGGGATACCAGGTGCGGAAGATTTTGGTGAAGCAGGGATTGATCGGTTAAGACCGCTCGGTAGGTAAGAAATCACAGTTATTGCTGTTTTTGTATATTTTTTTGAAAATCACATAAAATACGGATAAGGATAGAGAGTGAACGACACTCTCTGTTTTTATTTAATTAGGAAATCCAGAGAAATCTTCTATTAAATAAAAACGCTCCGCGAGGACATGTGTAGCACACTTTGTTCTTGTACAGGAAAAACGATATTGTAAAAAGGAGAAAATCATGGGCGAAGACAGAAACAGCAATGACGACGGACAGCGTCTTTTAGATAAAAACGAGAAAAATCACAGGATACATCTGCTCTCGGTGATCGGGGAAGTGGAGGGACACGAGACTTTATCCTCCAACACCAAGACGACAAAGTACGAACACGTTCTGCCAAAGTTGGCTGAGATTGAAGATTCCAAAGAGGTGGACGGGCTTCTTTTATTACTGAATACAGTGGGCGGAGATGTGGAGTCGGGGCTTGCTATTGCGGAGATGGTGGCGTCCTTAAGTATTCCGACCGTTTCCCTGGTGCTGGGAGGCAGTCATTCCATAGGAGTGCCTCTGGCTGTCTCCGCGGATTATTCTTTCATTGTACCGACGGGAACCATGGTGATCCATCCGGTACGTTTGAGCGGGACGGTCATCGGAGCACCCCAGACTTATGAATATTTTAAGCAGATGCAGGACCGTATCATCGGATTTATCTGCGACCATTGCTTTGCGAAGCCGGATCAGATAGAAAAGCTGATGATGAATACCTTTATGATGTCCAAAGACTTGGGAACCATTCTTGTGGGCAAAGAGGCTGTGGAAGAGGGGATCATAAATGAAGTGGGAGGCATGAGGGATGCCTTACAGAAGTTACATCAGATGATAGATGAAGGAATTAAATAGAGAGCTTTTTGAATATGAGAGCTGCTGCAAATATGATTTTGCGGCAGTTCTTTTTATTTGGAGAAATGATTTTGTGACAGTTTTTGCATAGGATTTTTTCAAAATCCATTTTTGTGCTCGAATGAATGGAAAATGCTGCAGTTTTTCTGTATTATTAAAAATAGCATTTGAAAATGAAACCAAATAGTGTGTTTTTACATCTAATGTATGTACAAATAAAAAGCCGAGGCGAAATAAATAAGGAGGAAGCATGAAACAGACGGTGAAAAAAGCGATGCGGGGGGATACAGACGCTTTCGCAGAGTTAATTGAGACTTATAAAGTCGATCTGTATAAGACGGCATACGCTATTTTAGATAATAACGAAGACGCAGCGGATGCGATACAGAATACCATTCTCATCTGTTTTGAAAAAATACAGGATTTAAGAGAAGCGAGATATTTTAAGACCTGGATGACGCGTATTCTGATCAATGAATGCAGGCGGATGATCCGAGAACAACAGAAAAGATGTCTTTTGGAGGATTTCCACGAGTTTCCATGTACACAGAAGTCGGAGGATGTATCGATAGAGCAGGTAGAATTTAAGGAATTGTTACAGTATCTGGATGAAAAATACCGGGTGGTGGTTGTGCTCTATTATGCACAGAACTATCGTGTCCGTGAGATAGCAGAGCTGTTGGAAATCAGTGAGAATACCGTAAAGACCAGATTAAAACGGGCGAGAGAACAGCTTGCGAAGGAATATGAGGTTGTGGAATTTCCAGAAAGAGAAATAACTCCGCATATTGTTGAAACAGAGGAAACCATGCCATACCGAAGGGAGTGTTTTTGATGAAGAAAAAGTACACAGAACAGGAGATTCGTGAAGTTATGAAGCAGGATATGGAACTGCCGGAATCTGTCAATAGTAAAATAGATGAGACCTTGCAAAAAATCAGAGAACAGAACAGAGTGACGCCATATGTTAAAAAACAAAGAACCTGGAAGAAAAGTGTGGCTGCGGCAGCGCTTTGCATTCTGGCTTTAAGCGGAATCACCGTTACAGCGGCGACGTTATCGAACTGGAATAAGGATGTAGCGAAAAAATTCCAGGTGGATGAGGAGCAGCAAAAGGAACTATGCGAAAAAAAGGTAACGGTCCCGGTGGAAGCCCAGGCGGAGAATGGTGGGTATACCATCAAACTGGAACAGGCGCTTTACTCTGATCAGTATATGTATCTTTATTTTACCATCACCGCGCCGGAAGGACAGACTGTTCCAAACGACCTTTCATTTAAGGAAGCATCCCTTTTGGTCGATGGAGAAGACCTTGCCGATAAGTATATGGGTGGTTATTTCAGTGGTGTTCTTGACGAGGAATCCATGCAGGAGGACTGGAACAGCAATTCCATTCACTATGAGTTCTGGGTTGAAAAATTCGAGGGAGGGAATCTGTCAGGGAAGACGATGACTGTAAGTTTCAAGGATATGTACTTTGGAACCACCCAGGATGAGGAAAATATTGTACAGGGACCCGCAGGGACCTGGGACATTTCATGGAAGATGGATTATGAATCTTCCGAACAGGATTTTGAAGTAAATCAGAAGCTGGATAAAGATGAGGTCACAGTGAAAAAGATTACACTTTCTCCGATTTCCATCTCTGTGGATTATGACTGGAGGAGGATAAAAGAGACTGTAAAAGTTATCCAGGAGGACGGAACAGAAGGAAGCATGGAGCGGTATAAGGATATTCCGGTCTGGCCGGCAGCGGTAAAGATGGCTGATGGCACGATTACGGATTTGGAAGCCACTGGTCCGGGAAGGTGCGGTTTTGCCAGCAAGGACGAGACGGACTCTACTTACAGGGTAAGTAACGCTTGTGGAAAAGTGATTGATGTGGAAAATGTTGTCTCCGTTCTCTTTCATTCCAATGAGAGCGGGCAGAATTATGAGGTAGCGATTCGATAAGTGCCTATGGCTTGCTGCTTTTAAACTGAATAAAATTCATGACCAGCAGAACGGCATGTCCGCTCTGCTGGTTTTTGCAGATACAGAATCTTAGTTGGCATAATTCCCTGTCGGAAATTGATTTTCCATAATTATTATATGATGGATTTTTGGGAGAATCTTATAATGACAAGGCTTCTTAAATATGATAATATTATTTAAGTATGAGAAAAATCAGGGACGTTTCCCTGTGTGTAATATACCAAGAGAGAAATTAGGAGGACATCATGTCACTATTACAGGCGATTATCATGGGTATCATCCAGGGAGTAACGGAATTTCTTCCTGTGAGCAGCAGCGGACATCTGGCGATTTTTAAGATTCTGTTTCATATGGAGACAGATACGGGGCTTTTATTTGACGTTATCCTGCATCTGGGCACCTTAATTGCAATTTTTGTGGTCTATTATAAGGATATTTTTCGCATGATCGTGGAAGGTCTTAGCATTATCAGAGATGCATTTATCAACGTAGTTCGTTTTTTCCGGAACAAATGTCTACATGAGAAAAATGATTACATAAAGATCGTGACCAATGGTTATCGGAAATTTGTACTCTTAGTTATCGTATCCACGATCCCGACGGGAATTATCGGAATGGCGGCTTCGGATTTTGTCACCATGGCTTCGGAGATTCTGCTGATTCCGGGGATCTGTCTGATCATAACGAGTATTCTGCTGTTTGTCTCAGACCGTATCCAGAGTGGAAATAAGGGACCGAAGAATGTTTCCTACACCAATGGCTTTATCATTGGTATCTGTCAGGGAATTGCAACGCTTCCTGGACTTTCCAGATCAGGAACCACCATAGCGGCATGTTTGATTAGTGGGTTTGACCGCCGTTTTGCAGTAAAATATTCTTTTATCATGTCCATCCCGGCGGTGTTAGGCGCGGCAATTCTGGAATTGAAGGATGTGACAGCCTCCGCGGTGACAGGTACGGAGGTCGTTTATTATCTTATCGGCATGGCAGTGGCTGCGATCGTGGGTTATATCTGTATCAAGACCATGCTGGTGATCGTGAAAAATAAAAAATTCACTGTTTTTTCTATTTACTGCCTGATCGTGGGATTGATCTCCATCGGCGGATATTTTTATATGGCATAAGAGCTGGAGGGAATTATGGCATCAGCTTCAAATAAAAAGAAAACAAATCGCAAAAAGGCGGCGGCGCCTGCCGCTTCCCAGAGAGAAGAAGTAATCCTCTGGGTGGTGCTGGCGTTTTCCATTATTTTGCTGCTCAGTAATTTTGGAATTGGCGGAACGGTTGGAAACAGTCTGAGTTCCCTGTTTTTTGGGATCTTTGGGTTGATTTCCTATGTTTTTCCGGTCTGTCTGTTTTTGCTGACGGCATTTTGTCTGTCCAATAAGGGAAATAAGGTCGCGTGGATCAAGGTCATCGCTTCGGTGCTGTTTCTAATGCTTCTGTGTCTCTTTGTGGAACTGACTATAGAGGGCAGCTCGAAGGAGTCGGCGGTGGCAGCTTTCCGGTATGGAATGAAGGAAAAGAGCGGCGGCGGGTTCTTTGGTGGTCTGCTGGCATCCATTCTCTATCCTGCCTTTGGACTGATCGGATCCTATGTGATCGATATTATCGGATTGATTATCACGCTGGTGCTGATTACGGAAAAATCAGCATTCCGGGGAATGCAAAAGGGCGGTCAGAAGGTATACCATGCCGCCAAAGAAGAAAATGAACGGATCAAAGAGCAAAGAGAGCAGCGGCAGTTAAAACGAAGGGATAAAAAAGCTGTGGGAGTCTCCATGAATACCGTAGTGAAACCCGTAAAGGAGACGACAAAAGAACTGGAGCCTCCGAAAAATAAAAAAAAGAAAGCACAGCCGAAGACAGCGTTATCGGATGCCATGAATGAGATCAATATTGACGATATCTTACAGACTCCCCCGGTGGGCGAGGAGGAACATGTGGTTTTACGAGCGGAGGGAAGCAGTCCGTTAGAGGCGGCGCAGATACCGGCTCCATCCCTGTTTGCGGAAGAATTACAGCCGTCGGAGAGTGCAGTCCCAGCAGAACCTGCGGGAGGCGAGGCAGTTCAGGAGCATCCGGTTTCACAGCCTGTCAGCGAAAAGCCTCCTGTGCGGAAAAGTTCCAGACCACACCAGTCCGAGACTGAGATCCGGCAGGATGTTCAGGGAATCGAGGCCGAGATGCAAAAGAATACATCGGTGGATCGCTATGTATTCCCGCCGGTCAGCTTATTAAAAAAAGGCTCATCCAAGGCGATGGGAGATACCAAGGCACATCTTCAGGCAACGGCAAACAAATTGCAGCAGACTCTGAAAAATTTCGGTGTCAATGTGACCATTACCAATGTGAGCTGCGGACCAAGCGTCACCCGCTATGAGTTACAGCCGGAGATGGGTGTCAAGGTCAGCAAGATCGTCAATCTGGCTGACGATATTAAGCTGAATTTAGCGGCGGCGGATATCCGAATCGAGGCGCCGATCCCCGGCAAAGCTGCCATAGGAATTGAGGTGCCGAACAAGGAGAACGTAACCGTGGCTTTCCGGGAATTGATCGAATCGGAGGAATTTCAAAAGCACCCGTCCAGGATTGCTTTTGCAGCGGGAAAGGATATCGCTGGAAAGGTGATCGTAGCGGATATTGCGAAGATGCCCCATCTTCTGATCGCCGGGGCGACGGGATCGGGTAAATCCGTCTGCATCAATACGATTATTATGAGTATTTTGTATAAAGCAGACCCTGAGGACGTGAAGCTTATTATGATCGATCCAAAGGTGGTGGAGCTCAGCGTCTACAATGGAATCCCCCACCTGTTCATCCCGGTGGTGACCGATCCGAAGAAGGCTTCGGGGGCATTGCACTGGGCGGTCTCGGAGATGACGGACCGCTATCAGAAGTTTGCGGATTACAATGTCCGGGATTTAAAGGGATATAATCAAAAGGTGGAGAACATCAAGGACATTGATGATGAGAACAAACCGAAGAAGCTGCCGCAGATCGTCATTATCGTGGACGAGCTTGCCGACTTGATGATGGTAGCGCCGGGTGAGGTGGAGGATGCCATCTGCCGTCTGGCTCAGCTTGCGAGAGCGGCGGGAATCCATCTGATTATTGCGACCCAGAGGCCGTCGGTCAATGTCATTACCGGACTGATTAAGGCAAATATGCCGTCTCGTGTAGCCTTTGCCGTGACATCGGGAGTGGATTCCAGAACCATTCTGGATATGAACGGAGCAGAAAAACTTCTGGGAAAAGGAGATATGCTCTTTTATCCTCAGGGTTACAGCAAGCCCCTCCGTGTACAGGGAGCCTTTGTGTCTGACAAAGAAGTACAGGAGGTTGTGAATTTCTTAACACAGCAGAATGGGGAGACTACCTATGATGCGGAGCTGGAAGAAAAAATTCACGCGTCGGCGCCGTCATCGGCAGGATCGGGAGCCGCCTCGGATGGAAATGAGAGAGATGCTTATTTTGCGGACGCGGCAAGGCTGTTGATTGATAAGGATAAAGGTTCCATTGGAATGTTACAGAGATATTTTAAGATTGGATTCAACCGGGCGGCCCGGATTATGGATCAGTTGGAGGAGGCCGGCGTTGTGGGACCGGAAGAGGGAACCAAGCCGAGGAAGGTCTTGATGGGACCGGAGGAGTTCGAACAATATCAGGAAGAATACCTGTAAAGGTATAAAATAAAAACAAATTTGTAACTGCATAAAATGTGAGGTAGAAAGTATCTGCATAGCAACACAAAGAAGATGGAGGAAGAAGATGAAGAGTGATATTCAGATTGCACAGGAAGCTGTCATGGAACCAATTACAGAGGTGGCCAAAAGATTGGACATCAGAGAGGATGAACTGGAATTATATGGAAAATATAAGGCGAAGTTCTCCGATGAATTATTAGAACGTGTCAAGGACAATCCCGATGGAAAGCTCGTATTGGTGACTGCCATCAATCCGACTCCGGCAGGAGAGGGAAAGACTACCACCAGTGTGGGTCTGGGACAGGCCTTTGGAAAACTTGGAAAGAAGGCAGTCATTGCCCTTCGTGAGCCGTCTTTGGGACCTTGCTTTGGAATCAAGGGAGGAGCGGCAGGCGGCGGTTATGCCCAGGTCGTACCGATGGAGGATCTGAACCTGCATTTTACAGGAGATTTCCACGCGATTACTTCCGCAAATAACCTGCTGGCAGCCCTTTTGGATAATCATATTCAGCAGGGAAACGAGCTTGGAATCGATCCAAGACAGGTCATCTGGAAACGCTGTCTGGATATGAATGACCGTGTACTGCGTAACGTGGTAGTGGGTCTTGGAAACAAGATGGATGGAATGGTGCGTGAGGATCACTTCGTTATCACCGTGGCATCCGAGATTATGGCAGTACTCTGCCTTGCCGATGACATGGAGGACTTAAAACGCCGTCTTGGAAATATCATTGTGGCTTATAATTTTGAGGGAAAACCGGTCACTGCGGAGGATTTACATGCAACCGGAGCGATGGCGGCACTCTTAAAGGATGCCTTAAAACCGAATCTTATCCAGACCTTAGAGCATACACCGGCTATCGTACATGGCGGTCCTTTTGCAAATATCGCCCATGGATGCAATAGTATCCGGGCAACAAAGGCAGCCCTGAAGCTTGCCGATATCGTGGTTACGGAAGCAGGCTTTGGTGCTGATTTAGGAGCTGAAAAATTCCTGGATATCAAGTGTCCAAAGGCTGGATTAAAGCCGGATGCCATCGTACTTGTGGCAACAGTAAGAGCTTTGAAATATAACGGAGGCGTGCCAAAGGAAAATTTATCCAATGAAAATATGGATGCTCTGAAGCGGGGAATCGTAAATCTGGAAAAACACATTGAAAATCTGCAAAAATATCAGGTGCCGGTGGTTGTGACATTGAATTCCTTTGTCACCGATACAAAGGATGAGATTGCCTATATTGAGAATTTCTGTAAAGAGAGAGGCTGTGAGTTCGCCTTATCTGAAGTATGGGAAAAAGGCGGAGAAGGCGGAGTTGCACTTGCAAATAAAGTATTGGAGACTCTGGAGAAAAAGGAGAGCCATTTCAAACCTCTCTATGAGGACAGCCTGACTCTGGAAGAGAAAATTGAAACCATTGCAAAAGAAATCTATGGTGCTGACGGGGTGACTTATTCTCCGGCTGCTAAGAGAGAATTAAAGCGGATTACCGATATGGGAATGGGACATTTTCCAGTCTGTATGGCAAAGACCCAGTATTCCCTGTCCGACGACCCGAAGAAATTAGGACGCCCGGAGGGCTTCACCGTCAATGTGCGCGAAGTCTATGTATCCGCAGGTGCGGAATTCGTGGTAGCCATCAACGGAGCCATTATGACCATGCCGGGACTTCCAAAACAGCCTGCGGCCTTTGGAATTGATGTGGAAAAAGACGGTACCATTACAGGTTTATTCTAGGGAGGATATCATGGCAAAATTAATCGATGGAAAAGCAATTTCCAAAGCAGTCAAGGATGAACTGAAAGAGGAAGTGGCAGAATTAAAGGCAAAAGGAGTGGAGGGAAGTCTCGCCGTAATCCAGGTTGGAAATGATCCGGCTTCTTCTGTCTATGTCAATAATAAAAAGAAAGCCTGTGAATATATCGGAATCGGTTCCGTGTCCTATGAACTGCCGGAGGAGACCACAGAGGCAGAGCTTTTAAAAGTCATAGAGGAGCTGAACGGACGGGAGGATGTACGGGGAATCTTAGTACAGCTTCCGGTTCCAAAACATATCGATGAAGATAAGATTATCCAGGCAATCTCTCCGAAAAAAGATGTGGACGGTTTCCATCCACAGAGTGTGGGAGCGATGACCATTGGCGAACCGGGATTTCTGTCCTGTACGCCGGCTGGAATTATCCAGCTTTTAAAGCGTTCCGATATTGAGATAGAGGGGAAGAACTGCGTCGTGATCGGAAGAAGCAACATCGTAGGAAAACCGATGGCACTTTTGATGTTAAGGGAAAATGCCACGGTGACGATTGCACATTCTAAGACGAAGAATCTGAAAGAACTCTGTAAGACAGCGGATATCTTAATCGTAGCAATCGGAAAACCAAAATTTATTGACGATTCCTATATTAAGGAAGGCGCCGTTGTTATTGATGTGGGAATACACAGAAATGAAAATAATAAGCTCTGCGGAGATGTGGATTTTGAAAAGGTAGAGCCTCATGTGTCGGCGATCACACCGGTTCCCGGCGGTGTGGGACCGATGACGATTGCAATGCTGATGAATAATTGTGTGGAATCAATGAGAGGATAAGATGCCATGAAATGTGCAAACTGCGGTGCAAAGATTAAGACAGGATGTGTGTATTGTTCCGTATGTGGAAAAGAAGCGCAGATTGTGCCGGATTACAATATGGAGGAGGATTACTTAAAGTCCCTGCTCCAAAAAGAAGGAAATCCGAAAAAAACTCCGAAAAAATCTGAGGTTACAGAGGAGGAGAAAAAAACTCCGAAGAAGAAAAAGAAGGGGATTTATGTTGGGGTTGTAGTTGTTGTCCTGATTGCCATTGTTGCTTTTTTTGCCGGATTCTTTGCGGTGAGGAGCCAATCCTTCGATGGCAGGATGGAGAAGGCAGAAAAATCCTATGCGAAAAAGGATTACGATAAGGCGGCCTCTTATGCCAGGCAGGCACTTGAAAAGGAAGAGCAGAGTGTGGAAGCTTATTTGATGCTGGGGAAATGTTATTATGCCAAAGAAGATTTCGACAAGGCTAAGGAATATTTGGAACAGGCATTTTCCATTTCCGGCAGTAATCGTGAGGTATGTGAACTTTTGATTGCAATCTATGAAGAGGAAAAAGACTATTCTGCGATTACAAAGCTTTATTCCAGAGTGGAAAAGGATGAGTTGAAAAAGCTGTTTGCTGACTATATTGTGGAGGCTCCTGAGATTGCACCGGAGGGCGGGGAATATGGAGAATATCCCAAAATCACTCTGAGTGCAAAGGACGGACTGGATATCTACTATACGCTGGATGGCAGCAGCCCGAAGTCGGACGGGATTCTCTATGAAGAACCTTTTTCGCTGGAAGAAGAGGGGAATTTTAAGTTGAGCGCAGTCTGTCGGGATCAACGTGGAATCTATAGTTCCAGGGCAGAGGCAGAGTATCTGGTGGAGCTTAATATACCGGATCTGCCGACGGCGTCTCCGGAGAGTGGAACGTATACTGAGGCGGTTCCAATTACGATTGATGTGCCGGAAAATTGCAGGGCTTACTATACATGGAATGGGATGCCGGATGCAAATTCCACCCTTTATACGGGACCTTTTGAGATGATACAGGGGAATAATGTGCTTTCTGTTGTATTGGTCAATGAGAATGGTCAGACAAGCGGGGTTCAGAAATATAATTATATTTATATGCCGTAAAAAAATACTTGCAATTTTCAAAATATAACACAAGTAAAAAACAGTTGACGCAATACCCAAATTATGCTATTATACAGAAGTATGCCGCACAGCGAGGTCATAAGTATGCCCATTGGGAACACCGAAGCTGGCGAGTAATGATAAATAGGAGGTGCCTTATGTACGCAATTATTGCAACAGGTGGTAAACAGTACAAAGTTTCCGAAGGCGATATCATTAATGTTGAAAAACTTGGTGTAGAAGCTGGAGAGACAGTTACATTTGACCAGGTTTTAGCAGTAAACGACAATGGAATGAAAGTCGGAAGCCCGGTAGTTGAAGGTGCAAGCGTGACAGCTTCTGTCGTAGAGAACGGAAGAGGCAAAAAAGTCATCGTTTACAAGTATAAGAGAAAAACCGGCTATCACAAGAAAAATGGTCACAGACAGGCGTATACAAAAGTAAAGATTGAAAAGATCAACGCCTAGTCATGAATTGTTATGACAAGTATAACGATTTACAAAAATAAAGACAACCTGTATACGGGTTTTGACTGTGTGGGACACGCAGGATATGCAGACGCCGGGGAAGATGTGGTGTGTGCCGGCGTATCCGCACTGGTCATCAATGCCATCAACTCGATTGGAAGTTTTACGGAGGAGAAGTTCTCCGTGGATACGGAGGAGGAGAGCGGAAGGATCGTATTTCGATTGGAAGTTCCTTCAGGGCATGACAGTTATCTGTTATTGCAGTCGATGGTACTTGGTCTTCAGGGAATTATGAATCAATACGGTAATGCGTTCATTACCTTAGACTTTAAGGAGGTGTAGACATGTTAACAATGAACCTTCAGTTTTTTGCTCATAAAAAAGGAATGGGATCCACAAAGAACGGTAGAGATTCCGAGTCCAAGAGATTAGGAGCAAAGAGAGCAGACGGTCAGTTCGTAAAAGCTGGTAATATTTTATACAGACAGCGTGGAACAAGAATCCATCCGGGTACAAACGTAGGAAAAGGTGGAGATGATACCTTATTCGCTTTGGTGGATGGCGTTCTGAGATTTGAGAGAAAAGGAAGAGATAAGAAACAGGCTTCCGTTTATCCAGTTGAGAGTAAATAGAAATGGATAGTTGTAGACCCGACTTTGTAAGCCGGGTCTATTTTGCATAGTAGGGATAAGCGATTCGTTTATTGCCGGATATTTTGAGAATGAGGTAGAAAATTATGTTTGCAGATCGTGCAAAGATTATTATAAAATCGGGAAAAGGCGGAGACGGACATGTCTCTTTCCGCCGGGAGAAGTATGTGCCGAACGGAGGTCCTGATGGCGGGGACGGAGGTAAGGGCGGAGACATCATCTTTGTTGTGGATAAAGGGATGAATACTCTGGCGGATTACCGGCATAGAAGGAAGTTTGCCGCCGAGAATGGAGAGGAAGGCGGCAAGCGGAACTGCCACGGGAAGAAGGGACAGGATCTGATCTTAAAGGTTCCGGAGGGGACGATCATCCGGGATGCACAATCGGATAAGGTGATCGCCGATATGTCCGGTGAGAATGAGAGACAGGTTGTGCTCAGAGGTGGGAACGGCGGGCTGGGCAATCAGCATTATGCCACTTCCACGATGCAGGCTCCGAAGTATGCGAAACCGGGACAGGACGGTATGGAACTGGAAGTGAAGCTGGAATTGAAGGTGATTGCGGATGTGGGGCTTGTGGGATTTCCGAATGTGGGAAAATCCACATTTTTGGCGAGAGTTACCAATGCGCAGCCGAAGATCGCAAATTATCATTTTACCACGCTGAATCCGAATCTGGGTGTGGTGGATCTGGAAGAAGGAGGATTTGTCATTGCGGATATTCCGGGGCTGATCGAAGGAGCTTCCGAAGGCGTGGGGCTTGGTCATGAATTTCTGCGCCACATTGAGCGGACGAAGGTGATGATCCACATGGTGGATGCGGCGTCTGTGGAGGGAAGGGATCCGATTGCGGATATCCATGCCATCAACCACGAGCTGGAGGCCTATAATCCAAAACTTTTGGAAAAACCGCAGGTCATTGCGGCGAATAAAATCGACGTCATCTATGAGGGAGAAAATGAGGTTATCCAGAAATTGAGAGAGACCTTTGAGCCAGAGGGCATTGAGGTCTATCCGATCTCTGCGGTCAGTGGTAAGGGGGTACGGGAGCTTTTATTTGCGGTGCAAAAGCTGCTCTCGGAGTTCTCGGAGGAACCGATCATCTTTGAGCAGGAATTTTTCCCGGAGGAATTACAGGTTCAGGAAGAGGCGTATACCGTAGAATATGACCGGGAAGAAGAGGTCTATGTGGTGGAGGGACCGAGCATTGAGAAGATGCTGGGTTACACGAATATTGACTCGGAAAAGGGATTTTTGTTCTTCCAGAAATTCTTAAAACAGCAGGGAATTATCAAAGAACTGGAAAAATTAGGAATCGAAGAAGGCGATACCGTGCGTATGTACGGATTGGAATTTGATTATTATAAATAGAGAGGAAAATTATGAACAGCAAACAGAGAGCATATCTTAAGAGTCTTGCAAGCAAGATCGATCCGATCTTTCAGGTGGGAAAATCCAGCCTGACGCCGGAGATGATCGTGGCTGTGGACGGGGCGTTGGAAAAGAGGGAACTGATCAAGATTTCCGTATTGAAGAATTGCCTGGATGATCCGAGAGAGATCGCAAAGGTCATTGGAGAGAGAACCCATTCCCAGGTGGTACAGGTCATCGGAAAGAAGATCGTGCTGTACCGTCCAGCCAAAAAAGATCCTAAGATTGAATTGCCGAAATAAGGGGATAAGATGAAGAAAACCGGTATTATGGGAGGATCTTTTAATCCCATTCACAATGGACATTTGGAAATTGCAAAATGCGCAAAAGAGGAGTACGGATTGGACGAGATCCTGTTCATCCCCAACTACTGTCCGCCGCACAAAGACAGAAGCGAGATGGTGGATGCGGATCTGAGGCTTCAGATGGTGAAGCTGGCGGTCAAGCCTTATCCGCAGTATACGGTCAGCGACCGGGAGATCAAAAAAGGCGGTCTGAGCTTTACCTATTTGACTGTGACGGAGTTGAAAGAAGAATATCCCGATACGGATTTTTATTTTCTGATGGGAGCGGATTCTCTGGCGGATTTTCGCAAATGGCGCCACGCTGAGATCATTGCAAAGAAGTGTCACATTCTCGCCGCCATGCGGAATGAAATGGGAAATGAGGAGGTAAGGCGGCTGGCAAAGGAGCTTTCCAGGGAGTATCAGGGGGATTTTTCCCTGCTTGAGATCCCGCAGACCGATATTTCCTCCACCCAGATCCGAAAGGATATCCGTGAAGGAAAAAGCATCGCCGGAAAGGTGCCGGAGGCGGTGGAATCATATATCCGCGAGCATCATCTCTATTGTAGGTGAAAACCGTATGGAGGAGCATTTGCTATAGAAAAGCCGTTATGATATCCTAAGAACAGGATGAATTATGCGTACAGAATAAATAAGAGAGCAAAAGAGGAGAAAAGAATGAATCAGATTTTTTCAGATATTCAGGAGCAGTTAAAGGAGACACTGGGAGAGAAGCGTTTTGAGCATACCCAGGGAGTCATGTACACGGCGGCAAGCCTTGCCATGCGCTACGGCATCCCAATGCAGCAGGCGCAGCTTGCGGGACTTTTACACGACTGCGCCAAGGCGATCCCGGATGAGGAAAAGCTGGAGCTTTGCAAAAAGTACGGGATCATCGTCAGTGAGGTGGAGAAAGAGAATCCATCCCTGCTCCATGCCAAATTAGGGGCATATCTGGCAAGAGAAAAATTCGGCGTGGCGGATGAAGAGATCCTTCATGCCATCTATGTCCACACCACTGGAGAGCCGGGGATGAACACGCTGGATAAGATTATTTTTATCGCCGATTACATTGAGCCGAACCGGGACAGCCAGCCGAACCTGGAATATGTCCGCAAGGTTGCCTTTTGGGACTTAAATCAGGCGATGGAGGGGATTCTCTACGATACCCTGAAATATTTAGAGCAGAGCGAAAAAAAGATCGACCCTATGACACAGAAAACCTATGAGTATTATGCAGAAAACAGGGAGGAATAAGGATGAACCAGTCAGCAGAAATGGTAAAGATTGCCGCTAAGGCATTGGAAAATAAAAAAGCGGAGGACGTCCGTATCATTGATATCCGGGATATCTCCACCATCGCAGATTTTTTCGTGATCGCAAACGGAACCAATGCCAACCAGCTTGCCGCCATGCGGGATGCGGTGGATGAGGAATTGTATAAGGCGGGATATCACACCAAACAGGTGGAGGGAAATCAAAATTCCACCTGGATTCTAATGGATTACAACGATATTATCGTCCATATTTTTTCCAAGGAGGATCGCCTGTTCTATGATCTGGAACGGATGTGGACCGATGGAAAACAGATTACCATTGATCAACTTTAAGAGTCAGTACTTACATCATAAAAGATCATACAAAAATTGCCACTTGACAAAAGGGGTAAAAGTATGATAAAAATTTAACAGTGTTATATGACTGACGGAAGTGGAAGTGACCACATGAAGTATAACAGGATTTTAGCCGACCGTCTGGGCGAGAAAAGCCCGGAGCGTCGGCTTTTCTTATGTAATTTTTAGAATCACAGGAGGATACTGTTATGCAGAATGCATGGAGAACTTTTCAGGGCGGAACATGGGAACATGAGATCAATGTCAGAGATTTCATTCAGAAAAATTATACGCCTTATGACGGGGACGAAGCCTTTTTGGAGGGTCCCACAGAGGACACCACAGAACTTTGGAAACAGGTTTTAGAATTGTCAAAGCAGGAACGGGAGCAGGGCGGCGTGCTGGATATGGACACGAAGGTCATCTCCACCATCACCTCCCATGAGGCGGGTTATTTGGATAAATCCAGAGAGAAGATCGTGGGCTTTCAGACGGAAAAACCATTCAAACGCGCCCTTCAGCCTTACGGCGGAATCCGTATGGCTGTCAAAGCATGCAGAGACAATGGCTACGAGGTGGATGAGGAAGTGGTGGAGTATTTTACCAAGCACAGAAAGACCCACAATGCCGGAGTTTTTGACGCCTACACTCCGGAGATGCGCGCCTGCCGCAGCAATCATATCATCACCGGACTTCCGGATGCTTACGGAAGAGGACGTATCATAGGAGATTACCGCCGGGTGGCTCTTTACGGCGTGGATCGTCTTATCGAAGATAAAAAAGAGCAGCTGAACACTACGAGAACCATCATGTATTCCGATGTGATCCGGGAAAGAGAAGAACTCTCCGAGCAGATCCGTGCTCTGGAGATGTTGAAGGAGCTGGCAGAGATCTACGGCTGTGATATCTCAAAACCCGCCGAGAACACAAAAGAAGCGGTACAGGCTGTTTATTTTGGATACCTGGCTGCGGTGAAGGAGCAGAACGGCGCCGCCATGAGTCTTGGACGCACCTCCACCTTCCTGGATATCTATTCGGAACGTGACTTAAGAGAGGGAACCTTTACGGAACAGGAGATTCAGGAAATCGTGGATCAGTTCATTATGAAACTGCGTCTGATCAAGTTTGCCCGCACTCCGGAGTACAACCAGCTCTTTGCCGGGGATCCGACCTGGGTGACGGAATCCATTGGCGGAATCGGCATTGACGGACGCCACATGGTGACGAAGATGTCCTACCGTTACCTGAACACCTTAAACAATATTGGAACCGCGCCGGAGCCGAATCTGACGGTGCTCTGGTCCGTACAGCTCCCTGAGAACTGGAAGAACTTCTGTGCGAAAACCTCCATTCAGCACTCCGCCATCCAGTATGAAAACGACGATATCATGCGTGTGGTGCATGGAGACGACTACGGTATTGCCTGCTGTGTCTCATCCATGCGGATCGGCAAGGAAATGCAGTTCTTCGGGGCAAGGGCAAATCTGGCGAAATGTCTCCTCTATGCCATCAACGGCGGTGTGGACGAGATGAGCGGGGAGCAGGTGGGACCAAAATACCGTCCCATCACCTCCGAATATCTGGACTATGACGAGGTACTGGAAAAATACAAAGAAATGATGAAGTGGCTGGCAAATGTCTATGTGAACACCTTGAACGTGATTCATTATATGCATGACAAATACTGCTACGAGAGACTTCAGATGTCCTTACATGATAAGCAGGTAAAACGCTGGTTTGCCACGGGAATCGCAGGACTCTCCGTGGTAGCGGATTCCCTCTCCGCCATCAAATATGCAAAGGTCAGAACCATCCGGAATGAAAAAGGCATGGTGGTGGATTATGAGGTAGAGGGAGATTTTCCAAAATACGGAAACGACGACGACCGTGTGGATGAAATCGCTCAGGAAGTCCTTCACACCTTCATCCAGTACTTAAAGGGAAATCACACTTACCGCGGAGGCATTCAGACGACCTCCATATTGACCATTACCTCCAATGTGACCTATGGAAAGAATACGGGAGCCACACCGGATGGACGTAAGAAGGGAGAGGCTTTTGCACCGGGAGCCAACCCGATGCACGGACGGGATACCCACGGCGCCGTAGCTTCCCTGGCCTCCGTGGCAAAACTGCCATTTATGGACGCTCAGGACGGAATCTCCAATACCTTCTCCATCGTGCCGGACGCCCTTGGAAAAAATGAGGGAGACCGGGCGCAGAATTTGACCGCCCTCTTAGACGGATATGTTTTAAAAGGGGGACATCACCTAAACGTAAATGTGTTCCACAGAGAGACCCTCTTAGACGCACAGAAGCACCCGGAAAAATATCCACAGCTTACCATTCGCGTGTCCGGTTACGCCGTGAACTTCATCAAGCTGACGAAAAAGCAACAGGATGAAGTCATTGCCAGAACCTTCCATGAGAGGATGTAAAAAATGCAGGGCAGAATACATTCTCTGGAGAGTTTTGGAACGGTGGATGGTCCCGGTGTCCGCTATGTGGTCTTTTTTCAGGGCTGTCCCATGCGCTGTCTCTACTGTCACAACCCGGATACCTGGGATGTGACAGGGGGAACTTTGATGGAAGCGGAGGAGATCCTTCAAAATTTTGAGAAAAACCGGGTTTTTTACAGAAATGGAGGGATCACGGCAACCGGAGGCGAGCCTTTGATGCAGTTGGGATTTTTGACAGAGCTTTTTTCAAGAGCAAAGGAGAAGAACATCCACACCTGTCTGGACACCTCAGGAATCCTGTTTTCTGAGGAGAAAAAGCCGGAATTTGAAAAATTGATGGCGGTGACGGATCTGGTGATGCTGGATATCAAACATATGGATCCTGTGGAACATAAAAAGCTGACCGGACGTCCAAATGAAAATGTTCTTGCTTTTGCCGGATTTTTGAAAGAAAACCAGGTTTCCATGCGGATACGCCATGTGCTGGTTCCGGATATTACCCTTGTGGAACGGGAGCTAACTCAGCTGGGAAGCTGGCTTCGGGACTTTCCGAATCTGGAAAAGATCGAGGTGTTGCCGTATCACAGTCTTGGGAAGGTAAAATATGAGAATCTTTCCATGGAATATCCCCTAAAAGATACCAGACAGACATCTAAGGAGGAGGCTTCCTGGGCGCAGGAGGTGTTAAATAAGGCGCTGCATTCCGATAAATTAAAATCAAGATAAGGCAACAGGACGCAGAAACATTTTGGGCTTCATAAAATCTGTTTTATTCCGATATAAAAATAAAAGGCTAGGGAGAGCATCAGAATCGAAGGAACGATTTTTCGATTTTGGTGCTTTTTTGAAACTTTTTTCGATCTTCATTCGTATTGATAGTAGATGGGGGTGAACATTGTATACATATGGAAAAAGAGCAGTTTGAGTACTATTTTAAAGAATATCATTCCCTGGTATTCCGCGTCGCTTTTACAGAGGTGAGATCCCATGCGGACGCGGAGGATATTTTGCAGGAAGTGTTTTTAAGGCTGCTGCGCTACCGCCCAGAATTTGAAAGCAGAGAACATGAAAAAGCGTGGATCCTGCGGATCACCATCAACCTGTGTAAAGATTTTCTGAAAAGCAAATGGAACAACAGCACCGTAGCCATGGATAAGATCCCGGAGACGGAGAAGGTTTATTTTAAGTTGCCCTACGCAGAATCGGATGACACGCTATGGGCAGTGATGGAGCTGAAAGAGCGGTACAGACAACCCCTTTACCTGTTTTACTATGAGGACTATTCCGTTAAGGAGATCGCAAGGGTGTTAAACATGCCGGAAAATACAGTAAAGACCAATCTGAAGCGGGGAAGAGAAGCGGTAAAGGAATTACTGGAGCAGAACAATGAGAATGGAGATGAGAAGAGATGACAGTAGGAGGCATTACAGGACAGACATTTTACGAAAAGATACAGGGGCAGAGAAAAAAATATCCACAGGATGAGGCACAGGCAGAGATGGCGTTTTCCAACAATCTAAAGGACAGCGGAATCTTAAAAGAACAGGAGCTGTCGGAGGAGCAAAAGGAAACGGAGGATATCCTTGCCGCATGCGGCGCCTCCTATACGAACCGCCTTCACACCTCCATGGCGCTCCATGAGTCCGGACGTATCCAGCTCAGCGCTGTGATAGAGTGTTCGGCACAGCGCCTGAGCTATGAAGAGAGCGATTATGTAAAAGTCTGCGTCCTGGAGGGGTATACCTTTAAGGCAAAGGTCTATGCCGACAGACATAAGGTCTATATTGAAAAAAAGACGGATGACGGAGAAATCACCGGATATGAGGTGGACCCCTTACAGTTGAGCGACGACACAAAGGATCCGTTGGAGCAGATGGCATTGGAATCCTGGGAACTGGCAAGGCGGGCTTTTATGGGAGACGCGCCGTTCCATGAGATCGATCCAAAAGAGGAGACAGAGCAGCTTCTCGCTAAGAACAGACATTCTTCAGACATACAGGAAGAGTCTGAAAACGAGAAGGAAGAGCCGGGGTATGGAGATCTGACACTGGAACAGGCAATGAAGAAGTTTTATGATTTTGTGGAGGATCGTATCAAAAATGGAGATCCCAAATATCAGATCGGAGGCGAGGAGATGTCCGTCAGGGAGTGGAACCGACTGATTGAGAAAATAGATGATGAGATCGACACAGCCAAAGAGCAGCTGCGGGAAGAGATTCAAAAGGAAAAGGAAGAAGAACAGGTTGCCCGATTATTAGAAGATCCCGATGAGGAAGGAGTGAATTGATATGTCCATTGCGGTTACCACAAGAGGTACGAATTTTTATGATAAATACGCCACAGCTTACCGAACAAAGGAAGAACAGACATCGGATGAATCCGAATTTTTAAAGCATGTTGAACATGCGAATGCACATAGCATTTCAAAGGATGACTCAAAAACCTGCCGGAACAATATCTTCGATCAGATCGAGAGCGGACGTACTGCGCCATATGCCAGTCTGGCGGATGAAAACGGTATCATTGAGTATGAGGGCGCAGTGTTTACAGTAGATTACGAGAGTAACTCCATCTGTCTGGGAGATTGTTCCCCCGGAGCAAATTATCTGACCATTTCTCTTCCTGACAGCGGCGGTTGCCTGAAAGTCAATCGGGATAATATCGGACAGCTCATGAAAGCGATCTCCATGTTCTCTCCGAAGGACCGTTGGGCGATCATCCGGGCTGTTTCCACGGATAACTACTGTGAGCGGGTGAAGGCAGAGATGGAGAAGGAGGAGGATTCTGAGTTCTCGGATGTGGTGACCAGCCAGTATTCCATTACCAAAGATCCGAAAAACGGTTACATTACCATTCACGACAAGCAGGCGGGAAATATCGGTGTTATCATGCGTTCCAAAGAGGATATCATAATCCAAAAGGATGCGGCAACGGGAACAAAAATGCTGATCAATGATTTTGGAAATGGTTTTTATACCTCCATTCAGATAACGGAGGAGTTGGAGGATGCCTTAAAGACCGCCCTGCATACGGATACGCTGCAGGAGACGGAATTAAAGGGATTTCAGATCCATACCGATGAAAAAACCGGGATCCAATATATGACGGCAGACGGATACGAGAGCCGGGGAGGAAGCCTGCTTTTGGATGATGAGGATAGAAAAAAACTGCTGGCTTTAGCGGAGGAATACCTCGCTTCTTATCCTGACAGGATATCCAGCTTGCAGGAGGCAGTTACCTATGCCGCCTTTGAGATCACAGGCGTGGTAAAGCGCACAGAGGATGATTTTTATATTGTAAGCCAGCCTGGACAGGAAGCAGGCGACAGAACCGGAGCGGGAAATACAGAAGAGCCGGATGAGGAAGAGACCGCAAAACAGGAGGTCATTGTCAAGGCAGATGGATCCAGAGTTTTAATGATGACGGTGAAGATCGGTGATATGGAAACGGTTATGAGTCTGGAACTGTCGCCAAAAAGCGGGGGTTTTCATGGACAAGGAACGGCGGATCTGCAAAAAGCAGTGGAAGAATATGAAAAGAATTTAAGATGATAAGATAGCCTACTTGCCCCCTGATGGGAAGAATGAACACACACATTTTTCCTGTCAGGGGTTTATTGTTTATGGATGTAATCCGATATATTCATTGAAAATAAACAGGGAGGACATCAAATGGGAGAGACAACACCGAGTGAAAATGAATGGGTCATTATGGAGGTTATCTGGGAAGCAGAACGTTCCGTAACAGCTTCGGAAGTGATCGAAGCCTTAAAAGGAGTGAAGGACGTCAGTCAGAAAACGATCCGGGTCATGATGAACCGTCTGGTCTCCAAAGGAGTTCTGGGATACACCGTAGATACGCAGGACGCCAGGATCTATCATTATTATGCATTGAAAAGCAAGGAAGAGTGCCTGACGTCTAAAAGGGAACGTTTTATCAGGAATTTTTTTGGTGGAAATACAACCCTTGCCATAGCCAATTTTTTAAATTCTTCGGAGTTCAGTCAGGCGGAACTGGAGGAATTGGAGAGCATGGTGGAGCGTTTAAAAGAAGAGAAGTGATTTCATGGCAGAATTTTTATATTTTATCCGGCAAATGGGAGATTTTGCAGCGTCATTCGGATTGATGAAATGTCTGAAGGGCATGATCTGTGCAATGGTAATTCTGGTTCTCATCGGTCTGATCCATATATGGAACCGACAGCGAAAGATCTGGCTGAACCTGTACAGTTTTCTTTTATTGTTTCCAATGTGCTTTATGGGATATAGTAAATTATTCTTTACCGGGGAGGTGTTCAGGCTCAGCAACTGGATGTATGGACACATCCGTCCTGTCTATGGCTACCTCTATTTTACGGTTTCCGGAATCCTGTTTTTTAATCTTATCAGAAAAAACATAAAACTTCGCCAAAAGATCAAAAAACTGCCAACATGGAAGGAAGACGCTCTGGTAAGAGAAATCTGCGAACAGATGACATCTTCCGGAAGCGTGGGATGCCGTTACCTGTCCAGAGTTACAGTCTATCGCACCAAAGAAGAGGTGAGTCCATTTTCCGGTGGAGTGCTTCATCCCTATATTGTCCTGCCGGAGAAGGTCATTACCGACTGGAAACCGGAAGAATTGCGGATCATTCTGCTCCATGAGATGCTCCATATTTGCTATGGACATATCCTGATCCTCTTTCTCTTCTCCTTATTGGAAATCTACTGGTGGGTGAATCCCTGTTTGTACTGGGCAAAGAATCAGTTAAAGGAAGATATGGAACTATTCTGTGACGAGAAGTGTCTTTCTTATGGAAATACCGGGAAAAAGACTTATGGAACTCTGATTCTGAAAATGATCTCTCTGTTACAGGCGGATTCCCAGGGAAGTGTGACAGCGTTTTTGGGAAAATCCGGAAGCAGGGATTTTCAGACTGTAAAAAAACGTATTGGACGATTGGAGAGGGCAAATTGTAATCAGAAAAATCAAAAGCAGCTTCGCATTGCAGTACCTGTGATCCTTTTTGGGATATCCTGTCTGGTTTTTGTAACCTCCTATCCCCGTTACAGGATATCGGATACCATATCCTTACACGATGAGAGGGGACAGCTTTTAGTCTATGATACGCCGGAACTGAGGGACGCTTTTGATATTCATGACGAAGAAATTACAGTGGATGAGTCTGCTTTCAAAGCGCTGTTAAAGGATGAAGGAATACAGGAGGAGCATATGTATCTCAACTTTAATAATATAGAAAAGACACCGGCAGCCGGAGGCTGTGGGAGTATGGCTTTCATCGATATGGAACATGGCTGCGAAGTCTGTTTTTCAGGAGAAAAGAACTGGAAAAACCGGCTGGAAGAATTTTTTCTGAAATATTTGATCTAGTTACTGTCAAAATTGATCTGAAAAGGTGTGTCACATCACGCCTTTTTCTATAAATATAAGGATTACATGTGTAAATAAAAAGGAGGAAAATTATGAATACGATTTGTACAACGACATCCGTAAATACTTATCAGACAGTATGTGCCCAAAACACATCCAGGACAGAGAAGACTTTGGAGAAGCCGATCTGGAATCCAAACCGCGTATACCGTTATCTGGAGGATATGAATGCGGGTTTTCAATCCTATAAAAAAGAAGCGGTTTCTTACTATGAATCGCTGATTGCCCAAAAAGAGGGGGACGGGACTATGACGGTGGAGGAGCTGAAAGCGCAGATTGCGGAATATTTCCCGGAATATACGCTGACAGACCGGGAACCGTCGGAGGTAAGGGACGGTGTGTTCTATCTCTATATTGATGAGAAAAATCTGCAAAAAATGGCGACTGACCCGGATTACCGCGCCAGAGTCTATGGACTTATGGACTGCGAATTACAGGGAACAAAGGGATATACCTTACAGTACAGTGACGGCCGCAATGTCACTGCACATCTTACCGGAACCATATTTTCACTGTCAGAAAAAAATAAAAAATATGCGGGAGCGGATGGAATCCCTTATCTGGGAAGCTGCAAGTCCGATCAGTGTTTTTCCTCCTCAGATTCCCATCCACAGGTGCGGAGTATGAGCTACCTCTACGATAATCTGGATCCGGCGAGATCGGCGGCAAAGGACCGAAAGACAAACGCGGCGAAGGTGACGGCTGAGAGGCTGGCAAAAAAACGGAAGAAAAAGGCGGAGGAGAAGAAAAAACAGGAGCGCATTCAGGAAAAACGGCAGCGGAAAGAACAGATTGAAGAAAAAAGACAGGAGAATCTACAGGAGAGGATCGCACAGATGAAGTCGGGAGCCAGATATAAGGAGGCGGCAGATATTCAGATATCTTCGGAAACCTATGGAGGTTCCGTCACTTTTCCAGAGGGAAAGCGGATGGCACAGATATCCAGTGCCATGACAAACTCGGATCTCCAGACTGTGATGGGACTCTTGGCAAGAGATCTGTCAGATTGTGAAGCTGGAGTGAAAAACGGACTGTGTGATGAGACGGAGGTGCAAAAGGTTCAGACGGCGATAAAGGCAGCAGAAGAAAAGCAGAGACAGTTGGAAAAAAAGCAGGAGTAAAATGCATTCCATTTTCCGCAAAAAACTTTTTGGAAAGAAATGCTTTTATTTGGCAGGATATCCCTGCGGCGGAGTGGCAGATACCAAGAGCCGCTCTGCCGCAAAAATTTTAAAGAAATCTAAAAAAATATACGAAGAAGTAAAATATATGAAGAAGTTCTGAATTTAAAAAATTCTAAAAAATGCAGATCATCTTAGGACATAAACCGAAGTACACCGAATACCTTTCCAAGGATCTCGCAGTCAGGAACAATGATCGGATCCATATTGTCATTCTCCGGCTGCAAACGGATATAACCGTCTTCCTTATAAAAAGTCTTAACCGTGGCGGAATCTTCCACAAGGGCTACCACCATGTCGCCGTTTCGGGCTGTCTTCTGCTGTTGTACCAGAATATGGTCTCCATCCATAATGCCGGCGTTAATCATGCTTTCCCCGGAAACCTCTAGCATGAAGGTCTCGGCATTCGGCGCATATTCAGCCGGAAGAGGGAAATAGTCTACAATATTTTCCACAGCAAGAATTGGTTGTCCGGCGGCCACACGACCGATCATTGGAATCTGTACCATATCGCGTCTTGTCAGATTAAAACTGTCGTCAATAATCTCGATCGCACGGGGCTTTGTGGGATCCCGTCTGATATAACCGTTTTTCTCCAGAGTCTCCAGATGTGAGTGAACGGAAGACGTTGATTTCAGGTTTACCGCTTTGCAGATCTCACGGACAGCAGGCGGATAACCTTTATGTAAGATCTCTTCTTTAATATATTCTAAAATCTCACGCTGCTTATCGCTGATTTTTCCATATGACATAAAATAACCTCCCAGTTGTATTCTGAACTTATTTTAACACAGTAAGAACAAAAAAGCAAACAAACATTCCGAAAATATGTTCGAAAATTCTATTGACAAACAATTGTTCTGGTGCTATATTAAAGAAAAAGAACGATTGTTCGTAACATATGTTTGGATAATGCTGGGGAGTTCGAGAACAGGGATTTCGGACAGACAAACCTTGGAAAGAAGGATTTTGATTCCGTAGGAATGACATTTTAACAGGAGGTTACATATGAGAAAAATGAGAAAAGACAGAGTAGAACAGAGAAGTTACAGGGAAAATAGAAGGATAGAAGAGAGGTTTTACCTGTCCGCAAGAACCATCGTTATGATATTTACATTGCTGTTTGTCCTTGGCGGCGTATTGCTGGGAAGCTCCTGGAGCGATGCAAAAAAAACGAAGGCGGCAAATGAGCGTCCTGTTTATAAATATTATACAAGTATCCAGATTGAAGAGGAGGATACCCTTTGGAGCATTGCAGACTCTTATGCCAATGAAGATTACCAGAGTAAGAGCGAATATATTGCCGAGGTAAAGCAGTTGAATCAGATAGATGAAGATCAGATCCACAGCGGGCAGCATCTGTTGATTCCGTACTATTCGGAAGATTATCTTTAAATTAGAGTAGGAGACTTTTCATGAGAAAATGAGAAAAAATGAATGTTTGGCGTCTGCTTATCTGTTGAATTTTCGGGATTTTATGGTTATAATAGTATAGTAAATTTAGGAGAAAGAATATATGTTTCGATTTATCTATGTTATTGTAATGAATGTATTTCGCGCCCCGTATATGATACCGATGATGCGCCATATGATCAAGCATCCTGAGAAGTATTCCGAAAAACGTCGTTATGAGATGGCACAACATATGATCCATTTGATGCAGCGTTCCGGGCGGATTACCACGATCTGTACGGGAACAGAATATCTGCCAAAAGAGGGCGGTTATATCATGTATCCGAACCATCAGGGAAAATATGATGCCCTTGGTATTATTTCCTCCCATGAGGAACCTTGTACCCTTGTTATGGACCGCAATAAGTCCAATGGACTTTTGGTAAAGGAGTTTATTGATCTATTAGAGGGAAAGCGGATGGATATTAAAGATGTCCGTCAGGCTATGAAGATTATCCTGGAAGTCTCAGAAGAAGCGGCACAGGGAAAGAGAGTGATTCTCTTTCCAGAGGGAGGCTATGACCACAACCATAATCGGGTGGAAGATTTTAAGGCGGGAAGTTTTAAGTCTGCCGTCAGGGCAAAGGTACCCATCGTTCCGGTGGCTTTGATTGATTCCTATAAGGTTTTTAACAGTTTTGGAGTTGGAAAGATCACCACTCAGGTGCATTTTCTTAAGCCTATTCCCTATGAGGAATATCAGGGAATGAAGACGCAGGAGATTGCGGCCTTGGTAAGGCAGAGAATCGAGGATGTTATAGAAGAGAAACTTGCAGAAGATACAAAATAAAACAGAGTTTTAGGCTCTGTTTTATTTTGTATTTATTATTTTTCTTCTCGCAACCGAACATATTGAGCAGCTTTTCTGCGGCGCTCATCCTCCAGGGCAGCATAGTGCTTCTTTGTGGTATTGACGTCCTTGTGACCGAGGACATCGGCCACGAGGTAGATATCTCCGGTTTCCCGATAGAGGTTTGTGCCATAAGTACTGCGCAGCTTATGAGGGGTGATATTTTTTAAATTCGTCACGAGACTGGAATATTTTTTGACCAGGTTTTCCACGGAGCGCACGGAGATCCGTTTGTTCTGTAAAGAGAGGAAGAGAGCGTTGGTGTGACCTTCCACCGGAGTCTTTTGTTCCCGTTCTTCCATGTAATTCAACAGCGCCTCTTCTACTTCATCCCCAAAATAGACAATGACTTCCTGACCGCCTTTTCGGTGGATCTTAATTCCATTGTTTTTAAAGTCCACATCATTCAGATCCAGACCGACGCATTCTGAGACACGGATTCCGGTTCCCAGCATCAGCGTCAGGATCGCCAGGTCGCGGGTCTTTGTTCTCTCATGATATGCCTGTTGGCGTTTTGTCAGTTTTTCTCCCGATTCCACCTCATCTAAGAGAATGGCAACCTCATCCACGTCGAGACGGACGATATTTTTATCGTGAAGTTTTGGCATTTTCACGATGGACGCCGGATTCTGAGTGATAAGTTCATTGCGGTAGTAGTAGTTGTAAAAACTTTTTAGGGAAGAGAGCTTTCTTTTCAGACTGCGCTCGTCATTGGAATGTTCCACCCCGTCCTTAATGTAATACTTTAAATACATTAAATATTCTTCAATGTCCATAGGCTTTAGTTCATCCAATATCTGAAGGGGAAAATCGCGAATTTCCATTTTCTGATAAATGGGATTTGTCTCATGGATATATTCAAAAAAGATACCCAGATCATAGGCGTAGGCAATCCTTGTTCTGGAGGAGGTAGTGGACTCGATTCCAATAAAAAACTGTTTGCAGAAGATTGGAAGTTTTGCACAAAGTTCTCTTAAATGCAGCTCATTTTTGTTATTTACTTTCTCGTGATAGGCTTTTTCTTTCATGTGCGTTCTCCTTTTTCGGCCATCCGCTGATATTTCCATTTACAATGGCGCGGAACATGCGGTCTTTTGCTCCGGGATGGTCCAGATTCATCTGGCGGATAAGGTTTTTGGCATATTCCCGCTTTGTGGCGCCGTCAGCAGGGCAGGGATTTTTGGCGACCGGAAGATCGTATTTGTTTTGAAAACCGATGACATCCACCTCTGGAACATACATCATGGGACGGATCACCGTCAGTTCCATACGATCCAAAAAAGTACGGGGAGAAAAGGAATGAAAACGTCCCTCAAAGATGAGAGAGAGCATCATGGTCTCTATGATATCGTCCCGGTGATGGGCATAGGCAACCTTATTGCAGCCCAGCTTTTTTACCGCCTCATTCAACGCACCCTTACGCATTTTTGCACAGAGGGAACAGGGATTGTCCTCCTTTCGTACATTGAAAATAATATCTGCAATGTCTGTATCCACAATATGGTAGGGTACGTCCAGTTCCTCACAGAGTTTTTCGACCTCGGACAGATCAAATCCCTCAAATCCAAGATTCACCGTAACGGCGATCAAATCGAATTTTTTCGGATAGAAACGCTGTAATCCTTTTAAGGCATAGAGGAGGGTGAGACTGTCTTTGCCTCCTGAAATGCCCACAGCGATCTTATCGCCTTCCTCAATCATCTGATAATCGTCCACAGCCCGTCTTGTATAGCTTAATAATTGTTGTAATTTCATCAAATATGCCTCCTGAAAAATCTAGTGACATTATACAATAAATCCGTTATAATTTCTATGAAAAACGGAAAGAAAGGGGATTCCATGAAATTTTTAATACAACGTGTAAAACAGGCTTCCGTCACTGTGGAAGGAAAAGAGATCGGGACCATTGAAACAGGTTTTCTGGTGCTGATCGGCGTTTGTAACGAGGACACAACGGAAATTGCGGATCGAATGATAAAAAAGATGCTGGGACTTCGCATTTTTGAGCATGAAAACTGAAAGACAAATCTTTCTCTGTCAGATGTGTCCGGAAGTCTGTTACTAATTTCACAATTTACCCTCTATGCAGACTGTAAAAAAGGAAATCGTCCTTCCTTTGTCAAAGCCGGTAATCCGAAGCACGCCGAAGAACTCTATGAATATATCATTGAAGAAACAAAAAAATCTGTTTCCAACGTACAGACTGGAAGTTTCGGCGCCGACATGAAAGTTTCTCTGGTGAACGACGGACCTTTTACGGTGATGTTGGACTCAGTGGAATTAATGCCCAGCGCCCGTGAATAGGAACCCTGGCAAATATTGGAGCAGGTAAAAAATAGAAGGTATCGTATTACAAATAGTCTATGCCCTCAGATGTATTTATTCGCAAAACCATAGTTTAACGAATAGTTTGAGAAGGGAAAAGAAAGAAATGCCGATTTTGCCAGAGTTTCATTTTCTAGATTTTCTAGATTTTCATTTTCTAGATTTTCATGATCCAAATAAGAGACAGATCCAGGCATTTCTTCCTATATATAATATTGTTATATTGTTCATCTCTTGAAACTGATAAAATTATGTCCTTTGTGAGCCGTTCAAAGCGTTCCTGCGCCTGTTAGTCTTTATTCAACATCAATTCCCGGTATTTCAGGATCATTTCCACACAGCCGTCAACGCCAAGCGCGGAACTATCCAGAGTCAGATGATAATTTCTGGAATCTCCCCATTTCTTATTGCTGTAATAATTGTAATAGCTTGCTCGTTGCTTATCCTGTTTTTGGATCATATCCTTTGCCTTGTTGGTGGACAGATCCATTCGTTTACAGATCTCTGCGATCCGGGCGTCCTTATCCGCATGGATGAAAACATTCAGACACTTTTCATGATTGTGCAAGGCATAATCGGCGCAGCGTCCCACGATGACACAGGATTCTTCACTGGCAATTTTTTGTATTGCTTCATACTGTGCTAAGAATACTTTCTGATTCAACGGCATATCCAAAAATGGAGCGGTCGCGTAGTGATTCATGGAATATGTGTCCATTACCAGAGAATATAAAAAACTGTTGGTCGGTCTTTCGTCGTTGTTTTCGAGAATTTCCTCACAAAATCCGCTCTCTTTTGCCGCCCTGGATAAAAGCTCCTTGTCGTAGCACTTGATTCCCAGCCTTTTTGCAGTTTTTTCTCCGATAAGCCTTCCGTTGCTGCCAAATTCACGTCCGATTGTAATAATAAAATTGCTCATATTCCATTCCACCTTCCATTAGAATATATCTATAAATATAGTATATACTATTTCTTGAAATTTGTATAGTTTTTTAGAATATGTTGCAATTTTTCTGATTATTCTGGAAGTAATTGACAGGATTTCAACTTAATTTTTTTACCAAATCTACCATATAATCAGGAACAGGGGCTGAGACTTCCATATATTTTCCAGTGCTGGGGTGGACGAAACCGATGGTTCTGGCATGGAGAGCCTGTCCCTGTAGTTTATAGGGATTTTTCTGGCTGCCATAGACTTTATCACCCAAAAGCGGGTGGGAAATGCTTGCCATGTGAACCCGGATCTGATGCGTCCGTCCGGTCTCTAAGGTAAATTCCATGTAGGAAGCTCCTTTTAAGTGTTGGAGGACACGGTAATGTGTAATGGCGGGCTTTCCATTCTGCTCGTTGATGGTCATTTTTTTTCGGTCCACCGGATGGCGTCCGATGGCGCCCTCCACCGTTCCGCTCTCCTCGTTAAAATTCCCGGCGACGACTCCCACATATTTTCTGGTGACAGAATGTTCTTTGATCTGTTCTGCGATCTTTAAATGGGCTTCGTCGTTTTTGCAGACGATGAGGGAGCCGGTGGTATCTTTATCGATCCGGTGTACAATTCCCGGACGGATCTCCCCATTGATTCCGGAGAGACTGTCCTTGCAGTGATACATGATGGCGTTCACCAGAGTTCCCGTATAGTGACCAATGGCCGGATGCACCACCATGCCCTTGGGTTTGTTGACGATTAACAGATCGTCGTCCTCGTAAAGAATATCCAGTGGAATATTTTCAGGCTGGATATCGGTGGGAACCGCATCGGGAATCACGACCTCCACCATATCCCCGATATTTAAGCGGTAATTGGCTTTTTGGATGAACTCGTTGACTCTCACAAATCCATCCTTGATCAGTTTTTGAAAAAAAGAGCGGGACTGCTCCGGTATCATTTCCGAGAGATAGCGGTCCAGCCGGGCTTCTTTCCAGGTTTCTTCTACTTCAAAATATTGTGTTTTCATGCTGCAATACCATCCTAATTCTGTTTTTTCCATGGCAGGATCTGTCCGCTCATCTCATCGAAATCTTTTTCCTTATAATAAAACAGAAAGAAAAAGAAGAACAGAACTGCACCGCAAGTCACATAGATATCCGCAACATTAAAGATTGGAAAATCAATGAGTTCAAAATAAAAAAAGTCAACGACATAATTCAGAGAAATCCGGTCAATAAAGTTCCCGGCAGCCCCTGTCAAAAACAGGGACATGATGAGAAAGACCGGATAAAAGCGTTTCTTTGCGGAAAGTCTGGCATAGATCCAGCAGATCACAACAAAAAACACCAGCGTAATCAGGATAAAAAAGACCTTCTTCCCCTGTAAAAGCCCGAAGGCGGCTCCCCGGTTCTCCAGATACTGCAGACAGAATACGTTCTTTATGATCGTCACCACAGAACCGTCTTTTAGGTACTTCACAGCCAGATATTTACTGATACGATCCAGAAGAAGGAATGCGATCGTTCCAAGCCAGAAAAACAAATGAAATTGTAAGCTCTTTTTTTCAGTCATAATCATTTCTCTCCATTCGTTTTGCAAAATCACACATCATAAATAAAAAATAGATTTGTCATAGATTAACATAAAATAATTATGTCAACACAAAAGGCAATGAAATCATTTAAGCCAGAATATAACGGATTCCATCCATCAACAGCTCATCTGATACCTCGCGGCTGATATAAGCGTTTCCGATTTCCTGTAATAAGATAAATTTCACCTGTCCCTGCTCCATTTTTTTATCCGATTTTGTGGCTGTCAGGATGTCCTCTGCAGTCATGGACAGATTTTTTTCCTGAACATTCAATCGAATCGGTAATTCGTAAGCAGAGATTGCAGTTTCAATCCGTTTCAGATCATTTTTAGTAATATTTCCCAGTTTCCAGGAAATATAGGAGGCAGCTGCCATGCCAAGCGCCACGCATTCCCCGTGATACAGAGAAAAATCCGATAATTTTTCAACGGCATGTCCGATGGTGTGTCCAAAATTCAACAGAGCTCTCTCGCCCTTCTCCTTTGGATCTTTTTGTACTACCTCTCGTTTGACCTTGCAGCTTCCCAGGACGGCACGGCTGATCTCTCCCTCAGACACAGACTGGATCCTTATCCGTTCTTCCTCCAAATAGGAAAAATATTTTGCATCCCGGATCAGTCCCGATTTCAACGCCTCAGCCATTCCTGATGCAAACTGTTCCCTCGGCAGGGTCTTTAGGACGTTCAGGTTCATATAGACCAACTTAGGCTGTTTGAAAGCCCCCACCATATTCTTGTACTGGGCAAAATCCACGCCGGTCTTTCCACCGATGCTGCTGTCCACCTGGGCGAGGAGGGTCGTTGGAATCTGAATAAAGTCAATTCCCCTCAGATAAGTGGCGGCGGCAAAGCCGGTCATATCTCCAACCACTCCGCCACCCAAAGCAAGAAGCAAATCTTTCCTCTCAAAACGGTTTATAATTAAAAATTCATATAATTTTTGGATCGTATCCAGATTTTTGCTGACTTCCCCGGCATCAAAAATAAAGGACTTTACATCGGAAAAGATTTCAGACAGCTTTGTATGCAATTCTTTTTCGTATATTTTTGCCACGTTTGAATCTGTAACAATGCATATCTTTGTATGTGTGTCATATCCCAGCCCTTTTATCTCCTCCGGGACCTCCTCATAGGAAGAAGCCAGGAGAATGTCGTAGATCCATTCATTTTCATAGGTTACTGAGAGTCGTTTTTCCTTTGAAATCATAGTATTTCTCCTAATTATAAATTCTATATTTTATTTTTGACGTCCTTTTTTCGTCTCGCCGAGGCAGGAATCAAAGATGTATTTTCCAAATGAGCGCACAGAGAGGATGTCTCCCTCCTTACAGCGGTAGGTATTGTGAAGAATTTCCTTGCCAGCCACAAAGACCTTGCCTCCGGCAATCAGCCTGGAAGCCTCGCTTCTGGAGCAGTTGCAGAAACAGGCGATGACACTGTCCAGACGGTTGGAGGTGACGATACCGCTCTTCTCAATAAACTCCGGTACAACGGAAGTAGTAAGCGCGTCTATCTCCTCTGCATTTACCATGGTATGTCGGATTTTCAACAGGGAATCGAGAAGATAAGATTTTATCTGCTCCACGCAGAACAGATAACAGACATCCTCTTTGCACAGGATGTCGCCGATCTTCGATCTGTCCAGTCCCAGATTCATGACCGCTCCTAAGACATCCCGGTGGGTCAATTTATCGGCAAATTTCGGGTGAACGGGGGTGATCTTCAGACAGGCGAGAGGATCATCCCATTCATAACCCAGATCCACCGGAAGAAAGGCAGCGATCTTCCGTTCAGCAAACTCATATCCTCCACAGAGTTCAAAGTCCGTTTCCATCCTGTCTTTTACGGAATCCAGAAGATTTTGCTCATTCAAATTAAGGAAATCGCTAAAAATAACGATTCCCTTTCTGTTGGCCTGTCTGGAAAGATCCAGCAGACGTTTTTGTATTAGATCCTGTTCGTTTCCCATGGCTTAGAAATCCGTCTGTATAGCAGAGCTGTCAAAAGCGTCCATCAGATTCAGAAAATCTCCTGAAATCTCAACACTTGGCGGTGTGATGATAAAGATGTAGTTTGAGATCTTCTGCAGATTTCCGCTGATGGCAAAACAGGAGCCGGAAGAAAAATCGATGATCCTCTGGGCGATGTCTACATCCAGTCCCTCTACATTCAGAACTACCGTCCGGTTGTCCAAAAGAGTCTCGGTAATCTCTCTGGCGTCGTCCACGGAGGTGGGTTTGATGACGCAGACCTCCATATTGTTGTGGCTTGTCTTTTTGCCGCCGCGAATCGGAGTCAGCTTCGTCGTTGTCTTTGAGGATCTGTCCCGTTCCGGCTGATCGTTGAACATATCATCTACATCATCTTCCGATTTTTTGCGAAAGACCGGTTTTTTCACTTCTTCTTCCTCATCGTCATAAAAGTCGTCATCATAAAAATCATCATCGTCGTCTGGATTTAATTTCATTACGTTTAAAAATTTATCTAGAACTCCCATGCTTTTTCTCCTAACTTATTTCTTACTGTAATCTCTCTCTCCAAAGATACCGGTTCCTACACGAACCATGGTCGCTCCCTCTTCAATGGCGACCGCATAATCGTTTGTCATTCCCATTGACAAAATTTCCATAGTTACATTATCAATGTTTTTATTAGTTATGTCAACAGATAATTGTTTTATTTTTCGGAAAAATGGGCGGTTTTCTTCCGGATCTGCTACCGGCGGCGCCACAGTCATCAATCCTTTGATCTGAAGATTTGGAAGCTTGGCAGCCTCCTCCACCAAAGTAAGTACCTCCTCTGTGGAGAGTCCGAATTTTGTCTCCTCTCCGGCAACATTGATCTCGATCAGAATGGAAACTGTGACGTTTTTCTTGACCGCTTCCTTGCTGATCTCCTGTGCCAGGCGCAGGCTGTCCACGGAGTGGATCAGTTCCACCTTATCCACTATGTATTTCACCTTGTTGCGCTGGAGGTGTCCGATCATATGCCACTTCATGTCCTCTGGCATTACCTCATATTTTTCCGTCAGTTCCTGAACCTTATTTTCTCCAAAATCCCGGATGCCAGCATCGTAGATCTCCTGTAACATCTCCACAGGTTTGGTCTTGCTGACTGCGATCAGAGTCACTTCCTCCCGGTCTCTCCCGGATACCTGGCATGCCTTTTGTATCTGTGCTTCTACTTTTTCCAGATTTTCCTTTAACATCTATTTCACTCCTTTTTAATGAATCAGGTCGTTTTCTGATACAGAATCCCCCTCCAGGGCGATGTGGTCGTAGAGGGAAATTCCGTAGCTGGTGCCGGTTTTCAAGATCGAATACTCCTCGTTCTGATAGAGTACGTCGATCTGCTTGAAGACGGCATAGCCTTTATTGATATTATAGACACCCTTGAGCTTCGCTGTCTTTTTTACGGTATAGGTCTCATTGGAATCCGGTTTTTTTATGACGGTTCCCTTCGGGACATCGCTCTCGTCAATATAATAAAGGTCGTCTTTTTCGTAATAGATCTCCGGCGTTACAAAGGAGGCGTCTCCCTCCTCCCCGGCAAGCACAAGACCGTAAGTATCGGAATCCTTTCCCTGAACGAAATATTCCTTTGGTACGGTAAGAAACTGTTTTGTGGTGATGGCGGTGTTTGGTATCTTCAATCCTGCCGCGTCATCCAAGAGCAGCTCCACGTCGATAAAACGCTGATTTGCAAACCGGATCATGGAGGTGCGCAGCTGCAGATTTAAATAAGAATTTTCTCCAATCGTTAAAATGTCGTAATAAGCCCAGATGCTGTTGCCGTCATCCTTAAAAAGAACCTCCACCGTATCATCATCTTTTAGAGTCTCTGCCAGCTCATCGGATATTTTAAAGACCACGTTCCAGTTTTCATCGGTGATCAGTTTATAGACCGGAACGTCGGACCCCACCGTCTCCTGATCTTTCAGATTTACTTTTTTATACTGATTCTCGTCGAACAGTTCTTCCGTCAGAGTATCTGTGGTCACATTCTCATATCCATCCGTGTAATAGACCACCACGCCCGGTTTTGTGGCGTTATATACCTGAAAAGCGCTGGTATCGGCATCAGAACCAAGGGAATCCAGGGCGTTGACATTCTGTATCTCCATCATTTTTGCAGATATCTCATCTTTAAAGGAATAGACGCTGTAAAAATTCTGATTGTCATAACTGCCTGTATAGGACTGTACCGTGCTTTCCAGTTCCAGGTAATCCTCCTCGTCAAAGAGATCCTCTGATTCCCTGATCTCTTCCATCTGAGAGGATATCGTTCCGGTAGTGTCCAGGCTGTAGACCGGAGTCTTAACTCCTGCCTTCGAGGCATCCTGTAAGTAATAGGTTACATATCCATTGGAGGCAGAGGTCACGATCTCTTCATCCCGGACGATCAATCCCCGATAAACGTGGTTTGTAGCAATGGTTCCCTGCTGGACTTCATAGACGGATATGTGCTTTTTAGTCAGATAGAAAAATACATTGAAGATCAGATACAGCAGGATGATCCCAAAGACGATCATCCCGATATTTATTTTTAATGGTCTGCGGTATCTGACTACCTTGCCATTTCTTTTTTTCATGTTGTTACCTTCCTGAAATCGCTCCATTTATTGTATCACCATGTCCTTTTTTTCACAATGTTTTCTGATAAAAACTTACAAAATCTTAAGTATAAATTTTTCTCTGAGGGTTACACTATCAAAAAAGGAGGTTACTATGAATTCAAAAGTTTTAGATTACACTCTTTTGACACTGGTGATTATCGGTGCCATCAACTGGGGGCTGATTGGATTCTTCCGCTTTGATCTGGTTGCTTTCCTCTTTGGAAGTATGAGCTGGTTGTCCAGAATCATCTATGCCTTAGTGGGAATCAGCGGGCTCTATCTCTTCAGCGCCTATGGTCGAATCAAGGGTATGGCAGAGGATTAAAAAGAAAACGGGGCAGGTCAAAATGACTGCCCCGATGATATTTACGCTTAAAGAGAAACAACGATCTTAGATTTTGCGTTTTCCGGAAGATCCGCTTCATTTTTGGAAATGCTGAGTGTCATCTTAATATCGTACTTTGTGCTGATTCCATCCAGCTTTTCAATCGCATGTTCTAATTCATCATCTTTCATATTGGAAATGGTAAGAAAGCTGTCTAAGTATAATTCTTCCAGATCGTGATCCTGTGAGATGATTCCACAGATGAATCCGATAAATTCATCACAGTCTTCGATTGGATAATCCATTACGTTGATGAGTCTGACCTTGTTGCTCAGTTCATACATATGTTTTTGACTCTTGTCCAGATATACAATGTTTCCACTGGATTTTGGAACTGCTTCGTTCACTCTGTCGAGCAGATGCTTTGTTTTGCCTTTTCCCTTTTCTCCTGCTATAATCTCTATCATGGCATTTCCTCCCGGCTCCATAAATTTTTAAAAATCATCTAAAATTCAAAACATTTCATACAATTTTGAAAACAAAGATGATTTTTCTTAAAATAATTATAATATATCGCCGAAGAAAAAACAACATTAATTCGCAAAATTCTTTAACATTTCACTCATCAAAAGATACATATTATCCCGGCAGTCCGCCTTGAACACAATGGAGATCACAGGTTCTTTGGAGGCGTTCTCATTGTACTGTACCAGACAGTATTTCGCCTCTCCCGTGGTTCCGGTCTTACCGCCGATGACAGTGACTCCTTCCGGAATCTCCTCCTCTCCAGCCAGGTACTGGTTTGTGGTGAGCCATTCCTGAGTTACCGGGGTTCCTGCGGCGTCCGTGTAATTGACCGTATAGTTTGCTGTTTTTAGAATTTCCACAAAGGTCTCGTCCTGCACAGCGGCGTTCATGATCAGGTACATGTCATATACCGTAGAATAATGCTCCTCGTCATGGAGACCGTTTGGCGTCACAAAATGGGAATTGGTAGCTCCCAATGCTTTCGCCTCGGCATTCATCAGTACCACGAACTCTTCCGCACTGCCGCTGATATGCTCTGCGATTGCCACAGCCGCATCATTGCCGCTTCGGAGCATCAGACCGTAGAGAAGATCTCTCAGTGTCATCTGGTCTCCCGCTTTCAGATCACAGACAGAGGAATCACTCGCCTGATTGGCGGCATTTTCACTGACAGTGACCATATCATCGAGATTTCCTTCCTTCAGGGCGATATACGCTGTCAAGATCTTCGTGGTGCTGGCAGGATAGAGTCTTTCAAAAATATTTTTCTTATAAACCGCCTCTTTTTCCGTAGTACGAAAAACTCCGGCGGATTCCGCCACACTCTCGGTAGTCTCCTCCAGTCCCAGGTTCTCATCCGTTGTCACAACCAGATCCTTCGCAAAAAATTCCGCGGACTGGGAGTTCCCATTGTTGGTGATCCCGTATTTTGCCGAAGTCTCATAGACATCGTAAGCATTTTCCAGAGTCACCTCGTTTTTTCCACAGCCGCCAAGAACCATGGTACCAAAAACCAACAGTACAGCCGCTGCTTTCCATCTATTTGTACATTTCACGCCAGTCTAAATCTCCTCTTTCCAGTGCTTTTATCAGCAGCTCCGCAGTTGCCAGATTCGTCGCCAGAGGAATGTTGTTCTCGTCACAGCGCTGTGCGATAAGCGTAACATCCGGTTCATGGGATTTTGGCGTTAACGGATCTCTTAAAAAAATGACCAGATCCATCTCATTAGCTGAGATCTGTGCGCCCAATTGCTGGACGCCTCCCAGATGTCCCGCCAGATATTTGTGTACGTTCAGGTTTGCCATCTCCTCAATGAGACGTCCCGTAGTTCCCGTTGCAAACAAATCGTTTTTAGAGAGTGTCCCTCTATAGGCAATGCAAAAATTCTGCATCAGTTTTTTCTTTGAGTCATGTGCTATCAGACCTATATTCATTACGAATCCCCCGTTCCATATTTTCTAGGCTGTAATCCCACATTGAGTACCAATCCGATACCGATAAAGGACGATACCAGAGACGTCAGTCCGTAACTTACAAACGGAAGCGGAAGTCCGGTATTCGGCATCATTCCGGTTACAACGCAGATATTGACAAAACTTTGGAATCCGATCAATGCCGCCACCCCACAGCAGATCAGACGTCCCGATAAATCTTTTGCCTTTTTAGCTATTATGATACATTCCAGGGTAATTAGCAAGAGCAAAATAATCACTAAGATGCTGCCAACAAACCCCATTTCTTCTCCTATCACCGCAAAGATAAAGTCTGTCTGCGGTTCAGAGATAAAGTTTCCATTTTTTACCGAATTGACATCGGTGTTATTCAGTCCCTTGCCCAACAACTGGCCCGAACCGATCGCCATGATGGAATTTTGCTGCTGGTAGGCATCGTCCGCATATTTTTCAGGCTGTAACCATGCCATGATACGCTTATACTGATAACCCTGTAAAATTTTCTGATCCGGCTGTAAGATCAGCGCTATGAAAATTGCAGCAGAAGGTACTAAGATCGCAAGTACCGTTGCGATAATCTTATAACTGAGTCCCGCCATAAACAACAGTACCAGAAAAACCAGTGCAGTTACGATGGTGGTGGACAGATCCGGCTCCTTTACGATCAAAAGCAGCGGGATCCCCGCCAGGATCAATGTCAGGATCAATATCTTAGGACGGTTCACATCATCCTGATGTTTTGCAAAATACGCTGCAAAAAACAGGATCAGCAGAATCTTACCCAGCTCTGAAGGCTGAAAGCGGATTCCCGCAATCTCCACCCAGCGGGTCGCTCCCTTAGCGTCGTCTCCCATGATCAATACCATTGTCAAAAGCGCCAGATTGATCACATAGAAAACCCAGGAAAAACGTAGCAAAAATTCATAGTCCATCAGTGACACGCCCACCATTACGATCAGTCCCAGGAACAGTCCCAGGATCTGTTTGCCCTGAACAGATTCATTTGCACTTCCGATGACCAGTATTCCGATAATGGTCAACACTACCACATAGACCACCAGTCTAAAATCATAGTCCTTCAATTTGTACTGTCTTAACATAACGACCTCAATTTCCTTTATGTTTGATATCACGGATCGGAATGTTGGCAACCATCACCGGCACCATGCCTTTGTGATCCTCCGATTCCGTCTTTGTGATCTGTATATCCAGTTCCTCTTCATCTATTTCCATGTATTTTGAAATCACGGAAATAATATCGTTTTTCATAAGTTCCATAATCTCGGAGGAGCAGCCCACCCTGTCGGAAACCAACAGCAGTTTAAGCCGGTCCTTTGCGAAATCCTTGGAACTTTTCCTGCTCCATAAATCCCAGATACCCATGCCAGCCTCCTATCTTCTAAATAAACCAGATACTTTTGAAAAAAGTCCGGCCTTACTTTCAAAATTCATGAGTGGCACATCATATCCTAAGATTCTCCGGCATATATTACTGTATGCCCTGCCTGCCATGGTATCGCTTCCCACAAGAGGTTCTCCCCGGTTCGTGGAAATGACGATGGCCTCATCATCCGGTACGGCGCCTAACAGATCGATGGCGAGTACCTCCCTGACATCGTTCAAAGACATCATATCGCCCCGTTTGACCATGTCGATGCGAATGCGGTTGACGATGAGTTCGATCTGTTCCATCTCCGCCGCCTCTAAAAGCCCTACGACCCGGTCCGCATCCCGGATGGCAGATACCTCCGGCGTTGTGACTACGATCGCCCTAGTGGCTCCGGCTATGGCATTGAGAAAACCCTGTTCGATCCCCGCCGGGCAGTCCAGCAATATGTAGTCAAATTCATCTTTCAGTTCTTCGGTGAGTTTTTTCATCTGTTCGGGATTTACCGCGCTCTTGTCCTTCGTCTGAGCCGAAGGGATCAGATAGAGATTCGGATATTTCCGATCCCGGATCACCGCCTGCTTGAGACGGCAGTTTCCTTCGATCACGTCCACCAGATTGTAAACGATCCGGTTTTCCAATCCCATAACAACATCCAAGTTCCTTAAGCCAATGTCGGTGTCGATCAATATGACCTTCTTATCTAACTGTGCTAAGCCTGTTCCGATGTTGGCTGTAGTTGTAGTCTTGCCCACACCGCCTTTTCCTGATGTTATTACGATTACTTCACCCATTATGACCTCCGCTTAATAAAAGTTTTCAAATATTCCATTCTTCATCACATCGATATGAATGGCTTCCTCTTTTATGTACGCTACCTGAGGTTCTAACTGTTTTTTTCGCCCGCGCAGTCTTTCCAACGGACTCTTATCTTCGCTTCTGCCGAGACAGTCGGCAATTTTTATCTGAATCGGATTCATATGCAGCGCTGCTACAAACGAATCCGGATTTCCAGCGGCTCCGGCATAGGCATTGCCGTCCAGACTTCCCAGAACGACAATATTTCCCTTTGCCACGACCTTTGCACCGGGGTTCACATCCCCGATGATAACGATGCTGGTCTCGGATTCCAACACCTGACCGGAGTGGAGCGTTCCCTTATAGAACTGCCCCGTACTCTCCTCCTGCCGCCTTAAGACCTCCTCGATCTGGGACTTGGTATCCTGCTCCTTTTGTCTGTCATTGTCCAGAATACAGAGAATCTCAATACTGGTGGATTCCGTGATGGCATCGACGATCCGGATCTCCTCCTCCGTGGACAGATGTCTGCCGGAAAAGGAGATCGCTATTTTTGCATTTTTGAAAAATTTATCTGATTCATGAAACTTTAAAATAATCGCATGAAGCAATTCCTCAAAGGGCATCTCCTCGTTGAGCACAAGATTGATCCCATAGCGGTTGCTCTTTAAAATTACCTGCTGTTCCATGCTATCCCTCCTGTTATACAGTTCCCGTTAGTCTGCCATGGTGTTGGCGGATGCGCCCACACTCTCTGCCTGACCGTCCAGGAGTTCTTCTTCACCTGCTTCTTTAAAATAATATTTCAAAATCTTAGCAGACACATCTGCCGGATTGTGAGAGGTGTATCCGTAAGCAATACGCGTTGCAATGGAGATCTCCGGGTTGGAATAAGGCGCATATCCCACAAACAGTGCGTGGTTCGGTCTCGTTACCACCTGCTGTGCCGTACCGGTCTTACCAGCCACTTCCGTTGTCATATCATTGAAAGAATCCAGCTCGTCGGTAACCACCATTCTCATACCCGTATGAATGGCATCCCAGGTGGAACCTGCCACCACGTCCAACTGACTCTTCACCGTCGGTTCAAACTCTTCCAGAACCTTTCCCTCCGGGGAGCAGACCTTTTGCAGCAGAGTCTCATTGTATACAGTTCCCGAATTTGCCACGGCGGTGACATATCTTGCCAGCTCCGTGGTGGTAAAGTTGTGGTTACTCTGTCCGATCGCCGCCGTAACCGGATATTCCGTGGCGATCTGCGGCTCGCTCTCAGGAATCTCAATTCCGGTGGTGGAATCCAAACCATAGAGAGAGGCATATTTTGAAATGGTCTCCAATCCCTTTTCCTCGTTGTAGGTATCTCCCGACATGCTGAGCTGATAACCCACCTCATAGAAAAAGTAGTTACAGGAATGTTGAATTGCCTGTGAAACGTTGATACTGCCATGATTGCTCGGATAGATCCAACACTTTGGTCCGTTGGCGAACCGTTCAAACTGTCCTTTGTCCACGATCTGGGTTCCTGTGGTGATCACGCCCTCAGTCAGACCCGCTGTGGCGGAAATCATCTTGAAGGTGGAACCAGGCGCCGTTCTCTGCTGGGTCGCATGGTTATAAAGTGGCAGGGACAGGTTGCTGTTTAAGGAAGCATAGTAGTCGCTGTCCACAGAGTTCGCCAGACGGTTGTTGTCGTATCCCGGATAGGAGACAACGGCTAAGAGTTCTCCGGTGTTCACATCGGTGATCACGCAGGAACCGGAACATGGATCCAGACCAAGCTGCGCCGGAGTGATCTCCAGACTCCTTATCTTTTCTTTCAAAAAGTTGAAAGCGCTGGCAGAGCCATTACTTAAGGCAGCCATCTGCGCCTCGTCTGTCTCTAAAACTCCCTGTTCATAGAGAATCAGACAGAGCTGGGAACCGCTGATCAGATTCTGGTTGATCATATACTTATAGACTAACTTTCGAAACGCGGCATCCTCTTTTAAATCCTCTAAAATAAAGGAAGACAATGCCTGGAAGATCTCATCGGAATCGGAATATTTTTCATCCACATTGAACTTTGTAATATCCACCCAGCTTTTGGTAATGGCATAGTTCAGATAGGTGTTTAAGGAGATCGTTCCCTCTTTCCAATTGAGATAGGTCTCATCTGAGGTGTCGATGGCGTCGTTATCTAATACCCCATCAGATTTCAGACGGGTGATCACCTCCGTGATGTAATCCTGATACTCCTCCTCCAGACTTCCGAACGGGGTATCGCTGCTTCCTGACAGCAGACTTTCGATCTGGGATAAAACAGCGGACTCCTTGGAGGTATAAGCCGCATACACCGCCTGCTCCGTTGCACTGGCATCCTCCTGCGAAAAATGATCGGAATCAATGACATTGTTATTCACCAGGGCAAAATACACATCATCAATGGGAATCATGATATCGGAAGCAGAACCTGTGGAGGTGAACTCTTTGGCATTGATGATCTTGGAGTACACGATTCCCGCAATCTCCTGCTCCAAAAGGTCGTAAACTGCCTTGGTGAGATCTGCGTCAATGGAAAGATAGACGTCGTTTCCAGCAGTAGGCTCCTTGTGTTCCAGAGTCTCCACTACTTTTCCCAGGTTGTCCACGCTGACTTTTTCATAGCCTTTCGTGCCCTGCAGTTCTTTATCCATCACCTGCTCAATGCCTGATTTTCCAATCACATCGGTAAGAGAATAGGAATCGTCTTTCTCGGAAAGTTCCTCGTACTCCTCTGTGGAGATCTTTCCGGTATAGCCGATGATGTGGGCAAAATACTCACTGTCATTGTATTTACGGATGGTCTCCTCGCTGATGGTCATACCCTGTAAATCATCCGCGTTTTCGCTGACCCACGCCACTGTCTCATCGCTGACTCCGGTGGCAAGGGTGGTGAGAATGAATTTCTGGTAACTGTTCTGGGCAATCGCATAGCGCAGCACCAGGATCCGGTATTTATTATACTCGCTGTACTTAGAGGAAATACCGTAGCGTTTGTCGGAAGCCAGGTACTCTATCACCTGTTCCGGCGTAGCCTCCGCTTCGTTGTATCCTAAGTCCTTATTATACTTGAGGTCATCTGTCGAAGTATGGTCGTAAATGTCAGCAAGAAATCGTTTTAGCGTGGATCCGGACACGGTGAACTCATATCCATCTGCCTCGGAATAGGAGATATAAAAATCATTTTTGATCTCGTCTCCGTTCTCATCCAGAACTTTTAAGAGCTGATACAATTCGCTGTTCAGGGCTTTGTTTTTTTCCTTTCGCGTGTTGTAGCTTCCGTTGTCTTCCAGCATAACCGCATATGCCAGCTCGTTGTATGCCAACAGCTTTCCGTTCCGGTCATAGATGTTCCCGCGGGTACTTGCCAGATCCCTTGTCTTTTCAATTTTCAGAGTATAGTTGTCCAGATACTCCTGACCGTTGATGATCTGAAGATTCACCATTCTCTGAATCAGAATGAAGCTCAGAACAAACATCACAATGGTCAGCACTAACAATCTGGATTTGAGTATATTTGCAAGTACTTCTTTTATCTTATCAAACAAATTTTGCCGCACTCCTTTTCTCAATTCGTTCCAAATGCTGATTGATCTTCAGGATTATAAAATAAAGCGCTATGGTAATAACCAGAGTGTAAACCATCTCCGGTATCATGATGTGCAAAAGATAATAACCAAACGCAGTCTTTTTTCTCGGTAAAAAGAGAAGCAGATAAATGATCAGATTCAGCACAAGGTCGCTTCCCAGAATCAAAATCATCGGGAGCTTGATATCGTCGGGATAAAAGATCTTACGGAACATTCCGTTGACATAACCGATCACCAGGTAGATCAGAGTATAAAAGCCAAAGATCTGTCCGAAAAAAATATCCAGAAGAAGTCCGCTGATCAGTCCGATGCACATGCCCTCTTTCCTTCCCCGCATAAATCCAAAGGAGGAAACCACCACGATCAGCAGATTCGGGGAAATGGAAGCAAAGGACAGAGCCTTAAATACGGTACTCTGTAACAGAAAACATATGATAATGATCAATAGTACTGAAATCTTTCTTCTCATTTTGCTCACTCCGAATCTGATACGGCATCCGTTTTCTTATCCAAAATAACAAGTACCTCCCGCAGATGCTCAAAATCTGCCGCCGGAGTAATGGTGCCGGATTTTGTGATATTGTTGGAATCCATCTCCGTATCGCTGATATAGCCGATCAGGAGACCCTGCAGGTATTTATCGCTGACATAGGAGGTGACCACCTGGTCTCCTTTTTTTACTTTATCATCCTCATCTTTCAAATTTGTGAACAGGATCTCACAATCTTCGTTCATGGTTTCCAGATCTCCATTGACGATACAGTTGCCGGAGGTGGATAGTACCATGCCGCTGACCTTGCTGGTATCGTCGATAATGGAACGCACCTTTGCATAATGAGGTCCCACGTCGATGACAATGCCTACAAGACCGTTGCCGGCGATGACATTCATATCCGTCTCAATTCCGTCCTTTTCACCCTTGTCTATTAAAAAGGTGTTGAACCAGTTGCCGCTGTCCTTTCCTATGACATTCGCCCCGACCTTTTTATAGTTCGGATATTTCTGATCCAACTCGTATAATTCCCGCAGATCTTCCAGCTCGTACTGTTCCAGCTTGATGGTATTCAATTCCGTAGATAGTTTTTCCACCTCTTCTTGCAGTGCCTCATTTTCCGCCATGACGGATTCCAAAGTCTGGAAACGGTCGGATTTATTGGAAAAGAAAGTGCCCACGGCGTTGATTCCCTTCTGCATAGGAACGAAGATCGTACCTGCCACAGTGTTGAGCGGGCCGCCTGAGGAGCCGGCCGAATAGGACAGCACCATTACGATAATGCAAAGTCCGCACAATCCCAGGAGCAGATATCTTGCCGGTATGGAAAATTTTGTTTTTTTACGTTTCATAAATGCCTCTATTTATAAATTTTGGTTTTCATAGTAAAGGTCAGACGTTTGAATTTATCGTCGGAGACGATCTTATTCAGTCCCTGTACCACAGTCTCCTCCGGATTCTCACAGCAGTTGACCCGGATTCCCGTGATCTGTGTAAACAGTTCGTCCAGCCGATGTATCTTGGAGCTGCCGCCCGTGATGTAGATACCGGAATGAATGATGTCCTTCGCAAGCTCCGGCGGGGTCTTCTCCAGGATCATTTTGATGGAATTGCAGATAGAATTTAAGTTATCCTTAATCGCTTCATAGACTACCTCTGTGGAAATCTCCCGCTCCACCGGAAGTCCGCTGACTAAGTCTCTGCCCACGATCACCATGCTGTCGTCCTCTCCCGGTACGCCGTAGCCAAGCTGTTCTTTTAAGGACATGGCGGTCTTTTGACCGATGACCAGGCTATAGGTGCGCTTCAAATGAGAAATGATGGATTCGTCGATCCGGTTTCCTCCGAAGTGAAGCAGGTCGCTTAAAACCAATCCTCCCAAAGACATGACGGAGATCTCCGTGGTGTCGGCTCCGATGTCCACCACCATCACTCCGGTAGGCTCATTGACATCCAGTCCCAGTCCCACAGCGTCTGCCAGAGGTTTCTCGCAGAGCATAACGCCCTTTGGCTTTACCTTGCTCTTGGCAAAGATATCGAAGAACGCCTTCTTTTCCACCTCCGTGATGTCCGTAGGTACGGCAACGACAAATTCGGCTCCCCGCACCTTTCCCTTTGCGTGTTTTTCTAAAAATTCAAAGATCATGGTCTGCATATTTGCGTAATCCGCGATGACACCGTTGATGACCGGGAAGGTCACATGGATGTTCTCCGGCGCCTTCTCATACATGGCGTATGCCGCGTCTCCGTAGGCGTACATCTGATTCTTGTTTACGATTGCGATGGTGTTTTTCTCGTTCAGGACCTTTCCGGTGGCTTTACAGAACACCTTTACGTTGCAGGTTCCCAAATCAATTCCGAATGTGTTGCTCATAGTATTCTCCTCTTGACTTATATCAGTCCGTTTTCTCTAAAGCTGTAATAGCTGTTATCACCAATGATGATGTGATCCGCCAGGCGGATGTTCATGTACTCTCCGCACCGCGCCATGCGCTCCGTCACCTTTCGGTCGTTTGCGCTGGGACTCGGATCTCCGCTTGGATGATTGTGCAGCATGATCAGATATGCCGCGTTGTGAATGATCGCCGCATAGAAAACCTCTCTGGGGGAGACGACGGAACTGTTCAGAGTCCCCACGGAGATCACTTCCTCCGTAATGAGTCTGCCCTTGTTCGTGAACAGGCTGATGAGCAAAATCTCTTTTGTCTCATGACGCATCTGTTCCATATAATACTCTGCCACGCTCCCTGCATCCTTCATGGTAACTGTTTTTTGCAGAGAGAGACGGCTCATTCGCTTTGCAAGCTCTGCAATGCATTTGAGCTGTATGGCTTTTACCTTTCCCACACCCGGAATCTCCATCAGTTCTTCCTTGCTCAGATCATAGAGATTGAGCAGTCCCCGATCCTGCCTGTTTAAAATATTCTGGGCAAGTTCCACGGATCTTATACCGTTGGTTCCCGTCCGCAGGATCACGGCAAGGAGTTCCGCGTCGGACAGATATCCGGCGCCTCTTTCGTAGCATTTCTCATAGGGTCTTTCCGTATCCGGCAATTCTTTTACAGTGTTGTGCTCTTGCATAAATTCCTTTCTACTCTCTCTAACAGCAATTTATGTAAACTCGTCGACTGTAAAACATATAACTTATATTATCACATCCTTGTTTTGTCTACAAGGTTTCCTTCGTAAAGTTTTTGTAAAGACCAAAGAATCCCAAGTTTTGCGTGATACCAGGTCAGACCGCCCTGAAAATAGACGGCGTAAGGAGGTTTTAAGGGTCCGTCGGCACTCAGCTCAATGGAGGAACCCTGCACAAAAGCGCCTGCCGCCATGATGACCTGCGCGTCGTATCCCGGCATGTCCCAGGGTTCCGGAGCGACATAGGAATCCACCGGGGCTGCGGTCTGGATCCCCTGACAGAAAGCGATGAGGCGTTCCGGGGTGTTCAAGGTAACAGCCTGGATGATATCATGTCTCGATTCCGTTCCATTTGGAACCACCTCAAATCCCAGTCTTTCATAGATATTTGCCGCAAAGATGGCTCCCTTCAACGCTCCGGCTGTCACCACGGGCGCCTGGAACAGCCCCTGATAGAAGGACTGGATCACGCCAAGGGAGGCTCCCACCTCTTTTCCAAGTCCCGGAGAGGTCAGGCGGTAAGCGGCGTTCTCCACACATTCCTTTTTCCCGGCAATATAGCCTCCAATGGGAGCCAGTCCGCCGCCGGGATTTTTGATCAGAGATCCCACGATCATGTCCGCTCCCACTTCAATAGGTTCCCTCTCCTCTACAAATTCTCCGTAACAGTTGTCCACCATACAGATCACATCCGGTTTGATGCTCTTAATAAAGGAAATCAGCTCTCCGATCCGCTCCACTGAGAGGGTTGGACGGGTCTGATATCCCTTGGAACGCTGAATAGTAACAAGTTTCGTCTGATTATTAATGGATCTTTTAATATTTTCAAAATCGAAGGAACCATCCGCCAGCAGATCCACCTGGCGGTAAGTTACCCCGTATTCTGCCAGGGATCCTTTGGAAGGACGGATGCCGATGACCTCCTCTAAGGTGTCGTAAGGCTTCCCCACCGGAGAGAGAAGCTCATCTCCCGGTCTTAGATTTGACATCAAAGCCAGCGCCAGGGCGTGGGTTCCGCAGGTGATCTGGGGACGTACCAGGGCGTCCTCGGCATGGAACACATCCGCGTAGACCTGCTCTAAGGTGTCGCGTCCCAGATCGTTATAGCCGTAGCCGCTGGAGGTGTTGAAGCATTCGGCGCTGACCCGGTTCTTCTGCATGGCGCGGATGACCTTGAGCTGATTGTACTCGGCTCTTTTGTCGATCTGTGCGAACCGCTCTTTCAAGCCCGCTTCGATGGAATGTCCGAAGTCATAGACCTCACCGCTGATTCCCATATCGAGATATTGTTGTTTCATCATTTCTTCCGTCATGTTTTGTATGCTCATAGGATTCCTCTTTCCTTTAATTCTTTTTTCATCTCATTCAGAATTTTTTCATCGTTGTAACCAAATTGGCTCTTATCGATCCATTGCACCTCTTTTTCCCTGCGAAACCAGGTGAGTTGGCGTTTGGCAAAATGTCGTGTATCCCGTTTCAGAATATAGACGGCTTCCTCCAGAGTGACCCGCCCGTCCAGGTAATCTAAGATCTCTTTGTATCCCAGTCCCTGCATGGAGACCATATCCCTGGTGTATCCCATTTCTTTGAGCCGGGTGACTTCTCCGACCAACCCGGCTTTCAGCATATTGTCCACCCGAACGTCGATCCGCTCATAAATGCGCTCCCGATGATCGTTTAACACGAAGTAGGCAAAGTTATAGGGACTCTTTTTTTGCCGCTCCGCCTCGTTGTGTGCGGAAATTTTTGTCCCGGTCTTTTCATAGAACTCCAACGCACGTATCACCCGCTTTATGTTGTTGGGATGAATCGCCTTGGCCGACGCCGGGTCCACCTTCTGAAGCTGCTCATGCAGGTACACGGCGCCCCGTTCCTTTGCCAGGGTTTCCAGTTCTTCTCTGTAAGCGCTGTCTTCCTTTTCCGTGGTAAAATCAATGTCATATAAGACTGCCTGGATATAGAACCCGGTGCCCCCCACCAGAATGGGAATCTGTCCTTTTTCATAGATCTCTTTCAGGTAGCGCTTAGCATATTCCTGGAATTTTACCACATTGAACTCCTCGTCAGGCATAAATTCGTCGATGAGATAATGTGGGATCCCCTGCATTTCCTGTTCTGTAATCTTTGCGGAGCCGATATCCATATAGCGGTATACCTGCATGGAATCCGCCGATATGATAGCGCCGCCGATCTCCTTTGCCAGCGCGATGGACAATTCGGATTTTCCCACGGCTGTGGGACCGGTCAGGATCACCAGGGGCGGTCTGTTTTGATTCTGTTCTGTCATGATGTTATACGATCCTCTTAAACTTCTTTTCTAACTCATATTTTGTCATGGAAATGATGGTAGGCCTTCCGTGAGGGCATTGATAGGGATTTTCACAGGTCAGAAGCTCGTCGATGAGGTGCTCGATCTCCGCTCGTGAGAGCCGCTGGTTTCCCTTTACCGCCGCCTTGCAGGACATGGATGCGATCTTCTCCGTGATGGCGTCGCTGGTTTTGGCACCGCTCTCCTCAGAAAGCTCGTCTAGCATCTCAATGAAGAGCTGCTTTTCGTTGAGATTGTAGAGGTTACCCGGAACGGCACAGATGGAATACTCCTTCCCGCCGAAGGATTCGATCTCATATCCCAGTTTTTCAAATTCTGATTGATATTTTTTTAACAATTCTTCCTCTCTCATATTCAGGCTTACCACCATGGGAGGGGAAAGCTGCTGGGAGGTAAATTCTTTTTTCCGAAAATCCCGCATAGTCCGCTCGAAGAGAACCTTTTCGTGGGCGGCGTGCTGGTCGATGATAAAGAGCTTATCCTCGAACTGTACCAGCCAGTAGGTCTCAAAGACCTGACCGATGACCTGATGTCTTGCCCTTGCGTCCTGGGCTAAAAAATGTTCCTCATAGGCGGAAGTTTCCCGCAGCGTAAGCTGCTCGCCTGTTGGGATATAGACGTCATCAGCCGGCTTGCGGACAGGTTCCGTAATATGGTCCATATCAGATCTATGAATCGGATCTATTCTTTGCTCCTGCTCTTCTTTTAACTGTTGGATCCGTTTGGTTTCGAAAGGTTCCGGCATTGCCTTGGGCTTGTTCTGGGGTTTGACCGTCTTTGCAGCTTTTTCTTCCGAATGATCTTTTTTGACGCCGATCTCCACCTCAGGAATAAAATCTTTGTGGCTCAACGCCTCCTGTACGCTCTCTGTCAGAAATTCATAGACCGCCCGTCCGTTGGAAAACCGTAGTTCCATCTTCGCTGGGTGAACATTGACGTCCAAAAGCGAACCGTCCATTTGCAGATTCAGCACTGTAAATGGGAACTGGTGCTGCATCAGATGAAGCTTGTAAGCGTCCTCGATCCCCTTGGAGACCAGGCTGCTCTTAATGTACCTGCCGTTGATAAAATAACTCTCGAAATTGCGGTTTCCTCTGGAGATAATGGGTTTTCCAATATAACCATCCAACTGCAAAAATTCGCATTCCCGATGCACCTCAATGAGATTCATGGAAATATCCCTGCCATAGATCCGGTAAATGACTTCCTTGAGATCCCCGCTGCCGGAGGTGGCGAGTTTTGGCTGGTTATTGACGATAAATTGAAAAGAGATATCCGGTCTGGAGAGCGCCAGCCGTTCCATGAAATCATTGATATAGGAGGCTTCCGTCTGGGGAGATTTTAGGAACTTCTGTCTTGCAGGCGTGTTATAAAAGAGGTTTCGGACTAAAAAGGTGGTTCCGTTTGGCGCCCCCACCTCTTCTAATTTGATCTCCTGGGATCCTTCGATGACATATCGGCTTCCCGTCAGCGCATCCGTTGGCTTTGTGATTAGCTCCACCTGGGAAACTGCCGCGATACTGGAAAGAGCCTCCCCGCGAAATCCCAGGGAGGAAACGGTCATGAGATCTTCCACCGTTCGTATCTTGCTGGTGGAATGGCGCAAAAATGCCATGGGAATCTCACTTTTGTCGATTCCGCAACCGTTGTCCGTGATACGGATAAAGGAGATTCCACCGTCCTTGATCTCTACGGTAATGGCTGTCGCCCCGGCGTCTATGGCGTTCTCTACCAACTCCTTGACTACGGAGGACGGGCGTTCCACTACCTCTCCGGCGGCAATTTTATCTATGGTGGACTGTTCCAATAAGTGTATTCCCGGCATAGCTTCTCCTTTCTGTTACCAGCGGTTTTTCAGTCTGTTTTGCAGCTCGTATAATTTATTTAAGGCTTCGATGGGCGTCAGATTTCCCACGTCAATGTCCTGAAGCTCTTTGATGATATCGTCGTCTTTTACCGTGTCAAACAGAGACATCTGTGTCAGATCCACCTCGTCCAGATGTTCTTTCTTCTTTTTAGAGGAGGATTTGGAATCGCCGATCTTTTTTGCAAAGTCCGCAATATCATGGCGGCTCAGTTCCTCGGCAATCTCCTTCGCCCGCTCGATCACGGGTTCCGGCACGCCCGCCAGCTTTGCCACCTGGATGCCGTAGCTCTTATCTGCCCCGCCTTTTACGATCTTTCGCAAAAATACGATATCGTCGCCTTTTTCCTTGACGGCAATACAGTAATTGTTTACATTGTCCAGCTTCCCCTCCAATTCTGTCAACTCATGGTAGTGGGTGGCGAACAGGGTCTTGGCTCCCAGCATCTTTGGATTGCTGATATGCTCCACCACAGCCCAGGCGATGCTGAGTCCGTCGAAGGTGGAGGTTCCCCGTCCGATCTCGTCCAGGATCAGGAGGCTGTTTCCCGTGGCGTTGCGCAGGATGTTTGCAACCTCCGTCATCTCCACCATAAAGGTACTCTGCCCGGAAGCCAGATCGTCCGAGGCTCCCACCCTGGTAAAAATTCGGTCCACAATGCCGATATCCGCCGACTCCGCCGGAACGAAGCAGCCGATCTGCGCCATGAGAACGATCAGCGCCGTCTGACGCATATAGGTGGATTTTCCCGCCATATTCGGTCCCGTGATGACAGATATCCGGTTTTTGTGGTTGTCCAGGAAGGTATCATTGGCAATGAACATGTCGTTGGTAATCATTTTCTCCACCACCGGATGTCTGCCGTCTTTGATGTGGATCCGTCCCGATTCATTTAATTTCGGGCGGCAGTAATGATTCTGCTCCGATACCACCGCCAGGGAGGCAAACACGTCGATTTTCGCCACTGCCTTTGCTGTTTTCTGGATACGGACTACATTTTCAGCGATCCGCTCTCTGACCTGACGGAAAAGCTCGTATTCCAATTGTACCAGCTTATCCTCAGCCCCCAGGATCATATCCTCCATTTCTTTTAACTCCGGCGTGATGTAGCGTTCCGCGTTGGTTAAAGTCTGTTTTCTCGTATAATAATCCGGCACCAGATCTTTAAAGGAGTTGGTGACTTCCAGATAATAACCGAATACCTTGTTGAATTTGATCTTCAGATTCTTGATCCCGGTCTTTTCCCGTTCTTTGGTCTCAAGCTCCACCAGCCAGGTCTTTCCCTCCGTCTTTGCCTGGCGCAGCTTGTCCACTTCTTCGTGATAACCGTCTTTTAAGATTCCGCCCTCCCGCACAATGATGGGCGGATCCTCCTCGATCGCCTCGTCGATCAGGGTATACAGATCTTCTAAGGTATCCATATCCTGACAGAGAGCCTGGATCTCCTCCGATTGGAAGTCCGTCAGGATCTGTCTGATATGTGGGATCATTCCAATGGAACTCTTAAATGCGATGAGATCTCTGGGATTTGCCGTCTGGTATGTAATCCTTGTCAAAAGCCGTTCCAGATCGTAAACCGGATTCAGGTATTCCCGCAGTTCCTCCCGGTCTATCACTCTTTGATTCAGCTCCTGGATGGCGTCCAGCCGTTTATTGATGGCCTCCTTTTCAATTAACGGTTGTTCCACGTAGGAGCGCAGCGTTCTCGCTCCCATCGCCGTCTTCGTCTTATCCAGCACCCAGAGCAGAGAGCCCCTCTTCGATTTTTCCCGCAGCGTCTCCACCAGCTCCAGATTTCTTCTCGTGGAGCTGTCCAGGATCATGAATTTTCCCGTGACATAGGGATGGATCGCCGACATATGCTCCAGAGAGTTCTTCTGCGTCTCAAGAAGATATTTCAAAAGCGCCCCGGACGCCAGAACTCCGCAGTCGAAGTCCACCAGTCCCAGCCCTTCCAAAGAATTCACATGAAAATGCTCTTTCAACGTATTCTCGCAGAGCGTATCGTCAAAATACCAGTTCTCCAGGGAATAGAGTACGATCCCCATCCGGTTCTTCAGATCCTCCATATCCAGTCCGCTCATGAAAAGAGCCTCGTTGCAGATCACCTCCGTAGGAGAGAACTTATAGATCTCATCCATCAGCTTCCGCTCGCTGTCCACCTCGGTCACAAAAAAATCTCCCGTGGTCACATCCGCCGTGGCAATTCCAAACCGATCCGCAATGGCAACAATGCACATAATATAATTATTCTTTCCATCCTCCAACGCCTGTTCGTTGATATTTGTTCCCGGCGTCACGACCCGGATGACCTCACGTTTCACCATCCCCTTCGCCTGCTTTGGATCTTCCATCTGCTCGCAGATCGCAACCTTATACCCTTTTTCCACCAGCCTGTTCATATAACTCTCATAAGCATGAAACGGAATCCCGCACATGGGCGCCCGCTCCTCCTGCCCACAGCTCTTTCCCGTCAGCGTCAGCTCCAGCTCCTTCGATACGATCTTGGCATCCTCAAAGAACATCTCATAAAAGTCTCCGAGACGGTAAAATAAAATGCAATCCTTATATTCTTCCTTCATCTGTAGATAATGCTGCATCATTGGTGAATATTCTGCCACTTCTTCCTACCTTCCATTCTAAATAATCTAACACTGAGATCTCACAATGGCCTCCGCCACCTTCATCCCGTCCATTGCCGCCGACATGATCCCTCCGGCATATCCGGCGCCCTCACCACAGGGATAGATCCCCTTCACTTCACTCTCAAAAAACGCATCTCTTCGGATCCGCACCGGAGAGGAAGACCGGCTCTCGATTCCCGACAGGATCGCGTCATAGCGGTTATAACCCTCAATATATCTCGGAAAATATTCCATTCCCCGCACAAAAGTCTCTGTCAGCTCCTCCGGCAAAAGCTCATGAAGGGGTGCAAATTCCGTATGTCCCTTCGTACAGCTGCCAAATTCTCCGTAGGAAGAGCTGATTTTCCCTTCCCGAAAGTCCCCGTAAAGCTGTTGTGGGATCCTGCCGTTTCCCATGGCAAAGGCTTTCTCTTCCAACCTTCTTTGAAACTCCACCCCGCAGAGCGGATGTCTCATCTTTTCCGGATCTGCGCAAAAATCCTGCGGCGTCACGCTGACGATAATGGCGCTGTTCGCGTTATCCCCAGCCCTGTCGTGATAACTCATCCCATTGACGGCAAGCCGTCCTTCCTCGGAGGAGGCATTCACCACATAACCGCCGGGACACATACAGAAAGAATAGACGCCCCTTCCATTCTCAAAATTAGAGGTCAGCTTGTAGGAGGCGGGTCTTAGATAGCGCATATCTGCTCCCTTATACTGGATCCGGTTCATCATCTCCTGGGGATGCTCCACCCGAAATCCCACGGCAAATGCCTTCGCCTCCATGGGGATCTGTCTCTGGTACAGGGTCAAAAAGGTATCCCTTGCACTGTGACCGATGGCAAGGACTGCCATCTCCGTATCCAACCACTCGTTTTTATTAAGCTCCAATCCGGTCAGTCTTCCCTGCTCGATCCGAAAATCCGTCACCTCTGTGGAAAAACGCACTTCTCCTCCTGCCTCTTTGATTGCCTGTCTCATGTTGGCAATCACATGGCTTAAAACGTCTGTTCCAATATGGGGTTTATTTTCGTAGAGAATACCAGAGTCCGCGCCAAATTCCACAAAGGTCTCTAAAACATGGCGGCTTCGTCCCTCGCGATCCTTTACGAGAGTATTCAGCTTCCCATCGGAGAAGGTTCCCGCGCCGCCCTCCCCAAACTGTACGTTGGAGGCGGTATTCAACACTCCCGTTTTCCAGAACTCTTCCACATCCCTCTGACGCTCCTCCACGGATTTTCCCCGCTCCAACAGTATCGGAGACATTCCTGCCTTTGCCAGCTCATAGGCGCAGAAAAGCCCTGCCGGACCGGCTCCGATAATAACGGGTCTGGAAGAGACATGCCCTTTTTCCGGCATTGGAAAATGATAGATCGTTCTTTTGATTGACATAATATTTTTATCGTGAACCTTTTTGAGGATCTTTTCCTCCTGATCCGTAAAAAAATCCACGGTATAGACATAGCATACTTCATTTTTCTTCCGGGCGTCCACGGACTGTTTTACAATCTCCATTTTTTGAATCTGCTTGGCAGGGATCCTGCAAAGTTTTGCCGCTTTATTTAAGATGTCTGCTCTCTCATGTTTTAAAGGTACTCTAAGCTGTTGTATTCGAATCATATTTTACTCCGTCTGTCACACTGTCCTACATCGTTCTGCCGCCGATCTTCCGGCAAGATAGCCGCTGCTCCACGCCCATTGCAGGTTGTATCCGCCGCACATTCCATCCACATCCATCACCTCTCCGGCAAAGTATAGTCCCGGATGCAGCCTGGATTCCATGGTATGCGCATGAATCTCCTTTGTGACAACGCCTCCCGCCGTGACCTGGGACTGCTCGAATTTTCCCGATCCCGTAATCTCATAGGTACATGCAGTCAGATAGCTGTTCAGACGCAAAAGTTCCTTTTTACTGCATGATCCGGCTTTTTTCTCAAAGGGAATTTTGGCGTAATCCAATAAAACCTCCGCCAGCTTCCGGTTCAAAAGCCCGATAAGCGCCTCACCTGCACGGCGATAAGAAAAACTCTGAAAGCGCTCTGTTAAAAGGTTTAAGACCTCCTCTTTAGAGTATTCCGGGAAAAAATTCACCTCTGCTCTTACCGTGAGCCCCTTCTTAAGAGCTTTCGTGGCAAAACGGCTGACCTGAAATACGGGGATCCCTGAGATCCCGTAGTCGGTCAACTGCAATTCGCCCCGATCCCTGGCAGTCTCCCTGTCCCCCACGAAGAGAGTCACTTCCGCCTCGGTGCGGATTCCGGCGAGCCTGCCTGCGAATGGTTCTGCTGCTTTCAATCCGGTCAGGGCAGGCGTCAGATCGTTCACTTCATGGGAAAGGGGAGACAAATACAAGAATCCGCTTCCATCGCTTCCCGTGGATTTTGCCGATCTTCCTCCCGTTGCCAGAATGCAGGTCTTTCCCCGAAAAACGCCGTTTTTTGTGGAAATCTCATAGCAGTTCCCCTTTGGTGAGATGGAACGGATACCCACATTCACTTCTATCTTCACATAATGTCGCTTCAGTTCCAGGAAAAACGCATCTCTGACGGAGGACGCCTGCATACTCCTTGGATAGACATACCCGTTTTTCTCCTTTGGCTCAATACCGATACTGCGAAAAAAGGCAATGGTCTGCTCATAGCCGAACTGTTCCAGCGCCGGCAATACAAAGGCAGGGTCATCGCCTCTGTAATATTCGATGCCCTGCATTTTATTCGTATAATTACATCTTCCGTTTCCTGTGGAAAGAATCTTTTTTCCACAGCAATTCATATGTTCCAGGATCAGAACGGATGCCTGCTCTCTGGCTGCGCTGACTGCCGCCATCATTCCTGCCGCACCGCCTCCGATCACTATTACGTCATACATATTCAAATCCTCTAAAAAAGCTCCGAAAATTCATTGTCATCCGCTTCGTATTTCCTGATCGCTTCCGCTTTCTGCTCCGTTTTTGAGACAGTTTCCTGCTGCAAAGTGTCAGAAGGCTCTTCCTCATGGGACTCCTCGGCAAATGATGACGCGCTGCCGGAATCGGCCGCATTTTCTTCCTGCTCTGCCAGGGCTTTTTGTTGTTCCGCCGCTTTTTTTTGCTGCCTCTTCTCATGGCGTTTCAGCCGGAATGCCAGATAATTGTAGCTGAACAGACTGATCACTCCGTCAAAGAGGAGGCTGAAATATGTAAGTGCAATTTCATAATTGTGATCCGAAAACGGATTGATAATGATGATGATTGCACAAGCCATAATAACCATGGAGACGATACAGATCACACCCCATGCCTTGTCCTTCAACGCTTTTAGATCCATGGCATTTTGCAGCTTTACAATGGCAGTCAGCAGAATACAGACTCCGATATAGAGCTGAAAGCTCTTCGCCATCTGATCGTTTTTCACCAGAGTACAGATTCCGATAATAACCAAAAAGACTCCGATGGAAAAACCGTATTGATTCAGGTTCTTATAGGATTCCGTCAGAAAATATTTTACAATAAAAATAATTCCCAGAATAACCAGTACGACACTGATCCCATAGCAGACGTACTCCATCTGCAGCTTGGGAATCACAAGTAACAGAATCCCCAATAACAGGTATATCAGGGAAATTCCAGTAAACAGTCTGTTTAAAAAGGATGATTCCCGTTTTTCTTTTGTTTTCATTTGATCACGCTCCCTTAAGAGCGATTATAACATACTATACGGTATTTAACTAGAATAATTTTCTAAAAAATCATACAGCTCCTGTGTATCCTGGATCGGATATCCATTGTCGATCTTCTCCTGTAATTCCGTGCTTAACTCCCGGTAGGATATATCCGTATTAAAGTATACAGTCTTTAAATCTTTTTTATAGACGGTCAGATACCCGTTCTCATTTACAATGACATATTCGTAGGCTGATTTTGACGCTCCGGTCTCCCTGGTCGCCTCTTCCTTCACCTGCTCTGTCTGTTGTTTTTCTTTTGCATCCATCTCTTCTCTCATCTGCACCGAATAGTTCCAAAGGGAATAGCTTCCAATGAGAACGCCTGCCCCCAGGATAAAAAAAGTGCGGATACGGTTTGTTTTGTTCATAATATCACCCCAAAACAGTATTCGCAGCTTTTTTTCAGTTTATACAGATTATCTCAATAAATGTAATTTTTTCAAAATCCGTGCCAACGTATGACCTTTCGGGAAGGATAACACGTCCTCCTCATTCAGTCCTCTCAACAAAAACAGACAGATCACATAGATAATGCCTCCCAGCAAAATACTGAGCAGGGTGGATACAGCGTTTATTGCAACCAGCTTATGTATGAAGCGGTAGGCGTAGTAAACGGCAACTCCCATGATGCCGGAAGAAAGGGCTGGAACAAGGAAAGTCTTTAAAACCTCCTGTCGGTATCTGGTATAACGTTTTAAGGACCGGGCGTTTAAAAAGCACATGATAAAGGCAAAAAAAGCATTTGCGATGACCACGGAGTATATGCTCAGATGGAACCCGTACAGGCAGGCGAAGAGAACACCCAGGTGTAAAACCAGCGCGATCACAGCATTTTTTACCGGCGCCCGCATCCGGTTGATTCCCTGCAGTAGTCCATTTGACAGGGTAGACAGGGAATAAAATACAATGGAGACAGCTCCGATCCGCAGCATACTTTCCACGACCTTTCCGTCATCCCCAAAGAGAAGCTGCATGATCGGAGACGCCAGAACCCCGATCCCCACGGCACATGGAAACGCGATCACCATGATAAAGCGGATGGAAGAATTGATCCTGCTGCGAACTAATCTCGCATCCCGCTTTGCATAGGCTGCCGCCAGGCTCGGAACACAGGATGCCGCCATGGCGGAGGCAATGGAGATCGGAACGTTTGTCAGAACCTTGTATTTTCCGGAAAAGATCCCCCACCAATTGTCGATCTGCCTGCTGGTATATCCCTGCTGTAATGCCACGTTTTTATAGATTCCCTGGTCGATGACGGAGCTGATATTGTAGACAGTAGTACTGAGAAGTACCGGAACAATGGTTAAGATCAGGATCTGGAAAATATAGCCGTAGCTCTCTGTTCTCTTTGTCCTGCCCTGTTTGATCCTTTTTCGAAATACCGGAGAGTAAGTGGCGAACACAAAGATGGAGAACAACAGGGCAAAGACCGCTCCCATAGCCGTTCCAAGCGTGCCGCCTGCAGCACCGTAAGCCGCCGCATAATCCTCACTGCTTCCAAGCACCGCGCCTATCTTCTTTCCGTAAGAAGACAGCATATAGGCAGCCCACACGCTGACAATGGCATTGATGATCTGTTCGATGATCTGGGAGACTGCGCTTGGCATCATAGTTCCCATTCCCTGGAAGAAACCTCTCAATACGCCAAGAACTGCCATGACGATCAGCGTCGGTGCCAATACTTTGAGGGCAAAGACGCTCAGAGGAGTCTTCATAATGTGCGTGATGACCTCGGCGCCAAAAAATACGATCAAAGACGCCACAACACCGGAACATACGGCAAATAAGAATGCCCCCTTAAACACCCGGAAAGCATTCTTAAAGTCGCCCTTTGCCACTCTTGTAGACACCAGCTTGGAGACTGCCATAGGCAGACTGTAAGACGAGATCAAAAGCAGCATACTGTAAATCTCATATGCGCAGCTATAATAGCTGTTTCCATTGTCACCGATGATCGCCGTTAAAGGGACCCTGTAAAGGAGCCCTATGATACGGCTGATGATCGAAGCAACTGCCAGAATAGAACCCTGTACTAAAAAATTGGATTCTTTTTTTCTATTATCGCTCATAAAAAACCTCAAAACTATTTTGCAGTATAGTCCTCTTCACTGCTGTAAAATGCAATCTTATCTGCATAGGAATCCTGTACGACGCAGACCCAGGTCTTGCCCTGATTCATAGTGATCTCATTGCCTTCAGCGTCATAGTAATGGGTGCGGCTGCCCTCTTTTTTCCAGGTCACCGGAATGGCTTTTCCATTTGTAATATAGTAACCGTCTCCGCCGGAGGAGGTGTTAATGTTCAGATACTTGTTATCCACCTCATACTGCCAGCTGCAGCACTGGATCAGAATGTTCTTTACACTCAGCTGCTGATCGGTGGAAGCATCCTTCTGCTCTTCGCCGTACTCAAAGCGTTTGTACTCGCCGCTCTTCTTGTCATAGACGAACCATGGTTTATTTACCACATAGCCTGGAGCAACTACCACAGCGTCTTCACCATCTTTTAAAGCAACGCCGTCCTCTTCTTCGGCAAATATAAACGGGGTTCCGAATCCATCCTCCAACTCTGTGGCATAACCCATCTGCTCAATGCCTGCGTTGATGCCCTCCGTGCTGGTGTTGGCGTTATGAGGTGCTTTTCTGTCAGAGGACCGGTAAAAGACCTTGCTTCCCACAGCGTCCAATCCGTTCAGATTATCCACCTCTCCGCTCTCTAAAAACGGTTCCGCATAGGCAGCCTGTCCATAGTGGACATAGATCGCGTTGAACTCATTGGCAAATTCCGGAAAGTAGAGACGGCAGCTTCTCACAGAGCCGATCCGCTCTAAATCGGAATAATCCTGATAGATCGCCATCATACGGGTCAGTCCGCCCTCTACCGGACATTCGTAGATCACATCAGCAGCCCCCGTTCCATACTGAGGAAGCGCCTGTTCGATATTGCTGATCATGATGGCAACCGGACGTTTTTTCGCCTGCTCGCTGTCCATCGCCTCCCCGGTCAGCGGATTCACGCTGTCTGCGGTCTTTTTCTTTGTTTCCTTTTTCTCGGTTGTTTTCTCTGTTTTGGTCTCTGATGATGTATCTTCTTTTTTGCAGCCTGTGAAAACCAGGGCGCATGCAGATAAAACAACGAAAAACATTGCAACATGTTTCTTCATGTCTGATTCCTCCTCAACTATCTTGTGATTCCCAAAGAATCCAGGATCTTTTTTTGTTTATTTTCCATAATTGCCGCCTCCTCCGGCTCCATATGGTCATAGCCGAATAAATGCAGCATACTATGCGTGATTAAAAAAGCAAACTCCCTTTTGGGACTGTGTCCATATTCCTGCGCCTGTTCCAACACCTTCGGCACGGACAGGATGATATCCCCCAAAAGGACCTCGCCTGTGTCGGGATTGAGATTCTCCCCCATCTCTCCTTCGACTTTGGAAAAATCTCCCGGCGTCTCATAGTCGATCATGGGAAAGGACAATACATCCGTCGCCCGGTCGATCTCCCGGTAGGTGCGGTTGATCTCCCGTATGGCATCATTATCCACCAAAAGCAGATTCAGCTCCGCTTCCAATGGAAACTTCTCCAGTTCAATCGCCTTTTCGATTACTTCCTCTGCTGTCTTTTCATATGCAAAATCAAAGGGTATTTCTACCTCGCTCTCAAATGTTACGGTCAAAACAGATGATCTCCCTTCACTAAAAAGTCGCGGATCTTCAGGAACTGATTCATACTGAGTCCCGATTCATCATAGATCCCGGTGGAGGAATCCTCGTTCAGAGTCTGGTAGATCAGCATGTCCTGATTCCAGTTTGTGGAAAATGTTTTTTTATCCAGTAGATCCAGCTTTGTCACAACCCGGTCCACCATATGTACCACGGCGGATTCTCTGGATGAGATTGCTGTCAGCTCTCCGTTATATTCCTTTAAGATCTGTATGAGATCCTTGGGAAAACAGGCGTTTTCTGCCAGGATCACCCCATTTTCCGTATAGGGTTCTCCCTCCATCCGTCCAATACGGTAATAAAATCCCGCCGCCTTACAGAGCTCTTCATTCAGACTCAAAAGTCTTGCGCACTCTCCACAGATACCGGAGACGCGCACCGCATGGGAATAGTCGATCTCGGAAAAATGACGGATGGACTGTACTAAAGGATATTCCTCATCCAGCAGACTTGTGTAGACGCTGGATGCGATCTTCTCCGCCTTCGGGAAAAAGACCCTTCCTCCGATCTCCATAAAGAGCAGGTTGATGACTGCCATTGCCCCTGCCAAAAAGAGGACTTCTCTTTTTATCTGAAGATACTGTGCATAGTAACAGGACATTATGATAACTATTGTACCAAAGAATACAAGAAATTGCACCCACAAATAGGATTGTTTTTTCCGTCCCGCCAGGGCAAGCATAACGCCCAGCAGCGTCATCAGTATGGACGCCATCAGCACATGGATGTCCTGATTCAGAGCCACGGCAAGGGTCAGATTCATGAAGATCCCCATGGTCAGCGCCATCTCCCTGTTTGAGGCCAGGGTCATAAAAAGAGCAAAGGCGAAGGAGATCGTGATATAATTCGGCAGATAGAGGCAGAGATAATTTCCCGCCATCCCAAGCAGATACAATATGGCAATGGTCTTAAAATCATTGCTCTCCTTTCCCGGCAGCCGCCCTAGGAACCGTTCCTCCTCCAGAAAATAGACAAGAACCGCCAGAAATACAAAGTCGATGAAGAACAGCACCAGCATCTCGTCCAGCGCCATTTCCGCCCGGCTTCCCATCAGCAGGGAAAACAAAATTGTGGATAATACGATCAGACCGATTCCAAGAACCCGTCTTCTGATAAAACGATGTTCTTTCATCTTCTTGCCCCCGGCTTTTTCTTCTTCTCTTTTGTCTCTTTCTTCTCATAGGCTTCATAGGCCTGTACGATTTTCTGCACCAGCGGGTGGCGTACCACGTCCTTGCTGGAAAGTTCACAGATGGAGATTCCCTCCACCTTTTTTAAGACCCGAAGCGCCACATCCAGTCCCGATACCGTTCCCTTCGGCAGATCTTTCTGGGTAGCATCTCCGGTGATGACCACCTTAGAGCCAAAGCCGATACGGGTTAAGAACATCTTCATCTGCGCCGGCGTGGTGTTCTGCGCCTCATCCAGTATGATAAAGGCATTGTCCAGGGTACGTCCGCGCATATAAGCCAGAGGAGCCACCTCGATCAATCCCTTTTCCATATTCTTCTGAAAAGTCTCCGCTCCCATGATCTGGTAGAGTGCGTCATAGAGCGGTCTTAAATACGGATCCACCTTGCTTTGCAGATCTCCTGGAAGAAATCCCAGCTTCTCCCCCGCCTCAATGGCAGGTCTGGTCAGGATGATCCTTCCCACTTCCTCGTTCTTAAAAGCTGTGATCGCCATTGCCATTGCCAGATAAGTCTTTCCCGTTCCGGCAGGACCGATGCCAAAGACCACCATCTGCTTTCGGATGGCGTCCACATAGTCTTTCTGCCCCAGGGTCTTGGGCTTGATAGGCTTTCCGTTTATGGTATGGCAGATCAGATCGTCGTCGATGGTTTTCAAAACGGAGATGTTCTCCTGTTCCGCCGCCAGATCCAGGGCATATCTCACCTGCTGTTCCGTAATCTCATTTCCCCGTTTGCTCAATTCCACCAGTTCCAGGAATACGCGGGAAGCACTCTTAACCCCCGCGTTGTCTCCCAGGATCTTCATTCCATCCTCTCGCACAGCCACGGTCACGTTAAGAGTGCGTTCGATCATCTTCATATTTTTGTCACATCCCCCGAATACATTCGCCATGTGTTCCGCCGGGATATCCAATCTTATTTCATTCAGACTCATTTTCTACAGTTCCTTCTTGTTTGGGCACTTCTAACTTTTCCGTATCCTGATAAGTTCCGAATTTTTCTTCGGTTAAGATGGTGCCCTGAAATACATACTCATTTTTCTTTGTATCCATCATAACATTTTTTTCCGTAATTTGAAGCCCTTTTTCTTCTAATTTTGAAAGAAAGACCTCCAGATCCTTTGCGGCAAGAGCTTTTGCTTCCTTTTTTTCCACTTCAAAATTTTTTACCTGATACTCTTTATAAGTGTCTTTTTGGATATAAAACGGAAGATAAAAATTTTGAAAAAGCCGAAGCTGTTTCTTCTCGCTCTCCTTTTCATAGAGACGGTAGGATACTTTCTGGCTGGAGAAACCGATATATTTTTTGTGATACCAGAGAGAATAACGATTTTTTTCTTCCCCGGTATATACCTTTTTCTGAATTTTTTTTGGCACTTCATACTCATAAGAATAGGAGGTCTGCGCCAGAATATCGGCGTCCGCCTTGCAGTACTGATAATCCACCACTTCCTTGGCGTCGTTTAAGATGTCGATTCTTCCTGATACAAGAATACTTCCCTTCTTCACCTTATCCCCGGCTTTGACCTTCGGCGTTCCGCTTCTTGTTACGATCTGTAAGATCGTAGCCTCTTTATCGGCTATGAGATCTTTGGCAGTCTCATTTTCTTCCTTCTCCTCCTGATCCGGTTCCTCTGTGACCAGATTTTCCTTCACGTCTACCGTGAGTTTTGTGCCCTCCAAGCGGACGGAGGTCCAGATCACATTGGAAAAATGCTGCCTGAGCTTTGCTTCTAACTCCTCGCAGTCCACATCCTTTTTGGCAACGCCCACCCGGATCTTCTCCTGCTCCAGATAACGGCAGATCGTATCCTGGGAGAGAACGGAATTGCCGCAGATCTCAATATTCCAGACATAACAGGAAAAAGCGTAGATAATAACAATTCCCAGAAGAAATCCCAGCAAAAACAGCTTTCTTTTTCGATAGCGGTGTAAAAAAAAGGGAAAGCCGTAGCGATGGAGCACTCGAACCCGCGTCCTGGTTTTTTTGACCAGGGGACGGATCAAAAAGAAATCCTGCAGGCTCATGTAAAACTCATAAGAATCCTCACAACGCCGCAGATCCCAGATAAAAATATTGTGATTCGTACACAGATGAAAAAAACGCTCTGTGGCATATCCTGTCAGTCTCACCTGTATATATCCCGACAAATATCGTAATAACGAAGTCATTTTTCCTAAGCCTCATACTCTATTGATTTTACAAATCCGACAATCTTCATATCCTCATTTGTATAATATTCAATGGAGAGCTGTTTGCCATAGACCGCTAATTTTGCGTTTTTTGCCTGGATTTTGATATATTCTTCGGTGTATTCCAGTATTCCCTTATAGTTTTCAATCAGAACTTCTCTTCGACCGGTAATGGTCACAATGGAATCCCCATAGATCAGATCCTTGGGCAGTTCTAAGGATTCCACCATGTTTTGCTTGACTGATTTCAACTTTTTATTTTTCATAGTTTACTATATGGAAAATACAAGTTGTTTATTCGCGGATAATCTGTTTCACCATGGAAGCCTTTTCCATCGGCTCTTTTGCCAGTTCATAGGCGCTTTGGATGATTGCGGAGGCAGTGATGGCTTTTTCTCTGTGATTGGCATGGATATAGGTGAGTGCCTCCCCTCTTTTTACGGCTTCCCCCTTCTTTTTGTTCAGGATCACGCCGACGGACAGATCAATGACGCTTTCTTTTGTCTCCCTGCCCCCTCCCAGAGTCATGCAGGCGCTGCCGATCTTTCGGGCATGGATTTTTTCCACATATCCGTCTTCCTCCGCCAGCACGGGGATGACGTAACGGGCCTTTGGCAGAAGCTCAGGGTGAAGAAGCTGTTCTTTATTGCCGCCCTGGTTTTCGATAAATTCTCCGAATTTTTTCCATGCCTGCTTCTGTTCCAATGTCTCTTCGATCAGATGCACCGCAATCTCTTCGTTCTCCGCTCTTCCAGCTAAAACCAGCATTTGAGCTCCCAGGGCTGAGACTACCTCCATCAGATCCTTTGGTCCGTTACCCCGCAGCGCTTCCATGGCTTCTTTTACCTCCAGCGCATTTCCGACAGCGTTTCCAAGAGGTTCATCCATATCGGTGATCAGAGCAACGGTCTTTTTTCCAGCGCGGTTTCCGATATCCACCATGGCTTTTGCCAGAGCGATGGCGTCCTCTTCTTTTTCCATGAAGGCTCCGCTTCCGGTCTTAACATCCAGCACAATGGCGTCTGCCCCGGAAGCCAGCTTTTTGCTCATAATACTGCTGGCGATCAGAGAAAGCTGGTTTACGGTGGCGGTCACATCCCGCAGGGCATAGAGTTTTTTATCGGCAGGGGCAAGATTTCCGGTCTGTCCCGCAATGGCGAGATGGATATGGTTGACGCTGTCTATGAATTTTTCCTCGGAGAGTTCTGTGGAAAACCCTTCAAAGGATTCCAGCTTGTCAATGGTTCCTCCGGTGTGTCCCAGCCCTCTGCCGCTCATCTTTGCCACCGGAACGCCAAGGGACGCCACAATGGGTGCCAGCACCAGGGAGACCTTGTCCCCCACGCCTCCCGTGCTGTGCTTATCCACCTTTATACCATCGATCCCGCTCAGGTCCAGCACGTCTCCGCTGTCCCGCATGGCAAGAGTCAGATCGAGAGTCTCCTTTTTGCTCATGCCCTGAAAGCAGATTGCCATGGTCATAGCAGACATCTGATAATCGGGAATCCCGCCTTTGGTGTAGCCCTCTATCATGTAATAGATCTCCTCTGTGGTCAGTTCCTTTCCCTCTTTTTTCTTGAGAATCAAATCATACATTCGCATAAACTCTTACCTCTCTCGCTTTTGTCAACGTCGGTACATTCTCCAGGATCTGCTCTTTTTGTATCCCCGCACGATCTGTTTCCAGGATTTTGCGCCGATGACTTTCAGATACTTCTTTGTATACTTTTCCGATCGCCAGGTATCCATATATTTGAAAACCTGAAATGCTTTCTTACCGGCAATTCCCATGCTCAGTCCCTGTGCCACCTCCACCGGATGATCCTCATAGCTTCGAATGATGAACGCGTCCACCATGGGGTTGCAGGCTGCAATATAATAGCTGTAGGCAAGGGCTGCCGCCTGATTCTTCTCTCCGCCGGCAGAGGAATAGCCCTGCTCTGAAAGGATGACCCGGACGGAGGAACCGTAGTGCTTTTTGATATAATTGGTCAGCACCTGAAGGTTCTCCATGGTGACATATGGAGTACTTGTCTCATGACTGATGCCATATCCATTCCAGACATCGGTATTGGTCAGCGGATGGGAATAGGCATGGTAGGCAAGATTCCATTTGATACCCTTTTGCAGCTTGTTCAGTTCTTTGACAAAGGTCGTGATGGAGTCCTTTGTGCTGTAACCGTTTTCTGCCGTATTCCAGCAAGAATCCATGCAAATAAAGACTTTCGCGTTGGAGTATTGGCTTCTGACGGCATAGTAGAGACTGCGAAAGGCGATGGCATAGCTCTTAAAATAAGATTTTTTCGACATCGTTCCCTTATAATTCCAGCCATCCGGATTGTTGATCTCATTTCCTAAGATCCAATTGGAGACATAGCAGTTTTTCTGCCCGAAAGTCTCTCCCAGATAACAGAAGATAGCTTCCATTTTTTCCCTCGCGCTGTTGCTGGTAACATTCCAGGTATAGTAAGGCGCAGCACCGGAGACCCTGGCTTTTGCTGCGATCAGATCCGTATTTCTCCAGGTCCAGTCCAGCAGGATCTGCATGGAGACGTTGATCTTCTTCCGATTACATTCCGCAACGATCTGCTTATAGTGATTCATATTGTTGAAATAATAGGTCTTTCCATTATATTCATAAGGTACGTTTCCATTGCAGACCATGGATGCGGTGACGTTCAAAAAGGTGTTTTTTGCACCGGTTTTTTTCAGTTCCTCCATACTGCGGGAAAACTGGATCCCCTTTTTGGTCTTTCCAAGATGGTATTTGGATTTGTTTTTGGCTGCCCGCTCCGGATTTTTGATATAGGCCAAGCTGCTGATGATCCGGTATTTTCCGCCCTTTTTGACGGCAATCCGGTAATTCGCCAGGGCATATCCCTGATTTTCTGAGGTCTTTAACAAAAAGCTCAACTTTTGCTTTTTGTAGGATCTTGCCGCCATCTTATAGGCTTTTTTGCTACCTGGGTTCACATAAACCAGATAATAATAGTCGTCGGAGCTTGCAACTCGCTTCTTCACTGTCGCCTTTACCCGGATCTTTCCGGTTCCCGTGGCGTTGCAATAGGTGATCTTTGCCGATTTGGAGGTTGCTTTCCTGGTACAGCGTACCCATTTTGCATAGACCTTGCGATTTCCGGTGCTGCCCTGCTTGATCTGATCTACTCGCTTTTTATATTTTGTATCCTTATACCAGCCGTCAAAATCATAGCCCTTTCTCGTGGGTTTTGACAGAGTAAAGGTCTTTGTGGCGATGGTATAAGTGTTTTTATAGGATTTGGAAAACTTTCCTCCGCGTTTATCATAGGTGATAGTATACTTGACAGCCTTCCACTTGGCATAGAGGGTAATGGTTTTATTCTGCGTTGTAGTCAGATCCGACACGACTCCGGCATTTTTGTAAGTGGTTCCGGTACCGTCTTTTTTCGTATTCCATCCCGCAAAGGTATAACCTTTTCTATGAAAGTGGTTCGTCCCCAGACGGCTGCCTGTTCCATAGATGTGGGTGGTCTTTCCCACGCTTCCTCCATCGGCGCCGTTTCCGTCATACTGCACATAATAAGTCTTTCCCTTCCACATGGCATAGAGCGTGATAGTCTCTCCGTTTTTCTCCGTAAGGGCTTTTACTTTCTGCTTATTGGTATAGGAAATTCCACTTCCATCCCTCTTTGTATTCCATCCCACAAAGGTGTAACCGCTTCGCTTGTAGGCGTTTGCGTACAGTTTCTGGGATTTATTGTAAGAGAATACCTGATCCTTCATACTTCCGGTTCCGCCGTTGGCATGGAAGTGGATCTTATAATTTCCCTCCCGCCAGACTGCCTTCAATAGAATGGACGCATGGTTCTGGGAGGACAGATTTTTTACGAAAGCCCCATCCGCATATTCTTTGCCATCCTCCGTCCGCCAGCCTTCAAACAGATATCCTTTCCGGTAAAATTGATTCTTATTCAGAGCATCCGTCCGGTCATATGTAAATAACTGATCCGGCATGGTTCCGGTTCCGCCGCTGCCGTCAAACCGAACCTGGTAAGTAATCGGCGTCCACCGTGCCTGAAGGGTGATATCCCTGTCAATCGGCGTGGAAAAATCATAATCCAAACCGTTTGAAGCAATCCATCCCCCGAACAGATATCCCTGCTTTTCCGGTATTGCAACCGTGCTTTCATCCAGACATTCGCCCTCTGTTACCTGCATGGAGAACACACTGTTTCCCCCTGCGGTGTCAAAGGTTACAGTATAGTACACTTCTTCCTGGGAGTCTGTCTGTTCTTCCACGCTTGAAAGCGTTCCCTCGTTTTCCTCTGTCTTTACTTCATTTGCAGACTGTCCGATTGGCTCCTGATTTACTGCATAGATCGTCTCCGATTCCATAGTAAAGAGCAGAACGAACGCTAACAGCATGGCTGCAATACGCTTTTTCATTTCATTTTCTCCTCATGTTTTCGTTTTCCGGTTTCCTTTTCCGTAAAGGATCATCCGTTTTAAACATCCCGCGGGATCAGCTTGTCCATTTTTAAGATATGGTTTACCAGCCAGTCAAGCAGGAAGGCGATCAGCTCTCTTAAATAGCCCTCCTGGTCTCCGTCAACCTGCTCTAAATTCACTTCGTTTAATCGATCCACGAATGCCTGGTGAGCACAGCGCTGGGCTTCTAATCCCTGATACTTTACTTTTTCCATATGTGCCTCTTCATCTCTGAAATGCATTACCGTATAGTCCTTTAATTCTGAAAGGATCATCTTAATATCATCATACTTATCATTGAAAAGGATATCGTTTGTCAATTCACTGGTCTCTTTGATGATCTCAAAGAGACGTCTATGCTCATTGTCGATCAGCTCGATTCCGGTCACATACTTTTCGCTAAATGCAAATGGATCTTCCTGTTGTTCTATTGGTTTGATTTTTCCAATCATGATATCGCTTCCCAGAATATGACCATAGAGCCAGCGTGAAAGATATTCCAACAGCTCTTCCAGTACTTTTTTGCCGTTCTTTTCATCCAGCGTCTCTAAGTCGAATCCATTTACCTTCTCTGTGAATTGGGCGTGCTCTTTTTTTTGTCTCGGAAGCTCCGGGTCGTTGATTTTCTCCATATAAGCCTCTTCATGTGCAAAATGTGTCGCCGCATATTTTTTTAACTCCAAAATCAGATTTTTCACTACAGCAACTGAAGCAGAATCATTATTTAAAAGTGCAAATGCCTCGTTAATCATCGAGAAAAGGCGACGGTGCTCTTCATCAATAATCTCTACTCCTGTCAGACAGTCCTCCGTAAATTGATACATATTCTCATCCTCTCTGTAAATTTCAAAACAAAAAATTCCATTTCTCTGTTGAATGTTCATTATTTCTGCTGTGTTTTGCAGAAGTTCACAAATTCCTCACTTGTTACTCTCACAGCGCCTTCTTTTTCCACATCGGTTCTGCCGTCAATTTTAATTCCATACTCCCGCTCTATCACTTCCTGGATTCTGGGACGGCAGAACATCCCCTGGCAATATCCCATGGAAGCCCTGGTTCTTCTCTTTACACCATCCACGGTTGTCACCTGGATCCCCCGGTGCAGGCAGTCTACAATGATTCCCTCTTCCACCTGTTCGCAGCGGCAGATGATTTTTTCCGGACAGGAAGGAATATCAATTAGTGCATTGATTTCCTCAAATGGACGCATCTGCTCTTTTTTCTCTATGATCGGCGCCCGGTATGGGTCATAGGATGCATCTTCTTCCAATACTAAGCCCTGATTCTGCAATTCTTCTGTAATCATATCGGCAATCGCCGGGGAAGAAGTCAGGCCCGGTGACTGGATACCTGCGGCATTGATAAAGCCCTGCGTCTTTGTGGCTCCGATTACAAAATCATCCGTGGAAGATACCGCGCGTACCCCGGTAAAGCTTCTTAAAAATTGCAGCGGTTCGATCTTGTCCGTGGTATGGAGCCCCTCCTGATAGATGTTCCAAAGGCGGTCCAGGTGAGTGCTTCGGTCCGTTGTTCCATCCTCATCAATGGCATCCGGTCCAAGGAGGAGATTTCCATGATAGGTGCTGGTTACGAGGATCCCCTTGCCCATTTTTGACGGCATTTGGAAAACGACCGTATTCAATACGCTTCCTGTTCCAGGAGTAAATAACAGGTATTCTCCCGAACGCGGACGTATGTCAAAGGTCTGTTCATTTACCATCTGATCCACCTTGTCGGAAAAAAGTCCTGCGGCATTTACGATAAAACGGCTCTCAAAATCCCCCTTATTTGTGCGGACAAGGAAATGCTCTTCCTTTTTCTCAATGTGATCTACCTCTGTGTTTAAAAATAGCTCGGCTCCGTTATGGATTGCATTTTCCGCCATGGCGATCGCCATCTCATAAGGAGAACAAACGCCGGCTCCTTCGCAGTAAAGGGCGTAGACCACTTCCGGATTGATATTCGGGTCAATGGCAAGAATCTCGTCCCGGTTGAGAATCTTTAAATCGGGCAGTCCGTTTTTCTTACCGTTTTCCAACATGGATTGAAGTTTGGGCAGATCCTTTTCGTCCGTTGTAATAACCAGGCTGCCGGTCTTTCGAAAACCGAAGTTCAATTCTTTATTCAACTGTTCGAACTGTACACGGCCTTTGTAGCACAGACGTCCCTTTACTTTTGCGTTTGCCTCCGCATATCCTCCGTGGACAATAGCGCTGTTGGCTTTTGTTGCTCCCATGGAAACATCCGCTTCCTTTTCCAGGATCCCGATGGAAAGCTGATATCGGGAAAGACGCCTTGCGATGGATGTTCCTACAATTCCTGCTCCGATAATTAATACGTCATACATCTTTTATTCCTCCATCTTAGTTGTTTTTTCCGTTATTATTTCCTCTTCCCTATGATACTATCATATCGGACTTAAAACCTTATTGTCAATGATATCATCTTAGTCCTGCTGTACAACCTCTTTGTAAAATTCAAAATAATCCGTTCTTTTTTCTTTTGTAAATTGAATCGCGGTTCTCGGATGCTGATTTAAGATTCCCGTCATTAAATATTGTAAATCGTATCCCCAGACCACATCCTCCTGACGGAGTTTTGCTATATGCCTGTCTATAAACTGTAACACAGGCGCTATATGATACTTTGGATTGCGTAAGAATCCCAATAAACACTCCATCGCACAGTTGCCCGCACCGCGTCCCATACCGGAATAGGTTCCATCCAGCCAGTCTACTCCGTCGCCGACGGCTTCAATGGTGTTTGCAAAGGCGAGCTGCTGATTGTTATGGGCATGGATGCCTACTTTCTTTTCGTATTTTGCAGCAAAGTTCATATATACATCTGAAATGCGGGCGATCTGTTCCGGATAGAGTGCGCCGTAACTGTCAACGATGTAAAATACGTCCACAGGGGTCTGTCCAAGAGCATCCAGCGCCACGGAAAGATCCTTTTCCTGAGCTGTGGAGATCGCCATGATATTGCAGCTCACTTCATAGCCTTTCTTTGCGGCGTCCTCTATCATATCTACGGCAGATGGAATCGTATTCAGATAGGTTGCCACACGGATTAGATCGATGGGGCTGTCGCTCCTGTTGATAATATCACTCTTATAGTCGCATCTTCCCACATCTGCCATAACGGCAATCTTTAAATCGGTATCGTTATCGCCTACAACTGCCCGGATATCATCATCGTTACAGAATTTCCATTTTCCGAATTTACTTTCTTCAAACATTTCTTTGGAGGCTTTGTAGCCAAATTCCATGTAGTCGACACCTGCTTTTAGATTTGCCTGGTATAAATCCTTTACAAATTCGTCTTTGAAGTAGAAATCGTTCACCAGACCTCCGTCACGCAATGTGGCGTCTACCACCCGTACATCGGGGCGGTAATCCATTAATTTTGATAATTCTTTCATTTTTTTCTCCTTTTCTCTTTTTATACATTTTTCAGTACTCATTTGTGATATGGTTCTCCATTCCTTATCCGATAACTGCGATAGATCTGTTCCAACAAGATCACCCGCATCAACTGATGGGGAAATGTCATCTTAGAAAAACTCAGCCTCTCATCCGCCCGCCGTAGAACCGCCTCTGACAAGCCCAGGGACCCTCCTATTACAAATACCAAGTGGCTCTTTCCCTGGACGCCGAGCTGTTCCAAATGCTCTGCCAACTCCACTGAATCCCGCATCTTTCCATCAATCGCAAGGGCGATAACATAATCTGTATCCTTTATCTTCGACAGCAGCCGATTCCCTTCTTTATCTTTGATCTGTGTTTCCAAAGCCGCACCCGCGCCATCCGGCGTTCGCTCATCGGCTGTCTCAACCACTTCTAATTTACAATACCTTCCAAGACGTTTTCTGTATTCTTCGACAGCGTCCCGGTAGAACTTTTCTTTTATTTTCCCCACACATAAAATTGTAACTTTCATGAAAAGAGTATAACATACTTAACGTTCTATTACAAAACATCGTGTGATATGAAATTCTTTTATTCCACACAAAAAGGTTTTTTCTTGTCCGAAAAAATGCTATACTGGAAAAAAAGTGCGAGGTGTATTGCTATGAAATTATTAGAAGATATGATATTAGAACGCGGCGTTGCCGTAAATGAAGATATTTTAAAAGTAGACAGCTTTGTAAACCATCAGGTAGAACCGGAATTGATGAAGCAAATCGGTGAAGAATTTGCAAAGCATTTTAAGGACCACGGCATCACAAAGGTTGCAACGATTGAAAGCTCCGGCATTGCCCCGGCTCTTATGACTGCGCTCGCGTTAGAGGTCCCAATGCTGATTTTAAAAAAGCAGCCTTCCAAAGTCTTAAATCAGGACCTCTATCAGACTGTGGTTACCTCCTACACAAAGGAAACCAGCTATGAATTGACTCTTTCTAAGGATTTTATTTCCGAAAATGACCATGTGTTGATCATTGATGATTTTCTTGCCAACGGAGAGGCTGCAACCGGAGCCATCCGTCTCATCCGCAAATCCCATGCCACGATTGCCGGTGTGGGAGTGCTGATTGAAAAATCTTTCCAGCCGGGACGTGAAAAATTAAACGAACAGGGCATTGAAGTCTGCTCTCTGGCAAGAATTAATAAGATGGGAGAAGGGTTGATTGAGTTTGTGAAAGAATGATCCTAAAAAAGGTATCTCGTTCCCCTGACCAGGGAGTTGTTCGAGATACCTTTTTCCATTAGCCTTTGAATGCTTCAGAGATCTTATTGTCCGCTTCTTCCAGAGTATCTGCTACTCCCGTCAACTGACCCTGGATTCCTTCAATGACTTGTGGAAGTGTATCTCTTAAAATTGGATACATATCATTTTCAAAAGAATCAATGAAAGAATTCTGTGCAGCACCTTCCCATTCTGAAACAATGTCATCAATTTTGGTCTTTAATGACTGCACCTCTCCATTGATCGCCTCCAATCTGTCTCCTAAAAAAGTGGCTGCATCTCTTAATTCATCTGGTGTAACTCTAATTGTTGCCATAATATTTCTCCTTTCATTTGTATATATTTAATCCAGCAATGGTGTGGTATAAAAAAAGTTGACAGCTTATTCTCAAGGATTTCATAATAAAACCAAGAGAATAAG
>CAUAFT010000004.1 GCA_958428365.1 uncultured Lachnospiraceae bacterium | reverse complement strand
GAAGTGCAGCAATGTATGGAGCTGACTGTCACTAATCGGTCGAGGGCTTGACCAAGAAAAAAGAGAGCGGAGAGAAATCGGAAGACTGTATGAAGTTTTGAAGGTATGTAAGTAGTATAGGGATATAGTTCAGTTGGTAGAACGTTGGTCTCCAAAACCAAATGTCGAGGGTTCGAGTCCTTCTGTCCCTGCTTATAAGAAATCCTCCGGATAAAATTATCCGGAGGATTTTTTATAGTATATGAAATTTTTTTTGAATACTCCGACATGATATAAGACATAGAGTTTTCCAATGAGAACACTGTGAATGCTCAACGGGTCACAGGATCTAACAAGACATCCGAAAAATAGGGGGAAAACTGCGCACGGATCGTTTCCAGTTTTTTTTCGGCAAAGGAATACTCGTTGGCGACGACCTGTAAAAGAGCATGGGAATCCCGTACCCGTACCCTAAAATCATGGAAGCCCATGGAAAAGAGGAGGGATTCGCAGGTTTCCACGGATTTCAGAAGCTTTGAAGTGATCCTTGTATCGGCAGGGATCCTGGTTGCAAGGCAGGCATAGGCGGGTTTGTCCCAGGTAAAGAGTCCTGCTTCCTTTGAAAGCTGCCGGATATCAGACTTTTTTAATCCGCAGAGACGAAGAGGTGAGAGAATGGAAAGCTCTTCTAATGCCTGCATGCCAGGGCGGTCCGCACTCTGATCGGAGGCATTGGTTCCATCCAGTAGAACGGAAAATCCCTGGGAGAGAGCTTCTTTTTGGATGGCGGAAAAAATCCGGTGTTTGCAGTAATAGCAGCGATTCCATGGATTATCTGCGATCCGGGAATCCGTCAGTATATCCGCCTGCAAAATCTTCAGGGGAATCCCGTACTCCTGGCAGAAATGTCTGGCGTCTGCCAGCTCAAATTCAGGTTGAAATTCACTTTTATAATAGATGGCAAGGATTTTTTTTGCATATTGATTTGCCATATAGGCGAGGTAACAGGAGTCTACGCCGCCGGAAAAACCGATGGCAACCTCAGGATAGTCAGCAAAAAAATCGGAAAGATGCATAAAAACGGTTCCTTTCTTGTAAAAATAGAATAAAATACAGAATCATAGACATTATAGTCAGGACAGGAAAAAAGGTCAAGGTTTCCTTTGAAGCGGTGAAAAATGGCTTTTTATGCAAATTTTTCAAATCAAAGCGTATAATTTGTGGACAATGTACAAAATATACAAAAAGGAACAAATAAAATTATACAGATCAAACAGAAAAAAAGCGAAAATAAGGGGAAATTAGTTTCGAAAAAAATAAAAATATGAATAAGACAGGAAAAAAACATAAGCAGTATTGTAAAAATTGTGTAAAAAATATATTATGTATAAATGACGTTAAGATTTGACAAGAATGAGAAAAAATGGGATAATTCTAAGCTATAATAAGGAAAACAAACAAGGTGAAAGGAATGATAGTTATGAACGAGAAACAGATCAGGTTACAAAGTAGACAAGAAGTACAGGATTTCGTTCAGGCCGCTGTTAAATGCAACTTTGATATTGACATTTCCTATGACCGCGTAATCATTGATGCAAAATCTTTTTTAGGAGTATTAGGATTAGGAGTATCAAGAGTGTTAACAGTAACATACAGCGGTATGAACAATGATTTTGAAAACACAGTACAAAAATATGTAGTTGCTTAAAAAAGCCATACATAAGATAAATATGCTCTATAGTCAAAGATTATGACTGTAGAGCTTTTTATTTTGCAGGAAACTAGAAATTGTATAATGTCGAAAGACATGATACCCCGCCGAATGGCATCCAAAGCGGAGCGGCATGTGCGAAGCATATGTTATAATATGGTCATACATGATATTATGCCAAATGGCATCCAAAGCGGGGCGGCATGTGCAAAGCATATGTTATAATGGTAACAGGGTGAAATTATGAGCGAAAGAGAAACAGAACGGGAAAAGCAGAATATTAAGATTTCCGTCCGCAATCTGGTGGAATTTATTCTGCGTTCCGGAGATATTGACAACCGCAGAGGGCGAAGTATGCAGGCGGAGGCAATGCAGGAGGGAAGCCGGATACACAGAAAGATCCAGAGGAGGATGGGGGCTTCTTATCATGCGGAGTTTCCCCTGAAAATAGAGATCCCCAAGGAAAACTATCATTTTATCATCGAGGGGCGTGCCGATGGGATCATAAAAGAAAAGCGGGTCACGGTGGACGAGATCAAGGGCGTTTATATGGATCTGTCTTATTTGGAGGAGCCCGTCGGCGTCCATCTCGCCCAGGCAAAATGTTATGCCTATATTTATGCTTCTCAGAATGAGCTGGAGGAGATCGACGTACAAATGACGTATTGTAATCTGGATACGGAGGAGATCCGGCGGTTTGTCATTTCTTATGGGATAGAAGAACTGAGGGATTGGTTTTTTGAGATTGTTGGGGAATATGAGAAATGGGCCCAGTTTCAGTATCAGTGGAGATGTATCCGCCAGGAGTCCATAAAGGATCTGCCTTTTCCATTTCCCTATCGGGAGGGACAAAAGGAGTTGGCGTCGGACGTTTACCGGACGATCCACAGGGAAAAGATCCTATTTATCCAGGCTCCCACCGGGGTTGGAAAGACCATCTCTACCATTTATCCGGCAGTGAAGGCAGTGGGAGAAAATCTGGCGGAAAAGATTTTTTATCTCACGGCAAAGACCATTACGGCGACGGTTGCGCTGGAAACCTTCGGACTGTTAAAGGAGAAAGGGTATCGGGCGAAGACACTCCTTATTACTGCAAAGGAAAAAATGTGCCTGTGCGAGGAAATGGAGTGTAATCCCGACGCCTGTCCCTATGCGAAAGGGCACTACGACAGGGTGAATGATGCGGTATTTGAATTGCTGCAGGAGGAGGAGCTCCTGACCAGAGAGGTGTTCTGGGAGCAGGCGAAAAAACATCAGGTCTGCCCGTTTGAATTGTGTCTGGATACGGCGACCTGGTCTGATAATATTATCTGCGACTATAACTATGTGTTTGATCCCAATGTCTATCTGCGGAGATTTTTCGGGGAGGGCGTTAAGGGCGAATATCTCTTTTTGGTGGACGAGGCGCATAATCTGGTGGAACGGGGCAGGAGTATGTACAGCGGCGCGCTGATAAAGGAAGATTTTCTGGCGGTGAAAAAACTGGTGAAGCCCTACAGCGGCAAGGTGGCGGCTGAACTGGAGAAATGCAATAGGATTCTCCTGAGTTACAAGAGGGAGTGTACGGAAAATTATCATCTCTATGAGAATATCTCCAGTCTTGCTTTTGCACTGATGCGCTTCGGTGCGGCGGCGGATACGTTTTTACAAAAAAATGTGGAATTTCCGGGCAGGAAGGATTTTCTGGATCTCTATTTAAAGGTACGCCATTTCCTGAATATGTATGAGAGACTGGATGAGCATTATGTCGTCTATACCCAGTTTTTGGAGAACGGGCACTTTATGATGAAGCTGTTCTGTGTGGATCCGTCCTTGAATCTTCAGGAATGCCTGGATAAGGGACGGAGTACGATTTTCTTTTCGGCGACGCTCCTTCCGATTCAGTATTACAAAAAGCTGCTAAGTTCCAGAGAGGATAATTATGCGGTCTATGCAAAGACGGCGTTTTTGAAAGAACAGAGTTGCCTTTTGATCGGGGATGGGGTCAGCAGTAAGTATACCCGCAGGAATGAAGAGGAGTTTTGGAGGATCGCATCTTATATAGAGAAGATCGTATCTGCGAAAAAAGGAAATTATATGGTATTCTTTCCATCCTATAAGTTTATGGAACAGGTGTATGAGCAATTTTTGCCAATGGCGCAGGGGAGGATGGATTGCATTGTTCAGACAAATGGGATGACGGAGGAAGAGCGGGAGGAGTTTTTGGGAGAATTTGCAAAGGAGCGGGAGCAGTCTCTGGCGGGCTTTTGTGTGATGGGAGGTATTTTTGGAGAGGGGATCGACTTAAAGGAGGAGCTTTTAATAGGAGCCGTCATTGTGGGAACCGGGATTCCGCAGGTGGGAAATGAGAGGGAGATCTTAAAGCAGTATTTTGACAAACAGAGTGGCGAGGGATTTGCCTATGCCTACCGCTATCCGGGAATGAATAAGGTTTTGCAGGCGGCGGGGAGGGTGATTCGAACGAAAGAGGATACCGGAGTGATCGCTCTTTTGGACGAGCGTTTTTTGCTGAGTGAATACCGCAGGCTCTTCCCAAGGGAGTGGGAAGATTATGCGGTCTGTAACAGGGAAAATATCGGGGAGATCTTAGAGGCTTTTTGGAGGAAGCAGTCTTAAGAACTCTTCTGTGGAGGCAGAGATCGGCAGATTGGGATTGATGGAGGCGACGAGCTGCCTTGGGGGCAGGGTTTCCTTCGTGCGCAGGATGAAGAGATCCTTTGGCTGTCCGGTGAGGCAGTAGTCGGGAATGAAGGCGATCCCCAGCCCGATTTTTGCCAGGTCGATCAAAAGGTCGTTGCTGCTCAGTTCGATCTCAGGGATCAGCTCCAACTGGTTTTGCAGAAAGAGGTTGTGGAGAAATTCGCTGGTGGTACTTTTTCGGTCTAGCATCAGGATGGGATAGCGCTTTAACTCCGCCAGGCTCAGTTCCCTGTCCTCCAGATGAAAATAAGCAGGGTTGGCGATAAAGACGTCGGTGAACTGGGAGACGGTCTTTTGTATGTAGGAGTGGTTCAGCCGGACGTTTGGAAAATTCGTGACGATCAGATCCACTTTTCCCTGTTCCAGGAGATCCACGCAGCTTAAGGAAGTGGCGTTGGTGACCTTGATGGGAACGGAAGGGAACTTTTTGTGAAATTGTTTTAAGTAGGGCACCAAAAAATAGCGGCAGATGGTGTCGCTGGCTCCGATGTGCAGCTGCCCAAGCCCCAGGGTACCTGCGTCTAAAAGCTGATCCTCCCCCCGGCGGATCAGATTCATGGCAGGTTCAATGTGCTTTAGCAGAACCTTTCCTGCAGGGGTGAGCTGTACCTTCTTTGTACTGCGGATAAAAAGAGGCTGCCCCAGCTTCTTTTCCAGAGTCTTGATGGACTGACTGACTGCGGACTGGGAGATAAATAATTGTTTGCTGGCCTCTGAGAAACTTAAAGTGGCGGCAACGTGGTAAAATACTTTGTATAATTCGTAGTTGATATCCATGGGAAGCTCCTTTGTGTGGATTTATTTTGTTTCTTATGGTTTGTGATATGGTTTTGTCATAGGGTTGTTTTATGGTCCATATAGAATTTTTCAATGGAAAATTGGTTAAACCTTAAATTAATAAATATATGGGTATATTATAATTTTTGCTAATAAATAAGTCAATGTATGCGGAGGCGGTGATCTGTGATAAAATAGAAAAAGAACAGGGTGTGAAAGAAATTAGTAATACTTATAAATGGAATTAAATATATTAATTTTCCTAATTTTGAGAGGGATGTTATACTATCAACAGATATGATATCGCCGGACAGCATCCTGGCGGTGTAAATTTACACAACCCCAAAATCACAGCAAATATCAATTTAAAAAGATTTTAAGAGGAGGTTTTTCATGAGTAACGTAAGAAGAGTCTATGTAGAAAAAAAGCCTGCCTATGCCGTGGCAGCAAAAGAATTACAATCTGAAATCAAGAGTTACCTGGGCATCAAGACCGTAACGGGCGTGCGTGTCCTGATCCGTTATGATATAGAAAACGTCTCAGAGGAGACCTACCAAAAAGCTCTGGGAACCGTATTCTCCGAGCCGCCGGTAGACGACGTCTACGAGGAGGAATTTATCTCAGAGGGCGCAAAAGTATTCAGCGTGGAATACCTGCCGGGGCAGTTTGACCAGAGGGCCGATTCCGCGGAACAGTGCGTGAAGTTATTGAGAGAAGAAGAGGAACCGGTCATCCGCACTGCAACCACCTACGTTGTGGAAGGAGCCGTGACAGACCAGGAACTGGAAGCGATCAAAAATCACTGCATCAACCCGGTGGATTCCAGAGAGACCGGAATGGAAAAACCGGAGACCTTAATCACGGAATTTGAAGAGCCTGCGGATGTGGCAGTTTTTGATGGATTTCAGAATATGCCGGAAGCTGAGTTAAAAGCATTATACGATTCTTTGGGACTGGCAATGACCTTCAAGGACTTTTTGCATATCCAGAATTATTTCTGCAAGGAAGAAAAGAGAGATCCATCCATGACAGAGATCCGTGTGCTGGATACCTACTGGTCCGATCACTGCCGTCATACCACCTTCTCCACAGAGCTGACGGATGTGGCGTTTGACGAGGGATTCTATAAGACTCCGATGGAAAAGACCTATCAGGAGTATCTGGATACACACAACGAGATCTACGCAGGCAGGGACGACAAATTTGTCTGCTTAATGGACATTGCCCTGATGGCGATGAAAAAACTTCGCAAGGAGGGCAAGCTGGAAGATCTGGAGGAATCCGAAGAGATCAACGCCTGCTCCATCGTGGTTCCGGTGGAGGTAGACGGGGTAACAGAGGAGTGGCTTGTGAATTTCAAAAATGAGACCCACAACCATCCGACGGAGATCGAGCCTTTCGGTGGAGCCGCAACCTGCCTGGGCGGTGCCATCCGCGATCCGCTTTCCGGACGTACCTATGTATATCAGGCAATGCGTGTGACAGGAGCAGCAGACCCGACGGTTTCCGTAAAGGATACCTTAGAGGGAAAACTTCCTCAGAAAAAATTGGTTCGCGGGGCAGCTGACGGTTACAGCTCTTACGGAAACCAGATCGGTCTTGCCACCGGCTATGTCAAGGAGATCTATCATCCGGACTATGTGGCAAAACGTATGGAGATCGGCGCCGTTATGGGAGCTGCTCCGAGACGTGCGGTACAGCGGCTGACCTCCGATCCGGGAGATATCATTATTTTACTCGGTGGAAGAACGGGACGAGACGGCTGCGGTGGAGCGACAGGTTCCTCCAAGGCGCATACCACCCAGTCCATTGACACCTGCGGCGCAGAGGTACAGAAAGGAAATCCTCCGACAGAGCGTAAGATCCAGAGACTTTTCCGCAGGGAGGAAGTGGCGCATTTAATTAAAAAATGTAACGACTTTGGAGCCGGCGGTGTTTCCGTGGCGATCGGAGAGCTGGCAGACGGACTCCGCGTTCAATTGGACAAGGTTCCGAAAAAATATGCGGGTCTGGACGGCACAGAGCTGGCAATCTCCGAGTCTCAGGAGCGTATGGCGGTCGTCATCGCACCGGAGGATGTGGATCAGTTCTTAAGTTATGCAAAGGAAGAGAACTTAGAAGCGATCGAGGTGGCGGTTGTGACCGAGGAACCTCGTCTTGTCCTGGAATGGAGAGGAAAGGAGATCGTAAATATTTCCAGAGCCTTTTTGGATACCAACGGAGCCCATCAGGAGACCAGGGTGGCAGTGGATATCCCGAAGAAAGAAGAGAATTTCTTTGAAAAGAAGGAGATTGGCGGTGTTGCAGAGGCCCTTGAGGCGGGAGATGTGAAAAAGGCGTGGATGACCACATTGGCAGACCTGAATGTATGCTCCCAGAAGGGACTGGTGGAGATGTTCGATGGTTCCATTGGGGCGGGAAGCGTATTCATGCCTTACGGCGGACGCTATCAGCTGACGGAGACCCAGAGCATGGTGGCAAAACTTCCGGTGGCGGAGGGAAAATGTGACACGGTGACCATGATGGCATACGGATTCGACCCGTATTTGTCCTCCTGGAGTCCATATCACGGCGCAGTCTATGCGGTGCTTGAGTCAGTTGCAAGAATTGTGGCGTCAGGCGGTGACTATAAGAAGATCCGATTCACTTTCCAGGAATACTTCCGCAGAATGAGCGAGGAAGCAAAACGCTGGAGCCAGCCGTTTGCGGCGCTGCTTGGAGCTTACAGCGCTCAGATGGGATTCGGACTTCCGTCCATCGGCGGTAAGGACTCCATGTCGGGAACCTTTAACGATATCGACGTTCCTCCGACTCTGGTATCCTTTGCGGTGGATGTGGCGAAGGAAAAAGATATCATTACACCGGAATTTAAGAAAGCCGGAAATAAGATTTTACTGTTCAAAGTGGCAAAGGATGAATATGACCTGCCAGAATATGAGCAGATTATGAAGCTGTATGACCAGATTCATGAATTTATTCAGAGCGGCGCCATTGTTTCTGCCTATGCCTTGGATGGAAAAGGCGTGGCGGCAGCAGTCAGCAAGATGGCATTCGGTAATAAGCTGGGCGTGACGATCCGGGAGGACGTGGATCAGAATGTGCTCTTTGCACCGGGATTTGGTAACCTGGTGGCAGAGATCCCGGCGGACAGAGCCGAGGAAATTATCGGTGCGGTAAAAGATGCGGAAGTAATCGGTGAGATAACGGAACAGGCAGAATTTGTCTATGGCAGCATGAGGATCACCATGGAGGAAGCGGTCACAGCGTGGACAGGAACTCTGGAAAAGGTGTTCCCAACCCGTGCGACAAAGGAGAAGGATGTTCTGGATACTCCGATGTATACGGCAGGAAATGTTCATGTATGCAAAAATAAGATTGCAAAGCCAACTGTATTTATTCCGGTATTCCCTGGTACGAACTGCGAGTACGACAGCGCGAAAGCATTTGAGGCGGCAGGTGCGAATACGATTGTGAAGGTATTTAAGAACTTAAGCGCGGAGGATATCCGGGATTCCGTGGACGTCTTTGTAAAAGCCATTGACCAGTCCCAGATCATTATGTTTCCGGGAGGATTTAGCGCAGGAGACGAGCCGGAGGGAAGCGCAAAGTTCTTTGCCACGGCATTCCGCAATGAGAAGATGAGAGAAGCGGTGATGAAGCTGTTGAACGAGAGAGACGGACTTGCTCTTGGAATCTGTAACGGTTTTCAGGCGTTGATTAAATTAGGTCTGGTGCCTTACGGTGAGATTACAGAGCAGAAAGCGGATTCTCCGACTCTGACTTACAATACCATTGGACGTCATATCTCCAAGATGGTCTATACCAAGGTTGTGACCAACAAGTCTCCTTGGCTTGCAGGGGCAGAGGTTGGAAAGGTATACTGCAATCCGGCTTCCCATGGAGAGGGACGTTTCGTTGCTCCGAAGGAGTGGCTGGACAAGCTCTTTGAAAACGGTCAGGTGGCGACTCAGTATGTCAATGAGGCGGGGATCCCGACCATGGATGAAGAGTGGAATGTCAACGGTTCTTATCTGGCAATCGAGGGTATCACCAGCCCGGATGGACGTGTGCTGGGTAAGATGGCTCATGCGGAGAGAAAAGGACAGTCCGTGGCTGTCAATATCTACGGTGAGCAGGATATGAAGCTCTTTGAGTCAGGAGTTGCTTATTTTAAGTAGAAATGTATAAGTTTTTACAAAAATTGCAAAAAAGTGCTTGACTTATACTAAGGACAGGTAGTATAATAACGGAGTCGGTCGGATGAAACCGACTCCGATCATGGGATCTTAGCTCAGCTGGGAGAGCATCTGCCTTACAAGCAGAGGGTCACAGGTTCGAGCCCTGTAGGTCCCATTGATTTCTAAAAATTCAGATATGGCGAGATAGCTCAGCTGGCTAGAGCATACGGTTCATACCCGTAGTGTCGAGGGTTCAAGTCCCCCTCTCGCTACTAAGTAAAATGTCCGAGAACTTCAGGTTTTCGGCATTTTTTGTTTATCTGCGCAATCATTAGAATGATCCGGTTCTTCGCATTCAGAAGAACTAGAGGATCTTGCCAGAATATTAGCCAGCATATCGCTGAGCACCACAAGGTCAGCCGCCAGTACTTCCAGTTCCTGTTCATCCAGGCATTCCGAGAGCTGGCAGGCAAGGGTCGATAAAAAATACAGGTTTTGACAACATTTCATAAGAACACCAGAAAGAAATCATTACTATATTATATGCATGGAATACAGTTCATGATTTTTGCCCATACTAGGAACGTAAAAGGATTGTACATTACGTTTCAGGAGGGGATTGCATGAACGAGGACATGCCGATTGGGTTTTCCTTTGCTCTGGGGACAAATGAGCGGGCGCTTGCCCAGTTTGCAGAGATGACTGACGAGGAAAAGAGACAGGTTCTGGAGGCGGCGCAGGCGACTCAGACCAAGCGGGAAATGAGGGATCTGGTGGAACAGATCGGAAAATTAGAAGGATAGTGGAGAAGGAACATCGTGGAGGCGGTGTTCTTTTTTATTGATAATCAGATAGAAAATTTCGTTGGGATGTCTGCGCAATAAAAACAGGATAGATTCCTTGAATGGATATGGTGGTTTGTAATCATGTTCCACACAGCAGAAAACCTCTTGACAGAGTGTATATATTGTAATATAGTGTACTTACGAAATAAGTATACTATATTACGATCCGGAGGTAAGAAAGTGGAAATTATTATCAGCTCAAATACAAATAAGCCGATCTATGAGCAGATTACCGAGCAGATCAAGGCGATGGTTCTGAACGGGGAATTACAGCAGGGAGAGCCGATCCCCTCCATGAGGGCGTTGGCAAAATCCTTACATATCAGTGTCATTACCGTACAGCGTGCCTATGAGGATCTGCAAAAGGATGGTTTTATTGAGACCACCGTGGGAAAGGGCAGCTTTATTTCGGCAAACAGCAAAGAATTTTATCAGGAAGAACAGCAGAAAGTCGTGGAAGAACATCTGGCGCAGGCGGTGGAGACTGCCAAAAGATGCGGGATCGGATTTGAGAAGCTGACAGAACTGCTGGAGATTTTTTATCAGGAGGAAGAATAATGGAGTATGCATTACAGATCCGCCATTTAGACAAATCCTATCCGGGCTTTTCCCTAAAAGACATTTGCTTGAAGCTCCCGAAGGGGAGCATTATGGGACTGATCGGTGAGAACGGGGCAGGCAAGAGTACCACGATGAAGGCAATCTTAAATCTCATCAAAACAGACAGGGGAGAGATTGAGATCCTGGGACGTAAAATGGACGCAGAGGAAAAAAATCTAAGGGAAGAGATTGGAGTGGTCTTCGATGGAATCCATTTCCATGAGACCTTAACGCCTGCAAAGGTGGGAAAAATCTGTGGCAGAGTCTACCGGAACTGGGATATGGCAGAGTACCGGGCATATCTTGAGAAGTTCAAATTGCCGGAAAAAAAGGAGATCCAGACCTTTTCCAAAGGAATGCAGGTGAAGCTCTGTCTGGCGGCGGCTCTCTCCCACCACGCAAGGCTGCTGATCTTAGATGAGGCGACCAGCGGATTGGATCCGGTCATGCGGGATGAGATCCTGGACATTTTCCTGGACTTTGTACAGGATGAGGAACATGCCATTCTGGTCTCCTCCCATATCACCAGTGATCTGGAAAAGGTGGCGGATCACATTGTCTTTTTGCAGGATGGCAGAATCCTTCTGAATAAGCCGAAGGACGAACTGATCTATCACTATGGTATTCTGCGCTGCGGCCGGAAGCTGTTTGAACAGTTGGACAGAAGGGAGATCCTGGCTTACCGGAAGATGGATTACCAATATGAGGTGCTGGTGGAGGACCGGAATGCGTTTCGGAAGGTATATACCGATGCAGTGGTGGATGCGGCGACGCTGGAGGAGATCATGCTTTTATATATTAAGGGGGATCAGAGATGAGAGGATTGATGTTAAACGATTTGTATAATATCGGGCATAATGCAAAACAAATACTTTTGATCGTGGTGGTGTGGGGAATCTGCTTTGCAGGCAGTTCCGATACCGGAAGTTATCTGGTGATGTTTCCGGTCCTGTTCTGTATGATGACGGCAACTACCTTTAGTTTTGATGAAAAATGCGGCTGGACGAAGTATGCCATGGTATTTCCTGTTACAAGACGGGACTATGTGCTGGAAAAATATCTTGTTAACTTTCTTTTTTCTCTTGCAGGGACTCTTATTGGAGTGGCGCTTACCCTTGCGGCAAATGCGGTACGGGGGAAGGAGATGGATGGAAGTCTGGGAATCTATGCCATGATAGGAATCTGTATCGGCTTGCTGGTGGGCGGTATATTTATTCCGCTGTTGTTTCGGTTTGGGGCGGAAAAGGCGAGACTGATCCTGGTGGCGGCGGTATTGATCCCGGTGGGTGTCTATGTGCTTTTACAGCATTTGCTGGAAGAGATGGATATCGTGTTGACGCAGCAGATGATAGAGGATATGATCTATGTCCTTCCGGTGGGAGCAGTCATCCTTTCTGCGGTTACGTTTTTCATCAGCGTACACATTTTTTCAGGGAAGGAATTTTGAGAAAAGCAAAATGCACAAAGAAGAGAAAGAAAATTCCGAAAATCAGTGAATGATTTTGTGAATGTCTGACAAAAATTAAAAATAGAATTGCTATGTCTGTGAGAATCGTTATAAAATAGAAAACGGATCAAGGAATTACGGGTAAGATATACAGATTTGTTATAATGGAGGAATCAAAGTGTATTTGAACAAATTCAAAAAAGCAATCTGTATCGTGTTAGCGGGAATGATGGTATCAGGAACATCTATGACCGCCTTTGCATATGAGGAAACGCAAGGAGGAGAAGCGACCTATACAAAGGCTTCGGAACTGGCAAAGTTTACGTTTAAGGGGTATAATAACGGAACTTTGTCGGTGCCGACCACATCGCTTGGACTTTTGGAATATACTTTGGAAACATTTGTTATGGGAGATGCCTACAATGGACCGATTGGTATCGTGGAGGCAACTCTGCACCAGGATGGAGAGGACAAACCGGTCTATATCGTAGCATTGTCGGGAACGGAATTGATCTGGAGTGATTATACCGGAATACAGTCCACGGGGGCCGTCACGGATCTGTTGTGTGGTTTTGATCTGGATAACCCGTATATTGCAGCAGTGGTGAAAGCCATGACGGAAAATATTCCATCCAATTCAGACGTTATTTTATACGGACACAGTCTGGGAGGCATGATCGCTCAGGAAGCGGCGGCGGATACCGTGCTCAAGGAGAATTACAATATTTTGAATACGATCACTTATGGCTCCCCACTGATCAAGCTGTTGGGCAACCGGGAAGGAGTTGTCAGAAGACTGTGTGATACCTCGGACATTGTACCGGTCCTGAGCTTCTATACGCTGACGCCTCTGGCTGTGTTCCAATATTGGGGAAGCGAGCGCTTTTCCGAGGATGGAAATTACGACAGCGACTGGCTTGCGGCACATAATGAGAGCTACCTGCGGGAGGACGTATGGGGCGGTTATGATGTGTTGGGCATCAAGGGCGGCAATGCATCTCTCACCTTTGATATGGGAGCGGCTCAATATTTTGAAACGCCGGGAATTGAGTGGCTTCAGCTGAAATAAGGTAACAGGAAATGAAGGTATGAAATCGTGTATATTTATTCGTGATTTTGGGATCTAAAAAGGAAGGGATGAAGCATCCCTTCCTTTTTTCAGCATAGAATAGAAGTATGAGATCATTCTTCCTCTGATTCTGATTCTACGATCTTTACCTCGGAATCTCCGTCCTTTGCCTGCTGAATCACTGCCACAGATAATTTTGCAAAATTTCCTCCTGAACTGCTGGCTCCAGTCACTACCTCTACCTTTTCGGGATCCTGCGTCTCGATCAACTGGGACACATATTCTCTCGTGTATTCATTTGGATAGGTACCGGCAATCGGCGCCATATTTTTCATATAGGCGTTATCCCATGCCTTGATATACCCGCTTGGATCCTTGGCGTTAAATTCCGCGTAGACGATCTTATCGTTTTTTACCATGATACAGAGGTATTCTTTCCAGCCATGGGAAAAATCTGACATTTCGGCTGTATAAAAGCCATCTTTCATTTTATCGTTGGAACCACATCCGCTCAAGCCTAAAAGCATTACGATCAGAAGCAGTGAAACACATATTGCCTTTTTCATAAGAGCAACCTCCTTTATTTACATATCTTTTAATTTTACCTGGGAAACAAAATCCTTTAATTCCTCGGATTGTGCAAGGAAGCCGGAAGCCATCTTATCGGTCTCTTCCGCCAGATTCTGGTTCTTGTCGGCAATATTCTTTAAGGATATCAACTGATTGTTCACTGCGGTGACAGCGTCGGTCTGGGCAGTGACGATCTGGGCAAGTTCGGAGGAGATCACCTGATACTGTTCCGTTACTTCCTGGATCTCCTGGAAGGAGGTTGCCGTCTGATTTGCAGTATCCAGTCCTTTTTGAATGGTCAGAGCGGAATGCTCAATGATGCTGCTGGATTGCTGTAAAGCCTCGGCAGTCTTCTGGGCAAGCTCACCGATCTCCGTAGCCACTACGGCGAAGCCTTTTCCCGCCTCTCCGGCTCTTGCAGCCTCAATGGCAGCGTTAAGGGACAGAAGGCTGGTCTGCTTGGAAATATCTGCGATAAGCTGGCTGATGGAGGAAATCTCCTGCATTCCGGAGTTGATCTCTTCCATGGTATCCAGCATATTTTTCATGTAGCTGTCACCCTGCGAGGTCTTCTCCGTGGCATGCTTGGAGAAACGCTCGATCTGTGCGGCGCTCTTTTTGTTCTGTTCAATGGTGGAGGTGATGTACTGCATGCTCTCTTCCAGTTCATTCAAAAGAGCCGCCTGGTTCTGGGAACCGTCGTATAGCTGTCTTGCATAACTGGATACCTCTGTAGAGTTCTGGTTGACCTCCATGGAGGAGTGGTTCATCTGAAGCATGGTTTTGTTCAGGGAATCCGTGATGCCTGCTAAGGAATCGCGGATGGAACGGAAGTCTCCATTGAAATCATCCGGGATACGGATGGTGTAATCGCCTGAGGAAAGGGAACCCAAGGACTCCTGAATATCCTGTATGTAATGGTTCAGACTCTCGATGGTTTTGGCGAGAGCATTGGTCAGAAGCCCCGCCTCATCGTCTGTGGAAGCCAGAACCACCTCTTCCGACAGATTTCCTTCTGCTAATCCCTGTAGTCTCTTTGTGGCGGAGGCGAGGGAAGCGGATATCTTACCTGCCACCGGAGTGATGAAGAGCGCTGATACGATGAGCAGCAGGATCGCGATGACAAGGGAGATGATAATGGAAAACTGTAAATTACTCATAAATTCCTTGCGAGGGGCATCTACCAGAAGAACCCAGTTAGTTCCGGGAATCGGGGTATACCCCACATAATGTTTCTGGTTGTGGAGGGTCATGGTAGTAGACCCGGTCTGATAAGCAAGGATCTTATCGTAGATCTTTTTATTCTTATCCGAGGAATTTTCTTCGTAGATATTCTGTTCGTTGGCGATATTCTCCACATCCTGATCGGCGATGATGACACCCTCCTCATTCAGGATACAGGCGCTTCCGGTATCGCCTAAGATGATGAGGCTTAAGATATCATTTAAGAGGTCATATTTGTAACTGCCGATGACGTAGCCGGCAACCTCATCATTCCTTGTCAATGGAGATCCCACGCAAAGCTGCAGGATGTCCTGATCGTAGTGGGGTTCGCCGATGACAATACTTCCGCTTTCCAAAAGCTGGGAGTAATATTTGGTGTCAGCGATAGAATCGGGAGCATTCTCATCCCCGAAGATCTTGGTTCCGTCTGCGTTGTAGACGGAGAGCCATACAAACTCGATCTCCTGCTCAAAGCTGCTTAAAAACGCCTCTTTGTCGGATCTGGACATTGTATCGTCCGTCAGTTCTTCTTCTTTTGAAATGTTATAGATCCGTTCCGTGAGCTGATGGAGATTGGAGCTGATACTCTGGGACGCGATCCGGGTGGTGATCTGTATGTTATCCAGCAGGAGAGAATTTGTTGAGCGAATGCTGCCGATGGACATGACAACCATGACCAGGAGCGTCAACAGGATAGATACAGACATTACATAAAAAATGATTTTTTCCTTAATATTACGCGATTTTTTTATGTAAAGGAATACCTCCTAAATAATTATTATATTAAGAAAATTTTAACATAAAAGTTGACAATTTTCTACAATTTTTGGTGGATTTGGCGATAAATTTAGGACAGAATTTTGGGTTGCAGAGGTTGAAAGAAATTTTATATTATAGTAAGATTGCAACGACACGAGAAAATACTGCACAAAGGGGAGAACGTGTAGAAAAATAAGAAGGATAAGGAGGAGACGATGATTGAGATCAAAGACTTGACCAAGATATATAAGCTGAATAAAAAGCAGATGGCAGAGTCAAAGACGAAGGACCCGAAAAAGACTGCCGTGAACCATTTGAGTCTGGAGGCAAGGAAGGGGGAGATCTATGGACTGCTGGGACCTAATGGAGCAGGGAAGACCACGACGCTTCGCTGTATTGCCACGTTGATCAAGCCCACGAAAGGAGAGATCTATGTGGAGGGGCATGAGGTGCGGCGGGAGCCGGAGGCGGTGAGAAGAAGCATCGGATTTCTGACCAGTGATATCAAGCTGGATGAGCAGTTCGACGTAGATTACATGTTTGATTTTTTCGGCAGACTGCATGGAGTGTCCGGGGAAAAGTTGGAACAGAGGAAGGAAGAGTTGTTTGACTATTTCGGGATCCGGGATTTTGCCCACAAACAGATCAAGGAGCTTTCCACGGGAATGAAGCAGAAGGCGGCGATTGCCGTCAGCCTCGCCCACGATCCGGATATCGTGATCTTCGATGAGCCTACCAACGGGCTGGATATTGTGACCGCCAGAAGCGTTACCGATTATCTGAAAAAACTAAAGGAGGATGGAAAGCTGGTCATTGTGTCCACCCACATCATGTCCGAGGCGGAGAAGCTGTGCGACCGCATTGGGATCATTATTGATGGGGAGAAGGTGGCGGAGGGTTCCTTGCAGGAGCTTTTGACGGAGACCGGGGCTGAGGATCTGGAGGATGCCTTCTTTGAATATTACAGAAGGAGAAAGGGGGAAGCGTAGAATGAATGGAATGAAGCAGATATTCTCCAAAGAGATAACGAGAGTCTTTAAGGATAAGAAGATGGTCTTTTCCACCTTTCTTCTTCCGGTGCTGATCATGGTGTGTATCATGGCGATCGTCAACAGTCTGGTGGGAAACATGATGGAGGACATTGAACAGCACGATCCCATCGTCTATGTCCAGAATGAACCTCAGTCTTTTCAGGAGTTTTTAAAAGCGGGCAAATTCCAATATGAGATCAGAGAGATCTCCTCAAAGGAGGAGCGGAGTAAGGCAGAGGGAGAGATTCTGGATGGTTCCGCGGATCTGATCGTGGAATTTCCGGAAAAGTTCGAGGAGATGATCGCGGATTATCAGACCGGGGATGAGATTCCTCAGGTCAGGACCTACTATAATCCTTCCGAGGATTATTCCCAGGCTGCCTATGACGAGATCAGTGCGGGGACCCTGGAGGGTTACCGTCAGGCGCTTCTATCTCAGAGAGTGGGGGACCTATCCAGTATCGCGGTATTTACCGTTAATTCTGACAATGAGGATATGATTATTCAGGATGAGGACAAAGCAGGCGGCAAGGCGCTTGGCATGATGCTGCCGTACTTTATCACGATTCTGTTGTTTGCGGGAGCTCTGGGAATAGGAGCGGATATGATCGCAGGGGAAAAGGAGAGGGGAACCATGGCGAGTCTTCTGGTCTCTCCGGTAAAACGAAGCTCCATCGCTCTGGGAAAGGTGTGTTCCCTTATGGTGATCTCCGGGCTTTCCTCTCTGGTCTATGTGGTGGTCATGGTGATCTTTGCCCCATTGATGATGGATTCCATGACGGGGACAGAGGGCAGCGGGATCAACCTGCAGCTGGATGCACAGCAGGCTGTGTTAATGGGGATCCTTCTGATCGCCATTGCCTTTTTGTATTCGGCGGTGATCGCTCTGATCTCCGTTTTTGCCAAGTCCACCAAGGAGGCAAGTTCTTATGTGATGCCGGTGTACATGGTGGTACTGGTGGTGGGACTCCTGACCATGTTCCAGACGGGAGGAGAGGGATGGAAGCCGTATTTGATCCCGATCTATAACAATGCCATGGCTTTGCAGGGGATCCTGTCAAAGGATCTGACTTCCGGACAGTATCTGATCACTCTGATCGAGACGCTGATTCTGGGAGCAATTTTTACAGGAGCTATTGTTAGGGCATTTGAGAGTGAAAAGATCATGTCAAAATAACAAGAATGAAAAATAGAAATGAAAGCAGGGAAAGAAATGATAAAAGAACTTGCGAAATGTATCAGGGAGTACAAAAAACCATCCCTCATGGCGCCGATCCTGGTGTCCCTTGAGGTGGTGATGGAGTGTACGATTCCCTTTTTGATAGCAATTTTAGTCAATCAGATAAAGGCGGGAGCTGAATTTTCTGTTTTAGTAAAATATGGACTGCTGCTGGTGATTATGGCGATGCTGTCCTTGCTCTTTGGAATCGGGGCGGGTTATGCCTGTGCCACAGCGTCCTGCGGATTTGCAAAAAATGTGAGAAAGGATCTGTATTATAAGATCCAGGGATTTTCTTTTGAGAACATTGATAAATTTTCCTCCGCCTCTCTGGTAACAAGGCTTACCACAGATGTGACGAATGTGCAGAATGCATATATGATGATTATCCGTGTTGCGGTGCGGTGTCCTCTGATGTTCCTTTTTGCCATCATTATGGCATTTATTATGGGCGGAAAGATGGCGTGTATCTTCCTGCTGGTGGTTCCGGTGCTGGGAATCGGGCTTTTTGCGGTGATTCGTACGGCGATGCCGCTGTTTCGGAAGGTTTTTAATAAATACGACGCGTTAAACAATTCCATCCAGGAAAATATCAAGGGGATCCGGGTGGTGAAATCTTATGTCAGAGAGGAATATGAGAAGGAAAAATTCGGATATGCGGCAGAGGACGTCTGCGGAGATTTCACAAAGGCGGAGAAGATCCTGGCGTGGAATAACCCGCTGATGCAGTTCTGCCTTTACACGGTTATGGTCTTTGTGCTGTCCTTTGGTTCCTATACCATTATCACTTCCAGAGGAATGGATCTGGATGTGGGACAGTTCTCGGCTCTTTTGACCTACAGTTTTCAGATCCTCAGCAGTCTGATGATGCTCTCCATGGTGTTTGTCATGATCACCATGGCGAATGAGTCGGCGCATCGTATCGTGGAGGTTTTAAGGGAGGAGAGTACCCTGACGAATCCGGAGGATCCGATCTATGAAGTCGCGGACGGCTCCATTGATTTTGAAAATGTTGGCTTCAGGTATTCCAAAAAGGCGAAGCGCAAAGCCCTGGCGGATATCGACTTACATATTAAGAGCGGAGAGACCATTGGAATTATCGGAGGCACCGGTTCCTCCAAATCCTCTCTGGTACAGCTGATCCCAAGGCTCTATGACGCTACGGAAGGTGTCGTAAAAGTGGGCGGCGTCGACGTGCGTGACTATGACATCGAATCGCTGCGCAATCAGGTTGCCGTGGTGTTACAGAAGAATATCCTTTTTTCCGGAAGCATTATGGATAACCTGAGATGGGGAAATAAGGAGGCTTCCGAGGATGAGATGAGAGAAGCCTGTGAACTTGCCCAGGCGGATGAATTTATCAGGCAGTTTCCGGATCAGTATCAGTCTCATATTGAACAGGGTGGTGCCAATGTCTCAGGAGGACAAAAGCAGCGTCTCTGTATTGCAAGAGCCCTTTTGAAAAAACCGAAGGTATTGATCTTAGACGATTCCACCAGCGCGGTGGATACCAAGACGGACGCTATGATCAGAAAGGCGTTCCGGGAGTATATTCCAAAGACCACGAAGATCATCATTGCCCAGAGAATCTCCTCCGTTCAGGACGCGGACCGGATCATGGTCATGGATGGCGGTACGATCCAGGCGGTGGGAACCCATGAGGAGTTATTAAAGAATAACCAGATTTATCAGGAAGTGTATGCTTCCCAGAATAAGGGAGGTGGAACAGATGCAGAAGAATAAAAAGAAAAAAGGCGTGATTGGAAGAATAATAAGAACACTGTTTTCCTTCTATCCGGTGTTGATGCCACTGGTAATTTTCTGTATTCTTTTCAATGCGGTGGTCTCATCCATTCCAGCGGTATTTATGCAGAATATCATCTCCGTCATAGAGGAGAGCTGGCAGAGCGGGGATTGGGGAAGCGTCTCCGGCGAGATCCTGAAATTCGTGACGATCCTTGCAGTGCTTTATCTTCTGTCTCTTGCGGCAGGATTTACCTACAATCGTCTGATGGCGGTGATTACCCAGGGATCTTTGAAAAAACTCCGGGAGAAGATGTTCAACGGAATGCAGAATCTTCCGGTAAAATATTTCGATACCCACAATCACGGGGATATCATGAGTCATTATACCAATGATATCGATACCCTGCGCCAGCTCATTTCCCAGAGTATCCCCCAGCTTACGATCTCCGGGGTGACGGTAATTACGATTCTTTGCATCATGCTCTATTACAGTTTCTGGATGACCCTTGTGGTTGTTGCGGGAGTGGTGATCATGGTGGCTGTGACCCGGAAGGTGGGCGGAGGAAGCGCCCGGTATTTCATCCGTCAGCAGGAGTCTATCGGAAAAGTGGAAGGCTATGTGGAAGAGATGATGAACGGACAGAAGGTGGTCAAGGTATTCTGTCACGAGGAGGAGAGCAAGGCGGATTTTGATAAGCTGAATGAGGAATTGTTCCAGGTTTCGGAGAAGGCGAATAAGTATGCCAATACTTTAGGACCGATCCTGAACAATATCGGCAATCTCCTGTATGTTGTGGTAACTTTGGCAGGCGGATTATTTCTGATGTTGAAAGTGCCGAATGTGAGCATTTCGGGACTGCCCCTTGCCATCAGTATCGTGGTGCCGTTTTTGAATATGACCAAACAGTTTGCGGGAAATATCAACCAGGTCTCCCAGCAGGTGAATGCGGTGGTCATGGGAATGGCAGGCGCGAAACGTATCTTTGATCTGATCGACGAGGAGCCGGAGACGGACGAGGGTTATGTGACCCTGGTCAATGTCCGGGAAGAAAACGGAAACCTGGTGGAGAGTAAAGAGCGGACCGGAATGTGGGCGTGGAAGCATCCCCATTCGGCAGAAGGAACCGTGACTTATACGAAGCTCACGGGAGATGTGCGAATGTTCGACGTGGACTTTGGGTATGAGGAAAATAAGACGGTACTGCATAACATCACCCTCTATGCCCAGCCGGGGCAGAAAGTGGCGTTCGTGGGAGCTACCGGAGCCGGAAAGACCACGATTACGAATCTGATCAATCGTTTTTATGATATTGCGGATGGAAAGATCCGTTATGATGGAATTAATATCAATAAGATCAAAAAAGCGGATCTGAGACGTTCTCTTGGGATTATTTTACAGGACACCAACCTGTTTACGGGAACGGTCATGGACAATATTCGCTATGGAAAGCTGGATGCCACGGATGAAGCCTGTATAGAGGCGGCGAAGTTAGCAGGAGCCGATGATTTTATCACGAGACTTCCGGAGGGCTATCAGACGAGAATCAGCGGAAACGGGGAGAATCTCTCCCAGGGACAGAGACAGCTTCTTGCCATCGCAAGGGCGGCTGTGGCTGATCCTCCGGTTATGATTATGGATGAGGCGACATCTTCGATTGATACCAGAACGGAAGCCATTGTGCAAAAGGGTATGGACGCCCTGATGAAGGGAAGAACGGTATTTGTCATTGCACACCGTCTTTCCACGGTGCGAAATTCCGATGTGATCATGGTGTTAGAGCAGGGAAGGATTATTGAGCGCGGCACCCATGAGGATCTGATTGCACAGAGAGGAAAATATTATCAGCTGTACACCGGAGCTTTTGAATTGGAGTAGGCGGAGCTGATTGGTATAATAACGTAAAATATGCTCCCGTTGCAGGACTGTAAAAGTCCGGCAATGGGAGCTATTTTAATGCGGTTACGATTTGGAGATAGAAATGCGAATTAATATTTCAGAAACAAAATGCAAACAGAATACAAATAATACGGTGTTATTCTCTTAACATCAAGTGAAATAAAAACAAATAAAAAGTAGAGATGGAGAACAAAGACATGGCAAAATCTAAATTAGTAAAAGCAAATGAAAAAATTGCAGAAGAAGTGGTTGATGGCTACAAGAAGATTGAGGAAAGCGTAGTCGGAGGCTATAAAAAAATCGAGGAAGGTGCAGTCAGTGGATTTAATAAAATGGCTGATAAGTTCGTAGACAATTTTTTGACGAAGGAAGGGGAGTCTGTCGCAGATGCGAGAGAAAGACTGGCGGCTGAGCAGAAAGAACGAGAATCAAAAAGAAAGGTGGAACTTAAATAATGAAAAAAAGTACATTTGTATCAATGATTTTGGGAACCATCGGAGGTATTCTATTTGCACTTGGAATGTGCATGGCGCTGATTCCGGAATGGAATGCATTTAAACCAGGCGTGATAATGGGAATGATTGGGGTAATTGTGCTTCTGATTATGGTGTTGGTATGGAGAAAAATGGAAAACAAAGCACCGATGAAATTGTCGGGCAGAACCATTGGCGTGGTATTGATTGGAATTGTTGGAGCTTTACTGCTAGGTGTTGGTATGAGCCTTACAATGGTGTGGAGCAATATGGTTGCAGGTATTGTAATCGGAATCGTTGGTATTGTCATTCTTCTCGGTCTGATTCCTTTGGTCAAAGGTTTAAAATAAGAAGGACTTGAATGATATTAAGGTGCGGCGGAAGGAAAATCTGCGGCGCCTTTTTTCTCATTCTACGAATGTATATTCACAATTTTTCTATGAATGTGTATTCGCAATTTGGACACAAATCACAAACAAAATACAAATAAAACTATGTTATCGTTTTTATATCTTTTCAGGAAGGAAGCCAGGTATGAGACAGGGAAGGAAACGAGGGGACAGATTAAAAAAGCCAAAGATACCTAGATTACCCCTTCGCTTGCGATTATTGTTGTATCTTGTGATGGTTTTATTTGCTGTGCTTGCTTTAAGCAGCGTGGTATTTCAATGTTTTCCTTATGCAGTTGAAATTATATTTTATGTTCTGGCGGCAGTTACCTTATCTGTGGGAAGTTTTTGTATGGTACAGGATATAAAGTATGGAATAAAAGAAGTTGTAAAACCGGGAATTGAAGCAAATCCATATATGAGCAGAGTAGCCGGCGATTACAGACTGAGAACGATTTTATCTGCTGTTCCGGGATTGGCAGGCAATGTGATATTTGCCATCTTTAATGGGATTATAGGGATGATCAGCCATTCGGCATGGTTTGGAAGTCTGGCGGCGTACTATATACTGTTAAGCATGATGAGGATTGGAGCGGTAAAGCAGGAAAAAAGAATCTCTCAAATAAATGGGGATAAGGAACGGATGGAAAAAGAAATTGCTATATACTGGAAAAACAGTATACTCTTTATTATAATGGCGGTGGTTTTAGGAGGCATGGTTATATTGTTGGAATCATCGCTTGGCGGAAAAACCTACCCCGGATTTACGATTTATGCGGCGGCAGCCTATGCTTTTTATAAAATTGTCATATCAACAATAAAGATGGTAAAAGTGAAGAAAAGAAAATCTCCTTTACTTACAATCATACGAAAAATTGGTTATATTGATGCCTGCGTATCTATCCTGACGCTTCAGACCGCGATGTTTGCTTCTTTTGGCAGCGGAGAGGAAATGCTGATAAAACGGATGAATGGAGCAACCGGGGCTGTTGTGTGCCTGTTAGTGTTGGGTACGGGGGTACAGGGAATCTGCTGCGCGGGGAAAATGAAAAGGGACTTACAAACAGGAGGAAATGTTGATGATACATATACTTGTGGTGGAAGATGACGTAAAACTGAATCAGATTGTCTGCACTTATCTGAATGACAGCGGATTTCAGGCAAAGGGGTGTTTGTCAGCAAACGAGGCATATGAAGAAATGTATAACAATCTGTATGAACTGATTATTTCTGATATTATGATGCCAGAAATTGATGGATTTGAATTTGCAAGGTCAGTCAGACAAGTAAACAGGACGATTCCAATTTTATTTATGTCAGCAAAAGATGACTTGCCATCCAAAAAGAAGGGCTTTCAGCTGGGGATTGATGATTACATGGTGAAGCCTGTGGAATTGGATGAATTACTGCTCCGTGTCAGAGCGTTGCTGCGCAGAGCAAATATTGAGATGGAGCGAAAAATCACAGTGGGCAATCTGGTATTAGATGCGGACGGGATGAGCGCCGAGGTTGATGGAGAGGAAGTGGGTCTTACCACCAGAGAATTTCATCTTATCTATAAGTTATTATCTTATCCGAACAAAACCTTTTCCAGAGCGCAGCTCATGGACGAATTTTGGGGCGTGGACAGTGATACCAGCCTGCGTGCGGTGGACGTTTATGTGACGAGACTCAGGGATAAGTTGTCTGCGTGTGACGGATTCAGGATTGTAACAGTGAGGGGACTGGGATATAAGGTGGTTTTGCAATGAAAAATATGGATAGGTATCAACAGAAGATGATAAAGCAAAGTCTGTTTCCATACTCGCTTTTTGCGATATACTTAGGAGTCCTTTTTTTGATGTCCGGCATCCATACCGGACTCATCGTGTTTATAAATAAAGTTGGATGGAATGAACTGATTCAGACGGTGGTTCCAATGGTATATTGGGGAATGGTGGCAGTGGCGCTTACTCTTTTTACAAGAAGGAAAATAAAAGACACATACGAGGAACCTCTGCATAAGCTGGCGGAAGCTACGGATAAAGTGGCAAATGGTGATTTTTCCGTGTATGTGCCTGCCATTCACACACAGGATAAATGGGATTATCTGGATGTTATGCTTATGGATTTTAATAAGATGGTGGAGGAACTTGGAAGTATTGAGACATTGAAAACGGATTTTGTATCAAATGTGTCCCATGAAATGAAAACCCCTATTGCTATCATAAAGAATTATGCGGAATTACTAAACGGGGAACATATAACCGAAACGCAGAGAAAGGAATATGCGGAAAGCATTGAAGGGGCGGCAAGGAGGCTTTCTGATTTAATCAGCAATATTTTGAAGCTGAATAAGTTGGAAAATCAGAGGATTACGCCGGAATTAGAGACTTATAATCTGAGCAGGCAGTTGTGTGAATGTATCCTTCAATTTGAAGATGCGTGGGAAGAAAAGGGAATTGAACTGGAAACAGAGATAGAAGATGTGGCAATGGTGAAAGCAGACGAAAGTCTTTTAGAGCTGGTATGGAATAATCTGTTGTCTAACGCAGTCAAATTTACGGAACCGGGAGGAAGCATTGCGATAAGACAAACTTCAGATGAAAGATTTATCAATATATCTGTTTCGGATACAGGATGTGGTATGGAACGTAACAGCATGAAGCATATTTTTGACAAGTTCTATCAAGGGGATACTTCTCATTCAAAGGAAGGAAACGGACTGGGACTGGCATTAGTAAAAAGAGTACTGGATTTATTGGATGGGGATATTCAGGTTTTCAGTGAGTGTGGAAAAGGCAGTACTTTTCTTGTGAGACTTCCCGCAGCGGGGGTATCTGAAAACAGGAATGGAGGGAATTGCTAATGGAAGATATGGGAAAAAGGAAAAGGGAATTTGTGGGTTATGAATATAAAGAGGTGATAACGGATAAAAGCAGAGTCTCTCTTCTGCTGGATGGCTATGAGAATTTTGGATGGGAAACAGACGGGAATACTTATGAAAAGTTTGGAGAAAACAAAAATCCCAGGAAGCAAGATAAAGTGATTCTGCGGCTGAAACGAAACCGGAAAATTATAAATAGAATGGAACTTACCAGGCTTCAGAGAAATTTTGAAAGTTGTGTCAGGGAGATTGAGATACTGGAAAAGTCGAAAACGTCAGCAGCGACGATGTATGCACTCATAATTGCGGTTTTGGGCACTGCTTTTATGGCAGGTGCAACCTTTGCGGTAACGGCACAGCCGCCTCGCGTAATCTTATGTATTCTGCTTGCCATACCGGGGTTTATCGGATGGATAATTCCCTTGTTTGTTTATAAGAGGGTGCAAGGGAAGCGTATAGAAGAAGTAACGCCGTTGATAGAGGAAAAGTATGATGAGATTTATGAACTGTGCGAAAAGGGAAACAAGCTGCTGTATTAGGGGGGCGGAGAAAATAAAAAAAGTCGCTGTGAGTCTAAAAACGAAGCCAATCATTAGCTGAAAAATTTTGAGAAAATAAGAACTTTACTTCTATGCTACATTTGATTATAATATGTAGCATGAAAGTCAGGTGAATAAAATGCAAAAATCAGAATTGATAAAAAAGATTTTAAATGAAAATAATGGGATTTTGCGGCTGGAAGATGCCATGCATGCAGGAATTTCTAAAACATACGTGCTTGATTTTATTAAAAAAAATAATTATGAGCAGGCAGCGAGAGGGATTTATCTGTCTCCCGACGCATGGGAGGATGGTATGTATATCCTTCAGATGAGATACAAAGGCGCAGTTTTTTCCCATGAAACAGCACTGTATCTTTTAGAGATGGCAGACCGTGAGCCGATACAGTATACGGTTACTATGAAACGGGGATATAATCCTACCTATCTTACAAAGCAGGGAGTGAAAGTATATACCGTAAAAAAAGAATGGTATCCTTTGGGAGTGACACAGGCACATACTCCGATGGGGCATTCGGTGCGTGTCTATGATGCGGAGAGGACATTATGCGATGTGTTTCGAGGGAACAGCCAGATTGAAATGCAGGACAGGCAGACTGCTATCCGGGAGTATGTGGCGAGGAGAAAAAAGGACATTCCCCGCTTGATGGAATATGCAAAGATTTTTAAAGTTGAGAAAATGATAAAACAGTATTTGGAGGTGCTATTATAATGATCCATACATCGAGGCAGTTAAAAGCATTGGTACGGAACCGCTCTAATGGGAATAGTGCAAAGGCACAAACAATCATAAGGAACTATATTATGGAGCGGCTGCTTGAGCGGATTTCCCTGTCAGAGTATCAAGACCGATTTATTTTAAAGGGCGGTGTGTTGGTTTCTGCTCTGGTAGGTTTGGAAAATAGAGCGACGATGGATATTGATACTACCATAAAAAATCTGCCACTGACTGTGGATGATGTGACAAATATTCTGACAAAAATTATGAAGGTAAAAGTAGAAGATGGCATTACTTTTTCGATAAAAAAAGTATCGGAAATCATGGACGAGGCTGAATATCCGGGTGTTCGAGCAATGTTGGAGGCACAGCTTGACACCATGAGGACGCCTTTAAAAATAGATATTTCTACCGGGGATGTTATAACGCCGAGGGAGGTACAGTTTGAATACAAGCTGATGTTTGAGGACAGGACAATTTCTATTTATGCTTATAACATTGAAACGGTATTGGCGGAAAAGCTGGAAACAGTTATTTCAAGAGGAACAGCAAATACAAGGTTGAGAGATTTTTATGATCTGTATATCTTACAGCAGGAAGAAAGCGTGTCCATTGATTTGATGAAATTGGGGATGGCGTTGGAGGCAACATGCAGGAAAAGGGAATCCCTTAAAGTTATGGAACGGGGAACTTCTATATTGGAGCAGATTTATAGCGATACAGATATGAAAAAATTGTGGAGAAATTACCAGAAACAATTTGATTATGCGGCGAATTGCTCTTGGGATGAGGTTATGGAATCCATACAAAATTTATACGGAAAAATAGTGCATTAGAAAGTATACACATATATCCAAAACCTCTTATGAGATTTTCACTTATCGACGGCTTCCACTTTCTGTGCTATGATAATGAATATATTATTATAGACGACAGAAAGGGGCATTTTCTATGGGAGATACCTCAGAAAATAAATTGAGTAACACACAAGAGAAACCCCAAAAGCATATATGTCTCGGCATCCTCGTTCACGTGGACGCGGGCAGACAGTAACTACTGGGAAATGTCTGTTCAAGTTTAATTTGGTTAGTTTTGTGAAGTTAGTAGAAAATCTTGCAATTTAAAATTGTTAGCTTCGTTTTTTATAGACGGAGTTTTGACACAAAATGATATTAAAAAACAGAGTGCTTTTGATTGTTAGTGTGCAAAAAATATACTATAATTGTCTATATATTAAAATCATGGGGTGAAAAGAGATGAAAAGTGTTCTTATTATGCCTGAGGGCATACAGAAAAATTTGAAAAATGTAAAACCGTTAGATGCTATTTGCGAGTACATATGGAATGGTTTTGATGCGGATGCAACTGAAGTTAAAGTTGAATTACATGAAAATGGACTAGGACTTATTAATATGATTACTGTTTCCGATAATGGAATTGGAATTAATTTTGATGAGTTAAAGCATAAGTTTCAGCCATTTAATGATTCAAAAAAGGCAGACATGTCAAGTAAGAACAATCATTCTTTGCCGCATGGCCGTAAAGGAATAGGACGGCTCACCTTTTTTGCTTTTTCACAAACTGCCAGATGGGATACTATATATGAGCGTGACGAAAAGAAATATAGTTATTATATTTCGATGAATAAAGATTCGCTGAATCAATATGATGACAACGGCGAAAAAAAACCGCATGAAGTTCATGACAATACAGGAACCAAAGTAACTTTTACACAATTGGAATCTTTGGACAAAAAAGATATTGTACAGAAAATTAAAGAAGAATTTTTTTGGTTTTTGGAGTTAAACAAGGAAAAAGGATACACCATCTCAGTTGATGATGAAAATATTGACTATTCTGAATTTGTTGTAGGGAAAGAAAATATAGATGTATCTGGAAGTGAGTTTAAACACGATTATGATATTCGCTTTGTTCAGTGGAATGCAAAATTGGGCAATGAATATTCAAGGATATATTACATTGGTTCAGATGATAAAGAAGTATATAAAGAAACAACAAAATTGAATAAAAGGGCAGATCAATTTTTTCATAGTGTTTACATCAAAAGTGATTATTTTGATGAGTTCCATTTTATAAATGATGGGATAGAAGGACAAAGAGATTTATTTCCGAACAGAAGTGATGAAGAATATAAGTCTTTAATGGAGATAGTTAATTCTTTCCTTTTTAAATATAGGAGAGAATATTTGAAAAAGGCGTCTGATGATTACATTGCAAAACTTGTGGATGAAAAAATTTACCCAGAATTTGATACTGAAAATATACTGGGGGTTTATCAGAAACAAGAGTTAGATAATCTTGTAAGTACGTTATATGCAGCACAGCCAAAAATATTTACGGGACTGAGTGTTGACAACAAAAAAATCACATTACAACTGTTAAAATTGATTATGGATAGCGGCAATAAGCCTGAGTTATTCAATGTTTTGCAAGGAATAGTTGATCTTGATGAAGATGAAATGAAAGAATTGTCTGGAATTTTGCAATATACTTCATTAAGTAATATTACAAAGACAATAAAACTTTTGTGCGATAGACAGAAAATTATTCAGTCATTGAAGGAGATTGTATATAATAAATCATTTAATGCATATGAGGTTCCGCATGTTCAAAAGTTGGTAGAGAATCATTATTGGATGTTTGGAGAGCAGTATAATCTAATTACAGCAGCCGAACCGGATTTTGATTTGGCCTTGAAAGGGTTATTATTAACGATGACAGGAATAGAAGAAGATGTTGAAGTAGATCATCCAGATAAAAATAAAGAAATGGATATATACATGCTTCGCCAAGATAGACATGGTAAAGTAACAGAAAATGTTGTTGTTGAATTAAAACGTCCTAAGATTAAACTGGGAGAAAAGGAAGTTTCTCAGGTAAAGAAATATATGCATGTAATAAAATCGGACGCTAGATTTAATGCAGGTAATGTAAAATGGACTTTTTATCTGGTGGGAACTGATTTTGACAAAAGTCATTTTATAGAAGGTGAGTTAGAGAGCCATATAAATCATGGAGAAGAACATTTAATACATAGTCAAGATAAAGGATTAACAAAAATATATGTATTAAAATGGAGCGAAGTATTTGATGATTATTCAAAAAGGCATGATTTTTTAATGGAACATTTGAAATTGGAGGAAAGCATTTGGTTAAAGACGCACAAATCCGCAGATGAAGCAGTTAATTCGGTTATAGATAATAGTGCGAAATTATCGGGAGCGATTATTCCCAAAAATAAAGATGGCAATTAATATTTTTTAAGTTTATGTTGAGATAAAATTGCCTTATTTGGTGCTTTCATTTATATTTTTTGGACAGTAATCAGCTAATTGCTCTTATATACAAAAGGAGAAAATGATGAACTATATTGAAAAATTTAAAAGAGAAACTGCGCTAATAAATAAATTTAAAGAAGACAGCGCATATTTATGCTGGGTTATGGCCTTGTATCTTGATAGGAATGACGTATTTGGATTAGCTACGGACGATTTGACGGATGGAAAAAATGATAAGAAAATTGATTTTGTTGATTTAGATATAGGAAATGGGAAGATAACCTTAGCACAGGGTTATTATTCTATGAAAGATAGAGATGAAGCTCCTGCGAATAAAGCCTCAGATATGAATACAGCAATCGCATGGTTGGTTTCAGGAGATATTTCGGAAATCCCCGATTATATGAAAGGTATTATTAATGAGTGTAGAGAAGCTATAAATAATAACGAAATATCAATTATTGATGCGGTATATGTGCATAATCTACCAGAGTCAAAAAATTGTAAAAATGAACTGAGAACAATTGAAGCACATCAGTCAAAACTTTTTGAAAAATATAATATAGAAATTTTTACTCATGAGTTAGGCAGAGAAACAATCGAGAACCTATACGTTTCAAAAGAATCACAAATTTTGGTCACAGATTCAATCGAGATGGAGGGGCAACCGTTATTTGAAGAAAGTACTAAAGGTTGGAAAGCTTATGTATTTTCGATAAGTGGGAAATGGTTATATGATATTTTTAAAACATATGGGGACGATTTGTTTTCTGCAAATTATAGAGGTTTTTTGGGGATTGGGAAACGAAAAAAGATTAATAATTCTATAAGACAAACAGTCGAAACGGAACCTTCCAATTTCTGGGTGTATAATAATGGAATAACAATCTTAACATTGGGCATTCACGATGCTGGAAATGGTAATAAAAAGATTGATGGTATGTCAATTATTAATGGGGCACAGACAACAGGTTCAATTAGTATGGTTGACGAAAGTAAGGCAGAAAATTTGAAAAAAGCAAAGGTTTTATGCAGAGTTATAAAATGTGAAGATACAAATTTAATTCCTGCTATTGTAAAAGCAAATAATACGCAGAATGAAATTACTTCATGGGATAGATATAGTAATGATCCCATACAAATTAGCCTACGTGAAAAATTTAAGATGTATGATAAAGATTATTCGCTCAAGAGAGGATTCGATGAAGTATCTGATGAAATTGGCATATATACAATAGCACAACCGGTATTAGCTTTTGAAGGGAATTATGCAGAAGCGAATAGAGGGAAAAATAATATATTTAAGAATAATTATTTATACAAGTCAGTTTTTGAAGAAAAAAATGCGAGACACTTATTATTGGTATATTCTTTGGCAAAAACTGTTGATGAAATAAAATGTGAGATTAAAGAAATAGCATCTTCTAAGGATGAATTAAAAGATGATGAGTCAATTCAAATATCATTATTTCGGAATCTAAAGTTTAAAATGTTTTTTATTGCAGTTGTAGCAGAATGTCTTGAAGTAATTGTGGACTTCAAAGTAGATAAAAAGAAAATTGCATTTACGGATAAATTTGCCAAAGAAGAACTGGAAGTTATGGAACAAGCGTGGAAAATGTTTACAAAAAGTGTTTTATCGTTTCTGGTTGCAAAACTGAAAAATTCTGATATAAATGAATATATTAAAGATAAAGAAAAATTTATAGATTTATGCAAAGAGATTAAGGCATTATTTAATATAATGATTGATGCTCAACAAGTAACATACGATGAGCTGAAGTCTGTATTATGGCAAGGATAAGTTTAATCATACTTTACATAGCCGATTGGTTTTCAAAAAGAGAATTAATCGGCTTTTTTCATGCTCATTTTTGTACATAGCCATTCATCATAAAGGAGTGGCTATTAAATTTTTCGGGAAAGGAGGTAGACTTCCCTTGTACCTTTTATCAATAAGTTTCCGAAAAATATGAGGCAGTATAAACTGATGACAACCAAGCCGGGGGAGGACAGTGCAAACCGGAATAGGACGTAACCAAAAGTGTAGAGGTATCTTGAATGATGGAATTTGCTTATTTTTTAAAATAGGTTGTATTCTAGCTAGAATTTGCGTATACTATAAATATGAAAGCGAGGTGCATGAGAAATGACAATAGATACCGATACCATGATTTCCATTACAGAAGCAAACCAGAATTTTTCCAGAGTGGCGAAATTAGTAGACGAACATGGAACAGCAGTTATTCTGAAAAATAATGTTCCCCGATACCTTGTGATTGATTTCAGCAAGGCAGAAAAAGAGAAAACAGCAGCGACAGAAGATGTGCTTGCAATATCGGAACGTCTGCTCAAACAGAATATGGAGGCATATGAGGTACTTGCAAAATGATCACTTTAACAAAGGAACAGGAATCGAAAACAGCAAAGATGATACCTACTACGCAACATATTAAGATAAACCGGAGACTCCAAATTGAAAGAAGATCTATCGACGAATACCCCTTTCTGTGCTATGATAATAAATGTATTATAGACAACAGAAAGGGGCATTTTCTATGGGAGATACCTCAAAAAATAGATTAAGTAACACACAAGAGAACCCCCAAAAGCATATCTGTCTCGGCATCCTCGCTCATGTAGATGCCGGAAAGACAACACTATCCGAAGGGATGTTATATCTAAGCGGAGCCATCCGCAAGATGGGAAGGGTGGACAATCAGGATGCCTTTTTGGACACCTATGCCCTGGAACGGCAGAGGGGGATTACGATTTTCTCCAAGCAGGCGGTGTTCACCCACAAAGAAATGGAGATTACCCTCTTAGATACTCCGGGTCATGTGGATTTTTCCCCGGAGATGGAACGCACCCTTCAGGTTCTCGACTATGGGATTCTGGTCATCAGCGGAGCCGACGGGGTTCAGGGACATACCAAGACCCTTTGGAATCTGTTAAAAAAATATGAGATCCCTACCTTTTTATTCATCAACAAAATGGATCAGGAGGGAACCGACAGAGACGCTCTTTTGAAAGAATTAAAAGCAAGTCTGGACGAAGGCTGTCTGGGATTTGACAGGGGACGCAGCCAGGAGTTCTATGAGGAAGCGGCGGTCTGTGAGGAAGGCGCTTTGGAAGAATTTTTAGAGACAGGTGTTATTGAAGAGGCAGTTCTTTGTAAAATGATTCAAAACCGTAAGATTTTTCCATGCTTCTTTGGCTCGGCGCTTCGGTTAGAAGGGGTGGAAGAATTTTTAGATGAAATGACGGATTTGATGACGGTTCCGTCTTATCCGAAGGAATTCGCAGCGAAGGTCTTTAAGATTGCAAGGGACATCCAGGGAAACCGCCTGACTTATCTGAAGATCACAGGGGGTTCCCTTCAGGTGAAATCTGTCCTGAATGGAGAAAAGGTCAATCAAATCCGCATCTATTCGGGAGAAAAATTCGAGACAGTGAATGAGGCAGAGGCAGGAACCATCTGTGCCGTGACTGGATTAAATAACAGCCGTCCTGGGGAGGGCTTTGGCGCGGAAGAAGGAGCCTATGTTCCGGTCTTAGAACCGGTGCTGACCTATCAGATTCAGCCCCAGGAGGGATGCGACCCGGCGGTACTTTTGCCAAAGCTGCGGCAGTTAGAGGAAGAAGAACCACAGCTTCATATTGTCTGGGTGGAGGATTTGCAGGAAATCCATGTCCAGATCATGGGGGAGGTTCAGCTTGAGATTTTAAAGAGCCTGATCCTGGAACGTTTTGATACCGTCGTGGAATTTGGTCAGGGAAATATCCTGTATAAGGAGACGATAAAAAATACGGTGGAGGGTGTGGGACATTTTGAACCTCTGCGTCATTATGCGGAGGTGCACCTGCTCTTAGAGCCGGGGGAAGCGGGGAGCGGAATGCAGTTCTTGACCTCCTGTAGTGAGGACATGCTGGACCGCAACTGGCAGAGATTGATTCTGACCCATCTGGAGGAGAGGGAGCATCCCGGAGTGCTTACCGGTTCTCCGATTACCGATATGCAGATTACACTTGTGGCTGGAAGGGCGCATCTGAAGCATACGGAGGGCGGCGATTTCAGACAGGCGACCTATCGTGCCATCCGTCAGGGATTGAAGGAGGCAGAGTCTGTCCTGCTGGAACCTTATTACGAATACCGTCTGGAGATTCCAACGGATACGGTGGGGCGTGCAATGACGGATATCGAGAGGATGTATGGAAGTTTTGACCCGCCTTTGACAGAGGGGGAGGTCTCGGTGCTGACCGGAACGGCACCGGTTGTTACGATGCGGGATTATCAGAAGGAAGTAACCGCTTACACAAGAGGACATGGACGGTTATTCTGTACCCTGAAAGGATATGCACCCTGCCATAACACAGAGGAAGTCCTTGGGGAGATTGGCTATGATTCCGAGCGGGATGTGCAAAATCCTACCGGGTCCGTATTCTGCGCTCACGGGGCGGGCTATAACGTACCGTGGAATCAGGTAAAAGAGCATATGCATGTCCCGTCTGTTCTGGAAGAGGGAAAAGAAGAATCCTTGGAACTGACCGCGGAGCCGAGAACTGCCGGTGTGGTGGAAGAGTGGATTGATACCGAAGAGGTGGACCGCATTATTGAAAGAACTTCCCATGCCAATCGAAAGGACAAGTCCGCTCCACAAAAAAAGGTGCCGGATTACTATAAGCACACCGCCCAACGTCCGAAGAAGCAGGAGCCTAAGGAGGAGTACCTTCTGGTAGACGGTTACAATATCATTTTTGCATGGGAGGATTTGAAAGAGTTAGCGCAGGTCAATATCGATGGTGCCAGAGGAAAACTGATGGATTTATTGTGCAACTATCAGGGAATCCGGGGCTGTCATCTGATTCTTGTCTTTGACGCCTACCGTGTACAGGGACATCAGACCGAGATTTCGGATTATCACAATATTCATGTTGTATATACGAAGGAGGCGGAGACGGCGGACCAGTATATCGAAAAATTTGCCCATGAGAATGGGAGAAAATATCAGGTCACAGTTGCAACCTCGGACGGTCTGGAACAGATTATTATTCGGGGACAGGGATGCCGCCTGCTTTCCGCAAGGGAATTAAGAGAAGAGATGACAAGGGCGAATGAGAATCTGAAGGAGACTTATTCCCCGACAGAGAAAAGCGTCTCCACTTCTTTAAAAGATATGCTGTAGGAAGGAAAAATTTTTCCAAGGCTTGGTTACAGGCAATAATCTACCAATCTTCTCCAGGATATTTCAGCTGCCATGTTTTTCTCAGCTCTGTCATGATATCCATGACATCCTTTGTATAAGCCAGCTTCATAGTATCCTGTTGACCTGTGAGTACGGCGGTCTCCATATCCTGCATTTCGTAAATCAGTGCATCTTCTGTATTGCCGACAGATAGTTCCTGCCTCCTACCTGTATCGGCGTCCACCAGGGTAGCTTTGTCTCCTCGTGGAAATTCCATAATCTCGATATAGCCTTTTTCACAGCTGATCATGGCTCTTTTTGGTTGTTTCGAATGCATGGTAAGCGCCACTGCCGCCATCTGACCATCTGGATTCGTAAGCAGGATGGATGCCTGCTCATCGGAGCCTGTTGGAGACGGTTTCATCTGGCTGACAATCTGTGTTGGTTTTTCTGTCATAAAACTTCTAACGAGGCTTAATGCATATACTCCAATATCCAGCAGGGCGCCTCCTGCCAAATCCAGATTAAAGAAACGGTTGCTCATATCATATTCTTTAAAACTTCCAAAATTCACAGTAATCATCTGTACTTTTCCAAGTTCTCCCCGGTTTATCATGCTCCATAATTCCTTATAGATTGGCATATGCCAAATCGTCATAGCTTCCGCCAGTATAAGGTGCTTTTCTTTTGCAAGGGCGATCATTTCATCCAATTCACGGCTGTTTAAAGTAATGGATTTTTCCACGAACAGATGCTTCCCATGTTCCAGCGCCTGTCTCATAAATCTATAATGTGTATTATGGGGACTGGTGATATAGATGATATCCACCTGTGGATCGAGAAACATATCATCGATTCGCTCATATACTTTGTGTACCTTATATTTTTCGGCAAAAGCAACTGCCTTAGAGTGGGTTCTGTTTCCCACAGCATAGAGTGACTTACCCATTTTCCAAAGAGCGGCTGCCATCTCGTTTGCTATGACGCCTGTTCCTAAAACTGCCCAGTTCAATTCCCGGTTCTGCATATTATATCCTCCGTCCGCTTCAAATTTGTCTCGATTATATCACAATAATCTGGGAGAGACTATATTGCAACATGATGAGCGGAAGGTTTTTCAAGTCGTAATTGGAAAAAAGCTGTGATAAAATGAAATATAAGCAGGAAGGAGACCGATGATGTGTAAAACAGTTCAAAGGGGATATTTTCCCGGCGATGAAAAAGAATTTTGCGATGAGGCAGTTCAGAAATTGCACAGAGCCGGATGTGACTTATCCTATCTGTTAAATCAAGGATATCACATCAAAGGTGCATCCGTATTTGTGGGAAATCATTATCTGCTCTCCGAGAGGCAGAGATTAGCTCTGGTAAGGGCTGTTTCTCCGAAGGAAAACATAGAATTGCGAAAAAGAAAAGAATTAAAAAGTGGTCTGGAAGACTGTGTTGTAAATATCGACGGGTTTAATACCATTATTACTTTAGAGGTGGCTTTTTCCGGTTCGCCTCTGCTTAAGTGTATGGACGGAACCATCCGGGACTTAGCGGGGCTGCGGGGAACTTATCGCCTGATTGATAAGACAGACCTTGCCATCGCCGGGATAGGGAAATCCTTAGAAGCAAATAAAATCAAAAAAGCAATATTCTATCTGGATGCTCCGGTATCCAATTCCGGCAGATTAAAGGAACGTATCATAGAATTGTTGAAAACATTTCATTTCGATGTACAGGTAGAGAATATAAATAATGTGGATGCAGTATTGGAAAAATCGGAACATGTCATAACAAGTGACGCAATCATTTTGGATAAATGTGAAAGCTGGTACAATCTGACAAAAGCAATCATCGAGGAGGAAATTGGACCCTATCCCTACATTGATTTATGACAAATTCATTTCGCAATTAGCGACAAGATGTGATAAAATGGAACACAAGCAGGCAAGAACTTGACGAGGTGAATTTTCATGCAGATTGGAATGGACATTTCCATCAGACAGACGCAGAAGCTGGTTCTGACTCCCCAGATGGAGCAGTCCCTGTCCGTCTTACAGATGGGAGCGGAAGAATTGAATCAGTGTATCGAGGAGGAAGTACTTTCCAATCCCATGTTGGATTATGCGAAAGAGGATGAGAAAAAGGAGATCCGCCAATCCTATGGGGAGGGGATCGTCTATCGCAGCAGGAAGAACAGCGAGGATGAGGAAGACTCCTACCTGGATGCCATTGTCGATGAAAAAAGCTGGGATACGGGATTAAAAGACTATCTGCGGATGCAGCTTTATACGAAAAAGCTGAGTCCTCTTTGCCAGGGAAGGGCGGAATATCTCATTGAATGTCTGGAGGAATCCGGCTATCTGAAAATGGAGGGAGCGGAACTGGCTAAGGGTCTGCAGATATCGGAAGAAGAGTTGGAAAAAGAGATCCGGTTTTTGCAGGAATTTGAGCCATGCGGGGTCTTTGCCAGAGATTTGCGGGAGTGCCTGTTGTTACAGTTGAAGGATAAGGATGAAAAAACTGCGTCCCTGCGGCTTTTAGTGGAGAACTATCTGGATGAGATCGCCGGGAATAAATTGCCTGAGATCAGTAAGAAAACGGGATGGTCCCTGGAGAAGACGGCGGAGCTTGTCCGGGAACTCAAAGAGGATCTGGAACCCATACCTGGCAGGGGATACGGGAGCAGCGAGAACACATTTATCTATCCCGATATCACAGTGAAGCGGGATGAATACGGTTATCGGATTATTTACAATAAGGAGAGGATCCATTCCATAGAGCTGAACCGGGACTACCTGCCGCTTTTGGAGGAAAAACACAGCAAAGAGGAGAACGGTTATATTCAGGAACAATATCAAAAAGCAAAGATCCTTATGAAAAATATCGGTAAGCGGGAGGAGACCCTGCGCCTGGTCACCCAGGCGATCGTGGACTATCAGAGGGAATTTTTTGAAAAGGGAAGAGCTTTTTTAAAACCTATGAATCTTCTCGACATTGCTCAGGAACTGGAAATTCACGAATCCACTGTCAGCAGAACCATCAAAGATAAATACTTAGAGTGCCGTTGGGGAGTCTTTGAGCTGAAATACTTTTTTTCCAACAAGACCTCGGAGGGAAATAACTGCAATGTCCTGACTGTGATCCGGGAAATCATAGAAAATGAGGATAAGAAAAAACCCCTCTCCGACGCAAAGATCGCAGAGAAGCTGGAAAATCGGGGAATCCGAATTTCCAGGCGTACCGTAGCAAAATACAGGGAACAGCTTTCGATACCAAATACCCAGATGAGAAAAGAATATGCGTAGTATTTTCGGGCTTGGCTCTGAATAGATACAAATATGTTTAGTTGAGATTTAGGGAGCAGGATCACATGGAGAAAAGAGAGAAGATCGAAGAAAAAGTAAAAATCCGATATGAGCGGGGAATCCATGTCCGGGTGGCGGCGATGATCGTGCAAAAAGCGGATCAGCTTCAAACCAAATATGGAGTCGTTTTCCACATCCGCAAGGAGGGTGTGAACAATGTGCCTCTCACCAGTATCCTGCTGGTGACAGCGTTAAAGATCAAGCAGAATCAGGAGATCTGCCTGGTCACGGAGGGGGATCAGGCGAGAGAAGCCGCCAGCGAGATGAAGGAATTTCTGGAGAGCGATTTTGACATCACCCAGTCAGAGATGAAACAGGTGGACACTCTTTTGCAGGAAAATGCTATTACTGCGGAAAATGTCTACAGCAATATCGAGAGCGGACTCATTGTCATCGACGATCAGTACACCATTATCGTCTATAATAAGGAAGCGGAAAAATTATTCGGCCGGCCGGAAAAGGAAGTACTCGGAGGAAAGGTACAGGAGATATTTCCGGATTCCAGACTGCCGCAGGTGTTGGATAAGAGGGAACCGATCTTAGGTTATACCAGAACCATCGGCAAGGCGACCATTGTGGTCAATACCACTCCCATCATAGAGAATGAAGAGGTCAAGGGAGCTATCAGTACCTTCGAGGACGTATCCAAACTGACCCAGATCACCTGGGAGTTCGAGGAGGTCAAGGAGCTTAAGGAAAAATATCTGCAGATCCTGGAAGCGGTTCAGGATGGTATCTGCGTCTTTGACAAGGATGCGAATATCACCTATGTGAACAGCGCCTATAACGAGATCACGGGAGAAACAGTGGAGGAGGGGGACAATATCTATGATATTTCCCCAAAAGGAAACCGTATCAAGGTTCTGGAAAAGGGACAGAAGATCATGGGCGCCATCTGCCCGAAGAAAAACGGCAACAGCGTGGTGGCAAACATTGTCCCGATCATTGTCAACCAGCAGATCGTGGGAGGAATCTCCGTGGTAAAAAACTTAAGCGAGATCCAGGAGCTGGTGGACCGGATCAGTCAGTTATCCGCTAAGACCGAATATCTGGAGGAGGAGCTGAACCGGAGACAGAAGTTAGATCCTGCCTTTAACCGTATCGTGGGGATCAGCAGTAAGCTCTACGACGCCATGAGGATGGCGTCAAAGACCGCCGACAATAATTTCAACGTCCTGATCCGGGGGGAGAGCGGCACGGGAAAGGAACTCATCGCTGAGGCGATCCACTATTCCAGCGAGCGGGCGAGCCAGCCCTTCATCCGTGTCAACTGTGCGGCAATTCCGGAAAACCTTCTGGAGAGCGAAATGTTCGGTCACGTCAAGGGAGCCTATACCGGGGCCATCAAGACAAAGATCGGAAAATTTGAATTGGCGGACAAGGGAACCATCTTCTTAGACGAGATCGGAGAGCTGGATAAATCCATGCAGGCGAAGATGCTGCGCGTCATTCAGAAAAAAGAATTTCAGCGGGTAGGAGACGACCGCACCATCACCGTGGACGCCAGGATCATTGCAGCCACCAACCGAAATCTGGAGGAGCTGGTGGAGAACGGAGATTTCAGGGAAGACCTCTATTACCGTCTGAACGTCATTCCCATCTGGCTGCCGCCTCTTCGGGAGAGAAAAGAGGATATTCCTGTCCTCTGTGAATACTTTTTTAATAAGATCGCAGAAGAGTTAAACAGCGAACCGAAGCATATGAGCAGTGAAGCTATGGAGGCGCTGGTGAACTATTCCTGGCCCGGCAATATCCGGGAGCTGGAAAATGTTATGGAACGGATCAACATTCTCGCCGATGGAAAAGAGGTCATGAAGGACGATCTGCCGCATTACATCAGCGACAACTATCACACGGGAGTTCTGCCGGAGGAAACGGCGCAGAGCGCTTCTGATTCTGTCTCGGTGGAAAATGGACTCTATGAGGCGGGGCTTTCCCCGGAAAAGGATATCTCGGAAAGCGGGAAAAGCCTGCTTCCAGGGGAGGATCCGGATGAGGTAATGCCCTGGGAATTTTATGAACGGGAGATCATTCGTAAAGCTTTGAAAAAATATGGGAGCTTTAATGCAGCAGGGAAGGCGCTGGGGCTGACGCATAAGACGGTGGCAGCGAAGGCGAGGAAGTATCACCTGGAGGGGTGATAGAATTTACCAACGTTGGGAAAATAGAACAGATGGGACGTCACAGCAGTATGTGACGTCCTATTTGCTTTTAGAACGTTGTTTTGGGATAGAGAGAGGGGAGCTTTTTTATATTTTTTGGGGTTGGTGGCATACTAGGGATATGCCTGAAAAATTTTGTTTGAAAGATTACCTTTTTGTGACAGTATTTGCATCATATGTTCAAGGCATTTGATCGGAGTCAAGGGAAGGGTTCCCTGCCTTCTACATAAAATGCTTCCCAATCTAAAAAAACTGGCACAAATCTTGCTATATATAAAATCATAACAAAAACACTCGTAGAACAGGAGGATTTTCAAATGGCTACAAAAATATATCAATGCATTCAGAAGATCGGCGAAGACATTATCGAAAACAAAGATTTTCTGACAGACTTAGACAGAGAAATCGGTGACGCTGACCACGGCGTAAATATGGCAAGAGGATTTACAGAGGTTTTAAATCAGATTCCTCAGGACGAAGAGGACATCAGTAAAGTGCTGAAAAAAGTGGGAATGGTACTACTTTCCAAGGTAGGAGGAGCTTCCGGACCGCTTTATGGAACAGCTTACATGAAAGCAGCGGCAGCCGTGCCGGGTAAGACAGAGATTACCTTAGAGGACGGAAAAGAAATGCTGACCGCAGTGATCGGTGGAATTAAAATGCGAGGAAAAGCAGAAAGAGGCGAGAAGACCATGCTGGATGCTTTAGAGCCGGCATTGGAAGCGCTGACAAAGGGAATTGAGAACGGTGATGATGTGGAGACCTGCTTAAACGCAATGTGTGAAGCGGCAAGAGAAGGGGTGGAATACACCAAGACCATCCGTGCCACCAAGGGACGCGCAAGTTATCTGGGAGACCGCAGTATCGGTCATCAGGATCCAGGAGCAACTTCTTCTACGATCACTCTGGAAGCTATCAGAGCATTTTATTTAGAAAATATTAAATAGGAGGTGTAGCTTCAGATGGTAGGAGTATTAATCGTATCACACAGCAAGAAAGCTGCCGAGGGGATCTACGAGCTGGCGATTCAGATGGCAGGAAAAGATCACCGTGTTCTGGCAGTGGGCGGAATGGAGGATGGCAGTATTGGAACTGACGCTATCCGCATCAAAGAAGGAATCGAGCAGGCGAACGACGGCGACGGCGTGGTGCTTTTAGCAGATCTGGGAAGCGGTATCTTAAGCTCTCAGATGGCGATCGATCTTCTGGAGGAGGATATTCAGGTAGAGATCGCAGACGCCCCGATTCTGGAGGGAGCCATCAGCGCGGCGGTACAGGCGGCGATCGGCGGAAGCCTGAAAGAGGTAGTGGAAGCTGCCGAACTGGCAAAACAGGTATCAAAATTAGAGTAATAAGAGGTGAAGTCATGAAATCAGCGACATATGTGATTAAAAATAAGATGGGAGTCCATGCAAGACCTGCTGCTGATATAGCAAAATTAGTGGGAAAACATAAGAGCGAGGTAACTTTGCAGGCAGGAGCGAAGAAGGCGAATGGAAAGAGCGTTCTGATGCTCACGACCCTGGGCGCAAAACAGGGAACGGAGGTAACACTTACCGTTACCGGTGAAGATGAGGCAGAGGTCTTTGCACAGCTCGACGATATGTTCAAGAATGGATTTTACGAGGAATAGGGGTGAGTAAGGATGCAGAAAGTAGGTAATGTTGTTGTAGAAGGCATAGCGATCGGCAGGATTCAGTTTATCAATGCGGACTATGAGGAAAGGATCGGCGCTTATTCAGCAGGCGGGATAGAAGAAGAAAAAGAAAAATACAGAGAAGCCCATGAGCAGGCAAAAGAAGATCTGGCAGAGCTGTTGAATCACCGGGAGAATCTTTCAAAAAGTGAGGCGGAGATTCTGGAAGCACATCAGATGTTTTTGGACGACATTACTCTGGAAGATGCCATTCTCAGTTATCTGGAAGGAGGAGAGGCGGCACCTTCAGCTGTGTTAAAAGCAGTTGCAGACTTCAAAGCCATGTTCGAGGAAATCGACGACGACTATTTAAGAGAGAGACAGAAGGATATCATTGATGTGGGAAACCGCCTTTTACGAAAGATTTTGCATATGAAGGAATTTACCGTAGAAGGAGAGAACGTGGTGCTCTGTGCGAAGGATATTGAGCCGTCTGTTATGGCGGGACTTTCAGAAAAGCAGGTGAAAGCGATTCTCTTAGGCAGCGGAAGCAAGACCTCCCACACAGTCATTATCGCCAAGGCAAAGGGATTCGTTACCATGGTGGGCGTGGACTTAAGTCAGGATGATATCCGGGATGGCGACAATATTATCGTAGATGCAGTAAAGGGAACCATCCTGTTAAAACCGGACAGAAAAGAACTGGAAGAGTATGAAGAGCTGGCAAAAAAACAGGAGGAAGAACGTCAGTATCTGATGGGCAGGGCGCAGCTTCCGGCGCGCACTCAGGATGGAAAGGAAATCCTGGTGGCGGCGAACGTCAGCAAGCCGGAGGATATGAAAAAAGCGGTTTCTTTCGGATGTCAGGGAGTGGGGCTTTACCGGACGGAATTTCTCTTTATGGAATCTTCCCAGCTTCCCGATGAGGAGAGACAGCTGGAAGCCTACAAAGCCGTGGCAGAGCAGGCGGAGGGAAATCTCTGCATCATCAGAACTCTGGATATCGGAGGCGATAAGCACTGCGACTGTCTGAAGCTGGAACAGGAGGACAATCCGTTTTTAGGATTCCGGGCGATCCGGATCTGCCTTCAGGATAAGGAGCTGTTTAAGACACAGATCCGGGCAATCCTGCGGGCAGGAATCTATGGAAAGGTTGGAATCATGATCCCGATGGTGACCATGCTCTCGGAGATTATCGAGACGAAGAAACTGATCGAGGAAGTAAAACAGGAATTAAAGGCAGAAAATGTTCCGTTTTCCTCTGAGATTCCGGTGGGAATTATGATCGAGACCCCGGCTTCCTCCATTATGGCTCCGGTCTTTGCCCAGTATGTGGACTTTTTCAGCATCGGAACCAACGATTTGGTACAGTATACCATTGCAGTGGATCGGGGAAATCAGGCTGTGAGTTATCTATATGATTACTTTAATCCGGCGGTCATCCATTCCATTCATCGGACTGTCACAAGCGCGCATCAGGCGGGAATCTGGGTCGGTATGTGCGGAGAGATGGCAGGAGATAAGACGGCGCTTCCATTCTTGTTGGCGCTGGGCGTAGACGAACTGAGCATGAGCGCTTCTCAGGCGCCGATGATCAAGGAACAGATCCGCAGCATGGATTGTAACCGCTGCGACCTGGATAAGATCCTGAAACTGCAGGATACCGCAGAAGTTCGTTCCTATCTGGAAAGCCTGATCTAGTCTGGTAAGATGGGACATGGTAAAAAATATCGGATTGGTAAAAAATATCAACTAATGAGGATTCATGTGAACCTGTAAGGCAGAAAAAGTGCAAATTGGTTATTTTAACGAATAGAAAAAGTTGGCACGGATTTTGCTTTATATAATAAATATATCAAACGAGAAGGAGGATACGATCGTGAAAAAAATGATTAATAACCCGGACAATATTGTGGATGAAATGTTAAGAGGTATGGTGGCTGCTCATCCTGATTATGTAAAAAGGGTAGACGGATGTGATGTATTGGTAAGAGCTAACGGCTCTCAGGGAAAAGTTGTTTTAATCAGCGGCGGCGGAAGCGGACATGAACCGGCACACGGCGGATACGTTGGAAAGGGAATGTTGGACGGAGCTGTTGCAGGCGCTATGTTTACCTCCCCGACACCGGATCAGGTCTATGAAGCAATCAAGGCAGCAGACGGTGGAAAAGGTGTTCTCTTGGTAATCAAGAACTACACAGGAGACGTAATGAACTTCGAGATGGCGGCAGATATGGCAGCCGATGAAGGAATCGAAGTGGAAAAAGTAGTTGTAGACGATGACGTGGCTGTGGAGAACAGTACCTGGACAACCGGAAGAAGAGGAATCGCAGGAACTATTTTCGTACATAAATGCGCAGGCGCTTGCGCAGAGGCAGGCGGAGATCTGGCAGCAGTAAAGGCTGTAGCAGAAAAAGTTATCGCAAACGTACGAAGCATGGGTATGGCGCTGGCTCCTTGTACCGTACCATCTGCCGGAAAACCAAGCTTTGAGCTGGCTGACGACGAGGTAGAGATCGGAATGGGAATCCACGGTGAGCCTGGAACCCACAGAGAGAAGATCCGTTCTGTAAATGATACCACAGATCATCTCTTAGAGAAGATCTTAGCAGAAGGCATCTACAATGCAGGCGACGAAGTTGCCGTTATGGTAAACGGACTTGGCGGAACTCCTTTACAGGAACTCTATCTTGCGAACTTAAGAGTATCTGAAGTATTGGCAGAGAAGAATATCAAGGTTGCCAAGACCTTAGTAGGTAACTACATGACGTCTATCGACATGGCTGGTTACTCCGTAACTTTATTGAAGTTAGATGATGAATTGAAGAAATGCTTAAACGCTCCGGCAGATACACCGGCATTTGTACAGGTTTAAGCAATTAAAAAAAGCCCATTAACCTCATAGAAGAATCATATTTTATCAGAACAGGCTGCCGTGGAGCGGGAACGCTCCCGGCAGTTTGTTTGACATATCCGGGAAATTCCGCTATGATAATAGTGGAACAAAGATGTGAAACCCTGCAATTGCAGGGCTTTTTCTTATTGATGCTGGGAAATATTACCAAGATTTTTCAGTTCAGGGAAACGGAGCAGATTTTTTAGAAAGGACAGGAGTATGACGATTGGATATCTTTTAGTAGCGGCAATATTATTTTCCTGTATTTTGGCGGATCGTTTTTCCGGAAAATTCGGGATGCCTGCCCTGATTTTATTTATGGCAGTGGGTATGATTTTTGGCTCGGACGGATTGTTCAAGATCCAGTTCAGTGATTATGAGATTGCGGAGAGAGTGTGTACCGCAGCCTTGGCGTTTATTATGTTTTACGGTGGATTCAATACAAAGTGGAAGACGGCAAAAACTGTTGCGGCAAGAGCGATTCTTTTGTCCACCATTGGAGTATTTGTGACGGCGGGATTAACGGCGGTGTTCTGCCATTTTGTACTGCATTTTACCTTTGTGGAGAGTTTTCTGATCGGAGCAGTGCTCTCCTCCACCGATGCGGCAAGCGTGTTCTCCATCCTGCGTGGAAAGAATCTGAATCTGCGGGACGGCACGGCATCTCTTTTGGAAATCGAGAGTGGTAGTAACGATCCCATGTCCTATCTTCTGACGGTGATCGGAATCTCTATGCTGGGAGTGGGGGAACACGGAAATATCGTTCTTATGATTTTTTCAGAGCTGGTCTTTGGTGTTCTTATCGGTGTGGGTGTCGCCTTTCTGGCAGTCTTTCTTCTGACCAAGACCAATATGGTGCCGGATGGTCTGGAAACGATCTTTATGATCGCCCTGGTGGTATTCGCCTTTGGATTTGCGGAGCTGGTGGGTGGAAATGCGTATCTGAGCGTTTATCTGCTGGGAATCATGATCGGAAACAGCCCGGTTCATAATAAGAATATTATGATCCCGTTTTTCGATGGTGTGACAGGACTGGCGCAGATTCTGATCTTCTTTTTGCTGGGACTGCTGGCATTTCCTCATAAGATGCCTTCCATTCTGCTTCCGGCAATTCTGATTGCGTTGTTTTTGACTTTTGTGGCAAGACCTATCGCAGTTTTTGGTATTCTGCGTCCCTTCCGATGCAGTGTCAGACAGTGTCTGCTGGTTTCCTGGTCCGGGCTTCGGGGAGCGGCTTCCATCGTGTTTTCCATTATGGTGATTGCCAGCGGCGGGGACATCTCCTTTGACCTGTTCCACATTGTCTTTATGGTGGCGCTTTTGTCCGTGGCATTCCAGGGAACGCTTATCCCGAAGGTGGCGGAGAAGCTGGATATGGTGGATAATACCTCGGATGTAAAGAAGACCTTTAACGACTATCAGGAGGAATCCTCTATGACGTTGATGCGGATGTATATTCCAAAGGGGCATAACTGGGAGAACAGACGTATCCGCGAGGTCTCCATTCCCACTGGCGCCCTTGCTTTGATGATTAAAAGAGACGGGGATACCATGATTCCGAATGGTGATACGAGGATTCATGCGGAAGACAGTATTATTTTAAGTGTTCCGGCCTACGAATCTAAGGAAAATGAGAATCTGGAGGAGGTTCTGATCGATAAGAACCACAGTTGGTGCAACCAGACGATTCAGGAGCTGAATCTGCCGCAGAATCAGTTGATCGCATTGATTAAGCGGAGTGAAGAAAATGTTATTCCAAGCGGTGGGACGAAGATCCATGAAGGAGATATTGTAGTTTTGTACAGATAGTCAGATACACAGTATGGAGACAGGGATTTCATAAAAAGATTTCCTGATAAAAGGGAGCAAAAATGCAGGTATGGCAGAAGAGAATACATCATAGAGTAATAATAAGAAAATATGCCATGGAGTAAAATCATGCAGGAACATTTTAAATTTGTGAACCAACCTTTACCATACTCTTATAAGGCAATGGAGCCTTATATTGATATACAGACGATGTATTTACATCACGATAAGCATTTGCAGACTTATGTGGATAATCTGAATAAGGCGTTGGAGAATTATCCATTTTTACATAATTTCACTCTGGAGCAGCTGCTCAGCAATCTGGAAAGTATCCCGGAGGAGATTCGCACCACTGTGAAAAACAACGCCGGGGGCGTCTACAATCACCGTCTCTATTTTAATGGATTGGCGAATCCATCCAAGGGAGGTCCGTCCGGGGAACTGAAAGAGGCAATGGAAAGACAGTTCGGTGACTATGAAAGTTTTAAGCAGAAATTCAAGGAGGAAGCCCTTGGAGTGTTCGGTTCCGGTTATGCCTGGCTGGTGATCGATACGAGAGGAGACTTGCAGATTATCAAGACGGCAAATCAGGATACGCCTTTGGCGGAACATTTTGTTCCAATCTTGAACATTGACGTCTGGGAACATGCCTATTATCTCAAGCATTTTAATGTAAGGAAGGACTATATTGACGACTGGTTCATGGTGGTGAACTGGGAGTTCGCAAAGGAACAGTTTGAGAAGGGGAAAGCAAGTCATTCGATGATGTCTGCCCAGTGCCGGGAGGGAGAACTGTCGGTAAAATATCGGGATATCCATATTTTAGAAAAATAGTGTTGACGATTCTAAACACATATATTAGAATATAGTTAAATAGTTATACAAGAGGGAGAACATGGAGAACAAAAACGCCTTGGTTTATAAGGTTGGAAAATACGGAAAAGCAATTTCAGATACAAACAGAGTATTGATGTTGAAGATGTTAGGAAGCCTGCCGGAGGACACAGTAAAGGTTGGAGATATTGCTCAGTATCTGCATATCTCACAACCTGCGGCGACAAAACACTTACAGATTCTGCACGATGTGAATCTGATATCGAGAAAAAAAGTGGGAAGTACCGTATATTATTCCGTTAATAAAGATACTTTAAATGATTTTGAGCAGTTGATGAAGTATTGCTTTGAGCGGGTCAGTCACCCCTGTGAATATCAATTTGACTGTGATCATTGCCCTAATGCGGAAACCTGTATATAAGAGGGTTCTGCTTAGGGAAATTTTATAGCCAATATATAACTAAATAATTATAAAGTAATAAAAGGGAGGCACAATATGGATGAACAGAAAAAGACATGGACGCAGGAAGAAATCTTAGGAGAGTACAAGAAACAGGCATCTGCAAAGCCAAGGAAGAATTTAATCAAGATGGTGAGGCACATTAACATGCTCAACCCATTTCCAAACGAGGAGTCATGGGAATATATTTTCTTTGACAGACTGTTAAGCGATGAGATGGTGGATTTTATCCTGAAGATGAAGCTCAGGACGCCATACTATATCAAAGACCTGGCAAAAAGAGAGGGCATGGGTGTGGAAGACACGGCGAAGATGGCGGATGAGCTGGTACATATCGGGATTTTGGAGTACACAAGCGATGATGCCGGGATAGATCAGGTACAGCTTCCTGTCTTCGCTCCGGGAGGAATGGAAAATACGGCAATGGATGTTTGGCGGACAGATGAATACAAAGAGATTGCTCCCGCATTTTTAAATTATATCCTGGATTTACAAAAAAAGGTAGCTCCGATGGTTCCCATGGGAAGCGCTTTAATGCGGGCGATTCCGGTGGAAGAGGCAATCAAAAAGGAACCGAAAAAAGCAAAGTTTGAAGAAGTCTCCTACTGGATAGAAAAAAATGCGCCGAGTATTGCCGTTGCCCCATGTGAGTGCCGCCGTCTCCGTAGGATGGTGGGAGAGGGAACCAATGATTTGGAGGGAGAATGGTGTATTGAGCTGGGAAAATATGCGGAGAGCTGTATCCGTGTTGGAAAGGCGAGAAGAATCACCAAGGAAGAGGCATATGAGATACTGCGAAAAGCGGAGGAAAACGGATACGTGCATCAGCTTTCCAACATTGACGGACCGGATCATTCCGTATTTATCTGCAACTGCAGCTGGGATACCTGTATGGCATTAAAGACCTCCTGGTATACCGGAACACCGAATATGTCCCGCTCAAACTATGTGGCAGAGGTCAGCCGTGAAGACTGCGTTGCCTGCGGAGGATGTATGGAGGTCTGTCCGCAGAATGCCGTAAAGCTGGGACAGAAACTCTGTCAAAAGGACCCGGTGGAGATAAAAGACGCAATTCTGCCGTCCAATCATAAATGGAGTAAGAAAAATTGGAATCCCGACTTTTTGACCAGCAGGGAAAATGTGATTCCGGAGACTGGAACTTCTCCGTGTAAGACAAATTGTCCGGCGCATATTGCCGTACAGGGTTATATCAAGCTGGCGGCTAAGGGAAAATATCGTGAGGCGCTGGAATTGATTAAAAAAGAAAATCCATTTCCGGCAGTCTGCGGAGCTATCTGCAACCGCAGATGTGAGCAGGACTGTACCAGAGGGGATGTGGATGCTCCGGTAGCCATTGATGAAATTAAGAAATTCATTGCGGAACAGGAACTGAACAGTGAGCAGCGTTTTATACCGAAAAAGCGTTACGAGGAGGGAAAGAAGATTGCCATCATCGGCGGAGGCCCGGCGGGACTCTCCTGTGCATATTATCTGGCGTTATACGGACATCAGGTCACAGTGTTTGAAAAGCAGGAAAAGGTAGGGGGAATGCTGATGTTCGGGATTCCGTCCTTCCGCCTGCAAAAAGACGTGGTAGAAGCGGAGATTGAAGTCTTAAAAGAATTGGGAATCACATTCCAGACCGGAGTGGAAGTTGGAAAAGATGTGACCATCGACAGCCTTCGGAAAGAAGGGTACGAGGGATTTTATCTGGCAATCGGTGCCCAGGGAGGAAGAAAGCTCGGCGTGGAGGGAGAAGAAGCAGAGGGCGTCATGTCCGGCATTGACTTCCTTCGCAGTGTAAACCATGGAACAAGGCAGGATTTGAAAGGAAAGATTGTGGTAATCGGCGGCGGAAACGTGGCAGTCGATGTGGCAAGAAGCGCGGTGCGAAAAGGAGCGGATGCGGTAGAGATGTTCTGCCTGGAAACAAGAGAGAAGATGCCGGCGTCCCCGGAGGAAGTGGAAGAGACCCTGGAGGAAGGAATTATCCTTCACAACGGTTGGGGACCGAAGCGGATTCTCACGGAAAATGGAAAAGTCACAGGCGTTGAGTTCAAGAAGTGCCTGTCCACCATTGACCCGGAGACGCAGCGTTTTTCACCGAAGTATGATGAGTCGGATACGATGATTGTGGAGTGTGAAGGCGTATTGGCGGCAATCGGACAATCCATTGAATGGGGAACGCTCCTAGAGGGAACCGGTGTGGAATTGAACCCGAATCAGACGGTGAAGGCGGATTCCTTCACCTATGCGACATCAGAACAGGATATTTTTGCAGGCGGAGACGTCTACACCGGTCCGAGATTTGCGATCGATGCAATCGCGGCGGGAAAACAGGGAGCGGAATCTTTGCACCGCGCCGTATGGGAAGGACACAGCCTTGTGCTGGGACGAGATCGGAGGGACTACCGATTCATAGATAAGGAAAATCTGGTTTTGGAAGGATATGATAACACGCCAAGACAGAATCCTCAGATAGAAAAAGAGGAAGAGCTGACCTTTGCGGATAGGAGGAAGACATTTACAAAAGAGCAGGTGGAAAAAGAGACTTCCAGATGTCTGGGCTGCGGCGCGGCGCATGTGGATCAGGGAATCTGTATCGGATGCGGACTATGTACCACCAGATGTAAGTTCGATGCAATTCATTTGATTCGGAAATATGATGCATGGGGAGTTCCTTACGAGAAACTTCCGATGGCGATCGTGAAAGAAGAGATCAGCAAGGGCGGAAGGATTTTATCACGGAAATTAAAAGGCGAGCGGTAACAGGAGTAGGAAATGCATGAAATTGGCGTCTTATATGAGACAATAAAAACCGTGGAAAAGGTGGCGGAAGAAAATCAGATTGAAGCGATTGCGGCAGTTACCCTGGATGTGGGGGAACTGACGGGTTACCTTCCGGTATTCTTTGAACAGTACTATCCGATTATCACAGAGGGGAAAAAATTATTCCAAAATTCAAAATTAATTGTGAATACTGTGAAGGGAGAAGCCCTGTGTGAAAAATGTGGCACTCTCTATAACGTGATGAGGCAGGAAGGCTGCTGTCCTGCATGTCACAGCAGGGAGAAGAAAATCATCGGCGGTCAGGATTTTCTGATTAAAAATATTATGGTGGCAGAAAATGTATAAAAAGCAGAGTGCCGACAGGGGAATTGTGCTATAATGTCGTCAGACATGATAACCCGCCGGATGGCATCCAAAGCGGAGCGTCATGTGCGAAGCACATGCTATAACAATTCACGGAGGCAAAAGAAAAATGACAAGAAGAGAACGGGAAGTAACGGATATGAAAGAAATTACCAGGATTTTAGAGGAATCCAAAATCGTACATATTGGTCTGTGTGACGGCGACCAGCCTTATGTATTGCCGATGAATTATGGCTATGTTTTGGAAGACGGAGAGTTAATCCTCTATTTGCACGGGGCAAAGGAAGGATATAAATACGATGTTATCCGAAAAAATCCAAAGGTCTCTTTTGAGATGGAATGTGATGTGGTTCCATTTGAGGGAAGGATTGCCTGTCAGTATGGAACCACCTATGCCAGCATCATCGGAAAAGGCAGGGCCATAATCATAGATGATGTGGAAGAAAAAATCAAGGCGCTGTCGATTCTGATGAAGACCCAGACGGGGAAGGACTTTACCTTCGATGAAAAGCTGGTGTCCATTGTAAATGTGATAAAGATAACCGCATCGGAATATACGGCAAAGAAAAGACCGATGCCGGCAGCTATGCCGGGCGAATAAGCAGGCAGGATATCCTGCCTGCTTTTTTAATCCTTCTTTTTTCTCTCATGAATAAATCTTGCCAGATATACAAACGGAGTATCCGCAAGGCTGGTCACAATAAAAATCACATAGCTGGACAGCGCAATGGAAATCAGACTCCGGGTGTTATGCACGCCCCAGAAAGCTCCCCAGGTAAAGAGGACGGTGTTTAAAAGCTGGGAAATCATAGTGGAGCCGTTGTTGCGGACCCACAAAAAGCGATGGCTGTCTCCGAATTTTTGGCTGGTAAAAGCCCACCATTTGTGATAGAGCCATACGTCAAAGAGCTGTACAACGACATAGACCACAATCCCCACAATCATCAGCCGCGGGGTATTGGAAAAAATCGTCTTCATGGCAGGCATGGCAAAGTCATTCTCATTCGGTATATAGAGCAGCCAGGACTGGCTGATAAGAATGAAGATGACAGAGGTTGCAATGCCTAAATAGACGGCTTTCTGTGCAGCTTTTTTTCCATAGAGCTCGCTTAGGATATCCGTTACCAAAAAGGTGGAAGCAAACAGGATATTTCCAAGGGTCATCTCCATACCGAAGGCATTGACCACAATCAGAACTTCAATATTTGCGGCAATGGTAGCGACAATGGTCCAGAGAAAAAGTCCCTGTTCCTGAAACAGATAGAAGACTGCCAGTACCGCAGAAAAAGTCAGTATCATAGATAAAATCAGTAAGATCTCATTGGTCATTTGTATTTCCTCCTACTCCAAAATCCGTATTTTCCATTAAAATATCCACGCGCTCATTGTGCTGATAGCAGGGATAGAGCTCTTTTTTGAATATATCAATGACCCGTTTATCCGGCTGTATCGGCATCCGGTTCGGTGTCATGATGTTGATGCAGACCCGCTCGAAATGGGAAAGCCCTGTCTCCACGTCCTGCTTCATGCTCTGTTCGCTCTGTCCCGGCAGACCGAACAGCAGGCACACTTCGTCAAAATAGGATGCAATTTCAGCCGGGTCTTCAGTGGAGATTCCCTTATCGAGATAGCTTTCCCGAAACAGGGGGTCGAAGGTTTCGACTCCGATCTTTAATTTCAGGTCAATTCCCAGCTTGCGGAAGCGTTCCCGGAATGCGGGAATGGCTTCCCGGTGCATCCAGTGACATTCAAAATGAAGCTGTGGGATTTCTTTTTCCAGGCAGACCTTTTCAATCAGCGCCAGGGTCTTTTCGTCCAGGTCCACGAAACTGCCGGAATTGATGATTTCCAGTTGGTGATAGAGTCCCGTTACTTTTTGAAGCTGTTCTTTGTTCAGGGCATAATTGGACTCGCTGTCTTTGCTGTAGTCCAGGTGATAGTCGCAGAAACGACAGCGTCTCCACTGACAGCCATTTCCTCGAAGCATTACGATTTCACGGGGATTTTTTTCTGTGATAATGGAATAACGTATCATAAGTTCCTTTCCGCGCACATAGCTGCGCTTTTTGTCCGGCAGTGGTTCCTGCCCGGAGGGATTTTTATATCACAGGAAAGTATTACTTTCGTACATGAATGCAGCAAGGTCTTTCCTATAATATAAAAAAGGACACAGAGAATGTGTCCACCAGATGTATAATAAAAGGACACAAAGAATGTGTCCACCAGATGTATAATAAAAGGACACAAAGAATGTGTCCACCAAATACATAATAAAAGGAAAATCCAAGAATTTTCCTCAAAATCCCTAGTTTTGTTTATAGACAGGATGGTCACGAACTGTCTTATGTAATTTTGAACGTTGAGTATTGTATCACAGGATTTGGAAATATGCAAGTATGCAAATGGACACATTTTTATAAAACATTTTCACAGATAGATACATGGGGCCGAAGGAAAGTAAGTCAGAGATATCAGAAAAATTGCAGAGATGAAAAATTGCGGGAAGGGACGGGATGGGCTATAATGGAAATAACAGGAATGACAGGAGAGAAAAGGAGGGAGACTATGGCAGCTTTTGACAGAATAGAGTCCGGGATACCGCAGATGGACGAAGCCTTGGATTATATCCGGTTGGGGGACAATGTGGTATGGCAGGTGACAAGGTTAGAGGAGTTCTCAGCTTTCGTCGATCCATTTGTAAAACAGGCAATTAAGGATGAGAGAAATCTGATTTATATCCGCTTTGCATCCCATGCCCCGCTGGTGCAAGAGCAGGAGGGTGTAAAAATCTATGAGGTGGAGTTGTCTCATAAATTCGAAAAATTCACGGCTACGATTCATAACATCATTGAAGAAGAAGGGTTTGATGCATTTTATGTCTTCGATTGTCTGTCGGAGCTTCAGGTGGCATGGTCTACCGACCTGATGATGGGGAACTTTTTTAAGGTGACCTGTCCGTTTTTATTCCAGTTGGACACGGTTGCTTATTTTCCGATTATCCGGGGGAGACATTCCTTTCAGGCGATTGCGAAGATACGGGAGACGACACAGTTATTGCTGGATGTCTATGGAGATGGGGAGGAATGTTATGTGCATCCCTTGAAGGTCTGGAACCGTTATACGCCGACGATGTTCATGCCCTATCTTTACCGGGAGAAGGAACAGACTTTTCTGGCAGTAAAAGATGGGGTGGATATGAGCCGTTATTATGCGGTGCTCAATAAGAGCCAGGAAAATGAAGAGGAAACGGAGACAGATAGCTGGGACCGCTTTTTCAGACTGGCAAAGGTGCAAAAAGATGCAGGGGTTTTACCGGAGGAGGCTCTGCGTACCATGTGCAGGATTATGATGACAAGGGATGAGAGACTGCGTGAGCTTGTCTTTACATATTTCAGTCCTCAGGACTACTTTGAAGTCAGAAGCAGAATGATTGGAACGGGAATGATTGGAGGAAAAGCCTGTGGAATGCTTTTGGCGAGAAAAATCATAGAGCACAGGCTTCCCCAGGTGAAGCAGTATATGGAACCCCATGACTCTTTCTTTATCGGAGCCGATGTGTTCTACACCTTTATTGTGGAAAATGACTGTTGGGATCTGCGCATTCGTCAGAGGACGAAAGAGGGATATTTTGAGGTGGCGGAGGAATTCCGGGAAGCCATTTTGAATGGTCATTTTCCAGAGGATATCCGGGAGAAGTTCCGCAGGATGCTGGAGTATTTTGGAAGCTGTCCGATTATCGTGCGTTCCAGTTCTATCCTGGAGGATGGATTTGGCAATGCCTTTGCCGGAAAATATGATTCCGTATTCTGCGTTAATGCGGGAACGCCGAATGAGCAGTTGGAGGCGTTGGAGCAGGCGATTAAAGAGGTCTATGCCAGCACTCTAAATCCTTCCGCTTTGGAATACCGCAAACTTCGGAATCTGCAGGGGCGGGATGAACAGATGGCAATTCTCGTTCAGAGGGTTTCCGGCTCTTATTTTGAACAGTATTTTATGCCTTATGCGGCGGGGGTGGGATATTCCTACAGTATGTATCGCTTTATGCAGGAGATGGACCCGGCAGTTGGAATGCTTCGGATTGTGGCGGGACTTGGAACGAAGGCGGTGGACCGGACCCAGGGAGATTATCCCCGCCTGATTAGTCTCGATAAACCCCTTGCTTTTGCCAGACCGAATGTGGCGGACAGGCACCGCTATTCTCAGAGAAAACTGGATGTATTGGATATTGGAAAAAATGAACAGATCGAAGTGTCCATGGAAGAGGTGCTTCCGCTTATGTCTGCAAACTGTAAGCAGAATCTTTTGGAGCATGATACCGATGCGGAGCGGATGTTCCGGGAGCAGGGAAACCGCAGGGATATTTATTTTATCTCCTGTCAGGGGCTTGCAAAGAATGAGATTTTTACAGGGATGATGAAGGATATGCTTGCCGCGCTGGAAGAGGCGTATGGTACCCCGGTGGATATTGAATATACGGTGAACCTGGGAAGCGGGAAGGACTTTGTGGTGAACCTCCTGCAATGCCGTCCGCTTCAGGTGTGTATCGGTGGAGAGCATATTGAGATTCCAAAGATAGAAGAGGAAGATAAAGTGATTCACATTGAGCACAGTACCATGGGACGTTCCAGAGCAGAGGATATCCAGGTTGTGATTAAGGTGGATGCCTATGAATATTACAGCTATCCTTATGCGAAAAAGCCGTCTGTGGCGAGGGCAATCGGAGAGATCAACCGGTATTTTAAGAACCGGGATGTGAATATGGTGCTGATCGTTCCGGGGCGTATCGGGACTTCCTCGCCGGAGCTGGGAGTGCCCGTTGCCTTTGCGGATATCAGCGGGTTCTGTGCGATTTTTGAAGTGGCGTACAGTCAGGTGGGGTATATGCCGGAGCTTTCCTTTGGAAGTCATATGTTCCAGGATTTGGTGGAGTCGGATATTTTTTATGGGGCTGTGTTTGAGAATGAAAAGCGGAAGGTCTATCAGCCGGAGATTTTGGATGAGATGGAGAATCATTTTCTGGAAATCTGCCCGGATTATGGGGATTTGGAAAATATGATTCAGGTATGTGTGTTGGAGGAAAACTGTGCAAAGCTCTATTATGATATGGAGAGTGAGTGTGCGATTTTAGGAAAGCACTAAAAAATATTCTATTAAAAATATTTTTCTTTTTTCACATGTTTTTGTTATAATAAAACCTATTCTACATATGCAGGTTTAGGAGTGATATGAATGCGTGATACAGCGATAGAGATGGCAAAACGGCTTCTGGTTGATAGTATATGGAAAAGCGCCAATCTTGAGGGCTTGGGAACAACCTTTCCGAAGACGGAAGCAATCCTGGCTAATGCACCGACAACAACAAAGACAGAAGAAGTGTTATTTATAGTCAACATGAAAAGAGCATGGCAGTTCCTTTTGGATAACCTTGATTATACAAACAATCTCATGCTTTTAAGGGAATATAACAAAGTTGTGGGAGAATTACTATTTAATTATGCCGGGGCAATTCGAACAATTCCAATGCAGATAGGCGGTACATCATGGGAACCGGAAATGCCGCAGACAGGGATTATCATGGATTCCCTGGAAGAAATTGAGAGAATAGAAGATATTGAGCTGCGAGCATTAAAATATTTTTGCTACGTTACAAGAACACAGATGTTTATTGATGGAAATAAACGGGTGGCGCAGCTTATTGCAAATAAAGTACTGATTCAGCATGATATCGGAATTTTTCAGATACCTATAGAAAAATTGGAGGAATTTAAAGGATTGTTGCTTGCGTTCTATGAAACGAATGATGATGGAAAGATAATAGAGTTTATGAAAAGTTTTTGTATCAAGAGAGTGCGGTCATAGAATGAGTAATAGAATTTTTGATTTTAAGAAAATAGTTTGACAAAAAAGAAAAAGTGTGCTAGTTTTTAGAACATAGACAGAGAACTGCGAATCATAGTCTGATGAGTAGTTCTCTGTCTTTTTCTAATTCCGGCAAATCTAATTATTCTGAGCAATACATTCTGAAAATTCTAATATAAATCGATGTAAGACCCCTTTGCAGATCAAATATGTCTTCTGTGCATAACCGCATGGAATCTTATGGAAAGAGAAAGGGGTAACCTATGAAAAAAGCAGATTTAATCATACATACCAATTATATGTACACCATGCAGGGCGATGGTCTGGGATTTTTGCAGGGAAAATCCATAGTGACAGACGGCTCTAAAATCATAGAGATCGATGACAGAAAAATCATAGAAAAACAATATCAGGCAGAAAAAGAAATAGACGCAGGAGATAAACTGGTGCTTCCCGGCTTCATAGACGGACATATGCATACCGGACACGGCGTGATCAGAGGGGTGGCACAGGACATCGACAACTGGATGATGGAGGGAATGGCGCCCTTTGAAGCAGTCCGAAGCCGGGAGGCAAAAGACGCAGGAAGCCGTCTCGCCATTGCCGAGGCAATACTCTGGGGAACCACCACAATTGGAGATGACGGTTCTGACATGGAGGGTGCCATCCGATTCATCGAAAAGACCGGGGTAAGAGGCAACGTGAGCGTAAGAGTGAGAAATGCTCTGCCGAAAGCCTATAAACAGGGAGAACTCTACATTTTTGATAAAGAAATGGGAGAAAGAACCTTAGGAGAAGCATTGGATTTATACGAAAGATACCACGGCAGGGACGGGGGAAGAATCCAGATTCGCTTAGGTCCCCAGGGAGCGGATTTTTTGGATTTGGAACTATTGCAAAAAGTAAAACGGATTGCAAAAGAAAAGCGCACCAAAATCCATATGCACCTGGCTCAGGGAACCAGGGAGACAGAACAGATGCTTATGAGATATCAACAGAGAACCATTCCGTTTTTGGAAAAACTGGACTATTTTGACGAGGATTACATTGGAATCCATCTGACCGACGCCACAAAGGAAGAAGTAGAGACAGTGGCAGTTCATAAGGGAAACATGATTCTCTGTTCCAATTCCATAGGCGTCATTGCAGGACGCGTTCCGCCGGCAAAGGAATTCTTAGATGCAGGAGGAAATGTGGGATTGGGTACCGACCAAGCGCCGGGAAATAACGGACACAACATGTTTTCGGAGATGAAAGCCACCTCCTGTTTTAACAAGATCAAATACCAGAGTTCCACCATTATGCCAGCCTGGAAGGTACTTCGGATGGCGACCATAGAAGGGGCAAAAGCACTTGGCATTGATAAGGTGACAGGCAGTATCGAAGTTGGAAAATCTGCGGATTTGATTCTTATAGATTTAAAACATCCGCAGCTTGCTCCAATCTATACCATACCGATGCGCAATCTGGCGCCAAATCTCGTCTATGCGGCAAGGGGGAATGAAGTGGACACCGTTATCGCCCATGGAAAAGTCATTGTGGAACACAGAATCCCCCAGACCTTTGACCTGGAAGAGATCATAGAAGATGCACAAAGGTATGCCGATGATATCGGAGGGAAGGCGAAAGAGCAATTTGAAGAAATCAACGGCAGGAACGCACAGTACATGAGAGAGGGAAAATTATAGATTATATCGGAACCTGAGATACCATGTGCCGGAACAGAGCATTATAAAATCCAACAACCAGACAGAACAGAAATACAGGAGGCATACTATGTATGATTTATTAATAAAAAATGGAACCGTAGTGACGAAGGAAAGTATCGGGGTCAGACATATTTATGTTCGAAATGAGAAAATAGCAGCAGTAACGGCAGAATTACTGGATGAGCCGGCAAAAAAGACCATAGATGCAAAAGGGCTCTATGTCTATCCCGGATTCATTGATACCCATGTCCATTCCAGGGATGGAGGAAGCACCCACAAAGAGGACTTTTTTCATTCCACAAAGGCGGCAGCAGCAGGAGGAATCACGACGATATTCGAGATGCCGAATGCAGTTCCGGCGGTGGTGGACAAGGAGAGCTTTGAACGTCAGAAGGAAAATCTTCTGAGCAAAGCCCATGTGGATTTTGCCATGTGGGGACTCTGTATCGGAAATCTCAACAATGATAAATTACAGGAGTTATCAGACTGCGGTGTAGGGGCATTTAAGTTCTTCTGGGGCTATGCCATTGATAAGAATACCTATTCCCTGATCTATAACTATGACCCGAAGAATCAGGATGTCATCCCGCCCTTTGATGACGGAGAGGTCTACGAGATATTTAAAGCGGTGGCAAAAACCGGGAAACCAATCGCCATCCATGCGGAAAATGCGGATTTAATAAAAACCCTGACAGCGAATATCAGAGTGGAGGACTATGAAAACGAGTTTGAAGCGCTGCTCGCCTGCCGTCCGAATCTGGCAGAAGAACTGGTGGTCAATACGGCAATCCGGTATTCCAAAGAGACGGGAGCCAGATTACATATCCTGCATATCAGCGCCAGGGAGACAGTTGACCTTATAAAAGACGCACAGGAGAAGCATTTACAGGTGACGGGAGAGACCTGCCCTCACTACCTCTATCTGACAAATGAGGACTACGATAGAATCGGCAGCATGATTAAATGTTATCCTCCGGTACGCAGGCAAGAAGACCAGCAAAAGCTCTGGGAGGGAGTAGAAGATGGCACACTGATGTTAGTCTGCTCCGACCATGCACCCCATACCCCAAAGGAAAAGGAAGGAAGTCTCTTTCAGATTCCATCGGGCATGTGCGGACTTGAGACCCTTGTGCCTTTGATGATGCAGGCGGTCAACGATGGAAAAATCAGCAAACAGCAGCTTGCCTCCATTCTCTCAGAGGAACCGGCAAAAATGTTCGGCATTTATCCGAAAAAAGGTTCCCTGGAGACCGGAACCGATGCGGATATCTCCATTGTGGACTTTGACAAAGAGTACATCGTAAAAAAGGAAGATTTCCAAAGCATCAGCAAGGTCACGGCATTTGACGGAATGAAAATTAAAGGAAAACCAGTCTATACCATTTTGCGGGGCAATGTGATTATGGAGGATGGAGAACTTGGGGAAGAGTCGCCAATCGGACAATTCATTAAGGCATGAAATCAAGATAACTCCCCTGACATTCAAGATAGTATGGGAAAAAGATTTATAACAAATCTGTTATAAGCGTCAATCCGATTTGGTATTGGAAAAAGAAAATGAAAGAATCTATAATAGACCCATACAGACAAAGGGGTCTGTTACAAAAACAAAATAATGTAGTTGCAAAGGGGCAGCGTATCCATTGATACGGCTGCCCCTTTGTAATGGAAACTATGTATTCGCAGTACATATTATGAAAAGTTAAAAAAGGAGATTACTAAACTAATTATTAGAAATTAAAAAGAAAATAATTGAACAAACAATTAGAAATGGGAAGAGGGATGGTGAGACGATAAGATGGTACATTTAAAATTAGGAGACGGAATCAGATGGAAAAATGGAGCGAAGATTGCAGTCATGGTCACTTTTGACTTTGATGCGGAATATTTAAGAAAATCCAGGAATGACAACGGGGTCTTAAATTTTGCAGATATTTCCAGAGGACTTTACGGACCAAACGAGGGCTTAAAAAGGTGCCTGAAAGTGTTGGAGGATACAGGTATCAGATCCACCTTCTTTGTTCCGGGAAAAATAGCAGAACGCTATCCTGAAAAAATAAAAGAAATTGCCGCAGGAGGACATGAGCTTGCCTACCATGGTTATGAGCATGAGAGTGAAATCGGTTATCCCATGGAAAAAGAAATAGAAAACATGGAAAAGAGCGAAAAAATCTTAGAAGAACTTGGCGGAAAGAAAATCGTTGGACACAGAGGATGCTATAACATCATCCAGCCCTATACCATGGACTTAATACGAAGCCGGGGATATAAATACAGCTCCATTATGAAGGACAGAGACTGGGCATATCTGCATCCGGCGAAGGAGGGAGAAGCACCCTTGGTGGAACTGCCAACGGAGCACACCTTAGATGATGTAACCTATTTTTATTTTTCCTATTGCAAACCTGTGAATAAGAGCAACTATACCGCAGAATATGTCAAGGGAATCTGGAAGGATTACTTCGATGAACTGCTGCGGGAAGAAGATAAGGTATTTGTGTTAAAGCTCCATCCGCAGTTGATCGGAAGAGCAAGCCGGGCAAAGATGTTAAAAGAATTTATCGCTTATATGAAGGAACAGGGAGCCTGGATTGCAACCTGTGAAGAAGTCGCAGACTATGTGATTGCAAATACAAAGGAGCGTCCAAAGGGTAACTACATACCCGAAGGGGCACAAACGCCACACTGCGTGGGCAATACAAAGGAGGCGGATTAGTTATGAACTGGCCAAACAAAAAGAGAATCGCAATTATGCTGGCATTTGATATCGACGGTGAGACCCTCTGGATGTGCCGGGGAATGGACCATATCACCAACTTTTCCAGAGGAAGATATTCCACCTTACAGGCAATCCCAAGAATTTTACGGATGTTGGAAGAGGAGGGAGTCGTAGCAACCTTTTTCACTCCGGCATGGATTGCGGAAAAATATCCCGATGTAATCAAAGAAATATCCAGATTGGGACATGAAATCGGCTATCACGGTTATCTTCATGAGGTCTTTCAGAATAAAGAGGATGAAAATACCCAGATGGAAAAAGCGGAGTCCATCATCGAAGAGATTACAGGGAAGAGACCAAGAGGCAACCGGGCTCCCAACGGAGACGTCTACGATTACAGTCTGGGACTCTGGTTAGAACGGGGGGAGATTTACAGCTCCAACTGGAGAGACAGTGACGGTCCCTTCGTACATGAGCTAAATGGACAAAAGATTCCATTGGTGGAAGTTCCGAAAGATTCCGTGTTAGATGACACCGCCTACGATATGTATACGGAATGTGCACCGATACATCTGAATTTGAGAAGCGGGGAAGAGATGACCGCTGTCTGGAGGGAAGAATTTGACGCTCTGGCAGAGGAAAACAGAATGATTAATTTTGTTATGCATCCGCAGTTTATCGGAAGACCCCACAATATTTGCCACCTTAGGAAATTAATACGGTATATGAAGGAAAACGGAGCCTGGTTTGCGACCAACAGTCAAGTGGCGGAACATGTACTGAAAGAAGAGAATATCCCTTATTGATAAAGGATTGAGTGTCGGGCAAAGACATTCAGAATCAGGGATTCGTATAGAAAAGGAAGTGAGATTTATGGCTAAATTACCGACAGAATTACACCGGGTAGAGGATATAGCCTATGCGGAATATTTATTTGATCGATTCTATAGAGTAGGCAGTACCGGAAGCGGAGGAGTGACCAGACTTGGTTACACCGAGACGGAAGATGAGATGCATCAGGTCTTTCGGGAAATCGGAGAGGAGGACGGATATTCTTATATCGAGGATGAGGTGGGCAATTCCTATCTTAGCAACTCCGATTCCGAGAACTTTTATCTCATTGCATCCCATCTGGATTCTGTCATCGAAGGAGGCAGATACGACGGTGTGGCAGGGGTCATTGCGGGCTTGCTGGTTCTTCATTGGATCAAAGAGCAGAACATTGACATCCCGGTGAGAGTCGGAGCCTTCCGTTGTGAAGAGTCCAGTAACTTTGGAAAATGCACCATCGGCAGCGGACTGATTACAAACGAGACTTACAAGCACGATGTGGGAGAGGCTCTCTCCAAAGACGGAAAGACACTGGCGGAGATTTTTAAAGAGAGGGGCTATTCCCTACAGCCAAGACGGATTAAGGGAGTCAGACAATATCTGGAATTACATATTGAACAGGGAAAGGTCTTAGAAGAATTCGGAGACAAGCTGGGAATCGTCAGCACCATTGCGGGACCAAAACGCTTTATGCTTCACATTATCGGACAGGCGGAACACTCCGGTGCCACACCGATGGATATGCGCTGTGATGCCCTCTGCGGTGCAGCGGAGATCATCAACGAGATCGAGGATATAGGAAGAGAGGAAGCCATCTGGAAATCCGTGGCGACTGTCGGCGTCGTGCAGAACGAACCCAATGCGTTGAACGTCATTCCGGGGGAAGTGACCCTGGGAGTGGACATGAGGGGAATTAATATAGACAGCTTAAACCGGATGGAAAACCGTATGAAGAACTCGGCAAAGAAGATCTGTGAAAAACGGGGACTGACCTTTTACAAGGAAAAAATCAGTGAGATCCCTCCCATCGATATGTCCAGGGAGATGCAGGAGAATTTAAGCCGGGTGGCAATGAAGCTGAAGATTCCACACCGGATTATGATGAGTGGTGCCGGGCACGATGCAATGTCATTTGCACATATCTGCGATACGGCACTTTTATTTATTCCCTGTGATAAGGGCGTTAGCCACAACAAACGGGAATTTGCCACCATCGAGAGCATCTGTGACGGGGCGATTGTCATGTTTGAGTATCTGAAAGGAGAGGGCTTATGATATTGATTAAAGATGGACGGCTTGTAGACCCTTTGAGCCGGACAGACGAAATCCGGGACCTTGTGATTGAGGATGGCATCGTAAAAAATATCGGAAAATTCCATAAAAGCGACGAATACGAAAGAATCATTGATGCCAAAGGCTGTGTTGTGGCTCCGGGGCTGGTGGATGTCCATGTGCATTTCAGAGACCCCGGATTTGAATATAAGGAAGATATGGAGAGCGGGGAAAAAGCCGCTTTTGCAGGCGGGTTTACCACCGTTGTATGCAGAACCAATACAGAGCCGATTGTGGACAACACAGAGGTACTGGACTACATCGTGGAAAAGGCAAAAAAACGGAAACTTCATATTTATTCCACAGCGGCGATCACCAAGGGGTTTCAGAACAAAGAACTGACGGACATGGAGCAGTTGAAGGAACATGGAGCCGTAGGCTTTACCAATGACGCTGCCGCGATTATGGACGACAGGCTGATGATTCAGGCAATGCAGGAATGTGAACGGCTTCATGTGCCGATCAGTGTCCACGATGAGAACAGCAATCTGATAGGAAATATCGGAATTAATGAAGGAAAAATTGCAGAAGAGATGGGAATTGAAGGTTCTCCGAGTATGGCGGAGGATACCATGGTGGCGAGAGACTGTATGCTGGCATTACATACCGGTTCTACGGTGGTGATTCAGCATGTGAGTACCGAGGCAAGTGTACAGCAGCTTCGCATGGCGCAGAAAATGGGAGCGCACGTTCTAGCAGAGGTAACCCCACATCACTTTTCCCTGACGGAAGAAGCAGTTCGTGAAGCGGGAACCAATGCGAAGGTAGACCCGCCCCTTCGAACCGGCAGAGACCGTTTCGCACTCTTAGAGGGGCTTCGGGATGGAACCATATCTATCATTGCCAGTGACCATGCACCCCACAGTAGGGAAGAAAAGGAGCAGGATTTTCTGAAAGCGCCCTCCGGTGTGATCGGATTGGAGACCGCCCTTCCGGTGGCAGTGACCTATCTGGTGAAAAAAGGACATCTGACCATGTGGAAGCTGATAGAGAAAATGTCTCTAAATCCGGCACAGCTCTACAACCTGGATGCGGGATACATCAAGGAGGGACATCCTGCGAATATCGTTATTTTCAACGAGGAAGAGTCCTATGTGGTGGATGAATTTTATTCCAAGTCCCGGAATTCCCCTTATATCGGAAAGGAACTGTATGGAAAGGTTCTCTATACTATCTGTGATGGAGAGATTGTCTATGAGAATATTTAGAATGAAAAGTGCATCAGGTAGTCTGGAAAAAAGGATTCAAAATAGAGGATAAAACAGAAAAAAACAACATAAAGAAGGAAGAAAACGTGAAAAAAGTTGTACTGAGTGGAAAAGGTATTCTGACAGGAGCAGGTTCCTTGGAATACCTGAAAGAATTAACAGGAAAAAGGGCAGTCATTGTAACCGGGGGAAGCTCCATGATAAAAAGCGGGGTGATCGCAAGAGCGGAAGGCTATCTGAAAGAAGCCGGAATTGACAGCTATGTATTTTCCGGGATAAAAAAGAATCCCTCGATCACACAGGTCATGGAAGGCGTATCCCGCTTAAGAGAAATCAAGCCGGATATCATCCTTGCCATCGGCGGAGGATCCGCCATGGATGCGGCGAAGGCGATGTTGCTATTCTATGAATTTGAGGATCTGAACTTCGACAATGTACTGGAAAAAAATCAGCAGGGCTTGATTCCAGTCACCAGAAAGACACAGCTTATCTGCGTGCCTTCTACTTCGGGAACCGGTTCGGAAGTTACCAGAGGAACGGTAATAACGGATGAAGAAAAACGGTTGAAAGTACCGATTATGACAGACTGTCTTCGTCCCGACTTTGCAATTTTGGATGCGGAACTTACCCTGACCATGCCAAAAAGGATAGCAGCAGAGACCGGAATGGATGCATTGACCCATGCCATCGAAGCCTATACGAATCACAATCTGGACGATTTTGACGAAGCTCTTTGTATGGGAGCCATCCGGGGAATCTTGAAATGGCTCCCGGTCTCTGTGGAAGAGGGAACCCTAGAGAGCCGGAAAAAAGTACATCACTATCAGGCGATGGCGGGTATTGGTTTTGCCAATGTGGGTCTTGGAATGGTGCATGGAATCGCCCATTCCTTCGGGGCAGCCTTTGATATGGCACACGGACTTACCAATGCCATCATCCTGCCCTATGCGCTTTCCTATAACAGCCGGAATGAGGTTGTGGCTGAAAAGCTGACGGAGCTGTCCTGTTATTGCGGATGTCAGGAGAGCTGTCATTTAAAAGAGGAAAATAACACGATACAGAATCAGAACGCAAACGATCCGAAAGCGGGAATTATAGATAAGATCGACGATCTGCGCAGCCGCCTGGGAATCCCGAAGAGCTTTCAGGAGGCGGGGATCACAGAAGCGGAGTATCTGGAAAATAAGGAATTGCTATTAGATCATGCCATGTTGGGAGCGACGAATGTCAACCCGGTAAAAATCAGCCGGGAGGTTATGGAAAAGATGCTGGATGTGGTCTACTATGGACAAGCTATTGATTTTTAGATAATAAGATTGAATGCTCTCATGAGAGTACGGATTTATTTGTAATACATTTTACAGGGAGGAAAACAGATGGATACCATGTATGAAAGATGTAAAAAAGTCATGCCTGCGGCTGCAAACCGCGCCACCACTCTGGGAGTTGTGGATTCTAAGGGCTGTTATCTCTATACCGAGGATGGAAGGGAAATTCTGGATTTTGCCAGCGGTGTTGCGGTGAACAATCTGGGAAGTAAAAATGAAAATGTGACAGCCGCCATCAAAAGGCAGTTGGATACCATGATCCATGTGGGACACAACGTGGTTTACAACGAATCCTATGTGGCGTTGGCGGAAAAATTAGTGGAATTAAACGGCGGTGACGTGATGGTCTATTTCAGCAATTCCGGCGCGGAGGTCAACGAGGGAGCCATGAAGCTGGCAAAATATGTGACAAGGCGTCCGGGAATCATCGCCTTTAAAAATTCTTTTCACGGAAGAACCATTGGCTGTGCTTCCATTACCGGTTCCAATGCCAATTACCGCAGGTTCTATGAGCCGTTACTTCCAAGTGTCTACTGGGCGGAGTATGCCAACTGCTATCGGTGTCCTTTTGGACAGAAAAAAGGCTTGTGTCAGATGGAGTGCCTGAAACAGTTTGACGATATCTTTGAGAAGTTGATCGTACCGGAGTGCGTGGCGGCAATGATCGTGGAGCCGATCCAGGGGGAAGGAGGCTATATCGTTCCGCCAAAGGAATTTTTAGAGGGGCTTCGGGCAATCTGTGATAAGCATGGAATCCTGCTGATCTTCGATGAGGTTCAGACCGGAATCGGACGAACCGGGGAACTCTATGCCTATCAGACTTTCGGAGTAAAACCGGATATCTTTACCTCCGCAAAAGCGCTGGGAGGAGGGATCCCGCTGGCGGCTGTGATTGCGAAAAAAGAGATTATGCAGCAGTGGCCTGCCGGGGCGCACGGAGGAACCTTCGGCGGAAATCCTCTTGCCTGTGCGGCAGCCCTGGAGACCCTTAAGATCATTGAGGAGGAGGATCTGCTCACCCACTGTAAAAAAATGGGAAGCTATTTTATGGACAGGCTTTATGAACTGCAAAGGAAGTATCCGAAGGTCATCGGGGACGTTCGTGGAAAAGGGCTGATGGTGGCAATGGAACTGGTGACGGAGGATGGTAAGCCGGATGCAGAGCTGACAGCCCGGATCAAGGCAGAGGCATTGGAGCGGGACGTGCTGCTGTTGACCTGCGGAAGCGATCACAATGTGGTAAGGTTCATTGCACCGTTGATCGTGACAGAAAAAGAGATTGATAAGGTGATAGAGGTGGTGGATGAGATTCTAGGAAAATAAACCCAGCTAATTGCAGCGCGGAACATAATCTACTATAATCTATAGTAGCTGTAAAAAGGAAAAGACAGTGAAATCCATAATTTAAATACCGCGAAGGATAATTGTAAAATGCAGACATTAGCTAAAAATAGAAATGAAAAGAAGAAAATATTATTCATAGCCACCGGGGGAACCATTGCGTCTAAAAAGAGCGACAGCGGACTGACTCCGGGGATCACTCCCGAAGAGCTGTTGACGTACATCCCGCAGATCAGGGAGATCTGTCAGGTGGATACCGTCCAGTGTCTGAATCTGGACAGCACCAATATGCAGCCCGCGCACTGGATAAAAATAGTAAAAACGATCCATGCAGCCTACGAGGCCTACGATGGATTTGTCATTGCCCATGGGACGGATACTATGGCATATACGGCGGCAGCGCTTTCTTATATGATCCAAAATTCCCGAAAACCCATTGTGGTCACAGGGGCGCAGAAGCCCATTGATCTGGATACCACCGACGCCAGGACGAATCTGCTGGACAGTTTTTTGTATGCAGTGGATCGTGAGTCAGGGGGTGTCCAGATCGTGTTTGGGGGGAAGGTCATTGCGGGAACCAGGGCGAAAAAGGTGCGTTCCAAAAGCTATAATGCATTTTCCAGCATTGATTTTCCATGTCTTGGGGTGATCCAGAATGGAAGAATTATGAGATACCTCCCCATGCAGTCCTTTGACGCTGAGGCGACCTTTTATGAAAAGCTGGATGAGGGGGTATTTCTGCTGAAGCTGACGCCGGGGATGAAGCCGGGGATCTTACAGCCGATTTTTGAGTCCTACCATGGGATCATCGTGGAGAGCTTTGGCGTAGGCGGGATACCGGATTCTTTGGAGGCAGAGTTTTACCAGCTCTGTGAGAGATATCCGAAAACTGCGGTGGTGATGGCAACCCAGGTGGTGCACGAGGGAAGCGATATGACCATCTATCAGGTGGGACATGATATCAAAAAGGGCTGCAATCTGTTGGAGTCCTACGATATGACTCTGGAGGCGGTCTTTACCAAGACCATGTGGCTTCTTGGGAATCCACAGCTTGGCAGCTTTGAGGAAAGGTTTTATCGACCGGTGAATTATGATACTGTATTTTGGGTATAATTTTTGGTACAATCCTTGCACATATGTCAAAAATTGAATATAATATATGAAAAATATATATTGGACGTATCCCCATCTTATCAGTTAAGATGGTCTCATCAAAAAGAGGAACGCACAAAGCAACGGAGCTTAACCGCATGTTTTGTGCGTTCCTTTTTATATCATAGAAATTCTTTTGGGATGCGCTATGATGCAGCAAGATTTATTTAGTAAGGAGTTTTAGTCATGATTGGATGGGAGGAAGGATATGCGTACAGAACAGGTCATTGACAGACGGCTCTATTCCGAGATTTTACCGGTGACAACGGTGGGAATCGACATCGGTTCCAGAATGGGAAAGATCGTTTTGTTAGATAAAGAACAGTTGGTATGTTACTCCGTGGCAACGGGAGTCAACATGCAGGAGACCGCAGATTATTTAATCAAAAGGGTGCTGGAGCTTGCAGGGAAAAAACGGGAGGACATCTCCTATATTGTGGGAACCGGATATGGACGGATCTCCATGGATTTTGATCTTCCCCACGGTTCCGTGACAGAGATTTCCTGTCACGCCATGGGAGCACATTTTCTGAATAAGGACACCAGAACCATTATTGATATCGGCGGTCAGGATTCAAAAGCCATTAAGGTGGAGACTGAAAGCGGCAAGGTGGCGGAGTTTGTGATGAATGACAAATGTGCCGCCGGAACCGGACGCTTTTTCGAGAAGGTGGCGGATCTTTTGAACCTCAAATTAGAGGAAGCCGGAAAGCTGGCGTTGGAGTCCAAAAAGAAATTGGACATCAGCAGCCAATGCGTGGTCTTTGCAGAATCCGAGATCGTTTCCCTAAGAGCAAAGGGAGAGGCGAGGGAGGACATTATCGCGGCAGTGAACGTCGCTTCCGCCAGGAGGGTGAAAAACCTGGTAAACCGCATCGGTTTGGAACCGGAGCTGGTATTCTCTGGCGGGGTCTCCAACAATCCGGGCATGAAATCAGCCCTGGAAGAAGTGGTGGGACAAAAGTTCCTGGATCTGGATTTTAACATGTCCTATAACGGAGCCCTGGGAGCGGCCATCTATGCACAGCATTATTACGAAGGAGGGCAGGGCAGATGAGAGTAGCAGATATCGTAGATAAAAAGCTGGCTGGGAAGCTGGCGGAGAATAAAGTCATTGGAATCGACATCGGTTCCAGAACCGGAAAGGCTGTCCTCCTTGGAGAGGGAAACATCTATACGGCACAGATCGGAACCGGATTTGATATGCAGGAGACGGCAAACGAGCTTTTAAAACAATTGTTTGAACAGTCCGGCTACACCATGGAGGATATCGAATACATCGTGGGAACCGGATACGGAAGAGTCTCCATGGAGTTTCCGCAGGTGCCGAAGAAAATCGTATCTGAGATTTCCGCCCATGCCATGGGAGTACATTTTTTAGATGCGGATGTCAGAACCATCATTGACATCGGAGGTCAGGATTCCAAGGCAATCAAGGTAGACCCGATGACAGGTAAAGTCGTGGACTTCATCATGAATGATAAATGTGCCGCCGGAACCGGACGTTTTTTGGAAAAAGTAGCAACGATTCTGGGATTTACCGTGGAGACCATCGGAGAAGAGGCATTGAAGTCCGAGAAGGATGTGGAGATCAGCAGCCAGTGTGTTGTATTTGCCGAATCAGAAATCGTTTCCCTAAGGGCAAGCGGAGAGACAGCGCAGGATATCGCGGCGGGCGTGCATTACGCGGCGGCAAAGAGGGTCTATACTCTGGTAAAAAGAGTGGAGTTAGAGCCGGAATTACAGTTCTCCGGCGGTGTTGCCAACAACGTAGGAATGCGCCATGCTCTGGAAAAAGTCATCGGACATCCGATTAAGGAGACAAAGTTGAATATGATTTACGCAGGCTGTCTCGGAGCCGCAGTCTACGCTTTGAAATATCTGACCATGGAAGAGACGGCAATGGATGTCTTAGAGCCGGGAGGAGATTTTGACACCGGATTCATCCAGGAAGCGGTGAAAAACAGACAGGAGGAATTTACTGAGGAAAACGGCAGAAAAAAAGTCGGTTATGTCTGTTCTTATACACCGCCGGAGATGTTGAATGCGGCAGGAGTAGACCACGCCAGATTATTTAAGGCGGGGGATACGGAGACCGTGGCGGCAGGAGAGGTTATGACCAAGAGTGTGTTCTGTGATCTGACGAAATCCTGCTTAGGCTCCTTCGCCATGAAGAATCCAATCTATGATGTACTGGATAAGGTCTATACCTTTTACACCTGCGCATCCATGCGAAAGGTGGCAGAGTCCATCAACGAGAACTTCGTGCCAACGGAGATATATACGCTGCCGAGACAGACAGACAGGGAAAATTCCAGACAGGAATTCAGGAAAGAAATGGAGAATTTCCGACTGAGCTTAGAAGCCTTAAGCGGAAATACCATTGAAAAAGAAGCCATCCGGGAGCAGATCAAAAAATACAATCAGGTGCGGGCGGGGATCCGAAGAATTTCCGAGCTTCGGAAATTACCGGATCCGCCGATCAAGGGAAATGAATTTTTAGAGATCACCAAGGCTTATTTTTATCTGGGACCAGATAAAATGCTCGCCCTTCTCGATGAAGTCTATGACAGATTGAGCAAGGTTCAGACAGAAGGAAAGCGCAGGATCCGTCTTATGATGTTAGGCGGCGTGGTGGCAGATGGAGACAAGCGGCTTTTGGAAATCGTGGAGAACCAGATCGGAGCCAGAATCGTGGTGGAGGACCACTGTACCGGATTAAGCCCGTTCTATTACGATATGGATGAGGAAAAGGATCCGGTGGAAGCCCTGGCGGACGGTTATTTGGATCAGGCTCCATGCGCCAGAATGTCGCCGATTGAAAAGAGAGTGGAATTTGCCGCAAAGCTGGCAGAGGAGTATCAGGTGGACGGTGTTATCTACGGTTACATGAAGTTCTGTCCATGTTATGGAATCACAAAGAACTGCTTCATTCAGAAGTTCCACGAGATGGGACTTCCGGTACTGGAAATGGCGATCGACTATTCCAAGAGCGACGACGGACAGATCAAGACGAGAGTGGAGGCCTTTATCGAAGTATTACTGGAAGTCATGGCAGATAAGGAGGCTGAAAATGGAAAATAAACAGGTGAATTTACAGTCACAGCTTGAATATATCGAATACAGCAAAAACGTACAGCACAGTTATTCCAAAGCCATTGGAAAGTTGTTCGACATGGCGGTTTCCTATCTGAAATATGCGGAACAGTGTTGTGAGGAAGGAAAAAATGCAGCCTACACCCAGGCAATCTGGGAGAGTCCCCTGTTTTACGGATGCGACTGTATCCCGGTTGCCACCACGGAGCTGGGAAGGCTGGGAAGCAAGCAGGCGATCGCCATTGCGGAGAATCATTACTTAGTGCCGAAGGAAGCCTGCTCCATGGTGGAGTCCCTGATCGGCGAGTGGTATTTACAGAGGAAGCGTCCCATCAAAAAAATCGTGGGACAAAATTCCTCCTGCGAGGCGCAGAACATGGCGTTTGAATTGGTAAAAAACGAGGGCTATCAGGTACACCGTTTGGACAATGTCTACCGTCCGCCGGGATGTATGGATGGAGATGCAAAATATGAACAGCTCGTGGGATTTATGACCAGGGAATTGGAGGATACGGCGAGATTCTTACTGGACGGAGAGGAGCCGGACAGAGAGAAGATACGGGCAGAGCTGGTGCGCTGTAACCTTGCCATCGACAAGGTGCGTCAGATCATGGAGCTTCGCAAACAGAAGCCTCTGTATATTAAAAGCCTTGCCACCATGTATCTTCTGACCGGGCTGGGTCATTATTTTGGAAGACCGGAGGAGTATCTGGCGCTTTTGGACGAGCTGTTGGAGGAGATGAAGGGCGAGACCAACGAGAATCCGGAGGGAAAGGAAGTGGTTCCCATCATCTGGGTCGGAGGACGAGGACAGGAATTTGGAATCTACCATGCAGTGGACGACTGCGGAGGAGCCATCATCGGATGGGCTTCCGACAACTGTTATACCAAGAAGTATGATACAGAGATTGATCCGATCGAAGCCATTGCAAGATTTTACTTAAACAGCCAGAGAGCTGGATCCGCAGAGCACCGCAGAACCTTCATCGACCAGCAGCTGGCGGAGGCAAACGGCAAGGGAGTCATCTTTTACGGCTATGTGGGATGTTCCTTCGGCGGTGTGGAATTTGAAATGTTGAGAAATTATATGAAGAGCCTGGATGTACCGAGCATTACCATTGAAGGTTCCTTCCAGGTAGGTCCCCCAAGCGGACAGCTTCTGACCAGAGTCAGCGCATTTATTGAGATGCTGACATAAGAATACAACTTAAGAAAATCAGAAGGCATTGATATAGAATATAAAATCAGGTAACCCGTAGAAATACTTTTACATAGCAAGAGGAGGAAACGACATGAAAAATCAAATGTTGAAAAAGGTAGTTGCAGGATTATTGGCAGTGAGTATGCTGGGAGTCTGTCTGACCGGATGCACAAGCAGTGATGCCGACAGCAAGAAGGAGGCAAAGACAGAGGAAGAAACGGGGAAGAGTGATGAAAAAATTACGATTACGATTGGCGACCAGGCAAAGTATTTTACCTATAAAATTGCGGAACAGAAAGGAATGTTCGATGAGGAGTTCAAGGATGACAACATTGAGGTCAAGGTTGAGAACTTCGTAGACGGAACAGCGGAGCTGGAATCCTTCTCTGCGGGAGCTTTGGACTTCGCTATCATCGGAGACCAGCCGGCGGTATCCGCCATCGCGAACAATTCGCCTCTGACCATTGTGGGAGCCTACTGTTCCTGCTCCAAAGGTTACGCACTCTGTGCAGCAGAAGGTTCTGATATCAAGAGTGTTGCAGATTTAAAGGGTAAGAAAGTAGCGGCAACCTCAGGAACCGCTTTACACCAGCTCTTATTACTGATGCTGGAGAGTGAGGGTATGACCATTGACGACATTGATTATTACTCCATGCAGAGTACCGAGTATTTTCCGGCAGTGGAGTCAGGAGAGATCGATGCAGTCGTAGTAACAGAGCCGCAGCTTACCACCGCATTAAACGAATACGGTATGACCCAGGTCTGCGATGCATCCGATTATAAGACCATCATCAACGTTATTCTGGCAAGAGATGAATTTTTAGAGGAGCATCCGGATCTTGCCACAAGAATGATGAAGGTATTTGAAAAAGCCAATACCTGGGCAAAGGAAAACAAAGAAGAGGCCATTGACATCGTAGCGAACAGCAGCGACGAGGTAACGGAGGATGTGTTGGAGTCCATCTATGACACCACGGAATTTAGTACCGTATTCAGCGACGAGCAGGTGGATTCTCTGATGAAAACCGTAGATTTCCTTCACGATCAGGAAGTCATCTTAAACAAACCGACTCTGGAGGATCTATTTGACGACACATACTTAAAAGATGCAGGAATTATGTAAGAACTGAGACGGAGAGAAGGGAACATTTATGAATGAACGAAAAATCGATCATTTTTACAGAAAAATCATCAGTAACTTTAGCCTGAGATCCTTTCTGCTGGTGGTGATCCCTCCCATCCTTCTGGTTCTGCTCTGGCAGTATGCGGCGGATGTGGGCTGGTTAAGCCCGCATATCCTGCCGGCTCCGAGTAAGATCTGGGAGGCGTTCCGGGGATTTTGGCTGGATCACACCTATCAGACCTATTTTATGATCAGTGCCAGCCGTGTCATCAAGGGATTTTTGCTGGGTATGGTCATCGGATTGTTTCTGGGGATCCTCATGGCGATCTGTGCCCCGGCAAATAAAGCACTCAGCGTGATTACAGGTGTTTTAAGACCGATTCCAACCGTGGGCTGGCTGCCTATCGTACTGATCTGGCTGGGGATCGGAGAGAAATCCAAGATCGCCGTTATCACCATCGGCTGTTTTTGGTCCGTGTTCATCAATACCATGGACGGAATTAAAGGAGTCAATAATCAATATTTAGAGGTGGCAAAAGTCCTGGAAAAAAGCCAGGGTACGACCCTTCGGAAGGTCATTCTTCCGGCGGCGCTGCCGAATATTTTAACGGGAATCCGCCTTGGATTTGCAAATGCCTGGAGAGACGTGGTGGCTGCCGAGATGCTGGGAGCCGCGGCGGGTATCGGATATATGATCTCCTATGCGAGAAATGTATCCCGCATGGATATTATGCTCATCGGTCTTTTGACCATCGGTATCGTGGGCTGTATTCTGGATATCGTTGTCATTGCCATTCAGGACCGCATACTACGGTGGTATTCAAATAAGCGATAAGAGGAGGATACAACATGGGAAGAGAAGAGAAAAGTATCCACAGTAAATCCGTTGAGATCAAACATATCTATAAGACTTATGATCTGGGAGGACAGAAATTAAATGTCTTAGAGGACGTGAACCTCTCCATCAAGCCGGGGGAATTTATCAGTATCGTGGGACAGAGCGGATGCGGCAAGAGTACGCTGCTTCGCCAGATCTCCGGTCTGGAGCTTCCCACCAAAGGGGAGGTCTGTCTTGGAGATAAGAAGGTCACCAGACCTTCCCTGGAGTGCGGCATGATCTTTCAGGAAGCACGGCTGTTTCCCTGGCTGAATGTGGAAAAAAACGTCCGCTTCGGTCTCTCTAAGAACAGAGAACAGGGAGAACAGGATCTGGTGGCGCAGAACATCGATCTGGTGGGCTTAAAGGGATTTGAAAAAGCCCTGCCCATGCAGCTGTCGGGAGGTATGCAGCAGCGATGCAGTATCGCCAGAGCCTTAGTGAACAGTCCCTCCGTACTGCTCTTGGACGAGCCTTTTGGAGCATTGGACGCATTTACCAAGATCAATATGCAAAAGGAGATCCTGCGGATCTGGGAGAGCGAACACACCACCATGATCCAGGTCACCCACGATATCGACGAGGCGGTTTATCTCAGCGACCGGATCGTGGTCATGGGCAAGAATCCGGGAACCATCCGGGAGATCATCGAGGTGGATCTGCCAAGGGAGAGAGACCGGACCTCGGCTGATTTTATCAGAGTCAGAAAAAAGGTGTTTGACGGTATCTTTTATACGGAGGAAGCCTGAGAGGATAGAGCTTTAGAAGAGAAAAGAGGATTTTATGAATATACAGCATCTGCTTTATTTTAAGGTCATTGCAAAATATGAGAACATTTCAAAGGCGGCGCAGGAATTGCTGATTGCCCAGCCGGCGCTCAGCAAGATCTTAAGGAGCCTGGAGGAGGAAGTGGGTGTGTCACTGTTCGACCGCGTGGGAAAGAAGATCAACCTGAATGAAAAGGGGCGGCTCTTTTTGGAACACACGGAAAAAATACTGGAAGAATATGACCGGATGACGGCTGATCTGGACAGGGAAGAGAAGAAAAATGATACGGTACGACTGTCGGCAAAAGTAGCAACTCTGCTTTTGCCTGATATTATTTTTGAGTTTAAGAAAGAATATCCTGAACTTTCGGTGAACCTGACCAGAAGCACCAACATGGACATTGATACGGAGCAGTTCGATCTGGTCATCGTGGACGACGTCAGACCGCCTGCTAAGAAAAATGCCTGCGTGCTGCTGGAGGAGGAATGCCTTGTGGCGGTGCACAAAGAACATCCGCTGGCTAAAAAGGAGAGCATTTATCTGCATGAACTGGAAAAGGAAAAGTTCATCATTCCCCATCAGGGGATGCCTCTGGCTAAGATCACAGAGCTTGCCTGCCATAAGGTGGGCTTTTCGCCTAAGATCCTGATGGAGTGTGACAGCAGGCTGACCCTGTTTTCCTTCGTGGAGGCGAGGATGGGCGTGGCGTTGGTGCCGAAATATACCTGGAAGTACGAGGGGACGGAGGAGATTGCCTTTCGTTCCATCCGGGACATTCCCTGCAAACGCTATATCAATCTGTATTGGAATGAAAATTCCATCCAGGATGAGACCGTGGGACTTTTTTTTAAGCATCTGGAGAATTATTTTCAAAAATTAATAGAGCAGTAAGAGGGAGGTATCTATGGACAATTATGTAATCACCATTGCGAGAGGATTTGGAAGCGGCGGAAAGCAGATCGGAAGCAGATTGGCAAAGGATCTGGGAATCCACTGCTATGAGAATCGTATCCTGACGCTGGCTTCCGAACTCAGCGGCGTGGATGAAACCTGTTTTATGGGAGTGGACGAGCGGTTGAAAGGAAGTACGCTTATGAATAAGCTGCGGGATCTGCCAAGGGCGTTTTCCCCAAAGCCGGAGAAGAAGAAGTTCAACCCCGACGACAGGCTCTTTGAATATCAAAAAGAAGTGATCCTGCGGCTGGCGAAAGAGGAATCCTGCGTCATCATTGGAAAATGTGCGGACCATATTTTAAAGGATTTTGACAATGTATTCAGCGTCTATATCGAGGCGCCCAGAGCGTTCTGTTTAAAGCGGATCATGAACCGAATGGACATCTCCCCGGAGGAGGCGACCCTTGCCATTGAGTCCACGGATAAATACCGCAGCGAATACTATAAATATTATACCGGAGGGAACTACTGGACCAATCCGGTGAACTATGACATTACGCTGAACAGCGACCGCCTGGGAATCGATAACTGCGTGGAGATGATCAAGCGGGGTCTGGAGATCAAATTTGGAATAGAATTTGATCAAAAATAATATGAAAATAGAAAGTCGGTGAAATATTATGGTAGAAAATCTGGTGACTAAACCCATCTGTATGGTGGAACCGAATTATGTATTAGGCGGAAAATCCGTTGAAGAGACAAAACAGAAATATCATCTGGACTACGCCCACAGGCTGCTTGCCAATGAGAACCAGCTTGGCATCTCGCCAAAGGCGGCGGAGGCGATCGCTAAGGCGGCAGTGGAGGGAGGAAATACCTATCCCGACACCAACGCCACAGCCCTGCGGAAAAAATTAGCGGAGGAATTGGAGTTGGAAAGCTATGGGCTTGGAATCGAGAACCTGAACATCACCTCCGGGGCAGAGCACGCCTTAAATGTGATTATGGAGATATTTTTAAATGAGGGAGACGAGGTGCTGATTTCGGCGCCTGCTTATAGCGGTTACAACCGCACCATTGCCAGAGCAGGCGGGGTGAAAAAGACGATTCCATATAAAGAAGACAACCACTGCGATTTTGACGGGCTTTTAAATGCCATTACGGATAAAACGAAAATCGTCATCGTCTGTAACCCGAATAATCCCACCGGGGTCTATGATACCCAGGAAGATTTATATGAATTTGCAAAAAAATTTCCAAAGGATAAGATTCTGATCGTAGATGAAGCTTACATCCATTTTGCACCGGGGGGACTTGGCAAATCCATGTATCAGAAAATTTCCGATGATATCAATATGTTAGTGGTACATACCTTTTCTAAGATTTACGGTATGGCGGGCATTCGCGTCGGCTATGTAATCAGCAACAGAGAAATCTCATCCTATATCCGCCGTTACGGAGGTGTGCGTATGAGCAATGTACAGCTTGCAGGAGCCATGGCGGCGCTGGATGATACGGAATTTTATGAAAAGAGCCTGCGGATGGTGGAAGAAGGACGTACCTACCTGATAGAAGAATTGCAAAAGCTGGGATACGAGCCTTATGAGAGCGCCGGCAACTTCGTGTACTGTGATCTGAAGGCAGAGGCAGGCTATCTGGACGAGGAGTTCATGAAGCGGGGAATTTTGATCCGCACCAATCTGGAATATCCGAGAATTTCCGTGGGAACCATGGAGCAGAACCGTTTGTTTATCGAAGCCTTAAAAGAAATCAAAGATCAGAAAAAGTAAAAAAGCACAGAAATGAAATGACATAAAAAGCAATCAAAATGTAAGAAAAAGAGTAAGGAGCAGAATGGTATGAAGGTTCTGGTTATTTTAGAGGAAATCCGTGGAAATATCGTGTCCTTTGAGGAGAGAAAAAGTCTCTGGGAGGAAAAACTGACGCAGGATCCGGGACTGTCTTTGGAGGATATCTCTTTCGTCCGGGAAGAGGACTGGATGAAAGAGAATCAAACGGGAGGCAGATGTTATGAAAGTGTGGATGCGATCCTTGGCATGAAGTTAAAAGACGGCAGCTTATCCGAAGAATTCTTCAGAAGATATCCGAAGGTAAAATATGTGGCAACCTTCAACCATGGTTTTGGAAATTACGACAGGGAGGCGGTAAAACGTCACGGAGTTACGGTGAGAAATACGGTCTACGGAGATGTGACCGTTGCCCAGTTTGCCATGGGACTTTTACTGAATATCTGTCACGGAATCACGGAGAATCGTCATTTTTATAAAGAAGAGCATTTTTGTGAATCCAGGATGGAAAACCATACGGATCCGGGAGCGGGAAAAGAGACACAGAAGGTAAAGGCAAAAAATCCAGCCCCTGTCACAAGGCAGATCGAGCTGTACAAAAAGACCCTCGGTGTTATCGGACTTGGAAGCATCGGTCTGTGGACGGCGAGGATGGCGGCGGGATTCGGCATGAGGATCTTAGCATACAGTCCCCATCCCAAGACAGGGAAAGCGTATGACTTTATAGAACAGACCTCTTTGGAGGAAGTGCTTCGTAACAGTGATGTGATCTCCCTCCACTGCCCGCTGACAGAAGAGACCAGAGGGTTAATCAATGCAGAAACCATCAGCATGATGAAAGACGGCGTGATCCTCATTAATACGGCAAGGGGAGATATTATCGTGGAAAAAGATCTGGCAGACGCCCTGCGAAGCCGTAAGATCTATGCTGCCGGTCTGGATGTGGTCAGCGGGGAACCCCTGGCGGAAAAGACAGAGATTTTTGACTGCGAGAATGCCTATATCACGCCTCATATGGCTTGGCTCAGCAAGGAGGCGGTTTACCGACAGGTTGAAATTGCGGCGGAGAATCTGAGGGATTACTTAATCGATTCTCTTTGTTAACAGTAATGGAGCCCCATAAAAAATGTTAAAATTATCCATGCAAAAAAATGTTCTTGACATTTGCAGAAAATTTTCCTAAAATACTTAGGAACCGAACTAAAGGAGGAGCTATGGGCAACAGGACAGATGCGGGGAGATATATCAATCAGATATCCAATCGGTTAAAGAGGCATTCCCATAAGGTGCAGAAAAATCTCGGACTGACCACAGCCCAGGAGAATATATTGAGATATATTTTGCTAGAAGGACAGGAGGGGAATCTCTACCAAAAAGATGTGGAGCGGGAATTTGACCTGCGCCCTTCCACTGCCACAGAGTTACTCCGAACTTTGGAAAAGAAAGGACTGATCTGCCGGGTCAGCGACGAACACGATGCCAGATACAAGGTATTGCGGGTCACGCCAAAAGCGGCAGAGATGAAAGAAGCTGTGGAAGAAGAGATCGACGAATTAGAGAGCACGCTCATAAAAGGGATATCAGAACAGGATCTGGAGATTTTTAAGAAGACGGCGGAAAAAATGCTGGAGAATCTCTCGGAGCATCAATAATACAGCGAAAAAAATAAATCAGATAACAGGAGAGAAAAATGAAAGAAAACACATTATCGGGAGACTTTACCCAGGGGAGTATCGCAAAAAAACTGGTGAAATTTATGATTCCCATCCTGGGCGCGCTGATCTTACAGGCGATGTACGGGGCTGTGGACCTGCTGGTTGTGGGACAGTTCGGAAGCGATGCGGGAATCTCAGGAGTATCCACGGGAAGCAATGTAATCAACCTGGTCACTTTTGTGATCTCTGCTTTGACCATGGGTGTTACGGTCCTGATCGGACGTTATCTGGGAGAAAATAAGAATGAGAGGATCGGAAAGGTCATTGGCGGAGCAGTGGTCTTCTTCGCTCTTTTTGCACTGGCATTGATGATATTGTTACTGGCATTTGCGCCGCAGTTTGCCGCCTGGCTGAATGCGCCCCAGGAAGCCTATGATCTGACTGTGACCTATATCAGGATCTGCGGAGGCGGAATCTTCTTTGTGGTGGCGTACAACGTTATCAGCGGTATTTTCCGGGGACTGGGTAATTCCAGACTGCCGCTGATCTTCGTGGCGATCGCCTGCGTGGTCAATATTGTGGGAGATCTGGTCTTTGTGGCGGTCTTTCACATGAATGTGGCGGGGGCGGCTTTGGCGACCATTCTGGCACAGTGCGTCAGTGTGATCCTGTCCCTGGTAATCATCAGTAGACAGAAACTGCCGTTTTCTTTTTCCAGAAAGGATATCGGCTTCAACAGCGAGATCAAAAATTTTGTCAGGACGGGATTTCCGATTGCCTTGCAGGAGTTTTTGACGAATCTCTCTTTTTTGATCCTCTGTGCCATTATCAACGGCATCGGGCTTGAGGCGTCCTCAGGCTACGGGATCGCCCAGAAGGTGGTCTCCTTTGTTATGCTGATCCCATCTTCCCTGATGCAGTCCATGTCCGCTTTTGTGGCGCAGAATGTGGGCGCCGGCAGGGAGGATCGTGCGAAAAAGGCGATGCGGACCGGCATGGTGATCGGCGTGACCATCGGAGTCTTTGTGACTTTATTAAGCTATTTCAGAGGGGATATTCCGTCCGCTCTGTTTACCTCCAATCCTGATTTTATTGCCAGATCAGCGGAATATCTGAAAGGCTTTAGTATGGAGGCGATCCTGACCTGTATCGTATTCAGCTATATCGGATATTTTAACGGGCACGGCAAGACCATGCCTGTGATGATCCAGGGAATCTCTGCTTCCTTTTGCGTCAGGGTGCCGTTATCCTATCTGTTCAGTATTCAGCCGGGAGCAGATCTGGTGACCATTGGATATGCCGTGCCGTTGGCGTCCGTGTATGGAATTGTCTTTTTCACGGTCTATTATCTGGCATTTCAGAGGAGGATGGGAACACAGGATTCATAGGAGAGTCTTTTTTTCTAATAAGTTTTCCAGATTTTTTACAGTTCTCTTATCTATATAATGTTCGATTTTTTCCACCTGCTCCAGTTCATTTTCCGAATGGTTCAGCAGGCATAAAAAACGGTGCAGGATATCGTGGCGATACAGGAGATAGTCGCCGGTATCCTGCCCTTTTTCTGTGGCGGTGAGATATCCGTAGCGTTCGAATTCTACATAGCCTTTTTCTTTTAAGACAGTGACCATCTTAGAGGCGGAGGAGGGCTTTACATGAAGGTGGTCGGCGAGATCGTGAATACGGACGCAATGGGATTCCCGCAGCAGACGGTAGATCATTTCCAGATAATCCTCCATGGATGCGCTCAATTCTTCCTGATTCTGTAATTCATATCCCTTCTGGGTAAAAAAATGGTCAGATTCCATAGTTCCTCCTTGTTGTGAAATGTTCTGAAAATGGATCCGGTGCAAAGGATCGAAATGGAACTGTCACGAAAACAATGCGTCTTTATATACTAATATCAGGGAAAAAAAGTTTCCCCATCCTAAATTTATGCAAAGCTGGAGGAATTATGAGCGAGATAGAAAGACTCAGTGATATGGAGATCGGAGAACGCGCGGTGGTCAGAGAACTGCTTTCCGATGAGAGTATTAGAAGAAGGCTCCTGGATATGGGGATGATCGAGGGAACCGTGGTGGAATGCGTTGGGAAGAGTCCCGCCAAAGATCCATGCGCATATCTGGTAAGAGGAGCCGTCATTGCCATACGAATCAAAGACGGCGATAAAGTTCTGATCGAAAGAGGGGAAGCATTATGGGATTGACCGGGCAGTCTGTGGGGAAAAATGCGAAGGATGAGATTGGTCTGGAGGTGCAAAAAAGGAGCGCGGAGGATTATGTGATCGCCCTTGCCGGAAATCCCAATGTGGGAAAGAGTACCCTGTTCAACAACCTCACCGGAATGAACCAGCACACCGGAAACTGGCCGGGAAAGACGGTGGGAAGCGCGCAGGGATATTGCCAGAGTAAAAGACATTCCTACGTACTGGTAGACCTGCCGGGGACGTATTCTCTGGATGTGCATTCGCCGGAGGAGGAAGGGGCGAGGGATTTTATCTGTAAGGGCAATGGCGACGGGGTGGTGGTGGTCTGTGACGCCACCTGTCTGGAACGGAATCTGAATCTGGCGCTGCAGGTTCTGGAAGTGTCTGACCGGGTCCTGGTCTGTGTGAACCTTCTGGACGAGGCAAAGAAGAAGGGGATTCAGATAGATCTGGAGGAATTGTCAAAAGAGCTGGGGGTTCCTGTGGTGGGGATCGTGGCACGGGAGAAAAGGAGTCTGGAGGAATTTTTAGAGCGGCTGGATGAGCTGGTGGAGGGTGTGGAACCTGTTGTAAAAGAGAAAAAAATGGAATCTGCGGAGGAACTTACAAAAGCCCGTATCCTTCATGCACAGGAGATTGCCGCCGTATCCGTCAGCTATGAGAGAGGTCAGTACAGTGAGAGGGACAGGAGGCTGGACCGGATACTCACCAGCAGGAAGACCGGATATCCGGTAATGATCTTACTGCTGGCGGCGGTCTTGTGGCTTACCATTGTGGGGGCTAATTATCCGTCCAGGCTGCTGTCTATGGGGCTGTTCCAGGTACAGGACTGGTTGACGCTGCTGTTTGAAAAATGCCATGCGCCCAACTGGCTGCATGGGATCCTGGTTCTGGGAGCTTATCGGGTCCTGGCCTGGGTAGTGTCGGTGATGCTGCCGCCTATGGCAATTTTTTTTCCATTATTTACGTTGTTGGAAGACGCGGGATATCTGCCGAGAATCGCCTATAATCTGGATAAACCCTTCCAGCGGTGCCATGCCTGCGGGAAAAACGGTCTGACCATGTGTATGGGATTTGGATGTAATGCTGCCGGTGTGGTGGGGTGCCGGATCATTGACTCGCCCAGGGAGAGGCTGCTTGCTGTTTTGACGAACAGCTTTGTTCCCTGCAATGGGCGTTTTCCAACGTTGATCGCATTGATCACAATGTTTTTTATAGGTGCGGCGGGAAGTCTTTCCTCCTCTGTTTTTTCCGCTGTGTTATTGACTGCAGTCGTCCTTCTTGGCGTGGGGATGACCTTTTTTACCTCCTGGGTCCTCTCAAAGACCCTGTTAAAGGGAATGCCCTCGGCTTTTACACTGGAATTGCCGCCTTACCGCTGTCCTCAGATTGGAAAGGTGCTGGTGCGCTCTGTTTTTGACAGAACCCTGTTTGTCTTAAGGCGGGCCATGGCGGTTGCGGCGCCTGCGGGAATTTTGATCTGGATTCTTGCCAATGTAAAGACCGGGAATGTTACCCTGTTAAATAGCTGCGCAGAGTTCTTAGATCCCTTTGCCCGGCTGATGGGTCTGGATGGTGTGATCCTTCTGGCATTTATCCTGGGATTTCCGGCGAATGAGATCGTGGTGCCAATTATGATCATGACCTATATGGCACAGGGAAGTCTTGTGGAGATGGGGAATCTCACTGAGATGAAGGAGTTGTTTTTGGCAAACGGCTGGACCTGGGTGACGGCGGTGTGCACCATGCTTTTTTCCCTGATGCACTGGCCCTGTTCTACGACGCTTCTGACGATAAAAAAAGAGACGGGAAGCTGGAGGTGGACGCTTCTTGCCGGTTTGCTTCCAACAGTGGCGGGAATGCTCATATGTTTTCTGGTTGCCCATGTGGCGGGAGTCTTTTTCTGAACAGCAGATAGATAAAAATAAAAAATCCGGATGCCTTTAGCTGGGAATCCGGTTTTTTTAGTTAGATCATTGTATGTACTTGTCGAAATCCATATTAGACAATATGTTGTTTGATTGCCTCAAAACTTTCTTTACTGATGACGTGTTCCATCTTGCAGGCGTCCTGCGCGGCGATCTCAGGATCTACTCCAAGACGCACCAGCCAGGATGAGAGCAGGGTGTGACGCTCGTAAATCATTTCTGCGATCTCCCGTCCGCTGTCCGTCAATGTGATAAAGCCGGAGTCCGATACGGTGATATAACCGTTCTCCCGCAGGTTTTTCATGGCGACGCTGACGCTGGATTTTTTGAAGCCCAGTTCGTTTGCGATGTCCACGGAGCGGACTACCGGGAGAGATTTTCCCAATACTAAGATGGTTTCTAAATAGTTTTCAGCAGATTCGTTTATTTTCATTTTGTGAAAGCCCCCATTATCTGTTGAGATTTGGTTTGCTGGCGCCAGCATAACCTTATGTAGTCCGCCATGCCCATTCGAGAGCCAGGGCTCTCTCATTCGCGGGCTTCGCCCTATGAAATCATCGACTGTCAATCCCGCCTGCAAGCAGTCGGCTTGCCATTCGCTGATTTCGCATGGCTCATTGCCTACGCGGACATTATAGCATGTGCTGGATTTTTTTTCAATTTAATATTATTGAGAAAAAAATATCAATAATATTATTGACAACTAATGGAAGTTAGAATATACTAACCTTGAAAGTAAATGAAAATCATTATCAATTAGATTCAGATGAAGGAAGAGGATGATGAGTATGCCTTTGACGATGGTAGCGGCGGGAGAGCCGAACATAATTAAAAAAGTAGGTGGAAAAGAGGAAACAAAAAGATTCCTTGAGAATCTTGGTTTTGTAGCCGGAGGTCTGGTTACAGTCGTGTCGGAGATCGGCGGCAATATGATTGTGAATGTAAAAGATTCCAGAGTTGCCATCGGTAAAGATATGGCAAATAAAATAATGGTTTAAAAAGGAGTAGTTAGATTATGGGAACTTTGAGAGAAGTACCGTGCGGAAAGACGGTAAAAGTCAGAAAGTTAGCCGGTGAAGGTCCGGTAAAAAGACGTATCATGGATATGGGTATTACAAAAGGAGTGGACGTCTATGTGAGAAAGGTAGCGCCTCTGGGAGATCCAGTGGAAGTGACGGTGCGAGGATATGAATTATCTCTGCGCAAAGCTGACGCGGAAATGATCGAGGTGGAATAGACACAGGAACAGATGTGTGAACAAAAAGGGATGAGAACTTACATCCTTTCTTTTTCGAAAGTTGGTTAGAATTAACTAACATAAGATAGAAATATCAAACATAAGTAAAGGAGTTTTAGGAATGTCAGTAAAGATTGCATTAGCGGGAAACCCGAACAGCGGAAAGACGACATTGTTCAATGCGCTGACCGGTTCCAATCAGTTTGTGGGAAACTGGCCGGGTGTTACCGTAGAGAAAAAAGAAGGAAAGTTAAAAGGTCATAAGGATGTTGTCATCATGGACCTTCCGGGAATCTATTCCCTGTCCCCGTATACTTTGGAAGAAGTGGTGGCGAGAAATTATCTGATCAACGAGAGACCGGACGTGATCTTAAACATCGTGGATGGTACGAACATCGAGAGAAACCTCTATCTCTCCACTCAGCTTATGGAGCTTGGAATCCCGGTGATTATGGCAGTGAATATGATGGACGTTGTGGAGAAAAACGGCGACCAGATACATATCAATAAACTTGGTGAGAAATTGGGATGCGAGGTTGTGGAGATTTCCGCACTCAAGGGAAAAGGCGTGACAAAGGCGGCTGAAAAGGCAGTGGCTTTAGCACAGAAAAAAGGTTCCAATATTCCGGTTCACAAGTTCTCAGATGAAGTGGAAAAGATCGTAGAGCGTGTGGAAGACAGACTGGATTCGGGCATTGCAGAAGAGCAGAAACGTTTCTTCGCGATCAAACTGTTGGAAAAGGACGATAAGATTCCGGAGCAGATGAAGGTCGTACCGGACGTATCGGACGCGATCAAAGAACTGGAAGACGTGATGGATGACGATACGGAGAGTATCATCACAAACGAGCGTTATGTCTATATTTCCTCCATAATTGGAGAATGCTGCACGAAGAACAAAAAAGAGAGCTTAACTGTTTCAGATAAGATCGATAAGGTTGTGACAAACAGATGGCTTGCCCTTCCTATTTTCGCGGCAGTCATGTTCCTGGTTTATTATATTTCCGTTACAACCGTAGGAGACTGGCTGACAGGATGGACCAATGATACCCTATTTGGCGAATGGATCGTTCCGGGAGTGACAAACGCCCTTGAGAGCATCAACTGTGCTGACTGGCTCACCGGTCTTATTGCCGACGGTATCGTAGGCGGAGTCGGAGCAGTGCTTGGATTCGTACCTCAGATGTTGGTACTGTTTATCTTCCTTGCATTTTTAGAGTCCTGTGGATATATGGCTCGTGTAGCGTTTATCATGGACAGAATTTTCCGTAAATTTGGTCTTTCTGGAAAATCCTTTATTCCAATGTTGATTGGAACAGGATGTGGTGTTCCTGGAGTTATGGCTTCAAGAACCATCGAAAATGACCGTGACCGCAAGATGACGATCATGACAACCACCTTCATCCCTTGTGGAGCGAAGCTGCCGATCATCGCATTGATCGCAGGAGCATTTTTTGACAATGCGGGCTGGGTATCCTGGAGCGCTTACTTCGTGGGAATCGCAGCGATCATCTGCTCAGGTATTATTTTGAAGAAAACAAAGATGTTTGCAGGCGATCCGGCGCCATTCGTTATGGAGCTTCCTGCATATCATATGCCGACTGTGGGCAATGTACTGAGAAGTATGTGGGAGCGCGGCTGGTCCTTCATTAAAAAAGCCGGAACTATCATCCTTTTATCCACCATCGTACTCTGGTTCTTACAGGGATTCGGCTGGGTGGACGGCAGCTTCACTATGCTGGAAGCAGAACAGCTTGACGACAGTATCTTAGCAGCGATCGGCGGTGTGATCGCACCAATCTTTGCGCCGCTTGGCTGGGGCAACTGGAAGATGGCAGTGGCAGCAGTAACCGGATTGATTGCAAAAGAGAACGTGGTAGCAACCTTTGGCGTACTCTTCGGCTTTGCAGAAGTGGCAGAGGACGGAGCAGAGATCTGGGGAGCACTCGCAGCGACCATGACGGGTGTTGCAGCTTATTCCTTCCTGGTATTCAACCTCTTATGCGCACCTTGCTTCGCGGCAATGGGAGCAATCAAACGTGAGATGAATAACACGAAGTGGTTCTGGTTTGCTATCGGATACCAGTGTATCTTAGCTTACATCGTATCCATGTGCATTTATCAGATCGGAACACTGATCACCACAGGAGCTTTTGGAGTAGGAACAGTGATCGCATTCCTGTTCGTAATCGGATTTATCTACCTGCTCTTCCGTCCATATAAGGAGAGCGAGACCCTGAATGTCAGCATGAAGGGTATGGCAGGTGCGAAATAGAAGTTAAGGGAAACCGCAGGGCGCGCGTGCCTCGTTAGAGGTATCTGTAAGTCACGCTCTGCGGGCAATAATTAAGGAGGCGCTTGATTTTGGGAACAGCAATCGTGGGAATTATTTTATTCGGTGTTGTAGCACTCAGCATCAGAAGTATGGTTCGTGATAAAAAAGAGGGGAAGTCTCTTCAGTGCGGATGCGACTGCGAGCACTGCGGCGGACATTGTTCCCATGAATAAGGAAGTCAGAAATTACCGCAGAACAGAAATGCAAAAAGAGCTCATCGTAGATAAACTGCGGGAAAAGGGATGCCGGATTACAAAACAGCGCCTGATGTTAATCGACATCATTCTGGAGGAAGAATGCTCCAGCTGTAAAGAAATTTATTACAAGGCAGTCAAGGCAGACAGCCGGATCGGCACTGCGACGGTCTATCGGATGGTGAATACCCTGGAGGAGATCGGGGCGATCAGCCGGAAGAGTATGTATCAGATCGCCTGTGCAAAAGAGTGTGGAATGGAAGATGCCTGTACGGTGGAGTTGGATGATGATACGATTTATCATCTTTCGGCTAAGAACTGGAACACAGTGATTCGGGAAGGATTGAAAGCATGCGGGTATATGCATGGGCAGAATATTCGGACGGTCACGGTGAGACAGTGTGAGTGTACGGGGGAGGGGTCTTGACAATTGCCTGATATACGGGTTTTGGAGTATTTATATTTTTAACTTATTGCGACTCGAAATGAAAAAGGAGAAGCCGCAGCTTGCAAGAGAGATATGATTGCAGGTTGCGGTTTTTTATCTTAAAAATGAAATTACAACAAATGAAAGAGCCTTAAGTAACGACTTATAGAGAGTTATACAAAGTTATGGAAGAACGACACTTGAAACAGAGTGTCTTTTTCTATGCAGTGCAACAGTATACTATTTCATTTCTACTTGATTACTTCAAAACTTATTGGTCTATGGTTTTCAAGGGCTTGTTGCGTAAGCAATGCTGAATAGTGCCCTTTACAAATCATGGACTGTTAAGTAATTTTTCAAACGCAGAAAAGCAATGACAATGCTTATAACAGCATGATATAATGCAGATAAAACAAATATGAATTTAGAGGGGCATTATGAATATAAGAAAAGAGAGGGCAAAAGATCATAAGGTAATTTATGCAGTTGTACGAGATGCTTTTGGCAGTGCAGAACATGCAGATGGTAATGAGCAGGACTTAGTCAATGCATTAAGACAAGGGGAAGCATATGTTCCAGAATTGTCTTTGGTAGCCGAAGAAAAGGGAAAAATCATAGGGCATATTATGTTTACAAAAGCGAGAGTGGGTGAAACTGTTGTTTTGGCATTAGCACCGTTATCTGTTTTGCCAGAATATCAGGGAAAAGGGATTGGAACCGCTCTGATAAAAAAGGACATAGAATTGCACAAGGGTTAGGATATGAATATTCTGTTGTGTTGGGAAGCGAAACATATTATCCAAGAGCAGGATATGTTCCAGCGGATACGTTAGGAATACTGCCACCGATTGATGTGCCAAGAGAAAATTTTATGGCTTACAAATTAGATGAAAACTTTTGGGAAATTAATGGTGTGATAGAATATGCTAAAGAGTTCGAAATCGAATCAGAGTGCAAAGGAGAACAGCCTGCTAAGAAGACAGCAGGTAAAGAGATGGAAGGGCCTGATTTTGATATGAAATTATAAAAGTGACAAAGGGAAAAGGATTTCAAATCAAATTCGACAGGGAGGTTGCAATTATAGCAAGAATTAAAGACTACGGTTTTTTGTTTCAGAGTATGTTCGGGACTCCAAGGACGAATTTAGTTCTTCTGGAATTATTGAGAAAAACTGGCCAATAAGATACTTGATTTTTACATAGAAGTTAGTTATATTATACTCAAGTTAGAAATAACTAACCAAGAAAAGGAGTAAGCCATGAGCCGGGAAATATTTCAAATCATAGAAGAATTGGATCAGGAAGATTTACAGACGCAGTTGGCATTACAATGTGCACCGTTATTGACAGGAATCAAGATATCCAATCTTCTCATCGTACGCAACTGGAATGCCAGAGGAGTATTTGAAATTTTCCGGGGCAGCAGAATTACCGTAGAGGTCATTTACCGTTCAGAGGAAAAGACCATGTTCCTGCTCTATCAAAGAGAAGAGCTGGAAGCCTATTTAAGAGAGAACTCCGACACCATGAAACTGTTTGGTTATGCAGTCATGGAAGTGGAGGAGATCTGCCGGGAGTTAAAAAACAGATATGCCTCTTATATGGAAGGAAGAGGAGGCTTCCCCCATGAGATCGGGATTCTTTTAGGATATCCCACTGAGGATGTTCTGGGATTCATTGAGAACGAGGGCAAGAATTATCTCTATACCGGATACTGGAAGGTCTATGGAAATGTTGTGGAGGCAGTGGCGCTCTTTGAAGCCTATAACAAAGCGAAAGAACAGTTGTTAAAAATGATTTCGCAGGGAATTGAAATAAGGAGGATCTTATCATGAGTCAGATTATCGTAGCATATTGGTCACAGACCGGAAATACAGAGGCAATGGCACAGGCATTGGGAGAGGGAATCAAGGAAGCTGGAAAAGAATGCGCAGTCTTACCGATTTCAGAGGTATCCTTATCCGATCTGGAAAATGCATCTTCATTTGCTTTAGGATGCCCGGCAATGGGAGCAGAGGTGCTTGAGGAAGCTGAGATGGAGCCATTCGTAGAAGATGTGGAGAAGTTCGCTAAGGGTAAAAATATCGCTCTTTTCGGTTCCTACGGCTGGGGCGACGGCGAGTGGATGCGCGACTGGGAGCAGAGAATGCTGGACGCCGGAGCAAATGTCTTAAACCGCGAGGGATTGATCTGCCACGAGACGCCGGACGACGAGGGCATTGAAGCATGTAAGAGTCTTGGAAAGCAGCTTGCTTCTGCATAGAGGAGAGATGGTATGAGTGTAGTAATCGTGGGTGGTCATGACCGTATGGTCTGCCAGTATAAAAAAATCTGTAAGGCACATAAGTGCAAGGCAAAAGTCTTTACCAAGAAAGCAGGAAATCTGGGAAACCAGATCGGGAGTCCGGATGCGATTATTATTTTCACAAACACGGTATCCCATCAGATGGTGAAATCTGCGGTGGTTGAAGGTGAGAAGGCGAATGCGGATATCATTCGCTGTCATACCAGCAGCGGCAGCGCTTTGAACGAAATTCTTGAAAATATTAAAATTAGTCAATAGAAGTGATTAAATTTAATCATTTTCAAACGTGTTTTTTTATGATAGGATAGATGCATAGCAAAGGCTGTGAAGAGGAATAGTAACTATCCATCATTTTTTCAGAAAGCTGCCGGTTGATGCGAGACAGCAGAATGCAGATAGTGAACTCGCCTTGAAGCTGCGGACTGAACAGATTGAATGTATGTTCAATAGTAGGTTTTGCCGGATGCCCGCCGTTAGAAGGGAAAGGCATGTTAGTGCCATAGAGAGCGCACAGATACTGTGCGAAGTAGAGTGGTAACGCGAAAGATTATCTTCCGTCTCTGCACCGATAGGTGTCAGAGGCGGAATTTTATTTAGGAGGATTTATCATGAAAAATGCACAGAAATATGAAAGACAGTATTTTATGCCGCCGGTCTGTGAGTACGACTGGGTGAAAAAAGACTACATTGATAAGGCGCCGATCTGGTGTTCCGTGGATCTTCGGGACGGAAACCAGGCGTTGATCGAGCCCATGAGCCTGGAAGAAAAACTGGAATTTTTCCAGATGTTAGTGGATATCGGATTTAAAGAGATCGAGGTGGGCTTCCCGGCTGCGTCTGAGACGGAGTACGATTTTATGAGAGCCTTGATTGAAAAAAATATGATTCCGGACGACGTGACGGTTCAGGTGTTGACCCAGGCGAGAGAGCATATCATCCGCAAGACCTTTGAGGCGGTGAAGGGGGCTCCCCACGCCGTGATTCATCTCTATAATTCCACCTCTGTTGCCCAGAGGGAGCAGGTATTTAAGAAGAGTAAGGAAGAGATCCTTCAGATCGCCGTGGACGGGGCGAAGCTGTTGAAGACTCTTGCCGACGAGACGGACGGTAACTTTTCCTTCCAGTACAGCCCGGAGAGTTTTCCGGGAACGGAGGTGGATTATGCGGTGGACGTCTGCAATGCAGTGCTGGATGTCTGGAAACCGGATGCCGAGAATAAGGCGATTATTAATATCCCTACCACGGTGGAAAATGCCATGCCTCATGTATTTGCGACCCAGGTGGAATACATTGACAAACATTTGAAATATCGTGACGGCGTGATCCTCTGTCTCCACCCTCACAATGACCGCGGCTGCGGCGTGTCCGATGCAGAGCTTGGAATCTTAGCAGGAGCGGAGCGTATCGAGGGAACTTTATTTGGAAACGGAGAGCGTACCGGCAACGTGGACATCATCACCCTTGCCATGAACATGTTCTCCCATGGAGTGGATCCGAAATTAGATTTTTCCAATATGACGAAGATCCGGGAGACCTATGAGAGACTGACCCGTATGCAGGTGGATCCGCGTCAGCCATATGCCGGAGATCTGGTATTTACCGCCTTTTCCGGTTCCCATCAGGATGCCATTGCCAAGGGAATGGCTTGTATCGGAGATAAAGAGCACGATAAATGGACCGTACCATATCTGCCCATCGATCCGATGGATGTGGGACGTACCTACGATGCGGACGTGATTCGTATCAACAGCCAGTCCGGAAAGGGAGGCGTCAACTATATCTTAAAACAGAATTTTGGTATTTCCCTGCCGGAGAAGATGAGAGAGGAAGTGGGCTATGCCGTGAAGCATGTCTCCGACGAAGAACACAAGGAACTCTCTCCGCAGTGGGTATATGAGATTTTTGAGGATAACTATATCAACCACACTCCGTATTTCCAAATTTCTGAATGTCACTTTACCCAGGTAGATGGAATTATGGCGGAAGCCACGATTACCTGCGGGGATAAGACTTCCGTGGTGGACGCCAACGGTAATGGACGTCTTGATGCCATCAGCAATGTGATTAAACAGTACTTTGGCATCAGCTATGAACTCTCTGTCTATGAGGAACATGCACTTTCCCACGGTTCTTCTTCCAAGGCGATGGCATATGTGGGAATTACCTGCGAAGGAAAGCTGTACTGGGGCGCCGGTATGGATGAGGATATCATCAAGGCGTCGATTCATGCACTGTCCGTTGCAGTGAACAAATTGCCGCAGGTGAAGTCCGATGAGAAATGCTTAGATGAACGTCTGGTGTCCATGATGAATTACTTACAGACAAATTACCAGACCGTGACCTTAGAGGGAATGGCGGAGCAGTTCCATCTGTCCACACCGTATATCTCCAAATATATCAAGGAAAAATCAGGTAAGACCTTTGGGGAGCAGGTGGTGAACATCCGCATGAAACGGGCAAAGACGCTGCTTAAGAATGGCAACATGACTGTGGAGAATATTTCCCATGCGGTGGGATATCCGAATGTGGAGAATTTTAACAGACAGTTTAAGAAAAATTTTGAGATGACACCGGTTCAGTATCGAAATAAGAGCCGGGAGAGATAAAGAGCCTGAAAAAGAGGAGGACTGAATCAGTCTTCCTCTTTTAAACGTTAATGAGCTTTTCTAATGATTATTGTTTCTCCGTCAAATTCAAGTGAAAGGGATTTATTGTCAGGCGATATGCCGAGTTTATCAGCCCACAACTTAGGGATAGAGACCTTGCAGTTATAGGCGTTTTGGCTTGCATTACCGCCGGATTTTCCAATAATCATATTCGCGTCTCTTTTTTCAATCATCCCAATCAATATCCTTTGCGTTAATATATTCTCCATTTTCTGCGTCTTCCAGTTCTTTCCGTTCGGATGGCGTTAGTTTGGTATAATCCGGATCCCAGGCAAGAACAAGGCGTTTTACAAATTCAAGAGCAAAGTTCTGTTCCTGTACAGGGAGCATTTCCAGCATGGACACTGTCTGTTCAATGGTTTTTGTCATTCTTATTACCTCCTTAAGGAAGGGGATTATTTATAAATATCCCCTCGGCTTCCAATGTTCATGATATAAAGTATTTCGATTTCGTTATCGGAAAGATATTTATAAATCACGCGGTATTTTCCGACTCTTAACCGATAGCGTCCATCTTTATAACCGCTCATCTTTTTAATATCCCCTTCAGCGGGTTTATGCGTAAGTTTTTCGATAGCATCTAATATCAGATTGCGTTGCGGCTTTTGCAATGCTTTTAAATACTTAATGGCTGATTTTTCATATTGTATTTCCAACAATCTTCCTCCTTATCTAATCTCATTATAAAATATTGGTAACCAATAGTCAAGAAAGGAATTTAAAAACTTTGAAATTCAATACAATTTCACTAATAAAAAAAGGAAAGCTGATTCATCTCGAAACGATAGTTCTCATCACCTCAATCTTCCAACTTATCCAAGAAATTCTTGAAATCGTCAAGAAACTGGTTGGGTAGGAAGGGCGAAAGTCTGGCGGTTTATTGGATAAGAAGAAATGAATTGACGGTATCTTAAAAGATACCTAGTATCCTAAAAAATCGTACTTGAAAATCGCTTTTTACGGTCTTATAATTAAAGCGGTTCAAAAAAGTGACTATAAATTCAATATGGAGGTAATCATATGTCAAATGTAGAAAAGGTCAATGAGTTTCTGGACAAAGCAAAAGTGTTTTATTTTCTGACGACGGACGGCGACCAGCCCAAAGGACGTCCGTTCGGATTCCATCTTCTGGACGGCGACAAGCTCTACTTTGGAGCGGGAACTTTTAAGAAATGCTTTCAGCAGCTTAGGAAGAATCCGAAGGTCGAAATTCTGGCTGTTTTGGGACAGGAGTTCATGCGGTATGACGGAACGGCAAAGATCGTGCAGGATGAGACGCTTATCGAAAAGGTTCGGGCTGCCATGCCGCAGATAATGAATATGTATGATGAGAACGGATGGGAAATGGGGCTTTTCTATCTGGAGAACGGTCATGCGGAGATTCGCAGTATGATGGACTTGAAAGAAGAATTTGATGTGTAAGGGAGAGCAGCGATGAAGCCAGTCTTTGAACCGGATGTCCCTATAGAAGAAAGATTTGGGAAATGTCCCTATGCCACAGCGCAGAGTCTGATTTCCGGGAAATGGGCAGTGCTGATTCTGCATTGTCTCGAAGACGGTCCTGTCCGGTTTAATGAGCTTCAGCGTCTAATGCCCAAAATGACACACGCCACGCTCTCTGTCCAGCTAAAAACGCTGGTAGATCATGGACTTGTCGTGAGAAAGCAATATGAATCTATCCCACCGAAGGTAGAATACTCATTATCCGAAATCGGCGAACAATTTCATCCTGTTTTGGTCGCATTACAGGAATGGGGCGGCAAATACATTGAATATATGAACGGTAAAGAGCCAAAGAAATAAAAAATACAACCATGGCGATCTGAAAGATAACAGTAAATCAAAAAAAGATAGGCACAGGACGTTGTTACAGAAAAGCCGAAGTATATGTGTCTTATGATTGAAAATAGGAGACAACAGTGCTAAAATAAAAAACCGTAGTTCTTATTAGATAAATCAAGGTATATACAAAAGGGATGATGAAAGTGAAACAAAAGAAGAACTATGAAATGGATATGTGCAGCGGACCGATCTTAAGTAAGATGCTGCTCTTCGCCATTCCGCTGATGTGTTCGAGTATGCTGCAAATGCTCTTTAACGCAGCGGATACCATCGTGGTGGGTAGATTTGCAGGGGATAATTCCTTGGCGGCAGTCGGCTCCAATGCTTCTTTGATTGGACTGTTAACCAATCTTTTTTTAGGTCTTTCCATAGGTGCCAATGTATTAGCGGCGCGTTACTATGGGGCGAAAAGAGAAAAAGAGCTGAGTGAAACCGTACACACGGCAATTCTTTTGAGTATTTTCAGCGGAATCATTCTCACCGTGGCGGGATGTTTTGGGGCAAGACAGATTCTGATCTGGATGCAGACTCCAAAGGAAGTGCTGAATCTGGCGTCTATTTATCTGCGTATATATTTTCTGGGTATGACGGCGACCATGGTATATAACTTTGGAAGCTCCATCCTTCGGGCTGTGGGAGACACCAGAAGACCTCTGTATTTTCTGTTGGGAGCAGGGGTGATCAATGTGATCTTAAACCTGATCTTTGTCATCGTATTTCAGATGGACGTGGCGGGTGTGGCGCTGGCGACGGTGGTCTCCCAGTGTATTTCCGCCTTCCTGGTGGTGCGCTGTCTCATGCACGAGGAGGGAGGAATCCGTCTGATCCCGCGTCAGCTTCATATTTACAGGGACAAGTTTGTGGGAATCTTAAAAATAGGACTTCCTGCAGGAGTTCAGGGGATTATTTTTTCTCTGTCCAATGTGGTGATTCAGTCCTCTATCAACTCCTTTGGAGCCGTGACGGTGGCGGGAAATTCGGCGGCGGCAAATATTGAGGCGTTTGTCTATTTTGCCATGAATGCTTTTCATCAGGCGACTATTTCCTTTACCGGACAGAATCTGGGAGCTGGAAATTATAAGCGGATCAACCGTATCGTGATCCTTGGAGAGATCTGCGTCACCGTGGTGGGCGTTGTATTCGGCAATCTGGTGGTGCTTGCGGGAAAGCCGCTTTTGGGAATCTATTCTTCCAGTCCCAGAGTCATAGAGGCTGGAATGGCGCGGTTGAAGGTGGTATCGGCAACCTATGCCCTCTGTGGGATGATGGACGTTATGGTGGGCGCGCTGAGAGGAATTGGTTATTCCATCATGCCGATGCTCGTCTCTTTAGTGGGAGTCTGCGGACTTCGGATGATATGGATTGCCACTGTATTTCAGATGCCGGAATATCATACGGCGAGAATGGTCTATATCTCCTATCCCATCACCTGGTTTTTGACCTTTGTGGTTCACATACTCTGTTTTATCTGGGCGAAGCGGAAAATCGAAAAGCAGGGTAACGCTTTGATTCAGTAAAAAAAATCGCAATAAATGAAGGCGGTCATTTTGTAAATGCACACCTTCATGTTATTGCGATTTTTCTTTGAAAATCAAGTCTTATTCTTCCACTTTTCGGAAACGGTCATGGAATTTATCTTCTCCGCAGCAGTGGCGTTCGCCGCTCTCCTCATAGATGATGTAATCCCCTTCCCGGATAAAAACTACGCCCCGTCTGTTTTTAATGTAAGGGCAGAGGATGTGTCCGTCTTTCTCCACCTTGACGAGACCGTCTGTGACGATCCAGCCGTCCGTGACCACATTCGGCCAGGGTTCAAATCCGTCTTCCATGCCTCGACCCAGCTCATATTTTTCTACCTCGACAGCCAGGGAGACACGCTCATATTTATGTTTCATAAAACACCTCCTGTTGGGATTTTTTGTCTGTAATTGTCTGTTCTTATTATATTATATTTTAAGGCAGAAGAAAAGTAAAATAATGGGTCTTTTCCGATTCGGAAAGATAAAGTATAATATCGTTGATGTAAATATGGATTTGGAGGAAGAGATATGGAGACCCTGGAAGTCCTGAAAAAAGTAAAAAGCGGGGAGATGAGCATAGAGGAGGCGGAGCAGTTCTTCCGCAGGGAACCCTTTGAGGAGATGGGGTATGCAAAGCTGGATACTCACAGAAAGCTGCGCTCCGGTTTTGCGGAGGTGATCTATTGCAGTGGTAAAAGTGACGAACACCTGTTACATATTTTTCAGAGATTGTATGAAGAAGAAGGAGAGGTCTTTGGAACCAGAGCAAGTCAGGAGCAGTATCTCATGCTTCAAAAAGAATATCCCCAGGTGGAGTATGACCCGCTCTCACGCATTATAAAAATAGAAAAAAAGGAGAAGAGACATAGCGGAAAGATCGCAGTCTGTACAGCGGGAACGGCAGATATTTCCGTTGCAGAGGAAGCGGCGCAGACGGCAGAGTATTTTGGAAGTTATGTGGAACGAATCTATGATATCGGTGTCAGCGGGATCCACAGGATGCTTTCGAAGCTGGACGTGATCCAGAGCGCCAACTGCGTCGTGGCGGTGGCGGGAATGGAGGGAGCCCTTGCCAGCGTATTGGGAGGGCTGGTGGATAAGCCGGTGATTGCGGTGCCCACATCCGTAGGCTACGGAGCAAGTTTCGGAGGAGTATCTGCCCTTTTAACCATGATCAATTCCTGCGCCAACGGGGTGGCGGTGGTGAACATCGATAATGGTTACGGCGCCGGATATATGGCAGCGCAGATCAACAGACTGGGAGAGAAGAATGGAGAAAAAGATGAGTAAAACACTGTATTTGGAATGTACGTCGGGTATCAGCGGCGATATGTTCGCAGCGTCCCTGCTGGATCTGGGAGCGGATCAGGCAATTCTACAAAAGGCATTGGAGAGTCTTCCGGTACAGGGATTTCGCACAGAGATCACCCGTGTGAAAAAATCGGGGCTGGATGCCTGTGATTTCAATGTGATCCTGGATGGAGAGCATGAGAATCACGATCATGATATGGAGTATCTGTATGGGGCGGGCGCCGCAGATACAGCGGCGAATGGATCGAAGAGCGGACATCCTCACCATGAACATCGGGGCTTGGCAGAGATTCTCTCTATTATTGAAAAAGCTGATATCACAGAGAAGGCAAAAAAGACGGCTTCCGATATTTTTTGTATTCTTGCGAAAGCCGAGGCAAAAGTTCACGGAACGGATATAGAGCAGGTTCATTTTCATGAGGTGGGAGCCGTGGATTCCATTGTGGACATCGTTGCGGCGGCGGTCTGCCTGGATAATCTGGGAACCACAGAGGTGATCGTTCCCGTTCTATATGAGGGGAGGGGAGAGGTGCGGTGCCAGCACGGCGTGCTTCCCGTTCCGGTTCCGGCAGTGACGGAGATCGTGAGAGAACATGGAATCCCGCTTCACATCATGGAGGCAAAGGGAGAATTTGTCACTCCCACCGGGGCTGCTATTGTGGCGGCGATCCGCACAAAAGAGGAGCTTCCAAAGCAGTTTTTGATCGAGCGGACCGGATTGGGCGCAGGAAAAAGGGAACATGAAAGATCCGGGATCTTAAGAGCCATGGTGATCCGGGAAAAATAGAAGTTGCACCCTCTCAGAGTGGAGAAGATACAAAACAGGAGGAAAAATGATGCAGACAGTAACATTGGGAAAGACGGAATTGACAGTGAGCAAAAATGGATTCGGAGCTTTGCCGATCCAGAGAATTACGAAATCAGAGGCGGTCTATCTATTGCAAAAAGCCTTTTATCACGGAATCAATTATTTTGACACCGCAAGGATGTATACGGACAGCGAGGAAAAGCTGGGGGCAGCCTTTGAATATACCAGAGACAAGATCATTATCAGTACCAAGACCGGAGCGCAGAACGCTGAGGACTTCTGGAAGGATCTGGAGACCAGCCTGATGAAGTTAAAGACAGATTATATTGATATTTACCAGTTCCACAACCCGCCGTTTTGTCCAAAGCCTGGGGATGAGTCGGGACTCTATGACGCTATTTTAAAGGCGAAGGAGCAGGGGAAGATCCGCCACATCGGAATCACCAACCATCGTCTGGCTGTGGCAAAGGAAGCCATCGCATCCGGACTCTATGAGACCATGCAGTTTCCGTTCTGCTATCTGGCAACGGATGCGGATCTGGAGATCGTCAGCCTGTGCAAGGAAAAAAATATGGGATTTATCGCCATGAAAGCTCTGTCAGGCGGGCTCATCAACGATTCTGCCCTTGCCTATGCTTACCTGGCTCAGTTTGACCATGTGGCTCCGATCTGGGGCGTTCAGAGGGAGAGGGAGTTGGATGAATTTTTGTCCTATCAGGAAAATCCTCCGGTGCTTACGGAAAAGATGCAGGCTCAGATAGAAAAAGACCGGGCAGAACTTTCAGGGGAATTTTGCCGCGGCTGTGGTTACTGTATGCCTTGCCCTGTTGGAATTGAGATCAACAACTGTGCCAGAATGAGTCTCATGCTGCGCAGGGCGCCGAAGTCGGAATATCTGACGGAGGAATGGCAGGAGAAGATGAAAAAGATCGAAGACTGTCTGGAGTGTGGACAGTGTATGAGCAAGTGTCCTTATGGGTTGAAGACCCCGGAGCTTTTGAAGAAAAATTATGAGGATTTTAAGACCTTTTTATGATTGACGAGATGGAGGGAGCATTGGGTCTGGCGTCCCCCCCCGCTCTGTTGCCAAGTATCTATATATTTCAAAAAAAGATTGACTTTTCGACAAAAAATAAGGTAGTATAAAGACAAGACGTGTAGCATTACTGCGTAAAACCAGTTGAATGCGGCACGTCTTTTTTTGTGTGTTTTGTGCGGAAAAATACGTTGGGAGCCGATCACAGAATGCACAGTGCTTTACTGTAAAAACAGATATAAATTGGAACAGGAGGAATTTGATTTTTATGGAAGAAGCAAAAGAAACAAACAAAATGGTAAGTATGCCGGTGAAAAAGCTAATGCTGACCATGGGGATACCAATGATCCTCTCCATGGTACTTCAGGCAGTCTATAATATCGTGGACAGCGCCTTTGTATCCAATATGGCAGAAAATGGAGAGGCAGCTTTAAACGCTCTGACGCTTGCGTTCCCCATGCAGATGCTGATGGTGGCGATCGGAATAGGAACCGGCGTGGGAACCAACGCTTTAGTGGCGAAAAGGCTGGGACAGGGAGAGAAGGAAAAAGCCAGTAAGGTGGCGGGAAACGCCGTATTTCTGGCAATCATCATCTATCTTGTATTTCTGCTCTTTGGTCTGTTCGGCGCGAGATTTTATATAGCGTCCCAGACCTCAAATCCGTTGATCTATGACATGGGCGTGGATTATCTTCAGATCTGCTGCGTTCTGTCTATGGGAATTGTATTTTTCCCGATCTTTGAAAAATTACTGCAGGCGGCGGGACATTCCATGTATTCCACCATCGCGCAGATCGTGGGAGCAGTGGTGAATATTGTTCTGGATCCCATCATGATCTACGGACTTTTGGGATGTCCTCAAATGGGAGTAAAGGGGGCGGCATATGCCACCATCATCGGACAGTGCTGTTCTGCCATTGCAGCGTTCATTTTTCATTTAAAGGTAAATAAAGATATTTCCAACCGTCTCTCTTACCTTAAGCCGTCGGCAGCGGTGATCAAAGAGATCTATGCCATCGGTCTGCCTGCGATCATCGCCCAGGCGCTGATGTCGGTCATGACCTACGGATTGAATATCATACTGGTAACTATCAGTGAATCTATGGTGACCGCTTATGGTCTGTTTTATAAGATCCAGCAGTTTGTACTGTTCGCAGCCTTTGGACTGCGCGACGCCATCACGCCGATCGTATCCTTCAGCCATGGAATGAAGAGCAGATCCCGTATCCGGGACGGAATCAAATATGGAATGATCTATACCTTAGTCATTATGTTAATAGGAACCCTGATCGTGGAGATCCTGGCAGTACCGTTTTCCGATATCTTCGGTCTCTCAGGCGAGACCCAGAAGCTCTGTATCAGCGCTATGCGGATCATCTCCATCAGCTTTGTTTTTGCAGGGGCGAACATTGCATTCCAGGGCGTTTTCCAGGCGTTGGACGGAGGAGTGGAATCTCTGGTGGTATCCATATGCCGTCAGTTGATCTTTGTATTGCCGGTGGCGTGGATCTTTGCTAAAATTGCCGGAAAATCCGTGGAGATGGCATGGCTGGTATGGATCACCTTCCCGATTGCAGAGATCCTCACCGTATGGATCGCCTGCCTTTTAATGCGAAGGATCAATAAAAAGATCAGGATGTTGAAGGATTAGAGCAACTGTATTAATATCCCTAAAAAAATTTATGTGGATGAAAAAAAGGATAAGGAGGAGCAAAATGCAAAATAAAATCATTACCATCAGCCGCCAGTTTGGAAGCGGCGGAAGGACCATCGGAAAGAAAATTGCGGAAAAACTGGGTTATGCCTACTATGACAAGGAACTGATCGAAAAGGTGGCAAAGGAGAGCGGGCTGGCGCCGGAGTATATTGAGGAGCAGGGAGAATATGCTCCTTCCAAAAACCCGTTTTCCTATGCCTTTGTGGGACGCAGCATTGACGGAATGTCGGTGAACGATTATCTTTGGAATATCCAAAGAAAGGTGATCTTAGAACTGGCGGAAAAAGAGCCCTGCGTGATCGTGGGAAGATGTGCGGATTACATCCTGCGGGAGAGGGAGGATTGTCTGAATGTCTTTATCCATGCGGAGGAAAAAAAGAGAGCCGAGCGCATTGTGACACTTTACGGAGAGACGGAGATCAGCCCAGGAAAACGTCTGAGGGAGAAGGATAAAAAGAGGGCGGTTAACTACAAATACTATACGGATCAGAACTGGGGCGAGGCATGTAATTACCATCTGACCTTAGACAGCGGAAGACTGGGAATTGATAACTGTGTAAAATTAATCTGTAATCTGGTATAATTTGACCTGAGGAGGGACCCGGCAAAGCCGGGAGGAGCCCTGAGGTCGCCGTGGCTATCTGCAATGAAGTCGAATGGCATTATAATTATATGAGAAAAAGAGATGAAACAAAATTATGAAATACTATTTTGCACCAATGGAGGGCATTACGGGATTTGTTTATCGAAATGCCCACCACGATCTGTTTCCGGGAGCAGACAAATACTTTACCCCCTTCTTATCCCCGAACAAAAACCGTTGCTTCACACCTCGTGAGAAAAGGGATATCCTTCCTGAAAACAATGCGGGTATTCCATTGATTCCACAGATACTGACGAATGAGGCGGATTATTTTTTGAAAACGGTGGAGGAATTACAGAGTTTCGGATACCGGGAAGTGAATCTGAATCTGGGATGTCCCTCCGGGACGGTAGTTTCCAAGGGGAAGGGAGCGGGATTTTTAGAAGACCCGGATAAGCTGGATGTTTTTTTGGAGAAGGTGTTTCAGACGCTGGATGGGGAAGCGTGGAAGGCTAAGACAGGGGAGAGGATTCGCATATCCGTTAAGACGAGGATCGGAATGGAGGACGCCGGGGAATTTGAAGATTTAATGAGGGTGTTTAACCGCTATCCTCTGGAGGAGTTGATTATCCATCCACGGGTACGCAGGGATTTTTATAACAATCAACCGGACTGGAAGACTTTTGGAGATGCGTTGAGAGAAAGTAAAAATCCGGTTTGCTATAACGGGGATATTTTTTCGGTATCGGACTATCAGGATCTGATGAATCATTTTGGGGATTTAAAGGCGCTGATGTGCGGCAGGGGAGTTCTGACCAATCCTGCCCTTCTGTCTGAGATAAAGGGGGAAAAGAAGCTGACGAAGGAGGATTTGCGTAATTTTCATGACCGTATCTATCAGGATTACCGCACTCTCTTTGCACCGGACGAGCGCAGTGTTCTCTTTAAAATGAAGGAACTATGGGGGTATATGGGAGGCTTATTTTCAGAGGCACGGAAAGAATTAAAGAAGATAAAGAAGGCGCAGCATTTTTTGGAATATGAAGCGGCTGTCCTTGAGATTTTTCAAAAGCCGATCTATTCGTAAAAACAGAAGAACAGTTCCGGGTTTTTGAAATTTCATAGTTAGCTGGCTTGATGTAAGATATTTGTCCGTTAGCTTTGAGAGTTTCAATGCTCTTTTGAAGCGGTGTTTTTCTTTTTCCAGTACCGTGCACAAAAACGACATGTTCACTTTGCTTAAGGGCATAAAAAAGGAGCTGTGCACTAATTACTTAGTGCGACAGCCCCATAAGACGTTGCTGCTATTGAATTGTATAATTATATCCACTGCCTACCAGATTATAATCCGTATCCGTATAGCAGTCGGTAAAAGTAGAGTTGGCTACCCTGCCTGCAATAGCGCCGCAATATTGGTGACACTTAAGGGCACAGCTTTCCGATGTGCTGCAGCCGCTGACGGTTCCATCGTTACACTCTCCAACAATTCCGCCTACAAAATATCCGGAAATCGTGAGATTCTTAGCGGTACAATCCACGATCTGACCAGTCTCATTAAAGGCTACGATTCCCCCGGCATTTCCTCCCAGGGTCTCATTGAAGATCGTCATGTCCTGTACGACACATTTTTCCACCAGTCCTCTGTTGTAACCGCAGATACCTCCCCGGTGAATATAGGAAACTCCCTGCAGACTACAATTTGTGGCTCTGCAGTTTCGGATCTTTCCCTTATTGACGCCGGCAATCGTTCCATGGGAATAATCCTGCCAGCCAGTATCACTATAGACAAAGTGGAAGTTTGTAACTCTCACATTCTGAACCGTTCCTTTTTCCCCGATGGCTGAAAAAAGTCCCGTATCGCCGATCTTACGGAAATAAAGGTTGGAAATGGTATAGTTCTTTCCGTTATACACGCCGGTAAAAGGATTATCCGTGGTAAACAGCGGCGCAAAGTTGGCGTTGCCCCCGTTTATGTTGGCGATCTGTACAAAATATCTGCCGTTATACTTGCCCACCTTCTTCAGCTGGGTCAGATTCTTTACCTGGTAAGGATTGGACTTGGAACCGTCTCCTGCTGTAAAATCCTTGGTCGTGATGAATTTCAGCTCTTTGGAGTAAGTCTTAGTGGAACCCGCTATAATACACAGACGATAAGTTCCCCCGCTCACATAGGAACCCTTGCTGTTTTTTCCGTTCCAGGTGAAGGAATATGCCGTGTTGGCCCTGCACTTGGAAAAGGTCCTGGTGTATACGGTCTTGCCGCCTAAGGTCTGTACCTTCACCTGCACCCCGGTAGAAGCATACTTCAACTTAAAGCTGGCGGTGGCTTTGGACACGCCCTTGATAAAATCGCCGCCGGAAGCGTTTTTAAATTTTACGTTGGTAGCCCTGGAATTGGCGTTTTTTACCGTAACCGTACAGTAATACTTCTTTCCGGATACCTTGGCAGTAATTTTTGCTTTTCCTGCCTTCACCGCCTTGACCTTTCCGTTAGAAGTTACCGTTGCCACTGATTTTTTATTACTGGACCAGGACACCTTCTTTGAGGTATTTTTCATCTTCAATTGAAGGGTTTTTCCCACCGTCAGGGTGGCCGTCTTCTTATTGAGGGCGGGAGTTCCCGCCGCCGATGCGGTCATGGATTCGCCGCCGATCAATAAGAGCGCCAGCATCAGAAGCAAGCCTTTTTTCATGATTTTTCTGATGTTTTCCATACGTTATTCTCCTCTGGTTCTTCCATTTGCGTAAAAATTCAGCTTTTTTTCACAAAATTTTCACATTTGTAACACTTTTATTTTACTCTTCCGCGAAAATTTCTGTCAAGTATAAAATGGCTTAGGTTTCCGCGCTTTTTATTCCGGAATGCGGAGTACCTGACCGATGTAGATGAGACTCGGATCGGCAATGCCATTGAGGGATGCAATGGCGGGAACGGTGGTGCGGAAGCGTCTTGCAATTTCCCAGAGGGAGTCACCTGCCGCTACGGTGTAGAGAACGGTTCCCGTGGCGGTGGAGTTCTGCGGGATGATCAGAGTCTGACCTGCAAAGATCCGGTTCGGGTCGGAGATCCGATTGGCATTCACGATGACGTCCATATCCACACCAAACCTGTCGGCGATGGAGGAGAGGGTATCCCCTGGTCTGATCGTATATTCCACAGAGTTATTTTCATGGGAAGGCATGGAGGGTTCCATAGGATTTTCCATAGGATTGAGAAGAATGCCCTCACGGAAACGGTTCAGATCCACATTGCCCTTGATGCCCGGAACAGTTCCTGTGTCGGAGTACTGGTATCCGGTCCAGGTATCCCAGACAGTGATGTCCAAAGGAAAATCATCCCGGTTGGAGTAATCGGCGATCCAGAGCGGATAGATGGAGAAACGGTCGGTCCAGATAGTCTGCGCCACGTTCACATCGGTGTAGATCATCGGTGTGATTCCGGTGAGAGATTCCAGTTCTTCGAGAAAGGCGATTCCGATCTCATTGATATCTTCCCGCTCTAATCCATCGAAGTTTTCATAGTCCATGACAGGGCGGGCTGTGAAGGATTTGTCACGGATGAGATCATAAAAATCCTCCGCCTGAAGTCTGGCTTCCTCTGGATTCAGGGCAGTCAGGTAGTAATAAAATCCTACGATCAGACCTGCTTTGGAAGCGTTTTCATAATTTCTCTGGAAGAAGGGATCCGTGATTTTGCCGCCTTCTCCTGCTTTAATGTAGACTGCCTCAATACCGGAGGCTTTTACACGGTCAAAGTCGATATTGCCCTGAAAACGGCTGACGTCAATACCGTTGAAGATGGTATCATTCTGTGTGATAGTAATATGGTTGTTAGACATAAAAAATCTCTTTTTTCACTATTATATGAGAGAGTTCTCCGGGAGTTCCATTTCTTTTGTCCTATTATTTAAGAAAGATTTTGTTGTTTGAAAGGAAGGGCTTTCCTGAGAAAAAATCATCTTGAGAAAAAATTTTCAAAACATCTTGACTTTCATCCTAAAAGTGCTATGATAATAACAGTAATTATTATTGATTTCAAAACAAAGGAGGATATCAAAATGAATTTAAAGGGAACAAAGACAGAGGCAAACTTAGAGACTGCATTTGCAGGAGAGTCCATGGCGAGAAATAAATATACATATTTTGCATCCAAGGCAAAAAAAGACGGTTATGTACAGATCGCCAATATTTTCGAGGAGACCGCTGCAAATGAGAAAGAGCATGCGAAAATGTGGTTCAAGCTGTTAAACGGCGGAGAGATCGGAACCACCGTGGAGAACCTGCAGGCAGCAGCAGAGGGCGAGAACTACGAGTGGACCGATATGTACGATCAGTTTGCAAAGGAAGCAAGAGAAGAGGGCTTCGATGAGATCGCAGATCTGTTCGAGGGTGTTGCAGCCATTGAGAAGGAGCATGAGGAGAGATACCGCAAGCTGTTGGCAAACATCGAGGGCGATCTGGTATTCTCCAAAGAGGGCGATGTGGTATGGCAGTGTGCAAACTGCGGACATATCTGCGTTGGTAAGAAGGCGCCGGAGGTTTGTCCTGTATGTAACCACCCGCAGGCACATTTCCAGGTAAAGGCTGAGAACTACTAAGAAGTGAGTCAGGAATAACAGCAACGATATCAGCAGGGCATATCCAAGTGGAATGGATGTGCCCTGTTTTTATTTCACAGGAAAATTAGTTTACATTTTCTGACAACTGTGTTATGGTATCCACATCAGGTTCAGGCAGCTTTTGCTGTCTGATGAAAAGGGAAACAGGTGAAAATCCTGTACGAACTCGTCACTGTGAGCGGGGAGTCCAACGCCATATATGTCACTGAGAGATTGGGAAGGCGGCGTTGGATGATGATACGCAAGTCAGGAGACCTGCCTGTGTATAGGAGTGAAAGAGCGCTGATCTTTCACCGGCCACGAGTAATTGGTCGCAAACCGCTGTATAATGAGAACAAGAGCCTTTGGGAAGCCGCGGATTTCCTGAAAGGTTTATTTGCTGTATTTATGATGTTTACATTTTTCCAGGATCTTATTATATGATGACTGCGTCCTTTTACTGATGCCCTCAGGAAAGGGCGTTTTGTGATTTTTTAATTACTGTATATTGAGAAAGGAATGGAAAGATGAAAAGAAAAGTATTGGTTACTCTATTGGCGGCGGCAACAGCCGGATCACTGGTATTGACCGGATGCTCGCAAAAGAGCGACGAGAACGCATCGCAGTCAGAGGAGAAGCAGAACACAGAGGAGGATGCAGAGGATATGGATCAGAAGGCAGCCGATGAGGTGGCGGAGTTGATCGATGCGATCTACGTTCAGGAGAGAACGGATGAGACAGACGAGCAGTGTAAGGAGGCGAAAGACGCCTGGGATGCGCTGACAGAGGAACAGAAAGAACTGGTGGAGGGAGAAAACGCCGACCCGGATTATTTTGGAAGGGATACGGGAGACGCTTCCAAGGATGATCCGCGCAACCAGGATGAGATCGGGGACAATGAGATCTTAGTGGTCAGCTTTGGAACTTCATTTAACGACAGCCGTGTGTCCGATATCAAGGGAATTGAGGACGCTATTCAGGAGGCAAATCCGGACTGGTCAGTGAGAAGAGCTTTTACTTCCCAGATTATTATCAACCATATACAGGCAAGAGATGACGAGAGTATCGACAATATGGATCAGGCGTTGGAGAGAGCCGTTTCCAATGGCGTGAAGAATCTTGTGATACAGCCGACACATTTAATGCACGGTTCGGAGTATGATGAGCTGATGGACGCTGTGGCGGAATATCAGGATCAGTTCGAGACCGTAGAGGTGGCGGAGCCTCTTCTTGGCGAGGTGGGAACAGACGCCACAGTTCTCAATGAGGATAAGAAGGCAGTGGCAAAAGCTGTCACGGAAGAAGCTGTAAAAGAGGCAGGCTATGACAGCATAGAGGCGGCAGAGGAAAGCAGCACAGCCTTTGTGTTTATGGGACATGGTACTTCCCACACAGCCAAGGTATCCTACAGTCAGATGCAGACGCAGATGAAAGAGCTGGGCTATGACAATGTGTTCATTGGAACCGTGGAGGGCGAGCCGGAGGAGACTTCCTGCGAGGCAGTGATGGAAGCTGTAAAGGAAGCCGGTTATAAGAACATTGTGCTGCGTCCATTGATGGTGGTAGCTGGAGATCACGCCAACAATGATATGGCAGGAGATGACGAGGATTCCTGGAAGAGTATGTTTGAAAAATCAGGCGAATTTGACAGCGTGAGCACACAGGTTTCCGGTCTGGGTTCCATCGATGCGATCCAGAAGATCTATGTGGCGCACACCGCAGACGCCATAAATCAATAGGAGGGACGTCATGAAAAAAAGAATCGTTGCAGCGTTTGCGATGCTGTCTTTGAGCGCGGTCCTGGTTGCGGGATGCGGCGATAAGGATCAGGCGGAACAATCCAAGACGGCCTCTTCGGATAAGAATACGGAAGCTGCTTCCCAGAAGCAGGAAGAAAATGAGGAGGCGGAGCTTGCGGATGGAACCTATACCGCAGAGTTCAATACCGACAGCAGTATGTTCCAGGTAAATGAAGCCTGCGAGGGCAAGGGAACCCTGACCGTGGAAGACGGAAAAATGACGATACATATTTCCCTGAAATCCAAAAGGATATTGAACCTCTATCCGGGACTTGCCAAGGATGCAAAGAAGGATGGGGCAGAATTACTGGAGCCGACGGAGGATACCGTCACCTACAGCGACGGCATGACGGAGGAAGTCTACGGCTTTGACGTGCCGGTGCCGTCGCTGGATGAGGAATTTGACCTGGCATTGGTGGGAGAAAAGGGAACCTGGTACGATCACAAGGTCAGCGTTTCCAATCCGGAGCCTTATGAGGAGGAAGAGGAAGAGTCAGAAGGCGCCTCTGTGCTGGAGGATGGATCCTATACCATGGAACTTACCTTTGAAGGAGGAAGCGGAAAGGCAAGCATTGAATCCCCTGCCACTGTGAAGGTGGAGGGAGAAGAGATGACTGCCACTTTGATCTGGAGCAGTCCGAATTACGACTACATGCTGGTGGACGGGGAAAAATATCTGCCTGTAAACACGGAAGGCAATTCCGTATTTGAGGTTCCGCTGGCAGCCCTGGATGAACCGATCACCATGATCGGCGATACGGTGGCAATGAGCAAACCGCACGAGGTGGAATATACCCTTACCTTCCATTCCGATACGGCAAAGCCGGTGGAATAATAGAAGGAGTGATCTGACAAAGACACGTTGGATTCGTTTTGATCGATCTTAAGCAGGCATCTGCCGGAGGTAAGCAACATGAAAAGAAAAAAAGGAAGGATCGTTTGTCTGCTGATGGCAGGACTGCTGGGGCTTGGAGGCTGCGGCAGTCCTGCTTCCGATTTTGAGGAAACGGCAGATCCGGAGTCCGGGACAAAGATACGGCTGGAGGAAGAATCCGGCCTGGTTTATAAGAGCAGCATGGAGCTTCAATATGCCGAAAATTTCACCGTGGATTATTTTGAAGGCGGCTACACTCTGCTGACCACCACCATGGATGACGCGAAATTTCTGATAGTTCCTGAGGACAAAGAGGCGCCGGAGCATTTGGAGGAAGATATTGCGGTGGTGAAGCGCCCGCTGAAGGATCTCTATCTGGTGTCCTCCTCGGTGATGGATATGTTCAGCGCCCTGGATGGACTGGATGCCATTGCATTTTCCGGGCAGAAGGAGGATGGCTGGTATATCGAGACTGCAAAGGAAGCCATGGAGGCGGGGGAGATCCTCTATGCGGGAAAATACAGCAAGCCGGACTATGAGCTTCTGGTGTCAGAGGGCTGTTCCCTTGCCATTGAAAATACCATGATCACCCATGCCCCGGAGGTGGTAGAAAAGCTGGAGGACTTTGGAATCCCGGTTATGACGGAGTATTCCAGCTACGAATCCCATCCCCTGGGCAGGGTGGAGTGGGTGAAGTTCTTCGGAGCTTTGCTTGGAAAAGAAGAGGAAGCGGAAAGAATTTTTGAGGAGCAGGGGGAGATTCTGGAAAAGGTGAAGGCGGAGCAGACCGGTGAAACGACACAAACGGTCGCCTTTTTCTTCGTCACCTCCAATGGTCTGATACAGGTTCGGCAGTCTTCGGATTATGTGCCGAAGATGATAGAACTGGCAGGGGGCAGATATATTTTTGACGATCTGGGAGATGAACAGACAAAGCGCTCTACTATGAATATGCAGGTGGAAGAGTTCTATCGCGGAGCCAGGGATGCGGATTTTCTGATCTATAACAGCTCCATTGACGGCGGAGTGTCCAATATAGAGGAGCTTTTGGAAAAATGCGAGGTACTGGCAGACTTTAAGGCGGTAAAAGAGGGCAATGTCTGGTGTACCACCAACGATATGTACCAGCAGTCCCTGTCCATCGCTTACCTGATAGAGGACATTCACGTTATGCTGTCGGGGGAAAAAGAGGGAAAAGAGATGCATTATCTGTTCCCGTTGGAGAACTGACAAAAATCAGGAGACATCAGTAACAGAGATAAACCGGGCAGGATGAGAGGAAGCAGAACTTCTATGTACAAAAACAGGGAAAAGAGAAATAGCCAAACGAAAGAGAGTAAGAACCATAAAAAAGGGAGAAGAAGCAGGTATATAGCCACGCTCCTGCTGCTTGGAATCTGCGTAGTATTCTTGCTGCTTCTGAATCTCTGTATCGGAAGCGTGAAGATCTCGTTTGGAGATGCTATAAACGCCCTGACTGATTTTAAAAGTTGGAATCCCGGAGATTCCGGGATTCCTGGGGCGGCAAAGGATACTATTACAAGGATCCTGTGGGATATCCGGTTTCCAAGGGCGGTATCCGCCCTGATTTTGGGCGGAGCGCTGGCGCTTGCCGGATATCTCCTGCAGACCTTTTTTCACAATCCCATCGCGGGTCCCTTTGTTCTGGGGATCTCCTCCGGGGCAAAGATGGTGGTGGCGCTGGTGATGGTGTTCTTTTTAGGCAGGGCTGTGAGGATCACCTCGGCAGCCATGATCTTAGCGGCATTTATCGGAGCCATGATATCCATGGGATTTGTACTGCTGATATCGAGGAAGGTGGAGCAGATGTCTATGCTGGTGGTCAGCGGTGTGATGATCGGTTATATCTGTTCGGCGATCACGGAGCTGGTCATCACCTTTGCCGACGACGCTCAGATCGTGAACCTTCACAACTGGTCCAGGGGGAGTTTTTCCGGGATGACTTGGGAAAATGTAAGGGTCATGGCAGTGGTTTTGGGCGTCACATTTCTGATCGTTTTCTCCCTGTCAAAGCCTTTGTCCGCCTATCGGCTGGGGGAATCCTACGCTAAAAACCTGGGAGTGAATATCCGGCTGCTGCGGGCGGGGCTGGTGATCCTGTCCAGTCTGTTATCGGCATGCGTGGTGGCCTTTGCAGGACCGATCTCCTTTGTGGGAATTGCAACGCCCCATCTGGTGAAAAAATTGCTTGGCACCACAGAACCGATCTGGATGATTCCCGGCTGTTTTTTAGGAGGAAGCGTGTTCTGCCTGTTCTGTGATCTGCTTGCGAGAACTCTGCTCTCGCCTACAGAGTTAAGTATCAGTACCGTGACGGCGATTTTCGGTGCCCCGGTGGTGCTGTGGGTGATGGCGGCGCGAAAGAAGGAGGCGGAGTGATGGACTATTATTTTAAGACGGAACAGATGAGTGTGGGCTATCAGGGAAAGCCGCTGATAAAGGATATTGAGATCAGGCTGCGCCGGGGAGAGATCCTGACTCTGATCGGTCCCAACGGAGCGGGAAAGTCTACGATATTAAAGAGCATTGCAAGGCAGCTTCAGATGATCGGCGGGGCGGTGTATCTGGATCAAAAAGAACTGGCGGAAATGTCGGGCGCAGAGCTTTCGAAAAGGATGTCGGTGGTCTTTACGGAAAAATTGAAGACGGAGCTTATGACCTGCGAGGATGTGGCTGCCACAGGCAGATATCCCTATACCGGGCGGTTTGGCATTTTATCAAAAGAGGATAGGGATGCGGTGAGAGAAGCCATGGAGCTGGTGCATATCATGGAGATACGGGATCAGGATTTTAGAAGGATCAGCGACGGACAGAGACAGCGGGTCATGCTTGCCCGTGCCATCTGCCAGGAGCCGGAGATCGTAATCCTGGATGAACCCACTTCCTATCTGGACGTAAAATATAAGTTAGAATTTTTATCGATCCTGCAAAAGCTGCGAAGCCAGAAGGGGCTGACGGTCATTATGTCCCTCCACGAGCTGGAACTGGCGGAGCGGATCTCCGATCGGATCCTGTGCGTCAAGGGGGAGTATGTGGAGCGGTTTGGCACACCGGAGGAGGTCTTTTGCAGGGGTTATATCCAATCGCTTTTTGATATCGAGACGGGGAGCTTCGATGAGGAAAATGGCAGCATGGAACTGGAAGCGGTAAAAAATGCGGACGGCATGGAAAAAGTATTTGTCATTGCAGGCGGGGGAAGCGGCAGACAGGTCTACCGTCGTCTCCAGAGACAGCAGAGGGCGTTTGTCACGGGGATCCTTTTTGAAAATGATCTGGATTATCCGGTGGCGAGGGCTCTGGCAGAAGAGGTGATAAGGGCGGAGGCTTTTGAACCCATCAGTCGGGCGTTGCTGGAGGAAGCGAAGCAAAAGCTGGATGGCTGCGAAAGGGTGATCTGTTGTAAGGAACAGTTCGGAAGTCTGGAAAAGGCGAATGAAGAGTTGCTTGCATATGCAAAGGCAGCGGGAAAGACGGTGGAGAGGATGATCTAAAAGTCTCTCCACACGTTAAATAAGAGTCTTTGGCGAGTACAGGGGCAAGTACAGAAGCAGGGGTGAATCTTGACAGAAGGACCCTGGCAGGTTATAATTACAAAATATCAATTATGATAGTTCTTATCCAGGATGTATCATCCGTTTATTCCAAATAAGTTATATTTAATATCCCTGAAGAAGATGGTGAAATGTGATCAGAAAGGGAAAAGTCTATGAAAAAAAGAAGATTTAACAGGATCATGGCGCTTCTTTTTGCAGGTGTTCTTTTCTTGGAGCAGACCGGAATGGAGCAGGTAAGTGCATTCGCCGGAAGCGGAGAGCAGGAAAAAGCGACGATAGCAGAAGCGGCAGATATGCAAAAATGCGTGGAGGCGGTCAGGTCTTTTTATGAAGGTGCGGATCTTGCAGGGGCAGAGGCAACGGAGTTTGGTACAAAGAATCTGATCGTTGCAACAGAGCTGGAAGAGTTCGGTCTTTTGGGAGCAGAGGAAAAGATCTCTCTGGGGGAGGGGCTCTATGCGCTTTCCTATGCGGATGTGAAAAGCGCCAAAGCTGCCTGCGAAGCCTATCAGGGGATGGAAGGGATCAATTTTGCGGAAGCGGATCTTGTGGTGAAGGCGCAGACAGAGGAAGGAAATGGAAAGGTTGATTCCATGGCAAAGGAGCCGGAAGCTGAAAAGGAGGAATCGGGGACAGGAAAGAACCCGGCAGATGTCGACTGCAAAGAACAAGATATAGGGAAGAAAGATGGTGAAGCCGAAGAAAATGTCGAAATCGGGCGGAACTCAGAAGATGTGGAAACAGACACTGCTTCCGGGGAACAGCAGGAAACAGAAGAAGCAGAATCAGAGGAAAATGCCCGTGAGAAAAAGTCAGAAGCTGCCCCGGAGGAGACGGCAGAGGATGACCGTATTTGCGTGGCATTACTGGATACCGGAATAAAAACTGACATCGGAAACCTTGCTTCTTACATCCAGGATACCGGGATCAATATCTCAGGAAGCGGGGACACAGGAAGTACCAATGATGACAACAGTCATGGAACCGCCATGGCGCAGGTCATCGTATCTGCTTTGGAAAAGAATGGGAAGAATGCAGAGGACGTGAAGCTGCTTCCTGTGAAGGTCCTGGATGATAGCGGATACGGAACAACACTGACTACATATCTGGGCATGAAAGCTGCCATGGAGCAGGGCGCAGATATCATATGCCTGGGACTCTCCGGGAAAGGGGGATCAAAGCTCATAGAGAGCGCCGTGGATGAGGCACATAATGCCGGCATTACTGTCATCGCGGCAGCCGGAAATGACGCTTTGGACGTATCGGAATACGTTCCGGGAAGCTGTGAAAAGGCAGTTGTTATAGCCAGTGCAAAGAACCGGGAAAAAGCGGCGGAGGACAGCAATTATGGCGATACTGTGGATTTTTCCGCCTATGGAATGAAGGAGGTCTTAAACCTTGCAGGAGAGACACAGACTATAAGCGGGACGTCCATCGCCTGCGCCTATGCGGCCGGGGTAACGGCATCCCTGGAAAAAGAGATGTCCGATGAAAAAAGGATGTTCTGTGAGGAGGTGGAAGCAGAACTTTTAAAGAGGGCAGTCCCGGTCACAGAGGAAAGCCTCATCCCATATCTGGGAAAAGGGATCATCGGAGAAGTGCCGGAGGCTGAGCAGACAAAAGAGGACAATACACAAGATAAAAGTGTAAAAAAGGCAGAAAAAACAACAAAAGCAGCAGGGACTATTAACGCAGTGGGAACCCCAGCAAAAGGAACGGCATATATCCGATATAAAGCAAAGTATATCGGGGATACAAATGCGAATAGTGGAGAGTGGAAAAACAGCGGAGCAACTTGTGGAACAGAGACAAAAAATACCACAAAAAAAATGGAAGCCCTGAAGTTTGAATATGTTCAGAACGGTTCCGGTCTTTCCGGAGGGATCTATTACCGTACCCATGTGACTGCATATCAATGGGACAGCCAAACGGTTATCAATACCGGAGATACAGGAAATAATTTCGGAGGATGGACGGGAACGCTTGCGACCAATGCGACAGACAGTAAGAGCACCTGGGCAAAGGATGGGGAATGGTCCGGTACCACAGGAAAAATGAAACATCTGGAATCATATACGCTTGAACTTTACGGAGCTGTAAAAGATTATTATTGTATCAATTATGATGCGTTTGGATATAAAGAGAGCTTCAATACAAAAGCATATGGGAGCAAAGAGGACTGTCTGCCAAAGGTAAAGAGCGATTGGTACAATGCATGGATTGGCTGGAATACTGATAAAAGAGATCTGAAAAACTCATGGAACAACTGGAGTGATCCGGGCGGTTTATTTAATACATCATGGAACTTTGCCGGAACCTATATGTGCGGTTTCCCAATTCAGGCGGTCAGGGCAGAACTTCAGCCATTTAAGATCAGCAGGACCATCGATCCGAATGGAGGGACTTATAATGGAAGCACCGGCAAAGATACAGCAGATAAAAATGCAAGGAGCACGGAGGCTATAGGAACACCAACCAGAACAGGGTATACGTTTACCGGTTGGACGGTTACACAGACAGATCTGGCGACAAATGTGAAAAATTTTAACCAGCTTCCGGGAAATAATAAGGGCGGAAGCTGGAATTTAGAAAAAACGGTATTCACTTATGGAAATAAAAATGTGATATTCAAAGCCAACTGGGAACCAAATAAAGGAACCATTTATTATAATACAAATACTGCGAATGGAATCCCTGACAGCCCGCATTATTATTCAAATGCGCAAGGCACAAAACATTATTATTTTAAAGTAAGAAATGAAGCCAGAAAGGATTATTTAATCGTCTCATCACAAACCAAAACAAGTGGATTCTCTCTTCACGCAAAAAACGTAAAGTACACGTCCGGTGCAAGTGATCTTACCAATGTTGGCACCTTTGGATTGAAAAAAGAGGGATACCATGTAGAGGAGGGAGAAGAATGGATAACATCAGACGGACGGATTTTTGACCAAGATAAGGAATATACGCCAGAAAAGTATTTTGAGAACATTGGCAGTATCAAAAGTCAGACACTGATTTTGTATGCAAACTGGAAGATTAATACATATGACATCAAATATAATGCCAACGGTGGTGCCGGGATCATGGAAAACGGAAAAAAGACGCATGGGGAGGATTATACCGTCAAGGACAACGCTTTCATCCGGGAAGGCTATGATTTCGTGGAGTGGAACACAAAAGCCGATGGAAGCGGGACTTCCTATGCGGAGGGAGCGTCCTATGAGGAAGAGGAATCCGTAACCCTGTATGCCATCTGGAAGGAGCATTTCAATGTAGCCTATATTGGAAATGGACAGACACAGGGAGCGGATTTCATTGACGCCGGGGAAGATGGCTACGGACACAGCGAGAAGCTGGATTATACCTTTGACGATAATAAAGAGGAGGATGGGGCAGAAAATGCAGAAGAACATTTCCAGAAAACGGAGACAGCAACCTATACGGATGATGAGACCGGAGAGACCATAAAGCAGGAGATTGAGGGCACGGTTGTCGGATGGCAACTGCCGAAAAAAGATGAGGTATATGAACTTAAGGAAACAGTTTCCGGAGAGGAGCTGGTAAACAGCGCAAAAAAATCGAGTGAAGAGGACGGAACGGAGGCATTTACGAATGGTTCCCCGAACTCAGATTTTAACGTATCCCAGGAAAACAATATCGTGGCAACTGCCATGAGTTCTATACGCGGAGCGTCAGCAACATCTGCCACAATCCCATCCCTAGGAGGCGTTGGAATTGTCTATAACGGCACCCCATACGTCAACATGTATGCGGTCTGGGATATGGGCCCGGTTATCGAAGCCTATGACCGTTATTATACCCTGGAGGAAGCACAGAACGGATTTATCATCACGGAAGAGGAGCTTTTAAATGCAGCGAAGGCAACAGACGAAGAGGTCAAGAGCGGTTCCAATGAGGAAGGACGTCTGAAGAACTTCTTAGACGAAGAGAATCAGACGAGCTTTACCGTCATGGATTACCAGGCAGAGGAATTCACAGAGTTAACCGGTCCGGCGGTCATCTCCGTGACCTACCGGGCAGAGGATGCAGCCGGGAATGTCACCAAAAAGATGATCCTGGTACATATCATAGATGGCAATACCCCTGTGATTGATGGACATGACATCGGAACAGACCCGGATGAAGGAAAGGTAAGGTTCATCAGTGAGAAATACCTGGATACCCTGGATGAGAATTCTGTATGGGTCAAAAACGAAGAGTACCGGGAGGTACTTTTGGATGCTTTAAGTTACCGGAGGCTGAACCCGGAGCAGAGCGACCCGCTGCCGCTGTGGGGAGATAATTATACGGTGGATATACCGGGAACCGGAGAATGGAATAAGACTCCGCAGAGCGTTTGGAGGTTCACCAGGGAGCAGGTGAAAGAGGCACAGCAGTTCGTGGAAGACTATGGCCCGTCGAACTATGAGCATGAGGATGGACTGCAGAAGTTCTACGAGAAGTTTTCAAAATGCAGACAAGAGCCGTAACAGAATAAAAATATCTTAGGATTAGAAAAATCTCCGGTGCAATATCCGGGGATTTTTTCTGGATAGAGGAATTTGAAATTTATATTTTCCCGCCACAGTATCCTTGCAATATCATAACATTTTACAGAAAACAAAAGTTTTTTGTAAAAATGTAAAAATATGGTATAATTAAAACAATAAATGAGAACGGCTACAATTTTAAACTTAAACAGGATGATGGGAGAAAAGGAATGAAGGGAAAGAAAGTATTAGCAGTTATTTTAGCAGTATCGGTCATGATGACGAACGGAAGCATTGCTTTAGCAGCAGAGGATACTGTCGATACCGGATCATTCGGGCAGACAGCAGATATGTCTGAGCAGGTCATAAAGATAGGGGAACAGGAAGTGCCAGCATATGGGGAGGCGGAAGAAGACTTCTCCTATATGATTACAACAAGTGGGGCACGCATTACAGCATATACGGGTACAGATGTAAATGTAAGTATCCCATCCAGCATCGGAGGATATCCGGTGACGGGTCTTTCCAGCACGCTGTTTAGCAATAACACAGCCGTTGAGACGGTATATATCCCGGAAACTGTAACCTACACGGAAAATGATGCGGCTTTTTATGGGGCTGCATCTCTGAAACACATCTATGTTGACGATGGCAACAAGATCTTTTATGACATCGACGGCGTATTATTTTTCTATGCTGCTGATAGTGGTTTGCCTGTATTCATGAAATATCCGGAGGCGAAAGAAGAAGCATCTTATACTGTCACGAATGATACGGACTGGATATGGTCCTATGCGTTCTATAAATGCAAATATTTAAAAAAGATTGTAGTTCCCTTAAATGTAAGCCACATCACTGTAGCAGGATTTTCAGATCTTTCCAATACCACGATCATCTTGCAACAGACTGACCCGTCACAGATCGTTTTGGCAGACCGTGCATTTGCAAGACTCACGAACTGTACCATCATCGTGAAGAATGAGGCAATGAGAGATGCTGTGGAGGCGAAAGTGGCTGGTGCTACTCCGATGTACAACTGTACTAACACCACAGTCAAAATCGCCGGCGATTCGGATTTAGATGATTCTTACCGCACCCCGGCCACATCCCTGGTATTCGCGGACACCGGAACTGCAACAAAAAATATTACTTTAAAGCCTGATTCTCTTGCTGAACAGAATGCAGATCGTTTCAAGAATTGGAACGGAGTATCTGATTTAGATTCAGCATTTGAAGCGGGAACCTATATGGACGTTGAGTATGCCGTCTCCCCGGCAGATACCACGGATTCTATCATCTGGGAAAGCAGTAATCCGGGAGTTGCAATAGTTGCTGTTAGAAATGGAAAGGTTCGTATTATTGGTGCTGCCAACGGAGAATGCACCATTACAGGAAAAGATGAAAGCGGTCATACGATTACCTTAAATGTATCTGTAAAGATTCCTGTAACAGGTTTGGGCGGCTGGAACGGCGAAACGGTCTACCATACATACGAAGAAGCTATGTCTGTATATGAAGGAGTATTACCCATTGGAATAAGCATATATCCTTATAATGCGACCAATCGTAGTAATGTTCAATATAGTGTAACCGGGGATACTAATACTCTGATATTTAATAGAATCGGCGAATATTCCGATGGATTCAGTTATTATGTTGATAGTGGTGAGATTACAGTAAAAGGTGCCGGAACTATTCATATAACAGCAAATTTGAATGACGATGGAAAATTATTTCAGGAAACAACGACTTATACTGTTACCAAGGAAATTAGTTCTTGCACAATCGGTTCCATCAAGGATCAATCTTATACAGGAAAGACGGTAGAACCGGTTATAACAATAAAAGATGGATCCAAGACGCTTAAAGAAGGAACGGATTATTCTGTGTATTTCACCAACAATAAAAACGTTGGAACGGCAACTGCTGAGATTACAGGTATTGGAAATTATACCGGAAGAAAAACGGTTTCTTTTAAAATTGTAAAAGCTGCATCTCAGGTATCTCAGAAGATCACAGGCGTCTCCACTTCCTACAGGAAAGCCTATAAGAGCAGCTTTACCTTAAAACCAAAGGCAAAGACTTCCTGTACTTATAAGACAAGCAACAGTAAGATTGCCGCGGTAAACAGCAAAGGAAAGGTCACCATCAAAGGAACCGGAAAAGCTACGATCACCGTCACGGCAAAAGCCACATCTGCCTATAAGAGCGCCACAAAGAAGATCACCATCTATGCCATCCCGGCGAAGATGAAGACCCCGACCGTAAAAGCCGGGAAGAAAAAGCTGTCGGTCTCCTGGAAAAAGGACAGCAAAGCAGACGGATACCAGATCCAGTACTCCACCAGCAGTAAGTTCAAAAAAGCAAAGACTGTCTCCTGTTCTAAGAAAACGGTCAAGACCACGCTTAAAAAACTGAAATCTGGTAAGAAATATTATGTGCGCATCCGCGCTTACAAGAAGATCGGAAGCAAGAAATACTATGGAAGCTACAGCAAGGTAAAAAACATCTTGACGAAATAAAAAAGAAATGATAACATAACAGTGTTATATAACGCTGTTATAAATAGGATCCGGGAGTATTATGGAATCAAATACAAAGTCGAATACTCTAAACAGTATACACAAAGCAGCAAAAAAAGAATTTTTGCAAAAGGGCTTTCAGTCAGCCTCCCTGCGGAATATTGTGAAGGAAGCAGGAGTCACCACCGGGGCTTTTTACGGTTATTACAAGAGCAAGGAAGAACTCTTTGAGGCACTGGTGGAAGAGCCGGTGTCGGTGCTCATGGAAAGATTTATCGAGGCACAAAATGTCTTTTCCAGTCTCCCGGCGGGAGATCAGGAAGAGAACATGGGTAAGATCAGCGGAGACTGCATGGACTGGATGGTGGATCATGTCTATGAGAATCTGGATGCTTTCCAGCTGATTCTCTGTTGTTCCCAGGGAACCAAATACGAAAATCTCATCCATCAAATGGTGGAGATCGAGGTTCAGGCAACCAATGATTTTATCGCAGTCCTGCGGAGTCTGGGAAAGGAGGTTCCCGACATTGATCCGCAGCTGGAACACATCCTTGCCAGCGGTATGTTCACCGCCTTTTTCGAGATGGTGATACACGATATGCCCAAGGAGCAGGCAGTGGAATATGTGAAGGAGCTCCGGGCTTTTTACACAGCAGGCTGGTCGGCTATCATGGGTCTGGAAAAATCAGGAATATAAAACGATAAAAAGAAAAAGGGAAAAATCTGAGAAATGCGCTGGACGTGTTTCTCATCCTTTTTCCCCTATAGTTAGTTAAAACTAATAAATATTAAAAGGGACTAACCTAAAAAGAACAAACCATGAGAAAGCCTTTTATGACAGGAAAAAGCAAACAACAAGAAAAAGGAGGAATGATTTTGAAAAAGCAATCAAGTTTATCCAGGCTGATGGGATATGCGGGAAATCACAGGTATCTCACCTATGCGTCCTGGATGCTATCGGCGCTCAGCGCCCTGCTGGCATTAGTTCCATTCTGGTACATATGGAAGATCATGAAGGAGGTGTTAGAGACTGCTCCGGATTTTACACGGGCACAGAACCTGACCCATAACGGCTGGATGGCAGTAGGTTATGCAATCCTGTCCGTACTCATTTATATTACGGGCCTGATGTGCTCCCACATCTCTGCATTTCGTGTCGCATCCAACATCCGAAGAGAGGTGATGCACCATATCGTAAGACTGCCGCTGGGATTCGCAGAGAGCTTCGGAAGTGGAAAACTGCGTAAGATCGTCAACGAATCCAGCGCCGCCACAGGGACCTATCTGGCACATCAGCTTCCCGACAAGGCGGCCGCCGTGGCAACACCTGTGGGATTGTTGATCTTGTTGTTCAGCTTCGACTGGAGGCTGGGCCTTTTCAGTCTGGCTCCGGTGCTGCTGGGATTCTTGATTATGATGAGCATGACCGGATCTAAGATGCGGCAGAAGATGAATGAATATCAGAATGCCCTGGACGATATGTCCAACGAGGCAGTGGAGTATGTGCGTGGAATCCCGGTGGTCAAGACCTTTGGGCAGACCGTGTTTTCCTTCCGGAAATTTAAGGATTCCATCGACCGCTACGGTGTCTGGGCCATTGCCTATACCAAGGATCTTCGGATGCCGATGATGTTCTATACGGCGGCGGTGAACGGGGTGTTCGTATTTCTGATCGCGGCGGGACTGATATTCACCAGTGGAGGAGTGACCGCTGAGTTTTTATTAAACCTGATCTTTTACATCATTATTACCCCAGTCATCTCCGTGACCCTCACCAGGATCATGTTCCTAAGTGAGAATACCATGATCGTGGAAGATGCCTTGCGGAGAATTGACAGTGTTCTCGACTTAGAACCGCTGTCTGAAACGGAAAAACCACAGACCCCGTCAGACGGATCCGTGCGGCTGGAAAACGTCAGATTCAGCTATGATGGACAGAAAGATGCCCTGCAGAATATATCTCTCTCCATCGAACCGGGACAGACGGTTGCCTTCGTAGGACCTTCGGGAGGAGGAAAGACTACACTTGCCAACATCATCTCCCGATTCTTCGACCCCGCAGAGGGCAGAGTGCTCATCGGCGGCGTGGACGTGCGGGAGATCCCAAAGGAGAAGCTGATGGACACGGTCTCCTTTGTATTCCAGAACAGCCGTCTTATCAAAGCCTCTATCCTGGAGAACGTACGGCTTGGCAGACCTTCGGCGAGTCGTGAGGAGGTTATCCGGGCGCTGGAACAGGCGCAATGCATGGATATCATTGAGAAGCTGCCGGATGGCGTGGATACGGTGATCGGAACGAAGGGAATCTATCTCTCCGGCGGGGAGCAGCAGAGAATCGCCATCGCCAGAGTGATGCTGAAGGATACGCCGATCATCATTTTAGACGAGGCCACTGCCTTCGCAGACCCGGATAACGAGAGCCGTGTACAGGCAGCCTTTTCCGCGCTGGCGAAGGATAAGACCATCATTATGATCGCCCATCGCCTCTCCACTGTGGCAAATGCAGATCGTATCTTTGTGTTAAAGGACGGAGAGGTTTGCGAGAGCGGAACCTGCAAAGAGCTGACGGAGAAGGAAGGTATGTTTGCAAAAATGTGGAAGGATTACCAGCTTTCCGTTCAGTGGAAAGTGGCAAAGGAGGGATAGAAGATGATCGAAAAGATTCAGAGAACATTTGCTCTCTCAAGGCAGGGAGCAGTGGACTTGATGAAAGGGAGCCTTGCGTGCACCCTGCAAAATATTTCCTTTATGTTCCCGGTGGGACTGCTCTACTGCCTGGTCAGGGACCTGTTGGAGGGAGGAGCAGCGAAAGAGAGAATCTCCTTTTATGTGCTGGGCTGTGTCCTCTGCGTGGGGCTGATCCTGTTAGCGACCTGGTTTCAGTACAATGCCACCTATCTGGCCACCTATGTGGAGAGCGGGGTTCGCAGAATCACCCTGGCGGAAAAGCTGCGGAAGCTTCCGCTGTCCTTTTTCGGGAAAAAAGATCTGGCAGATCTGACCAGTACCATTATGGCAGACTGTACTTTTCTTGAGACTGCCTTTTCTCATTTTATCCCGGAGCTGGTGGGATCCATCGCTTCCACTGTTTTGATCGCCGTCAGTCTCTTTGTCTTTGACTGGAGGATGGCTCTGGCCTCCCTTTGGGTGCTGCCTGTGAGCTTTGCCATTGTTATTTTTTCCGCAAAGATACAGGAGGGTCTGAACGATCGGCAGATGGACGCCAAGATGGCGTTGGCGGATGGGATCCAGGAATGCATTGAGACGGCAAGGGACTTGAAAGCGAGCAATGCGGAGAAGAAATATCTGGAAGGACTGGATCGAAAGATCCGGGCAGTGGAGAAGCGTGCCATCATCAGTGAATTGGGAACAGCGGTATTCGTCGTTTCCGCATCCCTGATCTTAAAGCTGGGGATCGCCACCGTGGCGTTGGTGGGTTCCATACTGCTGATACAGGGGGAGCTGGATATTCTGACCTTTTTCATGTTTTTATTAGTAGTGTCCAGAATCTACGATCCGCTGCAGGGAGCTTTGCAGAATCTTGCGGCGATCATCAGCAGCAGGACGAATATCGGACGTATGAATGAGATCTTTGATCATCCGGTACAGACTGGGGAGGCGGAACTTAGCAACAGCGGCTGCGACATTGTCTTTGATCATGTGGGATTTTCCTATAACCAGGATGAGACGATCCTGGAGGACGTTTCCTTTACGGCAAAGCAGGGAGAGGTGACGGCGCTGGTGGGACCTTCCGGTGGAGGTAAGACTACGGTATCCCGTCTGGCGGCAAGATTCTGGGACGCAGACCGGGGAAGGATCACCGTGGGCGGCATGGATATCTCGAAGGTGGATCCTGAGACCCTGTTATCCCTGTATTCCATCGTGTTCCAGGACGTGACCCTGTTCGATAATACCATTATGGAAAATATCCGCATCGGCAGAAAGGACGCCACGGATGAGGAGGTTCTTGCGGCGGCAAGGCTTGCCAACTGCGAGGAGTTTGCCATGAGGCTGCCGGATCAGTGGAATAGCAGGATCGGGGAGAACGGCTGCGAGCTTTCCGGCGGGGAGAGGCAGAGGATCTCCATTGCCCGTGCTTTCCTAAAGGACGCGCCGATCATTCTTTTGGATGAGGCGACCGCCTCCCTGGATGTGGAAAATGAGACGCTGATCCAGTCGGCTCTTTCCAGGCTGATCCGAAATAAGACCGTTTTAGTCATTGCTCACCGTATGCGGACCGTGGCAGGAGCGGATAAGATCGTGGTGTTGAAGGAAGGCAGCGTGGCGGAAGAGGGAACGCCGCAGGAACTGCTTTCACAGGACGGAATTTTTGCCCATATGAGCAGGTTACAGACAGAGAGTCAGAATTGGGTGTTGAAGTAAGGCACTCAGATCCCCCTTGGAAAAAACACAGGTATCCCTTATAATGTAAGTATTCAGGTACTACATTATAAGGAGCATACCATGTCATTACAGTTCGTATTCGGACCCTCCGGAGGAGGGAAATCCCATTATTTATATGAAAACATTATAGAGGAAGCAAAGAAGGACCGGACAAGGGATTATCTTCTCATTGTACCGGAACAGTTTACCATGCAGACCCAGAAGGAACTGGTGGAGAGGAGCAGCAGCCACTCCATCATGAATATCGACGTCCTCAGCTTTGAGCGGCTCGCCTTCCGGGTCTTTGATGAGTTGGGAATGTATCAGATCCGGGTTCTGGAAGAGACGGGCAAGAATCTGATCCTGCGGAAACTGGCACAGAACCAGGAAGGGAAGATGAAGGTTCTGGGAAATAATCTGAAAAAAATGGGTTATGTCAGCGAGGTGAAGTCTCTGATCTCTGAGTTTATGCAGTATCAGATCACTCCGGAGGAAGTGACGGCATGGATTCAGGATGAGGATTTCTCCTATGCGTTCCGGCTCAAGATGGAAGATGTGCTGGTGATCTACCGGGAATTTTTAGACTATCTGGGAGAGAGCTATATCACTTCTGAGGAGGTGTTGGAGGAGTGTGCCAGGGTGGCGGACCGCTCCGTCATGCTGCAGAACTGCAACCTGATCTTTGACGGATTTACGGGTTTTACACCGGTACAGGTGAAGTTGTTGGAGACCCTGATCCCCATGACGGACCGTATCTGGGCGGCAGTGACTCTGGATCAGCGGCAGGATCCCTACCGTGTGCCTGGGATGCAGGAGCTTTTCTATATGAGCAATAAGATGATACGAACCTTAAGGAAGCTGGCAGAGGACAGCGGGTGCGAGGTATTGGAACCGATCTGGGTGGAAACGGGGAAGGACTACCGTTTTGTGGATTCCCCCGCTCTGCGTCATCTGGAGGAGCATCTTTTTCGCAGTCCATGGAGATCCTATGAGGGAGAACAGGAGGAGATCTCCATCAGAAGCCTGTTGAATCAGAGGGAGGAACTGGTCTATGCGGCGGCAAAGATCCATCAGCTTGTGCGGGAGGAAGGTTTTCGTTACCGGGATTTTGCCATTGTATCGGGAGATGCACATGTCTATGCCAACTATGTGAAGGAGATCTTTGAAGCCTATGGGATCCCGTACTTTGTGGATGAGAAAAAGACGATCCTCTTTCATCCCTTTATAGAATTTTTGCGGGCGTCTCTGGAGATGATTCAGGAGGATTTTTCCTACGAGAGCGTGATGCGGTATTTTCGCACCGGACTCAGCCGGCAGACCACGGAGGAGATCGACAGATTGGAAAATTATATTCTGGCGGCAGGGATTCGTGGATATGGGAAGTGGAAGAAGGAGTTCATGAAATGTCTGGGAGGCTATGATGAGGAGGAGCTGGCGGAGCTGAACCGTATCCGGGAGCAGTTCATGGAATATGTGATTCCATTTAGAGAACAGCTCTCTGAGAAAAAGGCAACGGTGCGGGAAAAAACCGAGGCATTTTATACGTTCATCAAGCAGCACGAGATGGAAGAGCGGCTCCATGCTCTTAAGGAGGAATTTGAAGCAGAGAAGGATCACGCCACGGCAAAGGAATACGCACAGATCTATGGCATTGTCATGGACTTATTCGATAAGATCGTGGAGCTGTTAGGGGAGGAGCGGCTTACCACGGAGGAATATACCGATATTTTAGAGGCGGGATTTGAGGCGGCGAAGGTGGGTGTGATCCCGCCGGGCTACGACAGCGTAGTGTTGGGAGATATCGAGAGAACCCGCCTGGATGAGATAAAAGTTCTTTTCTTCGTGGGGGTCAATGACGGGATCATTCCCAAATCTTCCACAGGCGGCGGCGTCCTCTCCGGGCTGGAGCGGGAGATGCTGCTGGAAAAGAAGGTACAGCTTGCTCCGACGCCCAGGGAGCGAACCTTTATCCAGAAGTTCTATTTATATCTGAACCTGACTAAGCCTCAGAAAAAGCTGATCCTGACCTATGCCAGGGTGGACGGGCAGGGGAAGGCGATCCGTCCTTCTTATCTCATCAGCCAGATCCGAAAGCTCTATCCTGCCATTGAGATCCAGGAGGATTATGAGAGGGAGCTGACGCTGGCAACGGCAAAAAGCAGCCTGCCTTATTTTCTGGAAGGATTGCAGGAAAGAGGGCAGAAGAGAGGAAAAGAAGAGAAGGGAAAGAGTGGAGTGACCAGGCAGTGGGAGGCGCTGGCGCACTGGTATCTGGAGCATGAGGATTGGTCCGTTCCGGTGATGCAGCTGATTAACGCCGCCTTTACGACTTATCGGACCAGGAATCTGCCCAAGGGGCTGATCCATGAATTGTACGGCAGAGTTCTTGAGAGCAGTGTCACCAGGCTGGAGCGGTATGCTGCCTGTGCCTGCGCCCATTATCTGCAATATGGTCTGGGATTGTTGGAGCGGCAGATCCAGGAATTTACTCCGGCGGATTTTGGAAATGTCTTTCATACCGCCATTGAAGATTTTTCCAGAGGACTTCGCAGGGAGGGACTGACCTGGATAGATCTGGATGAGGAGAACAGTGGGAAGCTGGAGGAGGAATCCTTTCAGACATCCTTAGAAAAGAATAAGGCAGAATTTTTCGATACGGAAAAAAGCAGGTTTCTAATACGGCAGATGCGGCGGGTCTATCATCGAACCATCGAGACCCTGACCAGGCAGGTCCAGCGGGGACGTTTCCATCCCGAAGGCTATGAGGTCAGCTTCTCGGCGGCAGACCATCTGGAAGCGGCGCAGTTTGTATTGAGTGAAGACGAGAAGGAAAAAATGAATCTGCGGGGACGGATCGACCGTCTGGATACTTATGTTACCGGGGATAAGGTCTATGTGAAGATCATCGATTATAAGACCGGAAATACCAGCTTTCAGCTCCTGAACCTCTATCATGGACTGCAGCTGCAGCTGGTGGTCTATCTGAATGCGGCATTGGAGGTGACGCAGCAGAAGCACCCGGATAAGGAGGTGCGTCCGGCGGGGATCTTCTATTACCATGTGGATGATCCTTATTTGGATGGCAGTCCGGGCATGACTGCCGAGGAGATCGGCGAGGCAATGCTGGAGCAGTTGAAGCTGGACGGCGTAGTCAACAGCGATCCGGAGGTCTATCAGGCAATGGATGCCACCATGGGAAACGCCTCCCACATTATTCCGGTAAAATTAAAAAAGGACGGCAGTCTCTCGGCAGTCTCGAAAACACTGTCGGACACAGCATTTTCTAATTTAGGAGCTTATGCAAAAAAGAAAATCACGGAGCTTGGCAGCGGGATGATGGAAGGAAATACGGCGGCAGAGCCGTATCTGCAGGATCAGAGGAGCGGATGTGATTACTGCGGTTACCGCAGTGTCTGCGGGTTTGATGAAAAGATTCCGGGTTATGGTTATCGCAGACTGGAGAAAAGCATGAAGGACGATGAAGTCCTGCAAAAGATCAGTGAAGATTTCAGAAAAGAAGATCCGGAACAGGAAGATCAGAGCAACAGGAAAAAGGACGGTGAGTGACAGGTATGAAGTGGACAAAGGAACAGACACAGGTAATTGAACTGCGGGACCGCAACATTCTTGTCTCAGCGGCGGCGGGCTCCGGCAAGACGGCGGTGCTGGTGGAGAGGATCATTCAAAGGGTCACAGATCAGCAGCGCCCGGTGGATATTGACAGGCTTCTGGTGGTGACCTTCACTAAGGCGGCGGCATCGGAGATGCGGGAGCGGATCGGAGATGCCATAGAGAAGGCTCTGGAAAGGGAACCGGAGAATCTGCATTTGCAGCGGCAGCAGTCTCTGCTCCACAATGCGCAGATCACTACCATTGACAGCTTCTGTCTCTACATCGTTCGCAATTATTTTCATACCATTGATCTGGAACCGGGATTTCGGATTGCCGATGAGGGAGAACTGGAGCTGTTAAAAGAGGATGTATTAGACGGGGTCTTAGAGGAATTTTATGGAGGAGAGGACGAGGATTTTTTCGCCTTTATGGAAGCTTACGCCACGGTAAAGAGTGACAAAAACGTACGATCCATGATCTTAAACCTCTTTCAGACGGCGCAGTCCAATCCCTGGCCGGAGGAATGGCTGGAAGATCTGGAGGAGGATTATAGACGGGCGGCAGAATCTCCGGACGAGAGCAGATGGATGAAGTGTGCCATCCGTGATTACCACAGCAGTCTGGAGGGAATCTATAGAGAGCTGAGCAAAGCCAGGGAGCTTGCGCAGGATTCTGACGGTCCGGGAATGTATGCAGAGGCAATTGAATCTGATCTGGAACTGGTGGGTCATCTGATGGAGCAGAATACCTATGAAGAGATCGAGACGGCGCTGCGCGGGGTGACGGGATTTGCGAAGCTGCGGGCGGCGAGAAACTATGAGGGGAGTATTAAGAAGCAGAATCAGGTGAAGGCGATCCGGGAACAGATGAAGGCTGGGATTGCAGAATGTAAGGAGAAGCTCTTCTTTCAGACAAGAGAAGAATTACAGGAATCCCTGCGTCGTCAGCAGCCCATGATCCGTGTACTGGTCACGTTGGTAAAGGCATTTGAGCGGGCTTATTCCGGGCAAAAGAGAAAGAAAAATATCGTAGACTTTTCCGATATTGAACATTTTGCCCTGAATATCCTCGTTGACCAGGGGAACAAACAGCCCACCGCTGTGGCGGAGGAATTTTGCCGCTTCTTTGAGGAAGTGATGATCGACGAGTATCAGGACAGCAATTACTTGCAGGAGGCGATCCTAACCTCCGTATCCAGAGAGGCTGCGGGAGAGCCGAACATGTTCATGGTGGGGGATGTGAAGCAGAGTATCTACCGGTTTCGTCTGGCGAGACCGGAACTCTTTATGGAAAAATATGAGACCTACACAAAGGAGGACAGCGGGCATCAGAAAATCGAACTTCATCAGAACTTCCGAAGCCGTAAGGAAGTCTTAGAGACGGTAAATGATATCTTCTATAAGATCATGGGAAGAGATCTGGGAAGGATCGCATATGACGAGGATGCGGCGCTCTATCCGGGGGCGGATTACAAAGAAGGAGGATGGAAGCCGGGAACCGAAGTCTGTCTGGTGGAGACAGAGCTTCGGGAGGAAAAGGAAGAGCGGAACATCTTAGAAGCCAGAGCTATTGGACAGCGGATCTTAGAGCTTCATGGAAGCTATCCGGTGACGGATAAGCAGAGCGGAGATCTGCGGGCGGCGGGGTATTCCGACATGGTGATCCTGCTGCGGAGTCCGGGAAGCGATGCCGACGCCATGGCAGCGGAGCTTGGCAGGATGGGGATCCCGGCGCATGCCGTTTCCAGAACCGGATATTTTTCCACCCAGGAGATCCAGGTGTTGTTGAATTACCTTGCAGTACTGGATAATCCAAGGCAGGATATCCCATTAGCTTCCGTCCTGAAATCCTGGTTTGGAGGGCTGAATGAGGAGGAACTGGCACAGCTTCGGGTGCTGGATCAAAAGAAGCCGTTTTATGAGAATGTACTCACGGTGATGAATGATCTGGAAATAGAAGGACAAAAAGGAAGCGCAGAGCAAGAAACAGATGTTGCAGAAGAGTTGTTCATAGAAGGAAGAAGGCACTGGGAAAAGCTCACCCCGCAGACAATGGGAAAATTGCAGAACTTCACAAAGACTTATGAAAAGCTGCGAAAAATGAGCAGATATCTTCCGATACACGAGCTGCTCTATGAGATTTTCTCCCAAACCGGATATCTGAACTATGTGACGGCGCTTCCGGCGGGAGCTCAGCGGAGGGCAAATGTGGAGATGCTACTGGAAAAAGCCATCTCTTTTGAGAATACCAGTTACCGGGGACTCTTTCATTTCATCCGCTATATCGAAAAACTGCAAAAATACGATGTGGATTTTGGTGAAGCGGAGATCGTCAGTGAAAATGAAGAGGCAGTCCGCATTATGAGTATCCACAAGAGCAAGGGACTGGAATTTCCCATCTGCTTTGTGGCGGGACTGGGAAAACGCTTCAACAGGACGGACAGCCGCGGCAGGGTCATTCTTCATCCGGAACTTGGTATTGGATTGGAGGAATGCGACGGAAAACGCCGCATAAAGCAAACCACCTTTGCAAAACAGGTTCTGGCAAAGCAGGTTGATCTGGAAAATCTCGGCGAAGAACTGCGGGTACTCTATGTGGCGCTGACTCGTGCAAAGGAGAAGCTGATCCTGGTGGGCGGCGTCAAAAAAGCGGAGGAAAAGCTGGAGGAATACGAAGATCACACGGCAAAAGAACTGCTTTCCTACGGCTGGCGCACGAAAGCCTCCTGTTACTTCGACTGGATCCTGCCCGCTCTGCTCTCCTACGGGGGAAAATATGAGATTACCGTTATTCATGAGGAGGCAGAGCAAAAGGAACTGGAACGGGAAATAAAAACAGGATTTTATAAAGAAGAGTTATTGGAGCGGATACACTGCGCCGGAGAGGAAGAGACAGAGCAGATCAAAGAACGTCTCTCCTACTGCTATCCGAAGCAGGAGGAAGTGACCTTAAAGACGAAGGTTTCCGTCTCCGAATTGAAGCATCAGGCGATGGTCTTCACACCGGAGGAGGAAAACACGGTTCATTGGTTCCGGGAGGAAGAGGAGTTCGAATCCTATGTGCCGGCATTTATCAGAGAGCGGGAGGAGAACCGTGGGGCACAGAGAGGAACCGCCGTACACCGTGTTATGGAGTGCATGGATTTTGCCCTGATGGAGCAGCGGTTGACGGAGTCGGGGCTTTGGAAAGTATCCCAGGAAGGAGACGAGATCATTGAGAAGATAGATCCTTTGATAAGAAAAAGATTGCTGGAATTGTTGGAACTGCATAAAATAGATGAGAAGATGTATGATCTGATCCAGCCAGAGAAGATCGCAGTTTTTTTCACAAAGGAGATTGCGGGAAGGCTGAGCCAAGCTCAAAGAGAGGGCAGGCTATTTCTGGAAAAACCCTTTGTTATGGGAAAGGAAGCAAAGGAGATCTACCCTAAGATGGAGAGCAGGGAGCGGGTATTGATCCAGGGAATCGTGGACGTATTCTTCCTGGAAGATGGAAAGGTTCATGTGCTGGATTATAAGACAGACCGGGTGAGCAGGGCAGAGCAGTTGATCGGGCGGTATCAGACGCAGATCGAGCTGTATGCGGAAGCGCTGGCAAAAGTCTTTGAGGTGGAGATAGGAGATAAGCTGATCTACTCCTTTGCGCTGGGGGAGACTATCTTTTTGTGATGTATGATCCGAGTGCGCAATCATTTTTTCGGACCTTTAGAAAATTAAAAAAGATACGGTAATGGAACAAAAAAGCAGGATATAGGAGAACATTATGAACATCATACTTGCCTCGGCGTCGCCGAGAAGAAAAGAATTATTGGAACAGATCGGACTAAGCTTCACCGTGATCCCGGCAAAGGGAGAGGAAAGGATCACCAAAAAACTTCCCAGAGAAGTGGTGATGGAGCTGTCCGGACAAAAGGCAGAGGAAGTGGCAGAACGTCTTAAGACACAGGGGACGGACGCCCTGGTGATCGGAGCCGACACGGTGGTGGTATATCAGGACAGGATTCTGGGAAAACCAAAAGATGAACAGGATGCGTTTTTCATGTTGAAAAATCTGTCGGGAGAAAAGCACGAGGTCTACACCGGGGTCACACTGCTGGACACCGCCGCCGGACGTCGCGAGAGCTTTTTTGAAAGGACGGAGGTAGTCATGTATCCGATCCGGGAGGAGGAGATACGATCCTATATCGCCACAGGGGAGCCTATGGATAAGGCGGGCGCTTACGGGATCCAGGGAATCGGGGCGAAATTTATTCAAAAAATCGAGGGGGATTACTGCAATGTGGTGGGACTTCCCCTTAGCAGAATCTACCAGGAAATAAAAGGAAAATACATTGAAATATAGACCTGTTTTTGGTACGATACTAAAGGATATGGATTTGTTTTGTATGCAGGGAAAAGCTGCGTACAAATCGGTTCATGTTATATTGGAAGGAAGGGATGATCAACATCATGAATGAATACGATGAAGAATGTTTGAAAGTTTTTTTAGATAGACAGTTACAGTTGTTTCAGGAGGAGGTAGCCTCCACACCGGAGGAGGCAGAAGAGTTCCTGGAGGACTGCATGGCAGTGGTCTGCAAGAATCTGAAAGAGGTAAAAACTTATTTTGACGCGGAGGGTGTGGATATTGCAGAGCTTTCTTTGAACGATCTGGAAGAACTGGAGGAAGTGTTTGCGCTTCCAAGCGGGAGATATCTGATCGTGGAGTCCTAGTCAGTTATTTGAAAATTGCTGTACTGGAAAAGAAGGGAAAATGAAAATGTTAAATTATGATGTCATTATTATCGGAGCAGGTCCCTCCGGTATTTTCTGCGCCTATGAACTGATGCGCACAAAAAAAGATCTAAGGGTCTTAATCATTGAAAAAGGCAGGAGGATCGAGAAACGGCAATGTCCTAAGAGAAAGACCAGGGTTTGTGTGGGATGCCAGCCCTGTTCCATCACCACGGGCTTTGCGGGAGCCGGGGCGTTTTCCGATGGAAAGCTCTCCCTGTCGCCGGATGTGGGAGGAAACCTTCCGGAGATTCTGGGCTATGAGGAGGCCTTGGGGCTGATCCGGGAATCCGATTCTATCTATCTGGAATTTGGAGCAGATAAAAACGTCTACGGCGTGGATAAGGAAAGAGAGATCCGTGAGATCCGAAGAAAGGCGATCAATGCCAACTTAAAGCTCATCGAGTGTCCCATCCGTCATCTGGGAACGGAGGAGGGCTATAAGATCTATTCCAGACTGCAGGAGCATCTTTTAGACTCCGGCGTGGAGATCCTTTTCAATACCATGGTAAAGGATATTTTAGTGGAAGAGGGAAGGGCGGCAGCCGTTCTGACCGAGGGCGGAGAGGTCATCTATGGAAAGGAGATCGTATCCGCAGTGGGAAGGGAAGGAGCCGACTGGTTTTCTCATATCTGCGAGAAGCATGAGATCGAGACCGAGGTGGGAACCGTGGACATCGGCGTGCGGGTGGAGGTCCGGGATGAGGTGATGGATGTGCTGAACCGGAATCTCTACGAGGCGAAGCTGGTATATCACACGCCCACCTTTGACGATAAGGTGCGTACCTTCTGTACCAATCCATCGGGAGAGGTGGCGACGGAATATTACGACGAGGGGCTTGCGGTGGTGAACGGCCACGCCTATAAGTCGAAGGATCTAAAGACCAATAATACGAACTTTGCATTACTGGTCTCCAAGAATTTTACCAAGCCGTTTAAGACGCCCATCGAATATGGAAAGCAGATCGCACAGCTCTCGAATATGCTCTGTGATGGAAGGATCTTAGTACAGACTTTTGGAGATTTTCGGAGGGGACGGCGGACCACGGAGGAACGCCTCTGCCGCAACAACCTGATACCGACTCTGAAGGATGCGGTGCCGGGGGATCTGTCTTTGGTTTTTCCCCACCGGATCATGGTGGATATCGAGGAGATGATCCTGGCGTTGGATAAGGTGACGCCGGGGATCGCCAGCGATGAGACCCTGCTGTACGGTGTGGAAGTGAAATTTTATTCTAACAAGGTGGTAGTAAACAGGGATTTTGAGACAAATATAAAAGGGCTGCGTGCCATCGGGGACGGAGCCTCGGTGACAAGAGGGCTTCAGCAGGCTTCAGCCAACGGACTCTCGGTAGCCAGAAGCATAGTAAAAGCAATGGGGTAAATTATGAGATCACAAAGGAGAATAAAGCTGACGGCGCTGGTGCTGTCTTGCACTGTATTGTTGAGCGGATGCCAGATTGGAAACAGAGAGGTGGTATTGCTAAAACCAATACATTTTTATCAGGTGTTTAAGATAGACGATGAGGTCTGCACAAAAAAAGAGGCGAAGGTCTATCTCACCAACTATATGAATATTTACGGAAACGCCTATGGGATCCATCTCTGGGAACAGGATCTTGAGACGGAGGAGCTGGAACAGTATGTAAAGGATGTGACTGTCTCCCAGCTTTCCCAGGTAAAATGTATGAACGGCATCGCCAAAGAGCAGGATATTGAGCTGAGTAAAGAAGAAAAGCAAAAGGCGGCGAAGGCGGCAGAGACCTATTATGAGTCTCTGTCCAAAGAAGAACGAAAATACATGGGCGTGGGAAGATCCACCATTGAGGATATGTATGAAGAATACTGGCTTGCACGAAAGGTCTATCAGTCCCTTATGAAAGGCGTGGATGAAGAAGTCAGCGATGATGAGGCGAGAGTCATCGAGGCAATGCAGATTTTTGTGAAAGATAAGTCTAAGGCAAAAGAGGTCAGAAAGAGACTGAAAAACGGAGAGGATTTTACAACCGTTGCAAGTACTTACAATGAAAAGAACAAGATTGAGATTTCTTTTGGAAGAGAGGACATGCCGCAAGAGGTGGTCAAAGAAGCCTTCGAATTGGAAAATGAAGAGATCTCTGGCAGTATAGAGACAGAGGAGGGCTATTATTTTATCAAATGCGTCAATAAGTACGATCAGGAGCTGACGGATCAGAATAAGACCGTGATTCTGGAAAATCGCAAGGAAGAGGCGTTCCACAATGTCTATGATGAGTATGTGGCGGGTATCTCCACAGTTTTTAATGAGAAGATGTGGAAAAAGATATCGGTGGAGCCGGACGAGAAGGTTCAGACGGATACCTTTTTTGAGGTGATCGATCAGGCAATGGAAGGAAACTCCTGAAATAAATCATAGATTTTGTGCGACAGTCCCATGTCATAAAAAAATGGAAGTTCTGTTTTAGAACTTCCATTTTTTGTTCGGCATATCTAAACTTAATACCCAAAATCTATACAGGCAATATGATACGATTTATTTTGCCAGCAGCATCATAATCTCATTGCTTCTCGCAATAAAGGCCGCCATGCCCTCGGAAGAGAGCGGCTGGTTGGCGATCATCGCCAGATCGTAGAGCTGTTTACAGAAGGTCGGTACATGCTCGGAATCCTTGTGCTCAAAGATATATTTTACCAGGGCATTGTTGGCATTTAAGACCAGCGTCTCGGCATCTCTCCCGAACATGGAAGGATCCATACCGTACATATTGTACATCTTCATCATATCCTGCATACGGCGGCTCTCCTCGGAGAGGGTAATCATGGAAGAGATCTTCTCATCCTTTAATTTTTCCACTTTCACATTCAGATTTTCTTTATTCAGAGCCTTTCTAAACACTTCAGTCAGGGTATCGGTGGTCTCCTTCAATTCCTCCTCAGAAACCTCTTCTTTTAAGGAATCGGTCACATCAGCGTCAATTCTGGCAAAGCGATAGTTCTCATTTCTTGCTTCCAACTGGGAGATGAAGGAAGTATCAATGTTGTGGTCTAAGATGACAGCCTGCATACCCTGTTCTTTGAACATACGGATGTACTGGCTCTGCTGAACCTTGTCAGTGACATAGTAGACCACCTTGCGGGTATCCTTTTCTTCTGCGTCGTCATCCGATACGGTTTCACCTTCCGGTGTGCTTTCGGAATCGGATTCAGAGGAAGTGTCAGACTCGGAAGACTCAGATTCCAAAGCAGCCGCTTCCTCCTTTTTCAGAATCTCCGGTAAGGTAATATACTGATCTTCCAGATCCTTGAAGAGGATATAGTCGTTCATCTTATCGCAGAACTTCTCATCCTTTAAGCAGCCGAACTTGATAAACGGGCTGATGTCGTCCCAGTATTTCTCATAGGATTCCTTGTCGGTCTTACACATACCGCTGAGTTTGTCGGCAACCTTCTTCGTGATATAATCAGAGATCTTCTTTACAAATCCATCATTTTGCAGAGCGCTTCTGGATACGTTCAGAGGAAGATCCGGGCAGTCGATGACGCCTTTGAGCAGCATTAAAAATTCCGGGATCACTTCCTTGATGTTGTCTGCAATAAATACCTGGTTGTTATAGAGCTTGATGACTCCCTCGATGGATTCGTATTCCATATTAATTTTCGGGAAGTACAGGATTCCTTTCAGGTTAAACGGGTAGTCCATGTTCAGATGGATCCAGAACAACGGCTCCTTGTAATCCTGGAAAACCTTGCGGTAAAATTCCTTGTATTCTTCCTCGGTACAGTCGTTCGGATGTTTGGTCCAGAGCGGTTTTGTGTCATTCAATGCCACTGGACGCTTGAGGATCTTGGCTTTTTCCATACGAGGGGAGACTTCCACCTGTTCCTTGGTGCCGTCCTCGTTTTCTTTTTCCTCGAACTTGGCTTCCTCTACGATATTTTCTACAACAGTATCTTTTTCCGTCACCTCGTCGGCAGGGATCGTCTCATATGCCACCTCTGCGTCGGCGTTTTCCAGATAGATTTCTGTTGGCATGAAGGAGCAGTACTTTTCAATGACCTCTTTTGCACGGAACTCATTGGCAAATTCCAGGCAGTCCTCATTTAAGAAAAGTGTGATCTCCGTACCTACGCCCTCCTTATTTCCATCGGACATATCGAACTCCGTACCGCCGTCACATTCCCAATGTACCGGAACAGCGCCTTCCTTATAGGAAAGGGAATCGATGTGCACCTCGTCTGCCACCATAAAAGCGGAGTAGAAGCCCAGACCGAAGTGACCGATGATCTGATCCTCGTTTGCCTTGTCCTTATATTTTTCCAGGAAATCCGTAGCGCCGGAGAAAGCGATCTGGTTGATATATTCTTCCACCTCGTCTGCCGTCATACCAAGACCGTTGTCGATAAATTTCAGGGTCTTTTCCTTTGGATTTACAATGACGCGGATCTTCGGCTCGTAGTCGTCATCCAGGCTGTACTCGCCCATCATATCCAGCTTTTTCAGCTTGGTGATGGCGTCGCATCCGTTGGAGATCAACTCACGGTAGAAGATGTCGTGGTCGGAATATAACCACTTCTTTATAATAGGAAAAATATTGTCACTGTTGATGGAAAGGTTTCCATGTCTGCTGCTCATAATACAACACTCCTTTTGTTCATCTTATTTTTTTTAGGTCTGTGGGCGGGTGAATGAAAGCCCGCTTTGAATCGTTAGATAATATTTTAGTATTTGAATGTCTCAATGTCAATAGAAAATTAGCACTCATTTTTGATGAGTGCTAACAAATGCCGGGGAAGCCTTGATTTTAAAGGGAAAACAGAAATTGTAAAAAATTTATAAACAGCAGTTGGACCCGTCAGACGGATCTCAGCAAGGGCTCAAAGTGAAATTCATTTTCAATAAATCGTATTTTATAAATTGCATAAGGATGTCGAAAAAAAGCGAAAATCTTGAGATAAAAGCAAATAAAATGAACAAATGAAAAATCCTTCATATATAAAATCTGGGGTAAAATGCACAGAAAAACGTAAAGTTAATGATAAAATTTATATATTTTGATTGCGTTAATATTTTAACAATGCTATAATAACAAAATACAGATAGAATGTCTGAATGTGATATCTGTGGTGTTCGATAATTCTGATACAATAGTAAGGAGGAGAAGGTTGAAGAAAGAAGACAAAAAACAATTGGACGGGATTCTGAAAGCCCATGATTACAACAAGACTGCGGTCATTGCCATCATGCAGGATATTCAGAAGGTTTATCATTATCTGCCGCAGGAAATGCTTACTTACATAGCGGGAGAATTGGGGTTGAGTGAAGCAAAGGTGTATGGTGTGGCGACTTTTTATGAGAATTTTTCTCTGGAGCCGAAGGGAAAATATGTCATTAAGATCTGTGACGGCACCGCCTGTCATGTGCGTAACTCCACAGAAATCCTGAATGAGATTCGCACCAATCTTGGGGTAACGGAGGAGAATCCAACCACGGAGGATATGCTGTTCACTGTGGAGACCGTGTCCTGTCTGGGAGCCTGCGGACTGGCGCCGGTCTGTACCGTCAACGACAAAGTACATCCTGCCATGACGCCGGAAAAAGCGAGAGCTTTGATCAAAGAGTTAAAGGAGGAAGCTGCAAATGAAGATTAAGACGAGACAGGAACTGGAAGCCAGAAGGGCGGAATACGCAGCTTCCTTAAAAATGCAGAAAAAACAGATTCTGATCTGTGCCGGAACGGGCTGCGTTGCCGGAGGTTCCCTTGAGATCTATGCCAGAATCCAGGAGATTCTAGCAGAACGGGGAATCAAATGTTCTTTAAAGCTGGAAAAAGAACCTCACGATGAGAGCGTAGGCTTAAAAAAGAGCGGCTGTCACGGATTTTGTGAGATGGGACCGTTGCTTCGCATCGAGCCGGCAGGACTTTTATACATCAAGGTAAAAGTGGAGGACTGCGAGGAGATCATCGAGGAGAGTATCGTAAACGACCGCGTCATCGAACGGTTAGTGTATCATGACCAGAAGGGCAACGCTTACGAGAAACAGGAGGAGATCCCATTCTATAAGCAGCAGACCCGTGTTGCCCTGGAGGATTGCGGCAGGATCAACGCAGAGTCCATCACCGAGTACATAGCAGTGGGCGGCTACAGTGCCGTGGCAAAGGCATTGTTCGATATGACTCCTCAGCAGATCGTGGATGAAATCAGCGAGGCGTCCCTGCGGGGACGTGGAGGCGGAGGATTCCCGACAGGCAGAAAATGGTCTCAGGTATTAGCGCAGGATTCCGAGATCAAATATGTGGTATGTAACGGAGACGAAGGAGATCCGGGAGCATTCATGGATCGAAGCATGATGGAGGGAGATCCGCACCGTGTCATTGAGGGTATGCTGATCGCAGGTATCGCAACGGGAGCACATTATGGATATATCTATGTGCGCGCGGAATATCCGCTGGCAGTGGAGCGTCTTTCCACTGCAATTAAAAAGGCAGAGGAGAAAGGTCTGCTTGGGAAAAATATTCTGGATTCCGGGTTTGACTTTGAATTGAAGATCAGCCAGGGAGCCGGAGCCTTTGTCTGCGGCGAGGGTTCCGCCCTGACCGCCTCTATCGAAGGAAACCGTGGTATGCCCCGTGTGAAACCGCCTCGTACCGTAGAAAAGGGTCTCTTTGAAAAACCAACCGTGCTGAATAACGTGGAGACCTACTGTAACGTACCGCCGATCATCAACAAGGGAGCGGCATGGTACAAGACCATCGGACCGGATAAGAATCATGGAACCAAGGCGTTTGCCCTGACTGGAAATGTTATGAATACAGGACTCATAGAGGTTCCGATGGGAACCACCTTAAGAGAAGTCATCTTCGATATTGGAGGAGGCGTCAAGGGCGGCGAGTTCAAGGCAGTTCAGATCGGAGGACCGTCCGGCGGCTGTCTGTGTATCAATCCAACGGAGGATCATCTGAATCTCCACTTGGATTTTGATTCCCTGAAGAAGGTGGGAGCTATGATCGGAAGCGGCGGACTTGTGGTTATGAACGACAAGAGCTGTATGGTGGAAGTGGCGAGATTCTTTATGAACTTTACCCAGAATGAATCCTGCGGAAAATGTATTCCTTGCCGTGAGGGAACCAAGAGGATGTTAGAGCTTCTCACCGACATCTGCGAGGGAAGGGGAACCATGCGTCATATCACGCTCTTAGAAGAGCTGTCTGAGACCATTTCCGAGACAGCCCTCTGCGGTCTTGGCAAGACGGCGGCGTCTCCGGTGGTCAGCACCATGAAATACTTCCGTGACGAGTACATTGCCCATGTGGTGGATAAGAAGTGTCCGGCAGGACAGTGTAAAGCCCTTGTCACCCTCCAGATCGATCCGGAACTCTGTAAGGGATGCTCAAAATGTTCAAGAGTCTGTCCGGTGGGGGCAATCTCCGGTGAGATCAAGAAACCGTTTACCATTGATACCACGAAATGTATCAAGTGTGGCGCCTGCAAGGAAGGATGTCCTTTCCACGCAGTAAAAGAAGTATAGGAGGGACTGACATGGAAAAATATATGATCATAGACGGTGAACGGGTTTCCTTTACCGATGAAAAAAATATTCTTGCCGTAATCCGCAAGGCGGGAATCATCTTACCGACATTTTGTTATTATTCGGATCTGTCCATCTACGGCGCCTGCCGTATGTGCGTGGTGGAGGACAAGTGGGGAGGAATCATTGCCTCCTGTTCCACACCGCCAAAACACGAGATGGAGATCCGCACCAATACGCCGAAGCTCTACTATCACAGAAAGCGTATCCTGGAGCTGCTTTTGGCAGCCCACTGCAGAGATTGTACCACCTGTGAGAAAAATGGAAAATGTAAATTACAGGAGCTGGCAAAGCGCTTTGGAATACCGGGGGTTCGTTTCGAGAACACCAACCCGATCCGTCCCATCGACCGTTCTTCAAAAGCCATCGTAAAGGATCCGAATAAGTGTATCCTCTGCGGAGACTGCGTCCGTGTCTGCAACGAGATCCAGCATGTGGGAGCCATTGATTTTGCAAACCGCGGATCGAAGATGATCATTTCCACTGCCTTCGGAAGAGATCTGGCGGACACCAACTGCGTCAACTGCGGTCAGTGTGCAGCGGTCTGCCCGACGGGAGCCATTACCATAAAGAACGATACCCATGACGTATGGGAGGCGATCCACGATCCCAACAAGCGGGTGGTTATGCAGATTGCTCCGGCAGTCCGGGTTGCCATCGGAGAGGCCTACGGTTATGCTCCGGGTGAGGATACCCTTGGAAAACTGATCGCTTCTTTGAGAAAGCTGGGCGTGGACGCTATCTTTGACACCTCGGTGGGAGCCGATCTGACCATTATTGAAGAGGCGGCGGAGCTGGTGGAGACACTTTCCGAAGAAGATCGAAAATATCCTCTTTTCACTTCCTGCTGTCCGGGATGGATCCGCTTTGTGGAGACAAAGTATCCGCATCTGATGAAATATGTGTCCACTTCCAAATCTCCGATGGAAATGTTCGGCGCTGTCATCAAGGAATATTACAAAAAACTCGACAAGGAGGAGGGCAAAGAAACCGTATCCGTTGCCATCATGCCTTGTACGGCGAAAAAATATGAAGCTGCCAGGGAAGAGTTCGTGCGAAACGGTATCCGGGATGTGGATTATGTTCTGACCTCGGAGGAAGTGATCGGAATGTTCAAAGAGATCGGCATCCGCTTTGACCGTATGGAGCCGGAGGCCCACGATATGCCGTTCTCCATCTATTCAGGAGCGGGAGTGATCTTCGGAGCCACCGGAGGAGTGACGGAGGCAGCCATCCGCCGCGTGGTATCGGATAAGAGTCCGAAAGCCTTAAGAGACATTGAATTTGTCGGAACCAGAGGCATGGAGGGAACGAAGATCTGTGAGCTGGAACTGGGAGAGAGGAAGCTTCGCATCGGTATTGTCAGCGGACTTGGCAATGCGGAAAATCTGATCCAAAAGATCGAGAGCGGAGAGGAACACTTCGATTTCGTGGAAGTGATGGCTTGTCCGGGAGGCTGTGTAGCCGGAGCAGGTCAGCCGTTTGCCCGTTCTACGGAAAAACGTATGCGTGCGGAAGGTCTCTACAAGAATGATAAGGCGCTTCAGATCAAGCGCAGTGAAAACAATCCGGTTGTGGAGAATCTCTATGCGGATCTGTTGAAAAACAGGGAGCATGAACTGCTGCATGTGGAGTATCCGGGACATAAGGGATAGAGAATGAAATCAGAGATGAAATAAATAGAAAAAAGGATGTCTGTTTGCGGGATTTCAAACAGACATCCTTTTTTGAAATATCAGCGTTTTTCTTACTGGCTGATGGTCCGATATTTTTCCTCGCAGTACTTGCAGCGGTAGATCTCATTCTCTTTATCCGTCAGAAGGAAGATCTGATCCAGTTCCTGCTCAATGGAAGTGATACATCTTGGATTTTTACAGCGGATCACATTTTTTACCTGCTTTGGAAGATGGAGCTGTCTCTTCTCCACGATCTTGTCTCCCTTGATAATGTTGACCGTGATATTGTGATCGATAAAGCCCAGAATATCCAGATCCAGAGCGTCGATACTGCATTCCACCTTGATAATATCCTTCTTTCCCATCTTACTGCTCTTGGCATTTTTGATGATGGCAACGGTACAGTCCAGTTTATCTAATTTCAGATCGTGATAGATCTTAAGGCTCATGCCCGCCTGGATGTGATCCAGCACAAAACCCTCGCTGATTCCGCTTATATTTAACATCGATCCTACCTCCTTATACTTCGATTCCCAACAGTGTCAGAATGAGCGCCATCCGTACATAGACTCCATATTGAACCTGTTTGAAATAGACTGCCCGCGGATCGTCGTCCACCTCCACGGAAATCTCATTGACACGAGGCAGGGGATGGAGTACCAGCATATCCTTTGGTGCCAGTTCCATCTTAGCCTTATCCAGAATGTAAAAATCTTTCATCCGCACATAGTCTTCTTCATTGAAAAAACGTTCCCTCTGTACGCGGGTCATATAGAGGATGTCCAGTTTTTCCATAGCGTCCTCCAGACGGATGACTTCCTCATATGGAATGTTGTTTTTTTCCAGAACCTCTTCCCGGATATAACTCGGCACCTTTAACTCCTCCGGTGAGATCAGCACAAAACGGATTCCCGGATAGCGGATCAGGGCGTTGATGAGGGAATGGACGGTACGTCCGAACTTCAGATCGCCGCAAAGACCGATGGTCAGATTGTCAAGTCTGCCTTTTAAACTGTGAATTGTCAATAAATCGGTGAGAGTCTGCGTAGGATGTTGATGACCGCCGTCCCCGGCATTGATCACCGGGATCTTAGAATGCATGGAAGCTACTAAAGGCGCGCCTTCTTTCGGATGACGCATAGCACAGATGTCTGCGTAACAGGAAATCACGCGGATCGTATCGGAAACACTCTCTCCCTTGGATGCGGAACTGGAATCCGCACTGGAAAATCCAAGGACGCTTCCTCCCAGATTCAACATCGCTGCTTCGAAGGAAAGCCGGGTCCTGGTACTCGGTTCGTAAAAGCAGGTGGCGAGTTTCTTTCCGGCACAGGCGTGTGCGTATTTTGAAGGATTTTTCTCAATGTCGTTGGCAAGGCACAATAGCCTGTCCAATTCTTCGACGGAAAAATCCAGTGGACTCATTAAATGTCGCATAGTTTTCCTCCTTAGGTATTTTTACCATCATATAATAGCGGAGAAAAATTTTCAAGGGGAAAAGAGGACTATTCCTGCCTATCCGCCGCCGATAAAATCTTTTCAAAGATCAATCCGGCAGCCATCCAGAAAGGCGCGTAATCCAGACGGATCAGACCGTTGATATTGGATTTTGCACCGCTGTAATCCCAGGGGCACATGTCATGTTTTTTCAAAAGCGCTCCGCTGACATATTCGCAGGTAAAAATCCCAAGCGTATAGACGCCGCCCCGCCAGAGAGCGGGTCTGTTGTTCATATGGTCGTGCATGGGCGCGATCAGGGCGGCGAGCCCGTAGATGGGAAACATCCAGATGGAGGTCTGTCCTTTTAATCTGAAATCTTTTCGACAGAGGGCATGGAAGGAGGTAAAAAGGATCTCCATGCACCATCCGGTCAGTCCGCAGATAAAAAAATTCTTCTTCATGGGAATAGTATGGATGGTTGGGAATAGATTTATACGGGAAATTGACTTGGGGGAGGTTTTCATATATTATGAGAGGGTGGTGGGAGGGTATTGAGGCAAGCAGCACAAATATATTTCCGGGGTTGTGACCTGCTGCGGATATAAGATTTTCTAAGTGTTCTGTCTGCCAGCTGTCGGGGACGGACGCAACCGGCCCATATTCGCCATCCATGGCTCAGATGTGCCTTTTCCGAACGTCCTGTTCGGAAATTGCTGTTACACCCAGAACCCTAAGAAAATCTAATATCCTCCGCAAAGTCACAACCCCGAAAATATATTTGTGCTGCTTGCCACGATACTCTTTGCACTGTTGTGTTGGCTGCGTTGTGGTGACGAGAGGGGATTTTATAATTTATTAACATAATGTGTAATACAATAATATGAACCTATTTAGAGCATATAAACACCACCCGACACAAGCCGATAAAGCAGAACCCCCAAGACCCTAAGGTGACACTTTATCGCTATGTGAATGGTTGGTACAACTCTCTTCCTGGGGCGGGGAATTGTGGAGGATATTAGAATTTCTTAGTATTCTGTCAGATACAGCAATTCCCAGACAGGACGTCTGGGAAAGGCTCATTTGAGCCATGGATGGCGAATATGAGCCGGTTGCGTCCGTCCCCAATCATTGGCAAACAGAATACTTAGAAATTCTTATATCCGGTTACAGTCCCCGCCCCAGGAAGAGAGTTGTACCAACCCCCCACATACCCATAAAACACCCCCCTTTTATAATGTAGAAACGAGGAATTAACATGCCAAATTTAAAAAAACTATTAGAACGTGTAGACTATCAATGCCTCCAGGGCGAAGAAAACATTCAGATTTCCAACTTGATCTACGATTCCAGAAAAGCAGCAAAAGACGACCTATTCGTCTGTATCAAGGGAACGGCGGTGGACGGTCATACTTTTATAGAAGAAGTCGTACAAAAAGGAGTTGCCGCTCTGGTGGTACAGGATGAGGTGGAAGCGCCAGAGGGCGTGACTGTCATTAAAGTAGAGGATACGAGATATGCGCTGGCGCTTTTATCGGCGGCGTATTTTGGATATCCGGCAGAGCAGCTTCGGGTGATCGGCGTGACCGGAACCAAGGGAAAGACCACCACCACTTATATGGTGAAATCCATTTTGGAGAGCGCCGGATATAAGGTGGGGCTGATCGGCACCATTGAGGCGATCATAGGAGATGAGGTGATCCCGGCAAGCAATACCACGCCGGAGTCCTATGTCATCCAGGAGTATTTCCGTAAAATGTTGGACAGAGGATGCGATTGCTGTGTGATGGAGGTGTCCTCGCAGGGACTGATGATGCACCGGGTGGCTGGATTTACCTTTGAGATTGGAATCTTTACGAATATTGAGCCGGATCATATCGGACCAAATGAACATGCCTCCTTTGAGGAGTATATGGCTTGTAAGGGAATGCTGTTTCGCCAGTGTAAGCTGGGGATCGTGAACCGGGACGACGCTCATGTGGAGGATGTTTTAGAGGGGCATACCTGCGAGGTGGAGACCTTTGGTTTTTCAGAGGATGCGGATATCCGGGCGGTGAATACAGAGCTTGTGAAAAAGCCGGGATACCTGGGCGTGGCGTATACCGTGGAGGGACTTGTGAACTGCGAGGTGGAGATCGACGTGCCGGGAACCTTCAGTGTCTATAATTCTTTGACTGCAATCGCGATCTGCCATCACTTTGACGTTTCTGTCGAGGATATGAAAAAAGCTCTTAAGGTGGCTAAGGTTAAGGGAAGGATCGAGATGATCCGGGTTTCGGATGAATTTACGCTGATGATCGACTATGCCCACAATGCCATGAGTCTGGAGAGTCTGCTGACCACCTTAAAAGAGTATGAGCCGGGCAGACTGGTCTGTGTCTTTGGCTGCGGGGGCAACCGCTCGAAGCTGCGCCGTTACGAGATGGGCGAGGTGTCCGGAAAGTTGGCGGATCTGACGATTATTACCTCGGATAATCCGAGATTTGAGGAGCCTCAGGCGATCATTGACGATATCAAAAAGGGAATGGAAAAGACCCAGGGAGAGTACATCGAGATCGTCGACAGAAAAGAAGCCATCCGCTATGCCATTGAACACGGCAGGGCAGGAGACGTCATCGTGCTGGCGGGCAAGGGACATGAGGACTATCAGGAGATCAGGGGTGTGAAACATCCCATGGATGAGAGAGTCCTGATCGCAGAGGTTTTGGAGGAGCTGAAGCAGGGATAGCGACAGGAGAAGTCCTGAAGAATTTTTTTGAACCCAAAGAGAAAGAGAGTCAGAGGGAGAATACATGGCGCTGTATGCAGACATTATCATAGATATCTCACTGGAAAAATTAGACAGAACCTTTCAATATCTGGTGCCAAAGGAGATGGAGGAGGAGATTGCTCCGGGTATGCAGGTGGAGGTGCCGTTTGGAAAAGGGGGCAGGAAGATCACAGGATATGTCCTTGAGCTGACGTCGGAGCCCTCTTTTGACGTGGATCGGATCAAGGAGATCTCTTCCATACAAAGGGATGGGATCGCCATTGAGACGGAGCTGATCGCCCTGGCGGGCTGGATGCGGAAGAATTACGGCGGCACTATGAATCAGGCGCTAAAGACCGTGATCCCCATCAAACGACGGGAAAATGAGAGACAGAAACAGACCGTTGCCCTGGCGTTGGAAAAGGAGGAAGCCCGCAGACGTTTTGAGGAGTGCAACCGGAAGAACAGCGTTGCCCGGAAAAAACTGCTGGACGCTCTGCTGGAACAGGGAGAGCTCCCAAAGGAGCTGATTACCAAAAAACTGGGAGTCTCCACGGCGGTGATCCGGGCACTGGAGGAGCAGGGGATCGTAAAGGTCATCTCTAAGAGAGACTACCGCAATCCCATCAGCCATCTGCAAAAAAGCGGAAAGATCGTTTCATTAAACAGTTCCCAGCAAAAAGCCGTAGACGCTGTCTGGGAAAATATGAGAAAAAATAGAAATAAGACTTATCTGTTACACGGAGTTACCGGGAGCGGCAAGACGGAAGTCTACATGGAACTCATTGCAAAGACAGTTTCCCTGGGCAGGCAGGCGATCGTTTTGATCCCGGAGATTGCCCTGACTTACCAGACAGTTCTGCGTTTTTACCAGAGATTTGGAGAGCGGGTGTCCATTATGAATTCCAGACTCTCGGCGGGAGAGCGTTTCGATCAGTTTGAGCGGGCAAAAAACGGGGAGATCGACGTTATGATCGGTCCCCGTTCCGCCCTGTTCACACCGTTTTCAAATTTGGGAATTATCATAATAGATGAAGAACACGAGACTTCCTATAAGAGCGAGACCGTACCGAGATATCACGCCAGGGAGACCGCGATCCGGCGGGCGGAGATGTCCGGCGCTTCTGTGATCCTGGGTTCCGCCACTCCGTCATTGGAGAGTTATTACAGGGCGAAACAGGGAGTATACCAGCTTTTAGAGCTGAAAGAGAGAGTACAGAAAAGACCGCTCCCGGAATGTCATATCATCGACCTTCGGGAGGAATTAAAGCGGGGTAACCGCTCCATACTAAGTGAAAAATTACAGGAATTGATGGAGGATCGTCTGCAAAGAGGACAACAGATGATGCTCTTTTTGAACCGGCGGGGACTGGCGGGTTTTCTTTCCTGTCGTGCCTGCGGTCATGTCATCAAATGTCCCCACTGCGACGTATCCTTAAGTCAGCATCGCGGCGGCAGGCTCGTCTGTCACTACTGCGGCTATGAGGAGCCGGAACCGAGAGTCTGCCCGGAGTGTGGTTCCAGATATATTAGCGGTTTTAAAGCCGGAACCCAGAAAATAGAGGAGATCGTAAAAAAACGTTTTCCAACCGCCAGGACCATCCGCATGGACATGGACACCACCCGAACCAAGGACGGATACGAGAATATCCTCTCCGCCTTTTCAAATCAGGAGGCAGATATCCTCATCGGGACTCAGATGATCGTCAAGGGACACGATTTCCCAAACGTCACCTTAGTGGGTGTTCTGGCGGCAGACATGTCCCTCTATGTACACGATTATCACTCCTCGGAGCGGACCTTCCAGCTTCTGACCCAGGCGGCGGGAAGAGCGGGAAGAGGCGAGGAGCCGGGAGAAGTGGTCATTCAGACCTATACCCCGGAGCACTACAGCGTACAGGCGGCAAAAGAGCAGAATTATGAACAGTTCTACGAGCAGGAGATACGATACCGGGATCTTTTGAATTATCCTCCCGTATGGAATCTTCTCGTAATCCTGATCTCCTTTCAGGAAGAAGAGACAGGAGAGAAAGCGGCTAAGCTTCTGGTACGGCAGATAGAGACCATGCAGATAAAAATGCTGTCCGTGGTGGGACCGGCAAGCCCCGGTATCGCAAAGATCAATGATATTTACCGAAAGGTGGTCTATCTGAAAAGCAGCCAATACGGGATCCTGGTGGATGTAAAGGATAAGCTGGAAGAGTTCATAGAAAAACAGGAGTTTTTTAAAGAGGTAAATATACAGTTTGATTTTAATCCTGTGAACAGTTTTTAAAGGAGTTTCGGGCTGCGAGGGCATTCGTTATTCAGGACTCAATAGAAAAACGTTGCGGATCGCAGGTCTATCAAACATGTACTGTAATCCTACACTCAATAGAAAAAAACGTTATGGATGGGATGGAAGACACAGGGAAAATATGTTAATATCTTGAGAAGAAAGTTATTTTTAGGGGGCAATTTTAGATCCGAACACCCCATAATTTTTGATATAAGAATAAAAAGGAGGACAAAAATGGCACTTAGAACAATCCGTATCCAGGGAGATGAAGTACTGACCAAACGCTGCAGAGAGGTCACAGAGATGACTCCCAGGATCGCAACCTTAATTGAAGATATGATAGAGACCATGCACGAGGCAAACGGAGTGGGACTCGCCGCAAGTCAGGTGGGAGTCTTAAAGAGGATCGTGGTCGTGGACGTGGGCGAGGGACCCATCGTTCTGATCAACCCGACGATTTTAGAGACCGAGGGAAGCCAGACCGGAGACGAGGGCTGCTTAAGCCTTCCGGGAAAAGCGGGACAGGTGACCAGACCGAACTATGTAAAGGTACGGGCATTGGATGAAAATATGGTGGAGAGGGAGCTGGAGGGAACCGAGCTGTTAGCCAGAGCTTTCTGTCATGAACTGGATCATTTGGACGGTCATCTGTATACGGAGCTGGTAGAAGGGGATATTTATGATGTGAGATATGAGGAGGAAGAGGAATAACATATGAGGGTTATTTTTATGGGAACACCGGATTTTGCGGTGGGAACTCTGGAGGCGCTGATCGAGGCGGGACATGAGGTGGCGTTGGTGGTGACCCAGCCGGATAAGCCCAGAGGCAGAAGCGGAAAATTGCAGTATCCGCCGGTAAAGGAAGCGGCTTTGGCGCATGGAATCGAAGTGTTCCAGCCAAAGAGGGTGCGGGAAACGGAAAGCATTGAGATGCTGAAAAAATATGAGCCGGACGGTATCGTGGTGGTGGCTTTTGGACAGATCCTGCCAAAGGAAATCCTAAATCTGCCCAAATATTGCTGCGTGAATGTCCACGCGTCTTTGCTGCCAAAATACAGAGGGGCGGCGCCGATCCAGTGGGCGGTCATCAATGGAGAGAAGGTCAGCGGGGTGACTACCATGCGCATGGACGAGGGACTGGACACCGGAGATATGATCTTGAAGCAAGAGGTAGAACTTAAGGACGGGGAGACCGGAGGAAGTCTCTTTGACCGACTGGCAGAGGTGGGGGCGGAACTTGCGGTGAAGACCCTGAAAGCTCTGGAGGAAGGAACGGCAGAATTTACGCCTCAGAATCACGAAGAAGCGACCCAGGTGGGATTGATTAAAAAATCCATGGGAGAGTTGGATTTTTCAAAGTCTGCGGCAGAACTGGAACGTCTGGTACGGGGGCTGAATCCGTGGCCGAGTACCTTTACATTTTACAATGGAAAGACCTTAAAGATCTGGAAAGCCAGGGCAGAGTCCGGCGGCGATCCTCAAAAAGCCGGAACCGTGGTGACTCTGGGAAAAAACAGCTTTGGAATCCAGACGGCGGAGGGAATCTTAGTTCCCCTTGAATTGCAGTTAGAAGGAAAAAAACGAATGACCACCGAAGCGTTTCTCTGCGGCGTAAAGATGCCAGAGGGAACAAAGCTCGGAAGAGGATAATCGAAAGACAGGAGGAAAACAGATTGTATTTTTATTGGGATCCCACTTATATTTTAGTTGTTATCGGCGCTGTGATCTGCCTGCTGGCGTCAGCGAAGGTAAAGACCACTTATTCCAAATATTCCAAGTACCGCAGTATGTCCGGGCTGACCGGAGCGGAGGCGGCGGAGCGTATCCTTAGAGATGCGGGTATCTATGACGTGCGGATCGGTCATATTTCAGGGAATCTGACCGATCATTACAATCCAAAGACAAAGGTCTTGAACCTGTCTGACAGTGTGTACGACAGCACTTCCGTTGCAGCGATCGGAGTGGCGGCTCATGAGTGCGGACATGCGATCCAGCACCAGACCGGATATTTTCCTCTGATATTAAGAGGAACTTTGGTGCCGGTGGCGAATTTCGGCTCTACGATGGCATGGCCGTTGATCATCATCGGATTATTATTCAACAGCAGTACGGGAGCCTTTTTGATCCAGCTTGGGATCCTGTTCTTCTCTCTGGCAGTTTTATTCCAGCTTGTGACTCTTCCGGTGGAATTTAATGCCTCCAACCGGGCGGTGCATATTTTGGGAGATACGAATATGCTGCGGGAGGAGGAACTGCGCTACACAAAAAAGGTTTTAGGAGCGGCGGCTTTGACCTATGTGGCAAGCGCGGCGGCGGCAATCTTACAGCTCTTACGTCTCATTCTGCTGTTCGGAGGAAGAAATGATGACTGACGGAGTCAGTACAAGAGAGATCATTCTGGACGTCTTGCTTGCCATAACAAGGGATGGGGAATACAGTCACATTGCATTGAAGCAGACGCTGGATAAATATCAGTATCTGGAAAAAAAGGAGCGCGCCTTTATCACGAAGGTGACAGAGGGGACGTTGGAACGCCAGATTCAGATCGATCATATCATCAATGCATTTTCCAATACCAAAGTGAATAAAATGAAGCCGGTGATACGATGCATTCTAAGAAGCGGTGTCTATCAGATCTGCTTCTTAGACGGGGTGCCGGATTCCGCGGCCTGCAACGAGGCGGTAAAGCTGGCGGGCAAACGGGGATTTCGGACCTTAAAAGGCTTTGTCAACGGAGTTCTTCGCAATATTGCGAGGAACAAAGAAAGGATCGTTTATCCATCAAGGGAAAAGGAACCGGTTTTATACCTCTCTACCCTGTATTCCCTGCCGGAGTGGCTGGTGGAACAGTGGATGGAGGAATATGGAACCCAACAGACAGAGCAGATGGCAAAGGTTTTTTTAGAGGAGAAGCCAACCTCCGTGCGGATCGATACGGACCGGATCACAAAGGAAGAATTGATCCGGGAGCTGGAAGCGGAGGGAGTGACGGTGGGGGAAAACGAAGAACTTCCCGACGCCCTCTATCTTTCGGGATACGATTACCTGAATAAGATAAAGAGTTTCCGGGAGGGGTTTTTCTATGTGCAGGATGTCAGTTCCATGATGGTGGCGGGGACAGCCGCGCCAAAAGAGGGAGACCTGGTGCTGGACGTCTGCGCCGCGCCGGGTGGAAAGAGCATCCATATAGCGCAGCTCTTACACGGAACCGGAAAGGTACTGGCGAGGGATCTAACGCCTAAAAAGGTGGCTCTCATAGAGGAGAACATCCGCAGATGTCAGGTAAAAAACATGGAAGCAGAGTGCGCTGACGCCAGGATCTACGATCCTGAATTAGAAGAAAAAGCCGATATTGTCATTGCGGATCTGCCCTGTTCCGGGCTTGGAGTCATCGGAAAGAAGAAGGATATCAAGTACAAGATGACAAGGGAAAAGGAGGTAGAGCTTGCGACTCTCCAGAGGGAGATCCTGGATGTGACAGTCCGCTATGTGAAGCCGGGCGGTAAATTACTCTACAGCACCTGTACGATCCACAAAGCGGAGAATGAAGAAAACGCAGGCTGGCTCTTGGAAAAACATCCTGAATTGGAGCTTATCTCCATGAGACAGATCTTTCCGGGAGAACAGGGAAACGACGGCTTTTTCATCGCCCAATTTCAGAAAAGGAAAATATAGCGGGCAGTATAAAATACGGACATGGATACATAGCATGAATGAGAAAACAGAGATCAAATCATTAAATTTAAAAGAATTACAGAGCTTTATGACAGAGATCGGAGAGAAACCTTTTCGGGCAAAACAACTCTACCAATGGCTGCATGAAAAGCAGGCGCGGGATTATGAGGAGATGACAAATCTTTCCAAAACCCTGCGGGAAAAATTAAAGGAGCACGCAAGCCTGACGGTTTTAGAGCCGGTGGAGATCCAAACCTCCAAGCTGGACGGGACGAAGAAATATCTCTTTCGGCTGGAAGACGGAAATATGGTGGAGAGTGTGCTGATGCGCTATAAGCACGGCAATTCCGTCTGTATTTCCTCCCAGGTGGGCTGTCGGATGGGCTGCCGTTTCTGCGCCTCCACATTGGACGGACTGGTGCGGGGATTGACGCCGGGAGAGATGTTAGAACAGATCTACCGCATCGGCAGGGATATCGGAGAGCGGATTTCCAACGTTGTGGTCATGGGAACGGGAGAGCCTCTGGATAACTATGGGAATCTTTTAAAATTTATAGAACTGCTGACCGATGAAAACGGGCTTCACATCAGCCAGAGAAATCTCACCGTATCCACCTGCGGGATCGTACCGCGGATTCGGGAATTGGCAGGAGAGCAGCTTCAGATCACCCTCGCGCTGTCTCTTCACGCTTCCAGTCAGGAAAAACGCCGGGAGTTGATGCCGGTGGCGAATAAGTATGAGATCACAGAGGTGATCGACGCCTGTAAATATTATTTTGAAAAGACTGGAAGAAGGATCACCTTTGAGTACTCCCTGGTAGGCGGCGTCAATGATTCTAAGGAGGATGCGGAGGCTTTGAGCGCCCTGATCGGAGATATGAACTGTCATGTGAATCTGATTCCCGTGAATCCGATTAAGGAGCGGGATTATGTACAATCGAATCAGCAGGTGATACGGAATTTCAAAAATAAACTTGAAAAAAACGGAATAAATGTTACTATTAGAAGGGAAATGGGCAGAGATATCGACGGTGCCTGTGGACAATTACGAAAGAGATTTACGGAAGGGTAGGCAAGAAATGAAGACATTTTCGATCTCGGATATTGGAAAGAAAAGAGAAATGAATCAGGATTATGTATATACGTCAGAGAATGCCGTGGGAAATCTGCCGAACCTTTTTATTGTTGCGGATGGAATGGGAGGTCATAAAGCGGGAGAGTTCGCTTCCCGGTATACGGTGGAGACCATCGTAAGATGCATTGAAAACGATGGGGGAACGGAGCCCGTGGAGATCATCAACCGTGCCATCTGTACAGCAAACAGGAAACTGAGAGAAAAGGCAGAGGCAGACGAGGCCATGGCCGGAATGGGAACTACGGTTGTCGTAATGACACTGCTTGGGATGCAGGCCTGTGTTGCCAATGTGGGCGACAGCAGGATGTATGTGATCGGAAAGGAGATCACCCAGATCACGAGAGATCACTCTCTTGTGGAGGAAATGGTGCGCATGGGCGAGATCGCCAGGGACGCAGCCAAGGATCATCCCGATAAGAATATCATTACAAGAGCCATAGGGGCGGCTGAGGAGGTCAAAGCAGACTTTTTTCAGGTAGAAATAGAACCGGAGGACTATCTGTTGATGTGTTCCGACGGTCTGACAAATATGGTAGACGATGTGGATATCGAAAATATCGTAAAGGGACAAAGAGATGTTGCTGAGAGAGTAGAGCGTCTGGTGGAGACGGCCAACAGCAACGGGGGTTTGGATAATATAACGGTAGTGGTGATAGAACCGTGCTAGAAGAGGTGGAAGAATGCTGACAGAAGGAATGTTTATAGATGATCGTTATGAGATCGTAGGGAAGATAGGAGCGGGCGGAATGTCCGACGTCTACAAAGCAAAGGATCATACGCTGGGACGCTTTGTGGCGATCAAGGTTTTAAAACAGGAGTTTTCAGAGGATGTCAATTTTGTAACAAAGTTCCGCACCGAGGCCCAGTCGGCGGCAGGGCTGGAGCATCCGAATATCGTCAACATCTATGATGTGGGCAGCCAGGACGGGATGTATTACATCGTCATGGAATATGTGGAAGGCATCACATTAAAGACGTATATTGAGAAAAAAGGACAGCTCTCTTTTAAAGAGGCGATCAGTATTGCAATTCAGGTGGGCAGGGGAATCGAAGCTGCGCACAATAAAAATATCATTCACCGGGATATCAAACCGCAGAATATCATTATTTCCACAGAGGGAAAGGTGAAGGTCACGGACTTTGGAATTGCCAGGGCAGCAACTTCCAACACCATCAATTCCGATGTGATGGGTTCCGTTCATTATTCCTCACCGGAGCAGGCGAGAAATGGTTTTGTGGATGGAAAGAGCGATATTTATTCTCTGGGAATCGTGATGTATGAGATGGTGACAGGACGGGTGCCTTTTGACGGGGACACCACGGTGGCGGTTGCCATCCAGCACCTTCAGGAGGAGATGGTGGCTCCCAGCGCCTATGCGCCGGATCTTCCCATCAGTCTGGAAAAAATCATTACCAAGTGTACCCAGAAGAATGCGGACAGACGGTATGAGAACATAGCGGACCTGCTTTTGGATCTGAAAAAATCTCTGATCAATCCGGACGAGGATTTCGTGACCATTGTCACTCCGGGGGATGGAAAGACCAGAAAATATACGGATGAGGATTTAGAACGGATCCAGGAAGAGGCGAACAACGTCTACTATCAGCAGGAAGAGGAAGACGGGGAAGAGGAAGAAGACGAGGAGGACGAGGACGAGACCTCGGAGGGAGAGCTGAATCCGAAGATGGAGAAGGCGATTACCATTGCGGGTATCGTTGCGGCGGCGATCATCGTCGGAATTGCCATCTATCTCATCGGAAGTTTTATGGGATTTTTTAAATTCGGAAATACATCCAAGAGTAAGGATACGGATGAAGAGGATACTAAGACGGAATCAGAGAGCGGCAAAGTGGAGATGATCGACGTTACAGGTATGACCTTTGATGAGGCGAAGGAAGCCTTAGCAGATATTGGTCTGGGAATCAAGGATGGCGGAACGCAGTCCAGCGATAAATATGCAGAGGGCGAGATCATGTCCCAGAGCGCGGACAAGGGAGATATGGTGAAGAAGAATTCCACCATCACCGTTGTCATCAGCAGCGGAACCGGAGAGATCTCCGTGCCGGACGTCCGTGGACTGGATGAGACCTCAGCCATCAACAAACTGCAGGATTATGGATTTAAGTATGCCAGAGATTATCAGAACAGTGATTCCGTGGCGAATGGAAATGTCATTTCCCAGTCACCGGAGCCGGGAAGCTCCGCTAAGGAAGGAGATACCATCAGTATCATTGTATCTCAGGGAAAGGCAGCCGTAGCCGTGCCGGACGTCCGGGGAGCTACGGAGGAGGATGCAAAAAATACCATGTCGGCAAACGGACTGGTGGTAACCAGCGTGACCAGCGAAAACAGCGATTCCGTGGAAGCGGGAAGGGTCATCAGCCAGAGTGTTGCACCTGGAAAATATGTGGATGAGGGAACGAATGTGACCCTGGTCATCAGCAGCGGACCTAAGACGGTCTATTACAAATTCAGCGCGAGCGTATCAGCTCCGGAGAACAGCGAAGATGTAGTGAGCGCCAGCATTGTGCTGATGGATCCAAGCGGCGAGGTCATCGAGCAGTGGAGTAATATTGACATCTCCTCCTTCCCGTATAGTCTGGAAAAAGGAGATATACCGGAGGTGAGCTCCGGCACTCTTGAGATCACCTGGAAGCTGGCAGATGGATCCACACAGAAGCAGACCCAGTCGGTGTCTTTTAAGAAGCAATAAGGATGAGTATGCAGGGTAAGATTGTAAAAGGAATTTCCGGGTTCTACTACGTTCATGTAGTAGGAGCCGGAATTTATGAATGTAAGGCAAAGGGAATCTTCCGCAACCGGAAGGTAAAACCTCTGGTGGGCGATAACGTGGAGATCGTCATATTGGATGAGGAGGAAAAGAAGGGAAATATCGAGCAGATACTTCCCCGGATGAATGAGCTGATCCGTCCGGCGGTATCGAATATCGACGGCGCTCTGGTAGTCTTTGCGGCGGCGAAGCCAAAGCCGAATCTTCATCTTCTGGACCGTTTTCTGGTGATGATGGAATATCAGAAGATTCCGGTGACCCTTTGTTTTAATAAATCAGATCTGGTGGAGGAGCCAGAGCTTGAAAAATTGCGCAGGATCTATGAAGCTGCCAATTATCCTGTCTGTTTTCTCAGTGTCAAAGAACAGGTTGGAATTGAGGAAGTGGAACGGCGCATTGAGGGAAAGACCTTTGCTCTGGCAGGTCCCTCAGGAGTTGGAAAATCTTCGCTGATGAATGTGCTGCAGCCAAAGGCAGCCATGGAAACCGGGGATATCAGTGCGAAGATCGAGAGGGGAAGACACACCACAAGGCATTCGGAGCTGATCCATCTGAAAGGGAACACCTATCTTATGGATACGCCTGGATTCAGCTCTATGGATATTCCAGGATTGGAAAAGGAAGATCTGCGGGACTGTTATCCCGAATTTGTTCCGTTGGAGCCGGGCTGCCGCTTTGCCTATTGCAGCCATATCCACGAGCCGGACTGTGCGGTGCGAAAGGCTCTGGAGGAGGGCAGGATCGCAAAGGAGCGGTATGAGAATTACTGCGCTTTTTATGAGGAATTAAAGGAACGGAAAAAGTATTAGGGTCAGAGTAGAAGAAACAACAAGGAGGAATTTATATGAAATGTCTGTCACCATCCATTTTGTCGGCGGATTTTGCCAATCTGGGAGATCAGATCAGAAGGATCGACGAGGCGGGAGCCGATTATGTGCATATTGATGTTATGGACGGGAAGTTCGTACCCAATATTTCCTTTGCTTTTCCGGTGATGAAGGCGCTGCGTCCCCTGACGGAGAGAATTTTTGACGTACATTTGATGATCGAGGAGCCGATCCGCTATGTGGATGACTTTGTCAAAGCGGGAGCGGATATTATCACGGTGCATGCGGAGGCGTGCGGACATCTGGACCGCACCATCGAAGTAATTCGGGAACACGGCGTCCTTGCAGGAGTCGCTCTGAATCCGGCAACGCCTCTTAGCCAGGTGGAATATATCCTTCCGAAGGTGGATATGGTGCTGCTTATGACGGTAAATCCGGGATTTGGCGGGCAGTCCTATATTCCTTACTGTACGGAAAAAATCCGCAGCCTGAAGCAGATGATCGACGGCAGAGGACTTAAGACGGATATCCAGGTGGACGGAGGAATCAATCTGGAAAATGTACAGACTGTGATGGATGCCGGAGCCAATATTATTGTGGCAGGCAGCGCCGTTTTCGGCGGGGATATTGAGCAGAATATCCATGACTTTTTGGAATTGATGAAGTAGGAAATTCAGACAGGAGCAGATCGTCTGAATAGGAATGGAATTAGACAGAACAGGATCTATGAAGAGAGTATTGATCATATCAGGGGGAAAAATAGAAGACGAATTTGCGTCGGCCTATATCAGGGAGCAGAAGTTTGATCTGGTGATCGCGGCGGACTCCGGCATTGAGTTTTTACATCGCCATCGGATAAAACCGGATATTCTGGTGGGAGATTTTGATTCGGCGGATGAAAAGACCGTCGCCTTTTACCGGCAGGATCAGGAGATCGAATTTCGGGAATTTCAGCCGGAGAAGGACGACACGGACACGGAGATCGCCGTATTGCTGGCGATTGAGAAAGGGGCAGAAGAAGTGCATCTTCTGGGTGCCACCGGAAGCAGGATCGACCATATGATGGCGAACGTGTATCTGCTGGGGCTTTTGTTAGAGAAGCGGATTCCGGCATTTTTGGTGGACAGGGGAAATAGGGTGCGTCTTATTAACGAAAAAACCGTTTTGCGAAAAGATACGCAGTATGGGGACTATGTGTCCCTGCTTCCTTTTATGGGAGAGGTTACGGGATTGACGCTGAGAGGATTCAAATATCCGCTTTTGGATTATACCCTGGGAGGCTGCCATTCCATTGGAATCAGCAATGAGATTCTGGAAGATGAGGCGGTGATCTCTATGGAGTCGGGACGGCTGATCGTGATGGAATCAAAGGATGATTTTAATACCGAAAATGAGAAAATTTCTCAATAGAGGGAAAGACATGGAAATCCCACATTTTAAGGAGTATAGTTACTATAACAAAAGAGTAATTATCAGGAGGTACCAGAATGTGGGATTGTTTTAAGAAATGTAATTTTAAAGGTGTAGGAACCTTTGCGGCAGGCGTATTGTTTGGCACGGCGGGAATTAAGGCGCTGTCCGGTAAGGATGCAAAGAAGGTGTATACGAACTGTACCGCGGCAGTACTCCGGGCGAAAGACTGCGTGATGAAGACTGCAGCCACCGTTCAGGAAAATGCGGAGGATATCTATGCGGAGGCACAGCAGATCAATGAGGAGAGAGCGGCTGAGGAAGCTAATAAGGAAGAAGCCGAAGCAGAGAACGAAGCATGAGATTTTGGATTAAACATGAGATAAAAGGACGTATCCGGGTTCATTTTGACCAGAATAGCATGACTTACCGCGAGGCGGATATTCTTCATTATTATCTGAGCGCGCAGAAGATCGTTACCTCAGTGAAGGTCTATGAGCGAACCGGGGATGCGGCGGTCTGCTATGTGGGAGACCGGGAGACGCTTTTGCAGATTTTGCGGGAATTTCAGTATGAAAATGCAGAGGCACCGGAGGTCTTTTTACAAAATTCCGGCAGAGAATTAAATGAACAGTATAAGGAAAAGCTCATTGGAAAGACAGTTCTGCGGATGGGAGGTAAATTATTCCTGCCTTATTCGCTTCGAGCCGGGATCGTGGCGGTAAAATCCGTCAAATATATCTGGGAAGGGATCAAGACCCTGGCACGGGGTAAGATGGAGGTGCCTGTATTGGATGCCACCGCCATCGGTGTGTCCATTTTCAGAGGAGATGTCAATACGGCGGGATCCATCATGTTCCTTCTTGGGATCGGCGAGATCTTAGAGGAGTGGACCCATAAAAAATCTGTGGGAGATCTTGCCAGAAGCATGTCCCTCAATGTGGACAAGGTCTGGATGGTTTCCGAGGGACAGGAGATCCTGGTCAGTGCAGATGATATCAGGGAAAACGATCTGGTCATGGTACATATGGGAAATGTGATCCCTTTCGATGGAAGCGTCGTGGAGGGAGAAGCTATGGTCAACCAGGCTTCCCTGACAGGGGAGTCTCTGCCGGTGCATAAGTGCGCCGACGGATATGTCTACGCCGGTACGGTGGTGGAAGAGGGAGAGCTGACCATCCGCGTTCAGGAAGCCGGCGGTTCCAGTAAGTTTGAGAAGATCGTTACCATGATCGAGGAATCCGAAAAACTTAAATCCTCCCTGGAGGGCAAGGCAGAACATCTGGCGGACAGGCTTGTGCCGTATACCCTGGCAGGGGCAGGTTTGACCTGGCTTTTTACCAGGAACGTTACCAAGGCGGTGGCGGTTCTAATGGTGGATTTCTCCTGTGCTCTGAAACTGGCAATGCCAATCTCCGTTCTTTCGGCGATCAGAGAGGCGAGTCTCTATAATGTGACGGTCAAGGGAGGGAAATATCTAGAAGCCATTGCCGAGGCGGATACCATCGTCTTTGACAAGACGGGAACCCTCACCAAGGCGCAGCCCACGGTAGTGGAGGTAATTTCCTTTAATGGGGAAGAACCGGATGAGCTTCTGCGGATCGCAGCCTGCTTAGAAGAGCATTTTCCACATTCCATGGCAAAGGCGGTGGTGGACGCCGCAAAACAGAAGGATCTGGAACATGAGGAGATGCATTCCAAGGTGGAGTATATTGTAGCCCACGGAATCTCCACTATGATCGAGGAGAAAAAGGCGGTGATCGGAAGCTATCACTTTGTCTTTGAGGATGAGCATTGCAGGATCCCGGAGGGAACGGAGGAACAGTTCGAGAATCTTCCTTCGGAGTATTCCCACCTGTATCTGGCGATCGAGAATGTTTTGGCGGCGGTCATCTGCATTGAGGATCCGTTGAGGGAAGAGGCGGCAGCCGTTGTCAATTCCCTGAAAAAAGCAGGGATCGGAAAGGTAGTCATGATGACCGGGGACAGTGAGCGCACAGCCAGCGCCATTGCAAAAAAAGTCGGGGTAGACGAATATTATTCCGAGGTACTCCCGGAGGACAAGGCGGGATTTATCGAGAGAGAAAAACAGCAGGGAAGAAAGGTCATGATGATCGGCGACGGCATAAACGATTCCCCGGCGCTCTCAGCGGCGGATGTGGGAATTGCCATCAGCGATGGAGCGCAGATCGCAAGGGAGATCGCAGACGTTACCATCGGGGCGGATGACCTCTATGAGATCGTCACTCTGAAAGCCATCAGCAACGGTCTAATGAAGCGGATCCAGAAAAATTACCGCACGATCGTGGGATTCAACACCAGTCTGATTCTGCTAGGAGTGGGCGGCGTTATCCAGCCTACCACGTCGGCATTGCTTCACAATACCTCCACGCTGGTCATCAGTTTGAAGAGTATGCAGAATCTGCTTACTTAGGGCGTTCGTTAAAATATTTATTTATCATAGTTTCCCGAAACAATAGTCAGGAGAAGAAATCGCAATAAGGATTTCTTCTCCTGATTTATTATGACATAGGAAATTCCTTTGGATTTCCTATGAAAGGAAGTATATCGCTGAAACGATCCGCCGCAGGCGGCTGTGATCGGCGTGTTAAAAACACTGATTTTCTCATATAAATGAGAATAGGAGATGATAAATGAGAATCATTATCAATAATATTGACTTTTAAATACCCATAAAATATAATGGAGTCGAATATCAGGTAATAGAAAAGAGGAAACTATGACATTAGATGAATTGCCAATCAGAACAAAAGCAGTAATCACAAAGGTTGGAGGAGAAGGAGAATTGCGGTGCCGTCTTTTAGACATGGGGTTGATTCCAAAGACGGGCGTAGAAATAAAAAAGGTTGCTCCCATGGGGGATCCGATAGAGTTGGAGATACGGGGGTATTCGCTGACGATCCGAAAAGAGGACGCGGCAAAAATCGAGGTATCGGAGGCGGAAGAATGATCTTTGCATTAATAGGGAACCAGAACTGTGGAAAGACCACCCTGTTCAATCAGCTCACCGGGGCGAATCAGCATGTGGGCAACTTTCCGGGGGTCACGGTGGATCAGAAGATGGGGGAGATCAAAGAGAGGAAGGATTGTTCCGTGGTAGATCTGCCGGGTATCTACTCCCTGCGTCCCTACACCAGCGAGGAGATCGTGACAAGGGATTTTCTCATCAATGAAAAGCCGGACGGCATTATCAATATCGTGGATGCCACCAACATCGAACGGAATCTCTATCTCACTTTGCAATTATTGGAGATGCATATTCCCATGGTGTTGGCGTTAAATATGATGGATGAGGTCTATAGCAACGGAGGATCCATAGAGATCGCCGCTCTGTCGGAAAAACTGGGGATTCCCGTAGTGCCCATCTCAGCGGCAAAGGGTGAGGGGATCTCGGAACTGGTGGAAAAGATCGTGGTGACAGCGAGCAAGAAAGCCTATCCGAAAGTGACGGATTTCTGCGAAAAGGGTCCGGTACACAGATGTATCCATGCCCTTTCCCATCAGGTGGAGGATCACGCTCAGAATCTTGGGATCTCGCCCCGGTTTGCGGCGACAAAGGTTGTGGAAAACGACGAGGGGATCATTGAAAAATTACAGTTCAGCCAGAACGAATTTGAGATGATGCAGCACTCCATCGAGGAGATGGAGACCGACCATAAGATGGACAGGAATGCGGCTTTGGCGGATATGCGCTATACCTTTATCGAAAAAGTATGCAAAGATACGGTGAAGCATCCGAAGGAGAGCAGGGAACATAGAAGAAGCGAGCGGATCGACGAGGTTTTGACCAATAAATATCTTGCCATACCGGTGTTTTTGATTATTATGATGGTGATCTTCTGGCTGACCTTCGGTGTGATCGGAGCCTGGCTCAGCGATCTTTTGAGTTATGGTATCGAATGGGTGACCAATGTCTGCGACCATGGACTGGAGGTCTATGGTATCAATCCGGTGGTGCACAGCCTCATCATTGACGGAATTTTTGCCGGGGTGGGAAGTGTGTTGAGTTTCCTTCCGGTCATCGTGGTTCTATTTTTCTTTTTATCCATACTGGAGGATTCCGGGTACATGGCAAGAGTTGCCTTTGTGATGGATAAGCTGTTGCGCAAGATCGGTTTATCCGGCAAGAGCTTCGTGCCGATGTTAATTGGTTTTGGCTGTACCGTTCCGGCGGTGATGGCGACGAGAACTCTGGCTTCCGACCGGGACCGGAAAATGACCATCATGTTGACTCCGTTTATCAGTTGTTCCGCGAAGATTCCGGTTTACTCCGTGTTTGCCATGGCATTTTTCAAAGACCATGCAGCCCTTGTGATGATGGGACTCTATGTGACGGGAATCGTGGTGGCGATCCTGGTGGCATTGATCTTAAAGGGAACACTGTTCAACGGAAAGCCGATCCCCTTTGTCATGGAGCTGCCAAACTACAGACTCCCGGCGCTGAAGAGTGTGTTCCGGCTGATGTGGGATAAGGCGAAGGATTTTATTCAGAGAGCCTTTACCGTGATCTTTGTGGCGACGATCCTGATCTGGTTTTTACAGACCTTTGACATCAGATTCAACGTGGTGACGGACAGCTCCCAGAGTCTTCTGGCAACGGTGGGCAGATGGATCGCTCCGATCTTCGCACCCCTTGGATTCGCAGATTGGAGGATATCCACCTCGCTGATTACCGGATTTACGGCGAAGGAGGCGGTGGTCAGCACCATGAGTGTTCTGTGCGGCACCAGCATGTCCAATCTTCCGGCAACCCTTGGAAGTTTCTTCACACCGCTGTCTGCAGTCAGTTTTTTGGTGTTTACCTTATTATATACTCCATGTGTGGCGGCAGTGGCAGCTATCAAGCGGGAGATGGGTTCTTCCTTGCAGGCGGCGGGCATTGTTCTGATGCAGTGCGTGATCGCCTGGCTGATGGCGTTTTTGGTATTCCAGGTGGGAAGCCTTTTCTAAATAAGCAGAAGGGGAAAAGATGGGAATTTTAGATTACATACTGCTGACTGTGATAGGGGCGGGAATCGTTCTGGCAATAGCCTCTATCTTGAAGAAAAAGAAACACGGAGGCTGCGCAGGATGTTCCGGAAACTGCGGTCAATGCGGAAAGGGAAAAACGGAAAAATAGTATTAAATTCAAAACAAGAAGAAAGACTCTTGCCAGATCTGTGATCCTATGTTAGATTAATAATGAAATGTTAAATAATTAACAATAATTTACAGAAGAATAACAATGTATTGAGGATAAGGAGGAGCTTTATGAGAGGAATCCAAACACCAGTTTCAGAGATCCGCAATCAGATTTTTACAGAGATTGCAAAAGCTGCTTATGAGTCAGAGTCAGGAAATATCAATGATGCGATCGAAGCTATTCCGTTTAAGGTATGTCCGGGAGAGATGGCAAGTTATCGTGACAGTATTTTCCATGAGAGAGCTATTGCGTCCGAGCGTGTCCGCCTCGCCATGGGTATGTCTTTAAGACCGGAGAACCGGGTAGTGCATCTGACCAGCGGTCTGGAGGAGAGTAATATTGCGGAGAAATATTATGAGCCGCCGCTTATGCAGGTAATTCCATCCGCATGTAATTTCTGTGAAGATAAAAAATATGAAGTATCCAATATGTGCCAGGGCTGTATCGCCCACCCTTGTATGGAGGTCTGTCCAAAGGGAGCCATCTCCCGTGTAAAGGGAAGAGCAGTGATTGATCAGGAAAAATGTATCAAGTGCGGAAAATGTAAATCCGTCTGTCCATACGACGCCATTGCAAAAAAAGAGAGACCGTGTTCTCAGGCTTGCGGCGTGGGAGCCATTGGAGTGGACGAATACGGACGCGCTCAGATTGACGCGGAAAAATGTGTTTCCTGCGGTCAGTGTATGGTAAGCTGTCCGTTTGGAGCTATCGCAGATAAATCCCAGATCTTCCAGCTGATCCGCTGCATGAAGCAGGGATATAAGGTGATCGCAGAGGTTGCGCCTGCTTTCGTGGGACAGTTCGGACCGGATGCAACACCGGGCAATGTAAAGGCAGCCCTCCTGGAACTGGGCTTTGCCGACGTAGTGGAAGTTGCACTGGGGGCCGATATCGGAGCTGTGGCGGAAGCACATCACTATGCGAACCACGTTGCCACCGGGGAACTGCCGTTCTTACTGACTTCCTGCTGTCCGTCCTGGGCGATGCTGGCGAAAAAACAGTTCCCGGATCTGATCGAGAGCGTATCCTCCGAGCTGACCCCAATGGTAGCCACTGCAAGAAGCATTAAAAAGGAAAATCCAGACGTCAAAGTAGTGTTTATCGGACCTTGCGCTGCGAAAAAACTGGAAGCAAGCCGTCACGACGTGCGAAGCGACGTGGATTTTGTCATCACCTTTGAGGAACTGCAGGGAATGTTCCAGGCAAAAGGCATCGATCCGAACGCAACCAAAGGCGACGGCTCCATGCATGACGCAACGGCAACAGGACGCGGTTACGCCGTGGCAGGAGGAGTGGCGGAAGCCATCACGAACTGTATCCACGAGTATTATCCGGATGTGGAAGTGAACATTGAACATGCCGAGGGACTTGCAGAGTGTAAGAAGATGCTGATGTTAGCAAAGGCAGGCAAGAAAAACGGCTGTATGATCGAAGGTATGGGCTGCCCTGGCGGATGTGTTGCCGGCGCCGGAACCATCTTACCGATCAACAAGGCAAAGATCGAAGTCGACAAGATGAAAAAAGCATCCACGCGTCAGATCCCGCCAAAAGAGCTGCGTGAGATCGAACTGGATTAATTCTTCTACATATGCATGAATAGAGCAAAATCGCAAAAAATACCCCGTAGGGACTGAAACCTCAGATCCCCAAGGAGGTGTTTAATGTGATACCCTTGTTCTATCTGGATGAAGAAGCATATATGAATACCAGTTTCAGATATATGAACGCCAACGGAATGGCTGACAGAGACGATCTGAAGCTGAACATTACCAACATCAATGGGATTACTGGCCGGGACGATATCAGATTCAATATTACCAACATGAATGGGATCACCGGACGGGATGATATCAAGTTGAGTATTACCAATATGAATGGGTGTACGAAATAATTTTAAAATTCAATAGTTGATGGAACGCCATGAATGTTATATAATGATTCATGGCGTTTTTTTGGGAGGGGTGGGGGGCTGTTCCTGGCTGCTTTCGGTCACGGCTCCCTGTAATCGACATAGGCTTTTCTAAATGTTCTGATAACGTACCCGGCGACGGACGCAAGCGGCGCATATTCGCCATCCATGGCTCAGATGCGCCTTTCCCGGACGTCCTGTCCGGGAATTGCTGACACCAACCAGAACATTAAGAAAATCCTATATCGCTTACAAAGTCCCCGTGACCGAAAGCAGCCAGGAACAGCATCGGCAACTCTCTCAAAAAAGGAGAGCGCCACCAGGGACATCCGTCCCCGTAACCTACCGAAAGCATGCCACCAAGCGTTCCCCCATGAACGTTCAAAGGCAGTATACAAGGCTCATCCAGGTGTCGTGACTTGCGGAGGATATTAGATGTTCTTAGTGTTCTGACGATTTCAGCAATGCCTGGACACGACGTCCAGGCAAGGCTTGTTGGAGCCATGGATGGCGACTACGAGCCGTTTGCGTCCGTCCCCAATCCCTATACAAACAGAACACTTAGAACATCTTATATCCGCAGCACGGAACAGCGCCTGGATGAGCCTTGTATACTGCCAGCACAACGTCCATAAAACGCCCCCATTTGTATTTTGAACTTTATTTATATAGAAAAAAGGAAAAGAGGAGAACATTATCATGAGTAAAGTAAGGACAAGATACGCACCAAGTCCAACCGGAAAGATGCACGTAGGCAACCTGCGCTCCGCATTATATGAATTTCTGATCGCCAAACACGCAGGCGGCGACTTCATGCTTCGCATTGAGGACACAGACCAGGAGCGCTATGTGGAGGGCGCAACGGAGATCATCTACCGGACGCTGGAAAAAGCGGGTCTGACCCACGACGAGGGACCGGATAAGGACGGCGGCTTCGGACCATATATCCAGAGCGAGCGTATGCAGACGGGAATCTATCTGAAGTATGCCAAGGAGCTGGTGGATAAGGGCGAGGCATATTATTGTTTCTGTGATAAGGAGCGTCTTGCATCCATTAAGACAGAGGTGGTGGAAGGCAAGGAAATCGTCATGTATGATAAGCACTGCCTGTCCCTGTCTAAGGAGGAGGTTGAGGCAAACCTTGCGGCGGGCAAACCTTATGTTATCCGTCAGAATATTCCAAACGAGGGAACCACCACCTTCCATGATGAACTCTATGGGGATATTACGGTGGAAAATGCGGAACTGGACGATATGATCCTGATAAAATCCGACGGATATCCGACTTATAATTTTGCAAATGTGGTGGACGATCACACCATGAACATTACCCATGTGGTGAGAGGAAATGAGTATCTGTCCTCTGCGCCGAAGTATCAGAGACTTTATGACGCCTTTGGCTGGGAGTCTCCGGTCTATATTCATCTGCCGCTGATCACGGATGAGAACCATAAGAAATTATCCAAAAGAAGCGGTCATGCTTCCTTTGAGGATTTATTGGAGCAGGGTTTTTTACCGGAAGCGGTGGTGAATTATATTGCCCTTTTGGGATGGAGTCCTGAGGATAACCGGGAGATCTTCACCCTTGAGGAGCTGATTGCGGATTTTGACTATCACAGGATCAGCAAATCTCCGGCAGTCTTTGACATTGTGAAGCTGAAATGGATGAACGGAGAATACTTAAAGGCGATGGATTCTGACCGTTTTTATGAGATGGCAAAGCCTTATCTGAAAAAAGTCATCTCAAAGGACTATGACCTGAAAAAAATTGCAGATATGGTAAAGACCAGGATCGAGACTTTCCCGGATATTGCGGAGCATGTGGACTTTTTTGAGGCAGTTCCGGAGTACGATGTCGCAATGTATACACATAAGAAGATGAAGACCACGGCGGAGTCCTCCCTGGAAGTCTTAAAGGATATTCTGCCGCGCCTTGAGGAGCAGGAGGATTATTCCAACGATGCGCTCTATGCAATGCTCTGTGAGTATGTGAAAGAAAAAGAGTGCAAGAACGGATATGTGATGTGGCCGCTTCGTACGGCGGTCTCCGGAAAGCAGATGACGCCAGGCGGAGCAACGGAGCTGATGGAAGTACTTGGAAAAGAGGAGTCCGTCTCCAGGATCAGGGCGGCGATTGAGAAGCTGGAAGCAGAACGATAGAGATATGATACAGTCTTTGAATACGCCTCAGTCTGAGGCAGTTTCCCATGGAAAGGGACCGGCGCTGGTGTTAGCCGGTCCCGGAAGCGGGAAGACTCTTGTGATTACCCAGAGGGTGAAAAACTTAATAGAGGAGCAGGAAGTTCATCCCTCCAACATTCTGGTCATCACCTTTACCAGGGCGGCGGCGCGGCAGATGAAGGAGCGGTTTGGAGTTCTCATGGGAGAAGAACGCTGTCCGGTGACTTTTGGAACTTTTCACGGGGTGTTTTTTTCCGTATTGAAGCATGCCTATCACTATACGGCGCAGAACATTATCCGGGAGGAGATGAAATTTCAGTTTCTGCGGGAGATCATGAACCGGATGGAACTGGAGTATGAGGACGAGCAGGATTTCATGAGCGGCGTCTTAGGAGAGATCAGCCTGGTAAAAAATGAGGGGATCGATCTGGAACACTACTATGCAAGAACCTGCGGCGTGGATATTTTCCGACGGATCTACCGGGAATATGAGAAGAAAATGCAAAGAGCAGGTTTGTTGGATTTTGACGATATGCTGGTCTATACCTATGAGCTGTTCCGGGAGAGAAAGGATATTCTGGCATTGTGGCAGAAGCAGTATTCCTATATTCTGATCGACGAGTTTCAGGATATCAACCGCCTGCAATTTGAGATCGTGAAGATGATGGCGCTGCCGGAAAACAATCTCTTCGTGGTGGGGGATGACGACCAGTCCATCTATCGATTCCGCGGGGCGAAGCCGGAGCTGATGCTGAATTTTAAGAAATCTTACCCTTCGGCAAAGGAGATCCTTCTGGATGTAAATTACCGTTCTTCCTCCGGGATCATCCAGGCTGCCGGGAGAGTGATCGGTCACAACAGCGAACGGTTTTTTAAGGATATCCGTGGACAGGAGGAGAGCGAGGGGATCGTGGCGTTTTCCCGCTACAAGAATCAGTGGGAGGAAAATGAAGCGGTGCTTGCCAATATCAAAAAGCAGGCGGAAAAAGGGATTCCCTACCGGGAGATGGCGGTGCTGTTTCGGACCAACGTTCAGCCCCGGATGCTGATGAGGCAGTTGATGAACCACAACATTCCCTTTGTGGCAAAGGATAAGATTCCAAATCTCTATGACCACTGGGTGGCAAGGGACATCTTTACCTATATCCGCATAGCCCAGGGGAGCAGGGAGAGGAAGGATTTCTTAAAGATCATGAACCGTCCGAAGCGCTATATTGGAAGGGAGAGTCTGGAGGAGTTAAGCGTCGCCTTTGACGTCTGGATGGATTACTATAAGGAACAGCCCTGGATCGCAGAGCGGATCGACAGGCTGGCATATGACATTAAGATGCTTTCCGGCATGAAGCCCTTTGCGGCGATGAATTATATCCGAAACGGCATTGGATATGATGATTTTTGCAGAGAATATGCGGAATACCGCCACATCAAGGCGGAGGAATTGATCGAGATCTTAGACGAACTGCAAGAGAGCGCCAGGGAGTACAATTCCTATGAAGCCTGGTTCTTACATATGGAGGAATACAAAGAGGAGCTGGAAAGGCAGGCGAGGGCACAGCAGTATAACCCTGACGGAGTCAATCTTGCCACGCTGCACAGCGCCAAAGGGCTGGAGTACGAGATCGTTTATATTGTGGATGTCAACGAGGGGATCATGCCATATAAAAAAGCCGTCCTCGACCCGGATGTGGAGGAGGAACGGCGGATGTTTTACGTCGGCATGACCAGAGCAAAGAGAGAGTTGTATCTTTCTTCCGTGGAAGAATACAACGGAAAGAAAGTAGATGTTTCCAGATTTATCAGAGAAGCAGGGGAGGAAAATGAGAGATAAAAAAACCGTCGTTACATCTCTTCGTATTCCGCCTCGTCTAACAGTTCGTCAAAGCGGTCCGCCACGATCTCATACTCTTCGTCGCTCTCGATGTTTTCCAGGGAAGGATTTCCCTCCTCGTCCTCAAAATAGCGGTAAATGAAGACTTCTCCCTCTTCATTTTCATTTCCGTTTTCATCCAGCGGGATCAGCACGATATAGTCCTGTTCCTCAATGGTAAAGATGGTGAGGATGCCGCATTCCACTTCGCTGCCGTCGTCTAAGGACAGCGTGACCTGCATATCTGTTTCTTCATCAATTGGATTCTGATTGTTTTTTCCCATAAAAAATTCTCCTTTTTATATGATTGCCTGAATATAGAGATCAGGCTGTTCGTTTAAGTCTACAAAAGCGTCGTTTTCGATCTGGACTACCGGGCGGGTCAGACGGTTTGTGATCATGACGATCCGTCCTTTTTGTCCGTTGCTCAAAAGCACATGGTTGTTGACGTAGGTATCTGCGATATGCTCTAAAAAGCAGAGGATAAACTGCGGTTTGTAGCGGTTTAAGCCCTCCAGCTCAAAGGAGGCGATGACTTCAAAAGGACACAGCCCCTTGCGATAGCTCCTGTCGGAGGTCATGGCGTCGTAGACGTCGGCAATAGAGATAATGGCGGCGGTGTCGTCAATTTGATCGAGAGTCAGACCGAAGGGGTAGCCGAACCCATCGCAGCGTTCATGGTGCATCAGCGCCGCATTTTTGATCCGGTCGTCTACGGACTGCTTCTGCAAGATCTCATAGCCCAGCCATGGATGTGTCTTGATGATACGGTATTCTTCGTCGGTCAGGCTGCCTTTTTTCTGGATAATGCTGCTGGGGATCTTGCATTTGCCGATATCGTGTAAGAGTCCGGCAAGGGTTAAAATATCCAGTTCCTCATCGGAGTAGTTGAGCCACATACCGAACATACGGGCGATCATACTGACGTTCAGGCTGTGAGCATAAGTGGAATCGTCGATCTGACGCATATTGTGAAGATTGTCAAAAATGGAGATCGTCGTAGCCTGTTTGTCGAAAAGACTCACCGTTTCGGAAATCAGCGACGCCTGATCGATGGGATTTGTGTGATCGATCAAACCGTTTAAAGAAGACCGGATAAAAGTGATCTTTTTCAGATAGTCGTTTTTAAATCGCAGAAAAGAGGGGCTTTTGCGCACTTTCTGACTGTAGGTCAGATTTGCCGACTCTGTTTTTGCCATCATTTCAATGGCAGAGTCCGGAACCTGTCCATCTACGATCCTGATAGTTGGAATATCATAATATTTCAGATGTGCGATCATCTGAGTCGTAAGTGGAACGTGAATATTTACGATGAGTTGTCCGTGTTCGGAATAGGCGGGTTCCGCCGTAATCATTCCGGGTTTTAAATCTGAAGTTTTAACTGTATGCATATCCTGCCCCTTGGAAATCTGTTTCTTATCTTATAGAGTATTTTAAATCATGTATCGGAAAAGTCAAGAAGAAATCTTTTTGCAAGGGTGTGTACAAATTTGGAGAAAACAGATATAATAATACAGATAAAAAGCAAAGGCGGATAGAAATATGGGTTTAAAGATACAGGCAGGGGATTATGGAAATATGGGCGTCAGAAAATGTGGGGACAGCGTTACCTTCACTTTTCAATGTCCCAAAGAGACTGCCTGTGCCGTTTTATTATTTGATAGAAGGACAAAGGCGCAGACGGTGCGCATCGAGGTGCCAGAGCGGTACTGCGTTGGTTCCGTCCGCTCTGTTACAGTGTTTCCCCTTAAGACCGAGCGTTATTTCTACTGCTATGAGATTGACGGAGAACGCATGCGGGATCCTTACGGGGAACGGATCGTGGGACGGGAAAAATGGGGGGATAGGACAAGAGAGCCGGAAAAAGAGCTTCTGCTGAGTGGATTTAATAGAGAAGGATTTGACTGGGAGGAGGATACTGCCCCGGAGATTCCGGCAGAGGAGATGGCGATCTATAAGCTGCATATCCGGGGATTTTCCATGGATGCCCGTGGAAAAAAACGGGGAACCTTTGAGGCGGTGAGGGACAGGCTTTCCTATTTCAGGGAGCTGGGAATCACTACGCTGGAATTTATGCCGATCTATGAGTTCGAGGAGCTTATGGAGGATACGGAAGATAAAAAAGAGAACGGGGAAGAGGATCAGGAAGTAAGCAAAGAACGTAAGATCAACTACTGGGGTTATACGAAGAGCGATTATTTTGCGGTGAAATCCTCCTATGCCAGCGGCAGGGACGCAGCGTGGGAGCTTAAGACTCTCGTAAAACAGATCCACGCTGAGGGCATGGAGATCCTTATGGAAATGCATTTTGGACCGGAGCAGACCCTCTCCTTTATGATCGAGGTATTGCGCTATTGGGTGATGGAATACCATGTGGACGGATTCAAGCTCTTAGGGGCGGCACTCCCGATTGAGGGTATCGCAAAAGACCCGTATTTAAGCAGGACAAAACTATTTTACGAGAGTTTTTCATATGATTTACTGGAGGAAGGATCCTATCACAATCTTTTTGTCTACAATGATGATTTTTTATATCCGGTGCGCAAAATGCTCAACCATCTGGGCGGAGATATGATCGAGTTCACGGATCAGATGCACAGGCAGGATGCTTCGCTGCATTTTGTGAATTACATTGCCAACAGCAATACCTTTACCCTGGCGGATGTGTTTTCTTATAATGAGAAACACAATGGAGACAACGGGGAGGAGAATCTGGATGGAAACGACTGGAATTACAGCACCAACTACGGCGTGGAAGGTCCAAGCCGCAGGCAGTTTGTAAAGAAGATCCGGGAAAAGCAGATGCGCAACGCCATGGCGGTACTCTGTCTGGCGAAGGGGATTCCGCTGATATGGAGCGGGGATGAGATAGGCAATTCCCAGAATGGAAATAATAACGCCTACTGTCAGGACAATAAGGTGGGTTGGGTCAATTGGAAAAATGAAAATTATTACGGGGAATATCGGGAATTTATAAGGCAGCTGCTGGCGTTTCGCAAAAAGCATCCGATCCTTACGAAAGAAGAGCCGCTTCGCATGACGGATTACAGGCAGATCGGCTATCCGGATCTGTCTTATCATGGGGCGGAAGCCTGGATCGGCAGCTTAAGCGGAAGCTCCCGCTCTGTGGGCGTTATGTACTGCGAGGCTTACGCAGAGGAGGAGGCAGAGGAGACCTTCCTCTATGTGGGATATAATTTTTATATGGGCGTGCAGGTCTTTGCGCTTCCAAAACTGCCGAAGGGAAAACACTGGTATCAGATCATGGATACGGGGGAAACCCGTCCGTTTTTTGAGGAGCCGAAGCTGCTTACCAAAAATTCCTATGAGGCATATGGACAGACAATTTCTATTCTAATAGGAAGGTAGCATAACATGAAAGCATGGCAGCATTTTAAGACCATCACAAATCATAAACGGTTAGTCCGGGCAGGCTGCTTTAAGGTGGGGCTGTACCGGCAGGGCATTATGCACGATTGGAGTAAGTATAACCCGGTGGAGTTTCTGGTGGGCTGTAAGTATTACCAGGGCAATATGAGTCCCAACAATGCGGAGAGGGCGGATAAGGGTTATTCTTCCGCCTGGCTGCATCACAAGGGTAGGAACAAGCATCATATGGAGTACTGGATCGATTACAGCATCGATAAAAAAGAGGGTATCTGCGGTATGAGGATGCCGGAAAAGTATGTGGTGGAGATGTTTATTGACCGGATGTCAGCGTCAAAGAATTACCGGAAAGAGAAGTATACGGACAGGGATCCTTTAGAGTATTATGAAAATGGGAAGAATGTTCATATTCTCCACCCTGAGACCAGAGAACTGTTAGAACGGCTGTTACATATGCTGGCGGAGCAGGGAGAAGAAGCGACTTATGATTACATACGAAGAGAAGTATTGAAAAATAAAAGGTGAGGAGAGACAGATCATGTTAGATGGAAAAAAAGTACTTTACAGTGGAATGCAGGCGACAGGAACCCTGACGCTGGGCAATTATCTGGGAGCGTTAAAAAACTGGGTGGAACTGACCGATGAATACGAATGTATTTATGGGGTCATGGATCTCCATTCTCTGACCGTACGCCAGGTTCCGGCAGATTTTCGGAAGAATGCGCGGGCGCTCTACGCCCTCTATGTGGCGGCAGGTCTGGATCCTGAGAAAAACTGCATTTATTATCAGTCCCATGTCTCCGGTCATGCGGAGCTGGCGTGGATCCTGGACTGCTTTACCTATATGGGAGAGCTGAACCGGATGACGCAGTTCAAGGATAAGGCGTCCAAACATGCCGATAACATCAATGCGGGACTCTATACATACCCGGTGCTCATGGCGGCGGATATCCTGCTCTATCAGGCGGATGTGGTTCCGGTGGGCGTGGATCAGAAGCAGCATCTGGAGATCACAAGGGATATTGCAGAGCGCTTTAATAATATTTATGGCGAGGTCTTTACCATTCCGGAAGCCTATATCGGCAAAAAGGGTGCGAAGATCATGAGCCTTCAGGAGCCGACGAAGAAGATGTCCAAGTCTGATGAGAATGTGAACGCCACCATTCTGCTTCTGGATGATACCGATACCATTATCCGCAAGTTTAAAAAGGCAGTGACGGACTCCGGCAGCGAGGTGCGCTATGCGCAGGAGAAACCAGGCATCAGCAATCTGATGGATATCTACGGAGCCGTTACCGGCAAGACCAACGAGGAGATTGAGAAGGAATTTGCCGGAAAAGGCTACGGGGACTTCAAAATGGCGGTGGGAGAGACCGTTGCCGATCACTTAAAACCGTTACAGGAGCGTTACGAGCAGTTGATGAAAGATAAATCCTATATCGAGAGCATGATTAAGGCTAACGATGAAAAAGCCGCTTATTATGCTATGAAGACGCTTCGCAAGGTACAGAAAAAAGTAGGATTGACGGAGAGGATCCGATAGGGTAAAATTCGTTAGAGACAGACAGGAGGAAATGAGAAGATGAGTGATATTGCGATTACAGAAAATATTAAATATATCGGGGCAAATGATAAGACGCTGGATCTGTTTGAAAGCCAGTATCCGATTCCAAATGGAGTGTCCTATAACTCCTATGTGATATTGGATGAAAAGGTGGCGGTCATGGATACCGTGGATGTGCGGGCAACCGGTGACTGGCTGCGTGGTTTAAACGGAGTGTTGGGAGACCGGGAGCCGGATTATTTGATCGTCTCCCATATGGAGCCGGATCACGCTGCCAATATCGAGCTGTTGGCGCTGCGTTACCCGAATATGCAGATCGTGGCGAATGCTAAGACCTTCCCGATGATGGAGCAGTTTTTCACCCTGGATTTTAAGGAGAGAGGAATTACTGTGGCAGAGGGAGATACCCTGAGTCTTGGAAGGCACACCCTGCAGTTTTTCATGGCCCCGATGGTACATTGGCCGGAGGTCATGGTGACCTATGAGCAGTCGGAAAAGATCCTGTTCAGCGCCGACGGCTTTGGAAAATTCGGAAGTCTGGACTGCGAGGAGGATTGGACCGACGAGGCGAGAAGATATTTTATCAACATTGTTGGAAAATACGGAAATCCGGTACAGGCGCTTTTGAAAAAAGCAGCGGGACTGGACATCCGCATGATCTGCCCGCTGCATGGACCGATCTTAAAGGAAGATCTGGGATATTACATTGAAAAATATCAGACCTGGAGCAGCTATGAGCCGGAGGAGGAGGGAATCCTGCTGGCATACGCCTCCATCCATGGCAATACCAAGCGCGCGGCAGAGCAGATGAAAGCGATCCTTGAGAAAAAAGGAGCGAAAAAGGTGGTCTTAGCGGATCTTGCCAGAGAGGACGTCTCCTATGCGGTGGGGAACGCATTCCGCTACTCCAAGATGATCCTTGCCTGCGCAACCTATGACGGGGGAATCTTCCCATGCATGGAAGACTTTTTGAATCATCTGAAAGCAAAGAATTATCAGAAGCGTACCGTAGCCTTTATGGAGAACGGCTCCTGGGCCCCGGCGGCTGCAAAGATCATGAAGGGAATGCTGGAAAAACAGAAGGATATGGAGATGGTGGAACCGGTGGTCACGATCCGTTCTACTGTGAAACCGGAGACAGAAAATGTAATGGAAGAACTGGCAGAGAAGCTGGTGTAAAGCAGCAGAAAATTATATAATTGAAGAAAAACGGACAAGTTCCCGTTGGGTGTTATATGCTCTAAGTGACTTCTTGATCACGATTTTTTTCCGTGGTTAGTGAAGCGACACTTAGAGCATTTTTTATGCAGGGAAACGCTGTGCTGAAAGTCAAATAGTATGTCGATTATTACGTTTTGACAAAAAATGATAATTGTACAAGAAAAATTTTCCTATATTGTGTTTTTGCAAAAACCATGCTAAAATCTAATTGGATTAAAAGATTGTTTTAAAAAAAATGCAAAGGAGGATTATTATGGAAAAGAATCAAAAATCTATTATCACAAAGATTCTGATGACACTGGCTCTTGTGGTTACAGTGGCAGTTGTCGGTGGGATTCAGACAAAAGCGGCAGCAGCAGCGCCGACGGGATTGAAACAGGATTATGACAGCAAGACAGCAGTAGGAGTCACATGGAATGAGGTGGCAAGCGCTGAAGCATATGCAGTTCAGATCTCTTCAAATTCATCATTTACGGATGGAATCACCGGAGGAACCTATTCTAATTCCTGTACAATATGGAATGATGACTGGTCTGCCATCGCAGCAGGAAAGAGCTATTATGTCAGAGTAGCATCCATCGATTCGACTGGCAATATAGGTGCATATTCAGCGCCAATTGAAGTTGCTACCAGACCAGCTACTGCCACTAAAAGTATTAAGCACACAAAATCAACTACAAGCAGTGTTACTGTGAACTGGAGCGCGGTATCCGGTGCGAATACATATAAGGTTTATTATTCAAAATTAGGAAGTTCTTCTGAAAAATCAGTTGTTGTAAATGGAAAGACAAGCGTTACTTTGAAGGGACTTTCCAAGAACAGTGAGTATCTGGTATATGTATATGCAGGTCGTAAGACAGCAGCAGGCTATACCGCATACGAAAGCTCAGGAAAATATAAATCTGCAATTCCTGTTACCCCACAGAAGACAGCCAGTGTAAAGGTAAGGGGTTATTATGAGAGTTCAGGAGAGCTCTCCTTACAGTGGAAGGATGCTCGTTGTGTAGATGGATATGAGGTTCAGTTATACACAGCATATAAGAACAAAGATACAAAAGTAAAATCCTTTACCAAAAAGACAACTTCTTATTATGCAACCATTAAAAATTCCAACTTAAAGAAACATAATTTCTATAAAGTAAGAGTCCGTACTTATTGTCTGGACAGCAACGGTAAGAAATACTATGGCGGCTGGTCAAGCTGGATTTATACCTGTCAGCAGCCGGATGTAAAGAAAATGCAGAGCACTTCCAAAGGTCTGAAGGTAAGCTGGGATAAGATCAAGGGCGCAGACCGCTATGTGATTTATGTATCCACAAAGCAGAAGTCCGGTTATAAGAAGTATGCAACAACCAAAAGTACAAGCAAAGTAATTACCAAATGCGGAAGCAGCAAGTTGAAATCCGGTAAGAAGTACTATGTATATGTGGTGGCACAGAATAAGGTAGGTAAGAAATATTATTCCGGTGAATCAAATTATTGCTGGTATACAACGTATCGTAAATAAAAATCAGTAAGACAAAGGCTGGATCCATGTAACAGTGGATCCGGTCTTTTTTTATTTTACATTCAGGTGTCGAAAAAGGAGGACGAATCACCGGAATGGGGACATCTTTTTTGACAAAAACCACAGGTTCCATCCGCTATAATGGGTAGCAGATAAACGTGATGGAGGTGGAAGGTGCAATATGAGTTTTACATAGACGTATATGTAGCTACGAATTTCTTTTTTGATTATCTGACCCTCCTTTTGACGAGGGAAGTCCGGGGCAGGCAATGTGGGATCCGCCGCATGATGCTGACAGCCTTTTTCGGGGTGATAGGAAGCACGGTGGGTATGCTGATACTGAAAAACACATGGGTGTATAAGGCGTTGGTCCATCTTTTCATCAATCCGTTGATGTTCTACGGGTGCTTTCGGGAGAAGAGCGTCCGGGAATTTCTGCTGGACTATGGATCCGGGTATCTTCTGATGATGCTGGTAGGCGGATGTACCGAGTGGATCTGCAGGGCTTTGGGAGCAGCAGATCACTTCGGCTGGGTCATGGCTGGGGCTGCGGTAATCATGACTGGATTTCTCTGCCTTTTCCAGAGAGGGAAGGAGGAGGAAAAGATATACGATATAAAGATATGTCAGGGAGACTGTGAACTTTCCTCAAAAGGCTTTTTTGACACGGGAAATCTGCTGGTGGATCCCTATGTGAAGCTGCCGGTCAGCTTAATCGCAAGGGAGACTCTGGAGCAGATCGAGGGGGTGAAGGAACTTCCCTACCGCTACATTCCCTTTGTTTCTCTGGGAAAAGAGCATGGTCTGATTCAGGCAGTCACTCTGGATCATCTCAGGATTCAAAAGAAAAAGAAAGAGATTACAGTGAAACCGGCAGTGTTTGCCGTGGTGGAAGAAGACTTTTTAAAGAGCAGCGAGTATCGGGTGATTCTAAATGGGAGATTATGGTAGAAGAAAGGAATGATGGAGTATGTACATAAAAATGAATCTGCAGGATAAGATGGGAATCCGCATTATGCCGTCCTTTTATACGATGTTCTGGAAGAAAAAAAATGAGGTGCATTATATCGGAGGAAGCGAGGTTCTGCCGCCGCCGCTGGACGCCATCGATGAAGCGCACTACATCCAGGGGCTGGTGGACGGGGAGGATGAAAAGTTAAAGGAGTCTAAATCCATGCTCATCGAGCATAATCTAAGACTGGTGGTCTACATAGCCAAGAAGTTCGACAACACCGGAGTGGGAGTGGAGGATCTGATCTCCATTGGAACCATTGGACTGATCAAGTCCATCAATACTTTTAATCCGGAAAAAAATATCAAGCTGGCCACCTATGCTTCCCGCTGTATCGAGAATGAGATCCTCATGTATCTGCGGCGCAATAACAAGACGAAGCTGGAAGTCAGCATCGACGAACCGCTGAACGTGGATTATGACGGGAACGAGCTGTTATTATCCGATGTGCTGGGAACTGAGGAGGATATCATCTACCGGGATATCGAGACCGAGGTGGAGGAACAGCTTCTGCGGGAAGCCATCAAAAAGCTCTCCGGCAGGGAGCGCACCATTGTGGAGCTGCGTTTCGGGCTTGGAACGAAAAACGGGGAGGAGATGACCCAAAAAGAGGTAGCGGACCTTCTCGGTATCTCTCAGTCTTACATCTCCCGTCTGGAAAAAAAGATCATGAAAAGACTGAAAAAAGAAATTGTAAAATTTGAGTAATTGTATACACGATTCAGAGGGATCTATGGTATAATATCTATTGATATTATACATATGCCTTGCACATGGCGCTCCGCGTTGGATGCCATCCGGCAGGGGATAATATATCAATAGATATGATACAAGGAGACGATAGGATGAAACTGGAATTTTTAGGCGCAGACCATGAAGTTACCGGAAGCTGTCATTATCTGCGGATCGGCGATATAAACGTTCTTGTAGACTGCGGCATGGAGCAGGGACCGGATCTCTATGTCAATCAGGAGATTCCGGTCAACGCGGCAGAGGTAGATTATGTCCTGGTTACCCATGCCCATATCGACCATTCGGGTCTGTTACCGCTTTTGTACAATCACGGATTCAGGGGAAAGATCTATGCCACCAACGCCACCACGGAGCTTTGTGGTATCATGCTAAAGGACAGCGCCCATATCCAGCAGTTTGAAGCAGAGTGGAAGAACCGGAAGGCGAGGCGCGCCGGCAGACCGGAAGTCGTTCCACTGTATGATATGAACGACGCTGTGGGAGTACTGGATCACTTCATACCCTGCCCTTATGGGGAAAAAATCCAGATCAGCCCGGAGCTGACCGTCCGCTTTGTGGATGCCGGACACCTGCTGGGTTCTGCGTCCATCGAGGTGTGGGCAAAAGAAGGAGAGGAAGAAAAAAAGATCGTTTTCTCCGGGGATATCGGTCATGGAAATAAACCGCTGATCAAAGACCCGCAGTTTATTGAGGAGGCGGATTACGTTGTTATGGAATCCACCTACGGAGACCGCTACCATGAAGTTTCCATCGACTATGCCAAAAAGCTGGCGGAAGTGATCACGGAGACATTCAGAAGAGGGGGAAATGTGGTGATCCCGGCTTTTTCCGTGGGAAGGACCCAGGAGCTTCTCTATTTTCTGCGGAAGGCAAAAACAGAAAATCTCGTGCCGGAATATCCTGATTTTGAGGTCTACATAGACAGTCCTCTGGCGGTGGAGGCAACGGGAATCTTCCATAAGAACGTGGCGGAATGCTTTGATGAGGAGGCGCTGGATCTGGTCAATCGGGGAATCAATCCCATCCGTTTTGACGGTCTTAAGATGGCGATTACCAGCGAGGAGTCCAAACAGATCAACTTTGATGAGAAGTCAAAGGTTATCATCTCCGCCTCCGGTATGTGTGAGGCGGGACGCATCCGCCATCATTTAAAGCACAATCTCTGGAGAGAGGATTCCACGGTGGTCTTTGTGGGATTCCAGGTTCCGGGAACCCTGGGTAACTCTCTTTTAAACGGGGTGAAGGAAGTGAAGCTCTTTGGCGAGCAGATCGAGGTTCACGCTAAGATCTTAAATCTGCCGGGACTCAGTGGTCATGCGGATAAGGGAAAGCTGATGGAATGGATCGGAGCTTTTCGAAAACCGCCAAAACGGGTGTTCATTGTGCACGGTGACGACGAGGTCTGCGAGAGCTTTGCGGCAGGTCTGAGGCAGGAGCGGGCATTGGATGCCTACGCTCCTTACAGTGGAGACGCGTTCGATCTGATTGAAAATATTCAGATACAACAGGGTTCCAGAGAGATCGTTCAGAAGAAGAAAAGAGGCGGCAAGGCTTCCTCCAATGTCTTTGCAAGGCTTGTGGCAATGGGTGAGAGACTTATGGCAGTGATTCAGAAAAATGAAGGCTGCGCGAACAAGGATCTGGCGAAATTTGCAGATCAGATCAGCGCCTTGTGCGATAAGTGGGACAGATAGATAGACTGCCCCAGGGCAAAGGCTTACAGAGCCTGCTCTGGGGCAGAGATCTGAGGGTTCTTATCTGAGGATTATTTCAGGGTCAGATAATTTTTCATGCTTTTTAAAGCGGATTTTTCCAGACGGGAGACCTGAGCCTGGGAAATATGGATCTCTTCCGCCACCTCCATCTGGGTCTTGCCCTCAAAAAAGCGCAGGCGGATGATGTAGTTCTCCCTTTCATTCAGGCGGTCCATGGCGTCGTTTAAGGAAAGCTCCTCCACCCATTTTTCTTCCTTATTCTTTTTATCGCTGATCTGATCCATGACATAGAGGGTATCCCCGCCGTCGGTGTAGACCGGATCATAGAGACTTAAGGGGCTTTGGATCGCATCCAGGGCAAAGACGATATCTTCTTTGGAGATACCTGTTTCCTTTGCAATATCCTCCAGAGTCGGCTCCGTCACCGCGGTTCTGGTTAAGATCTCCTTTGCGTGAATCGCCTTATATGCGGTGTCTCTTAGAGAACGGCTGACCCGGATGGAGTTGTTGTCCCGCAGATATCTTCGGATCTCGCCGATGATCATGGGAACGGCGTAGGTGGAGAATTTTACTCCCATAGTGGGGTCAAAATTATCAATGGATTTGATCAGACCGATACATCCGATCTGGAACAGATCGTCCACGTTCTCGTTGTGGTTGGAAAAACGTTTGATGACGCTTAAGACCAGTCTTAGATTGCCCTTAATGTAAGTCTCCCTGGCAGCCATATCTCCCTGTTTGATCCTTGCGAAGAGTTCTTCTTTTTCACTTTCCTTTAAAATGGGAAGTTTTGCGGTGTTGACGCCGCAGATTTCAACCTTGTATGCTGCCATAACCAGTCCTCCTGAATGAAATTATGTACAGGAAAAAGAAGCTGATACTAGGATGTGCTTTGGACAGGAAAGTTATTCAAAATATCTTTATTTTTAAAAAATGATATGATAGAATAAAACTAAAAATAGGAACTGAAAAGAGGGTACCTATGAGAGATTTGATTGATGAACGCAATAGGCGGGAGAAGATAAAGCGCAGTATCATAAAGCGGGTGAACGTGAACTACATAACCAGAGAAGAACTGGAACGTCAGAGACAGGCGGAAGAACAGCGAAAGGCTATGGAGGTCGTGGATCAGTTGAAGGCGGAGGAAGCCGCCCAATCCGCTGTGTTGGAGATGGAGATGCAGAAGGAGAGAGAGCAGAGGGAGCTTCTGGAAAGAGCCAGATACGAGGCTTCACTGCCGCCGTCCAGCCGCTATGGAACAAAAGAATCCGACGAGGTGACAAAGGAGCAGGTGGAGGCGATCTTAGCTGAGAAGGAGACGAACCTGCATCAGGTCATCGAGAAAAATAAGCAGGAGGAGTAAAGGATGAAAGAACAGGAAAAGGACTTAAAGACAAGGGAACAGGAGACAGAAGAAAAGAACCTGAATCCTGAGTGGTCTCAGGATGCTCAGGATGAACTTCAGGATTTTATTGAATCACAGGGAATTTACATCCGACAGTAATTCTTTCGGCGAGATATGAAAGTTGCGTTTGAACGCGCGCAGAAAAGTAGAATATTCCCGGAATCCGCACTCCTGTGCGGCCTTCATGACTGGTACACCTTCCTTGATCAATTCGGAGGCGTGTAGCAGTCTTTTTTGTTCGATATAGTTGTGGAGGGTGTAGCCGGTCTCCTCCTTAAAGCGGTGCATCAGGTAATATTTGCTCAAAAACAGTTTTTTGGCAAGAGTCTCATTGGACAGATCTTCTCCAAGATGGGTGTTGATGTATTTTATCAGCTCTGTGATCTGCCGGTTATAGGTCAGGGCAGATTCATCCTGGGAAAAGGAGGAATCTAAAAACACACGGTTCATGTAGACTAAGAGCTGTAAAAAGTAGGTATCACTTAACAGATCGTGACCAAATTCTTCACTTCTTAAGCTGTCCTCCAGATTGCTGATGATGGTTCTTATCTCCGATTGCAGGGAGGAACGTACCCGGATGAGGTTAAAGCTCTTTTCCAGGCTCTGTTCAAAACAGGTGGACAGGTCGCAGTCCTTGCGGTGCTGCTGCTCGATAAACTCATTCTTTACCCAGATGACAATGCGCTCATAGACACTGTCTTTGTCGATGATGGGTTTGTGGATATCGTGATGGCGCACTAACAGAATGTCCCAGGGCTTCAGATGATAAGATTTTCCCTCCACCACATAGGTGACTTTGCCCGATAAAAAAATAATGATCTTGTCGAAATCATGGTAGTGAAAGTCGAACGTCTTTTCTGTCTGGTCTTTTAAATGGAACAGCTTGAAGTTCTGTCGTAAATAACCGCTCTTTAGATTTTCCTCCAATGGATACATGATGTAAGCTCCTTTAAGATGGTGTGAAATGATTCTAAACACATTTCTATGTTAGTCTACAGCATTTTTTGCATGGATTCAAGCACAAATCACACTGGAAAATGCAAAATCTGAGAATATAATAGAGTATAGAATCAATATCAGATAGGAAACGGACTGGAAGGAGTGTTGGATATGGATACCATTACATTGAAAAAATACAGGGGAAGAGGAAACAGTTACCTGATCCTGGATCCGAATAAAAACGATATTTTTTTGCAGGAGCGGAATATTGAAATGCTCTGTAAGCGGAACTTTGGAAGCAATGCTGCGGGACTGCTTTACGGACCGATCTTAAACGATGGGAAGATCGTGGTGCGGATGTATGACAGAGACGGCAGGGAGGCGGAGCAGTACGAGGGCGGAATCTGCGTTTTTGCAAAATATCTGTTGGACGACGGTTACATTCAGGATGATGAGTTCATCCTCTGCGACGAACAGGGAGGAGTGGAAATGCATTTTTTCAATAAGGAAATGGCTCATTTTCTCACAGGCGGCGTGAAGGAGGATGAGAGCTACACGGTGGCTGAGAATTTCTTTTCCTGAGTGACGCGGGGATATTCCGGGTGATAAGGAATTTTCTACTCTGATACAGGATACTTTTTCCACAGGGAACTTGCGCGGGATTTCAAAAAGTATTATAATATCATAGATTATACGAGGGTAAGAGGTCTTACCCTCTTTTATGGTATAGAGGAGAGACGAAGATGAAAAAAATCCTGGATGTAATAACAGAAGAAGTGACGAAGGCTTTTGTATCCTGCGGTTATGATAAGAAGTACGGAAGAGTGACTCTTTCCAACCGCCCGGATCTGTGCGAATTTCAGTGTAATGGAGCCATGGCGGCGGCAAAGGAATATCACTGCGCCCCTTTTATGATCTCGGACAAGGTGGCGGAGGCTTTGGCGCAAAACGAGATGTTTGAATCAGCGGAGTCCGTCAAACCGGGCTTTTTGAACCTGATCTTATCCAAAGAATATCTGGCGGATTATATGGTAAGTATGCAAAAGGATGAGGGCAGATACGGCTGTGAAAAGAGTAAGGAGCCAAAGACCATCATCATTGATTACGGCGGACCGAATGTGGCAAAACCGCTTCATGTGGGACATCTGCGTTCCGCCATCATTGGAGAGAGTATTAAGCGGATCGGCAGATTCATGGGACACAATGTGATCGGGGACGTACATCTTGGAGACTGGGGCTTGCAGATGGGACTGATCATCACAGAGCTGAAGGAGCGGAAACCGGAGCTTCCGTATTTTGATGAAAATTATGAGGGAGAATATCCGAAGGAGGCGCCGTTTACGATTTCCGAGCTGGAGGAGATCTATCCGACTGCCAGCGGAAAATCCAAAGAGGACGAGGCTTATAAAGAGATGGCAATGCAGGCGACGGCGGAGCTGCAGAAGGGAAGAAGGGGATATCAGGCGTTGTTATCCCATATCTTAAACGTGTCGGTGACGGACTTAAAGAGAAATTACGAGAACCTGAAAGTCTCCTTTGATCTCTGGAAAGGGGAATCCGATGCCCAGCCGTATATCCCGGCTATGGTGGAACGGCTGAAAAAGGACGGGTATGCCTACATGAGCGAGGGAGCTCTGGTAGTGGACGTGGCAAGGGAGGACGACACGAAGGAGATTCCCCCTTGTATGATCCTGAAATCAGACGGAGCCTCCCTGTATACCACTACGGATCTGGCGACGCTGATCATGAGAATGGAGGATCAGGAACCGGATGAGGTGATCTATGTGGTGGACAAACGTCAGGAGATGCATTTTATCCAGGTGTTCCGCTGCGCGAAGAAAACAGGCATTGTAAAAGAAGATACCGCGCTGAAATTCTTAGGCTTCGGTACGATGAACGGAAAGGACGGTAAGCCGTTTAAGACCCGTGAGGGCGGCGTTATGCGTCTGGAAATGCTGATGGACAGCATTAACGAGAAGATGTTTGAGAAGATTACCGAGAATCATACGGTGGATCCCAAGGAAGCGGAGCAGACCTCAAAGATCGTGGCGCTATCCGCCATCAAGTACGGGGATCTCAGCAACCAGGCGTCCAAGGATTATATCTTTGATGTGGATCGCTTTACTTCTTTTGAGGGAAATACGGGACCTTATATCTTATATACCATTGTGCGGATCAAATCCATTCTGGCAAAATATAAGGAAGCCGGAAAGAGCGCGGAACATGCGGTGATCCTTCCGGCGCATTCCGGCAGTGAAAAGGCGTTGATGTTAGAATTGTCCAAGTTCAATACCGTGATGGAAAACGCTTATGAGGAGACGGCTCCTCACAAGATCTGTTCCTATATCTATGATCTGTCCAATGCCTTTAATCATTTTTATCATGAGACGAAGATCATGGCGCAGGAGGACGAGCAGATCCAGGCGGGGTATATTCGTCTTTTAGAGCTGACGAAGTCGGTATTGGAGACCTGTATCGACCTTCTGGGATTTGAGGCGCCGGAGAAGATGTAATAGAAAGTCAGACATCTGCCAGGACGCAGGCGGTGCAGGAAAGTCAGTGAGGACTGCCTGTATGGCAGGTTATATGATAACAGTTTGATTATTTTAGAATGGAAAAGGGATGGAGATATGAGAGAACAGCTTACAAAGAGCGATGTGCAGAAGATTGAAGAAGAGATCGAACACCGAAAGCTGGTGCTTCGCAAGGAACTGATCGAATCCGTGAAGGAGGCGAGAGCACAGGGAGATCTGAGCGAGAACTTTGAATACCATGCGGCGAAGAAGGAGAAGAATAAGAACGAGAGCCGGATCCGTTATCTGGAGAGGATGCTTAAGACGGCAAAGGTCATCTCCGATGATTCCGGCGCGGACGAGGTGGGACTGAATAATAAGGTGACGGTTTATTTTGAGGATGACGATGAGACGGAGGTCTATAAGTTGGTGACCAGTGTCCGGGGCAATTCCCTGAAGAACTACATCAGCATTGAGTCTCCCATCGGCAAAGCTGTCAGGGGAGCCAGAGTCGGCGACCGGGTCTATGTGAAGGTGAATGAGAATGCGGGGTATTATCTTCAGATCAGGGAGATCGAGAAGTCCACGGATGAGGATGAGGACAGTATTCGGAAGTATTAAGGCGGTTATTTTGGTAAGATAATTGTAGAAAATATAAAGGCAGCTATCCATGGTGAGACGCCTCCTTAAGTAGACATGGGAAAAATGTAAGATCTACTTAAGGGGATCATATCAGATCATGGACAGATGCCTTTTTTATTCTTAATATCCCAGCTCTTCCCCAACCAGCAATACCTTGATGCGTCCCGGTGTACCGCTTCTTCTGGTAATAACGGTATGGTTACAGATACAGTCCGGGGAGAGGCAGTCGCCGCAGATTCCAGTGACGGAACACGGGGTCTTGCGTCCTAAGCGGTTGCAGTTAGGCGGAGCGGCGATGTTGCGGGCTCTGGCGATGGCTTCCTCGGTGCTGACCGCCACCTTATTCATACCGCAGACAATGAGGACATTAGATGGTCCGAAAGCCAGGGCTGCCACACGGTTGCCGTTTCCATCAATGTTCACAAGCTCTCCCTCTAAGGTAATGGCATTGGTGCTCATGAGATAGTAATCGCAGGAAAATGCCTGACGGTAGATCTTCTGGACTTCCTCCGGGGTGGATGCTTTGGAGCGGTCGTAAAAGGTGATGTCCTCTCTGGACTGTAAGGCCGCCATAATGCCGGATTCATTCAAGGTCATGGAACCGCCGAAGGTGACGCTGCAGTCTGCCGGGATCAGCTCCATGGCTTTTTTGACAGCGTCGGCAGCGGTTGGACAGTAGCAGCCGTCCATCTGGCGCTTTTTTAAGTGGTCGATGATGGTTTTTGCCTGGTTCTCATAAAAAGTCTGTTTTGGATTCATGTGAGGTTCCTCCTGTTCTGATTTGTGATGTTTTTGACACTTGGATCTTTGCCGAGCTTGTCTGTAAGCAGGCGATTTGTTATTTGGTCTGGGATGTACGTTGATGATTTTGTACATTTCATTGTTTTCCTGAACATTTTAGCACAAACTTGCAATTACGGCAAAAAGAAGGTATGATAAATTCTATTGTAAAAAAAGGAGGAAGTGAAAAAGTGAAGAAGAAAAAGAGTATGTTTTCTTATTATAAGCCATATAAAAAGATCTTTTTTGCGGATATGTTTTTCGCGATCATGGCATCTTTGATTACTCTGCTGATTCCACTGGTGGTTCGTTATATTACATCCACGGTTATCTATCAAGAGCCGCAGGAGGCGTTACATACGATTTTGATGCTGGGAGGGATCATGACGGTATTGATCCTGTTCCAGTGCTACTGCAATTATTTTATTGCAAATTACGGACATGTGATGGGCGCACAGATCGAGTATGATATGAGGGCGGAGATCTTCGCCCATTATCAGAAGCTGCCGTTTTCTTTTTATGATAATCAGAAGGTGGGACAGCTCCTGTCCAGGATCACGGCGGATCTATTTGACATTACGGAGCTTTTGCACCACGGGCCGGAGAATGTGGTGATCTCCATTATGAAGTTTGCGGGGGCCTTTGTGATCCTGATGACCATCAGCCCGAAGCTGACGCTGGCGGCCTTTGCATTGATTCCGGTAATGTTTGCCTATGCATGGTTTTTTAACCGCAGGATGAAAAAAGCCTTTGCCAGAAATCGTGTGAAGATTGCGGAGATCAACGCCCAGATCGAGGACAACCTGTCGGGGATCCGTGTGGTGAAGTCCTTTGCCAACGAGGATGTGGAGGAGCGGAAGTTCAAGATCGGCAACGACGGATTTTTGGAGGCGAAAAAGAACAGCTATCATTATATGGGAGGCTATCATTCAGGACTTACCGCCTTTATTAATATGATTACGGTCATCGTGTTTGTGGTGGGAGGAATTTTGATTACGAGATCTCAGGTCAGTGTGACGGATCTGGTGACCTTTTTATTGTACATCAGTATTATGACGGATCCGGTGCGAACCATGATCGATTTTGCTGAAATGTTCCAGAACGGCTATTCGGGATATGAGCGGTTCCAGGAGATTCTTGCCATTGAGCCGGATATTCAGGACAGTCAGGGCTCGGAGGAGTTACGGGATGTGAAGGGAACCATCGACTTTGAAAATGTGTCCTTCCAGTATGAGGAAAATACGGAGAAAGTACTAAGCCACATTGATCTCCATGTGGACGCCGGGGAATATCTGGCATTGGTGGGATCCTCCGGTGCGGGCAAGACCACCCTCTGCAATCTGATCCCGCGGTTCTATGATGTGACGGGAGGAAGCGTGAAGATCGACGGGAAGGATGTGCGGGATCTGACCTTAAAGAGCCTGCGGGATCATGTGGGAATCGTACAGCAGGACGTATATCTCTTTGTGGGAACGGTATTCGATAATATTGCCTATGGAAGACCGGACGCCACCAGAGAGGAAGTCATAGAAGCAGCAAAAAATGCCAATGCCCATGATTTTATCATGTCCCTGCCGGACGGCTATGACACCGACATCGGACAGAGGGGTGTGAAGTTATCGGGAGGACAGAAGCAGCGTCTTTCCATTGCCAGGGTATTTTTGAAAAATCCACCGATCCTGATCTTTGATGAGGCAACTTCGGCGCTGGACAATGAGAGCGAGCGGGTAGTACAGGAATCCCTGGAAAAACTGGCGAAGAACCGCACCACCTTTGTCATCGCCCACAGACTTTCTACCATAAGAAATGCGAAGAAGATTCTGGTGCTGACGGAGAAGGGCATTGAGGAAGAGGGAACCCATGAGGAGCTGATCGCAAAGCGGGGAATCTACGAGGGACTGTATAGCATGCAGTTTGAGAGTTAGATTCTTGACAGATGGGAGTATAATAGATATGGATAGAGGAGCGGTCGCTGCCAACAGAGGATATAAGAGAGCAGATCCGCTGAATGTTTATCGGAAACAGAGTCCATAATAGAAAGAACGATAAAAGGAGAGGTTGACATGACAAAGATTGATATTATTTCAGGCTTTTTGGGAGCCGGAAAGACGACATTTATCAAGAAGATGATAGACGAAGTGTTCAAGGGAGAGAAGATCGTTCTCATTGAGAATGAATTTGGCGAGGTCGGCATTGACGGAGGATTTTTAAAGGATGCCGGAATTGAGATCACGGAGATGAACAGCGGCTGTATCTGCTGCTCCTTAGTGGGAGATTTTGGGAAAAACTTAAATGAAGTCATTACAAAATTCCATCCGGATCGTATCCTCATTGAACCGTCCGGTGTGGGCAAGCTGTCCGACGTCATGAAGTCGGTTATGGATATCGAGAAGGAGCAGGATGTAAAATTAAACGCTCTGGTGACGGTGGTCAACGCCTTAAAGGCAAGTAAGCAGATGAAGGCATTTGGTGAATTTTTTAACAATCAGATCGAGCATGCCACCACTGTAGTGCTCAGCAGAAGCCAGAAGGCGACGGAGGCACAGTTGGAGCTTTGCGTGAAGCAGATCCAGGAGCTGAATCCGAAGGCGGCTGTTATTACGACGCCATGGGAGGAAATATCGGGAGAACAGATCCTGAAGGTGATCGAGGGTCAGGATACCATGGAGGCGGAACTGCTGGCGGAGGCTCATCATAGAGAAGAAGAGGAACATCATCACAGCCACGATCATGACCACGAGCATCATCACGACCACGATCATGACCATGAACATCATCACGACCACGATCACAACCATGAACATCATCACGACCATGAGCATGACGAGAACTGTACCTGTGGATGCCACGACCACGATCACCACCACCATCATGCAGATGAGATCTTCACAAGCTGGGGCAAGGAGACGCCGCACAAGTACACCAGAGAACATCTGGAAGGCATCTTGAAAGCCTTCTGCGACACCGAGGAGTATGGTACGATCTTAAGAGCCAAGGGAATGGTGCCGTCGGAGGACGGAACCTGGATCTACTTCGATATGGTTCCGGGCGAGTATGAGATTCGCGACGGAGAGCCGGATTACACCGGAAGACTCTGTGTGATCGGAACCGATATTGACGAGCATCAGTTAGAAGAGCTGTTTGGAATTGCCTAGAAAATGGGAGGATCCTGTGTTTTGCAAGAGATCCTGTCAGTGGAAGATAAGGAGAGAAGAGCATGGAAGAGATACCGGTATATTTATTTACGGGCTTTATGGACAGCGGTAAAACTTCGCTGATCTTAGAGACCCTGTTCGAAAATGATTTTACCGATGATGCCAGGGGATTGATCATTGCCTGTGAGGACGGCGATGTGGAATATGACGAGGAGAAGCTGGCAGGGATCAATACCAGTCTTGCCACCATCGAGGAAGAGGAGGATTTTAACGGGGAGACCTTAAAAAAAATGGATGAGACCTATCATCCGCAGATGGTATTTCTGGAATACAATGGAACCTGGGGGATGGACACCCTCCAGGAGACGGATCTGCCAAAGGGCTGGGTGATCGTCCAGTCACTGGCTACGGCGGATGCCACCACCTTCGAGATGTATCTGAACAATATGCGAACCATGATCATGGAGCAGTTGTTTGATGCAGACGTGGTGATCTTTAACCGCTGCGACGACGATACACCGAGGGAGAAGTTCCGACGCAATATCAAGGCGATCAATCGCAAGGCACAGATCGTCTATGAGAGAAAGGACGGAACCATTGACGAGCGGGAGATGGAGGATGTCCCGTTTGACACCAGCGGAGATTTCATTGAATTGTCCGATGCGGATTACGGGCTGTGGTATTTAGATGCCATGGACAATCCGAAGAAATACGATGGAAAGACCATCAAGTTCCTGGCGTTGGTTTACAATCCGGAGAAGATGAAGAAGGGAACCTTCGTGCCGGGGCGGTTTGCCATGACCTGCTGTATCGAGGATATTACTTTTATCGGATTCAAGTGCAAATACCCGGATTCCGACAAGATCCAGCATAAATCCTGGATCGAGATCACAGCAGAGGTGCGGGTGGAATTTGCCAGAGAATACCGGGGCAAGGGACCGGTGCTCTACCCGGTGGAGATCAAGCCGGCAGAAAAGCCAGAGGATGAGCTGGTGTATTTTAATTAGGCAGTTATGTGAAAATTTTCTTACTTTTTTTCAGTATTTCTGCGATAATAAATCAGCATAAATAGGGAGTATCTTAGCGTATAAAGGCATGGCGGGTAATGCGGCGGGGCGGATGATGTCTCAGGAGAGAGACACATTCGTCGAACATGGAGCCGCCTAAGATGAGCAGGGCGCCTGCCATCTGGAGGGGACTGAACGCCTCGCCCAGTAAAACGACGGAAAAGGCAAGGGCAGACAGCGGTTCTAAATAGCTGCATGCGGACACTGTCTGAACCGGAAGCTTTGGAATCGCAGAAAAATACAGGTAATTGGCGATTCCGGTATTGAGGATTCCCAGGATCAAAAGGGGCAGGAGGTTTCCGGACAGGTCACTGCCCATCTCACGGAAGTAGGAGAGGGACGGTTCCCGGAAAAAAGAATAGACTGCCACGGTTACAAAGCTGGCGATGATCTGATACATGGAGCTGTCCAGTCCGGAGATATCCGACGCTTTCTTGCTGAAGATCACCATTCCGGCAAAGAGCAGGGCTGCGATCAGGCAGAAAAGAAGTCCCGTGGACAGCCCGCCCTCCAGCAGGGAGGTTCCATTTAAAAAGATCATACCCAAAAGGACCAGACCAAAGCCAAAGGCTTTTCTTCCGGTGATCCGTTCGCGGAAGAGCAGCGGGGAGAGCAGCATTACAAAGACCGGGCCGCAATAGTACACCAGGGTGGCAACGCCCACTCCCACATAGCGGTAGGCCTCATAGAGAAAGATCCAGCTTGTGCCGATGGAGGCGCCGGAGATCAGCAGGCAGAGAGCCTGCTTTTTTTGTATCTGAAATCGTTTTTTCGAGGTCACGCCGGATTCCTCAGCGGATCGGTGGCGGCGGTACAAGAACAGGGTAATCAGAAAAATACCGCCGATCAGGGTGCGGTAGAGTACGATCTTATGGCTGCTTAACGGAATGTGCCGGATGATGATTCCATTGGATCCGTAGAGGATCAGGGCTAAAAAATATTTCAGATAAGTCTTTTTCATGGTGTTACCTCATATGTAATAATTTTTGCTTTACAATTCGTATTGATCTGTACAGGATCGAGTGGTTCCATTGTCTCAATCCGCAGAAATTGTGCAAGTTTTTGTTCTGTAAATCAGATACGTCTTGCACTTTTTGCGGTATTACTGTATCATAAATCATGAAATTACAAAAGCGAATCTTTCTCATAGAAATCATGAGGAAATCAGATGGATAAAACCTTTGAAATATAGTACGTCAATATCTACGAGCATATGGGAACGAATGGTATAAGAACTGTACTGTATAAAGAGACAGGAGAGCAGAAAAATGGAAATACAAAAGTACCGGGCATTTTTGACCACAGTAGAATATGGCAGCTTCACCAGGGCGGCGGAGATTTTGGACTATTCTCAATCCGGCATCAGCCGTATGATCCACGATCTGGAGACAGAGTGGAAGGTGACCTTGCTGGAGCGGGGCAAAGGGGGCGTGCGGCTGACTTCCGACGGGGTGAAGCTGCTGCCCTTTGTTCAGAATGTATGTAAAGAGTATGACAGACTGCAGGTACAGGTGGAGGAACTGAGCGGGTTAGAGGCGGGGCTGATCCGTATCGGAACCTTTTCCAGCGTGGCGACTCACTGGCTGCCTGGAATCATTAAGGAATTTCAGGGGGATTATCCCAACATTGATTATGAACTGCTGTTGGGAGATTACCGGGAGATTGAAGAGTGGATCTTAGAAGGACGGGTGGACTGCGGCTTTCTGCCTCTTCCGGTACATTCTGAGTTGGAGGTGATCTTTTCCAGGGAGGATGAGCTGATGGCGGTGATCCCTGCAGACCATCCGCTGGCGGAATGTGAGAAGTTTCCCATGGAGGCGCTCTGCGAGGAGCCGTTTCTTCTTCTGGAAAAGGGAGGGAGAGGAGAGATATCGGAGATCTTCAAAAGGCATCATTTAAGACCGAAGCTGCATTTTACCACCTGGGATGATTATGCGGTGATGTCCATGGTGGAGAACGGTCTGGGGATCAGTATCCTGCCGCAGTTGATCTTAAGAAGGGTGCCTTACCGGATCCTGGCAAAGCCCTTGGAGATTCCGGCTTACCGCAGGATCGGTCTGGCGCTTCGGGATCGCAGGTCTGCTCCGCTGGCGGTACGGAAGTTCCTGGAGCATATGGAGATCTGGGATAAGAGGACGTTCGGGGAGGGCGCTGTTAAGGAACCGGAACACCCTCTATCTGGAGGTCAGAACATCTAAGTGTAGTGATAGCGCCTGCCCTCCTTTAGGAAAAACAGGAAGGTGACGATTAACGTCATGAATTCTGCTACAGCCATTGCCAGCCAGATGCCGTCCACGCCCAGAAAAACCGGGAGGGTGAACACCGCAAAAATCTGGAATACCAGTGTCCGTAAAAAGGAGATGGCGGCGGAGACAGCTCCGTTTCCCAGGGCGGTGAAGAAGGCAGAACCGAATACATTGAAGCCCATGATCAAAAAGACCAGGGAGAAGATTCGAAATCCACGGCAGGTCAGCTCCAGAAGAGCTTTGTCATAATGGACAAAGACTGCGGACAGCGGGGCAGAGAGAAGTTCTGCCAGGATCGTTAATAAGATCCCCCAGATCGTCAGCAGCGTCAGACTTTTTTTCAGCAGGTTTTTCAGCTCCGGATAATTTCCGGCGCCCTGGTGGTAGCTGATGATAGGCGCGCTTCCGATGGAATAACCGAAGTAGATCCCGGCAAAGATAAAGGCGACATACATAATAACGCCGTAGGCTGCTATTCCATCCTCTCCTATGAATTTTAGAAGCTGAAAATTATAGAGAATATTCACCAGGGAGGAGGACAGGTTGGTCATTAACTCAGAAGCCCCGTTGGTACAGGCTCTTAACAGAACCCGTCCTTCAAATCCGGTTCTTACCAATTGCAGGAGACTGTTGTTTTTGCGGAAAAAATAAAACAGTGGGATCATAGCTCCGACTGTCTGTCCTATGGCGGTGGCGGCGGCAGCGCCGGCAAGTCCCAGATCTAAGACTACAATGAAAAAATAATCCAGAATAAAATTTGTCACTCCGGCAAAAATGGAGATAACAAGACCAAGGTGCGGTTTTTCCGCCGTAACAAAAAAACTTTGGAATACATTCTGCAGCATAAATGCCGTCAGGGAGATCAGCAGGATCCTTCCGTAGACCAGACAGTCGTCAATGAGATTTTCCGTGGCGCCCATGGCAAGGGAGATGGGACGGATCCAGATCAGTCCGATTACGGACAGCAGGATACCTCCTAAGATGGTGGCGTAGACCAGCATGGAAAAATAGCGGTTGGCATCCTCTTTTTTTTGTTCCCCAAGAGCAATTCCCACCACCGCGCTTCCTCCAGTGCCGATCATGAATCCCAGGGAACCAAATCCCATCAGCAGAGGATAGATCAGGTTCAGGGCGGAAAAGGCGGTCTTGCCCACGAAGTTGGAGACGAACAGTCCGTCTACTACGCTGTAGATGGAGGTAAAGATCATCATAACGATGGAGGGCAGAACAAAACGCAGTAATTTTTTATAAGTAAAATGATCGGATAACTGAATGTTCATTACAAATCCTCCTCAATATCTGTATCTAAATACTTTTGGACTTCCTGACGAAAAATATTCATATATTTTCGGGATAACTCCAGAAGTTTTACGCGTTCGACGGCAGGCATCCCGGCAAAGGCGTGGTTCTCCATGGTAATGACAGGAAGGATCTTTTCCGTCATCATTTTGGTTCCGGCAGGAGTCAGATGAATGTGCATATCCCGCCCTTTTCCGGGTTCTAAGTAGAGATAGCCCTCCTGTTTCAGCTTGCGGATGGAGGAATTGACCGTCTGTTTGCTGATGTGGGACGTCTGGCAGATGTCCCGCTGTAAGCATCCGTCTCCGAGCCAGAAAATATCGTAGAGGATGGTAAAAGCGCTGTCCGACAGCCCCAGATGCAGGGCAATATCGTGGAAGATATCGTCAAATTCCTGAAAGATATGGTTAAATTCGTCCAGTTCCGGGCTGATGACAGGTTTCATAAGTATACTCCTTTTCATTGGTATGATTTCAGACTCAAGTAACGGCGATTATTATAGTCGGATATCGTACTGATGTCAAGCAGCATAGTCCATGATATCTTATAGAAAATGTGACTTTTGCATCATTGCAGAAAATGCCAGGGATACAAGTATAAAAAATTGAAAAAAATCCGGTTGACAAATCCATCGGAAAGTATTAACCTAATACACAGATAGAACAAACCGTTGAAAAAGAGTAGTAGACGAGAGACCGAGATCACAGAGAGCTGCAGATGGTGGGAATGTGGCATGGAGGGATTCGTTGAATGGACTTTTGAGGGCAGCCTGAATGAGAGATGTAGTTCCAGTAGGGTGTGCCGGGAACCAAACCCGTTATCAATGAGGCATGTATGATAGTACATGAGAGAGAGGACATTCGTCAATTTGAGTGGTACCGCGATAATGATTACATTACCGTCTCAAGCAATAGGCTTGGGGCGGTTTTTTGATGAGTTGATTCAGGATCGTGGCACCGCAGGCGCTTTTCGGGTAGAAGATGTCTATGCGAATTTATTGGCGAATGACATCTGCGTTTGTTCTGGACAGATCAACCAGCCAGAAGGCAGAAAGAAAGAGGTAAAGAACATGAAAAAAAGAGTATTGGCAGTATTGATGAGCATGGTATTTGTAACAGGAATGTTGGCAGGATGCGGCAGCGACACCAAGGAGACCTCCTCCTCAGGAAGCGGGGAAGATTCCTATGTCATCGGCATCTCCCAGTTTGCGGAGCACGGTTCTTTGGACAACTGCCGGGAGGGATTCCTGGCAGGCTTAAAAGAAGAGGGCATTGAGGAGGGCAGGAATCTGGAAGTGAACTATGACAACGCCCAGGCAGATACCGGAACAGCGGGAACCATTGCGGACAGCTATGTGTCGAAGAAGGTGGATCTTGTCGCAGCTATTGCAACACCGACCGCCATGAGTGCATATAATGCCTGTATGGATACCGATATCCCGGTGGTCTACACCGCCGTATCCGATCCGGTTGGAGCAGGACTGGCAAATGAGGACGGAAGCAATGCGGGCAACATCACAGGATCCTGCGACGTACTTCCGGTGGAGGAACAGTTGAAAATGATCCGCGCCCTGCTGCCGGATGCGAAAAAGATCGGTATCTTATATACCACCAGCGAGGCGAACTCCGTCAGCACCATCGAGGAATATAAAAAAGCAGCGGGAGACTATGGATTTGAGATCGTGGACACAGGAATCAGCACCCAGGCGGATGTGGATCTGGCAGCGGCTGATCTGGTGACCAGGGTAGACTGTATCAATAACCTGACCGACAACACTGTGGTTCAGGCATTACAGAATGTACTGGAAAAAGCAAATCAGGCGAATATCCCGGTATTCGGAAGCGAGATCGAGCAGGTCAAGGCGGGCTGTGTGGCAGCTATTGGAATCGACTATTATGAGCTGGGAAAAGAGACCGGAGTGATGGCAGCTAAGATCTTAAAGGGAGAGACCACCGCAGAGGAAAGCGAATACATTAAGACAGCGGACAGTGCACTTTATGTAAATACAGCGGCAGCAGATAAGATCCATATGGAGCTGGATCAGGATTATATCGCTGACGCGGCAGAGACTTTTACAGAGATCACTGTGGAGTAATTATAAGAACTTGGAGGTAATATTGTGGCACTTATCTTAAGCGTGTTAGAGCAGGGCATGATCTATGCCATTATGGCGCTGGGCGTATACATCACATATAAAATTCTGGATTTTCCGGATCTGACTGTGGACGGCAGCTTCCCTATGGGGGCTGCCCTCACGGCGGTCATGATCACAAAGGGGGTGCATCCCATCCTGACTCTGGCGGCATCGTTTGCGGCGGGAGCCTTTGTGGGAATGCTGACCGGACTGATCCATGTAAAATGCAAGGTCAGAGATCTGCTGTCCGGTATCATTATGATGACGGCGCTCTATACCGTGAATCTGCGGATCGCGGGCAGGGCAAATCTTCCGATCTACAACATGGATACTATTTTTGACAATGATCTGGTGGATCGCATTTTCAGAGGCGGGGCGGCAAAATACAGCACGGTGGTGCTGATCCTGATACTTACCCTGGTGATGAAGTTTTTATTGGACTGGTATCTGAGTACAAAATCCGGTTTTTTACTGAGGGCAGTGGGAGATAATGACACCATTGTCACCTCCATGGGAGTGGATAAGGGAGCGATCAAGATCGTGGGTCTTGCCATTGCCAATGGGCTTGTGACCTTAAGCGGCTGTATCTATGCCCAGCAGCAGCGGTATTTTGACGTTTCCATGGGAACCGGAACCGTGGTCATCGGTCTTGCCAGTGTCATTATCGGAACCAGCCTCTTTAAAAAAGTGACGTTTTTGCGGGTGACCTCCAGCGTGGTCATTGGTTCCATCATCTATAAGGCATGTGTGGCAGTCGCCATCAGCATGGGATTGCAGTCCACGGACTTAAAACTGATCACGGCGGTGTTATTCCTGATCATCCTGATCGTCAGCATGGATAGAAAGAAGAAGGTGAAGAGCAATGCTTGAGTTGAAACATATCAATAAGAACTATAATCCGGGAACGGTCAACGAGTTGTGCCTGTTTGAAGATTTTAACTTAACGATACGGGACGGGGAGTTTGTCTCCGTGGTGGGGAGCAACGGTTCCGGGAAAACCTCCATGCTGAACATCATCTGCGGCACCATCCCCGTGGATTCCGGTTCCATCCTGGTCAATGGCAGCGATATTGTGAATCAGAAGGATTATATCCGCCACCGGAAGATCGGCAGGGTCTATCAGGATCCCTCCAAGGGAACCTGTCCCAGCATGACCATCATTGAAAATATGTCCATTGCCGACAACAAGGGCAGGGGCTATGGTCTTGGCAGAGGCGTCAACAGGGCGAGAATAGAGCAGTACAGAGAGATGTTGAGGGATCTGAACCTGGGACTGGAAAATCAGATGGAGACGAAGGTGGGAGCCTTATCCGGGGGACAGAGACAGACCCTTGCCCTGTTGATGGCAACTATGAATCCCATTGAATTTCTGATCCTGGATGAGCATACGGCGGCGCTGGATCCAAAGACGGCGGAGCTTATCATGGAGCTGACGGATCGGATCGTGAAGGAGAAGAAGGTCACCACCATCATGGTCACCCATAATCTGCGGTATGCGGTGGAATATGGGGACCGCCTCATTATGATGCATCAGGGAAATGCCATCATTGACAAGGGGGGAGCCGAAAAAGCTAAGATGAATGTGGAGGACATTTTACAGACCTTCAATGAGATCAGTATTGAGTGCGGAAATTAGTCAGAGGAAAATTCTGCAAAATTCTACAGATATTGATATTTTTTTAACGGAGATATTGCGTAATAACTGAAAATTTAGTATCATAAAATATAACGTCGATGTACAGATAGAGACACGGATCATAGGAAAGGATTGGAAAAGTAAGACCGGAATCAGACCTTGTCGCTATCTGTGCACCGGCGTTAGGCGTATCAGAGATACTGTAGCAGAGATAATGAAATGGGAGGATGAAGATGTATCCAATTGTAAAGAAGAAAAAATTGGCAGACAAGATCTATCTGATGGATGTCAAAGCGGAACGGGCGGCTAAGACCTGTATGCCGGGACAGTTTGTCATCGTAAAGATTGACGAGGAGGGAGAGCGTATTCCCCTGACCGTCTGCGATTATGACAGGGAAGCGGGAACCATCACCATTGTATTCCAGGTGGTTGGAGCCTCCACCCAGAGAATGACCGCCTTGGAGGAGGGCGATGCGTTCCGTGATTTCGTGGGGCCTCTGGGATGTGCCTCAGATTTTTGTGGGGAAGATGTAGAAGAATTAAAGAAGAAAAAGATTTTATTTGTTGCCGGAGGCGTGGGAGCGGCACCGGTGTATCCGCAGGTAAAGTGGATGCATGAGAATGGTATCGATGTGGATGTGATCGTGGGTTCTAAGACGAAGGACATGCTGATCCTGGAAAAAGAGATGGAAGCCGTTGCAGGCAATCTCTATGTGACCACCGACGACGGTTCCTATGGACGTTCCGGGATGGTGACCACAGTGATCGAAGATCTGGTGAAGGAAGGAAAGTCCTATGACGTCTGCGTTGCCATCGGTCCGATGATCATGATGAAGTTCGTCTGTCTTTTGACAAAGAAGTTAGAGATCCCGACCATTGTCTCCATGAATCCGATCATGGTGGATGGAACCGGAATGTGCGGCGCCTGCCGTCTCACCGTGGGAGACGAAGTGAAGTTTGCCTGCGTGGACGGACCGGAATTTGACGGACATCTGGTGGACTTCGATCAGGCGATGAAGAGACAGCAGATGTACAAGACAGAAGAGGGAAGAGCCATGCTGAAGCTTCAGGAGGGCGATACCCATCACGGTGGATGCGGACATTGTGGAGGTGACAAATAATGGATGTATTAAAAAAGACGCCTGTCAGAGAGCAGGAGGCAAAGGTAAGAGCGACCAACTTCGAGGAAGTTTGTCTGGGATATAATAAGGAAGAAGCAATGGAGGAAGCGTCCCGCTGTATCAACTGTAAAAATGCGAAGTGTATCGAGGGATGTCCGGTATCCATCAACATTCCTGCTTTTATTGAGCAGGTAAAAGAAGGGAACTTCGAGAACGCCTACAAGGTGATTGGCGAGTCCTCCGCCCTTCCGGCAGTCTGCGGACGTGTCTGCCCGCAGGAGAGCCAGTGTGAGGGAAGATGTATCCGCGGTATCAAGGGAGAGCCGATCTCCATTGGAAAATTAGAGCGGTTTGTAGCCGACTGGGCGAGGGAGAACAACATCAAGCCGGAGACTGCAAAGGAGAAGAAGAATCACAAGGTGGCTGTCATCGGTTCCGGTCCTGCAGGATTGACCTGTGCCGGAGATCTGGCAAAGATGGGCTATGACGTGACCATTTTTGAGGCGCTTCATGAGCCGGGCGGCGTATTGATCTACGGTATCCCGGAATTTCGTCTGCCAAAGAGCGATGTTGTGGCAAAGGAGATCGAGAATGTCAAGGCGTTGGGCGTTCAGATCGAGACCAACGTGGTGATCGGAAAATCCACCACCATCGACGAGCTGATGGATGAGGAGGGATTTGAAGCCGTATTCATCGGTTCCGGCGCCGGACTTCCGAAGTTCATGGGAATACCGGGAGAGCAGGCAAACGGCGTATTTTCCGCAAACGAGTTCTTGACCCGCAATAACCTGATGAAGGCGTTTAAAGAGGAATATGATACTCCGATCATGAAGGGCAAAAAGGTAGCCGTTGTGGGCGGCGGGAATGTGGCAATGGACGCCGCAAGGACAGCCTTGAGACTGGGAGCAGAGGTACATATTGTATACCGGAGAAGCGAAGAAGAGCTTCCTGCCAGAGTGGAGGAAGTACATCATGCCAAGGAAGAGGGCATTATCTTTGACCTTCTGACGAATCCGAAGGAGATCTTAGTAGACGAAAACGGATGGGTGAAGGGAATGACCTGTATCCGAATGGAATTAGGCGAGCCGGACGCTTCAGGCAGAAGAAGACCGGTTGAGATCCAGGGTTCTGAATTTGATCTGGATCTGGATACCGTTATCATGTCCCTTGGAACTTCCCCGAATCCGCTGATCTCTTCCACCACGGAGGGACTGGATGTGAACAAGTGGCAGTGTATCGTGGCAGATGAGAACAACGGTAAGACCACCAAGGAAGGAGTCTATGCCGGAGGAGATGCGGTGACGGGAGCCGCAACAGTGATCCTTGCCATGGGAGCTGGAAAGGCTGCTGCAAAGGGAATAGACGAGTATCTGAGCAGTAAATAACAGAGCCGGAAAATGGATCGAAAGATCAGATATTATAAAAATCAGGGAGAACTTTCCAAAATGGAAGTTCTCCCTGATTTTCGTCTGTTATGAAAATTTTATTAATCCAGATTGATCTTCTTCTTCATAATATAACCGCTCAGGAAGAAGAATACCACAACGGAGATCACACTCAATATCGCTGAGAAATTGTAAAGCGAAAATGAGAAGACAAAGCTCGCAGTCTCCATGGATGATGCATCTGTGGTCACAAAGCTGGTGTAGATACCGGAAATGATCTGCATCACGAACATGATTACAAAGTAGGCGAGAAAGGCGCCTGCCAATTTGTGTTTCTGCCAGAGCTGTCCGATACAGATGCTGACGTAAGGCATCAGGATCCCGCTGAGAATAGAAAGAATACCAAAGAAGATCACATAGCACCAGAAACCGCCCACACTCATGCCGGTGGCATAGTAAATAAAAGCGTCAAAGCCGCCGTAGGCATCTAGGAAATTGGAAACCGCATCAAAGCTTTCCTGGCAGGCGAGGATACAGAAGATACTGAATCCGATCAGTAACACTTCCAGTAACTGCCAGACGAAGGACACGATGACCTTGCTGCTGAGCAGCTGCCAGGAGTTCACCGGGAGGGTATGCATCAGGTAACCCTCATTGGAAAACAGATTCTTATAAAACCGCATGATAATATAGATAAAGGTTGCCACGCAGATAGCGAAAAGTCCCAGGATATAAGCCATAATGGACAGGACGCTGAAAATCTCCATTCCCACGGAATCTCCGAAGGAATTGTTATTTGCCAGCATATTCTGCATGGTGATACGGGCAAATACAGTCAGAACCACGATGATCAGGTAAAGCGGCAGGATCATCTTAGATGTTGTCTTAAATTCATGTTTGATTAATTTTCCTAGCATCTGAACACCTCCCTGAAGAGGGCGTCTACGGACTTGCCTTCTTCCTCACGAATGGAATCTACGGTGGAGTTTCTCACGATCTCTCCGTTTTTAATAAAGATTACCTGGTCTAAAATATTTTCGATATCGGCGATCAGGTGGGTGGAGATTAGGATACTGGCGTGCTCATCATAATTGGTGATGATGGTATTCAGGATATAATCCCTCGCCGCAGGATCCACTCCCGCGATGGGCTCATCCAGCACATAGAGGGCGGCGCGTCTGGACATGACCAGGATCAGCTGTACCTTTTCTTTGGTACCCTTGGACATGCTCTTTAACCGCTGCTTTGGGTTGATTTCCAGCTTTTCCAGCATATCGTAGGCGCGGTTTTCCTCGAAGTCATCATAAAAGTCTTTGAAAAAATCAATGATCTCGTTGACCCGCATATTGGAACCTAAATAGGTATGGTCAGGTAAATAAGAAACTACTTTTTTGGAAGCGACTCCCACAGGATGTTCCTGAATATAGACTTCTCCGGCGGTCGGTGTCAACAGACCGTTGAGAATCTTGATCAGGGTAGTTTTACCGCTTCCGTTTGGTCCTAACAGTCCGATGATGTGTCCCTCTTCAATATCGAGGTTTACATTCAAAAGGGCTGTAGTGGAACCAAAGGTTTTGGTCAGATTTTTACAGGTTACTAAACTCATTCTCTCATCTCTCCATTAATTGTGTTGTGTGATTAACTGAACTGCTTCTTCATGGGTTATCCCCAGCATTTTCATGGCGGCAAAAAATTCTTCGATCTTTTCTTCTGCCAGTCTTTGTTTTAATTCTTCTATCATATCCGCATCCTCCGTGATAAAACGTCCGCTCGTCCGCTGGCTGTACACCAGCCCGGTTTTCTCCAGTTCGGAAAGCGCTTTTTGCATCGTATTTGGATTAACGGAGGCAATGGAAGCCAGTTCCCGTACTGCCGGCAATTTGTCGCCGGGCTTGTAGACGCCGGAAATGATATCCGTCTGGATCCGCTCAATGATCTGCAAAAAGATCGGACGGTCAGAACTAAGATTCCACGACATAGGTTCACTCCTTTCCGGGAAATACATCGCAGGTTCGCGGGGGACCCTGTTTCGTTCTGTATTGCGATACCGGTCATAGAAACCGCAGAAAGCAAAACAGAGAAAAGATGTATTTCTGTATTAGTTGAGTAATACAATAATACACTTTTCTCTGTTTGTCAATAGAATTTCTGTTTTTTTCGTATTTTTGTTAGTTACGCATCAAACATTCCATCAGCTTCGTGTTGATCTGCGGTTCCATGAAGCAGAAGCGGATATATTTATTGTCCAAAAACGGGAAAGTAGAGCAGTTGCGGATCATCATGCACTCTCTTATGGCGCGGTCAAACATTTCCTCCGCGGTGGCGTCTTCCCGAAGAAGTTTTACCAGCATGAAGTTGGCAGTGGGTTCATACGCTTTAAAATCCGGGTGGGCATGGAAAGCCTCATAGATCCTGGTGCGCTCCCCGGAGATCAGGTTCCGGGTTTTTTCAATATAGGAAGTATCCTTGAACATCAATTCTCCGGCGATGACGGCGAGGGAGTTGATGGTCCAGGGATTCTTGCGGGTGTTGATGGACTTCACCAGATCCCGGTTTCCGGTGATGGCATAGCCGAGGCGCAGTCCCGGAGCGGCGAAGAACTTGGAGGTTCCCCGCAGGATGATAATATTATTGTAGTAATTTGTCAGAGGAACTGCGGTGATCTCTTCCATATTGTGGGCAAATTCCACATAGGTCTCATCCACCATGACAAAGATGTCGTGCTGTTTGCAGACGTCCAGAATGGCGCGCATGTCCTTCCTTCGGATGGCGGTGGAGGTGGGATTGTTGGGATTGCAGATGACCACCAGGTCGATGTTTTCATTCAGATGAGCCGTAAAATCAGCCACGTCCAGGTGGAAATCGTTTTCCTCCCGCAGAGGGTAATAGAGGGTGGTTCCGCCTCCTAAAGAGATCTCCCGCTCGTACTCGGAATAGGTGGGCCCCACTACCAGGGCTTTTTTCGGATGTTCGATCTGAATAAAGAGAGAGATGAGCTCCGTGGAGCCGTTGCCGACAATGATATGTTCCAGCTCACTGCCGCAGTATTCGGCGATGCACTGGCGCAGGGAGGTGTAATCCCTGTCCGGATAGGTGGTGATGGCGTCGATCTTTTCCGCAAGGGTCTGCCGTAAAAGAGGGGAGATGCCAAGGGGATTGACGTTGGCGGAAAAGCTGGTGATCTCCTCCTTTTTGATGCCGTAGATCCGCTCTATTTTTTCCAAATCGCTTCCATGAAAATGATCCGTATGCTGTAACATAATGCTTACCTCCAATGCTCACAGGGTCTGAAAGACTTGTTGCATGAACCTGTGAAATAGTTTATAATCTATTATAAATGACTTGGGCGAAAAAGCAATAAAAACCAGATAAGCAGGTGACATTTTGCGTAGACGGATTTACAATCTGGCGAAGGGCAGATTTGAATACGACAGACCGCATCTCGTTTTTTCCAAGGACCGGCTGGAATTGCAGGTCATTGAGGGAAAAAGCTGCAAGGGCAGTTTTACCATCGATAGTGAGAACGGGGTTCCCATGCGGGGGATCGTTTATTCCTCCAACGGGCGGATGGAGTGTTTGAATCCACAGTTTGAGGGTCTTAAGGCACAGATACAGTTTGAATTTCATAGTGAAGGGCTGATAGAAGGGAATATTCAAAAGGGTGAGTTCTATATCATTTGTAACCGGAATGAATATAACCTTTCTTTTGTTGTGAACATTTCCAGACTGTATGCGGAATCCTCTATCGGGAAGATCCGGACGCTCTATGATATTTCCAGACTGGCTGCCAGCAACAGGGAGGAAGCCTATGAGATCTTTACCTCCCCCATGTTTGCCAACCTGTTAAAAAAAGAAGAGGGGAGCGTGTGGATGCTCTACGAGGGGCTGTTAAAGCCTCCGGTGACCATGCGGAGCCTGGAAGAATTTTTGATAGGAACCAAGCAGAAGGCTAAGATCCTGTTGTCCCTGGAGCAGACGGAGGCTGTTTTTTCCGATATACAGGAGCCTGTAAAAGAGACGATACTGCTGACGAAAAATCAGTGGGGATATCTGGAAATCGAAATAAGCTCTGACGCAGACTTTTTAAAACCTTTCAGAGAAAAGATCACTGCGGATGATTTTATCGGAAGCACGGCGCAGGTGGAGTACCTTCTGGACGAAAAAAAGCTCCATCCGGGAAAAAATTATGGGCGGATCCAGATAAAAAGTCCTTACCAGACCCTGAATTGCACGGTCTGCGTCCACCAGCACGGGCAGAGGGCGATAAGAGGAGAGACAGAGGAGGGGCTTCGCAGAAAAAAAGCGGAGTTTATGAAATACTATGTGGATTTTCGGCTGAAAAAAGTAACGCCGGGGGTGTGGGCAAAGGAAGCCCTTGGGCTGCTGGACGATATGCTGGCGGCAGTTCCCGAGGAACACTGGTATGGTCTGATGAAGGCGCAGGTGTTCTGGGCTAACGGACAGAGACAGGAAGCGGAGTGGATCCTGGAGGAGAAAAAAAAGACGGTGGGTGATAAAAATTCCACTGCCTGGGCGTATTATCTCTATCTGACCACCCTGCTGATCCGGGAGGAGACCTATGCCGATAAGGTGTTAAGGCAGGTGGAGAAGATCGCCCACTACCATGGCGAGGATCTGCGTCTGTTCTGGATCCTGCTGTTTTTGCGCAGGGATTACGCACAAAATTCCTATGAAAAATATCGCGCCTTAAAAGAACAGATCATGGATGGATGCGCCAGTCCTTATTTTTATATTGAGGCATATCTGCTGCTGGAAAAGGAGCCTTATATCTTAACGGAGCTGGGGGATTTTGAATGCAGGATCCTGCTTTGGGCTTTGAGAAAAAAAGCGCTGACAAAAGAGATCGCAGAACAGGTGATGGTATTGGCGGGAGACCGCAGGCACTTTGAGAGCCGCATTTACCGGATCTTATGCGGCTGCTATGAGGTCTGCCCCGATGAAGAGATGCTGACTGTGATCTGTGCCTATTTGATCAAGGGGCAGAGATACGATACCTCCTGCCATCACTGGTATGAGGAGGGGATCGCCAGGGATCTGCGCCTTGCCGGACTCTATGAGGCGTTTGTCTATTCCATGGACAGGAGGGAAGTGCGCCAGGTGCCGCAAATGGTTCAGATGTACTTCCGCTATCACAGCAGCCTGCCCTATGAAAAAAAGGCGGCGTTGTATGTCAACATCATTGCCAACCGGGAGGATCAGCCCTCAGTCTATGCCAGCTATGAGCGAACCATGGAGCGTTTTGCCTTAGAGCAGATCATAGACCGCCATATGGATGATAACCTGGCGGTGATCTATGATACTTTCCTGCGGGAGGAGATGATCCAAAAGGAGGTTGCCAGGTCCCTGGGAGAGCTGCTTTTTTATCATAAGCTGACCTGCTTTGACCCCAATGCGGTGCGGCTCTATGTGGTACACAGGCAGCTGCGGGAGGGATTTGCAGTTCCTCTTGTGAACGGCACGGCATATTTTCCTATCTATTCATCGGAATATAAGATCTTTTTGGAGGATCGTCAGGGGAACCGCTATGCCTCCAGCATGGAGTATCAGCTGGAAAAGCTGATGAGACCGGGAAGATTTATCCGAAGATGTATGGAACAGGCGCCGGAATGTCTCTCGTTTTTTATCTATCTTTTGGATAAGAACCCTTCTCTGGAGGAGATCGGCGAGGAGGAGCTGGCGGGATTAAGGAAGTTCCTTTCCTCGGAAAAGATCAGCGAGGCGTATCGTTCTGAGCTTTGTCCAAAGGTGATCCGGCTCTATCAGAAATATGAGATTCCGTTTGAGGACGGGGAGGCCCTGCTTAAGATCAATCCGTCTTATCTGAACCAGAGCGCCAGAAAATATATGATGGAGCTCTTTGTGGAGCGTCAGGATTACGAGCTGGCATATCAGTGGATGCAGATGTATGGTTTTGAACAGATGGAACCGGAAAAACTGACCAGGACGGCAAGTCATATGGCGCAAATAGAGGAATACGGGGAAGAGGAGTTTTTGACATATCTTTGCGCCGCAGCCTTTTTCAGTGGAAATTATGACGCGGCGATCCTGAGTTATCTTTGCCGGAATTATGACGGTCCAACCAAGGCGCTTGGAAAGATCTGGGAGGCAGCAAAGCAGTGCAAAGCAGATACCGGTGAACTGGAGGAGCGTACGCTGATACAGATGTTATACACCACGGAATATCTGGCTCATGCGGAGGAGATCTTCGAGAGCTATTGCAGATCTGGGGGAAAGAAAGTGATACAGGACGCCTATGTCAACTATTTTTCCCAGGCGTATTTTGTGGAAAATATGGTGCTGCCCGATGCATTTTTACAGTATCTTATTGCCAGGGAGGAAGCGGGACAAAAACAGATCGAGGTCTGCCGTCTCGCCCTTTTGAAATATCTGGCGTTTCATGCCGGGGAGCAGGAGAGACATCTTAAGTTAATTGAGGGGTGTCTGGAAGAACTTGCGGCAGAGGGAAGATATTTCGCATTTTTCAAAAGGTTTTCTGTGAAGATACAGCAGAAGTTCGGATTTGAGGACAAGATCTTTTTAGAATGTCACAATGACTGCGGAGGAAAGATCTGGCTGCATTACCGTGTGGAGGAAGAGCAGGAGTATGAAAAGCGACAGATGCAGGAGTCCTATCCGGGAATCTATGTCTGTGAATTTCTGTTGTTTTTTGGAGAGAGTATCCAGTATTACATCAGCCGGGAGGAGGATGGACAGGAGACGATCTTAGAGAGCAACCGGATCTCAGGAAACCAGATCTATGAGGAAGAGGAAAAGAGCCGCTACGCCCTGCTAAACCGCATGATCTGTGGTATGATGCTGGAGGAGGGCGAAACAGTGGAGAGCTGTATGCGGGAGTATGAGAAGAAGGAAGAGATCGTAGACGGGGTATTTCAGATTTTATAAGTGTTATAAGGGGAAGAGACATGGGTGAGAGTCTTTCAAACAAATTGTATATCGGCATCGATCTGGGAGAGGAATCTGCCATGCTCAGTTATTTTTATCCCGGAATGGACAGACCTGTCACCGTCAGCTTCATCACGGGAAGCAGTGATTACAGGCTGCCTTTGGTCATTGCAAAACGCAGTGGAATGGGTCACTGGACCTATGGAAAAGAGGCGCAGAAGATGGGAGAGGAGCTGAGGGGAACATCTGTGGACAGGCTCTATCTGCGTGCCATGGACGGCGAGAGTATTGAGATCGAGGGCAAGAGCTATCCGGCACAGGAGCTGTTCCTGCTTTTCTTAAAAAAGATCCTCTCTATCCCGAATAAACTGGATCACCATCGGGAGATCGGATATCTGACCATCGCCGTCAGAGAGGTTACAAAACCCTGTATATTATTGCTGGAAAAGGTACGGGAAAGCCTGAATCTGAAAAAAGAGCAGTTCGAGGTAGTGGACTATAAGGAATGCTTTTATTTTTACAGCTGTAACCAGGAGGAGGCGCTTCAGATCCATCAGGTGGGATTATTTGATGGAAGCGGGGAAGAGATGACCTACCTGGAGCTGGAGAAGGATAAGCGGACGAAGCCGGTGTCGGTGGAGATCCGGGAGGAAAAGCTGGGAGTCCTTGGAACGGGAGAGAAGGATCGGAACTTTTTGGAGATGGCGAGGACGGCGCTGTCAAAAAAGCTGGTCTCTGCGGTCTATTTTGTGGGGGAGACCTTTGACGGGGGATGGATGGAGGAGTCGTTGAAGTTCGTCTGCCGGGGAAGAAGGGCGTTTCTTGGAAAAAATCTCTATTCTCTGGGAGCCTGTTTTGCATCCTTTCAGAAGAACAGCACGGAGTGGAAATATATCTATCTGGGGGACAGCGCGTTTAAGATGAATATCAGTCTGAAGGTGAGACGGAAAAATGAGCTGGAATTTTATTCCCTGGTTACGGCGGGAGAAAACTGGTATTATGGAAAGCATAGCTGCGATGTGATCCTGGACGGGACAAATACCATTGAGCTTTGGCTGCAGCATCCTTACGGCAGGGAGGCGAAGATCGAGAATCTGGAGATCGCGGATCTGCCGGACCGCCCGAATAAGACCACCAGAATGCGGATCACGGCGGAGCTGTTGTCCGACACCCATGCGGGGATTACATTGCAGGATCTGGGATTTGGAGAACTGTATCCTTCCAGCGGGAAGATCTGGAAATACACCATGGATTTTTAAGGGAGGCAGAATATGGGACAACTGATTCTATGCGGGGGCGAGCCGGCAGCAGTACCCTATCATATGGAAAGCACTTCGGTAAATATTTACTCCCTGGAGGAGATGAGTTATTATCTGGTACATAATACGGATTATCTGGACGCGGATTTTATGTGCCGGGAATTTTGCGAGTGGGTGAGCCGGGAGCTTCGGGAGGAGGAACTGGCGAAGAGACTTCTCTCCTGTCTTGAGGGAGAAAAAGCCCTGCATGAATTTGTAAAAACACTTCTGGACTTTACCGGTTATGCCGACAAGGAGGAGATCCGGGAGACGGAGGAGCTGCTGGTTCAGTTTGAGACAAAGGATGAGTTAGAACAGCGAAAGATCCGGGGAGACCGCCTTCTGCGCCAGAAAAGATACCGGATGGCGATGGAGGAATATGGATGGATACTCAGAAATGTGAAGAAGAATACGCCTGTGGAATTTCAGGGAAATGTCTGCCACAATCTGGGAACGGCTTATGCCGGCAACTTTCTTTTTGTGCAGGCGGCGGAATATTTTCATGAGGCATACCGGAAAAATACGAACCCGGAATCTTTGAAAGAGGAGATCTTCGCTCTCATACTCTCTGGTCAGGAGGAACTGAAAAATCAGAGGGCAGAGGAGTATGAGCTGGGAGAAGAGGTTCTAAGGGAATATGAGCTGGAGTTAGACCGGATCCACCGAGATTCCGAAAAAAGCACGTCGGAAGAAAAGGGGACAAGGCTGCATGGCTCTCCGGAAAAAAAGACAGGAGATGTGAAAAAGAAGGAACTCCTTGGACAGATGGAACAGTGGAAACAGGAATATAGAGCATACGGCAGGTAGAAAAAGATGAGATTTTGGAAACGGAAGAAAAAAACAGAGGAACAGCCGGAAAAGAAACAGAATATCGAAGAGGTACTGGAACATATCAGCGAGCGGGAGAAATTTACGGAGACCCCGGAATTTAAGCGGCAGGCAGAGCACGAGATGCTGGAACGCTGCGAGGAAATTATCGAGGCAATGCGGGAGTTGGAGGAGACCAAGTCGGAATACCGTATCGTCACGGATTATCTGAACGATATTCAGAAAATCCGCAGTATCCCAGAGGAAGCCCATGAGGAACTGCGGGATGCGGCCGGAAACGTGGCGAAGCTGAACAAGGCGCGGGACCAATATCTGAATACCTCCCAGAAAATTTCCGACGCCCAGTTTTTACAGATCCAGCAGGAGGAAGAGGAGATTCCAAACGCCATCCGCAGACTGGAGGCAAATGAGGCATATGAGGCGGCGATCCGCCGGGATATGAATTATCTGGAAGGAGAGAAGCAGGAGTGGATCTATTGTCTGGATGAGGTGAAGACGGAGCTTCGGAATCTCCGTATTTTTTCCTATGTGCTGTTTGGGATTTTTGGAGTATTGCTGGCGGTGATCCTGACGCTTCAGGCGTTTTTGAATGTGGATACAAAGTGGATGTTCACCCTGTTGGCAATGGCGGCGACCATCGGAGGTTTTTTCCTCTATTTTCGTCAGCAGAGGGATCTGGGACAGTTAAAGCAGTGCGAGGCGAACATCAACCGCGCCATCGTTTTGCTGAATAAGATCAAGTTTAAATATGTCAATACGAAAAATGCGGTGGATTACGCCTGTGAGAAATACCATGTGCACAATTCCAAGGAGCTGACTTATGTGTGGGAGCAGTATCTGGAAGCCGTGAAAGAGAAGGAGAAATATTTGCAGACCAACGAGGAATTGGATTACTACAATTCCCGTCTGACCCGCAGGCTGAAGGAATACAAGCTCTACGATGCGAAGGTCTGGACTTCCAATCCGGAAGCGATCTATAACGATAAGGAGATGGTGGAGGTACAGCACAATCTCATCGTGAGAAGGCAGAAGCTGAGGGAGCGGATCGAGTACAATACGAAAAACATTCTGGCTATGCGAAGGGATGTGGAGCAGATCGCCAGGGCGCAGAAGGAACTGGTGCCGGAGCTTAAGGAGATCATTGATTCCATTGACAGTCTGACCAGCCAGTCATGATAGAAAAAAGTTCCATATGCCCAACATCAAAAGCAGGATCATGCGAATCCTGCTTTTGATGTTGGGCATAAGTTCTGTTATGCACCAAAAAAAGAAATATGCATATTTTTAGAGTAAAGAGTTAAAGGAAGAAAACCATGGGAAACTGTAATAGAAATTACATGGGACAAAGGGAGTGTGGGGAACGTTATGACATGTCATCCAGCCAGGAATTTGTGATCGCAATGGCGTATGTGCCGTGGCAGTATTTTGAGCATGTCTACGAGCCGGACCGTGCGCTTTCCATAGGCACGATCTTTCCAGAATTAAATAAACCATTTTATGGAAGAAGGGGGACTTGCAGATGATGAACCAGCAGCAGATGAATCAGCAGTGCCCACAGCAAATGAGTCAGCAGCAGATGAATAAGCAGCAGATGAGCCAGAGACAGTTGATGCAGTGGATCAATGCGGTGAGCTTTGCAGTCAACGATATCACCCTCTATCTGGATACCCATCCGGAGGATGAGGAGGCTTTAAATTATCTGAGACATTATAAGGAACTGCGCAAACAGGGACTGCGCGCCTATGCGGATCAGTACGGACCGCTTACCATCGACAGCGCAAAGATCGGAGATTATTGGACCTGGGCAACACAGCCATGGCCTTGGGAAGGGGGCAACCGTTAAACTATGTGGAATTATGAAAAAAGACTTCAGCATCCGGTAAATATTACCCAGTGCAACCCGAAGCTCGCGCAGGTGATCATCAGTCAGTTCGGAGGACCGGACGGCGAGCTTTCCGCGTCGATGCGTTATCTCTCCCAGCGCTACACCATGTCAAACAGAAATGTGGCGGGAGTATTGACGGATATCGGTACGGAGGAACTGGCGCATATGGAAATAGTCTGCGCGATCATTTACCAGCTTACGAAAGATCTTTCCCCGGAGGAGATCAAGGCGTCCGGATTTGATCGATATTATGTGGATCATACGCTGGCGCTCTGGCCGCAGGCGGCAGCCGGAATCCCGTTTAATGCGTGTGAGTTCCAGTCGAAGGGGGATCCGATCACAGATTTGATGGAGGATATGGCGGCAGAGCAGAAAGCCAGAACCACCTACGATAACATTCTGCGTCTAGTCAAGGATGAGGAGGTTGCAGAACCGATCCGTTTCCTGCGTCAGAGAGAGATCGTACACTTCCAGCGTTTCGGCGAAGGGCTCCGGTTGATCCAGGATGAGCTGGATTCCAAGAACTTCTACGCCTTCAACCCGGAATTTGACTAAAAATAATACCGGCGCTTTGGCGCCGGTATATAAGAGGAGAAAATCTATGTAAATGTTAATTGTTGTTAGGCGAAGTCCGGCAACCATACATAGATCCCTACACACCATTGCCGTCTTCTGTAATTGTTGAACTCATTATATAATCAGAATGTGAAAGAATCGTGTCAAAAAAAGTAAGAAAGTATAAAAAATCTTAAGGAAAACGAAAGTTGCATTTCTGTCCATAGTCAGTTATCCTTATACAGGACGAATAAAAAAGGAAAGAGAGCAATAAGATTTCATTATTACAAAAAAGAGATTGGAAAAAGGAGACTGGGAAGAAATGACATTGGATTTTATAGAGCTTTTAAAAGTGATTTTTATCGGTATTGTGGAGGGCATTACGGAATGGCTTCCCATCAGCAGTACGGGACACATGCTTTTGGTGGATGAATTTATCCATCTGCAGATGAGCGAGTCTTTCAAGGAAATGTTTTTCGTGGTGATCCAGCTTGGGGCGATCATTGCGGTGGTGGTGATGTTCTGGAATCAGATCTTTCCTTTCCGGTTTAAAGAAAAGCCGGTGGTACAAAAAGATATTTTCCAGATGTGGTTCAAGGTGGTGGCAGCCTGTATCCCAACCGGAATTTTGGGACTTCTTTTTGATGATTTTCTGGAAGCCCATTTTGGACATCCGGTTTCCATCGCGGTCATGCTGATCGTATACGGTATTGCCTTTATTGTGATCGAGAACTGGAATAAGAAGAGGACCCCGGCGGTTTCCTCCATCGGCGAGCTGACGTACAGGACGGCTTTTATGATCGGTCTGTTCCAGTCTCTGGCGATGATTCCAGGGACCTCCCGCTCAGGAGCAACGATTATCGGAGCGCTGCTCCTTGGAGTGTCCAGGACCACGGCGGCGGAGTTCACCTTCTTCCTGGCAATTCCCACCATGCTGGGAGCCAGTGTGTTTAAGCTGGCGAAGTTTGGCTTTGCATTTACCGGGGAGGAGATGATCGTGCTGTTGGTGGGCATGGCGGTGGCGTTTGTCGTCTCTGTCTTTGTGATCAAGTTCCTGATGGATTATATCAGAAAGCATGATTTCAAAGTCTTTGGCTGGTACCGGATCGTCCTTGGAGCGGTGGTGCTTTTCTACTTTGCGTTCTGATCTGCCCAATGGCAGGCGCCATAATGTGAACAGAATCTAAAAAAAATCTAAATCTTTCTAAAAAATGAATAGCTTTGTTGACACTCCATTTTGCAGGATGTAACATTATACCGAATAAAATGAACAGGTTACAGGAGGAAGATGCAGAATATGAGAGTGCGTGACAGAATGAGGGGATTTATGACCGGACGGTATGGAGCGGATCAGTTGTCCAGAGTATTTCTGGGGATCACCATGGGATGTCTGGTCATTTCTCTATTTACAAAACTGCAGATTTTTTATATCATAGGTTTAGCGTTTTTAATCTATACTTATTACCGGATGTTTTCAAAAAACATATCCAAACGTTATGCGGAGAACCAGAAGTTTTTGAACTGGCGGTATAATCTGGCAGTGAAGCGGAACAAGAGCCGGGTGAGATGGGAACAGAGGAAGATCTACCGTTATTTCAAATGTCCGGGCTGCAAACAGAAGGTACGGATTCCTAAGGGTAAGGGTAAGGTGGCGATCACATGCCCGAAATGCCGTATGGAATTTATCAGAAAAAGCTGACAAAAGGAGAGCGGGATGTTTGGTTATATCAATATCAATAAAGGCCAGTTGTCAGAGGAGGACAAGAAAACATATCAGGCATATTACTGCGGGCTGTGCCGGAAGTTAAAAAGCAACTGCGGAGTGAAAGGGCAGGCGCTTTTGACGTACGACATGACTTTTTTGATTGTTCTTTTGACGGGGCTTTATGAGACGGAAAACCAGAAGAAGAGATTTACCTGTGCGATCCATCCGACGAAGAAGCAGACGGCATATATCAACGAGATTACGGACTATGCGGCGGATATGAACGTGGTGCTCGCCTACGAGAATTTTGGGGACGACTGGAAGGACAACCGTTCTTATCCGAAGAAAGCGTATATGAAGATACTGAACAAGGATTATCAGAGGATCTATCTGAAGTATCCGAGACAGGTGGAGGCGATCCAGTCCTATATTGAGAAGCTGGAAGCGGCTGAGGCGGCGAAGGAGTATAATATTGATGCGGTAGCGGGACTGACCGGAGAGATGTTGGGAGAGATTTTTGCCTGGAAGGATGACGAGTGGCAGGAGGAGCTTCGATGCTTCGGCTATTATCTGGGTAAGTTTATCTATTTGATGGACGCCTATGAGGATTTTGAGAAGGATATGAAAAATCACAACTTCAATGTTCTGCGTCATATGTATAAGAGCGATCCTGATAATTTTGACGCTTTTTGCAAGCTGATGCTCACAAGTATGCTTTCCGAGTGCGCAAAATCCTTTGAACGTCTGCCGATTCTGGTACATGGGGAGATTATACGCAATATTATATATTCAGGTGTATGGACAAAGTATGAGTATCTGCAGCTGAAGAAGAAACGAAAACAGAATGCCGAATCGAGGAGGCAGCGGAAATGATAAATCCCTACGATGTACTTGGAATCAGTCCGAGTGCGACAGATGAAGAAATTAAGAAAGCATATCGGTCATTAAGCCGTAAATACCATCCCGACGCCAACATCAATAATCCGAACAAGGCGCAGGCGGAGGAGAAGTTCAAGGAAGTCCAGCAGGCCTATGAACAGATCATGAGGGAGCGGCAGCAGGGCGGAAGCTATCAAAACGGCGGTTATCAGAACGGCAGTTATGGGCAGAATAATGGAGGACCTTATGGTCAGGGAGGAAATCCGTTTGAGAACGGCGATTTCTGGTACGAGAATATGAAAGGACAGTATGAGAGACCGTATTCCAATCAGGGAAGCTGGTGCTTAAGTATGCTGTTTTTGAATATGCTTTGTAATTGCTGTTGTCTGAGACCATGTTAGAGAGATATTTGAGAAAAGGATTCCTGTAGATATGGAATCCCAAAGCCAAAGGCAGTGGAATTTAAAATGAAAAATTTTCCGAAAAATATTGACTTAGCTTGAATATCTGCTATAATATCTAGTAGTGCAAAATATTACCCAAACAGTTGGAGCACAATTTACAACTGGAGGGAGGTTAGGTGTGAGACTATGTCAAATGTAATCGTAAAAGAGAACGAGACTTTAGATTCCGCTTTACGTAGATTCAAAAGAAACTGTGCAAAAGCAGGCATTCAGCAGGAGATTCGTAAAAGAGAACATTACGAAAAGCCAAGCGTAAGACGTAAAAAGAAATCAGAAGCTGCAAGAAAACGTAAATATAACTAAGACAGCGATGTAAAAGAGTTGCCATTTGGCAGCTCTTTTTTCAGTTTGCGCGCCATGGGCGCGCTCTAACGGGTGAAAGTCCCGAACATGC
>CAUAFT010000003.1 GCA_958428365.1 uncultured Lachnospiraceae bacterium | reverse complement strand
CCAGAGCATGGACAGCAAGATCCAGAGCATGGACAGCAAGATCCAGAGCATGGACAGCAAGATCCAGAGCATGGACGACAAGATCCAGAGTATGGACGATAAGATCCAAAGTATGTGTCAGGATATAAAAGGTATCCACGAGACCTTAGAACGTCATGACAACGATATCAGAGATCTGCGGCTAACGCTGGAAAATGTCACGAACAGAAATATCAGCATCATTGCCGAGAACCATCTCGAACTGAATCGAAAATTGAATGAGGCGCTTAAGCGAAAGGAAGAGGAGGAAAAATTGTATATGCGGATGAATATTGCAGAAAATGATATCCGCAGATTGAAAGAAAAGGCTGGAATAGCCTGAATTAGGAGAAAATTATGAGCGAAAAGAAAATGATATCCTGGAACGTCAACGGACTCCGCGCCTGTATGGGAAAGGGGTTTATGGACTTCTTTGATAAAATAGATGCGGATATTTTTTGTCTTCAGGAGATAAAACTCCAGGAGGGACAGATTGAATGGGACAAAGAGGGTTATCATGCCTATTGGAATTATGCGGAAAAAAAGGGATATTCCGGCACGGCAATCTTTACCAAAGAGGAACCGATGCAGGTATTTTATGGAATCGGCATAGAAGAACACGACAAAGAGGGCAGGGTGATTACGCTGGAATTTCCCGAATATTATGTGATTACGGTCTATACGCCTAATTCCCAAAGTGAACTGGCGAGACTGGATTACAGGATGCAGTGGGAAGATGACTTTAGAGCGTATCTGTTAAATCTGCGGGAAACAAAGCCGGTGATCGTCTGCGGAGATATGAATGTGGCGCACAAGGAGATAGATTTAAAGAATCCAAAGACGAACCGCAGGAATGCGGGGTTCACCGATGAAGAACGGGGAAAGATGACTGAGCTGTTAGAAAGTGGGTTTATCGACTCTTTCCGATATTTTTATCCTGAAATGGAACAGATTTATTCCTGGTGGTCCTATCGTTTCAAAGCCAGGGAGAAAAATGCCGGATGGCGGATCGACTATTTTCTGGTGTCCGAGGAATATAAGGATCATCTGGTGGATGCCAGGATCCATACGGAGGTCATGGGATCCGATCACTGTCCGGTAGAGTTGGATATCTGCTAAGACCTTTACTTCTGAAGATTTATCATATAGAATAGTATTAAAACAGGGAAAAGAAGGAGAACGATTATGGAAAAGAATCCGATTGTAACAATTGAAATGGAAAACGGAGATGTGATGAAGGCAGAATTATATCCTGAGATCGCACCGAATACCGTAAATAATTTTATCAGTCTGATCAATCACAATTTTTACGATGGACTCATCTTTCATCGTGTCATCAGTGGATTTATGATCCAGGGCGGATGTCCGGACGGAACTGGAATGGGAGGTCCGGGATATGGAATTGAAGGAGAATTTGACCAGAACGGATTTAAAAACAGTCTGAAGCATACCGCAGGCGTATTGTCCATGGCAAGAGCGGCACACCCGGACTCTGCGGGAAGTCAATTTTTTATCATGCACAAGGATTCCCCACATCTGGATGGAGCCTATGCAGCTTTTGGAAAAATTACCGAGGGTATGGATGTGGTAAATAAGATTGCATCCGTAAGAACAGATTACAGTGACAGACCGATGGAAGAGCAGAAAATGAAGAAAGTGACGGTGGATACTTTCGGAGTCAGCTATCCGGAACCTGAAACGGTCTGATAAATACGATATGAAAAGAGAACTCATTCAATTATTGAAAGGACAGAAGGTTTATATACAGACCCATAATTTCCCAGATCCAGACGCCCTTGCCAGCGCCTTTGCATTACAGCAATATCTGAAATATTATAAGGTGGAGGCGGTCATCTGTTACGATGGGAAGCTGGAACGTGCCAGCGCGAGAAGAATGTTGGAGAACTTCGGGATCCAGGTTGTTTCGGTGGAAAAAAACGGGCGTTTACAGGCAGGGGACTATGTGATCCTGATTGATTCCCAGAATCAGAACGCCAATGTATCGGATATTGGTGGAAAGAAGGTGGCGTGTATCGACCATCATCCGGTTTTTGTAAAATATCCCTATGAATATATGGATATCCAGAGGGTCGGTTCCTGCGCCAGTATCGTGGCTTCCTATTTTAAGGAGGACGGAATCCCGATGGAGCCGAATGTGGCGGCGGCGCTTGCCTATGCTATCAAGATGGACACCGCGGACTTTACCAGGGGAACCACGCAGCTGGACACGGACATGTTTGCCTATCTGTTTCGCCATGCGGATTGGAAACTGGTTCAGTATATGTACACCAACACCCTGGAATTTGAAGATCTGCGGGCTTATGAGGCGGCGATCCAGAGTATTGAGGTCTATGACAAGGTGGGCTTTGCCTATATCCCGTTTGTCTGCCAGCCGGCGTTGATTGCCATTATTTCGGATTTTATGAAGGCGTTGGACGAGGTGACCATAGCGGTGATCTATGCCATGCAGGATGACGGCATTCGTTTTTCGGTTCGCAGTGAAGAGGAGGAGGTAAATGTAGGTACTCTTCTGAAAAATATTCTGAAAGGAATCGGCGACGGAGGAGGTCATCCGGCTATGGCGGGCGGCTATATCTCAAAGGAAGCGGCAGAACGGCTGGGGGATGGACTCCACCAGACAGTCCGTGAACGTTTTATGCAGGGGATACAGGAGATGCGAAGTGGAAACAGTACTGAAATGTGTAGTAATCAATAAATGTGAATTGGAGACAGAACATCAGCTGGATGCGGATGTTCTGTTTTTATTACAATCCCTGTACCGCTATGGGGTACGGGTGCTGAATCTGCGTGGAGCGGTGAAAACGGAGCAGATCAAAGAAGAGATTGAAAGAGCCGGATATAGGACACAGGAGGCTCTTTTGATCGCAGCGTCTGATGTGACTTTGGAAAATGGAAGAAAGGCAGGGCTTCCTACGATTGCATTTGTTAATCCTGAATTGCCGGAGCAGTCCTATGAAGAGGCGGATATCATCGCAGAAGGGTTTGAAGAAGTAGATTTTTATTTTTTGGAGAGAATTTATCAGAGAAGGCATGGGATTCCCTGGCGGGTCATTGAGACAGAGCGTACCTATTTAAGGGAGATGACGGTGGAGGATGTGGACGTTCTCTATGAAATCTATGCCGAAGAGGGGATGACGGACTATGTGGAACCTCTCTATGAGGACCGGGAGGAGGAGCTCGCTTACACAGAAGCCTATATCGAGCATATGTATACTTATTATGGATATGGGATGTGGCTGATCTGTGACAGACAAAATGATGTGGTGATTGGACGGGCAGGCCTGAACCACCAGGAGATAGAGGGAGAGATCGAGCTGGAGATGGGATATCTGATCCGAAAGGAATACCAACAAAAGGGCTACGCCAGCGAGGTCTGTACGGCAATATTGGATTATGCCGGGGAAGCTCTGGACTTCCCGCGGGTGAATTGTCTGGTGGAAGAGGGAAATTGGATTTCTGAGCATCTTTTACAAAAACTGGGATTTTTGCAAAAAACAGACGTGGATCTGGAGGGGAAACCAATGAAAAGGTATGTTTATTTCCTGTAAACATTGCATTTTTATGGATTTTTTATTATAATTTAGACTATATATCGAAAATATTCAAAACCCACGTCACAATATTGATGTGGGTAAATTACACAGGAAATGCACATTCCTGCGTATAATGATAAAAACGATAGTACGAAACATGGAAAAGTTGGTGATAGGATGGGCGATATTTCTACAAAAAAACTGGAAGAACTGGAGAAGAAGGTAATCTCTGATAATACGGAGTTAAAGAAGATGGAGGAATTCATCAGCCCCGATACGCTGTATCAGGAGCTTATTAAGAGCGTAAGAAAATATCATCCATCGACAGATATCTCTCTGATCGAGAAAGCCTATCAGGTGGCAAGCGATTCCCATAAGGGACAGGTGCGAAAATCCGGGGAACCCTATATCATCCATCCGCTTTGTGTCGCCATCATCTTAGCAGACCTGGAGCTTGACAAGGAGACCATTGTTGCCGGGCTGCTGCATGATGTGGTGGAAGACACGGTGATGACGGAGGAGGAGATCACTGAGGCGTTTAATGAGGACGTTGCCCTGTTAGTGGACGGAGTCACAAAGCTGGAGCAGTTGTCCTATGACGCGGATAAGGTGGAAAAGCAGGCGGAGAACTTAAGAAAAATGTTCCTGGCAATGGCGAACGATATCCGAGTGATTCTGATCAAGTTGGCAGACCGTCTTCACAATATGCGTACCTTAAAATATATGAGACCTGAAAAGCAGAAGGAAAAGGCGAGGGAGACCATGGATATCTATGCTCCCATTGCGCAGCGTCTGGGTATTTCCAAGATCAAGATCGAATTGGAGGATCTGTCTTTAAAATATTTAGAGCCGGAAGCCTATTATGATCTGGTGGAGAAGATTGCTTTGAAAAAAAGCGCCAGGGATGAATATATCCAAAAGCTGGTGGATGAGGTGAGAAACCATATCAGCGGAGCCGGCATTGAGGCGGAGATTGACGGAAGGGCAAAGCATTTTTTCAGTATTTACAAAAAAATGGTGAATCAGGATAAGACGCTGGATCAGATCTATGACCTGTTTGCCATCCGCATTATTGTGGAGGATGTCAAGGACTGTTATGCCGCCCTGGGCGTGATCCACGAGATGTACAAACCAATTCCGGGACGATTTAAGGATTACATTGCCATGCCAAAGCCGAATATGTATCAGTCCCTTCACACGACGCTGATCGGACCGGATGGACAGCCATTTGAAATTCAGATCCGAACCTATGAGATGCACAGAACCTCGGAGTATGGAATCGCAGCTCACTGGAAATACAAGGAAGCCTCCAATGGGAATAACACGGAGAACCAGGAGGAGGAGAAATTAAGCTGGCTTCGTCAGATCCTGGAATGGCAAAAAGACATGTCCGACAACCGGGAGTTCATGAGTCTGCTAAAGAGCGACCTGGATCTTTTTTCCGATACGGTATTCTGTTTCACGCCGTCGGGAGATGTGAAGAATCTGCCGACAGGTTCCACGCCTATTGATTTTGCCTATGCCATCCACTCTGCCGTGGGAAATAAAATGATCGGGGCGAAGGTCAATGGAAAACTGGTGACCATTGATTATGTGATCCAAAACGGAGACCGGATTGAGATCATCACTTCCCAAAATTCTCACGGACCAAGCCGCGACTGGCTCAACATCGTTAAGAGCACCCAGGCAAAGAATAAGATCAATCAGTGGTTCCGAAGCCAGTTCAAGGAAGAGAATATTGCAAAGGGAAAAGAGCTGATCGCCCAGTACTGTAAAATGAAGGGGATCGAGCTGTCGGATATCAATAAACCGGAGTACCAGAATAAGATCTTAAGAAAATACGGATTCCATGACTGGGATTCCGCCCTCGCCAGCGTGGGACATGGCGGACTCAAAGAGGGTCAGGTCGTCAATAAGATGCTGGAGGAATACAAAAAAGACCATGTGGTTCCGGTGACGGATGAGGAGGTACTGGAGAATATCCAGGATATCAATTCCAGTAAGATCCTGCCGCCAAAATCCAAGAGCGGAATCGTGGTAAAGGGGCTGTATGATGTGGCGGTTCATTTTTCCAAGTGCTGCAGCCCGGTTCCGGGGGATGAGATCGTGGGCTTTGTTACGAGGGGAAGAGGAGTCTCCATTCACAGAACCGACTGTATCAATATCATGAACATGTCGGAGATCGACCGGGCAAGACTGATCGATGCGGAATGGCAGCAGGGAGCCAGCGAGGGAAGCAACGGACTCTACCTTGCGGAGATCAAGATCTTTGGTCATAACCGGACGGGACTTTTGGTGGATATCACCCGGATCTTTACTGAGCGGGATATTGATATCAACGGCATCAATTCTAAGACCAGCAAGCAGGGAATTGCAACGCTTTCCGTTTCCTTCAATACGAAAGGAAAGGCGGAATTGCAGAGTCTCATTGAAAAGATCCGTCAGGTGGAGAGCGTTATTGATATTGAGAGAACCACCGGATAAAAATGGATCCATGAATATAGGAAGGAGGCAGTATGCCTGATTTAGCAGTAAAGCATATGATAGTGGGAGCGGTAGCCACGAACTGCTATCTTGCGGAGAATACCAAGACGAAGGAAGCATTGATCATAGATCCGGGTGATAACGCCCCAGGGATCGCAAAAATCATAAAAAGCGACGGTGTGACTCCGGTTGCCGTTCTTCTGACTCACGGTCATTTTGACCATGCCATGGCGGCAGAGGAAGTGGCGAATGAATATGGGATTGAGATTTATGCCCATGAGGCAGAGCGGGAGACCCTGGAGGATCCGAGGATCAATCTCTCCGGAATGATTGGACAGACATTGAAATTCCATGCGGACCGCTATGTGAAGGATGGAGAGGTACTGCATCTGGCAGGCTTTGACATTCAGGTATTCCATACGCCGGGACATACTCTGGGCGGAGTGTGCTATTATCTGGAAGAGGAAAAAACCTTGTTTTCCGGGGATACCCTGTTTTGCCAGTCTGTGGGGAGGACGGATTTTCCGACGGGCAGCGCATCCACTCTGATACGCTCCATCCAGGAAAAGCTGATGTCTCTGCCGGATGATACGGAGGTCTATACGGGTCATGAGGATATGACTACTATAGGGATGGAGAGAAAATATAACCCGTTTCTTTGATAGGAAGGAAACATAGGAGTTTTGGGACGGGAGCATTTCCCGAAAATGCAGATATGACCGGCTATAAGAAAATGTTTTAGGATAGAAAATGATTACAGTTTGTTTGAGTGAGGCAGATTTTGAGTACGACATCCATTCTCTGGTAAAAGCCTTTTTTCCAAAGGAGGATGTGAAGGTCTTTGCCGATAGGGAAAAAATTGAAGATTTAGAGGCAAAAGAAGCTCCATTGTTCCGTATGGAGGTTCTTTTTGAGAGAGAAAAAAACCAGATCCAGGTCAGTGTCATAGGAGCCTGTGTAAGGGCGGAAGAGAGAACGCCGGGGGCTGTGTGCATTCCGGTGGATTTTTCCGACAGGAAGGAGACCAAAAACCGCTTAAAGCGGGGAATCTACGAATTGTTTTCCAACTATACAGGGCAGGTTCTGCCCTGGGGAACGCTGACGGGGATCCGTCCCACCAAGATTCCTATGGGGATGCTGGAGGAGGGCTGCCTGGAAGCCCAAATCAGGGATCATATGAAGGAGACCTATTTTTGCAGTGAAGAAAAGACGGATCTGAGTATTGAGATTGCAAAGAGGGAACTGGCATTATTGAGCCGCCTGGATTATGAGAAGGGATACAGTCTCTATATCGGAATCCCGTTTTGCCCAAGCACCTGCCTGTATTGTTCTTTTACCTCCTACCCTCTTTCGGCGTGGGAATCACAGGTAGACTCTTATCTGGATGCGTTGGAGCGGGAGATCGATTTTACGGCGGAGCAGTGCAAAGACCGCTATCTGAACACTATCTATATCGGAGGAGGAACGCCTACCACCCTGTCCCCAGCGCAGTTGAACAGACTAATTAAAAAAATTAAATCCAGTTTTGATTTATCCCATCTGTTGGAATTTACAGTGGAAGCGGGGAGACCGGATAGTATTACAAAAGAAAAGTTAGAGGCGCTGCGAGATCATGGGATTTCCAGAATCTCGATTAATCCCCAGACCATGAAACAGGAGACGCTGGATATCATCGGGCGCCACCACACTGTGGAACAGACCATTGACAGCTTTTTGATGGCAAGGGAGCTGGGATTTGAAAATATCAATATGGATTTGATTATGGGACTTCCAAATGAGGACATTGAAGATGTACGCCACACCATGGAAGTATTAAAAGAGCTGGACCCGGATAATATCACCGTCCATTCCCTGGCAATCAAGCGGGCGGCAAGGCTGAATATGTTTAAAGATGATTATAAAAATCTGAAGATGGAAAATACCTGGGAACATATTGATTTGACGGCAAAGTATTGCAAAGAGATGGGTTTGGAGCCTTATTATCTGTATCGTCAGAAAAACATGGCAGGCAACTTTGAGAATGTGGGCTACGCCAAAGAAGGAAAGGCAGGAATCTATAATATTTTAATTATGGAGGAAAAGCAGACCATCATGGCACTTGGAGCGGGTGCCACGACGAAGTTCGTCTTCGACCATGCAGCCAGGATGGAGCGGGTAGAAAATGTCAAGGATGTGACAAATTATTTGTCAAGAGTTGATGAAATGATAGAGAGAAAGAAAAAGAAGATGGAGGAACTACAATGGCATTAAAAAAGAAACCGGTTACCGGTATGAAGGATATTCTGCCACAGGAAATGCAGATTCGGGATTATGTCATCAGCGTAATCAAGGAGACCTATGGAAAGTTCGGTTTTACCTCGATTGAGACCCCGTGCTTAGAGGACATCGGAAATCTGAGCAGTAAGCAGGGCGGTGAGAATGAAAAGCTGATTTTCAAGGTATTAAAACGCGGGGAGAAGTTAAATCTGGAGACAGCAAAGACAGACGCCGACGTTGTGGATATGGGGCTGCGTTATGACCTGACCGTACCGCTGGTGCGCTATTATTCCAACAATGCCAATGACCTTCCGGCTCCGTTTAAGGCATTGCAGATGGGAAATGTCTGGAGAGCGGACAGACCGCAGAGAGGTCGTTACCGCCAGTTCATGCAGTGTGATATAGATATCCTGGGAGAGCCGAGCAACTTAGCGGAAATCGAGTTGATTCTGGCAACCACCACGACCCTTGGAAAACTTGGATTTAAGAATTTCCAGATTCGTATCAATGAGAGAAGAATCTTAAAGGCAATGGCGGCTTACAGTGGTTTTGCCGAGGAAGATTATGATACCGTATTTATCATCTTAGATAAGATGGATAAAATCGGATTGGAGGGCGTAGCCGAAGAGTTGGAGAAAGAGGGCTATGCGAAAGAGTCTGTTGAAAAATACTTAGGTCTTTTCAAGGGAATTGAAGAGGCAGAGAATGGAATCACATATCTTGCGGATACTTTAAAGGATGTCTTAGAGGAAGAAGTGTCTAAGAGTTTACAGGAGATTATTACAAATGTGGAGGCTACCAAGGAAGCTGACTTTGAGATGGTCTTTGATCCGACCTTAGTTCGGGGAATGTCTTACTATACCGGAACAATTTTTGAGATTGCAATTCCGGAATTTGGTGGAAGCTGCGGAGGCGGTGGACGCTATGATAAGATGGTTGGCAAATTTACGGGAAAAGATGTTCCGGCATGTGGATTTTCCATTGGATTTGAGAGAATTGTTCTTTTGTTATTAGAAAATGGGTTCCAGATTCCAACCCAGCCAAAGAAAAAAGCTTACTTGATTGAAAAGGGCTATTCATCTGAAAAGCTCTGTGAAGTGATGAAGCAGGCGCAGGAGGAAAGGAAGGCAGGCTTACAGGTATTGGTCAGCCGTATGAATAAGAATAAAAAGTTCCAAAAAGAGCAGTTGGCAAAAGAAGGATATGAGGAAATCGTAGAATTCTTCAATCGTTAGAAAGCTATGTGCTGAATAGGTAATAAGTTATGGATGGAGGAAAATAGAAAATGGCAGAATCAATGAAAGGTTTGCACAGGACACACAGATGTACCGAAGTCTCAAATCAGAATATCGGCGAGACCGTCACTGTGATGGGCTGGGTACAGAAAAGAAGAAATTTAGGAAGTCTGATTTTTATCGACTTAAGAGATAGAAGCGGGCTCTTACAGGTGGTATTTGACGAGCCGCAGGTGGGAAGCGAGGGCTTTGCAAAGGCGGGAACACTGAGAAATGAATTTGTGGTAGCAGTGACCGGAGTGGTACAGAAGCGTACCGCCGCAGTCAACGAACATTTAAAGACCGGAGACATCGAAGTCATCGCAGAGGATATCCGTATCCTCTCCGAGGCGGAGACGCCGCCATTCCCAATCGAGGAGAATTGCCAGACCAAGGAAGAGGTGCGTCTCAAACACCGCTATCTGGATTTAAGAAGACCAGACTTACAGCGCAATATCATGATGAAGAGCAAGGTATCCATGCTCCTTCGCAACTTTATGGAAAAAGAAGGTTTCTTAGAGATTGAGACTCCGATCCTGATGAAATCCACACCGGAGGGAGCAAGGGATTACCTTGTACCAAGCCGTGTGCATCCGGGTTCCTTTTACGCCCTGCCGCAGTCTCCACAGCTCTACAAACAGCTTTTAATGTGTTCCGGTTATGACCGTTATTTTCAGATCGCACGATGCTTCCGCGACGAGGATTTAAGAGCCGACAGACAGCCGGAGTTCACCCAGGCGGACATGGAGCTTTCCTTTGTGGATGTGGACGACGTTATCGACGTCAACGAAAGACTCTTAGCCTATGTATTCAAAGAAGCAATCGGAGTGGAAGTTCCGCTTCCGATCCCAAGAATGACCTGGCAGGAAGCCATGGACCGCTTCGGTTCCGATAAACCGGACACCCGTTTTGGAATGGAACTTGTCAACGTATCTGAGGTCGTAGCAGGATGCGGATTCGGAGTCTTCACCGGAGCTTTGGAAAACGGCGGTTCTGTCCGCGGTATCAATGCCAAAGGTCAGGGAGCAATGCCTCGTAAAAAGATAGACAAGCTGGTAGAGTTCGCAAAGGGCTACGGTGCAAAGGGACTTGCCTACCTCTCCATCAACGAAGACGGAACCTACAAGTCCTCCTTCGCAAAATTCATGACAGAGGAGGAGTTACAGACCTTAGTAGAAAAGATGGCGGGAGAACCAGGAGACTTACTCCTTTTTGCCGCTGATAAAAATAAGGTCGTATGGGATGTCTTAGGAGCACTCCGCTTAGAACTTGCCCGCCAGTTAGACTTACTCGATAAGAGCCAGTACAACTTCTTATGGGTCACAGAGTTCCCATTGTTAGAGTGGTCCGAAGAGGAGAACCGCTTCATGGCGATGCACCATCCTTTTACCATGCCAATGGAAGAGGACTGGGACAAGATTGACTCCGATCCGGGAGCAGTCCGTGCCAAAGCCTACGATATCGTCTTAAACGGAACAGAGCTTGGCGGAGGTTCCGTCCGTATCCATCAGGACGATATTCAGGAGAAAATGTTGGAAGTGCTTGGATTTACCAAAGAGCAGGCACACGAGCAGTTCGGATTCCTGTTAGATGCATTCAAGTATGGAGTACCGCCTCACGCAGGACTTGCCTACGGATTAGACCGTATGGTCATGCTCATGATGCAGTGCGATTCCATCCGCGACGTGATCGCCTTCCCGAAGGTGAAGGATGCGTCCTGTCTGATGTCCCAGGCGCCGAGCCCGGTGGATGTTAAACAGTTGGAAGAGCTGGGAATTGAGGTCAGCACAGCGGAGGAAGAGTAGAAGTTAGCTGATAAAAACAGAGATAGAATAATGGAAGTGTCGCTAAGGTCGTGATAGGACTTTAGGGGCACTTTTTGATTGGACTGTGTTGAGGCATGGGGCACAAATCGTAGTTCACAGATGTTCCGTTGTTCGGGGATAAGAAGTTCTAAGCATTTCTTATGGTAGGTCGATGGGGACGGACACAACCGGCTTCGACTCGCCGTCCCTGGCTCGGCTCAGCCTCTCGCGGACATCCGTGTCCGCTCGTTGTTGGTTGTGAAGAAATACTAAGAACTTCTAATCCCCGTCCAAAGTCACATCTGTGAACTACGATTTGTGCCCCATGCATCTACGCTGTGCAATGTTGGGCGTTTGCGTTATGAAGGTTATGGATATTTTTACGATTTTGGCTATTATTAGCCAGATACGTCCCATTTCCACAACGCAGCAGACACAACCAGCGGAAGTATATCCCATCCCCCGCTATCCCTGGTATGGTTCGGCGGAACTTGGCAGCCGGGGGGAGGAATTACTTAGCGGTCCGCCTAAGTCAGGAACGAGCGGACACGGATGTCCGCGAGAGGCTGAGCCGAGCCAGGGATGGCGAGTCGAAGCCGGTTGCGTTCGTTATCGGAAGTGTCCAACGGAGCGCTTAGAAATTCCCGCCCCGGACTGCCGGTTCCGCCGGACCATACCAGGGATAGCGGGGGATGTGCACATCCTTCCCAACCTCACACAGAAAAGTGAAAATACCTCACCGCATTGTTATAACAGATATCCGTAACGATCCCCGACAACACCTCCCGATCATTCGGAAACTGCCCATCCTCCACCCATGTCCCGATCAACTCGCAGAGAATCCGCCGGAAATACTCATGTCTTGTATAGGAAACAAGACTCCTGGAATCCGTCAGCATTCCGATAAAGTTCCCCAAAAGCCCGTTTGAAGCCAGAGAAGTTAAGTGATCCCTCATACCCGCATAGTGATCGTTGAACCACCAGGCGCTGCCATGCTGGATCTTGCCCACGGCAGAGTCGTCCTGAAAACAGCCGATGATGGTGTCAGTGGCGGCATTGTCGTTGGGATTCAGGGAATAGAGAATAGTCTTTGGAAGCTCATTGGTGAGAGCCAGCAGGTTCAAAAATCCTGCCAGTTCGTCCAGAGGAGCGGAGGCTCCAATGCAGTCGAAGCCGGTATCGGGACCGAGACGTCTGGACTGTCTCTCGTGGTTGTTTCGACGGACGCCGAAGTGAAGCTGCATTGCCCAGCCAAATTTGTGATACTGACGTCCTAAGAAGCACAGCAGGGCAGTCTGGAACTGTAAGGCTTCCTCCTCTGTGACAGGCGCTTCCTCCAAAGCCTTTGTGAAGATGGCTTCCACGTCCTCCTCAGGGCAGGGACGGCAGGCGATATAGGGAAAGCTGTGGTCGCTGATACGGCAGCCGTGTTCCTGGAAAAAGTTCATTCTCCGTTTTAAGGCGAGACACAGCGTCTGGAAGGAAGAGATCTTGATATTGCTGACTTCTCCCAGGGAGAGCAGATAATCTCCATAGGAGGGAGACGTGATCTGGAATGCCTTGTCCGGACGCCAGGTGGGCAGAACCGCCGTGTCAAAGGAGGAGTCTGCAATCAATTCCTCATGCCATTTCAGGCTGTCAATGGGATCGTCGGTGGTACAGATCAGGTTCACGTTGGATTTCACGATCAGGGACCGGGCGCTCATGCCCGGTTCTTTTAATTTTTCATTGCAAAAATCCCAGGCTTCGGGAGCGGTCTTAGAGCAGAGGATCTTATCGTATCCGAAATAACGTTTTAACTCCAGATGGCTCCAGTGGTAAAGCGGGTTGCCGACGGCTTTTTCCAGGGTTTTCGCCCATTTGTAGAATTTTTCACGATCTTCCGCGTCCCCTGTGATATATTCCTCATCCACTCCGTTGGCGCGCATCAGCCGCCACTTATAATGATCGCCCTCCAGCCAGAGCTGTGTGATATTTTCAAATTGTCTGTCTTTTGCGATCTCATATGGATTCAGATGGCAGTGATAGTCTATGATCGGCATATTTTTCGCATAATTTTGATAGAGCATTTTTGCCGTATCATTAGAAAGTAAAAAGTTCTCATCCATAAATGGTTTCATTTTATTCCTCCTTGCATAAAGCACAGAAATATTGGTCATGCTGATAAAAGTATTTCTTTTCTATGAGGAAAATATACAGGAGGAATCATTTATGGATGACAATAAGGAAATAAAACCCTTTGGCGCGAGGGATAAGTGGGGTTATTTATTTGGAGATTTCGGAAATGACTTCACGTTTATCTTTGCCAGTTCGTATCTGATGGTATTTTATACGAAGGTCTGGGGTATTTCCGCCGGGATGGTGGGAGTCCTCTTTTTGGTGGCAAGATGCGTGGACGCCTTTACCGATATCGGAATGGGAAGGATCGTGGATTCGGTCGACACGGCGAAGGACGGGCGGTTCCGCTGCTGGATCCGCAGGATGTGCGGTCCGGTGGCGATTGCCAGTTTCTTGATGTATCAGTCGGCGTTGGCGGGCGCTTCCATGACGGTGAAGCTGGTATATATGTTTATAACTTATATTTTGTGGGGATCGGTATTTTATACCTCTATTAATATTCCCTATGGCTCCATGGCTTCCGCCATTTCCGAGGAGCCGAAGGACCGGGCGGATCTGTCCGTCTACCGTTCTCTGGGCGCTGCCTTTGCGGGAACTCTGATCAGTACCGTGACGCCGTTGATCATTTATTATACGGATGCAGAGGGAAATCAGGTGGTAAGCGGCAGGAACTTTACGATATTAGCAGGCGTTTTTTCCGTACTTGCAATCGTCTGCTATCTGATCTGCTATTTTCTCACCACCGAGCGTGTGAAGATCGTAAGAAAAACAGAGGGTTCCCAGACGGGGTTAGGAGCTTCCTTAAAAGGAATCTTTACCAGCCGTCCGCTGTTGTCGGTGATTTTAGCCGCGATCCTGCTTCTTTTGGCGATGCTTATGACGCAGGGAATCAACACCTATCTGTTTGCGGATTATTTCCGTAATACGAGGGCGCTTGCCTTCTTCGGGGTGCTGAATCTGCCCGTAGTGATCATTCTGGCGGTCATATCCACAAGAATTTCCACCAGATTTGGAAAAAAGGAATCGGCGGCTTTGGGATGCCTTCTGGCAGGACTGGTCTATCTCATTACCTATTTGCTGCACACCACAAGCCTTGCGGTCTTTATTACCCTGTCCTTCATTGGGATGCTGGGAATGAACTACTTTAATATGTTGATCTGGGCTTTGATTACCGACGTCATTGACGACAAGGAGGTCAAGACCGGATCCAGGGATGACGGAACAGTCTACGGATTTTATTCCTTCGCCAGGAAGGTAGGACAGGCGCTGGCGGGAGGAATCAGCGGTTTTGCACTGTCCGCCATTGGATACAATTCTCTGGCCACCTCCCAGACGGAGTCAGTGAAGGCGGGGATCTACGGATTAGCGACCCTGTTTCCGGGAATTATCTATATCCTGGTGGGTCTGGTGATGATGTTCCTATATCCGCTTTCTAAGAAAGTGGTCATTGAAAATACAAGGATTTTAAAAGAAAAGAGAGGAGAAGAGGTGGCGTAATGAAATTATCGTTTCGTTGGTATGGAAATGAGGATGAGGTCAGTCTTGCCTATATCCGTCAGATTCCAAAGATGGAGACAATTGTAACCGCGGTGTACGATGTTCCCGTGGGAGAGGTATGGAGCGAGGAGTCCATTGCGGACTTGAAAAAGCAGGTGGAGGAGCATGGCTTGAAGTTTGAAGTCATTGAGAGTATCCCGGTTCATGAGGATATCAAGCTGGGCAAACCGCAGAGAGACCGCTATATTGAAAATTACTGTGAGAATATCCGCCGCGTGGCGAAGGCAGGGGTAAAATGTATCTGCTACAATTTCATGCCGGTCTTCGACTGGACGAGAACTCAGCTGGATCACAGACTGCCGGACGGTTCCACCACCCTGGTCTACTATCAGGAGCAGGTGGATCAGGTGAACCCGCTGGAGACAGACAGTGATCTGACTCTGCCGGGATGGGATGCGTCCTACAACAGAGAAGAGTTAAAAAGCGTGGTGGAAGAGTACAATCAACTCAGTGAGGAGGATCTGTGGAGCAATCTGGAATATTTTTTAAAACGTATCATTCCGGTGGCGGCAGAGTGCGATGTGAACATGGCGATCCATGAGGACGATCCATGCTGGAGTATCTTCGGACTGCCCCGCATTATCACAGATGAGAAAAATCTGGATCGTTTTTTGAAGATCGTGGACGATAAGCACAACGGCATCACCCTTTGTACCGGATCCTTAGGCTGTTCCGGTCACAACGACGTGCCGAAGATGGCGGCAAAATACGCCGCTATGGGAAGGATCCATTTTGTGCATATGAGAAATGTAAAACTTCTGGACAACGGATTTGAGGAGAGCGCCCATCCTTCTCTGTGCGGAAGTCTGGATATGTATGCTATTGCAAAGGCACTGTACGACAACGGATTTGACGGCTATATCCGTCCCGATCACGGAAGGATGATCTGGGGAGAGACCGGAAGAGCAGGCTACGGGCTCTATGACAGGGCGCTGGGAGCGTCCTATCTGAACGGACTCTGGGAAGCCATAGAAAAGAATGAAGGGAGATCATAATGAAGTTACCATTGAATACGGATTTGACGGGAAAAACTGCAGTCATCACAGGCGCGGGGGGAGTGATTGGAGGAATCTTTGCAAAAGCGCTGGCACAGGCTGGGGCAAAAGTAGCCCTTTTAGACCTGAACCGGGAGGCGGCTGAGAAGATGGCGCAGGAGATCCAAAAAGAGGGAAATACGGCGAAGGGCTATGAAGCCAATGTCCTGCAAAAAGAGAGCTTAAAGCAGGCGCATGAGGAGATTTTGAAGGATTTTGGTCCCTGCGACATCCTCATCAACGGGGCGGGAGGCAATCACCCGAAGGCTACCACGGATCAGGAGTACTATGAGCCGGGTACGTTAAAGGAGGGGGAAAAATCCTTTTTCGATCTGGAACAAAGCGGCGTGGAGATGGTGTTCAACCTGAACTTCATCGGAACCTTGCTTCCGACTCAGGAGTTCACAACGGATATGCTTGAGAGGGAGGGTTGCAGTATTATTAATATCTCCTCCATGAACGCCTATGCGCCTTTGACCAAGATTCCGGCATATAGCGGGGCGAAGGCGGCGGTATCCAATTTTACCCAGTGGCTTGCCGTGCATTTTTCCAAAAGCGGTATCCGGGTCAACGGCATTGCGCCGGGATTTTTTTCCACCATACAGAACAAAAATCTGCTATTTGAAAAAGACGGAACGCCGACGCCAAGAACCGGTAAGATCTTAGCGGCGACGCCTATGGGACGTTTTGGAGAGGCGGAGGAGTTGATTGGAACGTTGTTGTTTTTACTTAACAATGAGGCGTCCGGCTTTATCACAGGGGCGGTGATTCCTGTGGACGGCGGATTTTTAGCATATTCAGGTGTGTAGGAGGAAGCATGGAAAAGGTAGATCTTAGAAAAAAGCCTTATTTTTTAGAGGATGAGGATATCAAATGGGTGGAGGACACCATTGCGGGCATGACGACGGAGGAGAAGATCGGTCAGCTCTTTGTCAATATGGGTTCGGAGCGGTCGGAAGAATATTTAAAAGACGTATTGGAAAAATACAAGATCGGAGCTGTCCGTTACAATCCGGGAACTGCCAAAGAAGTGCATGAGCAGAACCGGATCTTACAGGAAAACGCTAAGATCCCGCTCCTCATTGCGGCGAACACGGAAGCCGGGGGAAACGGCGCCTGTACCGATGGAACGGAGATCGGGCAGGAGGTGAAGATCGGGGCCACCGATGATCCGAAATATGCCTATGAGATGGGAAGGGTTTCAGGAATCGAGGCGGCGGCAGTGGGCTGTAACTGGTCCTTTGCGCCAATCACCGATATCAACCGCAACTGGAGGAACCCGATCATCTCCGCAAGGAGCTTCGGGGATGACCCGGACCGCGTTTTGGAGATGTCCAAGGCGTATATGAAGGGATTTATGGAGAGCAATATGGTCTGCGCCATGAAGCATTTTCCGGGGGATGGAATCGACGAGAGAGATCAGCATTTGAGCAATTCCGTCAACACCTATTCCACCGAAGAGTGGGACGAGACCTTTGGGAAGGTCTATGCCGGAATGATTGAAGCCGGGGTGCACACCGTTATGGCGGGACACATCATGCTGCCCTCCTATCAGAAATATTTCCATCCCACTATGGAGATGGATCAGATGCTTCCGGCGACCCTCTCAAAAGAGCTGATCAACGACCTTCTAAAAGGAAAGCTGGGATTCAACGGAATGGTGGTCACCGACGCCTCCCATATGGTTGCCATGACCTCTGCTATGAAGCGCAGCAAGATGCTTCCGACAGCCATTGCGGCGGGTTGTGATATGTTCCTGTTCTTTAACGACCCGGAGGAGGACTTCGGTTATATGATGGAAGGATACGAACAGGGGATCATCACCGAGGAACGATTGGAGGATGCTCTGAGAAGGATCCTGGGGATCAAGGCATATCTGGGACTTCACAAAAAGAAGAAAGAAGAGATCGTTCCTCCGGCGGAGGGCTTAAGCGTGATCGGAAGCGAGGAGTTCCATAAGATCGCAAGGGAGGTATCGGAAAAAGCCATCACCCTGGTAAAGAATATCGGAAAATCACCGCTTCCTATTTCTCCTAAAACACAGAAGCGGATCCTCCTAGTACCCCAGGAGACCGCCAATCCATTTGCCTTTATGATGGGCGGAAAGGGGAAGAAGAAGCCTGTGGAGTATCTGAAGGAGAGATTGGAACAGGAAGGCTTCCAGGTGACCATCTATGAGTCCATGATGGATAAGATCCTGAATGCGCCGGAAGAAGAAGCGGGACAGATGATGATGAATATGTATGCTGGAAAAGCGCCCATCCGTTCCATCACCGATAACTACGATCTGATCATTCAGCTGGCGGAGATCACAAACCTCTTTGGCGTCACCCAGCGTATCAATTGGAAGATGAGTAAGGGAACACCGGATATTCCATGGTACGTCCATGAGGTTCCGACGATTTTTGTCTCCATCGCAAGTCCCTTCCATCTGGCGGACGTGCCCCAGATCAAGACCTATATCAATTGTTATGACAAGAATGAGCATACCCTGGACGCCCTTGTGGAAAAACTCATGGGACGTTCTGAATTTACAGGGAAGGATCCGGTGGATTCCTTCTGTGGAATGATGGATACCCGCTATTAAGGAGTTTAAGGAGTAGGAATGGAAGCATTGGATTTTCAAAAGGAAAAGGAATACCTGATCTGCATTGACAGCGACGGCTGCGCAATGAATACCATGAACAGCAAGCATTTTGAATGTTTCGGACCGGAGTGGGTGAAGCAGTTTGGGTTAGAAGCGGTGAAAGAGGAAGCTTTGAATTATTGGAACCGCGTCAATCTCTTTACCAGAACCAGGGGGATCAACCGTTTTAAGGGACTTGCCAAAGGCCTGGAATGGGCGGCGGAAAAAGGCTATGAGACGGAGGGGCTGGAGGAGTTCACAAGGTGGACAAAAGAAACAAAAGAGCTCTCCAACCCCGCTCTTTTGGCGGAGTGCCAGAAGAAAAAGAATCCTTGTATGGAGGACGCTCTTCTTTGGAGTATCCATGTCAACCTTGCCATCAGGATGATGAAGAAGGAAGAGGGACCCTTTGAGCATGTGCGGGAAGTCATGGAAGAGCTGAGCCGGGAAGCGGATCTTGCAGCAGTCTCCTCCGCCAACGGGCAGGCGGTGGAGGAGGAGTGGTCTAAATATGGGCTGAAGTCCTCCTGTAAAGTTCTGTTAAGCCAGGAGGCAGGAACAAAGGCAGAATGTATCAGAAAGCTGTTGGAAAAGGGATATGACAGAAAACGGACCATCATGGTGGGAGACGCTCTGGGAGACTATGAGGCGGCGGTGAAAAACCATGTCTGGTTCTATCCCATTGTAGTAAATCGTGAGGGAGAGAGCTGGAGGAAACTGAGGGATGAGGCTTATCCCAGATTGAGGGAGGGTGACTTCACGCAGGATTATCAGGAAGAGCTTCTCGCAGAATTTGAAAGAGCTTTGGATGGGGGAGAAACTATCACGTTTTAATCGGCGCGAGGAGCTTTTTATGTCATAGGGAGAGTTATGTCATGGGGAGAGGAATGTCACGCTTTGGCGTGGCAAGGTTCTTTTCCTATGATATAAGAAAATGCACCTGACAATGCAGGCATATCGGAGAGTCTGACATTGGAGGTGCATTTTTTGATATATTTATTAGAAAGATAAATATAAAAATATCAAATCCAGATTATATTTTTCAAAATTTTATAAAGTCTGAAACGCATCCTTCGTCCGCATCAGCAGGGAACCCTTCACACTGTACTTATTGACCGGAAGATCCGGGCGTTCCATAAGCTGGAAAAGCTGCTGCAAAGCCAGATCCACGGTGCGCTGGATCGGACGCTGGATCGTATCCAGACTCTTGAAAAGAACGGTACTCCGGTTTTCTGTGGAGAATCCTGTTAAAGACAGCGGTTCCTCATGGGAGAGGTTGTATTCGTAAATGTAGGGAGCCAGACGTTCGGTGACCTCGATGGAGGCGGCGAGAAGCCCGCTGCAGCCCTTCTGTGTGATCGCTGTAGTCAGAGATTCCATATAATCCGGATCCTTTGTGTTATATTCAAAGATCCAGTCCTCATGGAATCCCGCAGGCGTGGTCTCCATGGCTTCCCGGTAAGCCTTGATGATCTCCCGGCTGGTGGAGAACCTGATATTCCGGCAGATCAGAGCCACATTTGGATATCCTGAGTGAACGAGATTTAAGACAGCCTGAAAGGTAGCCGAATAATCGTTCTCAATAATGGCGGTCCGTTCACAGCCTGCCGGAGCGCGGTGGATGAAAACCGTAGGTATGGAAGCCGGAATGGCGTCGGAAAGCTCCGCATATTCACTGGAGTCCGACAGAATGATGATCCCGTCGGTGGTGCTTCCGAAAAGTTCCAGATAGTAACGTTCTCTGTTGATGTCGTGATTGGTAAGTCCGATGACCAGTTGGGAATCCTTCTGGTAGAGTTCCTGCTCAAACAGATCCATAAATGCGGTTGTGAAGCTGCTGGAAGCGTTGGCAAGGATCAATCCGATGGTATATCCCTTCTTGTCTGCTATCATAAAACCACCACCTTTTCTGTTATTTCGTTCATTGTAACATAAATTATATGAAAAATAAATAAATGAAAGCAGATTTGTTGAAAAACATTCTCCTTTGTACAGGAAAGTTGAATATTTAAGAGTTTACAATTTCAGAAAACTGGGATATGATAAGATCATTCTTATCTTTTATCTCACAGATCACCGATGACAAAGGAGGTCATCGATGGTAATGTTATTCTGGAGTCCGTCCAGGGAAGGACAGACTGGAAAAAATATGAGGATTCTTGCAAACATTCTGCGCATTCAGTACGGGGCGAAGATATGCGCCCTTCATAATTATCAAAAAGCGATTCCAAGGATCGATCAACTTCAAAAGGAAGCATGGGAGCATGTCTTTTTAGACTGCGGGAATCATCTGGACCCTCCGGTAAAGAGTCTTTTTCAGAGTGTGGATACCGTGGTGGTAAATCTTCCCCAGGATGAGAAGATCATCGCTTCCTATTTTCAAGAGCGCTGTCACATAAGGGGAAAAGTCTTTTATCTGCTCAACAGCAGCCCCGTGAGCTTCCGGGACGGGGAAAGGATGTGCCAAAACCTGTTTCGGATGTCGGAGGAGGAGTGTGGAGCCATTCCCTACAATCTGCGGTTTGAGCAGTATTATGAAAAAAATCTGGGATTTTTTTATCAGAATCAGCTTTTGCGCAGGGAAACTTACGGGATGGAGCGGGAATTTGCCAAAAAAACCTGTGAAATTGCAGTGAAACTCTTAAAAATGAATTGCCTTTTTAAATGAGATAAGTTATATTATTCCATAAGTAAAGGAGAGTGATTTTTTGGATTCAGGCGAGGCGATACGGCTGATAAGTCTGGTAATACTACTGATGTTATCCGCATTCTTTTCATCAGCGGAGACAGCGCTTACAACTGTAAATAAGATACGAATGAGAAAAATGAGTGAGGAAGGGGACAAGAGGGCGCAGACCGTCTTAAAGGTGACGGACGATCAGGGAAAGATGCTCAGCGCTATTCTGATTGGAAATAATATTGTGAATATTTCCGCTTCTTCCATTGCAACCACACTGGCAATCGACCTTTTGGGCAGTAAGGGAGCGGGAATTGCCACAGGAATCCTGACCCTGTTGATCCTGGTATTTGGAGAGATCTCACCGAAGACCATTGCAACCATTCATTCAGACCAGATCTCACTGGCTTATGCCAAGACCATTTACTGGCTTATGCGTATTCTGACGCCGGTTATTTTTGCAGTCAACCAGATAGCCATGGTCTTTTTGAAAATATTGAGAATTGATCCCAACGCAAATTCCAATGCCATGACGGAGGAGGAGCTGCGGACCATTGTGGATGTGTCCCATGAGACGGGAGTCATTGAGACGGAAGAAAAGGTTATGATCAACAATCTTTTCGACTTTGGGGACGCTCAGGCAAAAGAGGTGATGGTGCCCCGGATCGACATGACGTTTGCGCCGGTGGACAGCAGCTATGAGGAGCTGATCGAGATTTTCCGGGAGGACAAGTTCACGAGACTTCCGGTATACGAGGACACCACGGACAATGTCATCGGCATTATCAATATGAAGGATCTGCTCTTGTATGACGACAAGGAGAAGTTCCATATCCGGGATATTTTAAGAAAGCCTTATTATACTTATGAACATAAAAACACGGCGGAGCTGTTCATGGATATGAGAAGCTCTTCCATCAGCGTAGCCATCGTGCTGGACGAGTACGGCGCCACGGCGGGGCTGATTACTCTGGAGGATCTTTTAGAGGAGATCGTGGGAGAGATTCGGGACGAGTACGATACGGATGAGGAAGATCCGGTGGTATGGCTGGGAGATAGGGAATATGAGGTCTTAGGTTCCCAGAACCTGGAGGATCTGTGTGAAGAACTGGGTCTGAAATTTGAATCTGAGGACTATGATTCCATTGGAGGCTATGTCATCGGTCTATTGGATCATTTTCCAAAGCCGGGGGAGAGCATCGTGACGGAGGACGGCGTAGAGCTGATCGTAGAGTCTATGGATAAAAACAGAGTGGAAAGGATTCGGATGATCCTGCCTGAGCCCGAGGAGAAGGTGGAGACATAAAGAAAGTGTCAAGATTTTCCCGGAAGGTTTGACCGGAGCAGAATCATCTGATATGGTATCAGTAATGAAAGGGAGTAGTTGGCACCCCAGGGTGTTTACGATGCCGTCAATACGATACTGTAACAAAGGCGATACAGATATCCGGTTCGTAACGAAGCAGCGAGACTTTTGTTGTAAGAAAATTGCAACAGGAGTCTCTTTTTTTGTGGAAGCTGATGTCAGATCTGAGACTGAATAAGGGACTCCGGGCAGGAATGGAGGAAAAAAGATGAAGAGATTTTATCAGATGAAGACAAAAGATGCATTTGAGCAATTGGATAGCGGCGTTACGGGATTATCCAACAAAGAAGCTTTAAAACGCCAGGAGAAATATGGCAGGAATGAGCTGCCGGGCGGGGAGGGAAAGAGCGCCCTGATGATTTTTTTCGGGCAGTTTGCCGATGTGCTGGTGCTGATACTGATCGGTGCAGCTTTGATCTCCGCCTTTTTGGGAGATATAGAAAGTTGTATCGTTATCGCGGCAGTCATCACCATGAACGCCATCCTTGGAACGGTTCAGCAGAAGAAAGCGGATCACTCTCTGGAAAGCCTGCGGGAACTGTCCATGCCGGAGGCGAAGGTTTTAAGAGAGGGAGCCTTATCCGTCCTTCCCTGCAATGAGGTGGTGCCGGGAGACGTGGTGGTTTTAGAAGCCGGAGACTATGTCTGTGCGGACGGACGTCTCATTGAGACAGCAGGATTGAAGGTCAACGAAAGCGCCCTAACAGGGGAAAGTCTCTGCGTGGAAAAACAGATCGACGCACTGGAAAAGGAAGTAGTGGTTGGAGATCAGACCAATATGGTCTTTTCCGGCAGTTTCGTTGTAAACGGAAGAGGAAAGTTCCTGGTAACAGGCATTGGACTGGATACGGAAGTCGGTAAGATCGCAAAGCTATTGAATGATACGAAGCAGAAAAAAACTCCGCTGCAGGTCAGCATGGATAACTTCGGTACTTATCTGTCCATCGGAATCTTAGTTCTCTGCGCCCTGATCTTTGGTCTTAGCGTTATGAGAGGGGAGGATGTCTTAAATGCCTTTATCTTTGCCATTGCGCTGGCGGTGGCGGCAATTCCGGAAGCCCTAAGCTCCATCGTGACCATTGTCCTGGCATTTGGCACGAGAAAGATGGTGAAGGAACATGCCATTATCAGAAAATTGCAGGCAGTGGAAGGACTGGGAAGCGTCTCGGTGATCTGTTCCGATAAGACCGGAACCCTGACACAGAACAAGATGACGGTAAAAAAATTCTTTGTGGAGGGAAAAAGCGGAAGCGACGCCCAGGTGAATACCGATCATAAGGCGCAAAGAAAGCTCCTCTATGCCGGAATCCTCTGCAACGATGCCAGTATTGCGGAGGGAAAAGAGATTGGAGATCCCACGGAAGTAGCTCTTTTGAACTTTTCTAACGGACACCGGGTGGATGCAGAAAGGATCCGAAAGCAGTATCCGAGGATCGGAGAACTGCCCTTTGACTCGGACCGGAAGCTGATGTCCGTGGCTTATCAGATTGGAGATCAGAAGTACATGACCACCAAGGGAGCCGTGGATGAATTGCTGTGCAGGACGGATTACATAGAGATAAACGGGAAACGTCAGGGAATGACGGAGACGGACCGCAGAAATATCTTAAAAGCCAACGAAGAGTTTTCCAAAAACGGACTCCGGGTGCTGGCGTTTGCCACGAGGAAGATCACGGATCAGAATCTGACTTTGCAGGACGAAAACCATTTGACATTTTTAGGAATGGTGGCTATGATAGACCCACCGAGAGAAGAAGCAAAAGAAGCGGTAGAAAAATGTAAACAGGCGCATATCCGACCGGTGATGATTACCGGAGACCACAAGATCACGGCGATGGCGATCGCAAAAGAGCTGGGGATCTTGCAGGATGGAATGGAAGCCTTAGAGGGCAGGGAACTGGAGCGGATGGATGACAGGGAGCTCTCCGAACGGGTGGAGAGGACTGCAGTCTATGCCAGAGTCTCTCCGGAACACAAGATCCGCATTGTTCGCGCATGGCAGGAAAAGGGTATGATCGTCTCCATGACCGGAGACGGCGTCAACGATGCTCCGGCGTTAAAGCAGGCGGATATCGGAGTCGCCATGGGGATCACGGGAACTGAGGTTGCCAAGGATGCAGCGGCAATGGTGCTGACGGATGATAATTTCAGCACCATCGTAAAGGCTGTGGAGACGGGAAGAAATGTATACAACAATATCAAAAAGGCGATCAAGTTCCTGCTCTCAGGAAATATGGCTGGGATCCTCACCGTACTCTATGCCTGTCTGGCGGGGCTGCCTTCCCCGTTCCTTCCGGTTCAGCTTCTGTTTATCAATCTTTTGACAGACAGTCTTCCGGCAATTGCTCTGGGGCTTGACAATCACACCCCGGAGGTGATGAAGGAGAGACCACGTCCACGGGAAGAGGGTATCCTCACCAGGGATTTTATGCTGGGGATCTTAGGAGAGGGTCTGGTCATTGGAATCAATACCATGATCGCTTATTATGTGGGATTAGAGATCAGCAGCGCCGCAGCCTGTACCATGGCGTTTTCCACCCTCTGTCTGTCCAGACTGGTGCATGGATTTAACTCCAAGTCAGACCATCCTCTGCTCTTTCATGGAAAGATGTGGGATAATTACTACCTGAACTGGGCTTTTTTGACAGGTTTCGCGGTGTTGAATCTGGTATTATTCGTACCGGGATTAAAAGATCTGTTCGGGGTCGTGCCGGTGACGCTGCCGATGCTTGCAGTGATCTACGGATGCTCGGTCTTAAATTTATTTGAAATACAGCTCTTAAAACTGATTGTGGAAAAAATAAGGAAGCATACTGAATAGGAAGGCGTTTTTTACAACGAGGAGAATGTGGATGAGTAGAGAGACGAAAAAAATAGTAACAGCGTTGGGTCTGATCAGCTTTACGGTCATCATGTTGGGCGTAGCCATGAATTTTGGAAGCGTATGCAAGTGGTTCGTGAACCTGGTGGAGGTGTTCATGCCCTTTATCCTGGGAATTGTGCTGGCGTTCTTTTTGAATGTGCCGATGAAATTCTGTGAGCGCAGGATATTTAAAAAGAAGCAGTTTGAGAAGATGCGCAGAACCCTTTCCATACTGCTCACCCTGATCTTTGTCTTTGGGATCATCAGTGCGGTGGTGGCGTTGATCGTGCCGCAACTCTCAAAGACCATCGGCAGCATTGTTCAGGCGGTGCCGGAGGCGGTACAGAGCCTGGATGCATGGCAAAAAGGACTTGCGGAGAGATTCCCGCAGTCTGCCGATACCATCAACAAGGTGAACTTAAGCAGTGAGAAGATCCTCAATGAGGTCATGGACTTTTTAAACCGCTGGGTGAATGATTCCGGAGCCTCTGCCATGGCGAAGGTGAGCGGAACCCTTGGAAATGTTGTGAATCTCTTTATTGGACTCATTTTTTCCATTTATATCTTAGCGCAGAAGGAGAAGCTGAAAAGCCAGACCAGACATCTTTTAGAAGCCTATTTTAAACCGTCGGTCTCTGAGAACATCTGGAAGGTGGGAAAGCTCACCAGCGTAACGTTTCAGAAATTTATCTCCGGACAGTGTCTGGAAGCCTGTATTCTGGGAACGATGTTTTTTATCACCATGTCGATCTTCCGGTTCCCTTATGCGCTGCTTATCAGCGTTCTTATTGCGGTGACGGCGCTGATCCCGATCTGGGGAGCTTTTATTGGATGTATCGTGGGATGCTTTTTGATCGCGGTGGTGAATCCGATGCAGGCGTTAGGTTTTCTGATCCTGTTTTTGGTCTTGCAGCAGGTGGAGGGAAATCTGATCTATCCCCATGTGGTGGGAGGTTCCATCGGTCTTCCTTCCATCTGGGTGCTGGCGGCGGTTACCGTCGGAGGAAAACTGTACGGCATCGTGGGTATGATCCTGTTCATACCGATCTGTTCCGTACTCTATACCTTGTTGAAAGAAAATGTCAGATCGCGGTTGATAAAAAAGAAAAGATCAGCAGCCGAAAAGGAGGAAAAAGAAGATGCGTAAGACAAAAATTATCTGTACCATGGGTCCGGCTACGGACAAAGGAGATGTGTTGGAACAGTTGGTCCTGGAAGGGATGAACGTGGCAAGATTTAATTTTTCCCACGGGGATCACGAGGAACAGAGAAAGAGAATAGAGAGACTCCGCCAGGTGAGGGAGGCGTGTAAAAAGCCGGTGGCGGCGCTTTTGGACACCAAGGGGCCGGAGATCCGTCTTGGCAATTTCAAGGAGGAGAAGGTGGTTCTGGAAAAGGGACAGACCTTCATCCTCACCGGGGAGGAGATCTTAGGGGACAGGGAGCGGGCAGGCATTACCTACGCCGAACTGTGGAAGGACGTGGAGATCGGGACCCGGATCCTCATTGACGACGGTCTTGTGGAAATGCAGGTGGAACAGATCAAAGAGGGAGAGATCATCTGTAAGGTCCTGAATCCGGGAACCATTTCCAACCACAAGGGGATCAACGTGCCGGGAATCCATCTTGCCATGAAATATCTGAGCGAGAAGGACAGGCAGGATATTCTGTTCGGAATCCGGGAGGATATGGACTTTGTGGCGGCGTCCTTTGTCCGCTCTGCGGAGGACGTGTTGGAGATCCGAAGACTTTTGGATGAAAATGGCGGCTGGAATATCAATATCATCGCCAAGATCGAGAACGGGGAAGGGGTGGAGAACATTGACTCCATCATCGAGGTCTCCGATGGAATTATGATCGCCCGCGGCGATATGGGTGTGGAGATTCCCACAGAGGAGGTTCCGGTCATTCAGAAAATGATTATTAAAAAAGTCTACGAGGCGGGAAAGCAGGTCATCACGGCAACCCAGATGTTAGATTCCATGATGAAAAATCCAAGGCCGACCAGAGCCGAGGCGACGGATGTGGCGAACGCCATCTACGATGGGACAAGCGCCATTATGTTATCCGGTGAGACGGCGGCGGGCAATTACCCGGTGGAGGCGTTAAAAATGATGGTGAGAATTGCGGAGCGCACGGAGCGGGATATCGACTACAAGAAGCGTTTCTTCCACTACGAGAGGGAGGAGAACCCGGATGTGACGGACGCCATCTGCCATGCCACCTGTACCACCGCCTATGACCTGAACGCCAAGGCGATCATCACGGTGACAAAGACAGGAAGATCGGCGAGGGGCGTATCCAGATACCGTCCGGTCTGCGACATCATCGGCTGTACCACCGAGGCGAAGGTGAGCCGCCAGATGAATATGTCCTGGGGAGTCCAGCCCATCGTCATAAGTGAGGAGCGGAACGTGCTGGATCTTTTTGCCCACTCCATCGACGGGGCAAAGAAGAACGGATTTTTGGAGTCGAGAGACAGGGTGGTCATTACCTCCGGCGTCCCGATCGGAAAAGCAGGAACAACAAACATGATCAAGGTGGATACGGTATATTAGGAAAGGGAGCCGTATTCTTTTCGATAGACGCTTGGGGTCACACCGAAGCGTCTTTTGAATATCCGGTTAAAATAGGAAGGATTTTCAATTCCCACTTCTTCCGCAATACTGAGGACGGAGGAATCGGAGGTCAGAAGCAGGCGGGACGCCATGGTCAGACGATAGTCGTTTAAGTATTGGGTGAAGGACAGCCCCATGGTGTGTTTGAAATATTTCATAAAGTGGGACTCGCTGAACCCGCTTTCTCTGGCGATATCGGAAATGGCGATTTTTTCCCCATAGTGATGTTCCACATATTTGATGATGAATTTTATCTTCTCGAAAGAGGCATAATCCTTATGAGAGCTTCTTTTCCGCGCGAAGTGGGAAAAGAGGGAAAAGAACATGCCATAGAGGGCGCTTTTGATAAAAAGCTGATATCCCGGCGGCGAGGTCATGCAGATTTCATCCGCCTCGTCCAGAAAACGGACGATCTCTGTGTAGAATGGAAGGTCTTTGGTCAGGTGGGTCTCAAGATCGATCCTGCGCTCTAAAAGGGGAGTCAGAAAGTCCGTATTGCAGATGTCGGGATTCTGTGAGATGAGCATGTCCAGGCGGAAAATGATATTTTCATATTCCATACGTTCATCTTCATATTGCTCGATGGAGTGAAGCTGCCCCGGACAGATGAATACCAGACTTCCGGCAGATACCCGGTAGGGCGTAAAATCCACAGTCACTATCCCGCCGCCCTTTTTGACATAGATAATCTCCATCTCATCATGCCAGTGTAGAGGAACCTGCCTGAAGTCCAGAGGAATGGAGCAAAGATAGATGTTAAAGGGAAACGCTGCCCCGGCGTGTGATTTTTTTTCCTGATAGTTTTCATATTCCAGAATATTCATAGTCCGTGCCTCCTGTTTATAGGAAAAATAGAAAATCTCGTCGTGAAGATGATAGTATTGTACTATATAAGGATGGGATATGACAAGAAAAAAAGGATATTTGGGCATATAATGCAGGTAACGGAAATGAGGTAAGTTCACGATAGAATCTTAAGAGCAATGGAGGAAAAAGAGCATGAAATTGCAGGAAATGGTATCGAAGAAGTATCAAAAAGAGATTTCTCAGTGTTCCAATGAGGAGCTGTATCTGGCATTGTTGGAACTGACAAAAGAGATGGCAGATGGAAAGACAGAACATCAGGGGAAGAAAAAACTCTACTATATCTCTGCGGAATTTCTGATCGGAAAGCTGCTTTCCAATAACCTGATCAACCTTGGAATCTATCAGGAGATCAAAGAAGAGCTTGAGGCGGCGGGAAAGGATCTGTCTAAGATCGAGGAAGTGGAGCCGGAGCCGTCTTTGGGGAACGGAGGGCTGGGAAGGCTGGCAGCCTGTTTTTTGGATTCCATCGCCACCCTGGGACTGAATGGGGACGGAATCGGATTGAATTATCACTACGGGCTTTTCCGTCAGGTATTTGAAAACCATGCGCAAAAGGAGCTTCCGAATCCGTGGATGGAGGATCAGAGCTGGCTTAGAAAGACGGAGAAAAGCTATGTGATCTCCTTTGGCGGATTTAACGTGAGATCCAGAATGTACGATATCGACGTGACCGGATATGAGAACCGTACCAACAAGCTCCATCTGTTTGATATCGAGACGGTGGATGAGAGTATCGTGGGAGAGGGGATCTCCTTTGATAAAAATGATATCGCTAAGAATCTGACGCTCTTTTTATATCCGGATGACAGCGACGACGCCGGACGGATCCTGCGTGTCTACCAGCAGTATTTCATGGTCAGCAACGGGGCGAGACTGATCTTAGACGAGGCAGAGGAGCGGGGCAGCAACCTCTATGACCTGGCAGATTATGCGGTGATCCAGATCAACGATACCCACCCTACCATGGTGATCCCGGAGCTGGTACGCCTTTTGATGGAGCGGGGGATCCTTATGGACGACGCCATTGATATCGTGTCAAAGACCTGCGCCTATACCAACCATACCATTTTGGCGGAGGCGTTGGAGAAGTGGCCGATGGGATATCTGGAACGCGCCGTACCCCAGCTTCTGCCGATCATCCGCCAGCTGGACAACCGGGTACGGAAACAGGTGAAGGATGAGAGCACCTATATCATTCAGAATGATCTGGTCCACATGGCTCATATCGACATTCACTATGGATTCAGTGTAAACGGTGTGGCACACCTGCATACGGAGATCTTAAAAAAGAACGAGTTACATCATTTTTATAAGTTATATCCTGAAAAATTCAATAATAAGACCAATGGAATCACCTTCCGAAGATGGCTGCTCCATGCCAATCCGGAACTGACTGAACTTATCACGGACCTGATCGGGGATGGCTTTAAAAAGGATGCTAAAGAGCTGGAGCGTCTTGGAGAATTTGTCCATGATGACTCCGTATTAGAGCGTGTTCTGGATACGAAAAAGGCGGGAAAGCTGCGGCTGAAACAATACCTGAAAGAGACGCAGGGACTGGAAATTGATGAAAATTCCATCTTCGATATCCAGATCAAACGTCTCCACGAGTACAAGAGACAGCAGATGAATGCCCTCTATGTGATCTATAAATATTTTGACATCAAGGCGGGCAATCTTCCGTCCACGCCTATCACCATTATCTTCGGAGCGAAGGCGGCTCCTGCTTATACCATTGCGAAGGATATTATTCATCTGATCCTGTGTCTGCAGGAATTGATTGCAAAGGATCCGCAGGTGAGTCCGTATCTGAAAGTAATTATGGTGGAAAACTACAACGTGACGGCGGCGGAAAAGCTGATCCCTGCCTGCGATATCGACGAGCAGATCTCCTTAGCGTCCAAGGAGGCTTCAGGAACCGGAAACATGAAGTTCATGCTGAACGGCGCCGTGACCATCGGCACCATGGACGGAGCCAATGTGGAGATTGCGGACTTAGTGGGCAAGGAGAATATCTATATCTTTGGAGAGTCCTCGGAGACTGTCATTGAGCATTATGAGAAAGCAGACTATGTGTCGAAAAAATTCTACGAGGAGGATGCGGATATCAAAAAAGCCGTGGACTTCATCGTCAGCGATGAATTAAAGGCGATTGGAAACAGTGAGTATTTAGGCCGCCTCCACCATGAGCTGATCAGCAAGGACTGGTTCATGACCCTTCTGGACTGGAGAGATTATATGCAGACCAAGGAGCAGATGTTAAAAGATTACGAAAACCGGAAAGAGTGGGCGAAGAAGATGTTAGTCAATATCAGTAAAGCAGGATTCTTCTCCTCAGACCGGACGATAGAACAGTATAACGAGGATATCTGGAAATTATAAAGTAAGAATAAAGCAGAGACGAAGCGATAGGACAAAAAAGGGATGCCTCAGAGGGATCCCTTTTTTGTGCGGTTCTTCAATTGACTTTTTTGGCAGAATTGTTATACTGAATCCTGTAACGAAAACAGCGGATCAATTTGGAGAATCATTATGAAATTTCAAAAATATATGGCAGTGGCGGCAGTTGGATTTGCTTTGATCATCGGTCTCACGGGATGTACCGACAAAGATCGAGAAAATCAGGAAGCCTACCGGAAAATCGGAATAAACAGCATGGCAGAGGGGGATTATGATAAGGCAGTCAAATCTTTTCAAAAAGCTCTGGATATCTCTTTGGGAGAAGTGGGAGCGGAGGAAATAGATATCTGCTATTACAAGGCAGCGGCGCAGTTTGCGGGCGGGGATTACGAGGACGCCATCGACACCTATACAGCCCTTATTCAATATGATGAAAAAAATGCCCAGGCATATTATCTGCGGGGCAGCGTTTATCTGAATACAAAAAACGAGAAAAAGGCTCTGGCAGATTACAAGAAAGCGATAAAAGCGGATAGCGCCGACTATCAGCTCTATGAGGGGATCTACGAAAACCTCTTGAACAACGGATACGAGGAGGAAGCAAAAGAGTATCTGGAAAAAGCGCTGGATCTTAAACCGAAGGAGGCGGAGGATTACGCCGAACAGGGTCACATCTATTATCTGCTGGGGGATTACAAGCAGGCGAAGACCAGCCTGGATAAGGCGATCGACAAGGATGATAAGACGGCGCTTCTCTACTTAGCGGAGGTCTACCAGGCGGAAGAGAAGGAGGAGGAAGCCCAGGCATTGTTGGAAAATTATGTGAAAAATAATGCCAAGGACAGCGAAGCTTTGAACAACCTTGGAATGATGCAGATGAACAATGAAAATTATGAGGAGGCGCTGAAGTATTTTCAACTTGGTCTGGAGATTGAGGATGCTTCCAATCGACAGGAGCTGATGAAAAACGAGATCGCAGCCTATGAATACATGGGAGATTTTGCATCGGCAAAGGAGAAGATGAAGGCATATCTGAAAGAATATCAGAATGACGAAGAGGCGGTGCGGGAATCTACTTTTTTACAGACCAGATAGGAGAGAAATATGCCACTTTATGAAATCGAAAAAGAAGCGGAACGGGTGATCTTAGTAGGTGTCTCCGAGCAGGAGGGGGACGACGCGGAGGATTCCATCAGTGAGCTGGAGGATCTGGTTCACACGGCGGGAGCTGTCGTGGTGGGAACCCTGATCCAAAAGAGGGAGAAGATCCATCCGGGAACCTATGTGGGGACGGGGAAGGTCCGTGAGATCGCGGAACGGATCCATGAGACCGGAGCCACCGGAATTGTCTGCGACGATGAACTGAGTCCGGCACAGTTAAAAAATCTGGAAGAATTATTGGAGATTAAGGTGATGGACAGGACGTTGATCATTCTGGATATCTTTGCGGCGAGGGCAAGCACCAGCGAGGGCAAGATCCAGGTGGAGCTGGCGCAGTTAAAATACCGTCTGTCTCGTCTGACGGGGCTGGGGCGGTCCCTTTCCAGGTTGGGCGGCGGTATCGGCACCAGAGGACCTGGCGAGAAAAAGCTGGAGATGGACAGGCGGCTCATCAACAGCCGGGTGGCGCAGCTGAACCGGGAGCTGAAAGAAGTTCAGATGCACCGGGAGATTAACAGACAGCAGAGGAAGCGCAGCGGGATTCCAGTGGCAGCCATCGTGGGCTACACCAACGCGGGAAAATCCACCCTGTTAAATACCCTGACCCATGCGGGCGTCCTGGAAGAAGATCAGCTTTTTGCCACCTTAGATCCAACCACCAGAGTGTTGGAGCTGTCCAGGAATCAAAAGATCCTGCTGACGGATACGGTGGGATTCATCCGAAAGCTGCCCCATCATCTGATCGACGCCTTTCGCAGTACGTTGGAGGAGGCGAAATATGCGGACATCATCCTGCATGTGGTGGACGCTTCCAATCCTCAGATGGAAAAACAGATGCATATTGTATACGAAACGCTGCGGGAATTAGAAGTTACTGGACAGAAAGTGATTACCGTATTTAATAAGATGGATCAGCTGCCGGAGGAGGAGCGGGAAAAAAGAGGTCCTTTTCATGATTTTAAGGCGGATCACACCCTTCATATCTCGGCAAAGAACGGAGACGGTCTGGAAGAGTTACAGGAGATCTTAGAGGAAGTCCTAAGGGACGGAAAGCGTCTGATAGAGACCACCATTCCTTATCAGAAGGCGGGGATCATCCAGAGTATCCGGGAAACGGGCGAGCTTTTGGAGGAGGAATACCGGGAGGACGGCATCTTCATCCGCGCCTATGTACCGGCGGAGTTTTACAACATATAGAAAATTTAGCGAAAATAAAGCACTAGATATAGTGCTTTTTTCATATTGACGAAAAAAAACTCATTTGATAGAATAGACCTACACGATTTGTGAGATTCTTTGCTAAAGATAAACAGATTCAGATAGATAGGATATGGAGGATGATGAAATTATGTTCAAAGTAGCAAAACGGGATGGGGAGAAAGACGAATTTAATCTGGTAAAGATCCGCGCCGCCATTGAGAAAGCGTTCAAGGCGACGGAGAAGGAATATACGGACGAGATCATCGAGCTGTTGAGTCTGCGTGTCACCGCGGATTTCCAGTCCAAGATCCAGGACGGTCTGATCCATGTGGAGGATATTCAGGACAGCGTGGAGACCGTCTTAGAGCAGGCGGGCTATACCGACGTTGCCAAGGCATACATACTGTACCGCAGACAGCGGGAAAAAATGAGAAACATGAAGTCCACAATTCTGGATTACAAGGAGATCGTGGACAGCTATGTTAAGGTGGAGGATTGGCGTGTCAAGGAAAATTCCACGGTGACCTACTCCGTAGGAGGACTGATTTTGAGCAATTCCGGAGCTGTGACAGCCAATTACTGGCTTTCTGAGATCTATGACGACGAGATTGCAAGTGCGCACAGAAACGGAGATATTCACATTCACGATCTGTCCATGCTCACCGGATACTGCGCCGGATGGTCCTTAAAGCAGTTGATCCAGGAGGGACTTGGCGGAATCACGGGTAAGATCACATCTTCCCCGGCAAAGCACCTTTCCGTACTCTGCAACCAGATGGTGAATTTCCTTGGAATCATGCAGAATGAGTGGGCGGGAGCGCAAGCCTTTTCTTCCTTTGACACCTACTTGGCGCCTTTTGTAAAGGCAGACAACCTCTCTTACGGCGAAGTGAAAAAATGTATCGAATCCTTTATCTATGGAGTGAACACGCCGAGCCGCTGGGGAACCCAGGCGCCGTTTTCTAATATTACGCTGGACTGGACGGTTCCTAACGATCTGGCAGAGATGCCGGCGATCGTAGGCGGCAAAGAGATGGATTTTAAATACAAGGACTGTAAAAAAGAGATGGATATGGTCAACAAGGCGTTTATTGAGACCATGATCGAGGGAGATGCCAACGGAAGAGGCTTCCAGTATCCGATCCCGACCTACTCCATCACCAGCGATTTTGACTGGTCCGATACGGAAAATAACCGTCTCTTATTTGAGATGACGTCCAAATACGGAACACCGTATTTTTCCAATTACATCAACAGCGATATGGAGCCAAGCGACGTTCGTTCCATGTGCTGCCGTCTGCGTCTGGACTTGAGAGAGCTTCGGAAAAAATCCGGTGGATTTTTCGGCTCCGGTGAGAGTACCGGTTCTGTGGGAGTAGTTACCATCAATCTTCCGAGAATCGCCTACCTTTCCAAAACTCCGGAAGAGTTCTATGAGAGACTGGATCACATGATGGATATTGCGGCACGCTCCCTGAAGGTAAAAAGAAGCGTCATTTCCAAGCTGTTGGAAGAGGGACTCTATCCTTATACAAAGCGCTACCTGGGCAAGTTCGACAATCATTTTTCTACCATCGGACTTATCGGTATGAACGAGGTGGGACTCAATGCAAAATGGCTGGGAGAAGATCTGACGCATGAGAGTACCCAGGAATTTGCAAAAGAGGTTCTGAACCATATGCGCGACCGTCTCAGCGACTATCAGGAGGAGTACGGGGATCTGTATAATCTGGAGGCAACTCCGGCGGAGTCCACCACCTACCGTCTGGCAAAACACGACAGGGAGCGTTATCCTGACATTATCACGGCGGGACATGAGGGAGACACCCCATATTATACCAACAGTTCCCACCTCCCGGTGGACTATACCTCGGATATTTTCGATGCGCTGGATATTCAGGACGATCTGCAGACCCTCTATACATCGGGCACTGTGTTCCATGCATTTTTGGGAGAAAAACTCCCGGATTGGAAGGCGGCGGCAACCCTGGTGCGCAAGATCGCAGAGAATTACAAGCTGCCTTATTATACCATTTCCCCGACCTATTCCATCTGTGGAGAGCATGGATACATTGCGGGAGAACACTTCACCTGTCCGCACTGCGGCGGCAAGGCGGAGGTATACAGCCGTATCACCGGTTACTACCGTCCGGTTCAGAACTGGAATGACGGAAAGACCCAGGAGTATAAGAACAGGAAGCTGTATGAGATCCGGGGTTCCAAGGTGAAGGAGGTCAAGACCAATATCGTTACCATCTCCAAAGACGATGTGAAGGTGGAGCCGACGGACAATATCCGCTATCTCTTCACCACGAAGACCTGTCCGAACTGTGCGGTTGCCAAGGAGATTCTGGGGGATGAGCCTTATGTACAGATCGATGCGGAGGAAAATGCGGAGCTGGTGGAAAAATACGGAGTGATGCAGGCGCCGACGCTGGTGGTCGTAGAGAATAACCGGGCGAAGAAATATGTGAATGCCTCGAATATCCAGAAGTATGTGGATATGAAATAAATAAAAGCAGGAAGTAAAAAAGGAGCAGTCTCTGACAGGGATTGTTCCTTTTATATTTCATAAGTTTAAAAAGTTTTCATTTACGAAAGGGATCGATGGTTCATCTCGATTTTCTTTACCAATGAGTATTTTTTAAAATTCTATGTTATACTATTGATGGTTTAAACACTTAAACGAAAAGGAGGTATACATGGAAGTAAATGAAAAAGTTTGTGTTTTGGCAGAAAACTTCTCCACTTCTGCAAAGATTTTGACAGCCATCGGTGATGAAACAAGGCAGCACATTATCGTAGAAATGATGAAAATGGGAAACTGCAATGGTGTTCGGGTGGGAGACATTACAGAGAGAACAAATCTTTCCCGTCCTGCGGTATCACATCATCTTCAGATTATGAAAGACGCCGGGATTATGAAAGTACGCAAAGAGGGAACAAAAAATTATTATTACTTTGACCCTGAGATGGAGGCTTTTGAACGTCTGATATCCACTTTGCAGCTGGCTATGAAAATCTCAAAAGAATTGCCGGATAGAAGTGGCGAATAACGAAACAAAATTGGAGGTAACTTTAGAATGGAAATATTAGAACTTATGAAACAACGTCATAGTGTCCGCCAATACAAGGATACTGTCATTGAGCCGCAGAAACGAACGGTGCTCAATGATCTGATCGACGAAATCAACGGGGAAACGGGATTGCATATTCAGATCTTCTATGATGAGCCAAAATGCTTTGACTCCATGATGGCGCACTATGGCAAATTTACCGGGGTGAATAACTATATCGCGCTGGTAGGTAAAAAATCCCCGGAACTTGACGAGGTGTTAGGATATTATGGTGAGAAACTTGTTTTGAAAGCGCAGGAGCTTGGATTAAACAGCTGTTGGGTAGCAATGACCCATGGCAAGAGTAAAGCGAAGATCCGTAAAGGAGAAAAGCAAGTCTGCCTGATCTCTCTCGGTTATGGTGTAACACAAGGTATAGCGCATAAAAATAAGCCGCTGCAGGAAGTCTGCAATTATACGGCAGATCTGCCTGAATGGTTTTTGAATGGCATGGAAGCCGCGCTTCTTGCACCGACGGCAATGAATCAGCAGAAGTTTTTCTTTGAACTGCTTCCTGACAGCAGAGTCAATGCAGTGTGCGGTAAGGGCTTTTATACAAAGCTGGATTTGGGAATTGTAAAATATCATTTTGAGATAGGAGCCGGAAGAAGTATTGAATCTTAAGCCGCTGTTTTCATGATGTAAAAAGGATACGGAGGGTGAGCGAAAGTATCCCCCCAAATACTGCTCTTGTTAATCAGAACACCAACTGCACCAGCAGCATATAACAGACGGTGCCCCCGGCAATGGACAACAGCATCTGCCTTTTCCAGAGATGAAGGATGATAACAAGGGCAATGGAGATCAGCTCCGGTATCGCATGGTTTCCGGAGAACAGGCTGACGTCTTTCAGGCAGTAAATAACTAAGAGTCCGAAAACCGCAGAGGGCAGCACCTTTCCAAGATACTGGATATATTTTGGCGTAGGCTTCTGTGCCGGAAAAAGCAGGAATGGCAGAAAACGGGTCAGCATGGTTCCAAGCACTACCACGCCAATGGTAATGATCTGTTCGGATAAGGTCATAGTCATGATAGATTCACTCCTTTCTCAAGCGGTTTTCGAAAGAGGCTTAAAACGCCCAGGATGGACAGCATGGCAGGAAGGAGGAAATCCTCCGAGCCAAAGGCGATCAGACACAGCAGGGACAGAGTAATTCCCAGCAATGCACTCTTATGATCCTTTTCCTTTAGCCATTGTTCCAAAAAGATCACCACAAACATGGCGGTCATCACAAAATCCAGCCCTTCGGTGTTGAAGTGGAGCAGGGATCCGAAGATTCCCCCCAGGGTTGCCCCAAAGAACCAGTAAAAATGATTGTATAAGGTGACAAAGAACATGAACCATCCCCGGTCTACATCCTCTGGGATATCGGCGGTATAATTGATGGAAAAGCTCTCGTCGCACATTCCGAAAATCAGATAAAATTTCTTGAGCCCGACGCCCCTGTATTTATCCAGCATGGAAATTCCATAGAATAAATGTCTTGCATTGATCATTAGGGTCATGACAAAAGCCTGAAAAGGATCGAAGGCTCCAAGCAGCAGATTGACTGCGACAAATTCCATGGACCCGGCAAATATCGTGAGACTCATAAGCATTGGATACCAGAAGCTGAACCCTGAGACATTCATATAGATCCCATAAGTAAGACCCAGAAACCAGAATCCTGCGAAGATTGGAATGGTGTGTGGAAAAGCGGCGATAGCCGCTTTTTTTATCTTTGGCATATCTATTCCTCCTTTGTGATACATTGTTCATCTTAATACTAGCCATCCATGCAGGTCAATGATAAAATGAGATAAATTATAATTTTATCAGGACAGTCAATACAAATATGAATACAGTTGTCCTGTTTGATATGAGATAATGTCATCAGACATGATATCTTGCTGAATGACAGGCAGGAACAATGGAGGAGCAGTTATGCACTATACAATAGCAAAAGGCATCTTGTCAGCAAAAAACGGAATGAACCTTTACCGCGGTTGTTCCCACGGTTGTATCTACTGCGATTCCAGAAGTAAATGCTATCAGATCTTGCATGATTTTGAGGATATCGAAGTCAAGGAAAATGCAGTGGAGCTTCTGGAAAATGCCCTGCGCCGTAAACGCAGAAAATGTATGATAGGAACCGGAGCCATGACAGACCCTTATAGTCCGCTGGAACTGGAGTTGGGGTATATGAGGAAGTGTCTTGAACTCATCGAAGAGTATGGCTTTGGTGTGAGTATCCTCACTAAGTCGGATCGGATTCTGAGGGATTTGGACATTTTAAAGAGAATCCATGAAAAAACAAAGTGCGTAGTCCAGATGACCATGACTACCTATGACGAAGATTTGTGTAAAATCATAGAACCGAATGTGTGCCCCACAAAACGGCGGTATGAGGTCCTGAAAATCATGCAGGACAGTGGAATACCAACCGTTGTATGGCTGACGCCGATTCTGCCTTTTCTCAATGATACGAAGGAGAATCTGAACGGAATTTTGGATTACTGTGTGGATGCGGGAGTGTACGGAATCATGTGCTTTGGCATGGGGCTGACGCTGCGGGAAGGAAACCGGGAATATTTTTACAAACAGTTGGATCGTTCTTTTCCGGGAATAAAGGGAAAATATATTGCTTCCTATGGAAATCAATATGAGATTCCAAGTCCAAACAGCAGAGAGCTGATGAAGATTTTTCAGGAACGGTGCAGGGAACACTCCATTGTAAGCAATGGAAATGAGATTTTTAAATATTTATCCACTTTCGAAGAAAAAAGTGCCGGGGAGCAGATGAATGTATTTGATTTTTTAAAGAAATGACATTGATGGTTTTATAGAATCCCGGATAAGGGTGGAAGAAAGGGAGGCAGCCTATGGCTTCAAGTCTGGAATTTGTACAGTATGCCGCAGAGCAGATGCGGGAGGCAGGAAACATTACATATCGGAAAATGTTTGGAGAGTACGGCGTATACTGTGATGGAAAAATATTTGCTCTGATTTGTGACAATCAGCTTTTTATCAAGATTACAAAGGCTGGGGAAGAAGTTGGAATCGGTCTGGAACTGGAAAAAGTACCGCCATATGAGGGAGCAAAACCTTATTATCTCATTGAGGATTTGGAGGAGCGGGAGAGGCTTACGGAATTTGTCATTGCAACCTGTAAAGAGCTTCCTGTGCCAAAGCCGAAGAAAAAGAAAACCAGGACATCTGAAATCAAAGAATCAGGGAATAAAATATCAAAAGAGAAAGTTGAAAAAAGGAAGGTGGGAAAATCAATGACAGAGAAGTTGGATTATAAGAAGAAATATAAAGACCTGTATCTGCCTAAGGCAAAGCCGATGGTGATTGAAGTTCCGGAAATGACCTTTATTCAAGTGGAAGGAAAAGGGAACCCGAATACTTCACAGGCCTATAAAAATGCAATGGAAATCCTCTACGGACTTTCCTATGGAATCAAAATGGGCAAAATGAGCGGCGAACAGCCCCAGGGCTATTTTGAATACGTTGTACCGCCCCTGGAAGGTCTTTGGTGGGTGGAGGATAAGGAGTTTGACGGAAAGAATGTGACAGACAAAGATAAGTTCTGCTGGATTTCCATGATTAGACAGCCGGAGTTCGTCACAGAAGAGGTCTTTGCGTGGGCAAAGGAGAATCTGAAAAAGAAAAAGCCGGAGCTGGATTTTTCCAACGTAAGTCTTGTTACCTGGACGGAGCGACTCTGTGCACAGGTGATGCATACTGGTCCCTATGACGAAGAGGCGAAGACGATTGAGAAGCTGGAACAGTTTATCGGGGAATCCGGGTATGTGATGGATATTGGAAACGGAAGATACCACCATGAAATCTATCTGGGCGATCCGAGAAAGACAAAGCCTGAGAGACTGCGGACCGTAATACGTCATCCCATAAGAAAGGTGGATTATGATAAAGCATAAGAAGGAGAAAATATATGAGATTATTGATAAAGCAAAGAGTATTTTCCTGGACCGATTCCTATGATGTGTACGATGAGGAGGGAAATGTAAAATATTTTGTAAAAGCAGAATTATTATCCCTTGGACATCAACTGCATGTCTACGATGTCAACCAAAATGAAATTGGCGTAGTCAGGGAAAAACTGTTAAGCCTCCTTCCGGTATTTTTTATTGAGATAGACGGGACAACGAGGGGAAAAATCCAGAAAAAATTCACGTTTTTCCGTCCCCAGTATGAGATAGACTGTAATGGCTGGCGGGTAGAAGGAGATTTTCTTGGCTGGAATTATGATGTCTATTCCGGGTGCAGTTCCATCATGCATATCTCAAAGGAACTGCTGCATTGGGGCGATACCTATGTCATTGATTTTGCGAATCCATCAGATGAGCTGATGGGACTGCTGCTGGTGATTGCCATAGACGCTGCGAATTGTACGGAGAGGGATTAAAGATGGAACATAGAGACTCTGGTAAAAACACGAATTGAAGTATTAAGAGCTGCAAACAGACTGGATGAAAAAACAGATATGAGCATAGTGGAACATCAAACCCGTGATTATTATGAAAGAGCTTTAAAAGATGGAAGCCATACGGCGTATCTTGTATTTGATAAAGAAAAATTTGTAGGAGCCGGAGGCATCAGTTTTTTTCAGGTAATGCCGACTTACCATAATCAGAGCGGATGGAAGGCTTACGTTATGAATATGTATACGCACCCCGAATATAGAAGAAAGGGAATAGCATATAAAACTCTGAATCTGCTGGTTTTAAATGCAAAGGAAAGAGGTATCTCCCATATTACATTAGAGGCAACGGATATGGGAAGACCTTTGTATGAAAAGTTTGGATTTGTAAAAATGCAAGATGAGATGCAGTTATAGGTATAAAAAGGAACAGAGTCAATTCAGGAAGAAAATTAAAAATAAGATTTAGGAAACCTTTAAAGGAATCTTAAGAAAGTTATGCTATCATGGGACAAAATGAGAGAAAGAGGGAAAAAAATGATAGCAGGATTTTTAATATTAGGCGTTCCGATCATGGCTGTGGTCTCACTGATCTTATATGCACCGTTTTATCTTATTAACCGGAAAAAATATGGTAAGAGACCTTTTTTACGGCATCTGTCTGTTTTTATATTTATCGGAGTGATAGTAAGTCTTTTCTATGCAACAATTTTTGTGGGAGGGATTGATTTCCATCCGGGTTATCATCTGATCAACCTCCACCCGTTTATCTGGATGAGGGAGACCTACGCCATGGGTGCGGGGAAGATGGCGGAACAGCTGGCGCTGAATCTGGGGATGATGATTCCTATGGGATTTATCCTTCCGGTGGTCTTTGGCAGGATGAGAAAGTTTTCAAAGACGGTTGGCTGTGTTATAATTTTGATAGCAGCCATTGAGACGATACAATACTTTATTGGACGTTCCGCAGATGTGGATGATCTGATTATGAATACTCTGGGAAGTATGATAGGGTATGGAATTTTTGCTCTGTGCAATTGTTTATTTGGCAAAAAATCATGGTGGAAAAAAGCCATGAATATAGAATGTTGAGAGCGCGTCCGCTTAGCTCGCCGCTCCCGGAAGTAAAATAATGTAAGGAGAACGAAATGGTTGAAAAGGATTATGTAATGCGTATCGTACATGAGATGATTCGTACTCTGATAAGACTCATTTTCCAAAAGGATATTGATGAGGGAGAGGAAATTATTTTCAGTGAGGAGGCAAGGCAGAGAAATGAGCTTTTGAAAAAACTCATAGATGCCGGAGAGATTGAAGAAGCGGAGAACCGCCTGTTGGATGAGATGGAAAATGGCAGCGGAGTGACTTTGGAAGCCGCGCTTATGTTCTATGAATACCTCAATGGGAAATCGAATGATTTCTTAGAAAGTCATAATTTTTCCAGAAAAGAGGTCATAGAGGGCGTTCGTTATGTATCCGGGTATTATGGATATGGAAGCATGGCGGAATCTCTGTTGGAAGAGGGGATGGAATAGATAAAAAGCATACAATGAAAAAGGAGGGAAACACATGAAAAAACTGAGAAAAATTCTTTGCATCACAGTTCTCGCCATGGCGATTGCCGTCGGCGCCCAACCATTCGCAGGCGTCTTATCAGAACCCGTACAGGTAGAAGCCGCATCCACCGTAAAACTAAATAAGACAAAACTTGTCCTTGATAAAGGAAAGACCTACCAGCTAAAGGTTTCCGGCACGAAGAAAAAAGTAACCTGGAAATCCTCAAAAAAGAGCGTTGCTACAGTTTCCTCATCCGGAAAAGTCACCGCTAAAAAGACAGGAAAAGCAGTCATTACCGCCAAGGTGGGTAAAAGTACATACCGTTGTAACCTAACCGTAGAAAGCCCGAAAATCAGCAAAAAAAGCGCGACGGTCTATGTAAACAAAACCATCACCCTAAAGATGAACAACACCACCCGGAAGGTAACCTGGAGCTCCAAGGACAAAACCATCGCAACCGTCACAAGCAAAGGTGTCGTTAAGGGCAAAAAAGCGGGCGCCACCACGATTACCGCCAAGGTGGGAAGCAAAAAATACACATGCAAGGTAACCGTAAAAAAACAGACCAGTACCGCAGACAAAGAGAAAGCGGCAGTACTGAAGCTGATAAATCAGGAAAGACAGAAAAAAGGTCTGTCGGCGCTTAAGATGGATAATACTTTGAATGCCGCAGCAGATGCCAGAGCAAAGGAGATTGTAAAATCTTTTTCCCATACCCGCCCGAACGGAACATCCTGCTTTACCATTTTGGATGAGGCAAAGTATAAAGTGTCCTATACAATGGCAGGAGAAAATATTGCAGCCGGATATAGCAGCGCAGATGCAGTTATGACAGGCTGGATGAATTCCGACGGTCATAGGGCAAATATTTTAAACAGCGGATATGACAAAGTGGGAATCGGATATTACTACAGCAGTTCCCAGCCATACCGCTATTATTGGGTGCAGATTTTTATAAAATCAAATTAAAGTAAATTCCATCCATGAAATGTACCTCAAATGCCAGATAAAGCATATCTGACATCTGTGGTACATTTTTTTATTGATAAAAAATAGTCCATAAACAGCTTGCTTTTCTATGGAAATAAATGTTAAACTTTCCATTAGTTAGTTATAACTAATAAGTATAAGATGGAACTAACAAATAGAGGAGGAAACATGAAGAGCAGAATTTTAGCAGCATTCTTAGCCATCTGCGTGGTGGGAAGCTCCGTTCCCATGACGGCAGAGGCAGCAGTGCAAAATGACGGTTCACAGAGTCAGCAGGTAGTGTCTTTTGGAACAACAAAACAGAGTATGACGGAGGTTACCATTGCAGGAAGCACCTATTATGTGGTGAATACAGCAGGTCTGGAAGATGCATCGGGAACGACCTATACAGCAGGAACAGAGGAGAAATCTTTAAGTGACCTGACACAGATCGGAAGCACCGGAGTCTATTATACACCGGGAGCGGACAGTCTTTCATCTACCACCTATTATGGCACGGCAACCCTGAGTTATACAGAATATTATTCCAACGATACTTCCGTTCAGGAATATGATGCAATGACGTCGGCAACAACGAAAAAGAGTACCGTTTTTGCCAATACCGACGCTACGGAGGTAACGGAAAGCGGATACCAGATCCTGGGTGTGAAGAATGTTCCGGTGGCAGTCAATGCAAAGACTTATGTGGAGGCAGAACTTCTTGAGGCGGCAGGGGCGCTTCCAACAAGCGGTGTATACGCAGAGGCGGCGGGCATTACATTGAATGCCGCAGCGGATACGGCGGTGAACCAGTATAAGACTCTGAACAATGACGGTACATATTCTACATTTACCTTAAATGTGAAAGACACTGTCACAGACGCAAAAGCCGTATTAAAGACTACTTCCAACTGGGGAGATTATGAGATTGATGTGACGGAGACTTCCACAAGTCATCTGAGAAATTCCAGAGACGACAATTTTGACGTGAACAGCCAGATCCAGGGTGTGATCATTGAAGCGAAGGACGACAGTAACAATACGGTATCGGTGGGACTGCGCCATATGGAAGAGATCTGGGTACAGCCATACGAGGTATCCTTCTATCTGAACACGGCGGCGGCAAACACTCTGGTTGGAAAGACCGTCACCAGGATGACTTATCTGATGCCGGATGGCGCCTATGTATATGAATTTTCTGATGGCGTTTATGTAAAACCTCAGATGGAAGAAACGGCAGTATTTACAGCCGCTTTTGCAGAAAACCGCCAGACGGTCAATGTAGATCTTACAGATCTCCCGGCAGATATTGAGAATCCGAAAGTGAGCGTCTACTATAAAGAGGGACGTACGTCCACCTATTATGCAGAAAACGCAGAGGCAGTGGACGGAGCGGTCACACTGACTTCTGCAGCGCCTTACAATAAGACCTACACTATTATCGTATCCAGCGATAATTATGCCGATAAGTCTACAACGGTATCCATTGGAAAAGGCCAGATCGCAGACTGCGAAATGAAGCTGGCACAGAACAGCTATACCTATGACGGAACAGCGAAAAAACCGGCGGTGACCATAGAGGGATTGACAGAAAATACGGATTACACCGTAAGCTACAGCAATAACACCAATGCAGGAACAGCTACAGTGACCGTTACCGGAACCGGAGATTATGCCGGAACGAAGAGCGCAACCTTCACCATTGCTCCAAAAGCGATCACAGCTTCCCAGGTGAGCGCGCTGAAATCTTACACCTACACAGGAAAAGCCATCACACCTGCCGTCACGGTAAGCGGATTAAAGAGCGGAACGGATTATACCGTAAGCTATAAAAACAATATCAATGCGGGAACAGCCACAGTAACCGTTACCGGAAAAGGCAACTACACCGGAACAGCTACCGTCAACTTCACCATCAATAAGAAAGCGGCAAAGATCACAGCGTCTAACGTGAAAAAGACGTCAGGAGCTTCCGCGTTTAAGCTGAATGCAAAGGCGGACAGCAAGGGAACCCTGTCCTATACTTCTGACAACAAGAAGATCGCAACGGTAAGCTCTGCGGGAAAAGTTACCTTAAAGAAAAATGCCATTGGAAAAGTAACGATCACCATTACGGCGAAGGAAACGGCAAACTACAAAAAAGCGACAAAGAAAGTGACCATCACCGTAGTGCCAAAGAGCGTTTCCGGGCTGAAGGCGACCAGCACTTTGGCAAAAAAGATGAAGGTAAGCTGGAAAAAAGATACCAGCGTGACCGGCTATCAGATCCAGTACTCAACCAATAAGAACTTCAAGAGTGCAAAGACCATTACGGTCAAGAAGGCAAAGACCACATCCACAACGATTTCAAAACTGAAATCAAAGAAAAAATATTACGTTCGCGTTCGCGCATATAAGACGGTATCAAAAACAACATTCTACGGCAGCTGGTCCTCAGCAAAGAATGTAAAAGTTCGATAAAGAAACCAGGATGAGAATGGGAGACCGGATGGATCCGGTCTCCTGTTATGCGTATACAGATTTGGAATAAGACGGAAATAAAACCGGAATATAAAATAAAAAAAATTAGGAAAGATAGATAAGCGATGAAAAAAATCAGGAAAGCGGCATCTTGGACCCTCGTCTGTATTTTGGCGGCAGGAATGCTTATAGGATGCGGGAAGGAGCAGGGGGAGAGCAAAACAAAAGAGGTGAAAGACAGCGATGTTCCCACAGAAGAGCGGGAGATCTTCGCTATGGATACCTATATGACCCTGACCGCCAGCGGAGAACAGGCGCAGGAAGCCCTGGAAGCAGCGGAAAAAGAGATAGAGCGTCTGGATGAATTGTTCAGCGTGGGAAATGACGACAGTGAGATTGCCATCGTCAACGAGAATGGAAGCGAGATCCTGTCGGAGGATACATCATATCTGTTAGAACGCTCCATGGAACTCTATGAGAGTACGAAGGGAGCCTTTGATATTACGGTCTATCCGCTCATGGAGGAGTGGGGATTTACCACGGGAGACTATCAGGTTCCGGAAGAAAGCAGGATCGGGGAATTGCTGAAAACGGTAAACGCCTCCCTGATCCAGTATGAGGAGGAAGAAAAAATGCTGACCCTGCCAGAGGGAGTGAAGATTGATCTGGGGGGCATTGCAAAGGGCTACGCTTCCAGCCGGGTTATGGATATTTTTGAAAAATATGAGCTTGTCTCCGGCATGGTCTCTCTTGGAGGAAATGTCCAGCTCTATGGAACCAAGACAGACGGAAGTCTCTGGAGAGTCGCAGTGGAGGATCCCCAGGAGACCTCGGATTATCTTGGCATTTTGGAGGCACAGGATGAAGCCATTATAACTTCCGGTGGATATGAGCGCTATTTTGAGCAGGACGGCGAGAAATGGCATCATATCTTAGATCCCAAGACAGGATATCCGGCGCGGTCGGGACTGACCAGCGTCACCATCGTAAGCGGCGACGGAACCCTTGCCGACGGACTGTCCACCGCATTATTTGTGATGGGAAAGGAACGGGCATTAAAATACTGGCGGGAAAATGCAGAGGATTTTGACGTGATCCTGGTGGAAGAGGATGGAAGCATCACCATCACGGAGGGGATCGAGGATTCCTTTTCCTCGGACAGGGAATATCGGGTAGAAAAAAAATAGAGTGTGAGGAGGCAGGACATGAAGCATTGGAAAGAAGGACTCTTTTTGCTTCCGGCAGTGGGATTGGTTTCGGCTGCGGCAGCCGGCTTTTATCTGAATGCGCCGGAATTTTCAAAGATCACATATCCCACCAAAACCGTGGAAGCGGCGGAGGAGAAGGCAAAAGGAAATTATACGGACGGAATCTATCAGGGAACCGGAACCGGGTTTAAGGGGGACGTGACGGTGGAGGTTCAGGTGACGGATCACCAGATCGCTTCGATTGAGGTTCTGAGTTACGTTGACGATAAAGCGTTCTTTGAACGGGCAAAGAAGCTGACTGAGACCATGATAGAAGAACAGACCTGGGAAGTGGATGCGGTCTCCGGAGCAACCTATTCTTCCAGGGGAATTAAGGAGGCGGTTCGAAATGCCCTCACCGGTTCCACGGAAAAATCAGAGCTGGAATCGGCGGAAAGCGCGGGGGAACTGACAGAGACCCTGTACCAGGGCGGAAGCTGGGCGGATGGAGTCTATCGGGGGTCTGCCATGGGATATGGGGGAACTATCACGGTGGAGGTGACCATAAGCGGAGGCAGTATCGCAGATATTCAGGTGGTGGATCATGCAAAGGAGACTCCATCCTATTTTGAAAAGGCGCTGGCGATCGTATCCCGGATCGTGGAAGCCCAGAGTCCCAATGTGGATACGGTCTCCGGGGCGACCTATTCCTCCAACGGAATCCGGGAGGCGGTGATCGCGGCGCTGAATCAGGCGGCAGGCGCGGCAGTTGATACAACGGATACGGCGGCAGATTCTTCCGCTTCCGAGACAGATGAGGACAGGGAAGCGCCGGAGGGGCTTCCCGCGGACGGAACCTATACGGGAAGCGCCGTCTGTGAGCAGTTCGGTTACACCCTCAGTCTGAAAGCAAGGTTTCAGGATGGAAAAACCGTCTCTCTTAATGGTCCAAAGATCACCGGAAATGAGGACGAAGCCAATGAGGAATATTGGGTAAAAGCCTGGAAACCTATGGTAAAGAGGATCTTAAAAGCCCAGAATACAGAGGTGGACGCGGTATCGGGAGCGACCTATTCTTCCAATGCGATCGTAGACGCCTATCTGGACGCCTATAAGAAGGCGGTGGCGGCAAACGGCGGGAAGACCGATGACGATAAGAACGATACAAAAAAAGATACGGAGGAGAAGACACCGGATATCATGGAGGATGAAGAAGAAAAACCATCCGGTACGGTCACCGATGGAACTTATCGGGTAAGCGCCCTCTGCGAGCCGGATGCAAAAAAAGCATTTTTGCCATATACCATGACAGCGGATGTGATCTTTGCGGATGGAAAGTTAAAATCTATGACAAATTTCACTTCCACAGATGAGACGAACCGCAACTATTATTTAAGGGCGGCAAACGGCACGGAGAAATACAGCGGCGTGGTTCCACAGCTGGTAAAAAAACAGTCTGCCTCAGGAATCAGCGCGGTCTCAGGAGCCACCTGCTCTTCTAAGACCATACGCTCCCTTTATCTGCTGGCGTTGACGGAAGCCACCGGCACGGCGCAGGATGAGCCGGAGGAGGATATGGAAAAAGATGAGGAGAAGCCCGCAGAAGAAGAGGTTCCAGTGGGAGATGTAAAAGACGGAACATACACCGTTACCGTAACGGTAAAGGATATCTATGATGAGTTCTGGGATTATGATCTGACGGCGGACGTCACATTCCAGGATCAAAAACTGGTTTCCATCGAAAATATGACCCTGACGGATGAGAGCAACCGGGGCTACTGCGAGGAGGCGGCGAAGACGATCATACCGCAGTTACTCAGCCGCCAGAGCAGCAATGTGGATAACGTCTCAGGAGCCACCTGTTCTTCGGACGCATTGGTGGAGCTATATAAAAAAGCGGTGGAAGAGGCAAAGAAATAAATACGGGAGGAAAACAAGGTGCGGACATTTATTATAAAGAGCCTGAATCTGCTTTTGATCTGCGGGATCCTGTTCGGCTATCAGCAGTACGCCCTGGCACGGGAAGAAAAAGTAGCGGCATATGAAGAGGAAGCGGCGCTGGCAGAGCGGGCGTGGAATGAGGTGGAAAGCGGCTCAGATGAGGACGAAGCCTACAGTGATGGAACCCATACCGGAAGCGGTTATGGATTTGGCGGTGAGATCGAGGTGGAAATAAAGGTGGAAGAGGGAGAGATCACCTCGGCAAAAATTCTCTCCGCAGAAAATGAAACGCCGGAATATTTAAAAGCGGCGGAAAAGATATTGGAGGACGTGGTGGAAAAACAGACCTGGGAGGTGGATACCGTCTCCGGTGCGACCCTCTCTTCGAACGGAATCCTGGAAGGAGTACAGAATGCATTGGAAGAATAAAAAATGGAGACTTCAGTGGGGAAGAATTGTGGTACAAATAATTTTCTTTCTCCTTGCCCCCGCATTATTTTCCCAGGCGTTTGGAGGGATCAAGGAAGTATTTACAGCGCTGGGAAGCGGGGCGGCTCTGCATACCTCCTCATTTTTACTCTGCCTGGTGATTCTCTGCGGGCTGACCATTGTATTTGGAAGAATTTTTTGCGGCTGGATGTGCGCCTTTGGGGCGGTGGGAGACTGGATCTATCAGTTTTCCGTATTTTTACAGAAAAAGACCGGAAAAAAACTTCCCAAGATTCCGAAAAAGGCATTGCCGATATTACAAAAACTAAAATACATCGTGTTAGTTTTGGTTTTAGCGCTCTGCTTTGCAGGACAGAGCGGGGGAGTTACAAAGTACAGTCCATGGACAGTGTTTTCCCTGATAACGGCAGGTAACTTAAAACTGGGCGGCTATGGAACAGCGTTATTCCTTTTTATCCTGATTCTCATCGGAATGGCAGTACAGGAACGATTTTTCTGTCAGTTCCTGTGCCCCATGGGAGCGGTCTTTTCCCTGCTTCCTGAGATTCCGTTTTTAAAGCTCCGTAGAAAAGCGGACTCCTGTATCCCGAATTGTCAGGCGTGTAAAAACAACTGCCCGGTACATATCAAATTAGAAGAAAATCCCCTTCAGGAAGGGGAGTGTATCCGATGCGGAAGATGTACACAGATCTGCCCGCGGGCGAATATCTGTATAGGAATATCCAAGAACGATCAAAAATCGGATAAAACCATAGAAGCATGAATTTCGCGGAACTGAATCCTGTATTGTACAGGGTTTGGTTCTTTTATTTTGCAAGAATTTCCACTCCACTGTTGCGATACCCTTTCCGTCATGATAAAATGAAATTGGTTTAGTCTGCCAATCAGCAAAGACGAAAGTGAGGAAAGAGAATGAGGCTTTTCATAAAAAACGGACATGTTTTAGACCCGGCGACGGGAACAAATGAGGTAATAGATATACTGATCGATGAGGGAGTCATTGTAAAAAGGGGAGAAAAGTTACAGGGTAAGGCAGATCGCACGATCGACGCAAAGGGATGCTATGTTATGCCGGGATTTATCGATCTCCATGTACACTTAAGGGATCCGGGCTTCGAGGAAAAGGAGACCGTGGAGAGCGGCGTCCATGCGGCGGCAAGAGGAGGCTACACCACGATCCTTGCCATGCCGAACACAAAGCCGGTGGTGGACAATGCCGACGTTGTGGACTATGTGCACAAAAAAGCGGAGAACATCGGAATGACCCACGTCTTACAGGTGGGAGCCGTGACGAAGGGACAAAAGGGAGAGGAGCTTGCCGACATTCGGGGAATGGCAGAGGCGGGAAGCCCGGCCATCAGCGAGGATGGGAAGTCTGTTATGGATACCAGGCTCTACCGTGACGCTATGAAGATCGCGGCAGAGTGTCAGATCCCGGTGCTGGCGCATTGTGAAGACTGGAACTTAGTCAATGGCGGCGTGGTCAACGCGGATGCCGTGACGGAAAAGATGGGACTGCCGGGGATCACCAATTCCGTGGAGGACGTCATCATAGCAAGAGACATGGTGCTTGCCAAAGAGACCGGTGCCAAGCTCCATCTCTGCCACTGTTCCACAAAGGACAGCGTCAAAATGGTAAAAATGGCAAAAGCAGAAGGACTCCCGGTCACAGCAGAAGTGTGTCCGCATCATTTCACTCTGACCACAGACGATCTGGTGCCGGGGGATACCAATTATAAGATGAACCCGCCGCTTCGCACGAAGGAGGATGTGGAGGCGTTGAAGCAGGGACTGAAGGACAATGTCATGGACGTCATTTCCACGGATCATGCGCCTCATACCCGGCAGGATAAGAATCAGTCCATGAAAAAAGCACCTTTTGGGATCGTGGGCATTGAGACCGTGGCAGCCCTTACCTATACGGAACTGGTTTTAAAAAAATACCTGACCCCGATGCAGATGGCGGAAAAGATGAGCTATAATCCGGCGCAGGTCATCGGAAGCGGCAGAGGAAGCCTTGCGGAGGGAAAACCGGCGGATCTTGTGATCTTTGACCCGGAAAAAACCTATGAGATCGATGCGGAAAAATTTGCATCCAAGGGCAGAAACACCCCATTCCACGGACGTACCGTGACAGGAGAAGTAAAAATGACCATCTGTGATGGCAAGATCATATACGAAAACGAGACGACAGGAGACAAAAAATGATTAACAAACTGGTAACAAAGATTCAAAAGACAAAGGCGCCGATCGTAGTGGGATTAGACCCGATGCTGAATTATATTCCAGAGCATATTCAGAAAAGATCCTTTGGGGAATTTGGCGAGACCTTAGAGGGTGCGGCAGACGCGATCTGGCAATTTAATAAGGAGATCGTGGACGCCACCTGCGACCTGATCCCAGCGGTAAAACCCCAGATTGCCATGTATGAGCAGTTTGGAATTGAGGGATTAAAGGCATTTCAGAAAACCGTGGACTACTGTCACGAAAAGGATCTGGTGGTCATTGGCGATGTAAAAAGAGGAGATATCGGCTCCACCTCCGCAGCCTATGCTACAGGGCATCTGGGCAGGGTACAGGTGGGAAGCAAGGTATATTCCACTTTTAACGAGGACTTTGCAACTGTGAACCCATATCTGGGAACGGACGGAATCCAACCATTTATTGATGTCTGCAAGGAGGAAAAGAAGGGATTGTTTATCCTGGTAAAGACCTCCAATCCGTCCAGCGGTGAGTTCCAGGATCGCGTGATCGATGGAAGACCGCTCTATGAGTGGGTCGGAGAAAAGGTCGCTGAATGGGGAAGCGATCACATGGGAGATCGTTACAGTTACATCGGAGCAGTAGTGGGGGCTACTTATCCGGAGATGGGCAAGGTGTTAAGGAAGGTAATGCCAAAGAGTTATATCTTAGTTCCGGGGTACGGAGCACAGGGGGGCAAAGGCGAAGATCTGGTGCATTTCTTTAACGAGGACGGACTGGGAGCTATCGTCAATTCCTCCAGGGGAATCATTGCGGCATATAAGCAGGAAAAATATGCGAAGTTTGGAGAAGAGAACTTTGCAGAGGCTTCCAGAGCAACAGTCATCGATATGGTGGAGGATATTAACGGAGCCTTGGAAAAGGCAAAATAACAGAGAACAGAAACCAGGATAAAATTAAGAAGTAAAAGGAGAAGGCAGGACAATGGCAGAGAAATGCAGGGAAAAGGCATTCATCATCCGTCAGGAGGAGATCGCCCATGGCATTTACAGCATGTGGCTGAAGGCGGAGGATATTGTAAAAAATGCAAAGGCGGGACAGTTTGTTTCCGTGTACAGTCAGGACGGAAGCCGTATTCTTCCAAGACCGATCAGTATCTGTGAATTGGATAAGAAGGATGGATCGCTTCGTCTGGTCTACCGTGTGGCAGGTAAGGGAACCGAGGAATTTTCCCACATGCGTGCGGGAACGATCATAGATATCATCGGACCTCATGGGAATGGATTTCCAAAGAAGAGCAAGAAGGCGTTTCTGATCGGAGGGGGAATTGGAATCCCGCCGATGCTGGAGCTGGCGAGGGAACTGGAATGTGAGAAGCAGATGATCTTAGGATATCGGGACGAGCTGTTTTTGACAGAAGAATTTGAAAAGCTGGGAGAGGTCTATATTGCTACGGAGGACGGAAGCGCCGGAACCAGGGGTACGGTATTGGATGCCATCCGGGTCAATGAGCTTGAGGCGGACATTATCTATGCCTGCGGACCTACACCGATGCTAAAGGCATTGAAGGAATATGCCGCAGAACATAAGATGGAGTGCTGGATCTCCATGGAGGAGCGGATGGCGTGCGGGATCGGCGCCTGTCTTGCCTGTGTCTGCAAATCCAGGCACAAGGATGAGCACACCAATGTTCATAACAAACGAATCTGTAAAGAGGGTCCGGTATTCTTAGCTGAGGAGGTGGAGCTGTAATGAATCTGAAGGTAGATCTGGCGGGAGTAACATTAAATAATCCGATCATGACGGCTTCGGGAACCTTTGGTTCCGGCAAGGAATATGCGGAATTTATAGACCTGAATCAGTTAGGAGCCGTGGTGACCAAGGGCGTTGCCAACGTGCCCTGGGAGGGAAATCCTACGCCGAGAGTGGCGGAGGTCTACGGCGGAATGCTGAATGCTGTGGGATTGCAGAATCCGGGCATTGATCAGTTCGTGGAACGGGATATCCCGTTTTTGAAGCAGTTCGATACAAAGATCATCGTCAATGTCTGTGGAAAAACCACAGAGGACTACTGCGAGGTGGTGGAACGTCTGGCAGATCAGCCCATTGATATGATGGAGATCAATATTTCCTGCCCGAATGTGAAGGAGGGCGGTATCGCCTTTGGACAGGATCCGAAGGCAGTGGAGGCTATTACAAAAGAAGTGAAGAAGTATGCAAAGCAGCCGGTCATCATGAAGCTGAGTCCCAACGTGACGGATATCGCTGAGATGGCAAGGGCAGCGGAGGCAGGCGGTGCGGATGTATTATCTCTTATTAATACGCTGACCGGAATGAAGATCAACATTCATTCCAGAAAATTTGCACTGGCGAATAAGACCGGAGGAATGTCCGGTCCGGCCATCCATCCCATCGCAGTCCGTATGGTCTATCAGGTTGCGCAGGCAGTACAGATACCGATCATTGGAATGGGAGGCATCACCACGGCGGAGGACGCCATTGAGATGATGTTAGCCGGGGCTACGGCAATCTCTGTGGGAACGGCGAATTTTAACAATCCGACGGCAACCATGGAGATCCTGGACGGGATCAAGAGCTATATGGCGGAATATGAGATCTCGGATATCCGGGAATTGATCGGGGCTGTAAGAGAGTAGATCCGGAAGAAGAGAAAAGAGTAATTTCATTTGTCAATGGGATCGATGATTATTATAATATGAAAATATAAAAGTGAAAGAACATAGCCATGCTTTGAGAGGATATATCCTCCCTAAAGTATGGCTATGTTTTATGCAATTTACTTATGAAACAAAGCCTTGAAGCGTTCTTTCTTACTTGATAAACACACAGCATAATAAGTGACCGAGGCTTCGCTGTCCTTGACGGGAACGGCAACACGATCATCGGGTATATCTGAAAAACGCAGGGTTACATCGGTTGCAAAAAATGGCAGTATGGATGAGCGCGTGAGTTCATTAAAGTCAAAACGCTCTGTCTGTATCAGAAAGCGGGAATGCGGCATATGTGTGGTTACAATATTATGCCAGAACCCGATATCTGAAAATAAAAGCATATTTTCACCGTCCATTTCGCTAAGGGAGATTTCTTTTCTGTCTGCATAATGGTGTATTTTCGGGAACACAAAAAATAAAGCCTCTTTTCCATATTCTTTTGTGACGATATCTTTTTCAGCAGGCTTGTAGGGCAAAATGATAATCTGATATTTTTCGTTACGTAGTCCGGAGATCAGGTCAGAATTACTCTTTAATTCCTGTGTGACAGTCATATCTTTATAGAGATTTGCGGCACGCTGGGAAAGTGTGAATGCAGGTACAGGCGCACAGGCGCCGATGGATATCGTATGTCTTTCCCGATCAAGGGAACGAACCAGTTGTATTAATTCTTGTGAATCAGATAAGATCTTGTGAGCCTTTTCAGCAGCTAGTTTTCCATTTTCATTTAATTCTAACTTGTTTTTTGAACGAATAAAGAGTGATACCTGAAATTCTTCCTCAAGCCGCTTCATGGTCTTTGTGAGCGTGGGTTGTGAAAGATGCAGTTTTTCAGCGGCGGCAGAGAGTGTCCCATAGTCTGAAAAAGCAGCCAGTTGTTCTAAATCGAAGAGTTCCATATCAAAGTCTCCTTTCTGTTTCACTATTCCATTAGAGTATAGCACATTTCCGAAGAATTATTGTACTTTTCATAAAAAATCATATAAAATTCAATCATAAAGAATGAATATGTAAACATACCAGAGGGGAGGAGTATGCTCAAATGGTATTGTATTTTACAGGAACAGGCAATAGCTTGTATGTGGCAAAGAAGCTGGATGAGGTGAGAATGAGTATTCCCCAGGTCATTCATGATGAAGGAAGTGAGTTCACAGCAGACAAAATAGGTATTGTATGTCCGGTCTATGGACATGAGATGCCGGAAATGGTGAAGCGTTTTCTGAAAAAAACATCATTTTATACAGATTATTTTTTCCTTGTGCTGACATATGGAAGAATACATGGCGGAGCAGCAGAGCTTGCAGATCATTATTTGAAGGAATGCGGAATGGAAGCAGATTATATCAATACGATTATGATGGTAGATAATTATCTTCCTGCATTTGATATGAATGAGCAGATTGCGATTGATCCAGAGAAAAAAGTCGATGAGCATATCGCCAGAATGAAAGTGGATATAGAGTCTAAAAAACATTGGAAACAGACTGTAACACAGGAAGATAGAGAATGGCATGAAAAATATCTTGAAATGCGAGAGGCAAATCCTATAGACAGCAGGAATGGAATTTTCCGAGTGCTGCAAAATTGTATTGGCTGCGGCATCTGTACACGAGTCTGTCCGACAGGGCGTATTTGTATAGAAAACCAACATGCAGAATATCACGAGATGAGTAAGTGCCAGATGTGTCTGGCGTGCGTCCATCACTGTCCGCAAAATGCAATTCGGTTAAAGATACCGGAAAAGAATCCGCAGGCGAGATACCACAATGAAAACATCAGGCTTTCGGAAATAGTTGAAGCAAACAATCAAAACAAATAGCAAGGATGGCTGGATGAAGCTATTGATTTCTGGAAAGAACAAAGTAACAAATAGAAAAACAAAAAACGAAAGGATGGAAACAACATGAAGAAAATTACAGCATTATTTTTAAGCAGCTTATTGGTATTGGGGCTTACAGCGTGTGGAAATGCACAGGGCAGCAATACTGACACAGATACTGATGCGAAAGAGGCAACAGAAAGCTCAGAAGCAACTGATGCAGATACAAACGGTTCTGAGAGTACAGATGCAGATAGAACTGCGGAAAACAAAATCTTAGTTGTTTATTATTCGGCATCAGGCAATACAGAGAGAGTAGCAAAAGATATTGCAGATACATTAAATGCAGATACATTTGAACTGATCCCTCAAACCCCATACACAGACGAGGATCTGGACTGGACAGAAGATGGAAGCCGCGTAAATAAAGAGCATGACGATGAAGCTCTGCGTAATATTCCTCTTACGCAGGATAGTGTAGAGAATTGGGATGAGTACAGTACGGTCTTCATCGGTTATCCAATCTGGTGGGGCATTGCTGCATGGCCGGTCAACGAATTTGTGACAAACAATGACTTTACTGGAAAAACAGTAATACCTTTTGCAACTTCTGCATCTTCCGGCATGGGAGAAAGTGGATCATTGCTGGAAGAAATGGCAGGAACAGGAGACTGGCAGGAAGGACAGAGATTTTCTTCCGGTGCATCTACAGAAGATGTGGCAGCATGGGCAGATGAATTGGGGCTGTAATTATGCAAAGAAGAATAAACAGATAAAGGCACATTTTAAAATTATCATATAAAAGATGGAGGTAATGAAGCATGGAATACGCAACATTAAACAATGATGTAAAAATGCCAATGGCAGGAATAGGAACATTTCTTTTAGAACCGGATGAGGCTGAAAGATCAGTAGTAAGCGCTCTTGCAGATGGATATCGTCTGATTGATACAGCCAACGCTTATCTGAATGAGAGAGCTGTGGGTCGTGCTATGAAAAAATCAGGTCTGCAAAGAGAGGAGATTTTTCTTGAGACAAAGATCTGGCCGAGCTTTTATGAGCAGGCAGACGCTGTGGAGAAAACGTTGGAGCGACTGGATACAGATTACATTGATTTGCTTTTGATCCACCAGCCCGCAGGTAATTATATCGCTGGTTATCACCTGATGGAAAAGGCTTACAAGGAAGGTAAGGTGCGTGTAATCGGACTTTCCAACTTTACGATAGAGCAGATAAAGGAGATTTTAGCTGTTTGTGAGATTAAACCAGCAGTCTTGCAGACGGAGGTACACCCATATTCTCAGGAAAAAGAGTTAAAAGAGTTTTTAGCACAGGAAAATATCTATATTCAGGCATGGTATCCTTTGGGACATGGCGATGCAGGGCTGATGCAGGAGTCGATATTTACGGAACTGGGACGAAAATACGGAAAGAGTGCGGCGCAGATAATTCTTCGCTGGCATATTCAGGCAGGTAATATTGTAATTCCGGGTTCTAAAAATCCGGCACATATCAGGGATAATTTTGCACTGTTTGATTTTGCTCTGACAGATGAAGAAATGGAGAAGATTACCGCTTTAGATCAGCAGAAGCGTTATTATCACAGCACACCGGAACTGTTGGAACAGTATGTAGGTATGGTTCCGCCTGTAGATGAGCAGAAATAGATGAAGATTGCAATGTTGCTGTCTGTGATAATAATTTTGTCATTGACCGGATGCGGCGCGTCTGGCACAGAAGGCACGAATGACACTCAAAAGCAGCAGAGCGTAATAGAAGGCTCAGAAGGATACAGAGGCTTTCAGATGGATAATGTTCTCCATGTTGATAGCGTGGGAGATATTCATTACCATATTTATGTACCGGACAGCTATGACGGAAGCGTACCATTCGCATTGTATGTGACCTTGCCGGGATATGAGGGTTTGTATTTTCAAGGTGTAGGAGCAAATCTACAGTCAGAAGAATTTGCTTTTGAGGCGCAAAAATATAATGAACAAATGATTATTGCGGCGCCCCAGCTTGACGATTGGGGAGAAACCTCCGCGAATAAGACGGTTGAATTAGTGAGATTCTTAATAAAATACTACAATATTGATACGTCAAAAGTATATGCAAATGGATATTCCGGCGGCGGAGAGACCATGCCGCTTGTACTCGAAAAGGCACCGGAGCTTTTTACAGCATATTTGCATTGCAGCTCAAAATGGGATGGAGACTATGCAGCCGTTGTGGAGAATCGTGTGCCCATCTATTTTGCAATCGGAGAAAATGATGAATATTATGGTTCTGAGCCGACCAAAATTGCGTATGAAGAAATACATGATTTATATAAAAAACAAGGATTATCTGAATCGGAGATAGATAAGCTGCTGGTGCTTGACGTGAAAAATCATGAGTATTTTACTTCTAAGGGAGTAAATAATGAACATGGTGGCGGAGGCTTATTTGCACAGGATGAAACTATAATGGGATGGCTTTTTGCACAGGAAAAATAAGTGGAGGAAATCAAATGAAACAGAGGACTTTAGGTAAAGATCTGGAAGTCAGTGCGGTAGGACTTGGATGTATGGGACTTTCCCATGCGTATGGTGCACCTATGGAGAAAGCGAAAGCAGTTCGATTTATCAGAGATGCTTATGAAATGGGATATACATTTTTTGATACAGCGGAAAGATATGTGGGAACATTTGCGGATGGAACAATATCTAATAATGAAGAGCTGGTGGGAGAAGCGTTGAAAGATGTGCGTGATCATGTGGTGATTGCAACAAAATTCGGTATCAAAATGCAGGGGGATCATATGCTGCTCGACAGCCGCCCGGAAACGATCCGTTCTTCGGTGGAGGGAAGTCTAAAACGTTTGAACACAGATCATATTGATTTGTATTATCAGCACAGGATCGATCCGGATGTTCCTGCGGAAGAAGTGGCGGGAACGATTTTGGAACTGATAAAAGAAGGGAAAGTAACACATTGGGGAATTTCGGAAGCAAATGAGGAAGTGATACGAAAAGCTCATGCGGTTTGCCCGCTTACGGCAATTCAAAATCGTTATTCTATGATGGCAAGATGGTATGAAGAGCTGTTTCCGGTATTAGCAGAACTGAATATCGGATTTGTTGCCTTTTCTCCTATGGCAAACGGATATTTAAGCGGCGCTTATGGAAAAAATGACAATTTTGACAGCAAGACCGATTACAGAAGTAATATGCCGCAGTTTACCGCAGAGGCAGAAGAAAAAAATCAAGATCTGTTACGGCTTCTGGCTGATTTTGCAAAAGAAAAAAATGCTACTTCCGCACAAATATCGCTTGCATGGATGATGTGTAAAAATCCGCAGCTTGTACCGATTCCAGGGACAACAAAACAGATCCGTTTAAAGGAAAATGCTGGTGCAGCGGATATAGAACTAACCCAGAATGAAATCAAAGCCTTGGACAAGTCATTAGAAGAAATACCAATGTCGGCTGTATATGGTGGAGCGGCTTACATAAATCGGAATAGCTGAAATCAAAAAAGACAGTCAGGGATCCGGCGTATCCAATCCACATCGTATACAGGGTGGATTTTTCATTCGGCTGCCGAAAAAAATAAACTGGTAGAAAGCATTGTTTTTTGTGATAATATTCTGATAAAATCAGGATAGAATAAATGATATGAAAGGAGTGCTTGAACATGATACAAATCCGCCCTGTTTCTGACCTAAGAAATAAATTTCCAGAGATTGAAAGCATTGTAAACAGTGGAAAACCTGTTTATCTTACTAAAAATGGGTATGGCGCAATGGTCGTATTAAGCCTGGAAGAATATGCAAGCCTGACAGACAGCATTGAAATGAAACTTGATGAAGCTGACAGACAGGCGGCAATGACAGAAGAAAGGCTTTCCCATGAAACAGTTTTTGGTAATGTAAGGAGTGCGGTACATGGAAAATAGATCCTATCAGCTTAGGTATTTGCCGATATTTGAGCAGGATTTAATCAGCACAGCGAATTACATTGCCAATGTTTTAAAGAATGAGACCGCAGCATTACGCCTGATTGATGATGTGATGGAAGTACGCCGCCTGATGTATGCTGCAAGAGATACGGACAGACATTTATAACTGAATAAAGATTCACATGAGCAGTAAATCTATATGGTTTGCTGCTTTTTGGTTGACAAGGAAAGAGGGAATAGTTTTCTCTCTATCTGGATTCACACATCAATTATAACTCTACATAAACAGTATGAGCAGCACGCAAATACAGATTGAATCTAATAAAATTTTATGGTAAAATAGGGAAGATATTTAGAGTCCTTCCTATTTTTATATAGACAGGAGTTACAAATGGATAAAGCCTGTAATGGCAATGTATAAAAAGTGCGCAGCAGAGCATTTTGAGAATAGACAAAAGGCGGGAAGCCGCACAAACAGGAGGTTTTAAGATAAAATGGAGCAATACAAGCAGGAATTTATAGAATTTATGGTGGAGAGCGACGTCTTGAAGTTCGGTGAGTTCACCTTAAAGAGCGGCAGAAAGTCCCCGTTTTTCATGAACGCAGGAGCCTATGTAACCGGAAGCCAGCTCCGCAGACTGGGAGAATATTACGCAAAGGCGATTCACGAACACTATGGAGATGATTTTGATGTGTTATTCGGACCGGCTTATAAGGGAATCCCGCTGGCAGTAGTGACTGCCATGGCATACAGTGATTTATATGGAAAAGAGATCCGTTACTGCTCAGACCGCAAGGAAGAGAAGGATCACGGAGCAGATAAAGGAAGCTTCCTCGGCAGTAAATTACAGGACGGCGACCGTGTAGTGATGATTGAGGATGTAACCACCTCCGGTAAATCTATGGAAGAGACTGTGCCGAAGGTAAAGGGAGCGGCAGATGTTCAGATCGTGGGACTTATGGTATCCTTGAACCGCATGGAAGTCGGCAAGGGAGGCAAAAAGTCCGCCCTGGATGAAGTGAAGGATATCTACGGTTTCCCCACCAATGCCATCGTGACCATGGCAGACGTGGTGGAACACCTATATAACCGTCCGTGCCATGGAAAAGTTGTCATCGATGATACATTAAAAGCCGCGATTGACCAATACTATGAAGAGTATGGTGTTAAGGCATAGGATCTGTAATGGGATCTGAGGAGATCATAATAATATTTGGAGGAATGAATATGAACGAAAAAGCATATAAAACAATGAGCCGCAGTGGCGCTGGAGCCCTGACCGTGGGAATTATCATGATGGTGGCGGGAGTAGTCTGCGGTATTATCGCAATTGTAAGCGGGGCACGTTTGTTACATGACAAAAAAGAAATTATGTTTTAGGTGGATTCTCTTTGGAGGATATCTCTTATTACTGAGTTACTTTCTGTTTTTTGCAGAAATCATGGGGAGGACGAATCTCACCGGAAGCTATCACTATAATCTGATTCCGTTTTTGGAGATCAGAAGATTTATTGTGTATCGGAAGAAACTGGGAATGATGGCAGTTATGGTAAATCTGCTTGGAAATGTCGCAGCGTTTCTTCCGTTTGGCTTTTTTCTGCCTACGCTCAGCAGAAAAAACCGCAGCTTTTTGTATGTAACCCTATTGTCCTTTGAATTTAGTCTGCTGATTGAATGTATACAGCTTCTCTCCAAGGTGGGGAGCTTTGATGTGGACGATATGATCCTGAATACGCTGGGAGGCAGCCTTGGATTTCTCTGCTTTCTGGCGGCAAAAAAATGGATGGAGAGAAATGAGAAGAAAAAACAGGAAAAACAGAAGTTATAAGTTTACGGAAAAGAAAAGATCTGCCAAAGGCGCCATCTCCTGCGTGGGCGCCGTTCTTTCGCTGATCCTGCTGGTTGTTATGGTCGTACAGGCGGTGGGGATGGCAGGTAATGGCGGCGGCTACCTGGGTAGTGTGGGGATCGTGGCGCTCTTTATTGGCGTGGCTTCCTTTGTGGAGGCGGTACAGGCAGTACAGGAGAAGGATACCTTTCGGAGCCTGCCCTATGCCGGAGTTGTGTTGTCGGCGGTGGCGACGGTGCTCTGGATTGCGCTGTATCTTCTGGGATCTTTGTTATAACATAAGAATGAAAGTCGATGGAAAGAGAGAAACAATATGATGAAGCGATTAGAACAGCAGCTGAAATTCATTCTGGAGCTGGACAAGATCAAGTCCATCGTAAGACAGACCTATCTTGCGAACGGAGAGAGAAAAGAAGACGATGCGGAGCATTCCTGGCATCTGGCGTTGATGTGCTTTACACTTGCCGAATATGCCAACGAGCCGATTGATGTGTTAAAGACCATGAAGATGGTGCTTTTGCACGACGTCATAGAGATCGATGCAGGGGATACCTATGCTTACGATACGGCTGGAAATGAGACGAAAAGAGCAAGGGAGTTAGCGGCGGCAGAGCGGATCTTTCCAATCCTGCCTGAGGATCAGGCGGAGGAATACCGGAGCCTCTGGGATGAATTTGAAGAGCGGAAAACTCCGGAAGCCAAGTTCGCAAGGATGCTGGACAATGTACAGCCTGTGCTTTTGAACAATGCGTCAGGAGGAAAGTCCTGGAGAGAGCACGGCGTGAAAAAATCTCAGGTTATGGGGCGTAATGAGAGAACCCATGAAGGTTCAGAAGTCATCTGGGAATATCTGAAAACTATTATTGATGAAAATGTAGAAAAAGGAAATATTGTGGATGATATGACCTGAGGAGGGGAACAGCGAAGCTGCTGGGAGTCTCAGGGTCGTTATATGTTAGGCAGAAAATGTGATAGATGGAATGTAAGAGGTAACTGGTATGGAACTGGAAATACAAAAAGAACGTCATGATTTAGTCATGGAGCGGATTTTTCAGATTGCGAAAGAGGAGAGTGTCCGCGGAGAATACAGGGCATATTTTAAAAATGTTGCGGAATTTTTAATCAAGGTGGATGAGACCTTGAAGATGCAGGAGGAAGGTTCTCTGGATTCCGAATCCATAGAGGCGGCAAAGCAGAGAAATCAAGCCTTTTATCAGGATATTTTAGAAGAAAATTATGAGACAAGTTATGCCGATCCTGCCTATGCCGTGGAAAAACTTGGTGAGGATTTCGGCGGTATCCTGAGCTTTTTATATACGGATCTGCGTGCCTGTATCGGTTATGCTTATGAGGGACGCGGGGAATGGATTACCATGTTCTGCGAGTTGTTCGTGGAAATCTACGGCATCTTTGAGACCGATGGCGAAGTGGATAAAAAAGAGGTGGAGCAGACCATCTATTGGTTCTACCATGATTACAGCGAGATTTTTGTGGAGCGCAACGTACAGGAGATGATCGATCCGTCTTTGGATTTCTTTACAAAGATTGTGATGGAGTCGGATTTATCCGATATCCGTTATCTCTACCGTTACGGTGAATATATCAGCGATTGCGAGATAGAGACTGCCCGCTTTTTAAATGCCATGGAGGAAGAAAAAATCCAGTCCATGGCAGATACTTATACGGAGGGCTATCGTATCGGTTTTGTCAACCTGGGCGTGGACTTATCGAAAAAAGAGACGGTGCAGATTCACTATCCAATCGGTTTTGAACGTATGGTACGCGCGGCAATTCAGAATTTTGAAAAAATGGGATTAAAGCCTACGATTGCAAGGGACGCATCTCTGTCGCTTTTTAACAGAGGGCATGGAAAACGGAACGCCTATACCAAGTCAGTCAATAAGCAATATGAGTACGACCACAAGGACGATAAGGCGTATTATCTCGATAAGGCGTTCGTGGAGCGGAGACTGGAAGTGCTTCGTAATTCTTTTGAAAAGAAAAAAGAGCTGGCGTCAGTCCATGCGGGTCCGGCGGTGATTGAAATCTTTGGAGAGAAGCCCTTTGAACCAATCAATAAAAAGGAAAATGCACATTACAGTGACAAACAGCAGCAGTTGAATGTCTACAATGCCAGCATGTCGGGACAGATTACCAACGAGTATATCAGGGGAGATGAGCGCAGCTTCACCATTATCGCCTACCCGATTCCTACCATTGGAGAGCAGTTCGGGGAAATCTTTGAAGAGACGGTGAAGATTAACACCCTTGACTATAAGCTCTACCAGGATATGCAGCAGAAAATCATCGACATTTTGGATACGGGGGAAAAGGTTCATATTCAGGGCTGCGGAGAGAATAAGACGGACCTGACCGTAAACCTCTATTCCCTGAAAGACCCGGCAAAAGAGACTATTTTTGAAAACTGCGTGGCAGATGTCAATATCCCGGTGGGAGAAGTCTTCACTTCCCCGGTTTTAAAAGGAACCACCGGAAAACTTCATGTGTCGCAGGTATATCTGAATGAGTTGAATTTCTTAGACCTGGAGATTGATTTCAAAGACGGAATGATTACGGATTATACCTGTAAGAATTTTGATACAGAGGAAGAGAACCGGAAATATATCCACGAAAATGTATTGATGCACCACGATACGCTCCCAATGGGCGAATTTGCCATTGGAACGAATACCACAGCGTACCGTATGGCAAGAAAATATGACATCGCGGCAAAATTGCCGATTCTGATTGCGGAAAAGACAGGACCTCATTTTGCCGTGGGAGATACCTGCTATTCCCATGCGGAGGAAAATGCGGTGTTCAATCCCGACGGAAAGGAAATCGTGGCAAGGGATAACGAGGTGTCCATACTTCGGAAAGAGGATATGAGTAAAGCGTATCTGAACTGCCATACGGACATCACAATTCCCTACGATGAACTTGGAGCTATTACAGTAATGAGATCTGACGGAACAACAGAGGATATCATCCGTGACGGAAGATTCGTAGTGGCGGGCTGTGAAGCATTGAATGAACCCTTAGACAATGAATAAAAAATAAATAGTTTAAAATACAGGAGGAAAACAATTATGGCAACCGTAGGTATAGTAATGGGCAGCGATTCCGATATGCCGGTAATGGCAAAAGCTGCTGAAATGTTGGACAAATTTGGAATTGATTATGAGATGAAGATCATCTCTGCGCACAGAGAGCCGGACATCTTCTTTGAGTGGGCAAAGGGCGCAGAAGCAAGAGGAACAAAGGTCATCATTGCAGGAGCAGGAAAAGCAGCTCATCTTCCAGGAATGTGCGCGGCGCTCTTCCCAATGCCGGTCATTGGAATCCCGATGAAGACCTCTGATTTAGGCGGTGTGGATTCCCTCTATTCCATCGTCCAGATGCCGAGCGGAATCCCGGTGGCGACCGTGGCAATCAACGGAGGACAGAATGCAGGAATCCTTGCAGCGAAAATCCTGGCTGCAAGTGACGCGTCACTATTGAAAAAACTCAAAGCCTATAGTGAAGAGATGAAGAATCAGGTCGTAGAGAAGGATGAGAAATTACAGCAGGTGGGATATAAAGAATACTAATCGGAGATGAAAGTTCCGATATAAAAGATTAAGCCATATTTCCAGAGTAATTGGAGATATGGCTTTTTTCAATAATTAATAAATATAATATTTATCAGAATAAAAGGAGAAGGAATGCAACATACTATATAAAAATGTTGCATTCCTTTTCTTGTATCTTATATATCGGTATTGTCGAGAAAAACTTTAGACCTTTTTTCAAATCCCAAGGCGCTAATATTGCACAAAAAAGAATGCACATTCTTGTACAATATTTACAAATTCACTTCTAAAAATACAGAATCCTTATCGTCCTGCCCAATACCGAGATATCGTTTCGTAATCTCATAGGAGGAATGATTGAAGATATCCATCAGGACAACCGGCGGGGTTCCATACTTCCAGGCATGGTATCCGAAGGTTTTACGCATGGAATGACAACTGATACTATCTTCTAAATGGAGCGCCTCAGAAGCGTGTCTGATAATACGATATGCCTGGGAACGGCTCAGAGGCGCTGTTTTCCGATTTCTTCCGCAAAATAAAAATTGCGTTTTTTGAATTTCTCCAAGACTCATCTTATAAATATTCAAGGCTTCCTGGGCGCTTTGGTTGAGTGCAATGCGGTTTTCTTTTCCTGTCTTATGTTCTATCACCACGACATGGTGTCGAAATTCCTGATTGTCAAAATCATATACGTCTTCCCATTGTAATTGCAGTAAGTCGCTGATACGGAGCGCCGTATTAATTCCGAGGCTGATCATTGCAAAATTTCTCAGATTCGGTTCCGTCTCATAATAATAATTTTTCAGTTTTGATAATTCTTCTAAATCTCTGATTGGTTGTGTTGTACTCATATATCCCTCGTTTCCGTTGCTTTCCTTTGTGAATGCAACATTTTTATATAGTATGTTGCATCAAAAAGGAGAGGAAAACAAGGAGGTTACCATATGTTGAAATTGACAGTAGCAGCAGGCGAATATCTGATGATCGGAGACGACATCAAAGTCGTGTTCACAGGAGGAACGTCGAAATATGCAAGAGTCCTCATTGACGCGCCAAAGTCTTTGAACATTGTAAGAAGCAGCCATCTGGAAAAACAGGGTGTTCGCCCGGATAAGGGGACTCCGGTTAAGTATAAGCCGGAGAGGGAGCTGTCGCCGGAGGCAAAGGCAATGATTTATGCAATCCTGTCGGAGGAACGTAAGAAGGAAAAAGCAGAGAGAAAGAAATAGAAGCAAAGTAAAAGTAATAAAAGCACAGTAACAGAAGCTAAAAAGAAACAGGGTAATAACGCGGGGCTAACCTAGGGGCTTCACTTATTATATAGAATCCGGAAAGGGAATTCAGGATACAAAATTATTTTTTTACACACAAGGAGGTATATTTATGGTAGTACAACACAACATGCAGGCAATGAACGCAAGCAGAATGTTAGGAGTTACAACAAGTGCGCAGTCCAAGGCGACGGAGAAATTGTCAAGCGGTTATCAGATTAACCGGGCGGCAGACGATGCGGCAGGTCTAACGATTTCTGAAAAAATGAGAAAGCAGATTCGTGGACTGGACCAGGCATCCACCAACGCACAGGATGGTGTATCCGCAGTGCAGACAGCAGAAGGAGCTTTGACAGAGGTTCACTCCATGTTACAGCGTATGAATGAGCTGGCTACACAGGCTGCCAACGGAACGAACTCTGAATCTGACCGTGATGCAATCCAGGCAGAGATTGATCAGTTGACAACAGAGATTGACCGTGTTGCCGAGACTACAAAATTCAATGAGACATACTTGTTGAAAGGTTCTGACACCAAAAAGACAATCAATCTGGAAGCCCATGACGCAGGTCTTAAGGGAACAATGGTAGATAATGGTGACGGAACAGCAACTTTTACCATGGATGCATTGGAAGTCGGAGACAAAGTGACGATTGGCGGTAAGGAATATACCATTGGCGGAACAGCAGACGATGTCACAGCAATGTTGGGCGCAGACGGTGCCGATATCGATACCAATCATAATGATGTTACTGTAAACGGTACAACATATAAGTGGTATGATGCAAAAGCTAAAAGTACAATAGCAGGTAGTGAAACAAATGGCTGGGAAGAAGGATGGTATGCGGAAGCACCAAAAGATACAGGTGACGGAACAGGTGATGCACTTACAGCGGATTATGCGGATGCAGCAGCATTTGCGGTTGCCACAGGAACAATCTCTGTTGGTACAGAGTCAGTTACTGTTATAACGGATGCAGACAATGATGGTGTGGATGATAATGATGCAAATGTTATCTCAGCAGCAAAGGCATATCAACTTGCTGCAAATGAACTGTTGGCAGCAAATCAGATTGGTGATACAAAAGGTTCTGCGAAGGTTGGTGTAGGCGATACAAATACAGCGGTAACTCTTGACAATGGTACAGGTACATTTGAGATAAAGACAGCACAGGCAGAGATTGCCAATGCATTATCTTTCAATCTCCATGTTGGTTCTGATGCAGATATGACGAATAAGATTACTGTTAACATCGAAACTATGAGTGCGGCAGGACTTGGAGTCAAGGGCTTAAACGTATCCGATGACACAGGAATGGCGGCAACTTATGCCATTGATGCTATCGCAGACGCAATCTCTAAAGTATCTTCTCAGCGTTCCGCTCTCGGTGCTGTTCAGAACAGACTTGAGCACACCATTGCCAACGTAGATAACGTTGTAGAGAATACCACATCTGCCGAGTCCCGTATCCGTGATACTGATATGGCAGAAATGATGGTAGAATACAGCAAGAACAACATTCTTGCTCAGGCTGGACAGTCTATGTTAGCACAGGCAAACCAGGCTACACAGGGTGTTCTGTCCTTATTACAGTAAGTAACAGTTACATAGAAATATCATAAAAAGACAAAAAGGTCTTATCAACACTTCCCTCAGTCGAAATCCGGCTGGGGGAGTATTTTGTCTTAAATTCAATACAATCCCACAGTTGAGAAAAACCGTTCAATAAGCATCTTGTTATTTTTTTAACAATTAGTTAAAATGAACTAAAATTAGTTTTAACTAACATAGACAATAACACGAAAGGAAGGATAAGATGAGAGAATTTCAACAATGGGAAGGTTTTGAAGGAAGACTTTGGAAAGAGGGCGTAGATGTTCGTGATTTCATCCAAAACAACTACAAGCCTTATGATGGGGATGAGTCCTTCTTAGCAGGACCAACCGAGGCAACCGACAAGCTGTGGGGCAAGTTACAGGAATTGCAGAAGGAAGAGAGACAAAAGGGCGGCGTCCTGGACATGGAGACCGAAATCGTATCCTCTCTGACATCCTATGGACCGGGCTATATCAATGAGGAAATGAAAGACTTAGAGCAGGTCGTCGGCTTACAGACGGATAAACCGTTAAAACGTGCTTTCATGCCATACGGAGGAATCAAGATGGCAGAGCAGTCCTGCCGGATGTACGGCTATGAGCCAAGCGAAAAGCTCCACGAGATTTTCACAAAATACCACAAGACCCACAACGAGGCGGTATTTGACGTTTATACTCCGGAAATGAAAAAGGCACGTCACAATAAGATCTTAACAGGACTTCCGGACACCTACGGAAGAGGACGTATCGTAGGTGACTACCGAAGAGTAGCCCTCTACGGAGTAGACTATCTGATTGAACAGAAAGAAAAAGATTTTAACGCGATTGAGCGGCACGGCATGAGAAGCAAGGAATTCCGTCAAAGAGAAGAGCTTGCCGATCAAATCCGCTCCTTAAAAGGAATGAAGGAGATGGCGCAGGTCTATGGCTACGATATCTCACAGCCGGCAAAAAATGCAAAAGAGGCAGTACAGTGGACTTACTTTGCCTACCTGGCAGCCATCAAGACCCAGAACGGCGCGGCAATGAGTATCGGACGAATCTCCACTTTCCTGGATATCTACATTGAGCGTGACATGGCAAAAGGTATCTTAACCGAGTCCCAGGCGCAGGAACTGATCGACCACATGACCATGAAATTCCGTATGGTAAAATTCGCAAGAATCGAATCCTACAACCAGCTCTTTTCCGGAGACCCGGTATGGGCGACCCTTGACGTGGCAGGAATTGGCATGGACGGACGCTCCCAGGTGACCAAGACAGACTTCCGTTTCTTACATACCTTAGAAAATATGGGACCATCTCCGGAGCCGAACCTCACCGTACTGTATTCCTCCCGTTTGCCGGAGAATTTCAAAAAGTATGCGGCGCACATCTCCATTGAGACCAGCTCCATCCAGTACGAAAACGACGACGTGATGCGCCCGGTATGGGGAGACGATTACGCCGTTTGCTGCTGTGTCTCCGCAACCGAGACCGGAAAAGAGATTCAGTTCTTCGGAGCAAGGGCAAACCTTGCAAAATGCCTGCTCTATGCCATCAACGGAGGAATGGACGAACGCCACAAAGAACAGGTGGGTCCGGCATTCCAGCCGATTACCTCGGAATACCTGGACTACGACGAAGTCATGGAAAAATATGACGTGATGATGGACTGGCTGGCTAATCTCTATGTAGAGACCCTGAACATGATTCACTATATGCACGACAAATATTACTATGAGGCAGCCCAGATGGCATTGATTGACACAGATGTGAGACGGACCTTTGCCACCGGAATCGCAGGCTTCTCCCATGTGGTAGATTCTTTAAGCGCCATCAAATATGCAAAGGTAAAAGTCGTCCGTGATGAGGACGGAATGGCAGTAGACTTTGAGACCACCGGAGATTTCCCGAAATACGGAAATGACGATGAACGGGCGGATGAGATTGCCGTATGGCTGTTACGCACCTTTATGGGAAAAATCAGAGGCTGCCATACCTACCGTGATTCCGAACCGACCACCTCCATCTTAACCATTACCTCCAACGTGGTTTATGGAAAAGCAACCGGTTCCCTTCCGGATGGAAGAAAAGCAGGGGCGCCTCTGGCACCAGGAGCCAACCCATCCTATGGCGCGGAGACAAACGGACTGTTAGCTTCCCTGAACTCCGTAGCAAAACTGCCATATGAAGAGGCATTGGATGGAATCTCCAACACCCAGACCATCAATCCGGGAGCTCTGGGACACGACGCTGGAGAGCGCATCGAAAATCTGGTTCGTGTTCTGGACGGATATTTTGACCAGGGAGCACATCATCTCAACGTCAATGTATTTGGCAAAGAAAAACTGGAAGATGCTATGGAGCATCCGGAAAAAGAAGAGTATGCCAACTTCACCATCCGTGTATCAGGCTATGCCGTAAAATTCATTGACTTAACGAGAGAACAGCAGTTAGACGTAATCTCAAGAACCTGCCATGAAAGGATGTAAATGGAAAAAGCTAAGAACATCGGATATGTCCATTCTTTAGAAAGCTTTGGTTCCGTGGATGGACCGGGAATCCGGTATGTGATATTTCTGAGCGGCTGTGTGATGCGCTGCCAGTTCTGTCACAATCCGGATACCTGGGACATGAAACAGGGGGAAGCCTATACGGCGGAGGAATTGTTGAAAAAAGCAGAGAAATACCGCACTTACTGGGGAAGTAAGGGCGGTATTACTGTAAGCGGCGGGGAGCCGTTATTACAGATAGACTTTCTGCTGGAGTTATTTCAAAAGGCAAAGCAGATGGGTATTCACACCGCATTGGATACCAGCGGTAATCCCTTTACAGAGAAAGAGCCGTTTTTTTCAAAATGGAAAGAGCTTATGCAATATACGGACCTGGTACTGTTGGATATCAAACACATCGATGAAAAACAGCACCGGATTCTGACCGGAAAAACCAACCGGAATATTTTACAGATGGCACAGCTCCTATCCGACATGGGAAAACCGGTCTGGATTCGTCATGTCCTGGTACCGGAGCGGAATGACAGGGACGAATATCTGTATCAGCTTGCAGATTTTATCGGGAGCCTGAAAAATGTAGAACGGGTGGAAGTATTGCCCTACCATACACTGGGAACCTATAAATGGGAAAAACTTCACCTAGAATATCCATTACAAGGAATCGAACCGCCTACAGAGGAACGGATACGAAACGCAAACCGCATTTTAAAAACAGAGCAATATCAAAGGGACAGAATCTAACAAAAATACATTAAAACACATTCTGAATGAAATCGGGGATATAAGCAGGTTCTCCTGCCGGGAACTTAATGAAAAAATACTCACTAGTTCCTCTTGATTTTTAAAATCATGTTTGCTACAATTATAGTGGTTAGTTAAGACTAACCATGTGTGTAAATCAATCATGGAAAGACTCCTTCTGTCTTGGTGGAGCGAGGCAGAAGAGTTCCATGGGAAAGGATGAAAAATGAAATATTTAGAGATTGAAAAAGTAATAGGCAGAGAAATCATTGATTCCAGAGGAAATCCTACCGTAGAAGCGGAAGTATATCTGACCGATGGAACCGTCGGAAGGGGAACAGCCCCAAGCGGTGCATCCACGGGAGAATTTGAAGCATTAGAATTAAGAGACCAGGACAAGAACCGCTATGGTGGAAAAGGTGTCTCCAAAGCAGTAGAGAATATCAACACCGTCATCTCAGAGACTTTAAAAGGTATGAATGCTTTGGACGTCTATGCCGTAGATCAGGCAATGATAAAAGCAGACGGCACAAAGGATAAATCAAAGCTGGGCGCAAATGCCATCCTGGCAGTGTCCATTGCAAACGCCCGTGCGGCGGCAAATGCCCTGCAGACACCATTGTACCGTTTCTTAGGTGGCGTGAACGGCAACAGACTCCCGGTTCCGATGATGAACATTTTAAACGGCGGCGCCCATGCGGCAAATACCGTGGACGTTCAGGAATTCATGATTATGCCGGCAGGAGCGGACAGCTTCAAAGAAGGACTCCGCTGGTGTACCGAGGTATTCCACGCTCTGGCATCCCTCTTAAAAGAGAGAGGACTTGCAACCTCCGTGGGAGATGAGGGTGGATTTGCACCGGATTTGGGAAGCGATGAGGAAGCCATCGAATGTATCTTAGAGGCGGTAAAAAAAGCGGGATACGAGCCGGGAAAAGATTTCGTACTCGCCATGGACGCAGCTTCCAGTGAGTGGAAGGGAAGTGTCAAAGGGGAATACATACTTCCGAAATGTGGAAAGAAATTCACCTCCAAAGAGCTGGTTGCCCACTGGAAAGAATTATGTGAAAAATATCCGATTTATTCCATCGAGGATGGTCTGGACGAGGAAGACTGGGAAGGCTGGCAGATGATGACAAAAGAGCTGGGTGAAAAAGTCCAGTTGGTAGGAGACGATTTGTTCGTAACCAATACGGAACGTCTGGAAAAAGGAATCACCCTCGGCTGTGGTAACTCCATTCTGATTAAGTTGAATCAGATTGGCTCCGTGTCCGAGACCTTAGAGGCAATCAAGATGGCGCATAAAGCGGGTTATACGGCAGTTACCTCCCATCGTTCCGGTGAGACAGAGGACACTACCATCGCAGATTTGGCAGTGGCATTAAATACCTGCCAGATTAAGACCGGAGCTCCAAGCCGAAGCGAACGTGTGGCAAAATACAACCAGCTGCTTCGCATTGAAGAAGAATTGGGAGAGGCAGCAGTCTATCCGGCAATGGGTGCCTTCAATATTTCAAGATAGTCCTTAAAGACACAGGAAATTTTAGTTCTAAAAAGACAAATAAATCTTGCATCCCTGTTTCAAATGGGTGTTGCAAAATTTATTTGTCTGACATATAATATACTTAACAAGGGAGCCGATGGATAGGTGCAAGCTATCCGTTCCGGCGTTAGAATTTTAAGTTGTAAAAACCGTCCAACTCTTAGCCGGGAACTGGACGGTTATTTTTTGTGTTTGAAATTACTGACAAGAGTAATGATGGCACAAATCATAATTACAAAGGTGAATAAATCAGAATATGTAACCATAACACCATCCCCTTTCTGCAAGGTCTCAGAACGGATGGCAAGAACCGCCTTATCGGCTCCCCGGGTAAGTATATTATTGTCACTGTGTTTTGGTATTCAAAACGGGATTGTATTGAAGTTGAAAAATAACTTAGAAATAAATGTTAGATATTCCTATGCACAGAAGGCTGTTCATTTATAGCAGCCTTCTGTGAAAAATATAGAATTATAATAAACGAATGTTGTGGGCTTCTGCCTCTTTCGCAACCTCTTCCGGCCACATGGAGCTTTGAACTTCCCCGATATGGGCTTTTCTCAGGAAAAACATACAGATACGGGACTGACCGATACCGCCGCCAATAGTGTACGGAAGTTTTTCTTCTATGATTGCCTTTTGGAATGGAAGTTCTGCACGTTCCGGGCACTCTGCTTTTTCAAGCTGGGATAAAAGAGCTTCTCTATCCACTCGGATTCCCATGGAAGATAATTCCAAAGCAATATCCAGCACCGGATAATAGACAACGATATCCGCATTCAAAGCCCAGTCATCATAGTCCGGAGCACGGCCATCATGACGTTGACCGGATTCTAAAATATCGCCGATCTGCATAATGCAGACCGCACCCTTTGCCTTGGCTATGTAATACTCCCGTTCCTTCGGGGTTGCATCCGGGAAGATATCCTCTAACTCCTGTGTCGTGATAAAGAAAATATCCTTTGGTAAAATCTCCTGAATATAGTCATATTGAATGGACATATATTTTTCTGTTTTGCGTAAGACCTTGTATACGGTGCGTACGGTGTCTTTTAAAGTGTCTAAGTTCCGTTCTTCCTTCGTGATGATTTTCTCCCAATCCCACTGGTCTACGAAAATGGAATGGATATTGTCCGTATCCTCATCCCGGCGGATAGCGTTCATATCGGTGTAGAGACCTTCTCCTGCGGAAAATCCGTATTTGTCTAAGGCGTAACGTTTCCACTTTGCAAGGGAGTGTACGATCTCTGCTTCCTTCCCGTTCTGTTCTTTGATGTCAAAGGAGACAGGGCGTTCCACGCCGTTCAGGTTGTCGTTCAGACCGGAATTCGGGTCTACGAACAGCGGGGCGGAGACACGGGTTAGATTCAATCTCTCTGATAACAGATTTTGGAAAAAATCTTTTACGGTTTTAATTGCAACCTGAGTGTCGTGTAGGTTCAAATCAGGCTGATAGTCTTTTGGAATAATTAAATTGTCCATGGAAATCCTCGATTCTATGTGTTTTTTTGGGGAGTTGTCTATGTGGAATATGCGTGAAAGGTGCTTGATAAGAGGCATATTGGGATAGATGTACTCCGCAGTGCAAGTCTGAGAGCAGCCCTTTTGTCGTCCCTTGTTTTCGCACTGCTCATTGTTTTCTTGAACATTATAGCATATGACAGGTAATTTTCAATGATGTTTGGACAAGATAAAAACCTGATTTAAGATAAAGAATAAAGAGTGCCTGCCACTTTTCTGTGTTTGTAGACTGTTTATTTTATGTTTTCATAATCCGTGCTATAATATCCTTGTTGTCATACCCAATCCGGCAACGGAAAGGGGGTACATACGTTGGAAACCTTTATTTCTTTTATGGTCGCAGTCGTGGCTGGTGTAGTTTGCCACTACATCATCAAGTGGTTAGATGACGATCAAAATGACAACTAGCCCAAAAAGAAACCCCCGGAATTGCCCTTCCGAGGGTTTCGCTATGTGTACATACGACACACCTTTATTTCTTTTGCCTATTGACATTATAGCATATGTAATTTTGAAAAACAATATTTTATGAAAAAATAAGAAGAATGCTATGTTATATATGAAGATAAAATATATCAATGTCCGTTTTTCTCAGATAAAAATAATCCCAAAAGAATCAGAACCGTACCGAGAACAGACAGCAATGTCACACGTTCATGCAAGAACAAAACCGATGCCGTAATCGTGATAACCGGAACCAGATAAATATAGACACTGGTCTTCAACGCACCAAGAATCTTCACGGCATAATTCCATGTAACAAAACAAAGAGCACAGGCGCCCAGCCCCAGAAAAAGAAAATGATAGAGGTAAGGCGGCTTCACAAAACACAGCAAAGCCTCAGGCTTAAAATCCAACAGGAACAGAGCAGGAAGCATAAAAAGGATACCGTAGAAAAAAGTCCGTCTCGTAGTCAGAATAAGAGAATATCCATAACCCCCAATTTTTTTTGTCAAAATGGAATAGAATCCCCACATAAGAGCCGCAGCGATTGCCAGCAAATCCCCCAGAGGATTGAGTTCTAATCTCGAACCGTTAAAACTGATCAGGACAATGCCCACAATAGAAATCAAAAACCCAATAAAGAAAATAGACCGCAGCCGTTCCTCGCCCCTCAAAAAAAGCTGTGTCAATATCGCAGTAAAAAAAGGTGCAACGGAAACCATAACCCCTACATTGGAGGCAAGCGTATAAGTCAAAGCAATATTTTCCAGTAAATAATAGAGGCAGATGCCGCATAATCCGGCGGCAGCAAGAGTCAACTCTTCTTTTGGAGAGGAGGTCCTCAAACGCCTTGGGGCAATGATGAGCAAGGCGAGATAGCCCAGTACAAAGCGGATAAACAGGATTTCCACAGGAGAAAAAGCGCCAAGAAGTATCTTGGTGGAGATAAAAGTAGTTCCCCAAATAATAATTGTCAGCAGAGCGGTCAGATGTCCGGTTAAATTCTTATTATTCATGATGTATCCTTTCTGTTTCTGAGTCGTTAAAAAATATTTCCCGATAGGAGCCGGGAGACAGTCCTATAAAACGTTGAAAATAATTAGACAAATGGCTCTGGTCGGAAAAACCAGTCCGCAGTGCCGTTTCAGCGGGGGCAACCCCTTGCTGCAGTAACTCTTTGGCTTTATGGATGCGGACATTCTCCAAATAACGGTAAGGAGTCACACCCCTGATTTTCGTAAAAGCACGCAGCAGCGTTGACCTGCTAGCCCCCGCATGGCGGCAAAGCTCATCCAGACAGATAGATTCTGAAAAATGTTCCTCCATATATGCACAGGAGAGCGCAACAGCCTCTCTGTAGTGCATCATACCCTCTGACAGACAGGAAAAAGGTGTATCATAAGTCCGAATCAGCACAGAAATCAACATCAAAAGATTTTCTTCTTTTTGAAACTCCGAAGAACCGTCCATGATGAGCTTATGCAGTGCGCAGAAATAAGAAGCAATCTCCTCATCAGATATCACATTAGAAGAAAAAACGGGAAGCCGCTGATTTCCAGTCAGTTCTTCTGTCAGTCCCAGCATAACTTCTTTTGCAATATTCAATCCTCTGTAATCCAAAAGGGTATCCCCGCTCTGCCTACAGGTATGGTTATCGCCGGGATTAAAGAGCAGAATATTGCCTTTTTGAATCCTATAATCTCTATTTTTACAAGAGAGAAGACGTTCTCCATTTTCGACAAATCCAATCACATAATGTTCGTGGAAATGATTCGGAAAGGGCTGAAAAATACCCTGAAAACGATATGCTTCCATCTGCAATTCTTTATCATAAATGACAGTTCGTTCAGTCGTCTTCATCTTTTGTCCTCCTTGCCTGCTCGGTTGCAAAATTATGATAAAAATGATACATATCCCGGTTGCGTCAGTACATTATAAATTAACGTTATCATATCAGAGAAAAAAATGCTTGTAAAATATCTTCAAATAGAAATGAAACCACAAAAACACCCATAGGATAAGATGTCTGAAAATTTGAAAATTGTGAAAGTTTTAGAAAAAAATCTTGCAAAATAAAATAGAGTATGCTATCATAATCGACAACGAAAGCAAAGCGATGAAAGAGACTCTTATCTTCAGACGTCGACAGGAATACAACGTCACCGACTGAGAGCGTTGTTTGAAAGAGGAGAGAAAGGGAACACTCCGGAGCAGACTGGTTGAACAGAGAATTTGCAGGAATGAGATGAAGAACTTGCAGGTTTCCAGAGTAGGTCAGTACGTGTAGTATGCGTTAAGTACTAAGAGTGGAAGATTGTGCAGGTCATAATACTTCAATGCGGGTGGTACCGCGGGAATTTAGTAGAAAAGATTGGATATCCCGTCCCGGAACAGTTAAGTTCCGAGGCGGTTTTTTATTTCCATTTTTTATGAAAGATCATAAAGAATTTCCGTCCCGCACCTATCTTATATATGAAAGATTTCTTTCATATATGAGAGCCTCTGGCAGATTGCAGAGTCTCATAGAGGAAAGTGTCTGTTTCATAGACATGAGACTCGCAGCAAAAACGCCAGGACGTTTTTGAACCAGGCAGAAAAGGAGAGTACACATTATGGAATTTTTAACAGGAGTGAAGAAACAGGAAACTTTAGAAATCAGCACACTTTTAGCAGGAGATTACGAGGGACAGGAAGTAAAGGTCAGCGGCGCCATTCACACCATCCGTGACATGGGAGATGTGGCATTCGTGATTTTGAGAAAAAGAGAAGGACTGTTACAATGCGTCTTTGAAGAAGGTGTCACCGAGTTCGACTTAAAGGATTTGAAAGAGGCCTCCACCATTGAGGCAGAGGGAGTCCTTGCAAAAGAGGACCGGGCGCCGAACGGAATTGAGATCCGCTTAAAAAAGATAACCGTTTTATCCGAGCCAGCGGATGCCATGCCTCTTGCTATCTCCAAGTGGAAGCTGAACACTTCCCTGGATGCGAAGTTAAATAACCGCGCCGTATCTCTTAGAAACGTCAGAGAGCGCGCAAAGTTCAAGATTCAGGAAGGTCTGGTTCGAGGTTTCCGTGAATTTTTATATGAAGAGGGCTTCACAGAGATTCATACCCCAAAGATTGGAGCAAAAGGAGCCGAAGGCGGTGCGAACCTCTTCCGTTTTGAATATTTCCACAGACCTGCCATCTTAGAGCAGAGCCCGCAGTTCTATAAGCAGATGATGGTTGGTGTGTTTGATCGGGTATTCGAGACCGCTCCGGTATTCCGGGCAGAAAAGCACAACACAAAGCGCCACTTAAATGAATATACCTCTCTGGATTTTGAGATGGGATATATCGACAGCTTTGAGGACATCATGGCGATGGAAACCGGATTTTTACAGTACGCCATGAAGCTGTTGGAACGCGATTATGCAAAAGAATTAAAAATCTTAGGTGTCACACTGCCAAACGTAGAGCAGATCCCGGTGGTCCGCTTTGACGAAGCGAAGAAGATGGTTTCCGAAAAATATGACAGAAGAATTAAGAATCCATACGACTTAGAGCCGGAAGAGGAACATTTAATCGGAGAACTTTTCAAAGAAGAATATGGTGCGGACTTCGTCTTCGTCACCCACTATCCGAGCAAGAAGCGTCCGTTCTATGCTATGGATGACCCGGAGGATACGACCTACACATTGAGCTTTGATTTATTATTCAGAGGACTTGAGATTACAACCGGAGGTCAGAGAATCCATGATTATCAGATGTTAAGAGATAAAATCGCAGCAAGGGATATGACAGAGGAAGGCATGGAAGATTACTTAAGTGCATTCAAATATGGAATGCCGCCTCATGGTGGACTTGGAATCGGATTAGAGCGATTGACCATGCAGTTATTAGGCGAAGAGAACGTGCGTGAGACCACACTCTTCCCAAGAGATTTGAGCAGACTGGAACCTTAAAAGATAGAGCATAGAGCAAAATAATAAGCAGTAAATAAGCAGTAAAAGAAGCTGATAGAAGCGCAAACACAATAGAATAATCAAAATAAGGAGAATGACAATGGCAAATATTATTTCCGATGAAACCATCGATTACGTTGGTATCTTGGCAAAATTAGAGCTATCCCCGGAAGAAAAAGAACAGGCAAAAGCCGACATGGGAAAAATGCTGGACTATATAGATAAATTAAACGAACTGGACACATCAGGCGTAGAACCGATGTCTCACGTATTCCCAGTCAACAATGTGTTCCGCGAGGACGCCGTGACCAACGGCAATGGACACGATGACACATTAGCAAATGCACCGTCCGCAAAAGACGATGGATTCAAAGTACCAAAGACCATTGGTTAGGGAAAGGAGAACAGGATGAGTCTTACAAGTTTGACAGCTGTGGAGCTGGGAAAAAAGATACAGACAAAAGAAGTGACCGTAAAAGAAGCCGTGGAAGCGGTCTTTTCACAGATAGAAAAGGTAGAAACAGATGTCCATAGTTATGTAACTCTGGACAAAGAAGGTGCGTTAAAGAAAGCAGAAGAGGTGCAAAAACGTATCGATGCAGGAGAGTTGACGGGACCTTTAGCCGGAGTTCCGGTGGCAATCAAAGACAATCTCTGTACGAAAAATATGCTCACCACCTGTAGTTCTAAGATCTTAAATAATTTCATGCCTACTTACACAGCCCAGGCAGTGGAGAATCTGGAAAAAGCAGGGGCAGTCATCATCGGAAAAACCAACATGGACGAATTTGCCATGGGAAGCACCACTGAGACCTCCGCATTCGGAGCAACCAAGAACCCGTGGAATCTGGAGCATGTACCGGGAGGCTCTTCCGGCGGTTCCTGTGCAGCCGTTGCCGCAGAAGAGTGCTTTTATGCATTGGGTTCTGACACCGGCGGTTCCATCCGACAGCCAAGCGCTTTCTGTGGTGTCACCGGAATCAAGCCGACTTACGGAACCGTTTCCCGTTATGGTCTGATCGCCTACGGATCTTCCTTAGATCAGATTGGACCGATTGCAAAGGATGTGACGGACTGTGCCACGATTTTAGAAGCAATTACTTCCTATGATAAGAAAGACTCCACTTCCATGGAGCGGAAGGATACAGACTTTACCTCCGCATTGGTAGATGATGTAAAAGGCATGAGAATCGGAATCCCAAGAGACTATTTTGGCGAAGGATTAAATGAAGAAGTAAAAGAGGCTGTCCTTGCAGCGGCAAAGACACTGGAAGAAAAGGGAGCCATCGTAGAGGAATTCGACTTAAGCCTTGTAGAGTACGCAATCCCGGCTTACTATGTCATTGCAAGTGCGGAAGCAAGCTCCAACCTGGCACGTTTCGACGGCGTAAAATACGGATACCGTACCAAAGACTACGAAGAGCTTCACAGCATGTACAAAAAGACGCGTTCCGAAGGATTTGGCGCAGAGGTAAAACGCCGTATCATGTTAGGCTCCTTCGTTTTAAGCTCCGGTTATTATGATGCCTATTATCTGAAAGCCCTTCGCACAAAAGCATTGATTAAACAGGCATTTGACAAAGCCTTTGAAAAATATGACGTGATTTTAGGACCTGCCGCACCGACGACGGCACCAAAACTCGGTTCCTCCTTAGAGGACCCGTTAAAAATGTATCTGGGAGATATCTATACGATTTCTGTCAACCTTGCCGGACTTCCGGGCATGACCCTCCCATGCGGAGTGGACAGTAGCGGACTTCCAATCGGCTTGCAGCTGATCGGAGACTGTTTCCAGGAGAAAAAAATCATTCAGACGGCATATGCCTTTGAGCAGACCAGAGAGTACAGACACTGCCCTCTGGCAGGAGAATAGGAGGAGAGAAAATGAGCAAACAGTATGAAACCGTCATTGGACTGGAAGTCCATGTAGAACTTGCCACAAAAACAAAGATTTTCTGCTCCTGTTCCACAGAGTTTGGAGGAGCGCCGAACACCCATACCTGTCCGGTCTGCACCGGAATGCCGGGTTCCCTTCCGGTCTTAAATAAGCAGGTTGTGGAATATGCCATCGCAGTGGGACTTGCAACGAATTGTAAGATTACCCAGTACTGTAAATTTGACAGAAAGAATTATTTTTACCCGGATAATCCACAGAACTATCAGATTTCCCAGCTCTATCTGCCAATCTGCAGAGACGGAAGCGTAGAAATCGAGACAAGCACCGGAAAGAAGAGCATTGGTATCCACGAGATTCATATGGAGGAGGATGCGGGAAAACTGGTTCATGACGAATGGGAAGACTGCTCCATCGTAGACTATAACCGTTCCGGCGTACCTCTGATTGAGATCGTATCGGAGCCGGATATGCGTTCCGCAGAAGAGGTCATTGCCTATCTGGAAAAACTGAGACTGATTATCCAGTACTTAGGAGCCTCCGACTGTAAATTAAACGAGGGTTCCATGCGTGCCGATGTCAACCTCTCTGTCCGTGAAGTGGGAGTGGAGGAATTCGGAACCCGTACCGAAATGAAGAACCTGAACTCCTTTAAGGCGATAGCCAGAGCCATCGAGGGAGAGCGGGCACGTCAGATCGAACTCTTAGAAGAGGGAAAAGAAGTCATCCAGGAGACAAGACGCTGGGATGACAATAAGGAATATTCCTATGCCATGCGAAGCAAAGAGGATGCCCAGGATTACCGTTACTTCCCGGAGCCGGACTTAGTGCCAATTTTAATCAGCGACGAATGGCTTGCCGAAATCAAGGCAAAGGAACCGGAACTTCGCACAGCGAAACTGGAGCGCTATAAAAAGGAATACGATCTGCCGGACTACGATGCGGAGATCATCACAGGTTCCAAACACATGGCAGACATCTTTGAAGCCACCACGGCAATCTGTAATAAGCCAAAGAAGGTCTCCAACTGGCTCATGGTAGAGACCCTGCGTCTCTTAAAAGAACATGAGATGGAACCGGAGGACATCCGTTTTTCACCGGAAAATCTTGCAAAATTAATTGAGCTTGCGGACGCAGGCACCATCAACAGCACCGTGGCGAAGGAAGTCTTCGAGCAGATTTTTGACAGGGATATCGACCCGGACCAGTACGTGGAAGAGAAGGGATTAAAGACGGTCAACGACGAGGGCGCTTTGCGTTCCACCATTGAGCAGATTATCAAGGACAATCCAAAATCCGTAGAAGATTACCACAATGGAAAAGAAAAAGCCATCGGCTTTTTAGTAGGTCAGACCATGAAGGCTATGAAAGGAAAAGCCAATCCGGGCATGGTAAACCAGATATTAAAAGAGCTGCTGTAAAATCGAAAAGAATTATTATAATCAGAAGAGTTATCATATTGAAAATATGGTATGAAAGATTTTTTATATTGAAAAGTTACTATGCATAATGAAATGATTCGGTGGATGCCAAGATAGAATTCTCAGTGTCAGCCGAATCATTAAATTTTTCTAAATTCCGTTTTTTTTCTTCAATTCGCATTGAGATTGCCCCGGTAATGACTTATAATGGGGGCAGTTGTTGAAGAAAGAGTTGAATAAAAAGACTGATAGGAGAGAAAAATGTCAGAAGATAATAGAGAATGGAACGATGGGGAGATAGAAAAAGCAGTGGTGAATGAGAACGGGGAAAACGAGCAGGGAACAGAGGAGAGAGAAAGAACAGAAGAGACAAAAGAACTGGAAGTAACCGGGGCAGAACAGAAGGATTCGGCGGATTCCAGGGAAGAAGAATTTGAAGAGATCTGCTACATCTGCCGCAGACCGGAGAGCAAGGCGGGAAAGATGATTAAAATTCCCAACAATATCTCCATTTGCAGGGACTGTATGCAAAAAACCTTTGACAGCATGAATACATCGGGATTCAATATTGAGAACTTCAACCCGGCTAATCTGGGGATGGGAAATATTCCAAACATCAGCATGATCAATCTGTCTGATCTGCAGGGCATGTTTCCGAAGAATCAGCAGGTGAAGAAGAAAAAGCCAAAGGAAAAGAAGGAGAAGCCGGCATTGGATATCCGCAAGATTCCGGCTCCCCACAAGATCAAGGCAAGTCTGGATGAGTATATCGTGGGACAGGATCATGCGAAAAAAGTCATGTCCGTAGCGGTATATAATCATTATAAGAGAGTGGCTTCTGGTGCGAAGGATGATATCGAGATCGAGAAGTCCAATATGCTCATGGTGGGTCCGACCGGTTCCGGTAAGACCTATATGGTGCGGACACTGGCGAGACTGTTGGATGTGCCCCTTGCCATCACCGATGCTACTTCCTTAACGGAGGCAGGTTATATCGGGGACGACATTGAGAGCGTGGTTTCCAAGCTGTTGGCGGCGGCAGATAACGATATCGAGAGAGCCGAGCGGGGAATCATCTTCATCGACGAGATCGATAAGATCGCCAAGAAGAAAAATGCCAACCAGAGGGATGTCAGCGGGGAGAGTGTTCAGCAGGGAATGCTGAAGCTCCTAGAGGGAGCTGACGTGGAGGTGCCTGTGGGAGCCAGCAGTAAGAATGCCATGGTGCCGATGGTGACCGTCAATACGAGAAATATCCTCTTTATCTGCGGCGGTGCATTTCCCGACCTGGATCAGGTAATTAAAGAACGGTTAAATAAAGAGTCCTCCATGGGATTTAAGGCGGATTTAAAGGACCGTTACGATGAGGATGAGAATATTTTGCAGAAGGTGACGGTGGAGGATATCCGCAATTTTGGAATGATTCCGGAATTTATCGGACGACTGCCGATCCTCTTTTCCTTAGAGGCGCTGACGGAGGATATGCTGGTGCGTATCTTAAAGGAGCCGAAAAATGCCATCCTAAAGCAGTATCAGAAGCTTTTGGAGATGGATGAGGTGAAGCTGGAATTTGAAGAGGAAGCTCTGCGTGCCATTGCAAAGCAGGCGAAGGAGAAGAAGGTGGGAGCCAGAGCCCTGCGTGCCATCATAGAAGAGTTCATGTTGGATATCATGTATGAGATCCCGAAGGATGACAACATCGGTAAGGTGGTCATCACGAAGGAATATATTGAAAAAACAGGCGGACCGATCATCAGTATGCGTGGGTGCCTGAGTCTGGAGGATCAGAATGTGTCCCGTGCTTCCGGTGCGGGTATGGCATAGAACATACCATCTGATGAAAACAGTGAAGCATCGTTTCTGCCTAGCATCCGGCATGAAATAAAATTTTCCGGCATAGGATGAAACGAGTAATTTCTGGCAGGAACAAGATGGATCAATGCAAAGAGGCAATCTATTCAAATGATTATTATGACTTCATAAACAGCCTTACCGGGAGAGGGAATATCTATAGGGAGGAGGCGTCCTGCGTACAACCTCTGGAGGCTGGTTATGAAGTCCTTTATTTTGACGGAAGAAATGAGGAGATCAGCATCAACCGTTTCACTTACTTTGGTATTCCGGACTGTTATGGGTTGATGGACACGGCTGCGTTAGAAAAAACCGGGATTCTCACCATGCAGAATTTTCCTACTCTGTCCTTAAAGGGAAATGGAATCCTCATCGGATTCGTGGATACAGGGATCGACTACCTCAATCCGGTTTTTCGCAGAGAGGATGGCAGTACCAAAATCATGGGGATCTGGGATCAGACCATTATGGACGGAACGGTACCGGAGAACTTTAAATATGGGGCGGAGTTTACCACAGATCAGATTAATCAGGCGATCCGTTCGGGAGATCCCTATTCCATCGTGCCAAGCCGTGATGAGAATGGACATGGAACCTTTCTGGCGGGAGTGGCAGCCGGATCGGCGGATATCCAAAGAGACTTTATCGGAGCGGCGCCGGAGGCAGATATTGCGATGGTGAAGCTGAAGGGAGCAAAGCAATACCTGAGAGATTACTATTTTATCAGGGAGGGAGCCGAGGCCTATCAGGAGAATGATATTATGGCGGGAATTTCCTATTTACATAATCTGGCGTATAGGTTGAGCAAACCGCTGGTACTCTGTCTGGGAATCGGTTCAAACTTCGGAGGACGCGGTGGATTTTCTCCCCTGGCGTCGATCCTGGATTATGTGGCGGTGCGGAGAATGAGAGCGGTGACCGTGGCGACGGGAAATGAGGCGAATGCCAGACACCACTATCTGGGAAATCTGCTTCCCCAGCAGGAGTATGAGGAGGTGGAGATCAGCGTCAGCGAGGGCGTACCGGGTTTTATGGCAGAGCTGTGGACAAATTCGCCAGAGCTTGTGGCTGTTGCCGTCCAGTCTCCAACCGGAGAGCTGCTTCCCATGGTGAGGGCGAGACAGGGGGAACGGGTTCAGTATCGTTTTCTGCTGGAGGAAACCACCGTGACGGTAGAATACAGTCTGGCAGAGTACGCCAGGAGCAATGAACTGATCCTTTTGCGGTTTGAAGCCCCTGCCCGGGGAATCTGGAAGATCCGTGTCTTTCCGGTCAACTATGTGATGGGGCGGTATCATATATGGCTTCCGTTGTCAGAGTTTCAGGAAGGTGAGGCTTTTTTCCTCAGATCCAATCCGGAGACCACGCTGACGGAGCCATCCAGCGCCCAAATACCCATGTCGGTGGGAGGCTATAACGCGGCGAATAACAGCCTGTATCTGGATTCGGGCAGAGGATTCAACATTTTTAACCAGGTGAAGCCTGATTTTCTGGCTCCGGCAGTGGAAGTCTATGGACCGGACTTGAATGAGAGATTCACCACCAGGACGGGAACCAGTATTGCGGCTGCCATTGCCGCCGGAGCCTCGGCACAGATGATGGAATGGGGAGTTGTCAGGGGAAATGACAGTTCCTTAAATACCAGTAAGATCAAGAATTATTTTCTGTTAGGCGCCGATCGGGATCCGGGAAGAGGATACCCGAACCCGGAAGAAGGATATGGAAGGCTGAATCTGTATCAGGCATTTTTAAGCATGCGCAGGAACTCGTAGGCAAATGTGGCATCATATAACAGATATGATATCTGCCGCCTGCATCGAAAGGAGGAACATATGAGATACTTATGGATGAGTGTGGCTGCCTTCTTTTTGGATCTTGGAATCAAGGAAAAGGTCGAGCGGTCTCTGAGAGACCATGAGAAGAAAAGCTGTCTCAAAGGCAGAATACAGATAGAAAAATACCACAATTATGGTGCCGCCTGTAATGTGTTGGAAAAAAAGCCGGGAATCGTATGCAGGATACAGACACTGGCTTTGGCGGGCGCTGCTATTTATACTGCAAGCGTTCTGAAAAAAAGAGGCAGAACAGGGGATAGAGTTGGAGCCGCCCTGTTGTTAGCAGGCGGGGCGAACAACCTTTTGGACAGGTACCGAAGAGGATATGTGGTGGATTATCTGCGGTTTTCCACTCCGTGGAAATGGCTGAACCGGATGATCTTTAACATTTCGGACTTTTTTATCTTTTTTGGAGTCATTCTTATGGCGGTGACATCGGGAAAGAGCAGGAAATAGATACACCAAAAAAGGGTGCCCATATGGACACCTTTTTTGTATCATAGTTGTTACTCAATATCTGACTTTTATCATAATAAAAAAACTATCTTAACTTTCAAGAACAATCTGTCTATTATAGAAAAAGGTACATTGAAAACCTGTGATAATAGTAGTCAAAAGACTAATTCAATACGGTTACGTTTACCGCCTGAGGACCCTTTGCGCCTTCTGTGACTTCAAATTCCACAGATGCTCCCTCCTCTAAGGATTTGAATCCTTCCATGTTCAGACCGGAGAAATGTACGAATACATCATTGCCTTCTTCGTCTGAGATGAAGCCGTAACCCTTTTGGTTGTTAAACCATTTTACTGTACCTTTGTTCATATAAAAGTACCTCCAAAATATAAATATAGGCGTGCTCTAGCACTAACTTAACCATAGCACAGGAATTGCCAAAAGTAAAGAAAAATACGCTTAAAATCAGCGATTGTAATGAAATTGTCAGGATATTTCCTCAAAGGCGATGGCATATTCCCGAAAGAAGCTGCGGATGTGGTTGTCCCACTCATACTCCAGGGATTTGTCCAGGGAAAAAATCTGGTAGGAGACTCCAGTGGTGGCGGTCAGTTCCCCGTTTTGAAATTTTAGATTTAACAGCAGTCCCCGAATGCTGGCAAGGGAGTCGCCGGAGACGGCTGCCAGTTCCGGAAAATCCGACGGCGGGGCGAAGAGGGTGAATTTGAAATAGCCGGGGGTCCGTTTTCCCTTGATCAGGTCGAACAGGGTTGGACGGAGCATGGAAAACGGAAGGTAGGTGAATCCGGTAAGACCTTCGGCTTCCAGTTCATCGGCGGAGTAGAAATCCGGGAGGATGTGTCCGTCGAAGGTGTAGGTGATTCTATTTTGTAAGGTTCCCTCCATGAACTGGAAAGAATCGAAGAGTTCGGAGCAGAGAAATTTGGTCATGAAGCTGCCGATGTCTGGGATCTGTATGGAAATCAATGGTTTGATGGCCTCCTGTCAAAGTCTGATAATGCCGCTGGCGAGCGGGGGTGTCCGATTAGCTATGAAATACGCAGTGCAAGATCGGGAGGCAGGCTCCCGATCTCGCGGGCATTCGCCCTATGAAAACAGAGCCAGGCAATTCCGTCTGCGAGCAGCCGGATTGTCTGACTCTGTTTTCACACTGCTCATTGCTTATCGCGTACATTATACCCCTAAAAGAGGGGAGTTGGGAAGAGGTTTTGAAGAAAAGGGAGGGTGGCGGGTAGAAAAAATGAGGAGAATATAGTAAAATGTGAGTCAAAGTACAGGAGGGTTTGAGATGGATAAGACAACGGAAAATTTGTTTACACTGATAGAGAAAGGCGTGTCGCCGTTTCAGGTGGTGAAAACAGCGCAGGAGAGACTGGAGGAAGCCGGATTTGAGAAGCTGGATCTTGATTCGGCATGGGGGCTAAGCTATGGGAAGAAGTATTATCTGGTTCACCATGGGAGTACGCTGATCGCATTCACTCTGTCCGAGGATCTGCATTACCGGGACAGCTTTCGGATGGCGGCGGCGCATACGGATTTTCCGGGGCTTCGCATCAAATCAAATCCGGAGGTGGATAGCAAGGGATACAGACAGCTCAACGTGGAGGTCTATGGAGGGGCGATCTTAAATACCTGGCTGGATCGTCCCCTAGGCATCGCAGGGAAAGTGGCGCTTCGCAGTGAGCAGGTATTTCAGCCGAAGATCGCATATTTTCAGTCCAGGCGTCCGGTGTTGACGATTCCGAATCTGGCGATCCACATGAATAAGGAAGTCAATAAGGGCGTGGAATTAAACCGCCAGAAGGATATGCTGCCGATCTTTGGCATGGGAGAAGGAGAAGTAGATCAGAAGTTCTTCTTAAGATATCTGGCGGAAGAGTTGGAAGTATCGCCGGAGGACATTCTCGATTTTGACCTTTATGTATATAATGAAGAAAAACCACAGTTTGTGGGAAGTAAAGAGGAGCTGATCTCAGCTCCAAGGCTGGATAACCTGACCTCGGTGAACGCCCTGTTGGAAGGGATCATCGAGGGAAAACGGAAGTCGGGGATCAATCTGATCGCACTTTTTGACCATGAGGAGATCGGAAGCAGGACAAAACAGGGAGCCGGATCCTTGCTTTTGCGGGATGTGGCGGAGAAGATCCAGCTTGCCCTTGGGAGAGACGCCTGCCAGGTGAAAGAGATGTTATACCGGAGTATGCTGCTCTCCGTGGACGTGGCGCATGCTCTCCACCCAAATCAGAGTGGAAAGGCAGACATTACGAATCAGCCGGTGTTAAACGGGGGATTCTGTATCAAGGAGGCAGGCAACCAGACCTATGCTACTGACTGCGAGGCAGTTGCCATCGTACAGCAGATCTGTGAAAAAGAGGGGATTTCCTGTCAGAAATATGCCAACCGTTCCGACATACCAGGGGGAAGCACCTTAGGCTCCATTGCCAGCAGTATCCTTCCGGTAAATACGGTGGATATCGGTGTTCCGCTGCTTGCCATGCACTCCGCAAGGGAGCTGATGGGCAAGGAAGATATGGGGGCTTTGAGTGCGTTTGTAACCGGTTATTTTTCACTGTAGAATGGAGAAAAGGAGGGAATAATGAAACCGTTAAAAAAACCAAAGGCAGTCGTACTATTACTGCTGCTTGTCTGTGTACTTAGCGGTTGCAGTTTGACCGACTGGAAAAATACCACGGATGATGTCATAAAAAATGTCACGAATAAGGATACGCCCAAGGTGGAAAGTATTTCAGACGGGGAGTATGTATACCAGACTCTGGGAGAGGAGGAAAAGATGGTCTATGACCAGGTTCTGGATGCAATCTTAAAACACGAGGAAACCATTGCCGTCTCCACCAATGACAAGGGTGTGCTGGATCTGGCTTATAACGCAGTGAATGCGGACTATGGCGGTTTGTTCTGGATCTCCGGCTATATGTATACGCAGCATTACCGGGGAGATAATATCATCGGGATTGATTTTTCTCCAACCTATACCATGGAACAGGAAGAGCGGGAGCGCATTCAGGAGCAGATTGATGATAAGGTGGAGGAATTGCTGGCGGGAATCTCTGTCTCGGATTCAGATTACGATAAGGTGAAATACGTCTTTGAGACTCTGGTAGAGCGGGTGGATTACAATTCTGAGGCGGAAAATAACCAGAATATCATCAGCGTCTTTTTAAATGGGGAGACGGTGTGTCAGGGATATGCCTGCGCCACCCAGTATCTTTTGGATCTTTTGGGGGTTCAGAGCGCTATTGTGACCGGCAAGGCGGACGGGGAAGCCCATGCCTGGAATCTGGTGAATATGGACGGCGAATACTATTACGTGGATACTACCTGGGGAAATTCCAGGTATCTGAACGATAACAGCGGGGAAGAAAAATATGTGAACTACAATTATCTGGGAATGACCAGCGAGGAGATCAGTACCTCCCATCAGGCGGAAACGGTCTACGAGCTGCCGGAGTGCATTGCATCTGAAAATAATTACTATGTGCATGAGGGGCTTTATTTTGATACCTGGGATCCCGATGCAGTGGGTGAGCTTTACAGGCAGGCATGGCAGAGTGGGGAGAAAAAGGTGTCGGTAAAATTTTCCACACAGGAGTTATATGAGATGGCAGTGAAATTTTTCATAAAGGATGAACAGATCGCCGATTACTGCGATGGAATTACCACGATGTACTATATTGAGGACAGGGATCAGAAAATCCTATCCATTTCTTTTTAAAAAATACAAATAACTCTTTTCAAATGAATATGTTTATGATAGTATTAGGTAGTAATCAAAACTACATGTTGTAGAAAAAGAAAAAAGATAATATAATTTTTGAAAACAAATGAAAGAGAAATAAAAAAGAGAAATGAGGATGTTTTTATGAGCTATAAGATCGTAGTGGACAGTTGTGGTGAATTGACCCCGGAACAGAAAGCAGACGCACACTTTGCCTCTGCGGCGTTGGAACTGGACGTGGACGATTATCATGTGGTGGACGACGAGACCTTTGACCAGAAGGAATTTTTAAGACGGGTGAAGGAAAGCCCGAATTGCCCGAAATCCACTTGTCCTTCTCCAGAGCGCTATATGAAAGCCTATGAGGGAGAGGCGGAAAATGTCTATGCAGTGACGCTTTCCTCCCAGCTGAGCGGTTCTTATAACAGCGCGGAGCTTGGAAAGAAATTGTATCTGGAAGAACAGCAGAAGAAAAACATTCATGTGTTTGATTCCAAATCAGCTTCTATCGGTGAGACGCTGATCGCTATGAAAATACAGGAGTGCGAAGAGGCGGGAATGCAGTTTACGGAGGTAGTGAAGGAAGTGGATCGTTTTATTAAGACCCAGAATACCTTTTTCGTGTTAGAGACGCTGGATACGCTTCGGAAAAACGGACGTTTGAGCAACCTGAAAGCGTTGGTGGCGGGAGCTTTGAATATCAAGCCGGTGATGGGTTCTACACCGGAGGGAACTATCTGTCAGCTTGCCCAGGCGCGGGGCATGAATAAAGCCCTTGAGAAGATGGTTCAGGAGGTGGTGAGCCGGACAAAGCAGTGTGAGGAGAGGATCCTTGCCATTTCTCACTGCAACTGCCCGCAGCGGGCTATGCTGGTGAAGGAAAAGCTGGAGAAGGCGGCAAAATTCAAGGACATCCTGATCCTGGATACGGCGGGAGTCAGCTCCCTTTATGCGGGAGACGGCGGAGTCATTATCGCAGTATAATGGATAAGATTTGCAGGGCTGAAATGGGAAGCGGCGTTAAGCTGCTTCCCATTATCTGATTCAGTGAAAAGATGGATCCGGCAATAACTGCATTTACCTGGAAAAGAGATATATGGATAGAATACTCAGTTGGATTTAGATAGAGAAATATTGCATTTCACGGTTTAAGTCTGCTGAGGCGAGATGAAGAGCCTCTGTCCCGATCCGAATCCGGTTGCTCTTTTCCTTAGTCTTTGTCACCAGTTCATCTACACTGACGGTTGTGGCAAGGACTTCCTCACTTCCGGCAGCCTGCTGTTCTGTAATAGCTGCAATCTCCACAGCGATATCGTTGACTTTCGTGATTTGCTGTGTGAGTCCGTCCAGGGCGTTTCCGGCATCGTCAGCGACGTTCATAATGGAGTGAAAAGTTACGGAGGCTTCATTCAATAGGGCGGAGTTGGTTCTGATATCGTTTCGGCTCTGTTTTGTGGAATGTTCTGTTCTTGCGATCAGGGAGGAGATGTTATTGATCAGATCCTCGATGGCAACTGCATTTTGCGCCGAGGTATTTGCAAGTGTTTTGATCTCCGTTGCCACAACGGCAAATCCCTTTCCGCTTTCTCCGGCTCTTGCCGCCTCTATGGAAGCGTTGAAGGAGAGGAGATTCGTCTGATCCGCAATATCTTTGATAATTTCGGTGATGGAATTGATCTTTTGGGCGGCGGCGCTGACATTGTCTACAAGTCGGGTGAGTTCTTCCATGGAATCCTCTAATTTTTGTATGGAGCTGTTAACGGCGTCGATATCCTCGCTGGTCTTTTTGGAGGCTGCCACCATATCCTGGATCTGTTCGTTTGTCTCAAGACCGGAGGAATGGGTAGACTGTGCAATGGAAGCCAGTTTTGTGGCATGGTCTGCCAGAGTCTGTATGCACTGCGTCATATCCTCCATGGACATGGTCAGATCATCCAGGGAGCGACTCTGAGTTGTGGTATCTTCATTCAGATCTTCAGCCATAATGGAAAATTCTTCGGAGTGTTCAGATAATTTTTTGGTGGTGATATCGATTTCCCGGAGCAGGTTGTCCATTTTTGAAATAAATGCATTCAGGTTCTGATTGATATCTGTTAACTCATTCTGCCATCCAGCTTCTTTGACCGGAATATGTACGGTGAAATCCCCGTTTAAGATCGCAATAATATTTTCTTTTGTGATCTCAAGTAATCGCATCTGTCTGCCGATCATGACCACGCTGATGGATGAGATTAGAAGAAGCATGACTACAATACTGATGGTCGGGATGTACCAGGTTTTGTCTATGGCATGCAAGACGCTCTCGATTGCCACCAGACCTACGGCGTTTTTATAATCCTGTACATTGGTGACAATGGCGCTTTTCATGGAGTGATAGGTAAATACAAAGATCAGTATGTTGACTACGATGATGACCGGAATGACCGTGAAGGTGATTTTCCATTTCAGGGCGAGATATTTTCTTTTCTTCTCCATAGAATTGCTTCCTTTCTTTTGTTTTTTTCATTATAGCATGGCAAAAAAACGGTAAATATCACAGAAATGTAAAAAGAAGGTAAAAAAGAAATAAAATCTTAATATTTTCAGGCATTGGATAAAGGGATCGTTAATGATATAATGTAAAAAGTGTTGTATTTCACATATGAAAATTGTGGAAAATATTTTGAAAAAATAAATGTTATAAAGAAGGACAGAGGGATCTTGGAAGTAGAACAGAGAAAAAAGAATGAAAATCGAACAATGCAGGTCGTCTATATCGTTTTATGGATGATCTTTACATTTCTGTGGCTGTATGTCCAGCCCCTGAATGCATCGCCGGATGAAGAGATGCGCTATCTGATCCCCCAGTTTATCTATCAGTACGGAGTGCTGCCCCATGGAGCGGACAGGGCGATCCTCAATGGACTTTGGGGAAGCTCTTATGGATTTAATCCCATTACATCCTATATTATCAGTGCTTTATTTATGAAAATTACGGCTCTTTTTACCACCACGGAGGGGGCGCTTTTGATCTCCGCCCGGTTGGTGAGCCTGCTCTTTGGCGCGGCAAATGTCTGGGTTGTGATGAAGATCGCTGAGAAGATATTCTCGGAGAAGAGAGTGTATCAGTGGCTTTTTATCGTGTTTGCAACCCTTTTGCCGGAGGCGGTCTTTATCTGTTCGTATGTTAATATTGACGCGATGGCTCTGTTTGCGGCGTCTCTCACCATTTATATCTGGATCCTCGGCATGGAGTCCGGATGGAAATATCGCCACTGTGCTGCGTTGGGAGTGAGTCTCTCGCTGTGTCTTTTGTCTTACTATAATACCTATGGATTTTTGGTGGCTTCTTTCCTTTTCTTTATCGGATGTCATCTGATGGAGGGAAGGGGAAAACCTGCGAGGGAGTGGTTCCTTCCCATGATCAAGCGGGGACTGGTCGTACTGGCGGTGGTCTTTGTGTGCAGCGGCTGGTGGTTTATTCGGAATTATGTGCTCTATGACGGAGATATTCTTGGAATGGAGACCAGCGACATGGTGGCGGAGATGTTCGCACAGCCACAATTGCGTCCGTCGAACCGTCCAACGCCCATGAGACAGGGGATGTCATTTTTCCAGATGTTGTTTGGGGAAGGATGGCTTGTCAGTACAGGAATTAGCTTTATTGCGCGTTTTGGTTTTGGGGATATCTATATCGGAAAATGGATGTATCTTGTTATCATCGTGTTGTGGATTTACGGACTGGCTGGATTTGTAATAGGTATCAGAGGGAGATATAGGAAAGGCGCAGAGGAGTCTAAGCGAACGCTGTTCCACTGGATGCTGGCGCTGTCTGTTTTTCTCACGGTTGGCATCAGCGCCTATTATTCTTATACCTCGGATTTCCAGCCGCAGGGGCGTTACTGCCTTCCGATGCTCACGGCGTTTATATATTTTATGACGACTGGGATCCGAAATATGAATGAAATCTGCTGTAAAAATGGAAAAATGGAGAAAAACGTAGTATCATGTATGGTGATACTTTTTACAGTGATATCACTGCTCAGTTATTTTGTATATTTTTTACCAAATTATAAATAGATGTTGAAGGGAAAGCTATGATAGGTTTTAATGTACCGGCATTCACCGGAAAAGAGTTGGAATATGTAAAGGAATCCATTAAAAATCACCACATCTGTGGAGACGGAGAGTTCACGAAGAAATGCAGTATGTGGATGGAAGAGCATTATGGTGCGCAGAAGGTGCTGCTTACGACCTCCTGTACCCATGCCTTGGAGATGGCGGTTCTTCTGTGCGAGATCGAGCCTGGAGATGAGATCATCATGCCGTCCTATACATTTTCCTCCACGGCGGCTGCTGCGGCGATGTACGGGGCGCGGCTGGTCTTTGTAGATATCCGTCCGGATACTATGAATCTGGATGAGAGACTTATTGAAGATGCCATCACGGAGCGTACCAGGGCAATCATGCCGGTACATTATGCGGGAGTGGGCTGTGAGATGGACACGATCCTTGCCATTGCAAAAAAGCATCGTCTGATGGTCATTGAGGACGCTGCCCAGGGTGTACAGGCATTTTATAAGGGAAGGGCGCTGGGAACTTTAGGGGATTTTGGATGTTACAGCTTCCATGAGACGAAGAATTACACCATGGGTGAAGGCGGAGCTCTTGTGATCAGAGAGGAGTCTTACAATGAAAGGGCGGAGATTTTGCGGGAGAAGGGAACCAACCGCAGTAAATTCTTCCGGGGACAGATTGACAAATACACCTGGGTGGATTCCGGTTCTTCCTATCTGCCAAGCGATATGAATGCCGCCTATCTCTGGGCGCAGTTAGAGCTGGCGGAAGAAATGAATGAGGAACGCCTTGCGTCGTGGAATTATTATGATGAGGCGCTGCGGGAACTTGCAAAAGAGGGACGGGTGGAACAGCCTTTCGTGCCGGAGTATGCGACCCACAATGCCCATATGTATTATCTGAAAGCAAAGGATATTAAGGAACGAAGCGCCCTGATTCAGTTCTTAAAGGAGCAGGGAGTTCAGACGGTATTCCATTATATTCCGCTCCACAGCGCTCCTGCGGGAGAGAAGTTCGGACGTTTTCACGGGGAGGACCGCTATACCACAAGAGAGAGCGAACGTCTCCTTCGTCTGCCGATGTATTATCAGATGTCAGAGAGCGATCAGGAGTATGTGGTGGAAAAGATCTATGAATTTTATCGGAAATAGGGAGGCTGACCGTATGGAGAAGATTGCGATCATCGGGGCAAACAGTTTTCAGAACCCTCTGATCTTAAAGGCAAAGGAACTGGGATATGAGACCCATGTCTTTGCCTGGCAGTGCGGGGATATCGGGGAGAGGACGGCGGACGTCTTTTATCCCATCAGTATCACGGAAAAAGAAGAGATTTTAGAGGTTTGCCGTAAGATCAAACCGGCGGCAGTCCTCTCCATTGGCTCGGATCTGGCAATGCTGACGGTGAACTATGTGGCGCAGCGGCTGGGACTTCCCTGCAATGATGAGGTCTGTGTAAAAAATACCACCAACAAGGTAAGCATGCGGCAATGCTTTTTGGAGCATGGCATTCCGGTGCCGGGATTTGTGAAGGTGGATGCTTCGGATGCGTTAAAAAAGATTCAGGGGCTGTCTTATCCGCTGATCGTAAAACCAACGGATCGCTCCGGCAGCCGGAGTATCACCCTGGTACAGGAGAAGAGCGCCCTTGGGGAAGCTGTGAGACAGGCAGTGGAGGATTCCTTTGAGAAAAAAGCCATTGTGGAGGAATATATCGAGGGAGAAGAATATAGCTGTGAGGCGATCACTTTTCAGGGACAGCACAGGATCCTGGCTTTGACTAAGAAGTATACCACCGGGGATCCCCATTATATAGAGACCGGACATATGGAACCCAGCGGACTCTCAGAGGAGCTGGTGAAAAAAGTCGAGGCTCAGATCACCGGAGCTTTGGAGGCGCTGGGAATCCAAAACGGAGCCTCCCACTCGGAATTTAGGATCGATAAAACGGGAAAGATTGGTATTATTGAGATCGGAGCCAGAATGGGCGGGGACTGTATCGGTTCCCATCTGGTGGAGATTTCCACGGGATATGATTTTGTGCGGATGGTCATTGAGGTGGGAATGGGAAAAGAGCCGGATTTTACCAGAGTGCGGGAGCCGAAGACTGCAGTCATCCGTTTTCTGATGGATCCGGAAGATGTAAAAAAAATGGAAGACGTCAGGGAAAAATATCAGGATCAGATCCAATATGTCAGTGAGATCGAGACAAAGCTACATCCGGTGATTGACAGCTCCAGCCGATACGGGTATTATATTCTGGCATTGGATGACAGAGAACAGGCTAAGGAAATATTAGAAGATGACAAAGCGTGAGAAATTAAAACAGATTGCTATTTTACAGAGTATTATATTGATCTACACCCTTTCCACCGTGGCGGCGAAGTTCGCTTCTGGTTATGAGTTTCTTTCCAGGGGCTTTTTGTTTTGCTATGGGATAGAGATTCTGATTCTGGGAGTCTATGCGATCCTCTGGCAGCAGATCATCAAGAGGTTTGACATCTCCATTGCCTATGCGAACAAGGCGGCGGGAATCTTCTGGTCCATTGTGTGGGCGACCCTGTTTTTTAAGGAGCAGGTGACCTGGAAGAATGTGCTTGGAATTGTGGTAGTATTTATAGGGATTATGGTGGTAAATTCAGATGATGAATAAATATGGACTGATGCTGCTCCTCTCGGTGCTGGTGGCGTCTTTTTCGCAGATATTATTAAAAAAGAGCGCGCTGAAAACCTATGATCGTTTTATCAGAGAATATCTGAACGTCTATGTGATCGCGGGATACGGACTGCTGGTTTTGTCCACCCTGCTGACGATCTATGGTTTTTCGGGGCTGGATTATAAAAACGGACCAATCATTGAAGCTCTGGGATATCTCTTTGTGATGATACTGGGAAGGATTTTTTTGGGAGAGCGGGTTACGAAGAAAAAAATGTTGGGGAATCTCTGTATTATCCTGGGAATCGTAATTTTTTATCTCTGAAAAAAGGGGATATGCAGATATTTTGAACATAGGTATGCAGCAAAGCGGATTGGGAATGTCCGCTTAACAAAAATGATTGACATAAGAGTACAGGCAGGAGAAGAGATTAGCTGTTAAAAGGATGGAAATAATATGGAGAAGTTATCAATTATTGTTCCGGTCTACTATAACGAGGACAATTTGAGACCGCTGTATGCGGATATAAAGGAAAAGGTACTGGATGTGCTGGACTGCGACTATGAGATCGTTATGGTCAACGACGGTTCGAAGGATGGTTCCTATCGGGTGATGCAGGAGCTTGCGGCGGCGGACCGGAATATCAAGTTGGTCAATCTGTCGAGAAACTTCGGGGAACATCTGGCAACGCTGGCGGGATTTGCCCAGTGTACCGGAGATGTGGCGGTGCGAAAGGCGGCGGATCTGCAAGAGCCTTCTGAAATCATTCTGGAAATGCTGGAAAAATACCGGCATGGAGCGAAGGTCGTGCTGGCGGTGCGGGAGGATCGGGACGAGCCGCTTTCCCAGAAGATGTTTTCAAAGATTTACTGCTGGATGATGCGGAAGTTCGCTCTGGATAATATGCCAAAAGGGGGATTTGACACCTATATGATCAGCCGCCAGGTGATTGACATCCTGGTACAGATCAGTGAAAAAAATGCGCCGTTGACAGAGCAGGTGCTGTGGAGTGGATTTGAGAGCGAGAAGGTCTACTATGTCCGCAGAAAAAGGGAGATTGGAAAATCGGGATGGACGCTGGCGAAAAAGATCAAGCTGACAGTGGATTCCCTGATCTCGTTTTCCTATTTTCCAATCCGCTGTGTGACGGTAGTGGGAGGCATCTCCATTGCAGGTGCCCTGATCTGGGCGGTGGTGCTTTTGGTACAGTGGAGGACCGGATATATTACAGTGGAAGGGTATACCACCACTATATTGTTGATCCTGTTGGCGTTTGGCATTATTATGCTGACGCTTGGAATTTTGGGAGAGTATATCTGGAGGATCTTAGATGAGGTGAGGAACCGCCCGTCTTATATTGTAGATGAGGTGCGCGGGGGCGGAGCATCGGATGAATCGGAAAAAAATATGGATTAGAAAGTGAAAAAATGTGTTGACAAAAATCGGGAGAATCAGTATAATATGATTTGTGTCTAACACATATGCGCGAGTGGCTCAGTTGGTGGAGCACGACCTTGCCAAGGTCGGGGCCGCGGGTTCGAGTCCCGTCTCGCGCTCTTTTTATTTGGTCTCAGATCCGGTGTTTATGCGGGAGTTGAGATTTTTTTATTTTCGAGGTTTGAGTCCTTGTGAGTCCGTCGCGTTTTTTCAGGTTTTCAGGGATCCGTTGATGACCTGAGGAAGTAGAAATCACTTGATTTCTTGACGAGGGAATGGTATTATCAAATTGAAGAAAGCACCCACTCCAAAGTGGATGCTCCCAAGGATTTTTATGAACCTATCAATGATAGGCGCCTATCCTGTTGGCAGACAGGATAGGCATTTTTATTTTCGCTTGTTTCTCTTATCGAGAAAGGCAAGCAACGCAACAATCAAACTTCCAAAGGACATCAGCAAAGCTAATATTCCAATGAATATCGAAACGATTTCATAAGCCGTCATGAGCGCCACCTCCCTTCCTATGTATTCCGGAAACCCGGTTTTCATAAATTCGGGAGGCTCCCACCCTGTCATGGGTGCTTTTCTTCAAAAAAATTTTAGCATAGCCGATTTGCTATTTCAATCTATTTATTTTAGGTGTTGCATTGCCAGCGCAAAATAATGCAAAAACCAGAATAAGACAACAGGAATAAAAAAATCCACGCCGTATAGAATGATAATAAGACTATATGGCGTGGTTTTTTATGAAAAAGAAGAGAGAGAAAAGGATATTTAAGAAAGGATCAGGAAAAAACTTCCCGTGGAAAAAATCGGCGGTATTTTTTGCGGGAGCCTTAGTCCTGTTCTTAGCGGGAAACGGCACGGCGTCTCTGGCGGACCAGTGCATGAGTGCTATTCAGGTCACCAAAAACCAGGTGGAGAACTGGGGGCTTGGGTTCGGCTCTGAAGGGGAACAGCCCACCGGTAACGCTACCCCGGAGGAATTGAAAAAATATGACACTTATTTTATGGGAGACAAGAAGGAGAAGGTCCTCTATCTGACCTTCGACTGCGGCTATGAAAACGGCAACACGGAGCCCATATTGGACGCCTTAAAGAAGCATAATGCCAAGGCAACCTTCTTTGTGGTGGGCAATTTTCTGGAGACCAGCCCGGATCTTGTAAAACGGATGGTAAAAGAAGGGCATACTGTGGGAAATCATACTTACCATCATCCGGACATGTCCACGATCTCCGATATGGAATCTTTTAGAGAGGAGATCGAAGGCGTATCGGATCTGTACAAAGAGATTACGGGCAAGGAGATGACGAAATACTATCGTCCGCCTCAGGGAAAATACAGCACGGAAAACCTGAAAATGGCAAAGGAGCTGGGATATAAGACCTTTTTCTGGAGTCTTGCCTATGTGGATTGGAATGTGGACGCTCAGCCCACAAAGGAGGAGGCTTTTGATAAACTTTTAACAAGAATCCACCCGGGAGCCATTGTACTTTTACATAATACGTCCAAGACAAACGGGGAGATCCTGGATGAGCTGCTGACGAAATGGGAGGAGATGGGCTATACCTTCCAGCCGCTGGAAAAACTGTTGTAATATTTCCAAAAACAGGTACATAGGATATAGTAAATAAAACATGGGGAGGTTCCACATTGAGTGCAAAGACAAAAATAGTAGTGTTTCATATGAAAGAATTGATTTATACGGCAATATTCGTGGGACTTGGAATTCTCTTAATCATCCTTCTTGTGTGTATGTTCGGAAAAAAAGGAGGAGACGGGAAGGAAAAGGAAGCGGAAGAGACCATGAAGTATCAGGCAGGGGTTTATACCTCCTCCATTCTTTTCAATGACAATATTCTGGACGTAGAAGTGGCGGTGGATGAGAACAATATCAATTCCATATCTTTAGTAAATCTGGATGAATCGGTGGAGACAATGTATCCTCTGGTGGAGCCGGCGCTGGAAGATCTGGCAGAGCAGATTTATGAGAGCCAGTCTTTGGATAATATTACATATAACAGTGAAAATCAATATACCAGCATGGTGCTGATGAATGCCATTGAGGATGCGGTGGAAAAGGCGAAGGTGGAAAATTAGAGAGCAAATAAGAAAAGAAAAATAAAAATCAGGGAAGCGGACGGCTTTCCTGATTTTTTGTCACTCTTCCATCAAAGAGTTCTCATATTCTGTGAGAGCAGAGGCGTCAACCTCTAGATATTTGGTCGGCTGGCTTTCTTCATAACGATCGTAGATGGAATATCCGCCCCAGCCTACGATGACAGCACAGACGATGACGGCGCAGATGGCAGCTGCGACGGATTTGATCTTTTGCTTTTTCATGGTCTGTTTGCGGTTTGCTTTTTCTTTTTTATAGCGGTCTACTTTTTCCTGGCTCATGTGATGGTTCTCCTTATTGTAATTTATGTTGTAATTTTTCAATTGCGATACGAATGTCCGACGACATTATGTCATGTGTTCCACACATGGCGCTCCGCTTTGGATGCCATTCGGCGTGGTATAATGTCATCAAACATTATACCACATTAAAATTTTTAAGGGAATGGCAATTTTTGCGGTTATAAAAATTATTTGAAAATTGTTTTTGGAAAAGGAGGAAATTTAAGAGCAGGAATCTTGCAACCGCGGGTAGAATCAGGTAAAATGAATAGTTAGTATCTTCCGTCAAAAGACGGAGGGAGGAAAGGGAGAAGAACCATGAGCATTGCAGACCGTATATTTATAGACATGTGCAGGGACATTCTGGAAAACGGAGTCAGCACGGAGGGAGAGAAGGTGCGTCCTCACTGGGCGGACGGAGCCAGCGCCTATACCATCAAAAAATTCGGAGTCGTCAACCGTTATGATCTGTCGAAGGAGTTTCCGGCGATCACCCTGCGAAAGACGGCGATCAAAAGCTGTACGGATGAGATGCTCTGGATCTGGCAGAAGAAGTCTAATAACATCCATGAGCTGAACAGCCATATCTGGGACGAGTGGGCGGATGAGGACGGTTCCATCGGAAAGGCTTACGGATATCAACTGGGAGTCAAGCATCAGTACAAGGAGGGAATGATGGATCAGGTGGACCGGGTCATCTATGATTTAAAGAACAATCCATACAGCCGCAGGATCATGACCAATATCTATGTACACCAGGATCTCCATGAGATGAACCTCTATCCCTGCGCTTACAGCATGACCTTTAATGTGACCCAGAAAAAGGGAGAGGAGAAGCTGACGCTAAATGCCATTTTAAATCAGCGTTCCCAGGACATTTTAACGGCGAATAACTGGAACGTATGCCAGTATGCGGTCTTAATGCATATGCTGGCGCAGGTCTGCGATATGCAGGTGGGAGAACTGGTGCATGTGATTGCGGATGCCCATATCTATGACCGTCATATCCCGCTGGTGGAGGAACTGATTACAAGGGAGACCCACGACGCTCCCAAGTTTTCCCTGAATCCGGATGTGAAAGATTTTTATGATTTTACACCGGAGGATGTACAGATCACAGATTATGTGACGGGACCCCAGATAAAAAATATTCCGGTTGCCATATAACATATAATAGAAAGCGTTGCATGCGCCGGAGCGATTCGTATTGTGGCAGGGGAAAATACCGTCTGACCCTGGAATTTTAGAATGATAGCAGGAGGAAAAAAGATGAACCTGATAGCAGCAGTGGACAAAAACTGGGCAATTGGACTGCGGAACAGATTGCTGGTGAGCATTCCCATGGATATGAAATTTTTCCGCGAGACAACTACCGGAAAAGTAGTGGTCATGGGAAGAAAGACCCTGGAGAGCTTTCCCAATGGAAGACCTCTTAAGAACCGGGTCAACATTGTTCTGACAAAAGATAAGGATTATCAGGTAAAGGACGCCGTGGTACTTCATGATATGGAGGAATTGAAAAAAGAGCTGGAAAAATATCCAAGCGAAGATATCTATGTCATCGGCGGCGAGAGCATCTACCGTCAGCTTTTAGATCTGTGCGATACGGCACATATCACTAAGATCGACTATGCCTACGAGGCAGATGCCTATTTCCCGAATCTGGATGAATCGGAGGAATGGGAGATTACGGCAGACAGCGAGGAACAGACCTATTTTGATCTGGAATTTCAGTTTCTGAAATACGAGAAGAAGAAAAAATAAAAGATACCTATAATTAATATAAATAGTAGAAAAAATCTAGAGAATGATACAATGGAAAAACTTAGAGAATTATTATGTTAGAGAATTTTATTTACAGCATCAATGTGACCCTTCCCATCTTCTTAGTGATGGTTCTGGGATGGTTCCTGAGACAGAGGGGAATGTTGAATGACAATTTTGTAAATGTTGCAAATAAATTTAATTTTTCAGTGACCCTGCCCTTTATGGTATTCCGGGACATTGCAGCCGTGGATATCCGGGCGGTATTTGATTTAAAATACGTCCTGTTTTGTGCGATCTCAACTTCTATTTGTTTTTGGGGGATCTGGGGACTGGCGAGACTTTTTATCAGGGACAAGTCTCTGATCGGAGCTTTTGTACAGGCGGCTTTTCGGAGCAGCGCGGCGGTTATGGGGCTGGCGTTTATCTCTAATCTCTATGGACCTTCGGCAATGGGACCGCTGATGATTATCGGAGCAGTTCCGCTTTACAATATTTATTCGGTCATTGTGCTGACTTTTGAGGCGGACAGTGGAGAAGAGCAAAAAGATACCGGAAAGATCAAAGAGGCATGCGTCAACATTGCAAAGAATCCCATCATTATTTCTATTGCTTTGGGATTGGCGGCTTCTTTATTGCAGTTGGATTTTCCGGTACTGGTGGATAAGACCATAGACAATGTGGCAAAGATGGCGACCCCGTTGGCTCTGATTACCTTAGGAGCCGGATTTGAGGGAAAAAAAGCACTGGCAAAGTTAAAGCCCACTCTTTGGGCGTCCTTTTTAAAGCTGGTGGCGCAGGCGGCAGTCTTCATTCCGGCGGCGATCTGGCTTGGGTTTACCGGAGAGAAGCTGATCGCTATTATGGTCATGCTGGCGGCTCCGGCAACGCCGAGCTGTTATATCATGGCGAAAAATATGAACAACGATGGCGTCCTGACGGCAAGTATCGTGGTGACGACGACGCTGTTGGCGGCATTTACCTTAACAGGCTGGATCTTTATTCTGAGAAGCCTGGGATATATTTAAGCATACAGATAAGGAGGATTTATGGATATTACAGGCAGAAAGTTATTTGTAAAAGCATTACAGGAAGAAGGGGTAGATACCATCTTCGGATATCCGGGCGGAACGGTTACGGATCTGTTTGACGAGTTATATAAGCAGGATGTGATAGATGTAGTCCTTCCAAGACATGAGCAGGGACTTTTACACGAGGCGGAAGGATATGCCAGGGCGACGGGAAAGGTGGGAGTCTGTCTGGTCACCAGCGGACCGGGGGCAACCAACATTATGACAGGGCTTGCGGACGCCCATTATGACAACATTCCACTGGTCTGCTTTACGGGACAGGTGCCGTTGAATCTCATTGGAAACGACGCTTTTCAGGAAGTGGACATCGTGGGCATGACCAGAAGCATTACAAAATATGGGGTTACGGTAAGGGATCGGAAAGATCTGGGGAAGATCATCAAGATGGCGTTTTACATAGCCACCACGGGAAATCCGGGTCCGGTCTTGATCGATCTGCCAAAGGATATACAGACAGCTACAGGTCCCAGCGAATATCCGAGCAAAGTCAATATCCGCGGCTATAAGCCCAATGAAGGGGTGCATATCGGTCAGTTAAAGAAGGGATATAAATTGTTAAAGGCCGCAAAAAAACCGCTGTTTCTGATCGGCGGCGGCGTCAATGCGGCAGGGGCGAATCAAGAGATGCTGGAGCTTGTGGAAAAGACAAAGATTCCGGTTGTCACCACGGTGATGGGAAAGGGAGCCATTCCTACAGACCATCCGTATTATATTGGAAACAGCGGTATGCACGGCAGATATGCAGCAAATATTGCAGTCAGCGAGTGCGATGTGCTTTTTTCCATTGGAACCCGGTTTAACGACAGAATTACGGGAGATCTGAATGAGTTTGCGCCGAATGCAAAAATTGTCCATGTGGATATTGACACCGCGTCGATTTCCAGAAACGTTGTGGTGGACGTTCCCATCGTGGCGGATGCGAAGCTGGCGATCGAAAAGCTCTTAGAGTGGGCGGAGCCGCAAAAGACCGATAAGTGGAGAAAAAGCATTGCGGAGTGGGAAACACAAAACCCGCTTCAGATGAGAAGAGACAGGGGATTGACCCCGCAGATGATCATGGAGGGGATCAATGAGACCTTTGACGAGGGCATTATTGTCACCGATGTGGGACAGCATCAGATGTGGGCGAGCCAGTATATTGCATTAAATGAAAAAAAGAAGTTTATCACCTCCGGCGGTCTTGGCACCATGGGCTTCGGGCTTCCGGCGGCGATCGGGGCAAAGATCGGCTGCCCGGAAAAGGAGGTTCTCTGTATCAGCGGGGACGGCGGTTTGCAGATGAACATTCAGGAGCTTGCCACAGCCATGTGTCAGGATGCGAACGTCATTATCTGCGTGCTCAACAATTACTATCTGGGCATGGTAAGACAGATGCAGCAGTTGTTCTATGGAAAACGCTATGAGGCGACCTGCCTGAGAAGAAGAAAGGGCTGTCCGGGAGACTGCAAGGGTCCGAATCCTGCCTGTCCGCCATATGAGCCGGATTTTGTGAAACTGGCGGAGAGCTATGGAGCTTGCGGAAGGCGGATTGAAAAGGAAGAAGAGATCCTTCCGGCATTGGAGTGGGCGAGAGAACAGAAGACTCCGGTCATGCTGGAGTTTATGATCGCAACGGAAGAGATCGTACTGCCGATGGTAAAAAGCGGAAATCCCATGAGTGAGATGATTTTAAAGTAGAGGAGGGAAAACGGATGGAACGTGAAATGAAAAACCGCTGGATTGCGTTATATGTGGAAAACCAGGTGGGCGTACTGGCAAAGGTATCCGGACTGTTTTCTGCGAAATCCTACAATTTACAGAGTCTGACCGTGGGAACCACAGAGGATGAGACTGTCTCCCGCATGACCATCTGTGTCACAAGCGACGACGTTACCTTTGAGCAGATCAAAAAGCAGTTGAACCGGATGGTGGAGGTCATTAAGGTCATTGATCTTACGAACATTCCAATTCATATGAAGGAGATCCTTTTTGCAAAAGTAAAAAAATGTTCGGTAGCGGAAAAAGCTGAGATCTTTCAGATCGCACAGGTGTTTAACGTACAGGTGGCGGATATCGGAAGCGACAGTGTGCTTTTGGAATGTAAGTTATCAGAAAGACGCAACAATGAATTGATCACACTGTTAAAATCCAAATTCAGGCAGATCGAAGTGGTCAGAGGGGGAGCGGTGGCGATAGAGTCCATCAGTACTTCCTGCCGTTAGAAATTTTTATGAGGAGAAAAAACGGATTCATGTGGTAGAGTAGCGAGTTGTTGTTAAAGCGGTGGAAGAAGCTCGCATTTAAGATGGGTGAAACGAAAAAGGAGTATCGCTTCGTAACTGAAAATCAGTTATCCTGCGGTACTCTTTTTTCATTGACTTTTGAATTAGCGGGCAAGGATCTCCGTGATCTCACCGATATACATGGTATGGTAATTGTCTGCGTCGGCATTGGAATACCATTTTTCGTCAATTCCCATGTCTACAAAGGTATCCTTGGTGATTGGAACAGCCGCCATTTTTTTGCAGATAAATGCAAGATTTCCTTCATCAACGTAAGGGATTCCTTCATGGAAGTTCAGATTCAGACCGGAGGTTTTGAATTTATCCTCCTGCCTTCCTGAGACAGCGCCAAAATATTTCAGGTCATTTTTATATTTCTCACTGAAAAAATTCAGGGAAAAAGAATGATTCTGTTCAATGAATTCTTTGGTATATCTGGATTTGCGGATAAAGATGAAAGCCACGTTTTTGCCCCAGAGGACACCGAATCCGCCCCAGCTTGCAGTTAAGGCATTGGATTTTTCTTCGGTTCCGGCAGCGACTAACATCCATTCTTTTCCTACTTTTGTAAATGGATTCATTTCGAGCATATCCAGTGGATAAGGTTGAAATGTATGCATAAGGATCCCTCTCTTTCTAATGAATAATAATATCTATTGGTATTATACCATGTGCTTTGCACATGTCGCTCCGCTTTGGATGCCATGCGGCGAGGTATAATACCTGTCAGTATTATACCATGTGCTTTGCACATGTCGCTCCGCTTTGGATGCCATGCGGCAAGGTATAATACCTATTGGTATTATACCATAAATATATATCACAGAATAGTGAAAAATGACTGGGAATTATAAATCATACTCATAGAACGATGGACAACCATAAATAATAGTTATACGCCATATAAGCCTCTGGAATAATCTTGACACCATGAAAAAAAAGTATAATAATTGACAGCAGAAGAGGAAGAAGCAATGCGTGAAATGGAGGTTTATTTATGGAAATCAGATTTGAGAAATGTGAGAAGTTAAAAGAAAAACCGGATCAGAAAAATCTGGGATTTGGCAAATATATGACAGACTATATGTTTGTGATGGACTGGACGAAGGACGAGGGATGGAAGGACGCAAGGATCGTTCCCTATGCGCCGATCACCCTGGATCCGTCCTGTGTGACCCTGCATTACGCACAGGAGACTTTTGAGGGTATGAAGGCATACCGCACGGCGGAGGGAAAGATTCAGTTGTTCCGCCCTGAGATGAACGCAAAGAGAATGATCAATTCCAACGCAAGACTTTGTATGCCGGAATTTCCGGTGGATATGTTCGTGGAAGCGGTAAAGGCTTTGGTGAAGGTGGAAGAGGAATGGGTGCCGTCTGAGCCGGAGACCTCCCTTTATATCAGACCGTTTATGTTTGCAACAGAGAATGCGCTTGGAGTCCACATGGCAACGGCGTATAAATTCATGATCATCTGTTGTCCGGTAGGCGCTTATTATGCAGAGGGAATTAATCCGGTGAAGATTCTGGTAGAGGACGAGCTGGTGCGCGCGGTAAAAGGCGGAACCGGATTCACAAAATGCGGCGGCAACTATGCAGGCTCTATTTTAGGACAGGTGAAGGCAGAGAAAATGGGATATTCCCAGGTGCTCTGGTTAGACGGAGAGCAGCGCAAATATGTGGAAGAAGTAGGAACCATGAATATCATGTTCAAGATTGACGGAGAGATCTATACGGCTCCGATCGAGGGAACCGTGCTTCCGGGAGTTACCAGAGATTCTATGATTCATATTTTAAAAGACTGGGGCTATAAGGTAAACGAGACAAAGCTCTCCATTGACGATTTGATGAAGGCAGGACATGACGGCGCCTTGGAGGAGGTATTCGGAACCGGTACGGCAGCCGTGGTATCCCCGGTGGGCGAGCTTCGTTATAAAGACGATGTTGTAGTGGTAAATGATTTTAAGATCGGTGAGCTGACGCAGAAGCTGTACGATACACTCACGGGAATCCAGTGGGGAAAATTAGAGGACAAATACGGATGGACCGTGGAGGTAAAATAGCGGTCGTTCTGTAAAAATTATGGGAGTGCATGGAAAATGCCGGAAGGGAGATCTGGCATTTAACATGCACTTTTTTTATTTTTTGGCATAAGATATTTTGAAGAAAAATACGAGGTTTTCTATGGCAATCAGTAAAATAAAAGCCATGCAGGAGGAAGGCGTAGACACGGGAAAACTCCAGATAAATGTAACCGGAGGAAGGGGCGGCAGACCCATCCGGGATGCGAGAGTCCAGTTGTATTATACCGGAGCGCCTACCAGTCAGATCGAGGAGCTGCAAACAGATGAGTCAGGACAGACGGAACAGGTGGAGCTTGCAACCCCTCCGCTGGAATACAGCCTGCAGCCAAATCAGCAGCAGCCCTATGCGGAATATACGATTCAGGTGACGGCAAGGGGATATTATCCCTTAAATATTTCGGGAATTGACGTACTTCCCAATGAAACGGCGATTCAGGAAGTGGATCTGGAGCCCATCGAAGAGATCGAAGAGGGACCGGAGAATATCGTGATTCCTGCCCATACCCTGTATGGAGATTACCCGCCGAAGATCGCGGAGGCGGAAGTGAAATCGGTGGCAGAGACAGGAGAGATTGTACTTAACAGGGTCGTAATTCCAGAGTACGTCATCGTCCATGACGGCGTGCCGACGGATTCGACAGCGCGCAATTACTATGTCAGATACCGTGATTATATTAAAAATGTGGCTTCCAGCGAGATCTATGCTACATGGCCGGACGCGACGCTGCGCGCAAACATATTGGCGATCATGTCCTTTACGCTGAATAGGGTCTATACGGAGTGGTATCGGAACAAGGGCTATGATTTTACCATTACTTCCTCCACCGCCTACGATCATAAGTGGATGTTTGGAAGAAATATTTTCTCCAATATTTCGCAGATCGTGGATGAGATGTTTGTGAACTATTTATCCAGACCGAATGTGAGACAGCCGATCCTGACCCAGTACTGCGACGGGGAGAGGGTCACTTGCCCGAATTGGATGACCTTTTGTCATTTGAGTGTAAACTAAAGGAAAGCTAGTATTTACGAGTGTTTGGAGAGATAGAAATATATTTTAATAGATCCGCTCTCGCGGTCAAAAACAATTTTCTCAATAATGCTCTTCATAGCCTTATTCTTAGCCTGCATATCCACTTCTGGATTCGTGACGATCTCATAGACGTTCTTGATCCGATCCAGCATAATCTCCTTGGCGTCCTCGTGATTTATAATGGGCGCCTGGAAGGAATCCAATTTTTCCTGGATATCTGACTTTTCTTTTAAAATGATCTCTTTGTTTTCCCTGTACTCTTCAATCGTATCAATGCCATCCCGGTAGGCTTGCTTTATCCGGGCTTCCTTTTTGGATATTTCTTCCAGACGTTTTAGCAAAAAGGAACGCTCGGAATCCTCTGAAATCGGATCCTGATTTAAAATCTCAAAATGTATATCCCCGCAAGACATGGCATCTTGAAGCCCCTGTAAGACGACAGGCTCTATTTTGAGCGCAGAAATAGCCTGATTCGTCGTACAGAGTCCTTTCTGATATCCGTAGCATTGAAAGTTTATGTAGAACCGATTCTTTGATGGCGTTCTGTGAGTAATCAATGTACGGCCGCAGGAAGAACATTTAAGCAGTCCAGAGAGCCAATGATGGCATAGTGCGGATGGTTTCCGATAAGCCGGCTTATAAGTGCTCTCCATGCGCTCCTGTGCTTTTTGAAACTGCTCCACAGATATGATCGGTTCGTGTTTGCCGTCTGCAATGATCCATTCGGACTTATCACGCATTTTCTGGTTCTGATCTCGCTGGTTCCATATGGTTTTTCCAATGTAGGTAGGATTCTTCAAAATATAAGTGACACTGCGGCGCTGAAAGTTCTTTTTGCGTCCGGTCTGATAACCGTGTTCATTGAGATATCGTGTGATCTCGAAGATTCCCATTTTCTTTTCCGTGTAGAGATTGAAAATCAAGCGGATGATCTCCGCCTCTTCAGGGACGATGACAGGGGTCTGACGGAAGCCGGGGCTTCGATAGCCAAGCGGCGGGCGCGCCTGGAAGTTACCCCGCATCGCGTTCTCTGTCATACCGCGGGTCACTTCGCCGGACAGACGGATGGAGTAATACTCATCCATCCATTCGATGATACGCTCGATCAGAGTACCAAAAGGACCATCTGCCAGCGGTTCGGATATGGAGATGACTTCCACATTGTCGCGCTGCAACATGGATTTATAGACGATGGATTCCTCCTGGTTTCTTGCGAAGCGGCTGAATTTCCATACCAAGATCACATCAAAAGGATGGGATTTACTTTTAGCCTGAGCAATCATTTCTTTGAATTGGGGACGTTTGTCCGCCTTGCGTCCACTTATGCCGCCCTCAATGTAAATGTGCTCTTTTGGCACGATGATCTGATTTTTAGAAGCATATTCAAGCAGCAGTCTCTTTTGGGCATCGGGAGAAAGCTCTTCTTGTTTTCCAGTCGAGACACGGATGTATAAGGCTCCGGTACGAACCTGAGTTGAATGATCCATAAAATTCCTCCAATTCAATGTATTTTCATAATGTAAATATTCGGTTTTCAGATAAAATTTTTAATAAAAAGTAAAAAAAACGGTTCAATATGCACCTTTTTTTAAATATTATGATATACTATATTCATAGTATATCATAATAGTATATTAAAGAGGAAGTAGAGTTGTTATACTGGATTTACCTCATAAGGAGTGGATATTATGTATGGAGCATTGGAAGTAGCAAAATATGTCATTAATTATTCCATAGAAACCGGAAATGAAGTAAGCAATTTAAAATTGCAAAAGTTGCTGTATTATATTCAAGCGGCATTTTTAGTTGATGAGGACAGAAAATGTTTTAATGATCCAATTATCGCATGGGAATACGGTCCAGTCGTTGAAAGTGTCTATAAACATTATAAGAAGTATGGAAGAAACGATATTGACGATAGGCAGGAAGCAACAAAGTGCTTGAAACTTGATGAGAAATCCATCAGGATCGTTCGTTATAAAGCGAAGGAGTTGGATAAGGACGATATTTCAATCATTAACAATGTGGTGAATGCATATTCAAATGTTAAAAATCCATTTGTATTAGTGAAAAAAACGCATGAAGAGGATCCGTGGAAGAATACGGCTATTAACAAAGAGATCACTGCAGATTCAATACGAAATTACTATAATAAAGAGAGAGGAAAAATATATAATCAATAGGGACGAGTTATATGAGAAATAATAATCTAAGAGATACCGATGAGATATTAGAATTATTTGTTTCACCAGTTTTTTTGAACACCAAATGAAGGATAATTTAGAAAAAATAGCCCTTTTTTACGGTAAGCATACAAGACATAAGTATCATATGATATCTCGGTTTGTATATAAAAAGATGCAGAATGGCGAAGATGCAATAGAGTATTTATTAGACAATATAGAATCCATGTTGGATTTCATAAAGTACGAGAATGATGAAAGCAGGAAAATTGTTAAAGATGTAGCCGGGGACTTGAAAATTGAAAAGGTTGTCTTGTCATTGGAGAAGTTATATGATCATATAGCATTGGAAGAAGAACGGCTCATCAATAACAATAGAACTGTCGAGGAGGCTAAAAATGAGATTGAGGAGGGAGTAATAAATACATTCCAAAGTATAGCCAGTAGTTTTGAAGAGCGTGTGCGTGAGATATCTAATTCGTTGAATGCTAATATAATGACCATAGTTGGATTATTTTCTGCTATAATTTTTGTGTTTTTTGGTGGAGTTACAGGTGTTTCATCGGTGGTTCAGCATATTACTGAGCTGGAAAAACGCAAGGATGTAGTACTTCCGTTAATCATTTTACTGGCAATAGGTTTTGTGTTATTTAATATCATTTTCCTGTTGTTATATTCAATTTCAAAATTTACGGATAAGAATATAGGATGTATAGTTCCGGGAAATGTTAGTTACTGGTATTTTGTTGAACGACCGGAGGAAGAAGGTGGAGAATATACAGTAAATATAAATAATAAAAAAGAGAAAAAATTTTTAAAATTAGAAGATGCGGAGAAGTATGCTGAATGTAGAAATAAACTTAGCCGAGCAAAAAACGTTTTGTTTTCTATTTTCAAAAGAATTGTGCTTAGGTTTCCGTATGTATTTATTATAGATACAGCATTAGTTTTAGCAATGGTGTACTTATACATAACATTTAAGTAAAGATATATTAACATGAAAAATTTCAGACGAAAAACGGAGAAAACTGGTCTTGTTCGGTTTTCTCCGTTTTTTATGCTTATTAAACAAGTATTTTCTCAACATGAAGATCATCCTGTTCCATATAGGTTAATAATGCATCATAAGAATAATCAAAATAATTACCATATATTTCCAGAGCACTTTCTTTAAAATCTAAGTACAATATAACCAGAGGTGTGGTGTTCTTATGAAAAGTCTGGTATGGGAGAGGAGGGGTGAAAAAAACTTATCGGATAGGGCTTTGGCACAACTTACAGGATTGAGCAAAAGCACAATAAATAATATAGAGACAGGGAAAACGTCGCCCACATTAAGACAGTTAAAAGCTATTGCCGTGGCTCTTGATTGCAAAATCACGGATCTATTTGACGACGAGTATAAATAAGAGGGGGTATTACCGCCCTCTTATTACGTGTTATCCGAGATGGAGACGAGATTTTAAGGCATCTTGCAATACCTGGGAGAAATTGATGTTTTGCTCCAGGGCAGCAGTGTTCAGCCATGCAGGAATCGTAATATTTTTTCGGACTGCTTTATTTCCGTATTTCTCGGCGTAAGCGTCCATGTCCAGAACCAGCATACTTACAAATCCGCCGGGGTCTGGGGTAATGCTTTCGATGGGACTTGCTTCGGGGGCGGCTTTTCCGTCCTCTAATTCATCAAGAACCCAGCCGGAAGCGGCATCTGTACCCATAAGGATAGCTTCTGCCAGTGTATTACCGCCGCTGACGCATCCGGGAAGGTCTGGAACAACTACGGCGTAAGCGCCTTTTTGCTCTTCATCAGGATAAAAACAAGCAGGATAAGTTAATTGCATAAGAACCTCCTTTATTGTGGGCAGTACTGGGCTTTTATAGCCCAGCCTGCTTGAAAATTTGTTTCACTATTTGTGGGGCAATATCTCCAGGGTGATTGGGAATCGTGACTTTGCCGGGTTTGGTTGGATGAATGTAAGAATAATGAGAGCCTTTTGCTTTCTTGAATCTCCATCCATCGGCTAAGATTATTTTTTCTACTTCCCGGAATTTCATGTGCTAACCTCCTTACAATTATATTATACGCACAATGCGCATAAAAGTCAAGAAAAAATACACATAGTGCGCATAAAATTGAGGAAGTGTCCATAATTATGGACAAATTGGCTAAAATCGAGACAAGCAGGATCTGGTGTGGTAAAATATTCCACAAGAAAGGGGGAGCTGAGTTGTGGAAGAGCATAAAAGAATAATAAATAATATGTTGGAAGATATTCAAGATAAGAAGTTCTTAGAACAACTATTCACACTTATTCGTTTACATCTTGTGCGAGAAAATAAAAACCGGAAAGATTAAGGGTCTTTCCGGTTTTTTGTTAAACTAACATTTTTAGAAAATCGTTTTCGGTTAGAATTTTTATATTGGCACCGGAAGCATTAAAAACTTCGGCTTTACGTTCTTTAGAGCTATGTCCGTTTTCACCGACAATTTTTTTATCTTGGGTTCCAACAATAAGAAAATGAGTCTTTTTAGTAATATTGTTTTTTACGAAGCCGCCCGCATCCAAAATTTTTTGAGCGGCTTCTCTGCGGCTGAGTGACTTTAGTTCACCAGTTAGAACACAAGTTTTTTCAAATAATGGATTTTTTGGATCAAAATTTGTATCCTGTGGAGTAAGGTCAGATATTTTCATACTACGGAATTTTTGGATATTATTATCTTTCTTGAATTTTTTCCGAGGCTTCAAATCCGAAAAATTTCTTTTAGGAACGCTTGAATATCCTTTCAGATATGTATGGATTGTTTTGAAACGTGATTTTTCCACAGATTTAATTACAATCTGAGCACACATCTCTGCATCCGCAAGGGCATTATGATGCCGCTCTGTTTCGATGCCAAGAAAAGTACAACGATCTTCTAAAGATTGTCCACATCCATGACAGACTTTTGTCGAAAAACTGATGCTATTAAGATATTGGAAATCCGGTTTTTCAATATTATAAGTATCCAAACATTCACTCAAGACGGACATATCAAATTGGGCATTATGAGAGACGATATAGCAACTTCCATTAAAATAGTGTGAAATCCTTTGCCAAATAGAATCAAATTTATCTGCGTCTTTCACATCCTCAAGGTTAAGATGGTGAATAGCAGTGTTTTCGGGAAGAAAAATATCGGTTGGTGGCTTAATGAGAAAGTATTCTTTATTTATGATTTCTAAGTCCTTTACACAGACCAATCCTATTGAGCAGGCGCTGTTCATATCATTATTTGCAATTTCAAAATCAATGCTAACAAAATCGTACATAACAAAATCTCCTTTGTATTAATAAAATATGTTTCCAGCTTCCAGATTCTTCCTATATTGACATCCCTTTGCATATAATGTGTTAGGATGCACACATTTTGCAGAAGCAGAACATTCTTTGTAGCGAGCACAGCAACTAAAAGTATTCGAGGATGTGTAATTTTCTAGACAAAAATGAATATTTGTTTCAACAAAGTTATAAATAGAGGAATCATTGAAGTTAAAAAGTATATGTTCATATAGTTTATCTGAAGATTCCTTGATTCTGGCAGTGTCTGGGATTGAGATATGGGGTAATCGGTCACGGCGAATAAGTAATTCGTAATAGTTTTTGTTGGGTTTTAAATAAAGAACTAATGATGTACCTGCAATCGAACTGTCTGATGGATAAGCACTTTCTTGAATGTCTATCTCAGTGTTGATTAAATTACCGGCATTTACACCAATTTTAGAATAATTTTCTTTAATGGAAAATGTGTTCTCAGGAAGAGAAAAATCCTTGGATATTTTCGCAAATATTTCTTTGAGTTTTTCGTTAAAACAATCTTTGTAATCCATACTATCCCTCCTTGTATGCAGTAGTTCCGAAAGAAGGTTTTTGCATTTCCTTTAAATAAATACTGTTTATAGGGATAATAAGTTCAGAATTTACAGTCTCGATAAGAAGCTGTAATGCAGTACGTTCTTCTTCCGAATATAAGTTAAATCCAATTACGTTACAGTAATCTAGTAAACTGCCAGAAGATTTTTTATAAAGTAGCGGATGGCATACGGATTCCGTTTTGGAATAAATCTTAAGTTGTTTTAATAGATCGAGCTTTGAATTATCATTAGGAAAACGATGATAGGAAAAATCCCCAGAATTATATTCTACATGTTGGATGATGGCAATGGGATAATCGTTAAGATTGCCAATAGAAAATTCGTTTTTCATAACATTCTCCTTTGAATTTTTAAATATTGTAACATAAATGTCGAAAAATGGAAATAAAAATCGGAAAGAATTAAGTTTCTTTCCGATTTTTCATGTTCTCAAGATATTGTTTACCGAATTTCTGGAGCACGTCGCGGGAATCAGGAGATAGTTGCTTGTAAGTGCGAACCACTTCTAAGATCATTTGATAAAACTCGTCCTCTGGTTCCTCCAATAATTCCGACACCAGAGCAGCAGTGTCATCTTCCGGGATGATAAACATATCACCAGTGCCGTTCTCTAGCCAGTCAGGGTTGACACCATATTCCCGACAGATGGATTTCTTCATTTGGTCTGTAACACCATTTTTTTTAGTCTCAATGCGGCTGATTGCATTTTTGCCAACACCAAGTTTTTCTCCAAATTTTTCTAACGTTAACTCTAATTTTTTTCTTAAAATTTTAACACGATCATTAATCGTCTCCATTTTTATCCTCCCTTCTTTTTCTCAAGAATAACACTTCACAAAAAAAAAATCAACAAAAAAAGTGAATTTAAGTTACAAAACGCCTTGACAATATGAATAAAAGATACTATAATGTGAACATAAGATACAAGAAAGGAGGACAAGCAAATGAGCAAGAAAAAGAAGCATAAAAAAAGTGATGAGAACCGTCACCTCGAAACGATAGTTCTCATCACCGCCTTAATCCAACTCATCCAAGCTATTTTCGAATTTATCGAAAAACTGGTTGAGTAGGAAGGGGCGAAAGCCCCTTCTAATAAAAGGATATCTTTTTCAAGGCTCGTTGTCAATATAGAAAAGCAGAAAGAGAAGGAGGGAAGAAAATGGAAGTTATAACAATGACCTTAGACGGTGCAATTATCTTGCTGGACATCATTGTTATCGTGATGATTTTAAAGAGATGGAAGAAAAGAAAGTGAGGTGTTAACTATGTCAGACAACACATTAAAACGGGATGATAAGGTCGATCTTGCAGAATTTATTAAAACCGTAGTCCAGTTAGATCAGATAGGACTTATCTTAATGCAGAGTAACGCAGATACACTTCTCGCCAGGGAGAAGATGGAGAGAAGCAGACAGCGTAAGGAGAACAGTAATAATGACATATTATTTGTGTGATGGACAGGACGAGAAATGCAAAAGGACAAATTGTCACAAGGCTGGAGGAGAATGCAGACATACTACGAGCATTAATCATGCGATAAGTTTTAGGGAAAATGGCAATGGAGATCACTTTGAAAAATATGAGTCCAGTTGCGAAAAAGTTACAACTGGACTCACAATTAACGACCTTCCTTAGAGTTGAAATGATACAAGCACAAACGGCATAGAGAGGTAGATAGAATGATTAATTTAAAGATAAAAGCAGAAGGACTTACAGAAAGAGAAAATAAAATTCTGAAAAAAACGATAATGAGATTCAACCAAAAAAGAAAACGTGACAATATGCCACGCCTTCTTTATAAAATACGACTTGGATAAAATCAAAGGAGGTTACTGCTTATATGAAAAGCAGTCAATGATTTCTCGCTTAATTCGGATTCATTTGGAACAGCATCGATCGGTTCAAAATCAATCCACTTGTCAGGTTCGTATCCTTTGCAAGCAGAAAAGGATATGGATGTTGGAAAAACATCACCATCAGCGCAGTCGGCTTCGTCAATGGTTAAGGAAACACAATCGCAACCACTACGGCGTATGTCCTGAAGCATGGAACGGAGCTCGGTAACATTAACAATAATAGAATTTCTCATAGTCATAGTCCTTTCTTATGTATTCAGCTCTAGCGGGAGCCTGTAAGTACATTATAAGAGAGGAAAAGAGAAAAGGCAAGGAAGTCAACCACACAAAGTAAAGAGGTGAGAGAAAGTGGATGAAAAAATAGAAAAACAAAACCAAAGAATTATTGAAATACTCTGGATTGTATTTATAAGCATGATCACATCTATAGTAACAACGATTTTATATACAATGTGAGAAGCGTTGTTACTGCGGAAACAAGGATAGGAGTAAAGATACTTTTAAAGAAGAACTCTTTTACCAGGATGCGAGAAAATTCTTTATAATGCAGAGCCGTTTCAGTAAGAACTACCCCAAAATGTGTACCACTGTGGGAAGTGGTTGCAATTTCCAAATATCCGAGTTTTTCAAGATAACGGACAGTCGCAAACACAGATTCGATAGGCTCGTTAAAGTTATTTTCGATAAAGGTGTAAGTGTAAACTCTGTCTGCGTAGTCAGGTGAGGACTTGAGGAGAAAATTCAAAAATTTTTTACTGTGTCTATTCAACATGATTTTAGCTCCTTTATTGGTACTTGGCTCCAGCCACGGTGGGAACCTGTAAGTACATTATAGAAGCAGAGGAGAAAAAAGACAAGCATTGCAAAAAAACCGCGAAATAAGTACATGCCTGTTGAATAGGCTTAAGAAAAGGAGGCGGTGAAATGAAAACAGTGAACGGATACAAATTGAGTATGTTCGTGAGAATAGGAGATCAGGAGCCGAAGGACTGGGATACCTTCACAGAAAAAGAAAAGAAGGAGATCGGTCAGAAACTAAATGAGCAGGCGGCGAGATCCGTCGCATTGAGAGTAAACCAGACCGCGTAGGCGGTCTGGAATGGACAAGCAAAGGAGAAGAAAAATGAAAAAACAATATAAAGTAATCATCAGAAATCAGAAAGAACAGGAGTTCACATTGACATGTGACCGACCAAGTGAAGCCGTTGAAGCACTGTTCTCTGCCAGAGACGAATTTGGCATCGACATAAGCAAAGAAGAAGTATTAAGAAGGGTGGCAGAAATTATGAACGGGGAAAGAACAGGCTACCACGAAATTTCATGGGCGCTGGAGCGGGAAGAAGGAGAAGGGGATTGAAAAAAGACAGAAAAGGGATAGCCCAGTACTGGATTCTGGGCGTACTTATCCTGCTGTTTCTCTTAACAATCCAGACTGGGGAAAGCATCACAGAGGACCTGCTGGAATTTGGAGAGGAAACAGAGGAAGCCCAGAACAGAGACGCCGCATCTGAAAAAGAAAAGATAAAGGATGTCCTTGCGCTGTCTTATGAAGTAACGCCGGAGGACATCATCGAAGAGGAATATTGGGACAGCATGGAGCTGCTGGCCATATGCGTGGAGGCAGAAGCCGGGAACCAGCCCCTGGACGGGCGGCGCATGGTAGCGGACGTGATCTTAAACCGGGTGGATCATCCGGGATATCCTGACACAGTACCGGGAGTCATTGGACAACCCTATCGCTTTTCCTCTTATTGGGACGGGAACATGGATTCCATTGTGGAACCGTCAGAAGAGACGATCAGGGCGGTACAGATGGAACTGGCAGAGAGGAGCTACCCAGGACTGCTTTATTTCAAGGAGGGCGGGTACTCGGAACATGGAACCCCGTGGAAGAAGATAGGGGATCATTATTTTTCTACAGAATAGGAGGGGAAAAATGGCAACAGCAGAGCTGATCACATCAAATCGGATGACCAGGGCGAATCCCGGCGGAGCGGGCTACAGGCTGCCTTTGATCAACAATGGAGAATTTCGTTTTAACGGAACAGGCTTGTCCACGGCAGTGTATGGAGATGCCGTAAACAAGCTGGGGCAGATAGAGGATATGTTCACGATGAAAGAGTTAGAAGAGCTTTACCGAAGAAAAAAAGCCGGACAGCTGTAGGGAAAGAAAAAAGGCATGTGCGGGAACACATGCCAGGGATGTTACAAAACACAATAATTTATATTTTTATTATAACATCCCTGCGCAAGAAAAGCAAGCAATTAGGCGGATTTTAAGCCTTTTTGCTTGCACTATCAGTATATTAAAGTTAGAGGAAACAGGGATGTACACGAGATACATATGGAGATTTAAAAATTCCATCGAATACGAATATAAATTCAAGGGAAATTATGGAGCCAAGGGGGAGAAGAGGGCAGAGAAGGAGAAAGCCACCCCAGAGCAGATCAAGAAGCAGAACCAGAGGAACAGAGAAAACTATCTTAGAAGGACAATGAAGCTGAACTTTGGGGAAAACGATTACTGGATCACCCTCAAATATCCGGCAGGAACGGTACTGGATATCAATACCGTTAAGAAGCACATAAGAAAGTTCCTGGACAAGACCAGGCGGGACTATAAAAAAAGAGGTCAGCCCTTGAAATATGTCAAGAGGGTTGAGATCGGGAAGAGGGGAAGTCCTCATATCCATATCCTTGTAAACCGCATACCGGATGCAGATTTGATAATCCGGAAGAATTGGGAGCATGGACGGGTAGATTTCACTTTGACGTATGAAGCCGGGGGATTTAAGAACCTGGCAGAGTACATCACGAAACCGGTAAACGAGGAAGCGGATCCGGAGGGGGAAACCAAGGCGTACTCCACCTCAAAGAATCTTGTACGCCCCCAGCCGGAGAAAAAGATCTATTTCCGAAGGACGGTAGAAAAGATTATCCAGGATGGACCAGAACCAACAAAAGGATTTTACATAGTACCGGATTCCGTAGTATATGGTGTAAACAAGTTCACAGGAATGTCTTACCTGTACTACGAAGAAGTGAGGATAAAAAAGAGGGAATGAAGCGATGTTTGATGTAAGTATCTACTTGAAGCAGTCCTACCATGGGATAAGACCCAAGGATGCAAAAGTATGCGGGGTAGTGGAATACCAGACCAGGAAAGGACCCGCGACTTATTCTTTCACGAAGAAAGCGGAAAACATAACAGCCCACCGGCTGGCTCTCCTGGGAATCGTGGAAGCAATGAAAATCCTGAAAAAGCCCTGTGAGCTTTATATCAGCACCGACGACAAATACATCGTGGATATGTGGGACCAGGGTCTGCCGGATAGATGGCAGCAGTCCGGCTGGAAAAAATCAGACGGAAAAGAGGTCAGGAATGCGGATCTGTGGCAGGAGATAAAAAACGCTCCGCATTTTGTAAATATGCGGTTTTCCGTGAAAAATGAGTATGCAAATTGGCAGGAATGGGAGCTAAGGGAATAAAAATGGCTTCGCATTCTGTAAATATGCGGGTTTGAGCGAAAAAAGGAGGAAGATCATGGCAGGAAAATCAAGACAGGCAAGATATAGGGAGTTTTCTGCGAGAGCAAGACAGGAAATTCGAGAGCGTGATGGAGGCTACATTTTCTGTGCTGTAAATTACCACATGGAGAAAGCCACGGGATTAGGATTACAGATCAAAAGCATCATGCACTACATACCGCGTTCCAAGAATGGTCTGGGGATCCCGGAGAATGGGGCGGTAGGATGTCAGTACCATCATGAGATGATGGATAATGGACACGAAGGACGGAGAGACGAAATGCTGGGCATTTTCCGGGAGTATCTGAAAAAACATTATCCCAGATGGAATGAGAAAGATTTAGTCTACTCAAAATGGGATTTTTTAAAATAGGTTCATGCCGAAAGGTTTTGAATATATCACGAAGCAACCAGAAAATCGAAGCGCCGTGCTGTCTTAATGGGGAAGACGGCACGGGGAAAGGAGAGGTCATGAACATGACACCGGAAGAAATCCTGCGGGATTTCAAGGAAGCGAAGAACCAGAAAGCACAGATAGCAATATTAGCAGACCAGAATCTCTGTACCAAGGGTGAGATCATAGACATCCTGAAAGAGAAAGGAGTCCCGGACGGAGAGTTAGGAATCTCGAAGACGGGGAGACCGAAAAAGACCACAGTAAACGCTAAAAAGGCAGCAGTACCAAAAACAGGGGAAAACCTTAAGGAAGAAGAGCCAAAGAAGCAGCAGTACAAAGAGAATGTACCATCCATCATCCGAAAAGCAGCAGCGAAGGAGATGCTTGCCGTACAGGAGGAGATTGACCGTTTAGGGGAAGACCTAAAAACATTGAGTGAATTTCTGGAAGCCACAAAGGCAGTATAGGAGGACTTATGTTTATAGATACGAAGATATTTAAGAGATTGATAAAAGAAGCCTATAAAGGACCGGGACTTGTCGTGGGACATGATGGGGAAGGGCTCTTCTTTGAAGGAGGATACTGGATCATATGGGTGAAAGAAGGGACCCTGCCCAAAAAAAGAAAAAGCGGCAGTCATTGAGTTGACAGGGGAGCTGCCGGAGGCAGGCGAAGTTTTTAAGGCTATGGATAAAATGGGAAATCAGATAGAAATTGAGCGGAAAGATGCCTGGAACGTGAGGTGGAAGGTAAAGGAAGCAACAGAAGAAGTTCATCCCACCATGGTGCTGGTCAAGGAGGGAGAAACATTATGCAGAGTTCTACAGAAAGAAAGCGGCGAAGTAATCACATTTAATGAGACGCTTTATCAGATGGTGAATAATCATTTTATTGATGGAGAGACAGAGGGGACAGCGAAAGGACCGTATAAAACACCAGGAAATAACGATTTGCTGTTCTGGGAAAATGAGAGCTGTATTTATGCGGCGGCAAAAATGATGAAGGCGGCAAATGGAAAGAAACTGGAAATCCTGTCTCATTTAGAAAAAATCACACTTACAGAAGATGTGGAATAGAAGCAGCGAAGAGAAACGGAGGAAAGGCATAAATAAAAATGGCAGCAGTACATAGAGAGTTAAATAAGAAAAATACGAAATGCCTATATGAGAACAAACAGTGTACAGACTATTGCAGGTATGCGGGAACCTGTATCCAGAGGAAGGAGAGAGAGCATGAAAATAAAAGGATTTGATGGGAATTATGATGGTGACTGCGATAAATGCCCTGTACAGGAATGCTTTGATAAGCTGGCAGAATACGAGAAAACCGGCATTACACCGGGACAGATAAGGGAAATGAGCAAGATGTATGAGGAACTTGCGACAGAACTCGGAAGGTATAAGAAAGCAGAGGAACAGGGGCTGCTGATAATGCTTCCGTGTAAAGAGGGGGATACGGTGTATAGCATTGAAGCTGATTGTGGCGGAGATATACTAGACTGTCGTAGAAGGGATTGCGAGAATTGCGATTATCTCATTCGTCATGTTTCAGAAATCCGTTTCGGAATAGAGATGCGCGAAGAAATTGGAAAAACTGTATTCCTCACACGGGAAGAAGCAGAGAAAGCCCTGAAAGAAATGGAGGGATAGAGATGGCGATTTTGAATTACACAACGACGGTTGATGTTTTTAAAACCGTATCAGAAATTGAGTACATCCTTATGAAGCACCAGGCTAAAAGTATCATGAAGAATTATGAGGGAGAAAGTATCACAAGCCTTTCTTTCCTCATTGATACGGGATATGCTCAAGTACCAATAAAACTGCCCGCGAAAGTAGAAGAATGCCTGCGCGTTTTGCAAAGAGAAAAGAAAAGCAACCCGCGAAAGCAGATTAAAGCCACCAGAGAGCAGGCGGAGCGTGTCGCATGGAGAATCCTGAAAGATTGGGTAGAAGCCCAGATGGCATTACTGGATATTGAAATGGCAAAATGTGAAGAGGTATTCATGCCATATATAGTAGATAATACGGGTAAGACATTATTTGAAAAATTGGAGGAGAAGCAATTTTTATTGGAGGTGTCGGAATGAGATTGATCGATGCAGATAAGATAAATCCCAACGATGTTATAGGAGGAAATTCGGAATTTGCCACTGATATAAAAATGGCAATGCAGGATTTAATTGATTGCCAGCCTACCGCCTATGACGTGGACAAGGTTGTGGAGCAGCTGGAAGAGAGATTGTGTAGTGAAACAAACGCAGCAGTGGACGTTTTCTGTTCGAGGAGAAACGATCATTTCATTGAGGCAATTGGAATTGTAAAGGAAGGTGGAAATATTTTTGACAATTCAGATCAGCCTGAAAGAATAAAAATGTACAAGGTAAAAGATATTGTAGATATTCTGATGAATCACCAGAAAATGGGGTTGCATGGATATTGTGGGTTCAAAACTAACGGTGATGGGAATTTAGTCATTACCTTAAAGGACCATGTCCCAGGCTGGCGCAATCGGGATGGATACGGGGAAGCTGTTGAAGAAGTAGAGCTGTTAGAAAATGAGGGTGAATATTAGATGAGATAAACTTAAAAGCACGAGTAAAAAGCAAGAAAGGAGCCGGATCTCCTGCGCAGGGAAAGCTATAGCGGATCCTTTGAAATAGAATGAGTGTAAAATGTGAAATTTTTCGTGATTCCATGCAAAATTATAAAAGATATGGAATACCAAAGGCACAGCTTGTCATAGCTGATGTGCCATATAACCTTGGAAATAATATGTATGGTTCAAATCCCATGTGGTATGTGGACGGCGACAATAAAAATGGCGAAAGCAAACTGGCTGGGAAAGCAGCTTTTAATTCGGATTTTAATTTCAATCTGTATGAGTATTTCCATTTCTGCAGCAAAATGCTCAAGAAAGAACCTAAGGAAAAGGGACAGGCGCCGTGTATGATCGTGTTCTGTTCGTTCCAGCAGATCCCGACAATGCTCAAGGCTGCGAAGAAACACGGATTTGTAAACAGCATACATCTTACGTTCATCAAGAATTATTCCGCGCAGGTGCTCAAGGCGAATATGCGGGTAGTTGGCGCTACAGAACACGCATTGGTATTACATAGAGCTTTACCGGAACCAGATAAAGCTATTTACCTTGGAACAGAGCATGGTTTGATATTTTATAGAGACAAGCTGCCGAAGTTCAACAATGACGGGAAAATGGTCTTTGACTGGATGTCCTGGGAAAAAGATCCTGCCGGAAAATATCCGAAGATACATCCAACACAGAAACCGGTATGCATGATGAAGAAACTAATTGAACTATTTACGGATCCGGGTGATGTGGTTATAGATCCTTGCTGTGGAAGTGGGGCAACGCTCCGGGCGGCGATGGAACTTGGCAGACCGAGTTGGGGATTTGAGATTGATCGGAATTTCTACGAGCGGGCAAAGAATGAAATGCTTGTAGAAAATTATGGCGAGATATCCATGAGAGCAGAGGACAAGAAAACAGGCCAACAGAACATATTCAATATGCTGGAGGTGTCGCCATGAAATTTATAGATTTATTTGCAGGAATCGGAGGGTTCCGGCGCGGAATGGAGCTTGCAGGGCATGAATGCGTTGGGTTCTGTGAATTTGATAAATTCGCAGTCATGAGCTACACAATGATGCACCTTGCCACAGAAGAGCAGAGGGAATACATAAAGAGCATACCGGCACCGCTTAACAAGAAGGGCGAGCCAAAACTTAAAAAAAGGCAGAAGGAGATCTTGAAGGATGAATATAGAAATGGAGAGTGGTACGCAGCTGACATTAGAACAGTACATGCCGGAAATATTCCGCAAGCCGACTGTTGGTGCTTCGGCGCACCCTGCCAGGATTTCTCCATTGCAGGAAAACGGGCAGGACTTGCCGGGAAAAGAAGTTCCCTCGTTAGAGAGGTATTTCGCATCTTGCAAGAAACGCGGGAAGAAGATAGACCTGAATGGCTGCTCTATGAAAATGTTAAGGGAATGCTTAGCAGCAACAAAGGATTTGACTACCTTGCCATTCTCCTTGCAATGGACAAACTGGGGTACGACGTCGAATGGCAGCTTTTCAACTCAAAAGATTGGGGAGTGCCGCAGAACCGGGAGCGCGTGTACACTGTCGGACATCTTAGAAGATACGGTCCCAGAAAAATATTTCCTCTCACGGGAGCAGACGGAGAAAATAGTGTTTTAATAGAGTCTCAAAGCGAAGGATTTGACCATGAACAAAATGGCAGGTTTTATTCTATTGATGGTTTATCTCCCTGCCTGAATGGCATTGGAAACGGTGGTAATCATGAGTCGAAAATCGTACCACCCTGTTTTGTTGATATGAATTACGGCGCAGGAATAAAACAAACGGAGAACGCAAGATGTTTACAGAGCAGATATTATAAAGGGATATGTGGTCAAGCAGCGGAAACGAGTGGAGTTGCAATCCCCGTTCTTACACCAGACAGAGCAGAAAAACGCCAGAATGGCAGACGCTTCAAGGAAAGCGGAGAGCCGATGTTCACTCTTACGGCACAGGATCGGCATGGAATCGCGTTCGATCCGCTTGGTGGGATCTATACCAATGCTTCGCCGGAATATCAGAGAGGGATATCTGATAACTGCCTCCGAAGCCTGAAAGCAAATAAAAGTGATTCCGGGATAGTGTTAAAAGTGAAAGACGCAACAGAGCGGGGATACTCCATTGCACATGAAGGAGATGCGATCGATCTGAAAGCCTATTGCAGCAGTACGCGCAGGGGAACGGTTAAAAAGCAGACTGCCGGGGCATTGGATTGTAACTGCGGCCAGGGAATATTTGTCCAGGTATCGGACGAACTGACTGTATATGCTATCTGGTACGAGAAGTATCAGTGTTACATAGCAATCAGGAGGCTGATACCGAAAGAATGTTTCCGGCTGCAGGGATGGGAAGATTTTTATTTTGAGCGTGCGGCAGCAGTAAACAACGATAGCCAGCTATATAAACAGGCAGGTAATGGCGTAACGGTCAATGTAGTCTATGAGATAGGCAAGAGGATTACAGCGTGACAGAAAGGAGCAGATATGTAGGAAGTATTTGAGAAGATTATAGCGAATCTGGAGAAAGAAAAGCTAAGATGTTTTGACACAGAAAATCAACTGTGCACCGATAAAATTGGAATATGGTGTTTTGATAGAGCTAAAGAAATCGTCACTCAGGCAGACGCCGAGTATAGAGTGTGTGCAAAAAATGCACATACTGGATGGATACCGGTGGAGAGTGGCAAATTTCCAGAAAATGAAGAGGAAGTTGAAATTACTTTTGTCAGTAAGCATTATGGGACAGGAGAAACATTGTATTCAACAGCAAGAGCATTTTATGAGGACGGAACATTTACAACGGATGATAGTGCTTTTAACTGGTATGATGAGAACTTGGAATACGGAGAAGAAAAGGATGCGTACATAATTCCAGAAGGATGGTACGAAGGAGTTTCCTTTGCAGAAGAATTTGGCATTGTTGATATGCCGGTTATTGCATGGCGGTATCCGACGGAGCCATATCAGCCGAAGGGAGAGTGAGAAGCATGATAATGAAAGTAGAAGAAATAATCAAAAAATCAAGTGTTGAAGATATGGCAAAAATCATAGGTTCGGTTGTAGCAATGCATATAGACGGGATTTCATTAGAGGAAGCAATCAAGCTGGACTATAAAGAAACGTTAAAAATCTTGCAGTCCGAAATGGAAGTGGATTATAAGCCGACCAACGCCGACCGCATACAATCCATGAGTGTTGAGAAACTGGCAGAGTTTCTTTGCAACATACATGAGCCTGATTTAGAAACTATAGTGATAGATAATAAAGACTTTTTTGCAGAGAAAGAAATAGAAGAATGGCTACAGTCAGAAGCGGAGGTGAAAGAATGACAGAGCAGGAAGCAATTAACGAACTAAGCTATGATAATACAGCTTACGGCGGAAAATGTACGGAAGAGGTAAGGAAAGTTGCAATCAGAGCCTTGGAAGAAATCCAGCAGTACCGGGCAATCGAAAAACGGCTTAGTGATATGTTCGGTGGAGAACTGACACTCGCTGAATATATGGACATGTTAGAGGAAACGATGGAAGAACTGGATAACGGAGAAATGCAGGAAGACCGTTGAATAAAAGGCAGCAGTACAAGAGGAGGAACAGGATTGGATAAGAGCGTATTATCAGACTATATAGATGCATGCGAACTGATAAAGGAGACGGAAAAGGACATCAAGAGATTGAAAAAAAAGAGAAGTACCATAATGCAGACCAATGTAAGCGGCAGTAATCCAGACTTTCCTTATCAACCGCAGCATTTCCAGATCGAAGGAACTACGTTCACATATAAAGATGATAAGCAACTGCGAATAGAAGAAATGCTGTTGGTGGAGAGAAAAAAGAAAGCCGAAAAGGTGAAGGTGGATGTAGAAGCGTGGATGAACACGATTCCGATGCGGATGCAGAGAGTAATCAAATATAAATTTTTTGAGGGTTTATCTTGGGAACAAGTAGCAAATAGAATGGGAAAGAAAGCCACTTGCGAAAGTGTTAAGAAAGAGTTTCAAAGATTCATGCGAGAAAAATAAAAAAATGTCCCGAATGTCCTACATGTCCCGAATGAATGTGCTAATATAGTATTGATGAAAGTGTACCACAACATACACGACATCATACATCCCTACCTACCAACAGGGATACAAAGTTTCTTTCATAACTCAAGGCGGTTCTCAGCGAACCGCCGCTCCCCGGCAATACAGCATCATGTTTAAACGTGGTGCTTTTATTATGCTAGAAGGAGGAACGCAATGCCGATATATAAGCGATGTAGCAGGTGCGGAAAAAGATTACCACAAGGGACTTCGTGCGGATGTCTCAAACAAAGGCATAGAGAATATGACAGATACTCCAGGGACAGGAAATCAAAAGATTTTTATAATAGTAGAGAATGGCTCAAGAAAAGAGCAGATGTGATGGAAATTGACGATGGCATAGATGTCTATGTTTATATGACAACGGGAGAAATAGTACTGGCAGATACAGTACATCACATCATACCGTTGAGAGATGACTGGGAAAAAAGATTGGATGAAACGAATTTGATGTCGCTCAACCATGATACTCATAGCATCATAGAGCAGCAGTACAAGAAAAATAAACCGGAAATGATAAAAAAATTACAAAAAATGCTGACAGAATACCGTATGCAGGAGAGGTAGGGGGGATCTGAAAAGTCTTGAAGAATGCGCCCTGACCGCACGTCCTCTCTTTCTAACGCAATTTTCTAAATAAAATAAAAAAGTTGGCAGGAAGGAGGTTTTGGAGTTGGGAAGAAGCAGAAAACCACTTGAAATGCAGAAAGGAAACATTACTGTAATCGATGGAGCAAAACGAAAAAAAGAAGAGGAAAGTGTAGTTGTCGGCAGGGAACAGCTCGAAAAACCACCGACATGGCTGATAGATAATGTAGCAAAAAAAGAATGGCGTAGATTGGTAAAAGAATTAAATAAGATAGACATTATCGGAAATCTGGACAAGAATAATCTTGCAGGATACTGTAATGCGTTTGCCAATTACCAGAAAGTAACCAAGGAGCTGAAAGAAGCTCCTTTTTGCATTGAAAAACAGACAAGGTCAGGACCGGTAACAGTAAAGAATCCTTTAATTGACATTCAAAAACTTTACGCAGAAGAGATGAGAAAGTTTGCATCACTTTGCGGATTGACAATAGATTCCAGATTAAAAGCAGCCGTGAATAAGACCACGAAAACAGAAGATACATTAAAAGAGAAATTCGGAATATAGGAAAGTGAGACATGACAATCTTAGAAGAATTACGGGTGTATGCGAAAAAATGCATATCAGGAGAGATCACAAGTTGCCGCAAACACAAATGGGCCTGCGAGAGATTTCTAAAAGATATTGAAAAAATGGAACTGGAAGATTATCCATATTACTGGGATGAAGAGGCAGCCCAAAACATTGTAGACTGGTTTGCGCTACTTCGCCATTCGAAAGGTGTACTTGCAGGGCAGCCTATTATTTTAACGACATGGCAGAAGTTCCGCATATGTCAGATCTATGGATGGAAAAAGAAGACAACAGGATATAAGCGATTTAAGAAGTCTTTTACGGAAGTGGCGAGAAAAAACGCGAAATCACAGGAAGAAGCTGGGGTTGCATTATATGAGATTTCTGTTATGGCAACCAAAAACCAGGAAGCCTATGAATTTTATACTGCAGGAGTAAAAAGAGAACAGTCTAGAATCGTATTTAATGAAGCGAATCTCATGTTAATGGGTTCGCCGTTAAGAGAAAAATTTAAAATAACAAGAGATGCGATCACACATAAAAAGACTGGAAGTTTCATAAAAGCGTTAAGTAAAGACGATAGAAAATCGGGAGATGGAAGCAATCCGGCAGGTTTATGCCTGGACGAGTATCATCAGCACCCTACAACGGAATTTTATGACCTCGGGCTGGGTTCCAATACCAAAGAACCATTGTTGATGATAATTACAACAGCAGGAAAGGATTTAACATATCCATGTTTTGTAACAGAATATACATATTGTTCCAAAGTATTAAATCCAGACGTAGATGTGGAAAACGACGAATATCTGATAGATATATGTGAGCTGGACAAAGAAGATTATGAAAATATAGAGGATGTAGGAAAACAGGAAAACTGGATAAAAGCAAATCCCATTCGCATGACGTATACAGAGGGTATAGAAAAAATCCAGGGAGAATACAAAATTGCAAAAGAAATACCGGAGCATATGACATCTTTTCTTACCAAGTGCATGAATATATGGGTACAGGACAAAGAAAACGGATACATGGACATGGGAAAATGGAAAGCCTGCCAGGTAGAGGAACTCCCGATAGATACAAATGGCATGAGTGTCTATGTCGGTTTCGATATGTCGGCAAAAATAGATCTTACTTCGGTGGCGTTTGTTATCCCTTTTTTGTCAGGGGAATACGATCAGACCGAAAAAGAAATTGTGAAATATATAATATATTCCCATTCGTTTGTACCGAACAGGGAAAAACTTGCCGAAAGAAAAGCAAGAGACAAGGTTGATTATGACGCATGGGAACGTATGGGGTTCCTCACAGTAACAAATACGCCGATTGTAGACCAGAATGCGGTCATGCAGTATGTATTAGATGTCTGTAAAGAGAATAACTGGGATATAGAATGTCTTTGCTTCGATCCGGCAAATGCAAGTAAATTGATGATGGATTTATCAAATGATGGGTACGATGTTGAAGAAGTATTCCAAAGTCATAAATCATTAAATGAATCCACGCAGGGCTTCAGAGAACAGGTATATTCCAAAAACATTTTATATTTATACAACCCTGTATTGAATTTTGCTATGAGCAATGCGGTGATCAGAAAAAATAATGGTTTGATAAAAATAGATAAGGACGCAACTACAAAAAGGATCGATCCTGTCGATGCAGTACTTTGTGCATATAAATTAGCAATGTACCACGAGTTTATATCCAGCTACTCGAAAGCAATCGACAGTTTTTTAGAAAGTGACTGGTGATAGATCATGAAATTATCAAAAAGAGTTAGAAATGCCTGGGATGCATTTATGGGAGAAACAGCAGGACTAAATGAGGTCAAACTTCTTGAATTTCTGGGAATACCCGATGGAATAAATAAAAAAATGTTAAACGAGGTGACGTATTACACCTGTATCAAAATGTTGAGTGAGACCATGGGAAAACTGCCCTTAAAATATTACCAGGAAACGGCTTCGGGGAGAATCAGGGCAGACCCAACTGATACGACATATGTATTGACGATATGTCCAAATGACTATATGACGCCTTCCACGCTGTGGAGTACCACAGAGTTTAATTGCCAGCATTACGGAAATGCATACATATGGTTAAGACGTGAATTTGTTCCAGATGGAAAATTTGGAGGAATATATAAAACATTAGATGCATGGCCGTTGCAGAGCAACTATGTAGAAGTGCTGATGGATGATGCCGGAATTTTCGGAAAAGAGGGAAAGATATATTATCAATACAGCGACCCAAAAACAGGGGATCAGTACATTCTGAAAAGCAGTGATGTACTGCATATAAAAACATGGTTTAGCCTAGACGGGATCATGGGAGAGCCCGTTAGAAACATATTAAAACATACGATTGACGGGGCAAATGCAAGCCAGACTTACATGAACAATCTCTATAAAAGCGGATTGACAGCAAGCATGGCGATGCAGTATACAGGCGATCTTGAGGATGGAAAACGTAAAAAGCTGCAGAAGAAATACGAGGAATATTTGACGGGTCCGAAGAATGCAGGAAAAATAGTGCCTATTCCGATAGGACTTACTCTGACACCGTTAAAGATGAATCCCGTAGACGCACAGTTCTTTGAACTGAAAAAATATACTACATTACAGATAGCCGGAGCATTTGGTATTAAGCCGAATCAAATTAATAATTACGAGAAATCCTCATACGCTAACTCTGAAACCCAGCAGTTAGCATTCTTAGTAGATACGATGTTATACAGACTGAAACAGTATGAGGAAGAGATCAATAAAAAAGCTCTATTACCAAATGAAGCGAAAGAAGGGTATCTGTATAAATTTAATGAAAAAGCAATCCTAAGAGCAGATTTCAAGACACAGATGGAAACTCTGGCAAAAGCTGTAAATAATGGCCTTTATACACCAAATGAAGGAAGATCATATATAGACATGCCGATAAAGGAAGGAGGAGACATTCTAATGGTTAATGGCAATTATATACCGATTACCGATGTTGGAAAGCAATACAAGAAGAAAGGAGAAGGAAGCAATGGCGATTCTGGAACTTAAAGGAGACATTATCTCTAATGAGTACAAATGGGTATATGATTATCTCGAATGGGATTCTACCTGTCCAAATGATGCAAAGCAGATTATTAACGCCATGCAGGAGGGGGAGCAGCTTGATGTATTAGTCAACTCATGCGGAGGGGATGTGATGGCCGGACAGGAGATCTATAGCCTGCTCAATGGTGTAAGGACGTCTGTTGCACAGATTCAGTCTTTCGCAGCGAGCGCGGCAGGAGTGGCGGCGATGGGATGCCATACAGTGAAGATGAGTCCGGTAGGAGTTATCATGATACATAACGTGTTCTGTAGTGGAGTATCCGGCGACTACCATGAGATGGATAAAGCGTCAAATATGCTAAAGACGCTGAACGAAGCGTTGTCCAAGGCGTATGCGCAGAAGTCTGGAAGATCTGTGGAGGAAATTCTGAAAATCATGGATAAAGAAACATGGCTGACAGCAGAAAAAGCCTTAGAATATGGATTCATTGATGAAATTATACAGCCGGAGCAGCCGGCGTTTACAAATGCTTTTGAAGGAATGAAGCTGACGCAGGAGATATTTGAAAGGGTAAAGACCGAGAAAGCAAAGCAAGAGAGTAGTAGGAAATTAAAAGATGAATTATTAAAGGATTTAGACATGTACGGTGTGTAAGTCCTTTTTTAATAATTATAAAAAATGAAGGAGAGGAAGAATGAACAAAAAATTATTAGAATTATTAGATTCAATCAATCAGAAGAAAAAACTGGTACAGAGCCTGGCAGAAGAAGGTAATCTGGAAAATGCAGCCGAAGAAAAAAAGGAGCTCCAGAAATTACAGCAGAAATTTGACCTGCTTAAGGATCTGGAGGATGAAGAAACAGAGCAGATGCAGGATCAGTTAAAAAATGGCGGTTTGATCAAGGGAACAAAAAAGATCGATGCGGCGAAGGATGACGACAATCCGAAAGACTCGACGAAAGAATTTGCGACCGCAGCAAGAGCAGGATTCCGAATGGAAAATGCAGCGATAACGACGGGAATCAGAGAAAATTCCGACCCGGATGGCGGGTACATTGTGCCGGAAGATATCCAGACGAAAATCAACGAATGGAAGCAGGCGGAATTTTCGATGGAATCACTGATCAGCGTAGAACCGGTATCTACAACCAAGGGAAGAAGAACTTATGAGAAGAAAGCAACAATGACCGGATTTGCTGATATTGAAGAAGGGGAGGAATTGAGTGGAATGGACACCCCGGAATTTGAGCGGATTGGATACGCTATTAAAGACAGAGGAGGTTGGCTTCCACTGACAAATGATTTGCTGAGCGATACAGACCAGAATATTACAGCAGTAATTACAAGATGGATTGCAAGAAAATCCAATGCGACGTCGAATGGAAAGATTATGGGCTTGATCGGAACAAAAAATCCGAACGAAATTGAAACTATGGATGAGGTGAAGAAAGCGATTATTGTTACACTTGGAGCAGCCTACAGGGAAGGTTCCAAAATCCTCACCAATGATGACGGTTTGTTGTTTCTGGCAACGCTTAAGGATACCACAGGAAGAGATCTGTTACAGCCAAACCCAATGGATGTCATGCAGATGTATTTATCCGTGGGACCAATTAAAGTTCCGGTTGTTGCCGTGCCGAATCAGGTGTACGCATCAAATAAGGGGGAATCAGGGAAAATAAAAATTCCTATGATTTGCGGGGATTTTAAAGAGGCATTCAAGAAATATGACAGACAGAGAACGTCCCTGATGTCATCCAATGTTGCGGTAGCTGGAGACCTGAATGCATTCACGCAGAATCTCACGCTTGTACGAGCGATTGAACGCAATGATTTCCAGGTGATCGATGGAGATGCTTTTGTTAACCTCTCAATGGTAGTTAAGGACACTGCGGTATCGGGGGAATAAAGAGCTATAGATAGGACAGCCGCTACATAGCCGGGGAATTAAACGAAGGGGCAAGGTGATGAAATTATGCTCGAAATAATAAAAAAAAGATGCGGCATAGCCCAGGCAATCAAGGTGTACGATGATGATATTCAGTCCTATATAGAGGATTGCAAGGAAGATCTATTGGAATCCGGCGTACACAGGTCTTTGATAGAGGCAGAGAAGCCGGGAATTATTACAGCGGTAACCCTTTACGTTAAGGCATACCTGGGAAACGACCGGGCAGATACGGAGAAATATATGGATTTATACCGAAAAAAGGTATTCCGGCTTACACTGAGAGACCCGGTCACATCGGAACAGGAGGAGGCGGATGTGGAATAAAAGCATATCACTGGTGACAGACATCGTAACGGTAACGGATAAAGACGGATTCGACGTCAAACAGGAGGAACTTTTGGAAGGTATCCCGGCGAACTTTACAGACACTACCAGAAACGACGAAATCATGGCGAATCAAACCGGTTACACCGCAGATCAGAACATAGAGATACTGCAGTGCAACTACAATGGAGAGAAATACCTGTACGATGAGGAGAGTGGAGAGAAATATGAAGTAATGAGAACTTATAAAAAAGACAAATCCATGAATATCATTTTGACATGTGAAAGGAGGGAAAGAGGTGGCTAGTTTTCATATGGATGGCGTGGAAGCCTTGACAAAGCAGTTGGAAAATCTTGCAGACTTAAGTGAGCTGGCGCCGAAAATGATAGATGCAGCAAAGCCCACAGTTGCGGAGAGTCTAAAAAAGAATATTAATATAGCCGCAGACAGGGGATACGCTACAGGAGAGCTTGCAGAATCCGTAACAGCAACAAAAGCAAGGCTGAATAATTACGGATATTTTGCATCGGTACTAGTAAGCGGGACTGACGCAAAAGGAGTCAGAAATGGCGAAAAGCTGGCTTATTTGGAATATGGAACGTCTACGCAGACAGCACATCCGGTAATGCGAAAAGCAGTAAATGAGAGCGAAGAAGGAGCAATTCAAAAGATGCAGGATGTATTTAATGCAAGCGCATTTATCCAGGACATGATAGGAAGGCGGTAAGATGACAGTAAACCAGATTATCATTGAGGCACTAGAACCGTTTGGATACCCCTGCAAACCGGACACCTATAGCGGCTCGGAGAAAAAATATTTTACATTCAACCATGCTGACGAAAGAGGGGCAGATTTCGGAGACAATCAGCCGGGATGCATCAAGCATAGTATGCAGATACATTTTTTCCTTCCAATGCAGGAGAACTATATTGCGGAAAAGAAAGAGATAAGAAAGGCGCTGTTCAGCGCCGGATTCACCTATCCGGTAATAACGGAGCTTACGGAACCGGAAAACAACATAAGGCATATCGTGTACGAATGCGATATCACAGAAGAAAGAGAGGATTAAGAAAATGGCAAAAACAGGCTTTTTATATGCGTGCGCAGGAAAATTAAAGGAAGATGGATCAGGATACGAGAATGGACGCTACTTAGGAGAGAGCGCTGCTTTCAATATTACCGTAACGTCGGCAGATGTGAAAGACTACGGGGATAACAGAGTTGTAGAAACAGACACATCAGTTACCGGTGGAACAATCTCACTGGAATTAAATGAAATGGTAAAGGAACTGAATGCGTTTTTGCTCGGACATTCTATAGATGAGGAAACAGGAGAGGTGACATTCGCGAAAGACGATATTGCGCCGATGATTGGTATTGGAGCAATCGGCACATCAAAGAAAAAAAATATCAATAAATATATTGGAAAATTTTACAGAAAGGCGCAGTTTAAAGAACCGAACGACGAAAATGAAACGCAGCAGGAGAATGTATCATTTAAGCATTCCACATTGGAGGGAAATATGTTCGTCCCGGAAGATGGAGTCTGGAAAAACCAGAAAGAATTTGAAACCCTGGAAGAAGCAAAAGCATGGCTGAATGAAAAAGTTGGAATTTCAGAGGAGACCAGCGACACGACGGATCAGGTCTCAGATGATCAGGAGACGGGTGCCACGACCGATCAGGTATCAGATGATCAGGAACAGGGAGCATAAGGAGGTAACCCATGAGTGATTTACGTCCGGTAGGCGTTCCTGTAGAGGTAGAAGGAGTGGAGAGACATTTTCTCTTCACTCTGAACGTCATAGACGAGATTCAGGAACATTTTAAAATGGAATTATCGCAGGTCATTGATAATATGACCGATAAAGAAAAATCAAATAGCACGGTACGTTACCTGGTATCTGCTTTACTCAATGACGAAGCAGAGAGGGAAGCAGGCAGGGGAAGAGAATTAAAACGGTACACAGAAAAAGAAGCGGGATGGCTGGTCACCCTGGACAACATCAGCGATATTCTGCTGGCAATTTTTAAGGCATACGGATTGTCTCTGCCGGAACCAGACGAGGATAGCTTCCCAAACATGGAAAGCGGGCAGACGGAGGAATCAACGTAGCCCGCATCTTATATATTGGAAGTAAGATATTGAATTATTCGGAAAAAGAAGTATTTGAAATGACGCTTCGTAAGTTCTTTTTACTGTATGACCAGTACTTGGAGATGAATGGATTAAAAAAGAAACCATGCACTTTTGATGATCTACCATAATATGGCTGGCGGATTTTTAGAAAGGCGCTTAATGAAATTAATTGAATACAGGGGTGAAGTCCCGGCAGGGTACGTTCCTGACCGCCCCATAAATCCAGTTGGATGTGACTAAATGTCATGTCCTTTTTAAATACAAAAAATTAAAATAAAAAAATTCAATTCAACATAGAACTTCTGGTTTTCGGGTATATAGTTATTTTAGCAACGTTGCAGCAGTATTAAGAAATTCGCAGGTAGGGCGGAAAAAGAAATAAATAGATTAACGTTCGACATCAAAAGTGATATTATAAGTACATGGAGGTGAGAAAGTGACAGATGTCAGAGACGTCTTTATTACGAGAGAAGTTGCTGAAGAATTAGGTTTAACGCCGACATATTTAATTAAGTTAGCAAAAAAAATGCAGCTTAGTAAAGCTGAGATGAGAGAAGCTGGCAATAGAAACTACTTATTCAGCAAAGAAGCTGTGGAAAAGCTGAAAAATCGTAATAAAACAATTTAGAAGCACCCGTCCTACCTACCAAGTAAACACGGGTGCTTCACGACAGAGGAAAGTCCTCTTTGAAATATTTTATCATAGAGTGATTTTCCTTGCAAATAAAATTTGAAAAGGAGAATTTGATATGAAACAGATTGAACAGACATTAGACAGCAGAGAAGTGGCAGAAATGGTTGAGAAAGACCATAACAAATTATTAAGAGATATAAGAACTTATATCGAACAGTTAGGTCAGTCCAAAATTGGACACACCGATTTCTTTGTAGAATCGGAGTATACAGATAAGTCAAACAGGCAGAAACCTTGCTATCTTGTAACAAAGAAAGGCTGCGAATTTATTGCTCATAAACTGACCGGGATCAAGGGAACAGAATTTACTGCAAAATATATTAACAGATTTCATGATATGGAGGATGTGATTCAACAGGGTATTCCACAGAAAAAGCAGAACAAACCCCAGAAAGAGAAACTCCCATCTGTCAATCAGATGGTAAAGAATATTAAAGGAGCTTTGTATGATGCAGGAGTAGATTCTAAGTACATAGCAGCAGAGGTAGTAAGGATTTATTCGGATGCAGGATATCCAGTAAATGTGCCATTGATTTCTGATACACCGAAGCTATGGGACTGTACTGGCATTGCAAAAGAACTTGGTATTATGTCAGAATCCGGCAGACCGCATGATAAAGCCGTTAGTGGTATTATTCAAAAGTTGGATATTTTCACAGAAGAGGTAGTGAAAACTGCATATAGCCGGAATGGTCATGATGGTGTGACAGTTCAATACAAAGATAGCGTGTATCAGAAGGTAAGAGAGTGGCTGGAAGAAAACAGCTATCCATCGATAATCGAACTTGAACTGGCAAATGGCAATACCAATCGGTGTAGAGTAGTGTATTCGGAGGTGGCTTGATATGGTTATGAAGGAGTACATAAAGCAGCAGTTAGACAAATTAGCCGAAACGAAAGATAGCCGTTTTTTGGGACAGATTTACACAATTATCAATAGACATATGGGACGCCAGGAGGAAATTGTATGTACAAAGAAACAATCATAGAATTATTAGAGAAGATACAGAACAAGAAAAAAATTAAGAAGGATCTATAAACTGGTAGCTTATTTATATGAGACTGAATAGAGATAACAAATAATCAGAGAGCTTAGCAATAGGCTCTCTTTTTCTATAAAATATTGACAAGTGTGTATGCAGTGTGTATAATATAAACATAGGGAGGAACACTAATGAAGCAAAGAGACTTGGTAAAAAAACTTGAGTCAGCCGGATTTAGATTCAAACGACACGGAGGCAATCATGATGTATATGTAAGAGGTTCAGACGAAGAACAAATTCCGAGGCACAAGGAGATAAACGAAAGATTGGCGAAAGCAATTATAAGGAAATGGGGGTTATAAAATCCCCTGACCTTATTTATATATAGAGAAACGAATGGAGGTCGAAAAAATGAAAAGTGTATATCCAGTGATTTTCACACAGTTAAACGATGAAAAGAGTACAGTGTTAATCGAAGTGCCGGATTTAGGAATTTTAACAGAAGGATTTGGAATGGTAGATGCCGTTGATATGGCGAGAGATGCAATAGGATTAAAAGGAATATGTTATGAGGATGAGGGAAAGGAACTTCCGGAACCTAGTACGATGAGTGAGATTAGCGTGGCAGAAGGAACGTTTGCAGAAGAAGGAACAGGATGCGTGTCGCTGGTTGATATTGATTTTTCGGAGTATCGCCGTAAAGTGGATAATAAGACGGTAAGAAGAAATGTGACGCTCCCAAATTGGTTAAATCAAGAGGCAGAAAAGGCGCATATTAATGTTTCTGGAGTATTACAAGAAGCACTGATGACAAAATTGAACGTATCACGGTAAGAAGAGCGCTTCCAGAAAAATCTGAATGTTCTTATTATTCAGGAGGAAAAGATATGACTACACTGGTAATCATCGGAATAATGGTCGTTATGGCAATACTGATATTCGGAGCGTTTGCCTTAAAGAAGGAAACTGTACGGAAAATAATAGCCTGTATAGGCATTGTAGCCCTGTTTTTAGGACTGATAACCATGCTATTTAATGCCGGAACAGGATTCCTGCTATTAGCCGGGGCAGCAGTAATGGGATTGATCTACTGGCTGTCCGGTGTAATTACAACTATGAAAAAGTAAAATATGAGATAGAAGAAAGAGTGGATGTGAAAGCGTCTGCTCTTTTTTGATGGAGAAATTAAAATGGGAAGACCGAAAATAGGAGCAATTATCGCCCTGGATGGAGAAAAAGAGTTCAAACAGGCGGTGACGGGGGTAAACAGCGAATTAAGGAAGCTAAAATCCGAATCAAATTTAATAGAGGAACAGTTTAAAGGGCAGTCAAATACCCTGGAAGCACTCAGGGCGAAGCATGAAAATTTGACCAAAACATTAGAGACCCAAAAACAAAAAGAGGCGGAGCTTGAAAAAGCTCTAAATAATGCAAAGAAAGCACGAGAATCAGTTTCCAATGGCTTGCAGGAATTGAGGAAAAAATATGAGGAAGCTGTTCAAAAAATGGAAGAGATGAAAAATTCCTCCGAGACAAGCGATGATGAATTAAAAAAGCAGAAGGATCTAATAAAGGAACTTGCCGAAACGATAGAACGTGGAGAGAGAAATTATGAGACGGCAAGCAATCGTATCAAAAATTGGGAGACAAGTCTCAATCATGCGCAGGCGCAGACCCTGCGGGCAAACAAGGCATTAGAGGAAAATGCCCGTTATCTGGAAGAGGCAGATAACTCTACGGACGGATGCGCGCAGAGTATTGATGAATTTGGCAGAGCAGTACAGCAAGCCGAAGAGAGTACCACAAGCTGGGGAAGTGCTGTTCAAGTGGCGGTTGCCAATAAAGTGGTGTCTGCGGTAGGAGATGCTGCAAAAGCAATGACAAAGGCAACTGTTGGGACAGCAGAAGAACTGAACGCATCCGCAAACCAGTTACAGGCAAGTACCGGGACTGCCGCAAGTGCAATGGGAAAATACCGGGATGTCATGGAAGAGGTCTATAAGAAGAACTACGGCGAGAACCTGGAAGACGTAGGGAATGCCGTTGGCGTCATCAATCAGAACCTGGGTGATCTGGATGCGTCATCGCTCCAGGGGGCAACAGAAAATATGATAGCCCTGAGAGACACGTTCGACTTCGACTACCAGGAGCAGACCCGCGCAGTAAAGATGATCATGGATACCTGGGGTGTTTCCAGTGAGAGAGCGTACAACCTCATAGCCCAGGGAGCACAGAATGGGTTAAATAAAAACGGCGACCTCCTGGACGTTATCAATGAGTATGCCGTCCATTACAAGCAGATGGGAGTCGGCGCAGAGGAATTTTTCAATTCTCTTGCAAACGGAACGGAAGCGGGCACCTTTTCCGTAGATAAGCTGGGGGATGCCTATAAAGAATTTGGAATAAGGGTAAAAGACACAGCAGCGACCACAACAGAAGGTTTTGGGATCCTTGGGATGAATGCGGATGAAATGCGTACGAAGTTTGCAGCGGGCGGAGAATCGGCGAAAGCCGCGACAGATGAAGTCCTGACCGCATTATTTAACATGGACGATAAGGTGAAACAGAATCAGGCGGGTGTAGATTTATTCGGTACGATGTGGGAAGATCTTGGAATAGAAGGAGTCAAAGCCTTAATGAACCTGAATGGAGAGATTGACGGCACAAGAGACGCATTATCACAGATCAAGGATGTAAAATACGATGATGTGACCAATTCCATTACCAGAATCAGCCGCACCGTCCAGATGAAGATTGCGGAACCGATTGCAGAAAATATCTTACCAAAGGTCGCGGATGGACTGGATGTGGTGGGAGACCATTTGGAGGAGACATCAGTTGCAGTTCTGGGACTGGGAAGCATGATCGCGGTATATAAAACGACAAATTCCGAGGTATTTAAAAGTGTTGTTTCTTCAATTAAGAATGCTGTGGAAGCAACAAAGAATCTGGAAGAAGCCACCGAAGGGGCTACAATGGCACAGAAAGCATTTGCAGCAGTAAAGAGTCTATCAACTACCGGAAAAATCGTAGGAGCGATCGGTCTTGCCACGGCGGGGCTTGTTGCGTATATAGCAAAGACAAGGGAAGCCAAAGACTCGACAGCCCAATTTATTAAGGAAACGCAGGAACAGCAGAAAGAATGGGATTCCAATATAGAGAAAATTGGAGAACATACAACATCCGTAGAGACGGAATGGGGAGCCAATGCAAAGCTATTGGAAAAGCTGAAAGAATTGAATAAAGTTGATGATGAGAGTATTGGACGAAGGGAAATGATGAAAAATATCGTCAATGAATTGTCCGATGATATCCCAGAACTTGCACAGAAATTCGATGAAGAGACCGGTTCCTTAAAAATGACCGACGAGGAGATGGACAAGCTATATCAGACCCACAAAGAATATGCCATGTACTTAGCTCATCAGGATATGTTCAAGGAGTATTGTTCCCAGCTGGCAGAAGTTGAGATACGGATGGAAGAGACCAAGGACAAAATGAAGGAGCTTACGGATAAATATGGAGATTTTGATTTAACAAATTCAGCCTGGGACGGAAGCGCAAAAGCAAAGGCGGAGTATAAGGAGTTAAAAGAACAGCAGGAGGAACTTGGCAAACAGCAGGATAAATTAAATGGAAAAATAAAATCCACTGAGAAGGGGATAGAAGAATATGGAGAAGCATCAAAGGAGGCAAGTGCGGCAGTCGCAGAATATACCGCAGCAGTTGAGGAGAGCGGAGGAACCGTTGAGAATGTGACCACGGAGCAGGCGGAAGCATTCCAGAGCATGAAAGAATCATTAGGGGAGAGCATTGAAAGTTCCATTTCCCTGTTTGAAGAATTTGACGGCGGTACAGAAATATCGTTAGAAAATATTCAAAAGAACCTGGAATCACAGAAAGAGGGGCTTACAAACTGGAAAAACAATATGATAAAACTCTCGGAAGCTGCCGGACAGGGAATGACAACAGAACTTTATCAGGAACTCTCGCAGATGGGACCGCAGGGCGCGAATGCAGTTCAGGCTTTAGTGGATGCGCTGGAAGAAAGCCCGGAGAGATTTCAGGAGGTATGTCAGCTTTGGATGGATACTCTCGGACTTGAAGAAGCATTTCCGGAGGAAATTGCAGCAGCCGGAGAAAAGACCAGGGGGGCGGTCAATGAAGAATCTGAAAAAACCAAGCCGGTTATGGCAGCAGTTGGAGCTTTTGCGGGGGAAGCCTACGCCTCCGGTCTCAACAGCAAGAAAGGAGAAGTAAAGGCTGCATCACAATCAGTTTACGATATATCAAAATCCCCATATCAGAACTCATTAGCAGAATTTTCCAATATTGGTCTGTCGCTTGCCCAGGGACTCGCAGTGGGAATCAGAAGAGGAGAGCAGGAAGCAGCAGCGGCAAGCGCAGGACTGGTGGGAGCAGCGCTCTTGTCCGCTCAAAGCACAGGTAAAATACATTCCCCATCTCATTTGTTCCGGGATGAAATTGGTATCATGCTGTCAAAAGGTATGGCAGTCGGAATCACAAAGGGGAGCGGGGAAGCCTGTAAGTCAGTTGCCGATGTCTGCCAGGCAGTTCTCACGGCGGCACAGACGGAATTAGACATCCATTCCCCGTCAAAGAAATTCCAGAATACTGTAGGAGCGCAGATCTCGAAAGGCGTAGCTTTTGGGATCCGGGCAAAAAAAGGAACAGCGATCAAAGAGTCAAAGTCTCTTGCGGACGATGTTTACAGGGCAGCAAGCAAATGGTTGTCAAATTATAAAAAGACCCATACTACCAGCCTGGAGGATGAGAAGTATTTTTGGAAAAAGGTGGCGTCAACAACAAAGAAAGGAACCAAGTCTTATAAAGAAGCGTTGCAAAAAGCGACAAATATCGATGCTTTTGAAAAGAAAGTCAATACAAAAGTAAAAAATGCGTTCAATGTGTCCAGATATACCACAGGAAGCAACGGTGAGAAACAGAAAAAGTCAGTATCTGATTATTACAATGAAATCTACTCCAAAGCAAATACTTATATGGAGAACCAAAAAGTGCTTCACAATATCTCCCTGCAAAAAGAAGAGTATTATTGGAAACAGGTACGGAAGAAGCTGAAAAAAGGAACGCAGGCATATGTAGACGCGACAAAGAAGATCAAGGATATTCAGGAGGAGAGAAAGGCTCAAACAGCGGCGGAGAAAGAAGAATATAAAAGCTATGCACTCTCCGGCGGAGCCCTGGATGCATACAAGACCTATTACAAAGTATCAGCGAAAGCAGAGGTGCAATACTGGGATACGGTAAGAAAGAAATTCAAGGCAGGAACCGCGGAACGCCTGGAAGCTGACCAGAAATATTATGAAGCAAAGGAAAGCCTGAACGAGCAGTTAGAGGAACTGAATGAAGAATATTATGAAAATTGCAAAGAAACGAATGAGAAGCTGGCAGAGGATATCCAGGAACTGACTGACGAATATAACGATGCTGTCCAGGAAAGAAAGGATGCGATTTATTCCAGTTTTAATTTATTCGACGAATTTGAGAGTACGTCGGTATCCGGCGGAACACTCCTGTATAATCTTAAGACTCAGGTTGTCGGTTATGCAGATTGGGAGCAGCAGTTGGAAAAGTTGGGGAGTAAGAATATTCTTTCATCGGAACTGATGCAGGAATTAAGGGAGATGGGACCGGAAGCATCTGCTTCCATACACGCATTGAACCAATTATCCAGCGAGCAGCTGCGGGAATACGAAAACCTCTATGAACAGAAAAAAGCTCTGGCAGAATCCCAGGCGGTAAAAGAAAATGAGACCTTGAAGAAAGAGACAGAAAAAAAGATTCAGGAATTAAAAAACGCCGCCCAACAGGAACTTGATGCGTACAAAAGCGAATATACGAAAGCAATCGTAGAGTTGAACAAAAGCATTGAAAAGCCATTAAAGGACATTGCGAATAAAGCGACAAAAGTTGGCGAGGATACGGTCTTAAATATGATAAAAGCAATAAAAAAGGGTGCGACAAAAAAATCCACAAAAGCAGATTTAAAGGCTGTTAATGCAACAGTCACAAAGACACTCGGAACCCTTCCTTCTGCCGGAAAAACTATCGGTAATGATACCTTGCAGGGCATTATAGACGGACTGACCAACAAGAAGAAGATCAACAAATCCGCCCAGGAGATGGTGGATTCCCTAAGGAAAGCCATTCAGAAAGCCGCTGACATCCATTCGCCGTCCAGGTTGTTTAAAAAAGAGATCGGTGTACAGTTATCTGCCGGAGTTGCGGAAGGAATGGAGGATAATCAGAGAAATGTAAATACCGCCGGAGAGAATATGATCAAAGACCTGACAAAGCGATCCAAAGAGCAGATTGCAAGGCAGCAGGAGGAACTTAAAATAAGAGCTGCGGAAATCACATCTAATGTCGGACTGGCAGAGTTAAACAGTCTGATTTCTGTTGCGCCGGTACAACAGAGAGTGGAAGTGGTCGCAGACAATTCCGATCTGTGCACAATGTTTCTTGAAATGATGGAGGTCATGGAAAAGGGATTTGAACAGATGGGAAATATGCAGCTCATAACGGACACCGGGGCAATTATCGGAGAGACCAGCGCTGGAATGAGCAATGCTTTTGCCATGCAGAACAGAAGATTGAGAAGATAGGAGGGATAATGTTGACAGTCAATGGAAAAGACACCAAAGAAATATTCGGTGTGCTGCAATGGAACGTCGAGCCGGGATTTCTGGAAGTAAAGAATCAGAGCGAATGGATAGACGGAACACTCACACCGATGATGTTAAGGAGCACTACAGGATTCAAAAAGATGAAAGTTACTGTAATGATACGAGGAAGCACCAGGCAGGAGATATGGAGGAAGTCCGGTAATTTCATATCTGAACTGTTAGAGCCTTGCGACATCAAATTAGATGGATTCGACCATCATTATATTTTATATTTAACGAATCCTGAGCAGACGGAAACGTCTTTAAACCGGTGGCATAAGGCAACATTAGAATTATACGGATATGAGCAGGGAGAGGAAGTGACAACCGTAACGACTGCAAAGGATTTCATCATTACCAATGAGGGAAATCAGGAGACTCCTGTAATCATAGAATTAACGCCATTGATCGGACTGACATCCGTAACACTGAATGGACTGGTAAGAGATCAAAATACCGGGGAAGAAAAGCCGACGGTCATTAAAAATCTTACAAAAGATAAGGTTGTACGGATAGATGGAGAAAAAGGTCTGATTACAGAAGCAGGTAGTAACAAATTTAAGGACATGGAACTATGGGATTTTCCTTCCCTGCTTCCGGGAGAAAACCATATCACCGTCGAATGCCTGGAATCACAGCAGGAACTTGTCAGCATCGCAGTAAAGTACAAACCAAGATTTATCTAGGAGGAAAAAATATGTTAAAAAAGAGCAAAACTATGAATGTAAACGGCAATAGCATTGTAACTGCAAATGAAAAGGAAATTGTCGCAGTAACCATGAATGCGAGTATCAGCGAGAATGGCGCCATAAACATCAGCAAGTACATACAGAGCAAAGAAGCCTATCTTGCCAATAAAGAGCAGATAGAGAAAGATGCAGCCGAATTTGAAGCATATGTATTACAGTTATCGGAGGTGTAAGAGATGAGAAAAGACAATCAGAAAATGACGATACAGGATATCAACCTGGTCTATGCGAAATTAAGTGAAGTGGTAAAAGAGAAGAAGGTATTTTCCGGCGAAGTAAATCTTGCGATTGCCAAAAACATATTGATATTGGAAGCAGAGCTCAAGAACTTTGAAAAAAGCAAGGAATCTTTGGTTGATAAATTTGCACTTAAAGACGGCGAAGGGAACCCGGAATCCAAAAACAATGAGTATGTATTTGCATCCGATGAGGACAGGATATCTTATGTTGAAGCGGTGAAGGAACTCTTAAAGGCAGAAGTAGAAGTAGAAATTCAAAAAGTGAAGTATGAATTTTTAGAGGGGGAGAAATACGATATACCGGCTCCGGCAGATCTGATCGCAATGGACTTTATGCTGGATTATTAAGCAATCAAGGAGGGTATCATGATATTAAAACTTTATGATTTGAACCATACCCTCATAGGAGGATTAAAAAATCACAAAGATGCAAAAGTAGAGAGCGAGTTGTCTACGGGAGACAAGACGCTCTCTTTTTCCTGGCACAGAAGAAATGAAAGACAGATCCCGCATGAGTATTACCTAAGGACAGATAAGGATGAATTTGTCGTAAAAGAAAATTCCAAAGGTTCCAATGGGTATCGGAATATTGTGGCAAAGCTGAATTTAGAAGATATAGAGGGGCGTGTCTGGGATGACTATGTGGTAAAAGAATGTACGGCACAGTATGCGGCAGACTATGCCCTGACAGGCACAGGATGGACTTGTGTATCCACCGTTCCGGGAGACAGGCTGCGGAGTATCAGTCTTAAGAGGGTTAATGCATACCAGGTAATGGAAAAAATATTAGAAGCATTCACCTGTGAAGTGGAATATGACACTTTCTCAAAAGTTGTCTACTTGAAGGAGAGGGTTGGAAAAGATAAAGGCGTATATTTTGCATCGGGAGTCAATTTGAAAGAGGTTTCTGATTCAGGGGATACTTACGACTATGCAACCAGAATCATTCCGATCGGCGCCGATGGTCTTGAGATTACTGGAGTCAATAATGGAAAAAGATATCTTGAGAACTATCAGTATTCCAATAAGGTAAAGACGATCATCTGGGAAGATACAAATTACACGGACCCAGAGGCCTTAAAAGCGGACGCGGAGTATAAATTGAATGAGATTTCAAAGCCTAAAAAGACATTCCAGGCTAAGATTGCCGATTTGGCAAGGATGAAGCCGGAATATGAAATCTTATCCTATTCAGTAGGAGATACAGTAACCATCATGGATAGCGAAGCAGGCATTCACGAGAAGCAGAGGATCACGAACACAGTAGAGTATCTGAATAACCCAGAGAAGAATACCTGTGACATCTCCAATACAGTTCTTTCTTTTGAGGAGATGCAGAAAAAACTTTTCGCGGCTGCTGAGTGTATCGGAAATATTACCACCGATAACGGGACTGTCAAAGGTTCTTCTGTGGATTCGATTGATGTGACACAGATTATTGGTTTGGAAAGGTACATAGCAGAAGATATCAATGACTTGAAAGTTAATTTTTTATATGTACGTTCTGAATTTGGAACTCCTTATGCAGTCATAGGAAACGGAATACTGACGCAGGCTGACGTGACCAACCTGAACATTACCGGGCGTGAAGATTCCGCTTTGAGTTACATCACAGAGCTACATACCACAAATGCATATGGAGATTATGCAAAATTCACAGTAGTGGAAGCGGATAATATTGCCGCATTGGAAGCCCGTATTGATAAAATCGCATCAACCGAAGTGAATACTGCTTACCTGGAAGCCAATTACGCTCAAATTGATATGGCAAATGTAAATACAGCGAGTATCCGCCAAGGATTCCTTGACAATCTTATGGTGGACCAGGGAATTATCGCCGACCGGATCGTATCCGGCGAAGTGGTGGCAACAAAGACATTGACAGGGATCAATCTCTATGCGGATGACATAACTGCCGGGACTTTATCCGTGGATCGGCTGATTCTCCGCGGAGATGATAAAAGTCTGGTCTACGCCTTAAATAATTCGGGCGGATTGGTCTCAACACAGGTAGACACGTTGGATGCGTACTTGCTTACAGATAGGACCATCACGGCGGATAAGATAGTGGCAGGAAGTATTACGTCAACAGAAATAAACGTGTCAGATCTTGTATCCACAGGATTTATCGGAGCCAATAGGATTACGGCTAAGAATATTTTTGTGGACGATTTAAAAGCTATGGGTGCAACAATCGGGGGATTTACGATAGGGGATACTTATATAGCAAACAACACTTTGACATTAGCCGGAGTCTCGGACAGTGTATATTTAGGACTAGATGGAATGAGCTGTGGAAATAGATTTAAAGTGACACGCATGGGAGATTTGATGGCTTCGAACGCAGACATAACAGGAAAAATAACAGCATCATCCGGTGAAATTGGAGGATTCACAATCGGAGCAACTGCGCTGTATAACGGAACAGTATCGAAGACATCGACAGTTACTGGAGTTTATATTGGAACAGATGCAATCAGGCAGTATGGATCAGCATCGGCATATACACATATTGAAGGTGGAAAATTAACATGTTTTGGCGCGGAAATCAAAGGAACAATCAATGCAACTGTACTGAATGTTGATAAAAAGATTACGATGTATGATTCCGCTCACAGTAAAATGGTAGACGTGCTTTATATTGATGAACCGGGGGAAGACGTGCAAGCCATACATATAAATGGTGGTGCCTCTGTACCTGTAACCATAGATACAGGGGCGACGATATTAAACGGAGCCTCCGTGGTTGGAAACATCAGTGCTACCGGAGCGGTGTATGCTTCAAATTGGCTGCGAACTTATGGGGCAACCGGATGGTACAGCCAAACTTATGGCGGTGGATGGTACATGACGGATTCCACCTACATTAGAAATTATAATAGCAAGCATCTTTTATTATCCGCCAACTGTTATTTTGGAAGCACGTCATACTATATCAACAGTTCCGGTGGGGCACGCTTACAACTTGTACGGCTTGGAAGTACCGGTTACGGACTAAATTCAGATGGATCTGCCTACCTGGGAGGACTGACGCTTGCCAGCAATTATTTAAAGAACGATTCTGGAGATATGGGTTTGGCAAATGATACTGTAAAAATCGGGTTGTGGTCAAGTGCCTTTAGACCGCATGGTGATTATGCCGGAGCAGCGACCCTTGGATCCGGCAGTTGCCGCTGGGGACAGATTTACACGACAAAGGCCGTCAGTGTGTCCTCTGATATAGGGATTAAGAACAGTATAGAATATCTGGACGGCACCGGTCGATATCAGCAGTTTTTTCATAGACTAAAACCCAGCAGATACAGACTGAATGATGAGATGAATGGGAAATACCACCTCGGATTCATTGCGCAGGAGGTAGAAGAGGCTTTATTGGAAGCAGAGCTGACGAAAGCAGATTTTGCGGGTTTATCTACGGAAGAAGGTTTTTATTCTCTGTGCTATGAAGAATTTATCCCACTCATTACAGCGGTACAGCAAAGTACCATATTAAGAGTAGACGCACAGGAAGAGATGATAAGAGCTTTACAAAATCAACTGTATAATATGCGATTTGAATTAGAACAGGCAAAATTAAGAATTAGTCAATTAGAAGCGGTGGCATAGGCTGCCGCTTTTCTAATACAGAAAGAAGGTGAACACATGGAAGAAAAAGAAATCATCGAAAGGCTGACCAAAACAGAGGAGCGCTCCAAATCCAACACACACCGGCTGGACAAGCTGGAACCGATCGTGAATGAGATACACACGATGGCCAACACAATGGTCCAGCTGGTGGAGGAGGTAAAACACATCAATGAGACAGTCAGCTCCCTTGATGGCAGAGTCGAGCAGATGGACGGTCGGATCGATGAGATGGAGCGCGCTCCCGCGGACAATCTCAATACCTACAAGCGGACTGCGGTAACGGCGATCATCAGCACCGTTGCCGGGGCACTGGCGACCGGGCTGATAGTTTTGATTTCACAATTTATCTAAAAGGAGGAAACAAAATGAGCAAAAAAACAAAGGAATGGTTAAAAGCAGCAGGGATCCGGGCAGGAAAAACTGCGGCACAGACAGCAGCGGCATTATTGCCGGCGGCAGCTACGATCCAGCAGGTGGACTGGCTGACTGTTCTGGGGACTGCGGCACTTGCGGGAATAGCATCCCTGCTGACATCGGCAGCCGTAGGACTGCCGGAAGTAACTACAGAAGCGGAAGCAAACACAGGATCAGAAGAAAGCGAGGAGAAATAATATGAAGATTTCACAGACAGGATTAAAATTAATCGAGAAATACGAAGGACTGAGACTCACGGCTTATAAGTGTGTGCCGACTGAAAAGTACTACACCATCGGCTACGGCCATTACGGCGCCGACGTCACCGCAGGGATGACCATTACCCAGGCGCAGGCAGAAGCGTACTTAAAGCAGGACGTAGCACAGGCAGAGAAAAACGTGAACAGCTTCGATCCTACATACCATTGGAACCAGAACCAGTTTGATGCCCTGGTATCCTTTGCCTATAACCTGGGTTCCATCAATCAGCTTACCGCAAACGGTACAAGGACCATCGCACAGATAGCGGAGAAGATTCCGGCATACTGCAAATCCGGCGGTAAGACATTAAACGGACTTGTAAAAAGACGCGCTGAGGAACAGGCTTTATTCAACACCCCGGCATCTGGACAGACAACTCTCCAGGCGGCGGAAGCAGCCCAGGCTTCTTATGCCCACAGCGTAGGAGAGACCGTCACCTACAGCTCCTGCTACAAAGCGTCCACGGATCCGGTCTCCAAAGCCATTGACGTGAACCCGTGGAAAACAGGTACAATCACAAAGATTAAAGAGGGTGCAAGGAATCCGTACCTTATCGGCGGCGGCACCTGCTGGGTCAATGATGGGGACATCCGCGGGACCGGGACAGTGAAGCAGCCCTCCGGTGGATCCGTGTATACGGTGAAGTCCGGCGATACCCTGAGCAAGATCGCCAAGAAGTATGGAACCACTGTGGCCAGGCTGCAGAGCGTCAACGGAATCAAAGACGTGAATAAGATCTATGTGGGACAGAAGATCAAGATTCAGTAGGACAGAGCCGGGAGAGATCCCGGCTCTCCTTGGTTTACACTCAAACGATAAAAGGATGACACAATGGGGGTCCAAGTACCTGGGCGATCAGGGCTACAGCGCCATCGAGATCCTGCGCTACTACTACGGCAACAGTATCTTCATCAACACCTCCGAGCAGGTCTCTGGTATCCCGGCATCCTGGCCAAGGGTGGACTTACAGGTCGGTTCCAGAGGTAACGACGTCAGGGTGATCCAGCAGCAGTTAAACGCCATTGCCCAGAATTACCCGGCAATCCCTACCGTGACGGTGGACGGCATCTTCGGTCCCGCCACCAAGGCGAGCGTCCAGAAATTCCAGTCCGTTTTCGACATGCCGGCAACTGGAGTGGTAGACTATCCGACCTGGTATAAGATTTCCGCAATCTATGTGGCGGTTACCAGAATTGCAGAGCTGTATCAGTAAAAATCAACCGGAAAGATCAGAAAAATGCGGTTGTATCATCGCAATCTTTCAAAGAACCCAAAACTGTGCTAAAATAAATAGCATCGGAAAAAAGGGGCGGCAAGCCGCCCTTTTTCTATGACGCAATCTATGACACAATATAGGTACAGAAGCAGGGAAGACACATTTTTGTTTTAGAAGCAGAGCTTCAATACAGGAGGAACTATGCCAAATTACAAGCTGACCATACAGTATGAGGGAACCAGATATAAGGGCTGGCAGGAGCAAAAGACCACCGACGCCACCATCCAGGGAAAACTGCAAAGAGTCTTAGAGCGCATGAGCGGGGAGAAGATCGATCTTCAGGGTTCCGGCAGGACGGACGCGGGAGTACATGCCAGGGCGCAGGTGGCGCATTTTCACATGAAGGCGTTAGGAGATGTGGAGGAAATCAAAGCGTATTTGAATGAATACCTGCCGGAGGATATTGCGGTGCTTAAGGTGGAGCGGGTGGACGAGCGTTTCCACTCCCGTCTCAACGCCAGATCCAAGACTTATGAATACCGGATCTGCAAAGACGGCAAGCCGGACGTCTTTGAACGGCGTTATGTGACGCCGATAGAAGAAACATTGGATGTAAGCGCCATGAGACAGGCGGCACAGTATCTGGAAGGAACCCACGACTTCAAGGCGTTTTGCGGAAACCGGAGGATGAAAAAATCCACGGTGCGCACTCTTTTTCAGATCGACATTACGGAGACAGAACGGGAAATAAGACTTCGTTTTACGGGAAGCGGATTTTTGCAGAACATGGTCAGGATCCTCACCGGGACACTGGTGGAAGTGGGGCTTAAAAAGCGAAAGCCTGAGGAGATGGAAGAGATCTTAGCCAGCGGGGACAGACAGCAGGCAGGCGTTCTGATGCCGGCGAAGGGGCTGACTCTGATCGAAGTGGTATACAAGGAATGAGTGGAGAGAGAACGAAGATGAAGCAGACGGAAAAATGGGTGGTGGCGGCGAAGCGGGCAGACTTTCAGGGCATGGCAAAACGGTTTCAGATCGACCAGGTCATCGCCCGGATCATCCGCAACCGGGATATCGTCACAGAAGAAGAGGTGGAGAGCTATCTTCATGGAAAGATAGAGGATCTGCCGGATTCAAGGCTTTTAAAAGACGTCGAAAAAGCGGCGCAGCTTTTAGCGGACAAGATCAGAAATAAGAAAAAAATACGCATTATCGGGGATTACGATATCGACGGCGTTCAGTCCACCTACATTCTCTGGGAGGGAATCGAGAGGCTGGGAGGAATCGTGGAGGCGGTGATCCCAGACCGGATCCGGGATGGTTACGGAGTCAATGAGCGTCTGGTGGAGCTGGCGATGGAAGAGGGGGCGGATACGATCCTCACCTGTGACAACGGGATCGCGGCTGCCCCTGTGCTGGAAAAAGCAAAGCAGGCAGGACTGACGGTCATTGTGACGGATCATCACGAGATACCTTTCCGGGAGGAAGAGGGCAGGCGGATCGAATTGCTGCCGGAGGTGGACGCAGTGGTGAATCCCAAGCAGAGAGACTGCCGCTATCCCTGCAAGGAGATCTGCGGAGCCGTGGTGGCATGGCATCTGATGCGGGTGCTCTATGAGACCATGGGATGGGACGTGAATAAGACCGATGAATTTATTGAAAATGCAGCCTTTGCCACCGTGGGAGACGTGATGGATCTGCGGCATGAAAACCGGATCTTAGTTAAGGAGGGGCTGCGCCGTCTGAATAGGACAAACAGCGTGGGAATGCGCGCCCTGATACGGACAAAGAATCTGGAACCGGGAAGTATCCGCGCCTACCATATCGGCTTTGTGCTGGGTCCCTGCCTGAATGCCAGCGGGCGTCTGGACACGGCGAGAAAGGCTCTGCTGCTGTTAAAGACGAAGGATGAAATTTATGCAGGAAAACTTGCAGAAGAGCTTGCCGGACTCAACGAGGAGAGAAAAGAACTGACGGAGCAGGGAATCTGCGACGCCATAGAGGATATCGAAAAAAATGGAATGCAGGAGGATCGGGTCCTGGTTTCCTATCTTCCGGACTGTCATGAGAGTATTGCAGGAATTATTGCAGGAAGGATCCGGGAAAGATACCACAGACCGGTCTATATCCTGACAAATGCCAAGGACGGCGTGAAGGGATCCGGCAGATCCATTGAAGCCTATTCCATGTATGAGGAGCTTTGTCAATGCAGCGATCTTTTGGAAAAATTCGGGGGTCATCCCATGGCGGCAGGCTGCAGCATGAGGGCGGAAAATGTGGAAGCCTTCCGGGCGCGTCTCAATGAGAAAACGCATTTGCAGACAGAGGACTTAATTCCGAAGATAAAAATAGACGTTCCAATGCCCCTGGACTATCTGAATACGGAGCTGATCCGTCAACTGGAGCTTTTGGAACCCTTTGGCAAGGGAAATGAGAAACCGGTCTTTGCCGATAGAAATATCCGGGTGCTTTCCTCCCGAATTGTGGGAAAAAATCAAAATGTCTTAAAGCTGAGGCTTGAGACCGGATCGGGACAGCGGTTTGGAGGCGTGTATTTTGGGGACGTACAGGAATTTTCGCATTTTTTAGATCAGAGGAAAGAGGGGATATCCCTTGTATATTATCCCCAGATCAACACCTATCAGGGGCGGGAAGAAATAGAAGTGGTCGTAACGCATTATTGTTAGAAAAAGTTGCATGACGGGAGGAAAAATTGTAAAATTACCTACATAGGCATAAGATCATATTTGGGGGAAGAAAATGATGCAGCATATACTTTTGGTTGACGACAATTTGACAAGTTTGAAGCAGGCGGCGTCTCTGTTGAAGGATCATTATAAGGTGAGTATGGTGAAATCAGGAAAACAGGCGCTGGAATTTCTGGAAAAATTCACACCGAATCTGATCCTTTTAGATATTGAGATGCCGGAGATGGACGGATTCGAGACAATAAGAAGGATCAAAAGCGATGAGCGGTTTAAAAAGATTCCGGTGATCTTTCTGACCGGAGATCACGACACGGCGACAGAGATGAAAGGCTTTGAGTATGGGGCGGTGGATTTTATCACCAAGCCGTTTTCTCAGGAAGTGATGTTTCACAGGATCAATCTGCAAATGGAGCTTTTTGCATATCAGACGCATTTGGAGACGGTGATCGAGGAGCGGACGGAAGAGCTTTTGGCGACCAGGGCGGAAAATGCCAGAATTGCCGCAGAGCTGGACGTTGCAGCCCGGATCCAGACCGGAATGCTGCCAAAAGAGTTTGATTCCATGTCCATAGAGGGAGTTCTGTCCGTCTATGCCACCATGAGTCCGGCGAGGGTAGTGGGAGGAGATTTTTACGACTGCTTCCAGATTGATGAGGATCATGTGGCGTTTGTCATTGCGGATGTTTCCGGAAAGGGAGTTCCGGCGGCTCTGTTCATGGTGACGGCAAAGACGCTGATCAAGACCAAGGCAAAAAATGCCGTTTCTCCGGCAAAGGTCTTGCAGGATGTGAATAATGAGATCAACGAGACCAACGAGGAGGACATGTTTGTGACCCTGTTTTTAGGGGTGCTGGAATTGAGTACGGGAAAGTTGGTCTGCGCCAATGCGGGGCATAATCCTCCGATCCGCATGTATCCTGACGGCAGGGTGGAATATCTGGAAATGAAGAAAAACTTTGTCTTAGCGGGGATGCAGGGGATGGAATTTGCGGAGGATGTATTCCAGGTGGAACCGGGGGAGTGTTTTTTACTCTACACCGATGGAGTTACGGAGGCGATGAACGGAAAAAAAGAGTTCTTCGGTGAGGAACAGCTCCTGTCAAGGATGAAAAAAGGGAAGGCGGGAAGGCTCTCGGTGAATAGACTTCTGGAATATCTTGGGGATGAATTGAAGATATTTTCCGAAGGAGAAGAGCAGGCGGACGATATCACCATGCTGGCATTTCAGTATAAATAGATGATGTGCTGCATTTTCGGATTTGGCTTTGAACAGTTACAATGATTTATAAAAAATTCCTTAATTTTGCTTCATATTTTTGACTTTCCCATGGTTCTGTGTCAGAATGTATGAAGCATATTTTTTAGATTGGAGGTCGTAATATGAAGAAGAAATGGAAGAAGCCGATCAGCTTCTTACTGGCGGTAACGCTCTGTCTGTCCATGACTATGACAGCCTTTGCCACGGAGTCGGACAGCAGCGGTACGGATACACAGTCGTTGCAGGAGGCAGGACAGGCTTCTGATGAAAGTCAGGATACAGATTCGCAGACGGAAGAGACGGAGACTCAGGATGGATCCAGTACGCCGGCTGCGGAAGCGGAAACCACCGATGGAACAGAGTCAGACAGTGAGGAAGCGGATAGCAAAGAGACAGAACCTGTTCAGGGAAGTGTAACTCAGGATACGGAAGAAGAAAATACATCGGCGGTTCAGGGAGAGGTTACAGTGGATGAGGACGATGACAACGTGGTTGTAAAAGAGAATGATAAGCCCTATCTTGCTCTGGGGGCAGACCTCACCTCCGAACAGCAGGCGAAGGTACTGGCGCTGATGGGAATTGACGCTTCGGATCTGACCGATTATGACGTGGTCTATGTGACCAACGATATGGAACACCAGTATCTGGATGCCTACCTTCCGGCCAGCACCATCGGAACCAGGGCTTTGTCCTCCGTTTTGATCATGGAGGGAAAGAAGGGAAGCGGGATCCAGGTTTCCACTAAGAATATCTCCTATTGTACAGTGAGCATGTATAAAAATGCACTTGCAACGGCGGGGATGGAGGATGCCCAGATCATTGTGGCGGGACCGACTCCGATCTCCGGCACAGCAGCTCTGATCGGCGCCCTGGAAGCCTATTCTAAGATGACCGGGGAGGAGATCAAGGAGGAGAGCCTGGATGCAGCCATGAACGAGCTTGTAATCACCGGGGAGCTTGCCGAGGCAGTGGGCGGCGACACGGCGCAGGCAGAGGAGTTGATGGCGTATCTGAAACAGGAAGTGGTGAAGAACGGCCTGGACGATGAGAAAAGTATCAACGAAGCCATTGATAAGGGATGTAAGGAATTTGACATTACTCTGACTGAATCTCAGAAAAAACAGCTCCTGGAGGTCTTGCAGAAGATCAGCGAACTGGATCTGGACTGGGATCAGTTATTGGAACAGGCGTCGGATGTGTATGACAGACTGGAGGAAATGGGATTGTTGGCGGACAGCGGATTGGGAGCCAAGATCAAGAGTCTTTTTCAGTCTATCGTAGATTTCTTTAAGAGCTTCTTCTAAGGAAATACCGATGATATCAGCATTCTCCTAAATATATAGAACAGAATAAAATAAGCAAAAAAATCCGGCAGATCAGATTCGTAAAAGAAGTGATCTGCCGGTTTTTTTGCAACACATCGGCGCGCAGAGTGCTCAGACTCTTTTTTTCATCAGTTCCAGGATCTTTTCCACCTGCAAAGGGGTTCCCTGGGTCTTTTGCACCGCCAGGCGGTTTTCCTCATTAAAGCCCACCAGAATATTGTGGTTTGCCTCTGCCAGATAATCTATGATACCGTCGATGTCCGATTTGATGTTTTTCGGGCAATGGATATAGAGGTGTTTGTTCGCCGTGATATGCAGGGTGTAGGAAATGCTGAAGTGATACCAGAAGAATTTATGCAGGGTGGAATGTTTGTACACCCAGATGATCTCCTGTATCGGCACGATGGCAATTCCGTACCTGGAAGTCTCAATAAAATAATGCTCCGTGATGAACATATCGTCCGTGGCAAGCTGCGGCAGGGTGGCAAGCTCCTCCTCCGCCTCCGCTAAGAGTTCCGCAGGCTTTCCGAAACGGGACAGCTGCGTCACCGGAGGGGAGAGCACCGGAAAACGGTAGTAGGTTATGGAGAGGATCAGGTTAATCAGCGCATAGAGCAGGCTGGCAAAATAGAGAAACAGCAATAGGTAGCTGCCAAAATTCCGGCAGTCCGGCTCGTTGATGTAGTAGGCGCTGACCTTGGAAGTGATGCCCTCCTTTGTCCAGTTCAGATCCCCGGAAAGATTGGCAAGCAGTTCCTTTGTGGTCCGGTCGTTTTTGGAAAGACGTCCTTTTATCTGAAGAGATGAGATCTTTGGCAGTCCCTCCTCGCTGGTGGAGGGAGAGAGCAGCACAATGATACATTCATCCCCTCTTTGGGTATAGTAATAGTAACCGCTGGTAAGTCCAAATCGGGTCTTGGTGTAACCGCTGAAATAGAGATTGGATAATTTGGTATCTATGAAAGAAACGTCGTCTTCATAGAAGGATTTCAGGTCATCCCCGCTGTCCACCTTTTCCGGAAAAACCATCTCCGATATGGGGGAGAAGATCCACAGAAGCAGGAGCAGGATCAGATAGAGGATGGGGGAGACCATCTTTGTGCGGTATACATCCTGAATGCTTTTTGTAATATAATGTTCGTAATTTTCCATCATAGCCATAAGTATAAGGCTTGTGAATGAAATAATCAAGGTTGCGTTTATGGAAAAAAATTGCTAGTATTATAGAGGATTTGCAGGTTTGCGATAAAAGACAGAAAGGGTTTAATATGGAAGCATATACAAGTTTTGCCCAGGTCTATGACCTGTTTATGGATAACGTACCCTACGAGGAGTGGAGCGTCTATGTTCACTCCCTTTTAAAGGATTACGGGATAGAGAAGGGGATCCTCTGCGAATTGGGTTGTGGAACCGGAAAGATGACCAGGCTTTTGGCAAAATCCGGTTACGACATGATCGGAGTTGATATCTCGGAGGATATGCTCGCCATTGCAAGCGAACAGCCGGGGGAGGGGATCCTGTATCTGTGTCAGGATATGTGCGAGCTGGAACTCTATGGCACGGCGGCGGCAATGGTTTCTCTCTGCGACAGCATGAATTATCTGCTGGAGGAGGAAGAGATCTTAGAGACCTTAAGGAGAGTGAACCGATATCTGGATCCCGGAGGAATCTTTATTTTTGATTTGAACACCATCTACAAATATGAGACAATGCTTGGAGACGCCACGATCTGCGAGAACCGGGAAGAGGGCAGTTTTATCTGGGAAAACTACTACGATGAAGAAGAGCAGATCAATGAATACGACCTGACCCTTTTTATCCGGGAGGAGGACAACCTGTACCGGAAATATGAAGAAACCCATTACCAGAGAGGATATTCTCTGGAAAAAATACGCACATTGATAGACGAAGCGGGAATGGAATTTCTGGCGGCATACGATATGTGTACGAAGGAACCGCCGGGAGAGAAGAGCGAGCGGATCTATATTATTGCGGGAGAGAAAGGAAAATAAGAATGTCAGATTATATGGTAAGGGCAACGGCGGCGGACAATCAGATCCGGGCGTTTGCCATCACATCAAGAGAATTAGTGGAGGAGGCGAGAAAACGCCACAATACAAGCCCGGTAGTCACTGCGGGATTGGGAAGGCTGTTGAGCGGAGCCGCAATGATGGGGGCGATGATGAAGGGGGAAGACGACCTTCTGACCCTCCAGATAAAATGCGGGGGACCGGTACAGGGGCTGACTGCCACGGCGGATGCAAAGGGAAATGTAAAAGGCTACGCTGAGGTACCGGACGTTATGCTGCCTCCAAACAAATTGGGAAAATTGGATGTGGGCGGAGCCGTTGGACTTGGAATCTTGAATGTCATCAAAGACATGGGACTGAAGGATCCCTATGTGGGACAGGTTGCTCTCCAGACCGGAGAGATCGCCGAGGATCTGACCTATTATTTTGCCACCTCTGAGCAGATCCCGTCCGCTGTGGGTCTGGGCGTGCTGATGAATAAGGATAATACGGTAAGGCAGGCGGGAGGATTTATTATCCAGTTGCTGCCTTTTACCAGTGAAGAGATCATTGGGAAGCTGGAACAGAAGATCCAGGAGATGAAGTCCGTGACAGAGATGCTGGACGAGGGTTACACACCGGAGAAGATCTTAGAGGAGATTCTGGGAGATTTCGGACTGGAGATCACCGACACTCTTCCGGCGCGGTTCTCCTGTAACTGCTCGAAGGAGCGGATCACCAAGGCATTGATCAGCATTGGAAAAAAAGATCTGCAGGAGATGATCGACGACGGAGAGCCTATCGAGGTCAACTGTCATTTCTGCAACACGAATTATACATTCAGTATCGACGAGTTAAAGGAGATTGCAAAGTGAGAGACGGATTTGTAAAAGTTGCAGCCATAACTCCCAAGGTGACGGTGGCAGATGTAAGGGAGAATACGAGCGAGATCATTCATCTGGTGTTAGAGGCTGATAAAAAGAGGGCGAAGCTTATCGTACTGCCGGAGCTATGTATCACAGGCTATACCTGTCAGGACCTGTTTTTGCAGGAAATCCTCTTAAGGGAGGCGAAGGAAGCCCTGTTTTTGATCGCGGAAAAAACCAAAAAGACAGACGCTTTGATCTTTCTGGGAATGCCTCTGGAATACCGGGGAAAATTGTACAATGTGGCGGCAGTGCTGAATCATGGAAAGATCTTGGGATTTGTGCCAAAGCGTTACCTGCCGAACTACAATGAATTTTATGAAGTCCGCCATTTTACGAAGGGAATGGAGGAAGCAGTGGAGGTGCGGCTTTCGGATGAGTTGACAGCGCCGATGGGAACGAAGCTCTTATTCTCCTGCCAGGAGATGCCGCAGTTCAAGGTGGCGGCGGAGATCTGTGAGGATCTGTGGAACGTTAATCCGCCCAGCATTTCCCATGCCCAGGCGGGAGCTGTACTGATCGTCAATCTCTCGGCCTCCGATGAGATTACGGGAAAGGATGTCTACCGCCGGGAGCTTGTTACGGGACAGTCCGCCAGATTACTATGCGGCTATGTCTATGCCAGCGCCGGGGAGGGAGAATCCACCCAGGATGTGGTCTACTCCGGGCATAATCTCATTGCCGAGAACGGCGTTCTCCTATCAGAGTCCGAACGTTTTACCACGGGAATCTGTTACTCGGAAATCGACGTCCAGAGACTTACGGCGGAGCGGAGACGTTTCAGTACCTTTGAATGGAAGGCGGAAGGGTATCGGGAGGTCATCTTTTCTGTTTCCTTAGAGGAGACAGAGCTGACCCGCAGCGTGGATCCAATGCCGTTCGTTCCGGGGCAGAGATCCAGCAGGGAGAAGCGTTGTGAGGAGATTCTGAATATCCAGGCGCAGGGGTTGAAGAAACGTCTCGCTCATACCCATGCAAAAAGCGCCGTGGTGGGGATCTCCGGCGGTCTGGATTCTACCCTTGCGCTCTTAGTGACCGTAAAAGCCTTCGATATGCTGGGGATTTCAAGGGAGCAGATCGCGGCGGTGACCATGCCGGGATTTGGCACCACGGACCGAACCTATGACAATGCGGTCAATCTGATCAAATGTCTGGGGGCGGAATTTATCGAGGTTCCCATAGCCGATGCGGTGCATATTCATTTTCGGGATATTGGACACGATCCAAAGATTCATGATGTGACTTATGAGAACTCACAGGCGAGGGAGAGAACCCAGATTTTAATGGATATTGCGAATCAGAAAAATGGACTGGTCATCGGAACCGGGGACATGTCGGAGCTGGCTTTGGGCTGGGCGACCTACAACGGAGACCACATGAGCATGTATGCGGTGAACTGTTCCGTGCCAAAGACTCTGGTGCGCCATCTGGTGCGCTATTATGCGGATACCTGTCAGAGAAAAGAACTGTCGAAGATCCTGTACGATGTGTTGGACACTCCGGTCAGCCCGGAGCTTTTACCGCCGGAGGATGGAAAGATCTCACAGAAGACAGAGGATATTGTGGGGCCTTATGAGCTTCATGACTTTTATCTCTATTATCTGCTGCGTTTTGGCTATTCCCCGAAGAAGATCTATCGTCTGGCGCGGCTTGCCTTTGCGGGAACCTATGAGGATGAGGTGATCCTGAAGTGGCTGAAGATCTTCGTACGGAGATTTTTTGCCCAGCACTTTAAGCGTTCCTGTCTGCCGGACGGACCGAAGGTGGGAACGGTGGCAGTCTCCCCAAGAGGAGATCTGCGGATGCCAAGCGACGCTGTCGCAAGGATCTGGTTGGATGAGTTGGAATAATGATAGAAGGATAAACAGACAACAGGCTATGTTCTTTGGAACATAGCCTGTTGTTGATTGTTGAAGTTGTGATCTATCAAATCAGAATTAAATATGATGAAGCTGTTTTTCATAGGATTCCTGTGTATCCGGTACTCTTGCATAGACAAAGCAGTACATGATACCCGCCATGGCGAAAGCGGTCAGCACGTCAAAGAAAGAGTGCTGTTTTAAGAACATGGTGGATAGAATGATGCTCACACAAAGGATGAGGGAAAGCAGCTTCGTCTTTTTCTTGCCCTTGAAGCATTCACTCTTTGTCACTGCCATATGGATACCCAGCGAATTATACACATGGATACTCGGAAACAGATTTGTCGGAGTATCGGTGGAGTAGAGCCAGGCAACCAGATTGGTAAAGAGATTGTCGTGGGCAAAGCTCTCCGGTCTTAGATCGTGTCCGTTTGGATAGATCGTGGAAATGATCAAAAAGATGGTCATTCCGATAAATAAAAAGGAACACAGCCGGTAAAAATCCCCCTTATTCTTAAAAAAGAAGTAGGCAATGCCCGCCGCCACATAACCGAACCACAGAAAATAGGGAACGATAAAGTATTCCACAAAAGGAATATAATCGTCCACCGCCATATGTATGAGATGGAAGTCATCCGTCACATGCTGTTCGAGCCAGGCGAACCATGGAAGATAGATCAGCGCATAGAGGAAAACCCATGCATGTTTGTATTTTGTCAGGAAATTCCGAATTGTTTTCAAGAATATCAGCCCTCTTTTTTCATGATACTTAACCGTTATTTACTTGAAGGATTATAGCATAGGAAAAATAAAAGAACAATGTGGAGCGTTGGTTTTTCACAAAAACTTAAGAAATCCCTATTGCAATACTATTTTTAACTTCTTAAAAAAATATTACAATTTGCCGAAAAAGTTGACATCAAAGTTGAAGATAATATAATACAATATAGAGTAAAAATGCAAAAGCGAAGAGAAGTGAGGATTTAAAATTGAGTTTTGTAAAAAATAAGGGAAAACGAAAAGTAAGCAGGAAAGGAATCATCATTGGAGCGTCTGTGATCGGGGCTTTGGCGGTGATCTATCTTGCAGGAGGGATTTTCTTCCAGTCCCATTATCTTCCGCGAACCGTCATCAACGGTGTCGCTTGCACCGGAAAGACGGCAAAGGGTGTGGAAGCGGAAATCAAGGAAGAGGTAAAAAATTATAAGCTGAAGCTCAAGCAGAGAGAAGATAAGACCGAGACCATCAAGGGGGAAGACGTCTCTATTTCGGTGGAATTTGATGATACGCTTCAGAAAATTCTGGACAAACAGAATGGATTTCGGTGGGTAGCGACTCTGTTCAAACCGGAGGTACATGAGTCTAAGTCCATTGTAAGCTATGATAAAAAGGCGTTGAAGGAACAGATGAATCAGTTGGAGTGCATGAAGGAAGATCAGATGGTCGCACCGGAGAACGCCACCTTAAAAGAGGACAAAGAAGAGGGTTATGTCATTGTTCCGGAAGTGATGGGAACCACGGTGGATCAGAAGGCTTTCTGGAAAAAGCTGAAAAGCTCTGTTTTGAACCTGCAAGAAGAGCTTGACATGGATAAAGAGGAATGTTATGTAGATCCAACAGTTAAGGAGGATTCCAAGGTCTTAAAAGAGACTCTGGCACAGATGAAGGAGTTAAAGGAGATCAAGATTACATATACCTTTGGAGACAAAAAAGAGGTCTTAAGCGGAGCGGATATCTGTAAGTGGATGAACATCAGCGAGGGGAAGGCAGTAGTGGACGAAGAGCAGGCGACGGAATTTATCAAAGGCCTTGCATCCAAGTACAACACGGCTTATAAGCCGAAAACCCTGAAGACATCCTGGGGAAGCACGGTTACCATTACCGCCGGAAACTATGGATGGAAGATCGATACAGCCGGAGAGCTGGAACATTTAAAGGAAGATATTGAAGCTGGAAAAGATGTGACCAGAGATCCGGAGTATTCCCAGACGGCGAACAGCCATGGGGAGAACGATTACGGGGATACCTATGTGGAGATCAATCTCACAGCCCAGCATTTATATTTTTATAAAAACGGAAATCTAATCGTGGACTCTGACTTTGTATCAGGAAATGTTTCCAAGGGAAACGGAACTCCGGTAGGGGCTTATCCGGTCACCTATACGGAGAGAGACGCTACGCTCAAAGGTGAGAATTATGCCTCTGACGTAAGTTTCTGGATTCCTTATTGCGGAAACGTGGGAATGCATGATGCCTCCTGGAGGAGCACCTTTGGCGGAAGTATTTACAAGACCAGCGGTTCTCACGGTTGTGTCAACCTGCCATATGCTGCCGCAAAGAAGATCTTTGAGAATATTGCAGCCGGATATCCGGTGCTGGTATATGAACTGGCTGGAACGGAGAGTGCAAAAGGCGCAGCCATGGACGAGGGAAACGCAGTGGTAAACGCCATCAACAGCATCGGCGACGTCACGCTGGAGAGTCAGGGAGTGATCGCTTCCTGCCGCGCCCAGTATGACGCCCTTTCCGAGGAAGCAAAAGGCTATGTGAGCAACTACGACGTTCTGTTGGCGGCGGAGGAAGCCTACAATAATCTGGTAAATCAGGCGGCAGAGGATCAGGCGAACGCTGAAGCGCAGGGACAAGCCAATGCGGTCATTGATCTGATCAATCAGATCGGCGCGGTGACTCCTGACAGCGGAGCAGCCATCAGCAATGCCAGATCAGCCTATGACGCGTTGTCAGACAGGGCAAAAGGATTTGTGACCAATTATGGCACGCTGACAAAGGCGGAGGAGGATTTCAGTCAGCTGTCTGAATCATAAAATGAAAATTAGTTATTGAAAATATTTGTGATATTGGTATAATATACTTAACAAGGGAGCTGGTAAGATAGATGAAGCCTATCCGTTCCGGCGTTATAAGTTAATAGTTACAAAGTAACCGTCCAACTCTTTAGCGGGAAGCAGGACGGTTATTTTTTGCGTTTATTATCTCGTATCAGCGTGATAACAGCACAAAGCATAATTACAAATGTGAATAAATCATTGTATGTAACCATGTTACCACCTCTTTCCGTAAGGTCTCGGAATGGATGGCATACCGCCCTACCAGCTCCCTGGGTAAATATATTATGAAATGGGATAATTTAGATTTTATAGATTGTTAGCTTATAAGAGTGAAAAAATTAAGTAATAAAATAATAAGAAATTATTTTGTTATATCGAATTTTACAACATCTGCAATATCACAGTCAAGCATTACGCATATATCATGTAAAGTATTTAGTGTAATGCTCTTATTTTTTCTCAATGCATTCCAAAATGGTTCGTAGCTGATAATAAAAATCATCTCCTTTTTACTTTACTTTACTAAAGAGTTGTAGTAGAGTTGTTTTTAGAAAACGGATAAATTATCAGATGGAAACGATTAGAGTAAATGAGAAAATATAAGATGAGAAAGGCGGGAGCAATTTGGTTTCAAAAAAGATAGCGCAGGCGCTGGCAGGAAGCTCTGTCATCCGTGCCATGTTCAGCGAAGGAAAAGAGATGGCGGAGAAATACGGCGCCGATCACGTATATGATTTCAGTCTGGGCAATCCGGCAACTCCGGCGCCGGAATCTGTGAATCTGGCATTGAAGAAAGCGGTGGACGAGATGGATCCTCTGGTCTTACACGGATATATGTCCAACTCCGGTTATGAGGATGTAAGAAAATCCATGGCGGACAACCTGAACCGGAGATTCGGCACGGATTTCAGTGAACATAACATCATTATGACCGTGGGAGCGGCGGGAGGATTGAATATTATCTTCAAGACTCTTTTAGACCCGGAGGATGAGGTCATCGTTTTCGCTCCTTATTTTGGAGAATATAAGTCCTATGCGGCGAATTTTGACGCAAGGATTGTGGAAGTGGAACCGGATTTTGAAAGTTTTCAACCGGATCTGGAAAAATTTGCAGGAAAAATTTCAAAAAAGACGAAGATCGTTCTTGTCAACACACCGAACAATCCCACGGGTGTGGTCTACAGCGAAGAGACGATTCAGAAAATGGCGGAGATTTTAAGACAGAAGGAAGAGGAGTATGGCACGGACATCTACCTGGTCTCCGATGAGCCGTATCGGGAGCTGGTCTATGATGGAGCGGAGGAAATATTCCTGACAAAGTATTATCACAACACCATTGTTGGGTATTCCTTCAGCAAGTCTCTGTCCCTGCCGGGAGAACGGATCGGCTATGTGGCGGTGCCGGATGAAGTAAGCGATGGGGAGGATATCATTGCGGGCTTAGAGGTATCCAACCGGACGCTGGGCTTTGTCAACGCCCCGTCCCTGATCCAGAAGGCAGTGGGAGCCTGCGTCAATGAAAAGACGGATATCGCCTTCTATGACAGGAACCGAAAGCTGCTCTATGAGGGACTGACGAAGCTGGGATTCACCTGTATCCGTCCCCAGGGAGCCTTCTATCTCTGGATGAAATCCCCGGATGAGGACGAGGAGCGTTTTGTACAGAATGGAAAGAAATATCACATCATCATGGTCAAGGGAGGGGCGTTTGCCTGCCCAGGCTATGTGCGGCTTGCCTACTGCGTATCCCCGGAGATGATCGAGCGGTCGCTGCCGGAATTTGAAAAATTAGCGAAAGAGTATGGTTTAAAAAATGAGTAATTTGTTGTGGGAAAAAAATGTAAGAAGGGTGACTCCCTATGTACCTGGGGAGCAGCCAAAGCAAAAACAGATGATAAAATTAAATACCAATGAGAATCCCTATCCTCCTGCCCCGCAGGTGGAACAGGCATTGCGGGATTTTCAGACAGATCAGCTCCGGCTCTATCCTGACCCAACTGCTGAAGAGCTGGTGGAAGCCATTGCGAAGCAGTACAAAGTGAGGGCAGAGAACGTCTTTGTGGGCGTGGGCTCGGACGATGTGCTCGCCATGGCTTTTCTGACTTTTTTTAATTCGGATAAGCCGATCCTCTTCCCGGACATCACCTATTCCTTTTATGATGTGTGGGCGGAAGTTTTTCGGATTTCCTACCGTCAGATTCCACTTGATGAGAAGTTCCGTATCTGTACAGCGGATTATAAGGCGGATAACGGCGGTGTGATCTTCCCAAATCCCAATGCACCCACGGGAGTGTTACTGCCTTTGGAGCAGGTGGAGGAGATCATTCAGGCAAATTCCGACGTGGTGGTGATCGTGGATGAGGCTTATATTGATTTTGGCGGTGTCTCGGCGCTTCCGTTGATTGAAAAATACGAGAATCTGCTGGTAGTCCAGACCTTTTCCAAATCCCGCTCCATGGCGGGTATGCGGATCGGTTATGCCTTTGGAAGTGAAAAGCTGATAAAATATTTAAACGATGTGAAGTACTCCTTTAATTCTTATACCATGGATCAGCTGACCCTCTCCCTTGGCAGGGCATCCATAGAGGCGGAAGATTATTTGAAGGAGACGACGGAGAAGATCATTGCCACCAGAGAGTGGACGAAGCAGGAATTGCGCAATCTGGGCTTTATGTTCGAGGATTCCATGAGCAACTTTATCTTTGCCACGCATCCGAAGATTTCGGCGAAGCAGTTGTTTGAGGATCTGAAAAAGGAGAATATTTATGTGCGGTATTTTGCAAAGCCGGAGCGGATCAGCAATTATCTGCGGATCACCATTGGAACCGGGGAAGAGATGCAGACTTTCGTGGAGTTTTTGAAACATTATATAGGTTCATCCTGCGGCTAAATGCACGTTATCCTGTTTCCAATGAGCGGCTATTCAGTATCAGACGATAAAATACGACGAAAAATACTACTTTTTTTTGAAAAAGTAGTATTTTTTTCTAAGGGGATCCTGCCTATAATTCAGATATACCGTTAGATTTAGAAGAGAAAAGGGGGATATTATGTATCTGGTTTCAATTTTGGCGCTTTTTATCATGTTGGTATTTATGTGTATCATTCAGGGATTAGAGCTGACCTATCTGATCGATCTGCCCAGCATTTTGCTGATCCTGCTTATTACGATACCGATTTTGATGTCAACCGGATTGTTCAGAGACTTCAACAATGCGTTTCGTCTTGGGATGCGAAAGAAGGAAGAAAACGTAACTCTGCGGGAATTAAAAAGGGCTGTGGAGGCAGTATCCTTAGCAATCCGAACGATTCTGCTTTCAGGAGTACTGGTATCAGTGATCCAGTGCGTTGCGATCTTAAGAAATCTGGATGATCCATCTTTCCTGGGACCAATGTTAAGCCTTGCCATCCTGGTGATCGTATATGCTATGGGGCTTGCCCTGCTGCTGCTGCCGCTGCGTACCCGGTTGAAGATAAAAATGATAGAGTACCTGGCGGATGCAGGAAATGATGTTGAAAATGATATCGAAAAGGATGCCGAATAAAACAGGGAAGATGGAAACAGATCTATGAGAAAGATAATAGGAAAGCTGGCAGCAGTGCTGTTCTATATATGTATCCTGTGCGGTCTTTTAAAATCAGCGTGGACACAGCTATTCAGCCCGAAGATGATGGGACTGCTCCTGCTTGGAACCGGAATCTTATGCCTGCCTTATATCAGCAGAAAACGAACCATAGAGGAATGGCAGAACATCCTTGCAAAGCATGCACTGATGGCGGGATATCTGGAAGCATTTATGCTGCTCTTTGCCAGTATGAGCAGCAGTGAGCTGATGAGAGAAGGACTTCTGATGGAAATGGGACTGGATTTGAGACCGATCCTCTATGGGTATGTGCTCTATATTATTTTGGAAAAGGAAAATGAAGAGCAGGAGGGTGGAGGGCCAAAAAGAGAGGCAGATCATCAGAAACAGGACAAGCCTGCCGCAGCAGAAGCGGAACAAAAGATGCCTCAGGGGGAGAATGCAAAAGAGGAAATATCCTGGGATATGAGCAAGCTGACCCGCAGGGAAAGACAGGTTGCGGAACTGATCGCTAAGGATCTTTCCAACCGGGAGATTGCGGAGGAGTTATACATTTCCGAGGCAACGGTGAAAAAACATGTGTCTAATATTTTTGAGAAGCTGGAGATCAAGAGTCGTAAAGAATTGAAGCAGAACCTGAAGCAATAAAAACGGAACAGGAATACAGGGAAAAATCCCAGGATCCTGTTCCGTTTTATCGTATATTTACAGCTTATTCCACTGCTTTTTCAGCATAGGAAGTGTTGACCATCTCCCCATAAGGAGGACGGCTTTCTAAGACGTCCGAGGATTCCAGAATATCCAAAAGAAGGTTATAACTTTCCTCTGAAAAGATGAGATTGGATTTCCAGGTATCCTGGGTCTGGTAGCGTTCCACAATGGCGGCGATGGTTTTTTCATCGGTTTCCTTAAATTGCGGCGCAATGACTTTTGCAACCTCATCTGCGGAATGTTTGTTGACATAATCCATGCCTTTTTGCAGGGCATTGGTAAAGCTCTGGATGATCTCCGGGTGCTTTTTCAGGTAGCTCTGCTTTGCAGAAAAAGCCGTGTATGGAACATAGCCGGAATCAATTCCCACCGAGGCGACTACATGACCGGAGCCGTCTTTTTCCAGACTTGTGGCGCCCGGTTCAAACTCTATGGAGAAATCCCCGTTACCGCCGGAAAAAGCCGCCGCCGTACTGCCAAAATCAATACTTTTATCAATGGTCAGATCTTTGGCAGGATCAATGCCATGATTCTTTAAGACGTATTCAAACACCATCTCCGGCATACCGCCCTCTCTGCCGCCCAACACCGTCTTTCCCTTCAGATCCTCCCAGCGAAAGTCCGGCATTTCCTCCCTTGCCACCACAAAATTTCCGGCTCTCTGGGTGAGCTGGGCAAAGTTTACCACCTTGTCGTTAGCGCCCTCATTGTAGGTGTAGACCGTGGTTTCCGGTCCCATGAAACCAATATCCGCTTCCCCTGAGAGCAGGGCGGTCATGGTCTTATCGGCACCGAATCCGTTTACAAGTTCCAGATCAATGTTCTCATCCTCAAAATAGCCCTTTTCTATGGCAACATACATTGGAGCATAGAATACGGAGTGAGCCACCTCGTTCAGAGTGACCTTCGTCAGCTCTTTATCGGAGGTTTTTTGGCACCCGAACAGCGACAGGGTCAGACTGAGGATCAAAAGAATGGAAATTGTAATTTTTTTCATTTTTTCCAATCCCTCCTGTGATTGCGTTTAGTTTAAGTTATGCCAATCTCAGAAGGGATGGGATAAAAATTCTTTTTTGAGGGCTAATTTATTTTTTTTGAGTTCGCTTTTTAGGAATCTCCTGTAATTTTTCATTGATATAGGAGAGGGACTTGGTCAGATCCTTGATCTTATCCTGTGGAAACATGGAGGATTTTGCCATCTCGCTGAGCTTCTGGCCTCCCATGATTCCCAGCATGGATTTTTTCAGCCGCATATTCATCAGACTGCTCAGGGAGTTGACAAGAATGTCGGAGGCGTCCTGATCCTTTAACAGATCCTCCATACTGTCGTGGATGGAAAAGAAGTCCTTATGGAAGGTCATCTCCCGTTCTTTTTCCAGATCCGCCTGTTCAAACCAGTTGGTTACGCCCATTTCCGACTCGTCCTCCACGAAAGTATAGGATTCCACCGTTTTTTCCACTTTTTCAAAAGCGGTAGTGTCGATACAGCAGCCGCTCTTTGCGGTGATGGTGGTATATCCCTCTTTCAGGGGAACATTCTCAAACGTAAAGACCCGGTAACCTTCTTTTGTTCCAAAGGAGGATCCGTCTACAAAAAGCTCCACTTCGGAGAGGTTGCTGTATACTTTTACGGTCATGGTATCTCCAGTTCGTTTTGCATAGCGTTTGCCGCAGATGTGGATCATCGGCGTATGGGTCCAGTATGCCTGATAGAGGTAAAAACTATCCTTTTTCACCAGTCGGTCAAAGGTCATAAGACCCTTGTTATTTCTTCCTGCCACGCCGCCCTCGTTTCTGGCGTCACAGCCGAAGTCGAACATATTCCAGATGTGGGTTGCCCAGAGCCATGGGCGTTCTTCAATGATTTTTGCCATATGCTCGTGGTACAGCGCCTGGTATTCCTCACTGTAGTCCCCAGCTTTTGGATCGTCGCCATGGTAGGAGATGATACCCTCGCAGCCGTATTCTGAGATTCCAAGGGCGCGGTCCGGGTGCATTTCGTGGAAGGCGTCCAGCCATTTCTCATTGTCATAGATAGAACCGCCGTACCAGCCGAAGTAGTGGTTGTAGCTTAAGACGTCAGTGATCTGATTCTGCTCATCCTCCATTGGAAGGGAGGATACCTGCGCCATGGTGGTGAGTCTCGTATCGTCCAGTTCATGGACGAGGTTGTTCAGATCCCTCAGGTTTTCCGGCAGATTCGGGAGAGAGCCGCCGATGGTGATCTCGTTGGAGATTCCCCAAAAACAGATGGAAGAATGGTTGTAATTTTGCAGGATCAGTTCCTTCATCTGGCTGATACAGTTTTCATGGGCTTTCGGATCCTCATTCATCCGGCTGATAAAGGGAATTTCAGCCCAGATGATAAATCCCATTTCATCGCAGAGATCGTAAAATTCCTGGCTGTGCTGATAATGCGCCAGACGAATGGTATTAGCGCCCAGTTCCCGGATAAGCTGCGCGTCCTCCAGATGTTCTTCAAAGGTCAGGGCATTTCCAAGTCCCAGCCGGTCCTGATGGCGGGAGACGCCCCGCAGAGGAGTCAGTCTGCCGTTTAAGAAAAATCCCTTTTGCGGATCCACATAAAATTCCCGGAAGCCGTGGCGGGTACTGACCATGTCCTGTACCTCATTGTGCCGCAGGATCACCGCTTCCACAGTATACAGATAGGGATCCTCCACGCCCTGCCACAGGTGAAGGTCCGTAAGATCCAGTTCCGCGTTGGTATCCTCCATGGCAGGTCTTGCCAGGGCGGCGATCTCAGTTCCCGTTGCATCGTAAATGGTAAAGAGTACCTGATCCTCTTCCTTTGGATGGCTCACATAGCCATGAAGCGTCAAATGCGCCTGACCGTCTCCGGTGATCTTGGAGGAGGCGGTAATGCCTTTGGAGCCGTAGTAATCCAGGTCAAAATGTGTCTCGTTTACATAGATCAGGTTCACATCCCGGTACAGTCCTCCATAAAATGTGAAGTCCGCCATCTGCGGATAGATCCGATCCTGGTGACTGTTATCCACCATTACGGCGAGAATGTTTTCCTCTTCCCGCAAAAGGGAGGTGATGTCGGCGCGGAAAATGCTGTAGCCGCCCTCATGTTCCGCCGCTTTTTCTCCGTTTATATAGACTTCGCAGGCAGAGGATGCCGCCTGAAATTCCAGGTAGACCAGGGTGTTCTCTGTCGGCAAATGGATGTCCAGTTCTCTCACATACCAGCATCTGCCCCGGTAATAGTCCGAGCCGCCGTCCTGACCGTCCATGTGATTCCAGGTGTGGGGAAGGGTTACTTCTTCCCAGTCTTTTTTTGGCAGAGAGACCGGCGCCTTGTGCAAATCTCTTTTTGTAAAAAACCAGTGTTCCTGTAATGTTTCATATTGTCGCATAGTTCATCCTCCCGATATCTTAATTTTGTCAGAATGTTGGTATTCTAACATGTAAAAATGGAACTCTGTGAGTAAAATAATTGTCATTTATCGTAATATTTTTGTTTTGAAAAAGCCTACCGATAGGAGGAGATACTGTCTCGGTATTCCTTCGGAGTCTTGCCCATTAATTTTTTAAAAGTTTTTGTGAAATAATTCACATCCGGAATGCCGCAGTACTGGGCGATGGTCTGGATCTGCATATGGGTGGAGTTGAGCAAAAAGAGGGCGTGTTCCATCCGTTTGCGGTTGACATATTCTGTCAATGTGCTTCCGGTCTCCTTTTTGAAGAGGGTGGAGAGGTAGCTGGAATTGACATTTAACATCTTTGCCTGGGTTTTCAGACTCAGGTCGGCAGTCAGATCTGAGTCGATGCGGGTCAGGACTTTTTTTACGAGGAGGGAATAACCCTTCATGGAATGATTCTTTACAAGCAGACAATATTTATGCGCCATTTCTTTTTGAAGTCTTATGGCGGCGGCAGGGGTGTTGACCTGTTCGATCTGGAAGGCAAGCCGGGAGGAAAGGCTGTCAATGTGGAGGGGATGAACCCCGCCCGTCTCTGCAGCCTTGCGAAGCAGTGTGTTTAAAATAATCATATAATTCTTCTGATTCTGGATCGGGTTTGAGGCTCGCTGTTCTAAAAGGAGGGAGGAGAAGTAGTCCAGGATCATCTCTGCCTTGTGAGTCTGTCCCAGGCTCACTGCCTGTATGAGGTTGTTTTCTTTGGCATAGCGTTCTTCCAGAATTTTCATGCTTAAAAATGCTTCCTCCGGTTCCTTGGAAGGGGGACGGTGGGCGATGGGCTCCAGATCCGTGGAGATCTGTTTATCCAGGGTCTGGACAGAGAAGTTGTCCATGCCGCCCCAGAGGATATCCCCTAAGACGTTCAGGGTGGTGAGAAGGATGTTTTCGTTTGCAACCAGCGGAAGGTGCTGGTAGTATTTTTCCAATTGAGGGAAGAGATCCGGCGGCAGTGAAAAACGTTCTGCAATCTCTAAAAGGAGGTTCGGTGAGATCTCCGACAGGGTATAGGGACCGATGGAGACAAGGGTATGTTCTTTAGGCTTCGGCAGACGGAAAAAAATATAGTGACATTGAAATTCGTCCTCAATCCGGTAAATGCAGTTGGGTCTGCAGTAGGAGGAGAGTCTTGCTATGGAGAGACTGTTATCTGCACCCGGCTGTAAGAGTCTGTGAAGTCCCAGATCTAATTCCGGCAGTGCGTCGCTGGGAATCTCAAAGAGAAAGAGTGGGATATGAAAATTTTCCAGAAGTTTTTGAAAAAAACGAAGTTCCGGCTCGTAGTGCATGGTGTTCCTCCTGAAATGTGTGGTCCTGTTATTATTTCCAATTTTTCCGTAATTTTTAGTCCAAATAAAAATTTAGTGAAAAAAATACGATTATCGCAAAAAATAGTCCTCACAAAAAGACGGCTAAGCAGGATAAAATACCGTCAACAAAAACGTAAGGAGAGAAAAAAATGAAACAGGAAAAAAACATACGTCCTTTTGGATGGAGAGACAAGGTGGGATATCTGTTTGGAGATTTCGGAAATGATTTTACCTTTCTCTTTGCTAGTTCCTTCTTGATGGTATTTTACACCAAGGTATTGGGGATCGACATGGGAATCGTGGGAACCCTCTTTATTGTAGCCCGCTGTCTGGACGCTTTTACGGATGTGACCATGGGACGGCTTGTGGACCGGATGGTTCCGGTAAAGGACGGAAGGTTCCGTCCGTGGATCCGGAGGATGTGCGGTCCTGTGGCGATTGCCAGTTTTCTGATGTATCAGTCGGCTCTGGCGCAGGCGCCTATGACGGTGAAGATTATCTATATGTTTGTGACTTATATTTTATGGGGAAGTATTTTCTACACCGCCATCAACATTCCCTATGGTTCCATGGCTTCTGTGCTCAGCGAAGATCCGGATGACAGAGCGGCGCTCTCCACTTACCGAAGCGTAGGAGCCACCCTTGCCGGTCTGCTCATCGGCGTCTTAGGACCGATGTTGGTCTATACGGAGGACGCGGCGGGAAATCAGATCGTGGAGGGAGGAAGATTTACCGCAGTGGCGGCAATTTTTGCAGTCTGCGCCGTGACCTGTTACCTTCTGTGTTATTTTATGACCACGGAACGAGTAAAGATCGAGCCGGATTTCAACGGGGAGAAGATCAGCTTTGGTCAGACCATGAAGGCCATCATTACCAACCGGGCGCTTTTGGGGATAATTTCGGCGGCGATCCTCCTGCTGTTGGCTTCGCTGATGACCCAGTCCATTAACCAGTATGTGTTTATTGACTATTTTAACAGCAAGGGAGCGCTCTCTGTTATGACGATCTGCGGAATTGTTCCTATGCTGATCATTGCGCCTTTTACGGTGCCGATCACAAAAAAATTTGGAAAAAAAGAAGTGGGAGCCGTGGGCTGTATCATTGGAGGTCTGTCCTGCCTGCTGCTGTTTGTACTCAAGGTGGAGTCCCCGGCGGTCTATATCGCCATCTCCGTTGTGGGATATTTTGGATTCGGAATTTTCAATCTGATCATCTGGGCGTTTATTACGGATGTCATCGACGACCAGGAGGTCCGCACCGGAAAGAGGGAGGACGGCACGATCTATGCGGTCTATTCCTTCTCCAGAAAGATCGGGCAGGCGCTGGCGGGAGGTATTGGAGCTTATGCGCTGGGAATAGTGGGCTATGATTCCTCCGTCCAGATACAGACGAAAGAGGTGGCTCTTGGCATCTATAACGTGGCGACTCTGGTGCCGGGGATCCTCTACATTGGAGTGGGACTCTGTCTGATCTTTATTTATCCTCTGAATAAGAAAAAAATTGAGGAGAATATTCATGCCCTGAAAACGAGAAGAATAGAAAAAGGGGAAACGGTATATTGATAAACCTATAAAAAATGAATTGTAAAACAGACAGAAAGGGAGAACCTATGAACGAGGTATTGGAAAAAATTCAGAGAATCGGAATTGTTCCGGTGGTGGCGCTAAGCGATGCAAAGGACGCTGCGCCTCTTGCAAAGGCCCTCTGCGAAGGGGGGCTTCCCTGCGCGGAGGTGACCTTCCGCACGGAGGCGGCGGAGGAATCTATCCGCATTATGAGCCGGGAATTTCCGGATATGCTCATCGGAGCGGGAACCGTGCTGACTACGGAACAGGCAGACCGGGCAGTGGAGGCGGGAGCGAGATTCATTGTAAGTCCGGGACTGAATGTTAAAGTGGTAAAACACTGTGTGGAAAAAGGCATTCCGGTGACTCCGGGAACTGCCAATCCAAGCGATGTGGAGCAGGCGATCGAGATGGGACTGGAGGTAGTCAAGTTCTTCCCGGCGGAAGCGGCAGGGGGACTGAATATGATTAAGTCCATGGCGGCGCCCTACACAAAGATGAGATTCATGCCCACAGGCGGGATCAACGCCTCTAATGTCAACAACTACCTGGCGTTTCCTAAGATTCTTGCCTGCGGGGGAAGCTGGATGGTAAAAGGGGAATTGATTAAAGCAGGACGCTTTGACGAGATCACAAGACTTACCAAAGAAGCGGTGCAGACCATGCTGGGGCTGGAGATACGGAGGATTCAGTTTCCGGGAGAGAGATCCGGAGCAGAAACAGAGGAAACAGCGAAGGTTTTGGAAGATTTTTTGGGACTTGGAAAAGGGCAGGGAGAGATCGTGATAGCGGCAAATCATCTGTTCCGTGCAAAGGGATATCTGGAACTTCGGGGACTGGAATTTGATGAAAACAGCGCCGAATACGGGGACGGCAGACTGATATCCGCAGCATTGAAAGAGCAGATCGCAGGATATGAGGTCCGCCTGATACAGAAATAGAGTCCTGTAAAAAAGCTGAAAAATATTAAAAAAGGAGAGCAGATTATGAGCAGGAAAGTAGTGACATTTGGTGAGATCATGTTGAGACTTGCCCCGGAGGGATATAACCGTTTTGTACAGGCGGACAGGCTGGGCGCTGCCTTTGGGGGCGGAGAGGCGAACGTGGCAGTCTCTCTTGCCAATTATGGATTTGAGGCGGTCTTTGTTACAAGACTCCCACAGCATGAGATTGGTCAGGCGGCAGTCAATTCTTTGAGAAGATATGGAGTGGATACCTCCCATATTGTCCGTGGCGGCGACCGGGTGGGGATCTATTATCTGGAAAAAGGGGCGTCCCAAAGACCGTCCAAGGTCATTTATGACCGGGCAGGGTCCTCGATTTATACGGCTTCTAAAAAGGAGTTTGACTGGAAGAAAATCTTTGAGGGGGCAGAGTGGTTCCATTTTACAGGAATTACCCCGGCGTTAAACGATGAGGTGGCAGAGATCTGCATGGAAGCCTGTCAGGCGGCAAAGGAAATGGGAGTAAAAATCTCCTGTGATCTGAATTACCGGAATAAGCTGTGGAGTAAGGAAAAAGCAGGTCAGGTCATGGGAGAACTCTGCAAATATGTGGACGTCTGCATTGCCAACGAGGAGGATGCGGCGGATGTATTCGGCATCCATGCGGCGAACACCGATGTAAAAGCGGGAACAGTCAACCATGAGGGATATAAGGATGTGGCGAGACAGCTTTCGGAACGTTTTGGATTTGAGAAAGTGGCGATCACACTCCGGGAGTCCATCTCTGCCAACGATAACAACTGGTCTGCCATGTTATACGATGGAAAGGACTATTATTTCAGTAAAAAATATAAGATGCACATTGTGGACCGTGTGGGAGGAGGCGACAGCTTCGGCGGGGGACTGATCGCAGCCATTTTGAGCGGATATGCACCGCAGGAGATCATTGAATTTGCCGTTGCGGCTTCCTGCTTAAAACATTCCATTGAAGGGGATTTCAATCTGGTTACAATGGATGAGGTAGCAAAGCTGGCTGGGGGCGACGCTTCCGGGCGTGTACAAAGATAATAGATATGGAAAAAATAGAAGAAATGGAACCGTAAAGAACGATGACGGAGCTGCCGCACTAATTATGTGATTCTGATAAAAGATGTCGTGCGACGGCTCCTTTATTATTTGTATTTATTATTTGCCGTTTGTCTATTTGTTGACGGGGGAGGAGAATTATTTTAAAATGAAAACAAACTGGAAGAAAGAGGTATCCAGAATGAAGAGATATCAGGCAGTATTAGCTGTTTCTAGTATGACGCTGGGATTGCTTATCCTGGGAGGCTGCAGTACAGGGAAAGAGCAGAAAACGGAGCCGGAAGAGACAGTTTTAGAAGAAATTACAGAAGAGAATGATGAGCCGGAAGAAAAGGATTCTGATATAGAGAATGTAAATGAAAAAAATAGCGATACTTCCACAGAGAAAGAACTGGCATCTGTTGAAGAACAAGCTGCCGCTTTACAGAACCGAATCCAAAATGAGGAATTGACCCAGGGGGAACTGAACACGCTGACCGCAGAATTATATCAGTTATGGGATACTGAGTTAAATCAGATCTGGGGCAGATTAAAGGATACGCTGGATGAGGAAGCCATGAAAAAGCTCACTGAGGAAGAGAGGAACTGGATTATAGAAAAAGAGCAGCAGGTGAAAGAAGCCGGAACCGAATATGAGGGAGGAAGTATGCAGTCCATGGTGGAAAACCAAAAGGCTGCGGAGCTTACAAAGGCAAGAATCTATGAATTGGTAGAATCATACTTAGATTAGAAAGTTTTTATAGTGAAGCAATTCCGCGCAAAAATAGATATGAACTGATTCGTAATTGGAAGTGTTAAAATTAAAAAATAATATATAAAAGAACAGGAGTACAATATGAGAGATCTGGTTGACTTACACACCCATACCATCGCCAGCGGACACGCTTATAGCACCATGAATGAAATGATAGCGGCCGCATGGAAGAAAGGACTGGAAATCTATGCCATCACGGAACATGCCCCAAGGATGAACGGAAGCTGTACCGAGATGTATTTTCAGAACTTTCGCATCCTTCCAAGGGAGAGGGAGGGCATGACGGTTCTCCACGGTGTGGAGCTGAACATTCTCGATCCAGAGGGGCATGTGGATATGACAGAGAGGGTCTTAAGGGAGATGGATCTTGGGATCGCCAGCATCCATCTGCCGTGTTATGTCAGCGGGAACAGGGAGGAGAACACCAGAGCCTATTTGAACGTGATGAAAAACCCCTATGTCAATATCATCGGGCACCCGGACGATTCCAGATTTCCCATTGTTTATAAGGAGCTGGTTGCCGGGGCGAAGGAGCACCATGTTCTTTTGGAGGTAAACAATTCCTCCCTTCTGCCAACCAGTTATCGGGGGAATGCTAAGGAAGCCTACTATGAGATGTTGGAGCTGTGCAAGGCTTATCAGGTTCCGGTGGTGCTGGATTCCGACGCTCATCTGGATCTTGCAGTGGGAGAGCATCAACAAGCGGTGAAGGTGCTGGAGGATGTGGACTTTCCTGAGGAGCTGGTAGTCAATGCCAGACCGGAAATGCTGAGAGAATACCTGAACTATTACATTTATTAAAAAAATAGGATGAAAAAGAAAAGTTTCTTTTAAGGTTGAAAAATCAGAGTATCAAGGTCTTTACAAGTAGTTTTTAATACTATATAATAAGTTCTGAGGTGAACTTATGACAATCGATATGAAAGATTTTTTGAACAGTATTATTAAGACACTGCATGAGATAGACTATGTAAAACCGGAAGATCTGCCGAACATTGATCTTTATATGGATCAGGTGACCACTTTTATGGATTCTCAGCTGGAGGCGTCTAAACGGCACCCGGAGGATAAGATTTTAACAAAGACCATGATCAACAACTATGCGAAGAATGATCTTCTGCCTCCCCCGGAAAAGAAGAAGTATTCCAGGGAGCATATCCTCTGTCTGATTTTCATATATTATCTGAAAAACATCCTGAGTATCAGCGATATTCAGCGGATCCTGAATCCGATCACAGACAAATATTTTGGAAAGAAGCCTAAGAGCCCTCTGAATATGACGGACATATATCAGGAGGTGTTCAGCTTAGAAAATGAAGAGACGAAGAACCTCTTGAAGGATCTGGGGAGAAAATATAATATCAGCCAAAAGACCTTTACAGAATATGAAGATCTCAGTGGGGAGGATCGGGAATTTTTACAGACATTTGCATTTATCTGCGAGCTGAGTTTTGACGTCTACATCAAAAAAATGCTGATTGAAAAAATAATTGATGAGATGCCGGAAAAGAACAAGAAAGAGATTAAGAGCCAGAGAGACAAAAAATCAAAAAAATAGGGTTATCGGAGCAACATACGTATAAAAGCGGTACAGCAAAAGCTGTGCCGCCTTTTGTAATGACCAAATGTATCCCGGTGGAACTAACATCTGTACGTTACACAGCCTTTAATTTTCCATCAACAAAAAAAGAAGCCGTACCACACAGCCCCTTTTACACATCATTCATCTAACGGAATCCTTTCAAACACCATATCATACCCATCATTTCCATAATTCAACGAACGGTTGACACGGCTGATCGTGGCTGTAGAAGCCCCGGTCTTTTCCGCAATATCCAAATAAGTCTTCTGTGCACGCAGCATCCGGGCTACTTCGTAGCGCTGTGACAGAGAGAGCAGCTCATTAACGGTACAGACGTCCTCAAAAAAACGATAACATTCCTCCTTGTTTTCTAAAGACAGGATGGCGTCAAATAAATGGTTGACTGCATCCGTGTGGACATTTTTACTCATATCCTCAATCTCCTTTGATTAATCCTTAGTTGTGTGATGTATTTCCAGATACAAAGCACCTACAGACAGTTTAACATACTAAAGTTTTAAAGTAAAGGATTTTTCATTTCCGACATTGACACCCCGACGGAAAAATGCTAGCCTTGAACAGAGAATAAGAATGACAGAAACGATAAGGGGAAAACTATGTACGAAAAGTTAAATTCAATGCAGCAGGAGGCTGTTTTTCATACGGAGGGACCGGTGCTGATCTTAGCGGGAGCCGGTTCGGGCAAGACCAGGGTATTGACCCACAGGACTGCTTATTTAATAGAAGAAAAGGGAGTGAATCCCTACAATATTATGGCGATCACTTTTACCAATAAGGCGGCGGGGGAGATGAAGGAGAGGATCGGCGATCAGGTAGGCTACGGTTCGGAGAGTATCTGGGTCTCCACCTTCCATTCCACCTGTGTGCGGATCTTAAGACGCCATATCGACCGTCTTGGTTATGACAATAATTTTACCATCTACGATACGGATGACCAGAAGACCCTTATGAAGGATATCTGTAAACGCCTTGAGATCGATACGAAGATCTACAAGGAGCGTTCCTTTTTGGGGGCGATCTCTTCTGCTAAGGACGAGCTGATCGATCCGACGGCATTTGCCCTCTCGGCAGTGGGAGATTATCACAAGCAAAAACAGGCGGAGGTCTATCGGGAATACCAGGCGGCGCTTAAGAAGAACAATGCTCTGGATTTTGACGATCTGATCATGAAAACCGTGGAGCTTTTGAAAACGGACGCCGAGGTGCTGGATTACTATCAGGAACGTTTTAAATATATTATGGTGGACGAGTATCAGGATACCAATACGGCGCAGTTTGAACTGATAAGGATTCTCGCTTCCAAATATCAGAATCTCTGCGTGGTGGGAGACGACGACCAGTCTATCTATAAGTTTCGGGGTGCAAATATTTATAATATCCTGAACTTTGAGAAACATTTTCCGGATGCGAAGGTGATAAAACTAGAGCAGAATTACCGCTCCACCCAGACCATCCTGGATGCGGCAAACGGCGTGATCCGCAACAACGAGGGTCGTAAGGAGAAGGCGCTCTGGACGGATAACGGGGAAGGGGAAAAGATTGACTTCCAGCAATTCGAGACAGCTCAGGAGGAAGCACAGTACATAGCGGGAGACATCCGCAAAAAAGTGGAATCCGGCGCTTATCAGTATAAGGACTGTGCGATCCTCTATCGCACCAACGCCCAGTCCCGCCTCTTTGAAGAGCGTTTTGTGGTCAGCAATATCCCCTATAAGATCGTGGGCGGCGTCAACTTCTATGCGAGGAAGGAGATCAAAGATCTGCTCTGCTATCTGAAAACCGTTGACAATGCCAGAGACGATCTGGCAGTGCGCCGGATCATCAACGTGCCAAAACGGGGAATTGGGGCGACCACCCTTTCCAGGGTCCAGGAATATGCCGATCAGCAGGGACTGAGCTTTTACAATGCGCTGCGGGCGGCGGATGAGATCACGACGCTGGGACGGGCAGCGGCTAAGATCAAGCCCTTTGTTCTGTTCATTCAGGCAATGCGTTCCAAGGTGGAGATCCTTGGAGTGTCAGAGCTTTTAAAAGATATCATTGAGCAGACAGGTTATGTGGCGGAGCTGGAGGCGGAGGACACCGAGGAAGCCCAGGCAAGAATTGAAAATATCGACGAGCTGATCAGTAAAGCGGCGGCTTATGAGGACGCCTGTGAGGAAAACGGTGAACAGCCTACCCTAAGCGGATTTTTGGAAGAGGTGGCGCTTGTGGCGGATATCGACAGTCTGGACGAAGACCAGGACTATGTGGTGCTAATGACGCTTCACAGCGCCAAAGGACTGGAATTTCCACAGGTCTATCTGGCGGGAATGGAAGACGGACTGTTTCCAAGTTATATGAGCATTGTGTCCGACGATTCCGTGGCGGAGCTGGAGGAAGAACGCCGTCTTGCCTATGTGGGCATTACCAGAGCGAAGCAGAATCTGGCCATTACCTGCGCCAGACAGAGAATGGTGCGGGGGGAGACGCAGTACAATAAAGTCTCCCGGTTCGTAAAGGAGATCCCAAGGGAGCTTCTGACCGGAGCCGTGCGAAAAGAACGGGTTCGGGAGCTTCCAAAGCAGCAGGCTTACCAGCAGGCGAAAAAGGCGTTCCAGACAAAACCTTACGGAATGCCACAGACCGGAAAATCTTTTGGCACACCGGGAGATCCGGAAGCCTTAGGATATCGGGAAGGAGACCGGGTAAAACACATAAAGTTCGGGGAAGGAGAGGTAACCTCCATTGTCCGGGGAGGCAGGGATTTTGAGGTGACCGTGGACTTTGACAAAGTGGGAACCAAGAAAATGTTCGCTTCTTTTGCGAAGCTGAAAAAGGTGTGATTTTTTGATTGGCATTGTGGATTTGTCGTAAAGAACAAAATTATAAAATTTTAAGAAAATTTTGAATTTTGTATAGGACAATGGGGGAAAATATGATATACTGAATGAAATAAAACGAAATCAGCACTTCATAAAATAAAAAATAAAGGAGCGGTGGCTATGAACAGAGTGGAAGAGTTGCTTAATGAGGTATTGAAGAAGAAAGAAGAAGAGGAAAAGTGCAATAAGAAGTTTCTTACCGTACTGGCAGTGATCGGTGTAATCGCAGCAGTGGCAGGAATCGCTTATGCGGTATATCGTTTCTTCGCACCGGATTATCTGGAGGACTTCGAGGATGATTTTGAAGACGAAGAAGATGACTTTTTCGATGATGAGGATGAAGCAGAAGACGAGAAAGACTCAGAATAATCAAATGAGAGAAAAAAGGCTGCATGGATTGCAGTCTTTTTTTATGAAATAGATCAGTGATAGGAGAAGACATGAAAAAAGGACAGGTTTTAGAAGGGATCGTGGAAGTTGTGGAGTTTCCCAATAAAGGGATCGTCCGGGTGGAAGGTGAAGAGAGGAAGGTTCTTATAAAAAATGTGATCCCAGGGCAGAAAATCCGTTTTTCCATAAATAAAATGCGAAAGGGGAAGGCGGAAGGACGTCTGTTGGAGGTTTTGGAGAAATCCCATCTGGAAACGGAAGCTGCCTGTACATACTTTGGAAAATGCGGCGGCTGTATGTACCAGGGAGTCCCTTATGAAAAGCAGCTTGAGATCAAGGCGTCTCAGGTGAAGGGACTGTTATCGCCTGTTTTGGAGGCAAACGGAAAGAAGATAGAAGAGTTTTTTGAGGGGATCAAGGAGAGTCCGAATCATCTTGCATACCGCAATAAGATGGAGTTTTCTTTTGGAGACGAGGTCAAGGATGGACCTTTGAGCCTTGGGATGCACAAAAGAGGAAGTTTTCATGACATCGTGACGGTGGACGGATGCCGGATCGTGGATGAGGATTATTCTAAGATTTTAAGATGTGTGTTGGATTTTTTTACGGAACGGAACGTACCTTTTTACCACAAGATGAGTCATGTGGGATATCTGCGTCATCTCCTAGTGCGTAAGGCGGTGAAAACCGGGGAGATCCTTATTGATCTGGTGACTACGACCCAGGAAGTAGATGGAATACTCAAAGAAGAACTGTTAAAAGAGATGGTGGAAGCCCTGTGTGCATTGCAGTTGGAGGGGCGGATCGTTGGAATCTTAAATACGCAGAACGACAGTGTGGCGGACGCTATTATCAATGAGCATACGGAGCTTTTGTATGGACAGGAATTTTTCTATGAGGAATTGCTGGGATTGCGGTTTCGAATCACGCCGTTTTCCTTTTTCCAGACAAATTCTCTGGGGGCGGAAGTGCTTTACGAGACGGCGAGGGATTATATTGCCGATGCGGGCGATGGAAAGCTGGTCTATGACCTGTACAGCGGAACTGGAACCATTGCGCAGATCTTGGCTCCCGTTGCCAGAAAAGTAATCGGTGTTGAGATCGTGGAAGAAGCGGTGGAGGCGGCGAAGGAGAACGCAGAGCTGAATGGATTGAAGAATTGTGAATTTTTGGCGGGGGATGTCTTAAAAGTGTTGGATGAGATTGAGGAGAAGCCGGATTTCATTGTGTTGGATCCGCCGAGGGATGGGATTCATCCGAAGGCGTTGGAGAAGATCATACGGTATGGGGTGGATCAGATGGTTTATATCTCCTGCAAACCTACGAGTCTGGCGAGGGATCTGGAGGTGTTGATGGCGAGAGGGTATGAGCCGGAGAGGATTTGTTGTGTGGATATGTTTCCGCAGACTACGGGGATTGAGACGGTAGTAATGCTTTCCCACAAAAAACCGACAGCGTAATCAACGTAAAAGTAGAGTTTGGCGAGGGCGAAGGCAAAGTGCCGCTTGATAATATTGCTAAGAGAGCCGAAGCGTACAAGCCGAAAGAGCGAGTGACCTATAAGATGATTAAGGAGTACATAGAAGCAAAATACGGCTTCAAAGTACATACCGCATACATCGCAGAGGTAAAGAGGGATTTAGACTTGCCGATGTACGATGCCCCTAATGCGGTAGAAGAATTAAAGCAGCCGAGGAAGCATCCGACGGCGGAAAAAGTAGAAGCTATTAAAGATGCTTTGAAGCATTTTGAGGTTATATAAAGTCTGTGTTACAAGAGAGGAGAAGAATAGTGGTATTTCACGACAGCTCTAGAGAAATTTATGATTGGTTAAATAAACAACCAAACGTAAAAGAAGAATCTCTAACGGATTGGTTACTATATTATACGTCAGAACATTGTTCTAATCTATACTATCAGGAGTTCACAAGACATAAGGAAGCAAACAATGGTGCTGATTGGGAATGGTGGATTTTAACTCCAAGATATGGTAAAGAATATAATGCCTATAGATTTTTAGTGCAGGCTAAAAAATTACTTTCCAATGGCAGAGATAATTATCCGTTATTGTCTTATGGAAATAAAAATGGCTATCAAATAGATCTGCTTATGGAAACAGCAAAATACAAAAATGCTTTCCCTTTATATTTGTATTATTCTACTGCACCTGTGGATATAAATAAACAAATTGATGAATTTCCATATATTGATAGTTCTGTTATTTATTGGTGTGATAGTTGTGAAAATGGATGTTATGTATCTCCGTCATTAAAGGTATATAAGGAATTATATAAATATCCAAGGCACAAACTGCGAGATACGGATATTGTAAATAAGGCATTAAAGTTATCGTTATTAGATCTATTATTCCGTAATGATATTGAAAGCGTGTTGGATCAGTTTAATAGGAAGCATATACTGCACAACAGAGAAAAAATACTAAATGATTCTGTTCAAGGAGTGTATGGAATAAAGCATTCTGGAATCGGAATACCAGATTATTTTAAAATGTTTGTAGATAGAAGAGGGGAAAATTTAGAATGGTTGCAAACAGAAATGAGGATTGATGATATTGATGGCATAGCCGTATTGGATTTTAGAAATATAAATGGGGACAAGTGAGATTATGATGAATCAAATTTTTTATAATGAAATTAAAAAATTTGATTCACAGCAAGAAATAAAGTTTATCAAACAGCTAATTTTGCAATGGTTGAAGCCTATTGGAATATAGGCAAATCAATCATTGAAGAACAGGGCGGTAATGAAAAGGCGGAGTATGGGACAGGTTTATTGAAGGAATTGTCAAAGCAAATGACTCAGGATTTTGGGAAAGGATTTACCGTTGCAAACTAAAAAAACATGCGGCAGTTTTATTTAACATTTCCAAATAGCTACGCACTGCGTAGCGAATTGAGTTGGACGTATTATCGGCTTCTGATGCGAGTGGAAAATGAAAATACACGAGAATTTTATATGCAGGAAGCTATAAAATCACAATGGAGTACCAGACAACTTGAGCGCCAGATAAATTCTTTTTTTTATGAAAGATTATTATCCAGTAAAAATAAAGAGCAAGTTGCAGCGGAAATTCAGACACTAGAGCCGGCGAAAAAGCCAGAAGATGTTATCCGTGACCCATATGTGTTAGAATTTCTTGGGCTGGTGCCTAATGATGATTTTTATGAAAGTGATGTGGAACAAGCGTTAATTACACATTTGCAAAAATTTCTTTTGGAACGTGGCAGAGGATTTTCATTTGTCGCAAGACAGAAAAGAATATCGTTTGATGGACGTCATTTTAGAATTGACCTTGTATTTTATAATTACATCTTAAAATGTTTCGTCTTGATTGATTTAAAGGTTGGGGACTTAACGCATCAGGATTTAGGGCAGATGCAGATGTATGTTCATTATTATGAACGAGAGCTTATGAATGAGGGAGATAATCCACCGATTGGTATTGTGTTATGTGCGGAAAAAAGTGAATCTGTGGTCAAATATACGTTGCCAGAAAATGAAACACAAATTTTTGCTTCGAAGTATAAATTATACTTGCCAAGCAAAGAAGAATTATTGAGGGAGTTAAATCAAGAATATCAGGCATTGGAAGCTGGTATGGTAGGGGAAGAGAATACTGACGGTGAGAAAGAGAAGTAGATTTTACATCAGGGTGGTGCAAAATTGATGGAACTTATATTTTGTGGGAAAAGGGATGCACGAGCAGTATTAGTATTGTATAAATATTGCCCATATTTCCGTGACTTTGTGGGGATATATTTTGATTTGGTACGCATGTGGAGACTATAGTGTCGATACAAAGAAAAGATATGTAGAAATCTTTAATTTTAGGCATTTTCATAAACATATTGTATTTACAGACGAGGGTCAGAAAATGAGGAATAAAGAGATTAAGGATTATATAAATGTGGCGGTTGTGGTTGATATAGAGTGGGGAGATACAAGAAATTAGAGAAGTTATTTGTCATAGAAGAGGATACTATTATGATTAACAATATACATATGAAAAGTTGTGCAACTTACAATAAGAGTGGCGCATCATTGATGAATTGTAAGAAGATAAATTTTATTTATGGAGCAAATGGTAGTGGAAAATCTACTATCAGCAATTTTTTATTGCAGCAAGAAAACCCATGTTTGTTAGATGGTGTTGATGATGTATATGACAGACTGGAGACTGATCCAGAGCAGTTTCCAGTCAGCAGAGATGCTTTCTTGGCAAAGAGGGGGTATCATGAATCAGTCGTACCTCAGATGGATTATGTGATTGTATTTGATATCAGGTCTGATATAGTTAATGTTGTAGGTGTTTTCCATCAATTGGAAAATTATCAGAGAAAAGTATAGGACAATACTGTGCATTGTAGAGACGATGTTCTTTTGACCAAACAAAATCGGATAGTGTAAGTAATGTAAAAAAGGAGTTTGGCGATGGAGAGGGCAAAGTGCTGTTTGATAATATTGCCAAACAAGCTGCAGCGTACAAGCCGAAGGAGCGAGTGACCTATCGATTAAGTAGTACATAAAAAGGAAGTATGGCTTCAGTGTGTATACTTTATACATTTTAGAGGTCATTCGACGATAGTAGGAAGAGAGTGAAAAATGAATATAGAGATGGTCTATATGGATTATTTGGAGGCTATTTATAAATGAGGGAGATAATCCTCCGATTGATATGATGTTATGTACAGATGAAAGTGAATCTGTGGTCAAATATATGTTGACAGAAAAAGAAACGCAAATCTTTGTCTCAAAATACAAATTATACTTGTCAAGTGAAGTGAAATTATTGAGGAAATTAGGAATCCAAGACGTATCCCTCTTCTATAGTATCCTATAGGTAACTATAGCACAATATTGTGCCTACTTTACGAATCCACAATACAGTTTTATTATAAATTCATCAGGAAGGAAGAGCAAATAATTCTAAAAAAAACAAAAATGTGGAGGTAAGCACAATGAAAAAAGTAATCGAATTTCTGAATCAAAACCCTGTTCAATATCTCGCAACCGTAGGACGTGACGGAAAAGCAAAGTGCCGTCCGTTCATGTTCTCAGGAGAAATGGACGGTAAGCTGTGGTTCTGTACCAACAACACCAAGGATGTTTACAAGGACATGCAGGAGAATCCTGAGATTGAGATCTCCGTATCCAGTCCATCCTATGAATGGATCCGTCTGCATGGTAAAGCAGTATTTGAAGACAATATGAAGGCGAAAGAGATGTGCATCGCAAACCCGATTGTCAAGGGACAGTACCAGACCGCAGATAATCCAATTTTTGAGGTGTTTTATCTGGAAGATCCTCATGGCGTGATCGCAGATTTTTCCGGCAATCCGCCTTACGAATTTTAAGAAAATGCTGATTGTATCAGCAAAAAAATGAGAAGCAATCTTCGGGGCAAGGTGTGATTCCTGACCGGCAATAAAGTCTGCCAACCGCTGATAAGCGCCTGACACCTGTGCTGAAAAGAAACCGTGGAAAGGAGCGCTTCAAATGCAGACAAAAGATTATTTGAGATTATTAGTGGAGCAGATACATTCTGCTGTGATCGCCACAATCGGCGCTGACGGACATCCACAGACCCGTGTGATCGATATGATGCTGTGGGATGACAGGGGAGTATATTTTCTGACAGCAAGAGGAAAGGCATTTTATGAGCAGTTGATGAGACAGAACTATATTTCCCTGTCTGCCACAAAGGATAAATATTCTGTTTCATTGCGGGGAGAGATTACCAACATCGGAAGTGAAAAGCTGGATGAGATTTTTGAAAAAAATCCTTATATGCAGCAGATCTATCCGGCAGATACACGCAGTGCGCTGGAGGTTTTTGCGATTTATGAAGCGGAAGGGGAGTTCTTTGATATCAGCGATCCTTCTCATGTGGCGCGGGACAGCTTTGTGATCGGAAATATCCAGAAGCAACAGGGAGGCTATTTTGTGGGTGAAGGCTGTATCGGCTGTAAGTTATGTTACTCGGTCTGTCCCCAGAAATGTATTGATATTTCCAAAAAGCCGGTTGTAATCGATCAGAACCATTGCCTGCACTGCGGACGCTGTGCAGAAATCTGTCCGAAACAAGTGATTGAAAAGAGGTGAGAAGGGATGAATCAGCAGGAGCGGAGAATTTACCTAATTCAGGAACTTTTAGGGGAAAACCATACATACGACGATATAGAAGTTCCAGAATCTGCCGCAGAACAAAAACAGCTTTTACGGGGACTTATGAACGTCCGTATGCCCGGAAAAACAGAAAAAGCCTTTTTTGAGATACAGGATGAATACTTGCAGGAGGAGATCAGACAAAAAGGGATCACTGAGCTGACTAATCTTATTCCCCTTCAGAAGGAAATCTATCTCTGGCAGGGAGATATCACCACGCTGCGCTGCGACGCCATTGTCAACGCTGCCAACAGCCAGATGCTGGGCTGCTTTTGTCCGAATCACGGCTGTATTGATAATGCGATCCATACTTATTCCGGAATACAGCTTCGGGAAGCCTGTGCAAAATTAATGGAAGAGCAGGGGCATGAGGAGGAGACTGGAAGAGCGAAGATCACGCCTGCGTTTAACCTGCCCTGCAAGTATATTCTGCATACGGTGGGCCCCATCGTCCGGGGAAGGCTCACGGAGAAGGACGAGGAACTGCTGGCGTCCTGTTATCGCTCCTGCCTGGAACTGGCAGAAGAAAATCAGGTAAAAAGCATTGCCTTTTGCTGCATTTCAACGGGAGAATTTCATTTTCCAAACGAGAGGGCGGCAGAGATTGCAGTGCAGACAGTGAGGGAATATAAGCGTCAGACACAGAGCGGAATAGAGGTGATATTCAATGTTTTCAAAGATCTGGACAGAGAAATCTACAGAAAATTACTCACGGCAGATTGAGAGACTGAGGATGGAGCTGGATCAGGCAGATGCCGTGGTGATCGGAGCGGGCGCCGGTCTTTCTACGGCGGCTGGATTTACTTACAGCGGAGAGCGTTTTCAGAAATACTTTGGAGATTTTGCAGAAAAGTACGGGATCAGCGATATGTATTCCGGCGGCTTCTATCCCTATTCTTCTTTAGAGGAATATTGGGCGTGGTGGAGCCGGCATATTTATTATAACCGCTATGTGGATCCTCCGAAGCCCGTCTATCAAAAACTGCTGGAATTGGTGAAGGAGAAAGATTATTTTGTACTCACGACCAACGTAGACCACTGTTTTCAGAAAGCAGGTTTCGAGAAAAAGCGCTTATTTTACACCCAGGGGGATTATGGGCTGTGGCAGTGTTCCGGTCCATGTCACCGGAAAAATTACGACAATGAGGCGGTTGTCCGGCAGATGGTGGCAGAGCAGAAGGATTTTCGTATTCCCACAGAGCTGATCCCCCATTGCCCAAGGTGCGGCAGACCGCTGACCATGAATCTGCGTTCTGACGATAGTTTTGTGGAGGACGAGGGCTGGCACGATGCGGCAAACAGGTATGAGGATTTTATCCGTCGTCATGAGGGACTTCGGGTACTGTATCTGGAGTTGGGAGTGGGAGCAAACACCCCTGTGATCATTAAGTATTCTTTCTGGCAGATGACGGAGCAGAATCGCAATGCGGTATATGCCTGCATCAACCTTGGAGAAGCAGTCTGCCCGGAGGAAATTGCTAAGCGGGCGATCTGTATCAACGAAGATATAGAAGCGGTCCTGGACTCATTATTGTCCATAAAATAAATTTTCGAAATGTAATCAAGATACAACTATGACACATCTTTGTGATAAGATCATCATATCTCATGCTTTGCATGATAAATCACAAAGGAGTGTCATTTTTATGTTAAAAATATTAGTCGTGGAAGACGACGAAGCCATCTCAAACCTCATCTATGTAAACCTGACCAACGAGGGCTACCGCTGTACCTGCGCCTCTGACGGAGCGGAGGGAGCAGACTATATCGAAAAGGAAGAGTACGATCTGATCCTTTTGGACATCATGCTTCCCCAGATTAGCGGTTATGAGCTTCTGGAATTTGTAAAACATCTGGGAACCCCGGTGATCTTCCTCACAGCCAGAGGAACGGTGGAGGATCGGATCAAAGGACTTCGTCTCGGCGCCGACGACTACATCGTAAAACCCTTTCAGATCGGCGAGCTTTTGGCGAGGATCGAAGCCGTGCTCAGAAGATATGGCAAGAGCCAGAAGGAACTGCGGATGAAGGATGTGGTCATCAATACAGCTTCCAGACAGGTGTTAAAAAACGGGGAGCCTGTGGAGCTGACGGTGAAGGAATTTGACCTGCTGGTGGAACTGGTGCGGAATAAGAACGTAGTGCTTTCCAGGGACAGGCTCTATGAAAAAGTCTGGGAGGAACCCTTTATGGGGGAGACCCGTACATTGGATACCCATATCCGCCGTCTCAGGAAAAAACTGGGACTGGAGGATGCCATCAAGACAGTCTTTCGGATAGGATACCGATTGGAGGGATAATAATGCGTCTGTATGCGAAAATATTTTTGTGCGGGACGGCGATCTTCAGCGCGGCATTTCTGGTCGCCGGATACCTGCTTTTGACAGACACCTATCAAAATGAATTGAACAGAGAAAAGGAGATTGCCTTAAGGCAGTATCAGTATGATAAATTCACGGTACAGTCAGGAATCCTCTCAGGCTGGCAGGATCTTATGGAGGGCTACCGGGAAAATGAGAAGCTCTTTGAGAGGCTGGCGTCCAATCTGGGCGAGGGAACCGCCTTTTACCTGGAGGAAGAGAGACCACTGATCTCTAATCTGCCGGAGGGGATCGACGATTCCTTTGTAAAGACTCTGCGGGAGGACGTCATAAGCTATCAGTATCAAAGAGCGGGGGAAAAGAGTTATATTCTGACCGGAGGAAAGATCGTACAGGATGATATTTCCGTTTATTTATTAAAGGCGGTGGACGTCACCACCCTCACGCAAAAGCATCAGGATCTGGCGGAACAGTTTCAGAAAATGTATCTGGCGGTTCTGGCAGTGAGTATGGGCGTAATGCTGGTGCTTTCAGCATTTATCACAAGACCCATCAAGAAGATGAATCTGGCGGCAAAGCGGATTGCGAGAGGCGACTACGGGGAGCGGCTGGCCGCAAGGGGCAGCGACGAGATCGCAGAGCTGACGGAGAGTTTTAATATCATGACGGATTCCGTGGAAGAAAAGGTAGAGGAATTGTCGGAGGCGCTGCGGCAAAGAGAAGAATTTGTGGCGAATTTTGCCCATGAGTTAAAGACGCCTTTAACTTCGGTCATCGGGTATGCGGATATGCTTTACCAGAGAGAACTCTCCAGAGAGGAGGAAAAGGAGGCGGCATGGTACATCATGAACGAAGGCATGCGCTTGGAAGCCCTCTCTTTAAAGCTGATGGATCTGTTCGTCCTTGGCAGGAATGAGTTTTTGCTGGAAGCAATGCCTGCAGAAGAGGTAATAGATCACATCTTACAGGGAATAGAACCCATCTTGCATGAGCGGGGCGCTGATCTGAAAACCGATGTGGACAATGTCTATATCAAGGTGGAAATCGACCTGTTTAAGACCCTGATCTGGAATCTGGTGGACAATGCTACCAAGGCGGGCGGCAGTGAGATTCAGATCACTGGGAAACGAAAAGAGGACGGCTATCTTATTCAGGTACAGGACAATGGGTGCGGAATCCCAGAAGGAGAGATTGGAAAAGTTACGGAGGCGTTTTACATGGTGGATAAATCCCGGTCAAGAAAACAACACGGGGCCGGACTTGGGCTGGCATTGTCTGAGCAGATCGCAAGGATACACGGGAGTATACTGCAGATTGAGAGCAGGGAGCGGGAGGGGACAAAAGTCAGCCTGTATGTAGCCTGTGAAGGAGAGGTGGAAGATGCATAAAAAATTCATGGGAACGGCGGCAGCCCTGCTGCTATCCCTGTGCATTGCAGCAGGAGGGCTGTGTATCCTGCGGGTAGGATTGGAAAAGGAGGAAGAGTCCCTGCTGTCCGGAGGCGGAACGGTGGAACAAAAATCTGTCTCAGAAGACCGGCAGGGGGAGGAAGTCCGTTACAGTCAGTCGGATACCTGCCTGTCGGCGGAGGAGTTATCTCTGATCTTAAAAAAAGAGGAGGACAGCGGGATGCGCTGCCCGCATGAACCGTATTATGGACAATTATCCATAGAGGAGGCTGTAGAGAGAGGAAAAGAATGGCTTAATCAGTTAAAGCAGGAGAGCAGTTTTCTTGCCGATCTGTGGCAGGAGACAGACTGGAACGTAGCGGCGAATCTTTCCAGACCCGGAGAGGAGAGCGAAATGACGGTGGACAGTAACCGTATTTTCAGCTCCTGGCATCTGGAGTTTTATGGAACGGAGGAGAATATATATCTGGAAATGAACGCCGTCACCGGGCAGATCCTTAATATGCAGATCGATCTGGATGGAGAGGTTACAAAGATACAGGATCAGGACAAGGAAAAGCTGTTGACGATCTTTGTCTCCCAATTTGAGTTAGAAGGAAATGGAGAGATAGAAAAGGAGGAGGGACGATTTTATCAGAGTCTGAACGAGGGACAGTTTTATGCCGTGGAAGGATTTTCGCTGGACAGTTTGGAATCCTATGGCGCTGGTTCTTACAGTGACTCCAGTGAAAAAGAAGATGCTTATGGGAACCATGCCAGGACAGGCTCCGATATTGATTTCATAGGCTTTTATATAACGGGAAGTAAACCATTGTCATAATAAATGCAGATTTTACATTCCCGAAACAATTGCAAAACAAGTGTGGCACATCCCCCTTTTATCATAGGTTTGAACGAGATGATAAAAGGGGGATTTTATATGATGTTTGACAGGAATCAGGATCGGAACAGGCGGGGTCTGCTCCTTGTGTGTATCAGCGCTCTGCTTGTATTCGGAAGTTACGGCGCTTTTTCTGTGAAGGAGGCAGTACAGAGGAACCTTAGAGAAGCTTCTTACGAAGAAGAGGAAAAGATTCGTCTTTCCTCTAAGCGGGAGGAAGCGATGGGAACGGAGGTAAACAGGATAGACAGAGCAAAGGCGGCTAAGATCTTTCAAAAGAATCAGGAGCTTTTGATCCTGGCAAATAAGGATCATGAGATTCCGAAATACTATCAGCCGAAGCTTCGCAATATCTGTAAAGGGAGGCTTCAGGCGTCGGAGGTCTTATATGAGGATCTGGTCAGAATGCTGGCGGAGGCGGGGGAGGAGGGGTATCAGTTCTATATCGCCTCGGCATATCGTTCTGAGGATTATCAGCAAAAGCTCATTGATCATGATGTGGAAAAATTAAGGAAGAACGGAATGACGTATGAGGAGGCTCTGGGTGAAACTCTGCGTCAGGTCATGCCGGCGGGATACAGCGAGCACGAGACAGGGCTGGCTTTAGATATTCTGGTTTCCGGCAATTCCAATCTGGATGCGACCCAGGAGAAGTGCCCGGCGAACCAGTGGCTACAAAAGCACTGTATGAAATATGGATTCATTCTCCGCTATCCAAAGGGGAAGGAGGAGATCACGGGGATCGACTACGAGCCATGGCATTTCCGGTATGTAGGAGTTGAGGCGGCACGGTATCTTTCTGAAAAAAATCTGACCTTAGAAGAATTTTGGGATATGATAGAGGAAAGCGATGGAAGTTTCTGAGAATCTGATTTGACGTTTTCTGTCGGTTAGTGTAAAATTTTTGTAAAGTACATAAAACGAACACGGCAGAGGTGTATTGAGGAGGAATAGAAATGGCTTTTGGTAAGGCAGGAAAAAACGGAGGAGCGCTTCGTGCTCTTTCAGAAATGGAGGAAATGGATTATTCCAGAGAATCGTCAGAGCTGCAGAGCATGTATGACCGGTTAAAGACCGGCAAGAAGGATTTTGCGAATCTCATGCAGAAGAATCTGAATGCGGTCATGAAGGTGAGCGCTCTGGATGTGGGGATTGCAGATAGTTCGGGGAAGATGAGTAAGGTTACGTCAGACGTTTCCCAGGCGTCAGGGATCATACATCAGGCGACTACGGAGATGGCTTCCATTGCGGGAGAGGTGACCAATGCCCATGAGAATCTGACCAATACCATCATTGAGGCTTCCGAGGAGTCTTCAACGGTTTTCAAAAAAATCGAGGCGGGACAGGATGAGTTGACCGGAATCCGTGAGCTGTCCACCAAGACCATCGTCAATTCTCATGAGATGAAGACGGACATGGAGAATCTGCTTGGTATCATCGATCGGATGAATGAAGTCATTGAGGGAATCAATTCCATTTCTTCCCAGACCAATCTGCTGGCGTTAAACGCCAGCATTGAGGCGGCAAGAGCCGGGGAGGCAGGAAGAGGATTCGCAGTGGTGGCGGACGAGATCCGGCAGCTTGCGGAACAGACCAGGGAGCTGACAGACAATATGGGTTCCTTTGTGGAACACATTGAGGGGGCTTCCCAGAAGAGTTCAAAAAGTGTGGCGACCACCATTGAGGCGCTGGGTACGATCAATGATAAGATCAATTCCGTTTGGGAGATCAATGATGTGAATCAGAAAAGTGTGGGACAGATCTCCGAGTCCATCAGCTCTCTGGCAGCAGTCAGCGAGGAGATCAGCAGCTCCGTCAATGTTCTGGATACCCAGATCAACCGTATGGAGGAGCAGTGCGCAGCCCTAAAGACAGACGCAGGACAGCTGGAGCTCATCAATGAGGATATGGGCAGGGCGGTAAAACCGATGGAGGAAGTGGAGAAGGAACTGGATGGTTCCATGAAGCTCATTGGAAAGATGGGACAGGACGCTTTCTATATGCTGGACAATGCGGTATTTGAAAATTCCATCCGAAATGCCATTGATGCGCATAAAAATTGGCTGGAGATCCTTAAGAGCATGAAAACGGAGAAGACGGTTCTGCCGCTTCAGTTGGATGACAGGAGATGCGGTTTTGGTCATTTTTATTATTCCATGGAACCGAAAAATGAAGAGGTGCGAAAGATCTGGGATACTCTTGAGAGCAAACACCGAGAACTTCATGGTTTTGGTAATCAGATGATACAGGCGCTGTTCGATGAGGACTATGAGCAGACCGAGAAGATATATGCAGATGCGCAGAGACTTTCCGAAAGTCTGATCGGTGATTTTGAAAAACTTCTCTCCATTGTGGGACAGCTTACGAAAGAAAAAAGAAGGGTATTTGATTAGAAAAAGCGCAGAGAAAAACGGAAATCCTCCTTTACATCGTTGTTTTATCATGTTAGTATACTAAAGTACATGAGAACGATGAAGGAGGATTTTTTTATGAAAAAAGCAACGAGATTTGCGGCGATGTTCTTAGCGGCGGCAATGGTATTCACAATGGCTGGCTGCTCAAACAGCGGCGATGAGGCAGATACATCTGCAAACAAAGAAGAAAAGACGCAGGAGGCTTCCGGCAATGAGTTTATCGTAGGTTTTGACGCAGAATATCCGCCATATGGATATAAGGACGACGACGGCGAGTATGTGGGCTTTGACCTGGATCTGGCGCAGGAAGTCTGCAAGCGCAACAACTGGGATCTGGTAAAACAGCCGATCGACTGGGATTCCAAGGATATGGAGTTAAGCTCCGGATCCATCGACTGTATCTGGAACGGTTTTACCATGACAGGACGGGAGGACAAATATACCTGGTCCGATCCTTATGTGGACAATTCCATCGTGGTTGTGGTAGCAGAGGATTCCGGAATTGAGAAAAAAGAGGATCTGGCAGGAAAAGTAGTGGCTGTTCAGGCGGATTCCTCAGGACTGGCAGCGTTGACGGACGAGGAGGACAACGAGGAGAATCTGGAGCTGGCGGCTAGCTTTGCGGATCTACAGCAGGTAGCTGACTACAATACGGCGTTTATGAATCTGGAGGCAGGTTCTGTGGACGCGATCGTGGTAGATATCGGAGTGGCGGATTATCAGCTGGAATCCAGAGAGGGTTTTGTGATGCTTGAGGATAAGATCCGTACCGAGCAGTATGCCGTTGGATTCAAGCTGGGCAATGAGGAGTTGAGAGATCAGGTTCAGGCAACCCTGGATGAGATGGTAGAGGATGGAACCTTTGATAAGATCGCCGAGGAATGGGATTTAGCCGATATGGTATGTCTCGGTAAGTAAGGAGAGGATGAATGACGCTTCAGAATATGCTGGGTCAGCTCTTTTCGGGGATGGGGGCTTCCATATCCATATTTGTACTGACTTTACTTTTTTCCATGCCTTTGGGGCTGCTTGTGGCATTTGCGAGAATGTCCAGATTTAAACCGCTCCAATGGCTGATGAAGATTTACATATCCATTATGAGGGGAACCCCTCTGATGCTCCAGCTTTTGGTGGTTTATTTTGGACCCTATTATCTGTTTAAAATGCGGCTGGTGCCGGAATACCGTTTTTATGCGACGATCATTGGCTTCAGCGTGAATTACGCGGCTTATTTTGCGGAAATCTACCGCTCCGGTATTCAGGGAATCCCGGTGGGACAGCGGGAGGCGGCGAAGGTGTTGGGATATTCTAAAGTACAGACCTTTTTCAAGATCATCTTCCCGCAGATGGTGAAGCGTGTCCTGCCTCCGGTGACCAATGAGGTCATCACCCTGGTGAAGGATACTTCCCTTGCCTTTGTCCTTGCATATGCGGAGATGTTCACCATTGCAAAACAGATCGCGGCGGCGCAGACCACTATAGTACCGCTTTTTGTGGCGGGAATCTTCTATTATATATTCAATCTGATCGTGGCGGTGTTCATGGAATATCTGGAAAAACGCCTGTCTTATTATCAGTAGGAGAAGCACGATGAAATTATTAGAGATAGAGAGCTTAAAAAAGAGTTTTGGGGATCTGGATGTCCTTCACGACATTTCCATGTCCGTGGAGGAAGGCGAGGTTGTGGCGATCATCGGCCCCTCCGGTTCGGGAAAATCCACCCTGCTTCGATGCTGCACGGGGCTGGAACAGGAGGACAGCGGCAGCATTCATTTTGAGGGACGCTTTGGGCTGGTGTTTCAGAACTTCAACCTCTTTCCCCATTATTCGGTGTTAAAAAATATCATGGACGCCCCGGTGAGCGTACAGAAGCGGAATAAGAAGGAAGTGGAACAGGAGGCGCGGGAACTGTTGGTGAAGATGGGACTGGAGGATAAGGCGGGCGCCTATCCCTGTCAGCTCTCCGGCGGACAGCAGCAGCGTGTCGCCATTGCAAGAGCGTTGGCGTTAAAGCCCTCCATCCTCTTTTTCGACGAGCCCACCAGCGCCCTGGATCCGGAGCTGACCGGAGAGATCTTAAAGGTGATCCGGGAGCTTGCAAAGGAGAAGATGACCATGGTCATCGTCACTCATGAGATGAGCTTCGCCAGAGATGTGGCAGACCGGGTGATCTTCATGGATGGCGGTTATATCGTGGAACAGGGAGATCCGAAAGAAGTGATCGAGAATCCGAAGGAGGAACGGACGAAACAGTTCCTGGCAAGATTTGCCCAGGGCTGATGGAAAAAAGAATCTCACAGAAAGGTGGGATTCTTTTTCTTTTCAGAAATTCTTTACAGAAAGGGGAAATACTCTTATACTATATAGGAAAAATTCTTGGAAAAGAGGACGGTATGAAAAGAACCGAAGAACAACAACGGACCTTAAAATGGGACAAATTGGACAATACGGCTCATCTCTTTCCCGTCATCGCAGGGGAAGAGATGACCAACGTATACCGCATCAGTGTGGTCTTAAAGGAAGAGATACAGCAGAACCTGCTGCAGCAGGCATTGGATATCATGCTGCCGAAGTTTGAATTATTCAACGTGCGTCTGAGACAGGGGATTTTCTGGTACTATTTTGAGGAGAATGTCAAGCGGGCGCCGCTTGTTTTGGAGGAGGAGACTTATCCCTGCCGATTTATCCAGCAGAATAAGAACCGAAGCTATCTGTTCCGGGTCTCCTATTATAAATGCAGGATCAATCTGGAGGTCTTTCATGTATTGACCGACGGAATGGGAGGCATCAACTTTTTAAAGGAGCTGACCTATCAGTATCTGCGCCTGGCACACCCGGATCTGCGGGAGCAGTTGGGCGGGGATGCTCTTTGCAGCGACACCTCCCTGAATACGGAAGACAGTTTTTTGAAAAATTACAGAAAGAGCCATCAGAAGAGCTATAAGACCCAGAAGGCATATCTGTTAAAAGGGGAAAAATTCAAGACGCCGGAGTTCGGAGTGATTCATGGATATTTGAATATCCCGCAGTTGAAATCCGTTTGTAAGAAGTGGAATGTTAGCATCAACGAATATCTGGTTTCCGTCTTTGTGTGGAGCATTTATCTGGAATGTATGCACGGGATGCCGGGAAAGAGACCGATCCGGGTCGCGGTGCCGGTGAATCTGCGTCCTTTCTTTGACTCTGTAACCACGAAGAATTTCTTTGCCGTCGTCTCGGCAGAGTTCCATCCTACGGAGGAGACTTATACCTTTGAGGAGGTTCTTGGAATTGTGAAGAAGAGTCTGAAGGAGCAGATCAACAAGGAACATCTGGAGGAAATTTTTTCCTACAACGTGTCCAATGAAAAGACATTGATTGCAAGAGCCGTGCCCCTGGTATTAAAAAAGATCGCCATCCGATCCGTCTATACCTCGGCAGCCCTTGCCAACACCTCCACGGTGACAAATATCGGAAATATCTCGGTGCGGGAGGAATATGAACCCTATGTGGAGGGCTTCCATGCCTACCTTGCCATGTCAAAGGGACAGAACCTGAAGGGAACCATCTGTTCCTACAAGGATACCCTGGTATTTTCCTTTAGTTTTATATTGAAGGATACCTCTGTTCAGAAGGCGTTTTTCAGAAAACTGGCGGAGGATGGATTGGATGTATCAATAGAAAGCAATGGAGTGTGCTATGAGTAAATGCAGGAATTGTAAAATTGAAATCTTAGATAATGCCGCGGTCTGTCCGCTTTGTCGCTGCGTTCTGGAGCAGGATGGGAAAGAGCCGTTGGAGCGGTATCCCAATGTGGGCATCCGGGAGAAGCGGTTCGCCCTGATCGTTCGTATCTACACCTTTTTGGCGGTGGCGGTGGAGGCTCTGCTGGTATTTCTCAATATGAACCACTACGAGGGAGTCTGGTGGAGTATCATCACGGCAGGAGTCTTTTTGTATATTTTTCTGGTTTTGAAGATCGGTATTCAAAATGAAAGCGGCTATCGCAGTAAGATGATCCTGCTGACGGTGTTCACGGTGGGACTGATCTATATGATCGACCGGGTGGTAGGTTACAGGGGCTGGTCTTTGAACTATGTACTGCCGTCGGGAGTGATCATGCTCAACGTGGCGATCCTGCTTTTGATGATCGTGAACTGGAGGAACTGGCCGAGTTATCTGCTCTTCCAGCTCTTTTGCATCATCTGCAGTCTGCTGCCGATCTTTTTGTGGAAGAAGGGATTTATTACAAAGCCGTTTTTAAGTGAGATCGCCCTTGCGATTTCCGTGCTTTTATTTTTGGGAACCTTTATTATAGGAGGAGGAAAGGCAAGAGCAGAGTTAAAACGGAGATTTCATGTATAGAAGCTGAGGAAATTATGACGGAGAGTATCAGAGGAAAAGTAATCAGAGATTTAATTGGAAGATTCTCGAATGATCTTCTGATTGGAAAGAAGATTAAAAGCGGAGAACTGAGGAAAAAAATCGTGGAACTGGAACCGGAGTGGAAGTGCCCGGAACACCTTACACATCAGGTGATCCAGATGGAAGAGTTCACAATGGAGCTTTTGGAGCCGGTGGAGGGAAGAAAAAACCGGGTGATCCTGCAGCTTCACGGAGGCGGCTACATTGCAGCGATGAAAAATGCCTACCGTTCTTTTGCAGCGCTGTACAGTGAGCTGTGGAATGGCTGTGACGTACTGACCATTGACTACCGGGTGGCACCGGAGCATCCCTATCCCGCGGCGTTAGAGGACGCCCTTAGCGCCTGGCGCTGGCTTCTGGAACAGGGATATGAGGAACAGCATATCGTGGTAGCGGGAGATTCCGCCGGAGGCGGACTTGCTTTGGCGCTCTGCCTCTGGCTGAAGAATCATGGAGAGCGACTTCCTGCCGGGATCATTGCCATGTCGCCCTGGACGGATCTGACCATCAGCGGGGAGTCTGTGGAGACAAATTTTGAAAAAGATCCCTTGTTTGGCAAAACCAGAGACAGTCTTTTGTACAATAAGGATTATCTTGCGGATAATGATCCGACAAATGAATACATATCGCCATTTTTTGGAGATTATGAAGGATTTCCGCCAATGCTTATCCAGGCAGGATCCTATGAGATGCTGCTCAGCGATTCCACCAGGGTGGCAAAAAAAGCGAAGGAGGCGGGGGTCAAGGTGCGTATGTCCATCTATGAGGGGATGTTCCATGTGTTTCAGATGGCGATGCTGCTGATGCCGGAGTCCAAGCGCGCCTGGGCGGAGGTGAAGCGTTTTTTACATTACCTGAGTCAGGATGAGGAAGGGGAACAGACAGAAGGCGCCCTGCCTGGGGAGGACTTCTGAGAAAAAGACGTATAGGGCGGAACATAAGTGAAAGCGGCGAAGCATAGAATCTTACAGAAAGAATCTGTGGAGCGAATATGAAGAAGGCTGCAAAACTGTTATTATGTCTGAACCTGTTAGTCTTTACTGTTTTTGCTTTTAAAGTTTTATCAGTTAAGATCATAGAGATGAGGGAAGGGAAAAATCTTGTGTCGACCCAGAGCGAGGGGGTAAAGGCCGGGACACAGACGGAGGATACGCAGAAGAAGATGGTTGCGCTGACGTTCGACGACGGACCCGATCCGGAATATACGGAGTCTCTCTTAGATGGGCTGAAAAAAAGGGATGTGAAAGCAACCTTTTTTTTGTTGGGAAAACAGGCGGAACTCTATCCTGACATTGTAAAGCGGATGCACGACGAGGGACATCTGATCGGCAATCATTCCTACGACCATGTGAATCTTGCGACGCTCTCCGCCACCGACGCTGAGAATCAGATCACTAAGACCAACGATCTGATCTATGAGATCACGGGGGAATATCCGCAGTATCTCCGCCCGCCTTTTGGAAACGAACCCCAGAGCAGCGGCTGTGCCGCGGACATGATCACCGTTCTCTGGGATGTGGATCCTCTGGACTGGTGCTGCAGCAGTTCCGGTAATGTGGTACAGAAGGTTTTAAAAAGTGTGAAAGAAAATGATATTATCCTACTACACGATGCATCAAAGAGCAGTGTTGAGGCAGCATTGATGATCGTGGATGAATTGACAGAAAAAGGATATGAATTTGTAACGGTGGATGAATTGCTTTTTGAATAAATTTTCATTAAAATGAAATTTCTGTTGATTCAACTTGCAAAATGAGGTATATTCTATTAGGAAAAGGTGAAAAAAATGGATATATTTGAATATATGCGAGAACAAAATATGCAAAACGAATCACCTCTGGCGAGCCGGTTACGTCCGGGAACCTTAGAGGAAGTGGTGGGTCAGCAGCATATCATCGGAAAGGATAAGCTGTTGTATCGGGCGATCAAGGCAGACAAGTTAAGCTCCATTATTTTCTATGGTCCTCCCGGCACGGGAAAGACTACTCTGGCAAAGGTCATTGCCAATACCACAAAGGCGGAGTTCTTATCCATCAATGCCACCGCCGCCGGAAAGAAAGATATGGAAGAGGTGGTGGAACAGGCGAAGAACAATCAGGGAATGTATGGGAAGAAAACCATTCTCTTTATTGACGAGATCCACAGGTTCAATAAGAGCCAGCAGGATTATCTTCTGCCTTTTGTGGAGGATGGAACCATTGTACTCATTGGGGCGACAACGGAAAATCCCTATTTTGAGGTCAATGGGGCTTTGCTCTCCCGTTCGGTAATTTTTGAATTGAAGTCCTTGGATAAGGAAGATATTCGGATCCTTCTAAGACGTGCCGTCACCGATCAGGAGAAGGGCATGGGAGCTTATGAGGCGGTCCTGGAGCCTGAGGCGGAAGAATTTTTGGCGGATATCAGTAATGGAGACGCCAGGGCGGCGCTGACGGCGATCGAGCTGGGGATTCTGACTACTGAGCGCAGTGAGGACGGGAAGATCCACATTACCTTGGACGTGGCGCAGGAGTGTATCCAAAAGAGAGCCGTGCGCTATGATAAGATGGGAGATCAGCACTATGATACGATCTCCGCTTTTATCAAGAGTATCCGGGGATCAGATCCCGATGCGGCGGTCTACTATCTGGCAAGGATGTTGTATGCCGGGGAGGATATCCGGTTTATCGCAAGAAGAATGATGATCAGCGCTTCGGAGGATGTGGGCAACGCAGATCCGAATGCCCTAACGGTTGCCGTGTCCGCAGCCCAGGCGGTGGAACGGATCGGAATGCCGGAGGCGCGGATCATTTTAGCCCAGGCGGCAACTTATCTGGCGTCGGCGCCAAAGAGCAACGCTTCTTACATGGCAGTGGATCGGGCAATGTCCTGTATCCGGGAAAAGCAGACAGCTCCCGTGCCGGTGCATTTGCAGGATTCTCACTATAAGGGAAGTGAGAAGATCGGACATGGTCTGGGATATCTCTATGCGCATAATTACCCAAATCACTATGTAAAGCAGCAGTATCTGCCGGATGAGCTTAAGGATGAGGTGTTTTATGAGCCTACGGAGATCGGTTATGAAAAGCAGATCAAGGAACATCTGGCGTTTTTAAAAGAGCAGGTAACAGAGGAGCAGCCGATGTGATCGGCTTATACCTTTCAGAGTATAAATGGATTTAGGAGGATGAAAATGAAATCTTATCAGGAGATGTCAAAGGAAGAATTGTTACAGGAAAAAGAGAGCCTGGAGGCGGCCTACAAAGAGTATCAGAAAATGGATCTGAGCTTAAATATGGCGAGAGGAAAGCCATCGGTGGAGCAGCTTGATATGACAATGGATATGATGGAAGTACTGGACGCTAAGACAGATATGACGGCGGAAGACGGAACGGATGTGCGCAATTACGGCGCTATGGACGGGATCCCGGAGGCAAAGAAGCTGATGGCGGATATGATGGGAGTCTCCCCGGAAAACGTCATTGTCTGTGGAAATGCCAGCCTCACCATTATGTACGATACCGTATCCCGTTCCATGACCCACGGCGTCTGTGGAAGCACCCCATGGTGTAAGCTGGATAAGGTAAAATTCCTGTGTCCGGTGCCGGGCTATGACAGACATTTTGCCGTAACTGAGCATTTTGGCATTGAGATGATCAATATTCCCATGACGGAAGAAGGACCGGATATGGATATGGTGGAGGAGTATGTCAACAACGACGCTTCCGTAAAGGGAATCTGGTGCGTGCCGAAATATTCCAATCCTCAGGGAATCGTTTATTCCGACGAGACGGTGAGACGCTTTGCCGCCTTAAAACCGGCGGCTGAGGACTTCCGTATTTTCTGGGATAACTCCTATATTGTACATCATTTATACGAAGAAGATCAGGCGGAGCTATTGGAGATCTTATCCGAGTGTGAAAAAGCGGGCAATCCGGATATGGTCTATGAATTTGTATCCACCTCCAAGATCACCTTTGCGGGAGCCGGAATCGCAGCCATGGCGGCTTCTGAGAAGAATCTGGATTTTGTGAGAAAGAGCATTGCCGTCCAGACCATCGGATATGATAAGGTAAACCAGTACCGCCATGTGAAATATTTTAAGAATTTAGAGGGAATCAAGGCGAAGATGAGACAGCATGCCAACAGTATGCGTCCGAAGTTCGAGATGGTTGAGGGAATTTTAAAGGAGGAACTTGAGGGTCTTGACATCGGAAGCTGGCTGAATCCGCTGGGCGGATATTTTATCACCTTTGAGGCGCTGGAGGGCTGTGCGTCTTCCATCGTGAAAAAGGCGAAGGAGGCGGGCGTGGTTCTCACCGGAGCCGGAGCGCCGTTCCCATATGGAAAGGATCCGAAGGATTCCATCATCCGTATTGCGCCTTCCTATCCGACGATCGAGGAGCTGAGACAGGCGGCGGAGGTCTTTGTGGTCTGTGTGAAGCTGGCGAGCGTGGAGAAGCTGTTGGGTGAGAATTAGATTGCCGGGAATCAGAGGGCAGGAAATAGAACAGGGGAATGTTTCGGTTCATTTTATCGGAACATTCCCTTGATTACGTTTTAAGTCTCTCTTTTTGGCAAATCCATGTTATCTATCGCGTATTCGCATGTTTGTAATATAAAACCCGAAAAGGTCACGTCTTGGTTTTCCAGCGCTTCATCTATTCTTTCGATAAGAGGAAAGGAAGCAGACAACAGAATGGAAAAAAGAATGATTGGAGCTTAAAAAGTATTGCTAATGTACGGACAATAGCATATAATAAAGATGTAAACGTAACGTCTTTAGGAAAGGAGAGATAATATTATGGCAAAATCAGCGAATCTCTATGCAAGAATTGAGCCAGAAGTAAAAGAAAAAGCAGAAAGCATTTTATCTGCACTTGGGATTCCTGCTTCCAACGCTATCAATATGTTTTATAAACAGATTATCTTACAGAAAGGGCTTCCTTTTGAAGTAAAACTGCCCTCTGAAAAGCCTGTTGATATAAGCGTATTGTCAGAAGCTGGATTTCATGAGGAATTGGAGAAAGGATATGCGGATATGAAAAGCGGGCGTACAAAGGACGCAAGAAAAGCCTTTGCTGATATTCGTAAGGATTATGGATTATGATATTTACTGTGGAGATTTCGGAACAGGCTGACAGCGATTTGAGGGCAATCTATGAATATATCGCTTTTGAACTGCTTTCGCCGGAAAATGCCGGCGGACAGCTTGACAGGCTGGAAAAGGGTATCATTAGTCTGGAAGAAATGCCAGAACGCTACCAGAGGTACGAAAAAGAACCGTGGTACAGCCGTGGCTTGCGTATCTTTCCGATTGATAATTATGTGGTCTGCTATATCACTGATACAGAAAAACGTATCGTAACCGTTATCCGTGTCATGTACGGCGGACGTGATATAGAACATCAGCTAAATGTCCACACAAAGCAATAGTCATAAAATACAGGGTTAGCAAAAATTATCAGAAAATTTTAGCACTCACCTATTGACAGTGCTAACAAAAGGTGGTATACCTAATCATGTAAGAATAAAAAAGCCAAACAAAGACATTTCTATAATATAAGAAGTCTTACATGAAAGGGGCGTTGAATTATGAACATACAAAAATTCACTCAAAAATCAGTAGAAGCCATCAACGACTGTGAAAAACTTGCCTATGAATATGGCAATCAGGAACTGGAACAGGAACACCTCCTCGTAGCGCTTTTGCAGCAGGAAGATGGTCTGATTCCAAAGCTGATTGAAAAAATGGAGATCCAAAAAGAACATTTTACAGATAACGCCATAAAAAAATTAGCAGCCAGAGTCAAAGTGTCCGGCGGGCAGATCTATGTGGGACAGAACCTCAACAACGTTCTGATCCATGCCGAGGACGAGGCGAAACAGATGGGGGATGAATACGTCTCCGTGGAACATCTCTTTTTGGCGCTGTTAAAATATCCAAATCAGGCGATGAAAGATCTGTTCAAAGAATACGGCATCACGAGAGAGCGTTTCTTACAAAGCCTCTCCACCGTCCGCGGCAACCAGAGAGTCACCTCCGATAACCCGGAGGCAACCTATGATACCCTGGAAAAATACGGTTACGACATGGTGGAGAGAGCCAGGGACCAGAAGCTCGACCCGGTCATCGGAAGAGATACTGAGATTCGCAATGTTATCCGTATCCTTTCCAGAAAGACCAAGAATAACCCGGTTCTCATCGGAGAACCGGGCGTCGGAAAAACCGCAGTGGTAGAGGGGCTTGCCCAGCGAATTGTTCAGGGAGACGTGCCGGAGGGCTTAAAGGACAAAAAACTATTCGCCCTCGATATGGCGTCCTTGGTAGCAGGAGCAAAATACCGCGGAGAATTCGAGGAACGTTTAAAAGCAGTTTTGGACGAGGTGAAAAAGAGCGACGGTCAGATCATTCTTTTTATCGACGAGCTTCACACGATTGTGGGAGCCGGAAAGACCGAAGGAGCCATGGATGCCGGCAATATGTTAAAGCCGATGCTTGCCCGTGGCGAGCTCCACTGTATCGGAGCAACCACCCTGGACGAATACAGAGAATACATCGAAAAAGACCCGGCGCTGGAGCGTCGTTTTCAGCCGGTACAGGTGGATGAGCCAACGGTGGAGGATACGATTTCTATTTTAAGAGGAATCAAAGAACGTTACGAAGTTTTCCATGGCGTTAAAATAACCGACGCCGCCCTGGTCAGCTCCGCAGTTCTTTCCAACCGTTATATTTCCGACCGTTTCCTGCCGGATAAAGCTATTGACCTGGTGGATGAAGCCTGTGCCCTGATTAAAACGGAATTGGACTCCATGCCGACGGAACTGGATGAATTGAACCGACGTATTATGCAGCTTCAAATCGAGGAGACCGCTCTGAAAAAAGAGGAGGACCGCCTGAGCAAGGATCGGCTGGAGGCTTTGCAAAAAGAGCTGGCAGATCTAAAAGAAGAGTTTTCCGGTAAAAAAGCTCAGTGGGATAACGAAAAAAAGACCGTGGAAAAAGTTCAGAAGCTGAGGGAGGAACTGGAAAGCCTGCGAAAAGACATCGCGCTGGCAAAACAGAATTACGATCTGGAAAAAGCCGCAGAACTCCAGTACGGAAAACTGCCGCAGTTGGAAGAACAGCTTGCCATTGAAGAGGAAAAAGTAAAAAAAGAAGACTTCTCTCTGGTACATGAGAGTGTCACCGAGGAAGAGATCTCCAGGATTATCTCACGGTGGACCGGAATCCCGGTAGCAAAACTCACCGAGAGCGAGCGGAATAAGACCCTCCATCTGGACGAAGAACTCCACAAACGTGTCATTGGACAGGATGAAGGCGTCACAAAAGTAACCGAGGCAATCATCCGTTCCAAAGCGGGAATCAAAGACCCGACCAAACCAATCGGTTCCTTCTTATTCCTGGGACCAACGGGAGTCGGTAAGACCGAACTGGCAAAGACTCTGGCGGCAAGTCTTTTTGACGATGAAAACAACATGGTGCGTATCGACATGAGCGAGTACATGGAGAAATACTCCGTATCCAGACTGATTGGAGCGCCTCCGGGATATGTGGGATATGAAGAGGGTGGACAGCTCACCGAAGCAGTCCGCAGAAAACCTTATTCCGTGGTGCTGTTTGATGAGATTGAAAAAGCCCATCCGGATGTATTCAATGTATTGCTCCAGGTATTGGACGATGGACGGATCACCGATTCTCAGGGACGTACCGTGGACTTTAAGAATACCATTTTAATCATGACTTCCAATATTGGTTCCGCCCATCTGTTGGAGGGAATCGACAGCGATGGTAATATTCAAAAAGAGGCGGAGGATGCCGTGATGGCAGAGTTGAGAGCAGGATTCAGACCGGAATTTTTAAATCGTCTGGATGAGATTATTCTATTCAAGCCGCTGACGAAGGAGAATATTGGAAATATTATTCATCTGTTGATGGAGGATCTGAATCGCCGATTGACGGATAAGGAAGTGCGTGTGGAATTGTCTGAGTTGGCACAGCGGTATGTCATCGATCATGGATTTGATCCAATCTACGGGGCGAGACCGATGAAACGGTATCTGCAAAAGACCGTGGAGACGGAGGCGGCAAAATTGATCCTGGCAGACCGTGTCAGGGCGGGGGATATTATTCTGATTGATGTGGAGAATGATAAGCTCTTTGCAAAAGTAAAAGAATAAAAGAAATAAGAAATTGCAGATAGAATGGCGTTCGCTTTTTGGTTGGAAAAGCGGGCGCTGTTTTAATGAAAAAATCTTAAGGTTTTTATAAAAAATTTCAAACTAAATAGAAAATATTGAGTGGATAGATTTGGATGATGAAACAGTAAAAGTACATGAAAGATTGAGCCTATGTTAAAATAACAATAGCTTTCGTTATACCGAAAACTATTGCTGAAAATAGTGAAAGAAAACGGTATAATTACAAAATAGAAGAAGATGTATTCTATAATCAGAAGAGAATCATACAAAAAATATTCTTTGTAAATGCAACATTTTACAAAGCAAACGACTCTTACAAAGTGAAATGCATTTCACAAAAGAGAGGAAGAGGGAAGTATGGAAGAGTTTGTACGGCGTTATGAAAAAATCTATCCCAGAATGTACCGGACGGCATATTACTACATGCAGAATAAGCAGGAGGCGGAGGACGCCGTTGCAGATGCGGTGCTGACAGCCTATGAAAAGCGGCGTCAGCTCAGAGACGAAGACAAATTTGACACCTGGATGATGAAGATTCTGGTAAACCGCTGTAAAAAAAGAATGAAGACCTGGTTTCGAAGAGAAGAAGCCGTAGATACGCTCCCGCCATCCATGGAACACAGCCTGTCGACGGACTTGGACCTTGCCACGGCATCGGCGGTAAAGCAGGTCTTTTGGGAGTTGAACGACGAGGAACGATTCATCGTTGCACTATCCGTCTTCGGTGGATATACAAGTGAAGAGATCGCAGATATTTTGAACAAAAACCACAGTACCATCCGTTCAAAGTACCGGAGGGCACTTCAAAAAATGAAGCAGAAATTGGAGGTGTGAGGATGGAAGATAAGAAATGGAATGAGGATAAAATCATAGAAAATCTGCGTAAAATAGCGGAGACAGAACAGATTCCAGAGAGTCTCGAACCGGAGCAGATCAAAGAACGCTTAGAAGAGAAAGATTCGGAAAAAGAAAAGAAGAAAAAGCGCGGTTACAAGTGGTGGTATGGTGCGGTGGCTGCCGCGTGTCTTGCCGTCGTATTCCTGGCGGCAGGAAAAGGTGGATTTCTGACTTCAGAAGACGAAGCGTCCAGGGCGACGGAGGGAAAAGAGACAGAGAGAAAAGAGGCAGCAGGCGCCACCTATAAAGAACTGTATCAGACATTTTCAAAGATTTGGGATGAACAGGACACCTTCACCTATGGAACCATAAAACAAACCGAGGAAAAGGGAATTGCCTCTGACACAGAAATGAGTGATGGGACAGAAGAAGGCTCAGCCGATCACACAACCGCAGCAGAAGACAGCAGTGCAAAAAAAGAATCATCATCTGAGTCTGCGTCAGGAGATTATGGAAAGACGAACCAGCAGGAAGTGGAAGTAGAGGAAGCGGACATTATTAAAAATGACGGACGCTATCTCTATCAGGTTGTCTCATCTCAAAAGGATAATCAGTATGCGGTACAGATCGTAGATACCAAAAACGGATTGAAGGAAAAATCTAGGGTTGGAACATTTGAAAATATTCAGAATATCTATGTCTGGAAAGATAAGCTCGTTATCTTAGAGACTGGCTTTGTACAGTCAGAAGAGCCAAAATATGAGGAGGAAGGCAAGTTAGGAGGTATATCTCCACTATATGATGTGGAATACCTTGGAGATTCCATTCCTTTTACCAGAATACACATCTATAATATGGAAAACCGGGCAAAACCAAAGGAATACCACACCTTCACTGTGAAGGGAGCTTATCGCGACTCCAGAATCTCCGACGGATATCTCTATCTTTTTGCCCAGGATGATGCAAACAGAACAAAAAAAGAGGAGGATTATGAATCCTATATTCCGCTGCTGGACGACCAGCCCATAGAAGGGGACTGTATTTACCTGCCGGAGGATGCCAAAAAGGATTCCTATCTGGTCATGGTCTCTGTCAACATGGAGCAGCCGGATGAGTTTACAGATACCAAAGCGATCGTAACCGGAGCAGATCAGTTTTATGTGAGCCAACAGAACATTTATGTGACGGATGTTCTTCAATCTGATGAGGAAGCAGAAGGAGAAAACAGCAATTGCACCAAAATTTATCGGTTTTCCTATAAAAATGGAAAAATGAAGAAGGAAGCAGAGGGAAGCGTCAAGGGAATCCTGACCGATGATATGGCGATGAATGAATACCAGGGATATCTGAGAATGGTGACGACGGTGGATAGTTATCAGACAGAGAAGGTGACGGAGGACATTTTTGGACAGGATCTGGGATACCTGACCACGGATTATAAGACCTCTAACAGCCTCTATGTATTGGATGAAAACCTGAAAGTCAGCGGCAGGATTGAGAATCTCGCAGAAGATGAGCAGATCTATTCCGCCAGATTTATGGGAAATGCCGGGTACTTTGTGACCTTCCGGGAGACGGATCCCTTGTTTTCTGTAGATCTGTCCAATCCGAAAAAACCAAAAATATTAGGTGAGTTAAAAATCAGCGGGTTTTCAGAGTATTTGCATTTTTACACAGATGAACTCTTACTTGGCATTGGAATGGAGGCAGAGACGGAGACCGGAATCACCCAGGGTATGAAACTGTCCATGTTCAACATTGCGGACCCTTCCGATGTAAAAGAGGAATCCAGGCTGGACTTATCGGAATACGATAGCGCGGAGGCGCTCTATGATTATAAGGCGGTACTGATTGATACGCAAAAAAATCTATTCGGTTTTCTGGCAGAGGGTTATGGAGAGGAAACGATCCGGGATTATCTGTTGTTCTCCTATGAAAATGGAGAATTTCAACAGAGGCTTAAGATAGACTGCTCCGATTACGATAAATACACGGACCAGATCCGGGGAACCTATATCGAAGATTCCTTCTATCTTTTGTGCCAAAATGGAAGAATCCAGGAGTATGCGCTGAAGGATGGAAGTCTGACAGGGGAACTGGAACCGTAAAAAGGCGGGTCAGATTCGAGAATATGGATTTGCCTTTGAGGGAAAAAATGTACTGATCGGATAAATCAGATAAAAAAAGCTGTATCCTCGTTCTATGAAGATACAGCTTCTTTTTTATGAATGCACATTAGCAAAATACCATCGCTTCTATTTCGCCTTCGTCAAATGTGAGATATCCATATAGATCGGAAGACCATTCTCATAAGCAATCTCCGGTTCTCCTAAGATCAGAGGTTTCAGATATTCATACATCGGAGCAAGGACATCGTTGCCCGCCTCATTGATCCATTCGCGAGGAACAGAGCGGACTTCGTTTGCGATTTTTGATACGTCTGCATATCCGTATTCCACCTGATACGGGTCGGAGGAGGTGCGGTTTAAGCATACCATGGATCCGGTAATTCCGTCTTCTGCCAGTTTTACCGCATTGTTTCCAAGCTGGAAGGACTCAGCTAAGTCGGTTGCGGAAGAGATATGGGCGCCGGAGCGCTGAAGCACATTGATTTCAACGGAACGTACCTTGATATCCAGCTGGGCATTCAGGAAGTTTTCCAGACATTTACCGGCGCCGCTTAGATGACTGTGTCCAAATCCGTCTGCCACCTGGGAGGTAGCGCTGATATAATTGCCGTCCTTATCACGGATACCCTCGGAAATTGCCACGATCACAGCGGTGTGTTTTTCCAGCTGATCTTTGATGTCTGTCAGGAACTGATCCATATCAAATGGCGTCTCCGGCAGATAGATCAGATGAGGAGCCGTGTTATATTCATTTCGTGCCAGAGCGGAAGCGGAGGTGAGCCAGCCCGCATCCCGTCCCATGATTTCAATGATGGTGACACTCGGTACTGGATAACTGAAAGTATCATGTGCGATCTCCAGGATCGTGGAGGCAATATACTTTGCGGCGGAGCCAAAGCCCGGCGTGTGGTCCGTCATGCACAGGTCGTTGTCAATGGTCTTCGGGATTCCCATGACCCGGACGTCGCTGCCAATGGAAGCGGCATATTTTGAAAGCTTCAGTGCGGTATCCATAGAATCATTTCCCCCAATATAGAAAAACGCACCAATGTCCATTTTTTCAAACACTTCAAAAATATGCGCATAGGTTTCCGGTGATTCCTCCAGCGTTGGAAGTTTATAACGGCAGGAACCCAGATACATGGACGGCGTATGTTTCAATCTGTTCAGAGTGGACTCATCTGGAATCTGTTCGCTCAAGTTCAGCAGATTTTCATTTAAGATACCTAAGATACCATTGACGGAACCGTAGATCGTGTCGTAGACTCCGGATTTTTGCACACCATTTACAACTCCGGCGAGGCTGGCATTGATGGCAACCGTCGGGCCGCCGGACTGTGCTACAATACAATTCTTTTTACCCATAGAAAAACTCCTTCTTTTGTTTTTGTTACGACCGTTTTTCAGTCAGATTTCTATATAACCATGATATCGAAAAACAGGGAATACCGCAAGGTTTATTTCCTTTTCGATTTTTTACTATTTACGAAGTTTGTAAAGAATGTTATACTTGTGGACGGATAGTATTCTTCCGGAAACTATACCATGAATAAAAAGATAGAAAAAGGATGATCCATCCCGTCCTGCCTGATGTTAGCTTATATCGAAAGAATGAGACTAAGGGACTTGCCTTTGGGAAAGAGGTGGTAGGATGAGAATCGGTTTTATCGGTGCGGGAAGAGTCGGATGCACCCTGGGAAAATATTTCGGGGAGCACGGCGTAGAGGTGAGCGGCTATTACAGCAGGACCGCAAAATCCGCACAATTTGCATCAGAATTTACAAAGACAGTATGTTTTAAGACGCTGGAAGATATTGTTAATTCCAGTGAGATCATTTTTATCACAGTAAATGACAACGCTGTGGAACAGGTCTGGGAGGCGTTAAAGGAACTTCCAGTTCAGGGAAAGATCATCTGCCATTGCAGTGGCGTTCTATCATCTTCAGTTTTTTCTGGAATCGATCAAATGAAAGCATTTGGTTACTCTATCCATCCAATTTATGCAATTAACTCCAAAACAACATCTTACAAAGAAATAGGGAAGGCGCACTTTACCATAGAAGGAAGCACAGAGAGGCTTTCACAGGTAAGATCCCTGTTAGAACAGTGCGGCAATCCTGTGACGGTCATATCCCCTGAGGATAAGAGCAAATACCACGCAGCCTGTGTCATCAGCAGCAACCTGGTCGTTGCTTTGGCGCAGATCGGGGAAAGGCTTCTTCGGGAATGCGGGTTTTCCAAAGAGGAGGCAAAAAAAGCCCTGATGCCGCTCTTTTACGACAACTGCAAGGCAGTGGTGGAAAAGGGAACGGTGGAAGCGCTGACAGGTCCGGTATCCAGAGGGGATGTGGAGACCCTGCAAAAGCATCTGGAGGTGTTAGATCCTAAGGATCGTCTCTGGTATCTGCTTTTATCCAGGGAGCTGACCGCCTTAGCGGAGGAAAAAAATCCCGAATTGGATTTGGAGAAAATGCAGAGTTTTATCAGGAAGGAAGTAGAGAAGAATTATGAAACACACAGTGACAACATTTAAGAAAGCAAAGGAAACAGGGGAAAAGCTGGCAATGCTGACCTCCTACGACTATTCCACGGCAAAGCTGGTGGATGAAGCCGGAATCCACGGAATCCTGGTGGGAGACTCCCTGGGAAACGTGATGCTGGGATATGAGGACACGATCCCGGTGACCATGGAGGATATGATCCATCACGGAGCGGCAGTGGCGAGAGGAGCCAAAAATGCACTGGTAGTCATTGACATGCCGTTTATGTCCTACCAGACCGGAGTGCGGGACGCTCTGATCAACGCGGGACGCCTGATGAAAGAGGGCGGAGCAGAAGCCGTCAAATTAGAGGGCGGCGCTGAGATCGTACCCCAGGTGGAAGCCATTGTGAACGCGGGAATTCCGGTCATGGGACATCTGGGACTGACGCCGCAGTCCATCAATGCCTTCGGTGGTTTCAAGGTACAGGGCAAGAGCGAAGCTGCGGCGAGAAAGCTGATCGAGGACGCCAAAGCCCTGGAAAAAGCGGGAGCCTTTGCCATTGTATTGGAGTGCGTGCCGGCGAAGTTAGCGGAGCTTGTGACGAAAGAAATTGATATTCCAACCATCGGAATCGGAGCCGGAGCGGGATGCGACGGACAGATTCTGGTATATCAGGATCTTTTGGGAATGTTCTCCGACTTCACACCGAAGTTCGTAAAACGCTACGCCAATGTGGGCGAGGTGATGAAGGATGCGTTTGCAGCCTATAAGAAGGAAGTTGCCGAGGGCGTTTTTCCGCAGGAGGAGCACCAGTATAAAATAGATGATGACATTATAGAGAAGTTGTATTAATCTATAGTGGGATATGATTTTATTTGTATTGTTAAAAAATTATCAAAGTAAGAATGATCAAATATGAAAGGATAAAAGAGATGAAAGTAGTACATACGATCCAGGAAGTCAGGGACTTTGTGAAAAGTCAGAGGGCTGAGGGAAAGAGCATTGGTTTTGTGCCGACCATGGGATATCTTCATGAGGGGCATTTAAGCCTGATGAAACGGGCAAAGGAAGATAACGACGTGGTTGTGGTCAGTATCTTTGTCAATCCCATGCAGTTTGGTCCCAATGAGGACCTGGACAGCTATCCAAGGGATTTAGAACACGATGCGAAGCTCTGCGAGAGCGTGGGAGTTTCCCTGATCTTCCACCCGGAGCCGGAGGAGATGTATGCTCCGGACTTCACCTCCTTTGTGGATATGGACGGGGTGACGAAGGAACTCTGCGGCAAGAGCCGTCCAATACACTTCCGGGGCGTCTGTACCGTTGTGAATAAGCTCTTTAACATCGTAACGCCGGATCGCGCTTACTTCGGACAAAAGGATGCGCAGCAGCTTGCAGTGATCAGGCGCATGGTGCGGGATCTGAACATGGATATCCAGATCGTGGGCTGCCCCATCGTAAGGGAAGAGGACGGGCTGGCAAAAAGCTCCCGGAACACCTATTTGAGCGCTAAGGAGCGGAAAGCAGCTCTGGTTTTAAGCAGGGCTGTGCGTCTCGGTGAACAGATGGCGAAGGACGGAGAAAAAGAGGCGGCGAAGATCGAAGCAGCCATGAGGGAACTCATCGAAGCGGAGCCGTTGGCTAAGATCGATTATGTCAGCATTGTAAACGCCGTATCCATTGAGCCGGTGGAAACATTACAGGGAGAGATTTTAGGAGCCATTGCCGTTTATATCGGAAAGACCCGTCTCATTGACAATTTTATGATCACATTATAATGACTGTAAGCAGCACAGGAGGTAGAAAATGCAGCAGATTATGTTGAAGGGAAAAATACACAGGGCTACCGTAAAACAGGCGGCTTTAGACTATGTGGGAAGCATCACCATCGACGAAGACTTGATGGAGGCTTCCGGTATCTGTGAATACGAGCAGGTGCACATCGTAGATATTGACAATGGAAGCCGTTTTATCACCTATGTCATTGCAGGAGAGCGTGGAAGCGGTCTGATCTGTCTAAATGGTGCGGCGGCACGCTGCGTACAGGTAGGTGATAAGATTATCATCATGGCATATGCCAATATGACGCCGGAGGAAATCAAAGACAATCCTCCAAAAGTGGTCTTTGTGGATGAGGACAACAAGATAGTCCGCAAGACGACCTATGAAAAACATGGATTATTAATTGACATGTAAACGTAAGAAATGGAGCTGTCACTGCGACAGCTCCATTTTTTTAATCGATCATTTCCTGTAATCGTTCCGATTCGTTAGCCAGTTTCTGCGCCGTTTGTTCGCTTTCCTGGGAGATCTGTACATTCCGTTTCACAACGCCGGAAATCTGTTCCAGACTTTCCGCTGCTTTTTGGACAGTTTGGGCATCCTTGCGAACCATGTCTGCAATCATATTGACGCTTCTATTTGCATTTTCGATTTCATCCACCACATGAATGAAATCATCCACTGCCGTGTCGGCAATCTCTTTCCCGTTTTCAACGGCGCGGATAGAATCCATAATCAAATCGTTGGTCTCTTTGGCGGCCTGGGAACTCCGGGCTGCAAGCTCGCCCACCTCCGTTGCAACCACGGCAAACCCTTTTCCCATCTCTCCGGCTCTTGCGGCTTCAATGGAAGCGTTTAATGAAAGGAGATTGGTCTGTTTTGCAATGGAATTGATTTCTGCAATAATGGTTTCAATTTTCATGGACGTATTGGCTATCTCAGTGATGGAATCTTTTAAAAGTTCCATTTTATCTTTGGTCTCTAACATTTTTTGAGCTGTTGCCTGTGTCGTATTGGCAATTTCCAGAGAGGATTCGGAATTTTTGGCAAGCTCCGAAGAAAGATGATTCATAACCTCATTCAGATCCACAACAGCATTTTCCTGTTCCTCTGTTCCAGTGCTGATGGTTCTGGAATTATCCAGGGTTTCTCTTGATATTCCGTCGATATTGCTGCAGACTGCCTTGACGTTTCTGATTAAATGGAGATTCTGATCCATGGCGGATTTTTGCTGGTTCAGCAGTTCTTCATTGTGCTCCAGGTTTGCTTTAATTCCTTCCACCATCTTATTGATGCTGTTGCTTAGCATTTCAAATTCTGGATTTCCGGTCTCATTTACGGTAAGCTCCAGATTTCCTTCGGCAATCTCGTACAGGTCGTCGGCGATTCGTTTGATGCCGATTACGATTTTACGATCCACCATGTTATTAATCATAAAGATCAAAACAATAAAAATAACCAGCATACTCAAGGAAACCATCAGAGTCTGATTAAATCGGACTTCATAATATTCGGATTTTGGAAGGAAAGTGCCGATCAGCATTCCGTCATATTCCTCGATGACATAATAACCCTTTGTGCCATCGATCGTACCGCTTCCCTCTCCTGATTTTACATCGGAAGGGAAACCGGCTTCGGAGGCATCTTTTCCAATCAGTTCGTCGTTTTTATGTGCAAGTATCTCCCTGGAATCCTGATCTATGGCGAATACATATCCGGTTTTGCCAAAATCAAATTCTTTCAACACAACGGATGTCTGCGTTCCGGCAAGCATATCTTCCAGGGCTTCGGGACGGACGCCGACCTGAACAACACCTTTTTGATCCGTGCGTGCAATTCCGATGTATTGCATGAGAACGCCTTCGGCTGAATTTTCCTGCGGTTCCTGTACGATTTCAAGAGAAGGATCTTCAAGAATTTCCAGAAAAGCTGCGGACTGCTCGCCGCTTCCCATATCGAAACCGATGTAGGCGTCTATCGTGCTGTGGGTGATGATACCGTGTTCATCAATAACATGCAATTCATTGACGCTCAGCTTTTCACAGATATCGTTCAAAGCTTCTTTGCTCTCGATAATGGAAGGATTAAGCGTAATCATTTTCACGAAGGCCTTTGTCTTTGCAAGGTTGTTTTCACCAAGACTTTGGGTAAGCATGGCAATCTCTTCCTCATTGCCTGCCAGCTTTTCTTTGACCATGTTCAATTTTTCCTGGCTGCTGTCCGTATTTTTGTTTTGCGTTGAAACCGTCTGAAATATAAAAATTATACAGACTGTAACCAGCATGGCAAGAGCCATATACAGACATAAAATTTTTGTAAAAATCTTTTTCATATGTATTTTCCTCCTGAATAGAGTTGTTGGAAGGGAATAAAAATAATCTTGTTTTTATTTTACAATAAAAAAAGCAGGAAAGAAAGGGAATTGTCAAAAATTATTTCTCAAAAAAGCGAAAGTTTCCGAAAATTAAGAAAATTCAAATAGACAGTCCGAGTCCGTTTTATGGGACACCTCATCCGATACAATGTAGTCAGAAACAAAGAGACAGACAAAGCAATTACGAAAGGAGAACTTCTTATGAAAGGATACTTTGTAGCTGACGGATACATGGGATATGTAAATGGAACCTATATGTTGTTCGCAGATGAAGAGGATTATCGCGATTACATTTCAGAGTAGGAGGAGCGGTTATGGGAGAATACAGGATTATAGCCGTAGACTTCGACGGAACACTTTGTACGGATCGCTATCCCGACATCGGGATGCCGAATATCCGCCTGATAGAAATGTTAAAAGGATTAAAAAAGGAAGGGTGCCGGATCATTCTTTGGACCTGCCGCTGCGGCAAATCCTTAGAGGAGGCAGTAAACTGGTGCGGGGGTTTTGGGCTGACCTTTGACAAGATCAATGAGAATGCACAGGAAATCTTAGAAAAGTACGGAAGTGATTCGCGAAAAATTTATGCGGACGTCTATATTGATGATAAGGCCTGTTTTCCATGGAGGGAAAACGAAAGGATAAGGGAGGAATAAGGATGACGGCAGAAGTAATATATCGGAAAAAGGAAAAAAGAGGAGTGGACTTAGAGACTGTATTGGCAGCGGCAATCGCAGCCTTCGCGGGGGGAATTGGCATCATAGCCATCTTCGCAGTGCTGACCGGGGCAGATGTCCATGCCTGGAATATGAAAAGGATGTTAGGAGGGTATCTGCTGATCAGCGCCCTGCTGTGGGGATTTTTCATTGTGCGGGAAATTTACTCACACAGGAGTCACGATATTTAGGTTGACAGCAATCTACATAATTTCCTATAATAAGGTTGGTTTATCAGAAGCAGGAATATCAGAGATAGAAGTTTAATATTCTAATGGAGGCATATATTTATGAAGAAAAAATGGTTAGGATTTGGACTGGCTTTATTAATAGGAACATCGGTTGTTGTATCGGACGTGGGAATGTTCAACGTATTGGCAACCGGAACCTCTAATACCACATCGACCACATCGGGAACGACGGGAGGCAGTACGGGAACCACCGGAACGGAAAACCAGACCTCTTCCGTGGCAAATAATGCAAAGTTCACCGTGGACGGGGAAGAGTTGGTGGTAACCGAGAACTTAAATCCGAATAAATACCCGGAGGATTTTACAGAGACCCAGGTGGAGTGCAAGGGGAAAAAATATAAGGGGTTAAAATTCGACCATGCGGACATTCAGATGATTTGTCTTTTGAATCAAAAGACCGGTGCGGCGGCATACCATATTTACCGGGATTCTGACCAGAGCGTCTATCCGTTTATCAAGATTGAAAGCGGGAATGACTATATCATTGCCATGCCGTCCTTTTTGATGGAAGATACCCAGGCGCCTTCCGGTTATACGTTAGGAGAACTGGAATTTGAAAAAGGTAAAGCAGAAGTGTACCAGACGCAAGAAGGGGGAGATTCCTGCCTGATCTATGCGATGGACAGCCAGGGAAATAAGAACTGGTATGAATACAATTCTAAAGATAAGACTTATCAGGTATACCAGGAAGCGGAGGATGAAGAAAGCGGCGAGACCGTGGATTCTGAGACTCAGACACAGGAGGATACAGGTACAACAACAGCCGCCTCCCAGTATCAGGAACTGGAAACCGAGTTCAAAAAAGCGAAAGCAAAATACCGTCTCATCATAGCGGTTATGGTACTTGTGATCGCAGCGCTGGCGATCCTGTTATTCAATACCCTTTTAAAGAACCGCAGGGATGAGGATACGGACGAGGAAGAGCCTGAAGATGAATTTGACGGGGACGAGGGTGATTTCTACGATGAATACGAGGAAGAGGATTTGGAAGAAGGGCTCGAAGAGACTACTGAGGAAGTAGAAGAAACGGTACAGAAGAAGATTTTTTCAAAGAGACTAAAGAGTGAATCGAAAAGAAACGAATCGCAGATCAGGGAACCTGAAATCAGAGAAACGAAAATGAAAGAGACAGAAAAAGAAGAGTCGGAAGCGGCAATAGAAAAAACTCATGAGAAAAAAGAAAAAGCGTACGATGATGATATAGAAATATTAGACTTGAATGATTTATAAAAGAGAGGCATATTATGCAGAAACCATACACAATGAAAGCAAAAAAAGCCCTGGAATTGGCAGGGAAGACCTCCAGAATGCTTCATCACAGTTATATCGGCACAGAGCATCTTTTGGTGGGACTCTTAAAGGAGGGAACCGGAGTGGCGGCAAAGGTGCTGATGACTCTGGACGTGGATGAAGAGAAGATACTGGATCTGATCGAGAGTCTCATCGCACCTTCCGGGGATGTGATGTTGATGGACGAGGAGGGTTATTCTCCGAGAACGGCGAGAGTTCTGGAAAACGCAGGAAATGAAGCGGAGCGTTTTAAATGTGAAGAGATTGGAACGGAGCATTTACTGTTTGCGCTCATCAAGGAATCTGACTGTGCCGCAGTCCGCCTTTTGAATACCTTAGGAGTGAATCTGCAAAAGCTCTATGTGGAGACGCTTGTGGCAATGGGAGAGGATACCAGTCTCTACAAAGAGGAGTTTCAGAATGGAAAACCGGCGAGAAAGAAAAATCTGGAGGCGACGCCGACCCTGAATCAGTATTCCAGAGACCTGACCCTCCTTGCCAGAGAGGGCGACCTGGATCCTGTCATCGGAAGAGAGGAGGAGATCCAGCGTCTGATCCAGATCTTAAGCCGCCGCGGCAAGAACAACCCGTGTCTTATCGGAGAGCCGGGAGTGGGTAAGACCGCTGTGGTAGAGGGGCTGGCGCAGAGTATTGTATCCGGTATCGTTCCGGACAGCGTCATCAACAAGCGTGTGGTGACCCTGGATCTTTCCGGTATCGTGGCGGGATCCAAATACCGCGGCGAATTTGAGGAACGGATCAAAAAGATCCTGGCAGAGGTGCGAAAAGCGGGAAACATTCTGTTGTTTATTGATGAATTGCATACCATTATCGGTGCGGGAGGCGCCGAGGGAGCCATTGACGCTTCCAATATCCTGAAGCCTTCTCTCGCAAGGGGAGAGATTCAGCTGATCGGAGCCACCACCATCGAGGAGTATCGAAAATATATTGAGAAAGACGCTGCTTTAGAGCGGAGATTCCAGCCCGTGACGGTGGAGGAGCCGGATGAGGAAAAGGCGGTGGCAATCTTAAAAGGACTGCGCCCGCAGTATGAGCAGCATCACCATGTCCGCATTACGGACGAAGGCGTGAAGGCGGCGGTACAGATGTCCCAGCGTTACATCAATGACAGAAACCTTCCGGATAAAGCCATCGACCTGATGGACGAGGCGGCTTCCAAGGTGCGTCTTGGAGGGTTCAAGACGCCAAAGCAGATGAAGGAAATGGAGCAGAGGATGCGGGAGCTGGATGTGCTTTTGGAAGAGGCGGTAAAAGAGCAGAGACTGCCGGATGCGAAGGCAGCCCGCACTGAAAGAGAAGAGCTGCAAAAGAAGCACGAAAAGCTGGTGAAAAAATACCACAGGGACGCGCAGAAAAAAGAACTTCTGGTGGGAGAAAACGAGATTGCGGAGGTGGTCTCCTCCTGGACGAAGATCCCGGTGAAAAAGCTCACGGCAGACGAGGGAGCGAAGCTGGCAAAACTGGAGCGCACCCTTCACAAGCGCGTCATTGGACAGGAGGAAGCTGTCAGTGCTGTCGCCAAGGCAGTCCGGCGTGGAAGAGTAGGGCTAAAAGATCCCAACCGTCCCATCGGTTCCTTCCTATTCTTAGGACCTACCGGTGTTGGAAAGACAGAGATATCCAAAGCACTTGCGGAGGCGGTCTTTGGGGACGAGCAGGCGATGATTCGGGTGGATATGTCAGAATATATGGAAAAGCACAGCGTATCTAAGATGGTAGGTTCTCCTCCTGGATATGTGGGCTATGACGAGGGAGGACAGTTGAGTGAAAAGGTTCGCAGGAACCCTTATTCTGTGATCCTGTTCGACGAGATCGAAAAAGCCCATCCCGACGTCTTTAATATTCTTTTACAGGTGCTGGACGACGGACATATCACCGACGCCCAGGGAAGAAAGGTGGACTTTAAGAATACCATCATTATCATGACCAGTAATGCGGGAGCCCAGTCCATCGTTTCGCCGAAACGTCTCGGATTTGGTTCGGAGGATGATGAGAAGCAGAATTATGAGTTTATGAAAAATGGCGTTATGGAGGAAGTCCGCCGGATCTTCAAGCCGGAATTTTTAAACCGTATTGACGAGACCATCGTATTCCATGCTCTGACCAAAAATGATATGAAGCAGATCGTAACGCTGCTCTCAAAGACCCTGGTGGATCGATGCAAGACCCAGATGGATATAGAACTTCACATCCGGGATTCCGTCAAAGCCTATATTGTGGAAAATGCCTACGAGCCAAAATACGGTGCGAGACCATTGCGGCGCATGATCCAGAATAAGATCGAAGACGCTCTCGCGGAGGAGATCTTAGCAGGAAAGATCAAGAGCGGAGACCATGTGGAAGTGGGAATTAAGAAAAAAGAGATCGCATTTGAAGTGACAGAGAAAACCACTAGCCATAAGAAATAAAATAATATATAATAACAATATAAGCAGTTCATTTACAGGAGGAGAAAAAATGGGAGCAATCAGCGAATTGATTCGCAAAGAAGACAACGGAACCATCAGTTTTGGGGATTATACCTTGGATGCCAAGGCAAAAAAGGACAATTTTGAGCATGAGGGAGATCTGTATAAGGTAAAGACCTTCCGTGAGATTACAAAACTGGAGCGCAACGGAATGTTCGTATATGAATCTGTACCGGGAACAGCGGTAAGCGAACTGAAGGTGACGGACAATGGAGTTTGTTTTCTTGTAGAAGGACCGGAGGATGCGCAGATCACCTTAGAACTGGAAGACAATGCGGAATATGAGATCTTCATCAACGACGGCAATGCGGGCAAGATGAAGACCAACCTGGGCGGAAAGCTGAGCCTGAGTGTGGAGCTGGAAGCGGATAATCAGGTAGCAGTCAAAGTAGAAAAATGCTAAGAAGAGAAGAAAAATAGAGAAAGAACCCGAAGCTCAGTTTCGGGTTCTTTGTTGTAATTGTAGAAAAATTCAGAAAGGAACGATATGGCGAAGGGAAAGACGACGGTATTTTTTTGCCAGTCCTGCGGGTACGAATCCTCAAAGTGGATGGGACAGTGTCCGGGGTGCAAAGAATGGAATACATTTGTAGAAGAAATCATAGATAAAAAACAGGGGACAAAGGCAAGGCAGAACGCGGCGGGAACCGTAAAACCCTGCCGGGTCTCTGAGATATCCATTGAGGAACAGAGCCGGATGAGCACCGGATTTTTAGAGTTGGACCGGGTCTTAGGCGGCGGGATCGTGCCGGGTTCCCTGGTGCTTGTGGGAGGAGATCCGGGCATTGGCAAGTCCACCCTTCTGCTCCAGGTCTGCCAGAACCTCTCTAAGACACAGGAAAAAATCCTCTACATATCCGGGGAGGAGTCCTTACAGCAGATCAAACTGCGGGCAGAGCGGATGGGGGAGTTTACAGAATCCCTTGTCCTTCTTTGTGAGACCAGTCTGGACATCATTCAGGAGGTTATCCGACAGGAAAAACCAAAGGTTGTGATCATTGATTCCATCCAGACCATGTACAATGAAAACGTCTCCTCCGCGCCGGGCAGCGTATCTCAGGTGCGGGAGTCCACCTCCGTTTTAATGCAGATTGCAAAGGGAATGGGAATCTCCATTTTTATTGTGGGGCATGTGACGAAGGAGGGAGTGGTTGCCGGTCCGAGAGTCTTAGAGCATATGGTGGATACGGTGCTCTATTTTGAGGGGGACCGTTATGCGGCGTATCGGATCTTAAGGGGAGTGAAGAACCGTTTCGGCTCCACCAATGAGATCGGGGTGTTTGAGATGAGGGACACCGGGCTGAAAGAGGTTGCCAACCCTTCTGAATATATGCTGAGCGGGAAGCCGAAGGGAGCCTCCGGTTCCGTGGTGGCGTGTTCCGTGGAGGGAAGCCGTCCCATCCTTTTGGAGATTCAGGCGCTGGTCTGCCGCAGCAATCTGGGAATCCCCCGCAGAACGGCGGCGGGAACAGATATCAACCGCGTCAACCTTCTGATGGCGGTGTTGGAAAAACGTTTGGGTCTGTCCCTGTCCTCCTGCGACGCCTACATCAACATTGCGGGAGGGATCCGCATGAATGAGCCGGCGGTGGATCTGGGAATTGTTTTAGCAATGATCTCCAGCTATAAAGACAAAGCCATCGAGGAGGAAGTGATCTGTTTTGGAGAAGTGGGACTCAGCGGGGAAGTCCGTGCGGTCAGCATGGCAAAACAGAGGGTAGCCGAGGCGAAAAAGCTGGGCTTTGAGACCTGCATCCTGCCCAAGGTATCCTTAAAAGAAATGGATGGGATTGACGGGATCCGTCTGATCGGAGTGGAAAACGTACAGGAAGCCATGCGGTTTATTTTGAAATAGAACAGGAGAGGAAACATGGAAGAAAGAGAAATTTTAGGAAAAGTAGATCACACCCTTTTATCCCAGACCGCCACCTGGGAGGAGATCAGAGAACTCTGCGACGATGCAATCAAATACGAGACGGCATCTGTCTGCATTCCCCCATCCTTTGTCAGACAGGCGAAGGAGTATGTGGGTGAGAAAATGAAGATTTGTACGGTTATTGGTTTTCCGAATGGATATAATACTACCATCGTAAAAAAATTTGAAACGGAGAATGCCATTGAAAACGGTGCGGATGAAATTGACATGGTCATCAATCTCGGCTGGGTAAAAGAGGGGAGATACGATCTGGTCTCTCAGGAGATCCGGACTCTGAAAGAAGCCTGCAAGGACAGAATCTTAAAGGTGATCGTGGAGACCTGCCTTTTGACTGACGAAGAGAAGAGAAAAATGTGCAGGACGGTGACGGAAGCAGGGGCGAATTATATCAAGACCTCCACCGGATTTTCCACCCAGGGAGCCACTTTTGCAGATGTGGAGCTTTTTGCCAAAAACATTGGAGAAAGTGTGAAGATCAAGGCGGCGGGAGGCATAGGCTCTTTTGAGGATGCGGAGGAATTTCTACGCCTTGGCGCCCAGCGTCTGGGAACCAGCAGACTGGTGAAGATTTTAAAAGAGAGATAGTCTGTTACAGAAGGACTTCCGCGCCTGTCAGTGGATAAAAGAGGCGTAAAAGGATATGAAAAAATTTATCTTGGGATTGGCAGTTCTGTTTTTCATTACAGGGCTGAGCGCATGTCAGGCAAAAGAGGAAGAGTCACAGGAAGAAAAGTTTCAGGAGGAAAAGTCACGGGGGGAAGAGAATACGTCCGGTGAGAGTATCAGCAAAGACGGAACTTACGAGATCGCTTTTATGAGCGGTGAGGGAGAACTGGACGACAGTACCTTTCATCAGAGTACCTGGGAGGGAGTCGCTGAGTATGCGGATGCGAACCGCATAACCTACAGCTATTACAGACCTGGGGAGGATAGCGAGAAAGCCAGGGAAGAGGCGATCAAGGCGGCGGTCAAAAAAGGGGCGAAGGTGATCATTGCCCAGGGCTATCCCTTTGAGGAAGTGATTTACCGTCTGCAAAACGAGTATCCCAAAGTACAGTTTCTGTTGCTGGATGGGGAGCCGAACGACGGGGATGAAAATTACGAGACGGCTTCCAACGTACACTGTATCCTGTTTCGGGAAGAGGAGGCAGGGTATCTGGCGGGATATGCGGCGGTGAGCGAAGGGTATACAAGACTTGGAGTCCTGGCAGGAAAAGATATTCCTCAGATCCGCCGTTATGGTTATGGTTTCATACAGGGAGCGGATGCGGCAGCAGAGGAGGCAGGTTCGGATATCGAACTAAAATACTGGTATTCCGATTCGTTTCTTCCCACAGATGAGATCCGGGAAAAAATGAAGAGCTGGTATGAGGAGGGCACTCAGGTGGTGTTTTCCTGTGGAGGAGGAATCTCTGTCTCAGCCATTGCGGCAGCGGAAGAGACTGGAGGAAGAGTTATTGGCGTGGACAGGGATCAGTCCGCAGATTCGGATGTGATCCTCACCTCCGCTGTAAAAAATCTGACGGAGGCGGTGGTCAATGCGCTGGATGAACTATATGACAACGGCGGTATGTGGACAAATGACCAAGCGGGCAAGACCATCTCACTGGGAGCTAAGGAAGAGAGCGTGGAATTGCCCGAAGACGGAGAAGCATGGAGGTTTGAGAATTTTTCCAAGCGTGATTACAGAAAAATCTACCGTTTATTAAAGCGGGATGAATTGCATATATCTTCCGGAACCGCTTCCATGCCAAGGACAATAAGAGTACAGGTGGAGCTGCAAAATTAGCTTTTTGCAGCTACGGAAAAAGGGCAAAAAATCTGATTTGCAAAAAATGTCGAAAATTTGAAAAAAGTTATTGACAATGAAAATAATTGATGCTAAGATAAATAACGCCGCTGAAACAGGCGGCAACAAAACAGAGAAAACATCAAAAAAGTTTCCTCAAAAAAAAGAAAAAACCTGTTGACAAACGCGCAAGACTTTGATAAGATATAGAAGTTGTCGCGCAAGACAGCAGAACGGACCTTGATAACTGAACAGTGAAATAACCTTGAAAGATTCAAAGAGAATAATTCAAAGAACAGCATCAAACAGATGCACCAAAGTAAAGATTTCTAAGAAAGAAGCAAAAAAAGGGATCCGATGGATCTTAGGGAAGCTTCCGGAAGAGAAACGGATATCAGCCAGTTGACTGATAAAGGAAAGAACACTGAAACATGAGAGTTTGATCCTGGCTCAGGATGAACGCTGGCGGCGTGCTTAACACATGCAAGTCGAACGAAGCACTTTACTACGATTTCTTCGGAATGACGGTTTAGTGACTGAGTGGCGGACGGGTGAGTAACGCGTGGGTAACCTGCCCTACACAGG
>CAUAFT010000002.1 GCA_958428365.1 uncultured Lachnospiraceae bacterium | reverse complement strand
TGGTGACGGATGGGCATACGACATCGGATTCGGTGGTGTTGACCATGTATTAGCAAGCGGACAGGATGTAAACGTAATGGTATTCGATACCGAGGTTTACTCCAACACAGGTGGACAGTCCTCCAAGGCTACACCAACAGGTGCTATCGCACAGTTCGCAGCAGGCGGTAAAGAAGTGAAGAAGAAAGACTTAGCTTCCATCGCAATGAGCTATGGCTATGTATATGTTGCACAGATCGCAATGGGTGCTGATTACAACCAGTGTGTAAAAGCAATCGCAGAAGCAGAAGCATATCCGGGACCATCCTTAATCATCGCTTACGCTCCATGTATCAACCACGGTATCAAAGTTGGTATGAGCAAAGCTCAGACTGAGGAAAAATTAGCTGTAGAAGCTGGTTACTGGCATACATTCCGCTACAACCCAGCTCTCAAAGAAGAAGGCAAGGCTGCATTCTCCTTAGACAGCAAGGCTCCGACAGGCGATTACAAAGCATTCTTAAATGGAGAAGTTCGTTACAACGCATTAGCAAGATTCAACCCAGAAAGAGCAGAAGAACTGTTCGAAGTTTCTGAGAAGACTGCAAAAGAGCGTTACGAATACCTCAATAAACTCATTACCTTATATGGTGGAGAGCAGTAAGATCGTTTCTTAATGTGAAATAGAAAAAGACCACAGGCATTTGCTTGTGGTCTTTTTTATTTCATAGGAAATTCTTTTGTATTTCCTCCGAAATAAAAAGTCCTCCGGGCAGGAAAGCACTTGCCGCAAACAATCCAACCTCCACTATGGACAAATTCAACCTTAGATGATAGAATAGGAACAGAATTTAAAAATCCAGGAGGAGTCTGCTATATGCGGCTTTTTAAGAGCAGAAACCGGGAAATAAGCCGTAAAGTTAAGATACGGGCAGGGAAAAAGGAGAAGAACATGGACGATTTTTTGTTGAGGCAGATTGATGAATTTAGGGAAAAAGCACAACAGCTTCAGGATTTGATTAATACAAAAGAGAGTAAGGTCAGAGAGCTGCAGCTTTTGGTGGACGAGAGGGAGAGCAAGGCGACGAAGCTGAAAATGGAGCTGGAGGAACGCCAAAAAGAGGCGGATTCACTTGTGGGAAATGTGGAACAGCAGGTGGACAAGCTGATTAAAAATATCGAGGTACAGCAGAATGACAACACCGAGGAGATCAAGAATGTGTTGGATGGGGTGACGCAGGACGTTGAAAAACTTGCGAAGGATATCAGCGAGACGCAGGGGGAAATTTCAGAGAAGATACATACTGAGAATGTAAAATGTTACCGCAACATCCAGGGATTGATGGAGGAATTTTCAGAGAAAATGGAGAAGGTGGATCTGGCTGAGGACAGCATGAGATCCATCAAACGTTTCTTTGGATGTACCATTGGACTGCTGGTACTCAACCTGGCGGGACTTGCGGCAGTCATTTTATATTTTGCAGGAGTATTTTCCTTCTAAAATATAAAGTGAGGTAAGAAATTGGAATATCAACAGGAAAAGAAAGTCTGGGTCATCGGACATAAAAATCCCGACACCGATTCCATCTGTGCGGCGATCTGTTATGCGAATCTGAAAAATCAACTGCAGGACGGATTTGAGTACATTCCGAAGCGGGCGGGAAACATCAACGAAGAGACAAAATATGTCCTGAATTGTTTTGGCGTGGAGGCGCCGGAATATGCGGAGGATGCAGGAGCACAGGCGAAGGACATCGCGTTTATGAAGACCATGGGTGTCAGCAGCCACATTTCCCTGAAAAGAGCCTGGGAATTGATGAAGACAGAGAATGTCATGACGCTTCCGGTCATCACCTCCTCGGATAAGCTGGAGGGACTGATTACTACCGCAGATATTGCGGAATCCTATATGGGAGTCTATGATAATCAGGTTCTGTCCAGAGCCAGAACCCAGTATAAAAATATTGCAGAGACCTTAAACGGCACGCTTTTGGCAGGAAATGAGCATGCCTATTTTTTGCGTGGAAAAGTAGTGATCGCTACCGGAAGCCGGGATCTGATGGAGGAGTGCATTGACAGCGACGATCTTGTGATTGTAGGAGATCAGGATGAGTCTCACATCTGTACCATAGAAGAAAATGCCAGTTGTATGGTGGTGACAGGGGGGATCACGGTCTCCTCGAAGGTTTTGGAGATGGCGAACCGCAGGGACTGTGTCATTATCAGTACACCTTATGATACCTTCACCACGGCGAGACTTATCAACCAGAGCATCCCTATCAAATATTTTATGAAAAAGGAGAAGCTCATCACCTTTGATATTGACGACTATGTGGATGAGATGAAGGAAGTAATGTCCACCATGCGCCATCGGGATTTTCCGATCCTGGATGAGGAGATGAATTATCTGGGTATGGTATCCAGAAGAAATCTCCTGAATATGCACAAGAAGAAGCTGATCCTCGTAGATCACAATGAGAAATCTCAGGCGATCGACGGAATCGAGGGAGCGGAGGTTTTAGAGATCATCGACCATCATCGTCTGGGAAGTCTGGAGACCATGTCCCCGGTATTCTTCCGCAATCAGCCCCTGGGCTGTACCTCCACGATCATTTATCAGATGTATTGTGAGGCGGGAGTGGAGATCGGAAAGAAGATTGCAGGACTGTTATTATCGGCGATCCTGTCCGATACGTTGATGTTCCGTTCTCCGACCTGTACGGCGGTGGATGAGGCGGCAGCCAGGGCGTTGGCAGAGATTGCAGAAGTCGATATGGAAGATCATGCCAATCGGATGTTCCGCGCCGGATGTGATTTTGGTTCCAGAACAGAGGAGGAGATCTTTTATCAGGATTTCAAGATCTTCCATGCGGAGGATCAGAACTTTGGCGTGGCTCAGATCAGCTCTGTCAGCCGGGATGATCTGGAAGAGATAAAAGAAAGAATCCATGACTATATGGAAAAAGTATTGACGGATAAAAAGTTGGATATGGTCTTTGTGATGCTGACGAATATTCTGGATGAGGAGACGGAGCTTCTCTGTGCGGGAGACGGAGCAGTGGAGCTGGCTGAGAGAGCCTATCACATTGCCAGCCAGGGCTACAGCGTTGTTCTAAAGGGCATGGTTTCCAGAAAAAAACAGTTGATCCCTGTCTTGATTACAGCTATGCAGCAGGAATTGTAACCGGTCATGGCGGAAGATAAGGAACAGAGTTTATTTTTCAGATAAGATCATGTAGAGAAAGACAGAACGAGAGTATTCTGTTGGGAGGAAGCGCTATGGCAAAACAGACATGGAAGCCGGGGAATATGCTTTATCCCCTGCCGGCAGTCATGGTCAGTGTTCGTGGAAAAGAAAAAGAGGATAATATCATCACAGTGGCATGGGCGGGAACGGTCTGTACCAATCCGCCTATGGTATCCATTTCCGTCCGCCCGGAGCGGCATTCCTATTCCATGATAAGGGAAAGTGGAGAGTTCGTAATCAATCTTGTCACGAAGGATTTGGTAAGAGCAACGGATTACTGCGGGGTGAGGTCCGGCAGGGACGTGGATAAATTCAGAGAAATGAAGCTGACCAAAGAAGAGGCAGAACAGGTAAATGCGCCGATGATCGCGGAAAGTCCCGTTAATATCGAATGCCGCGTGACGGAATGCAAAGAGCTTGGTTCCCATCATATGTTTCTTGCCCAGGTCATGGCGGTTCACATTGATGATACCTACCTGGATGAAAAAGGAAAATTCTGTCTGAACGACACGGGGCTGGTGACTTATTCCCACGGGGAATATTTTTTGTTGGGAAGGCGGCTCGGCAGCTTCGGATATTCGGTGCAGAAGAAAAAGAAGAAAAACGGTAAAAATACGGGTAAAAGCAGAAAAAACGGGTAAAATATGCATATATTTCGGTTGACATATGGAAACGAAAAACATATACTTAGAATAAGAAAAGCAACTTGCCGGATCAGTCTATGATATGTGGGAGGTATCTGTATGACAATTCAGGAGATGAAGAAGAAAAAGCAGGAAAAGGGTTATACTTACGCACAGATAGCGGAGCTTTCCGGTGTGCCGCTGGGAACCGTTCAGAAGATTTTTTCGGGAGAGACAAGCAGTCCGCGTTACGATACGCTGCAAGCGTTGGAACGGTTGTTTGCAGATACGCCAAAGGTCTGTGAGGAGAGCGGTTATATGACGAACACCCAGCATACGCCGGGCAGCTACACGCTGGAGGATTATTATGCGCTGCCGGATGAGCAGAGGGTAGAGCTGATCGACGGTTTTTTTTACGATATGTCTGCTCCGACCTTTTTGCATCAGCAGATCAGCGGCGAGGTACATCGTCAGATCGCTAACTTTATCATGGATCGCGGCGGAGACTGCCAGCCTCTCATTGCGCCGGTGGATATTCAATTGGACTGTGATGACAAAACCATGCTCCAGCCGGATGTGGCAATTCTGTGTCACAATGATAAGGTGAGAAAATGGGGCGTATATGGGGCGCCGGATTTTGTCCTGGAGGTCATTTCTCCTTCCACGAGGCGGAAAGACTATACAAAGAAGCTCAGTAAATATATGGAAGCCGGAGTACGCGAGTACTGGATCGTGGACCCATATCAGAGAAAGCTGCTGGTATATTTCTTTGAAAGTGAAGGATGCCCGGTGATTCATGGATTGGATAACCCGGTATCTGTAGAAATCTATAATGGAGAATTGAAAATTGACTTCTCCCATATCGTGAACTGGATCGATCACGAGGTACAGGATATAGATTGAGTTCAGAAGAATAAAGAGAAGCTGTCATATGGAAGCATGTCCTTGCGGGTATGCTTCCATTTTTATTGTATCAGCATATCCATCAGATAATCATAGACCTCCCCGGATTGCATCTTCCAGTTCCGGCAGACGGCTTTTGCCATCTCCGTATTCTTGACGGTCAAAGTCAGGTCAATGACCGGAACATTTTTCTGTTTTAGCTGGCAGTGTACGGCATAGTCCTGATGCGTGGTCTTATAGTAGTCCGCCAGAACGTTTGCCTCCTCCTTCATCTCTATCTGGTTTTTGGAAAAATATTCCGCCACATCCAGCCGGATGGCTTCTGAGATCTTATTTTCAAAAAAGCCCAGGGTCTCTTTCCCCGAAGCAGTAATTCGGTAGTGGGTGTTGCTGTGCGTGGACTCTGCCACAATCAGTTCCGAGTCCAGTAAATCATTCAGAGTCTGCTGAACGGTAAAATAGGTAGTGTAGTCCTTATCTAAAAAGAAATTGGAGATCTTCGTGTTTCCGAGAGGAAAATCCACCTGTTCTAACATATATAAAATAATCAGTTTATAGATCGTATTAGGTTCTGCCATAATATCCTTCTCTCTATCTAAAGTGTAAGACGTCCCTGGAAGGTATCCCGTTCCTGTAAACGTTTATGAATTAAGTTTAATACGCTGCGCTTTTTCGTACTCCACATGGGAGCGATCAGCAGATCCTTTGGTCCGTCCCCGGTCAGGCGGTGGATCACTACGTCCTGAGGCAGGTATTCCAGGCAGTCGATGACAAGCTCAGCATATTCCTCCAGAGTAAATACATGAAAGCCTGTCGTCTCGTAATAATCTGCCAGATCTGTATTTTTTAAAACGTGTAAAAGCTGCAGCTTCACGCCCTCGACCCGGAGGGCACAAACGGCTCTCACCGATTCTAAGATCATAGAGCGGTCCTCACCCGGAAGCCCCAGAATCAGGTGGACGATCACCGGGATCCGGCATTCATGCAGCTTTTTTACCGCCTGCTCAAAACAGTCATAGTCATAGCCTCTTCGGATAAACTCAGCAGTGCCCGGATGAATGGTCTGAAGTCCCAGCTCGATCCACACCGGCTTAATCTGATTTAAGTCTGTCAGAAGCCTGAGAACTTCCATGTTCAGACAATCCGGTCTCGTGGCAATGGAAAGAGCCACGATATCCGGGTGCTCGATGGCTTCCGTAAAGATCTGCTTCAGATAGGAAACCGGGGCGTAGGTGTTGGTATAGGCCTGGAAGTAAGCGATAAAATGCTTACATGGAAATTTTTTCATCAGCTTTTCTTTTCCGTATTCGATCTGTTCTGTGATGGACAGATCCACAGGGGAGGCAAATTCCCCGGAACCTCCTGCGGAGCAGAAGATACAGCCCCTTGTGTCCAGAGTGCCGTCCCGGTTGGGACAGGTCATGCCTCCGTTTAAGGCGATCCGGTATATTTTTTCCCCGAAGGTTTCTTTTAAATAATAGTCTAAAGAATAATATCGTTTTTCATTCCAGTATTTACGCATCACGTTTTTATGATACCATTATCAAATTGACAAATCAAGGAAAATGGGACTTCCACTTTGGTGGAAAGTGTTGTATAATGGCGATATCGAAAAAGTCGTTGTGCCATATCGGTAAAGATTCCAATGAGATTAAGGAGAAAAAAATGAGAGAAAAATATGAAAGTCTGTCTGTGGCAGCATTACGCGATTTAGCAAAGGCCAGAGGCATTGCGAAAGTGTCCGGGATGAAAAAAGCGGAATTAGTGGAAGCGATGTTGGCAGAAGATGAGAGGGATTCACAGAAGGAATCAAAGGGTACGGAAGAAAAAGAATACGAAAAACCACATAGAACCACAAGAACACAAACGGCGGCAACGACGGAAATGCGCAGAGGGGAGCCACGGGAGAGAGCGCCTCAAAGCGAGGTGGATATGTCTTTGGACAGCGGCATCACGACAGAGGGGATCCTGGAAGTTATGCCGGACGGTTATGGATTTATCCGCTGCGAGAACTACCTTCCGGGGGAAAAGGACGTCTATGTATCTCCGACGCAGATTCGGAGATTTAACTTAAAAACAGGGGATATCGTGAAGGGCAATACCAGGGTCAAGACCCAGGGAGAAAAGTTTTCCGCCCTTTTGTATGTCCGTTCCATCAATGGGTACAACCCGGCGGAGGCTCAGAAGAGAAAGAATTTTGAGGACTTAACGCCGATCTTTCCGGATGAGAGACTGCGCTTAGAGCAGGGAAGAGGCACCAATATGGCAATGCGTATCGTAGATCTGGTGTCCCCAATCGGAAAGGGACAGAGAGGAATGATCGTCTCCCCGCCAAAAGCAGGTAAGACCACGTTATTAAAAGCTGTTGCAAAGTCCATCGTAAAGAGCAATCCGGCGATGCATGTCATCATCCTTCTGATCGATGAGCGTCCAGAGGAGGTTACCGATATCAAGGAGGCGATCCAGGGAGAAAATGTGGAGGTCATTTATTCCACCTTTGACGAGCTGCCGGAACACCATAAGAGGGTGTCGGAGATGGTCATTGAGCGCGCCAAGAGATTAGTGGAGCATCAAAAGGACGTGGTGATCTTACTGGATTCCATCACAAGACTGGCGAGGGCATACAATCTGGTGGTGCCGCCAAGTGGAAGAACCCTGTCCGGTGGTCTGGATCCAGCGGCGCTTCATATGCCGAAACGTTTTTTCGGAGCCGCGAGAAATATGAGAGAGGGCGGAAGTCTTACGATCCTTGCCACTGCGCTGGTGGATACGGGAAGCAAGATGGACGACGTGATCTATGAAGAATTTAAAGGAACCGGTAATATGGAGCTGGTTCTGGATCGGAAGCTGTCTGAAAAAAGGGTATTCCCTGCTCTGGATATCGTGAAGTCCGGTACGAGAAGAGAGGATCTGTTATTGAATCAGGAGGAACTGGAAGCCGTGGGTATCATGCGAAAAGCGATCAATGGAATGCGCACCGACGAGGCAGTGGAAAACATTTTGAACATGTTTGCGCGAACCAGAGACAATCAGGAATTTATCCATCTGGTAAAGAAACAGCGGATCATTTAAAAAATCAGGATAGAAAATGAAAAAATCTTGTCGCATAACAATTGAGAAAATATAATTTAGATAGAAATTTTGGAAAGGTCTTGCATATCCAGAAGGTCTATGTTATAATAAATAAGCTGTTTATCGGGATGTATAGTTATAAACTATAAAACAGAATATAAAAGATGAAATATATTAGGAAGATATCAGAGAGGTGAAAGACATGAGAGAGGGAATCCATCCAGATTATTACCAGGCAACTGTTACATGTAACTGCGGAAACACATTTGTTACAGGTTCCACAAAACAGGATATTCACGTTGAAATCTGTTCCAAATGCCATCCATTCTACACAGGCCAGCAGAAAGCTGCCCAGGCTCGTGGACGTATTGACAAGTTCAATAAGAAATACGGCATGGATAATAAGTAGTCATAGAGTTGTTAGTAAAGGTTGAGGTTTTTGATCTCAACCTTTTTTTCGGTGGATGATGAGGAAAAAGCAATGAGTTATTCTGGAATTGGCGGGCAGGCGGTCATGGAAGGGGTCATGATGAAAAATCAGGACCGGTATGCCGTGGCGGTTCGAAAGCCGGATCATGAGATTGAGGTAGATGTTCAGGAATATCAGGGTGTGATTGGAAATTCAGGGATCAAAAAAGTACCTATTTTGAGGGGCGTAGTGAATTTTATCGACTCTCTGGTATTGGGAATGCGGACTCTGATGTATTCGGCGTCTTTTTTTGAGGAGGAAGAAAAAGAACTCAGTGAGGATGAGAAGAGGAAAAAGGAAAAGAAAGAAAATGCCGCTATGACATTTACGGTGTTTTTATCCATTGTGCTGGCGGTTGCGATCTTTATGCTCCTGCCCTATGGACTTTCCTTGTTTTTCCAGAGGTGGATTGCCTCGCCTACGCTGCTGGCGCTGGTGGAGGGCTGTATCCGTGTCGTTATTTTTTTCCTGTATATTGTGTTGATCGCCTGTATGGAGGATATCCGCAGAGTCTATATGTATCATGGAGCGGAGCATAAGTGTATCAATTGTATTGAGCATGGGATGGATCTGAACGTGGAAAATGTGAAGAAGAGTTCCAGATTCCACAAGCGCTGTGGAACCAGCTTCCTGTTTTTGGTAGTGTTTATCAGTATTTTGTTCTTTGCCTGCATCCGCACGGATTCCATGGTGTGGCGGTTTGGACTGCGTATCCTGCTGATCCCCGTCATCGCGGGGGTCGCCTATGAGTTTTTGCGTCTGGCGGGAAGCAGTGAAAACGGATTGGTGAATCTGCTCAGCAAACCGGGACTTGGTCTGCAAAAGTATACCACCAGGGAGCCGGACGAGGAGATGATAGAGGTCGCCATCGCTTCCGTGGAGGCGGTGTTTGACTGGAGATCCTATGTGGAAGAATTAAGAAGAGAGAATGAAAAAAATGACGCTTATAAGGAAAGCTGATTTTTGAAGAATAGAAGGAGAGAGTCTTATGAGATATCGTGAGGCGTTGGAAGAGGGGACGGCGGCTTTAGAAAAGGCGCAGATCGATACGGCGAGGCTGGACGCCTGGTATCTGCTGGAGCATGTCTGTCACATTACAAGACAATATTATTATCTGCATGACGGGGAGTCCTTAAAGGACGAGGAACAGCAGGAGTATGAGCTGGCGATCCGAAAGCGGGCGGAGAGGGTGCCGCTGCAATACATCACCGGAGAGCAGGAATTTATGGGGATGACCTTTAAGGTGAATCCAAGCGTATTGATTCCAAGGCAGGATACAGAGATTCTGGTGGAGGAGATCTTAAAGCTGTGTAAGCCGGAAGACCGGGTGCTGGACCTGTGTACCGGATCCGGCTGTATTATCATCAGTATGGTGCGTAATCTTCCGGGGCTGGAAGCCTATGCCGGGGATATTTCCAGACAGGCGATCAATGTTGCCAGGGAAAATGCGAAGCTGAATCAGACGGCGGTGGTCTTTGAAAAGAGTAATCTCTTTGAAGCGTTCAGTGGAAAATTTGACGTGATCGTGTCGAATCCGCCCTATATTCCCACAGCGGAGATTCCAAAGCTGATGCCGGAGGTGCGGGATTTTGAGCCTCACGAGGCGTTGGACGGCTTGGAAGACGGCCTGTTTTTCTACCGCAAGATCGTGGCGGGAAGTGTGGAATATCTGACGGAACACGGGATCTTATGTATGGAGATCGGTTATGACCAGGGGCCGGCTGTTGTGGAGATGATGAAGCATTTTGGCTTTTCAGATATCACGGTTACGAAGGATCTGGCGGGACTGGATCGGGTCGTCCGGGGACATTTGTAGCGGATCTATAAGAAATAGCAGGAAGATATAGATCAGAAATTTGTGGACAAATTCTGTGGAAGCAGCGTGATAAAATCAGTCAGAATAGGATGAGGTAAGAGAGATGTTTGATAAATTAGATGATACTTTGATAAGATATGAAGAGATGATGAATCAGTTGAGCGAGCCGGATGTGGCGAACGATCCGGAGCGTTTTAAACGTCTGATGAAGGAGCAGAGTGATCTGACTCCGATCGTGGAGGCTTATAAGGAATATAAGCAGTGTAAGCAGAATGTGGAAGATTCCCTTGCCATGCTGGACGAGGAGAGCGACGAGGAGATGCGGGAGCTTGCCAAGGAAGAATTGAATGAGTCCAAAGCGCGCATCGAGGAATTGGAGCAGGAATTAAAGGTGCTGCTGCTTCCGAAAGACCCGAATGACGACAAGAATGTTATCGTGGAGATCCGTGCCGGAGCCGGCGGGGATGAGGCGGCGCTTTTTGCGGCAGAGATTTATCGTATGTATGTCCATTATGCAGAGAGCCAGAGATGGAAAGTAGAGACTCTGGAGATGGAGGAGATCGGAATCGGCGGAATGAAGTCCGTGAACTTCATGATCACGGGGCAGGGCGCATACTCCAAAATGAAATATGAATCGGGGGTACACCGTGTACAGCGTGTACCGGAGACGGAATCCGGCGGAAGGATCCATACGTCCACCATTACCGTGGCGGTGATGCCGGAAGCGGAGGAAGTAGATGTGGAGATTGACGAAAAAGATGTGCGTATCGACGTGATGCGTGCCTCCGGAAACGGCGGTCAGTGCGTCAACACCACAGACTCAGCAGTGCGTCTGACCCACTATCCGACGGGAATCGTGATCTACAGCCAGACCGAGAAATCCCAGATTCAGAATAAGGCGAAGGCATATGCGTTACTTCGTGCGAAGCTCTACGACATGGAGTGTCAGAAAGCTCATGACGCAGAGGCGGAAGCCAGAAGAAGCCAGATCGGAACGGGGGACCGCTCGGAGAAGATTAGGACCTATAACTTCCCTCAGGGACGTGTGACGGATCACAGGATCAATCTGACGCTGTATAAGCTGGATAAGATCATGAATGGGGATATTCAGGAGATTATCGACGCGTGTATTGCAGCTGACCAGGCGGCGAAGCTGGCGAATATGCAGGATAATTAGAGGAGATAGAGTAACAATAGTATTTCTGAGCTAAAGAATCAATAATGCTAAGTTATTACAAATGCATTGACTTAGCATTATTTTCGTAATATATTATATAATATAAAAGAGTAGGAGGTGGGTAAGATGGCAAGTACAATTCAGGTAAGAGTAGATGATGATTTAAAAGCAAAGTCAGATGCATTATTTAAAGATTTAGGCACAGATACCACAACTGCAATCCGTATGTTTTTAAAACAGGCATTGGCAGTAAATGGTTTTCCATTTGAGATTAAAAAGGCAAGTGTAAATCCGCACGAAGCATTAACAGAGCTTGAACTGTTAGAAAAGTTAGAAAAATCCCGTGAACATGCAGAACAGGGAATGTTTAGGGAGGCTGATGAAGTATCACATAATATGAGGATAAAGTATGGATTATAGGATTGTTGTCACAAAAGATGCTGAAGAAGATTTAGAACGCTTTATCAAATATTTAATGTTTGAAAAAGAGAGTGTGCAGGCGGCACAGAATGTCTTAAATGATTATGATGCTACAATAGAATGCTTAAAGCATGTAGCAGGGAGTTTGAAGCTGTGTGACAATCCAAGACTTCACCGGTTAGAATATCATCGTATCAACTTTCTAAATCACAGATATTTTATTTTGTATCGTATTGTTGATAATGTGGTGTTTGTTGATAATATTTTTCACGAGTTGCAGGATTACGAGAATAAAATGCATTAGCTGGATCAACAGTTATGCAATGGTTCAAAAGTATAGATGCTCTATCTCAATTTGAAGAGTTGGGATAGAGCATTTATAGTGTTGCACACTTGTGAATTTCCACGAAAACATCTATAATAGTAAAATAAGGAGCAACTCTGAAGGAGTGATCGAATTGAGCCAGGAATATTATGGATATGAACGTCGGGAGATTGATTATAAAATAAATAAATACACGTTAAAATGTATGAAGGTAACCTTCTTCGTAATATGCGGTATAGAGGTGGCAAACCTGCTGAATATATACATCGTATCCCAAAAGCTGATGTTGTGGGCATTTTTGTCCGTATCAGTTATTTATTTTGTAACAGCCATTTTTTGTAAATGTGTGGATATGCACAAACCATGGGTAAAATATATCATACTCTTTAACATCGTGCTGGCCGTTACCATGGCGGGAATCATGCTTACCTATCATACGGTTTTATTGAGTGTGCTTCCAATACTGCTTGCAGTACAGTATAACGATAAAAAAGTAATTATCTATACCTATGCTCTCACAACCATAAGTATTTTTGCCATTGTAATGGGCGGATATTATTGGGGCTTGTGTGATGCAAATATGCTGACCCTCACAACACAGCAGACCAGGGATTATATGGATGCGTCGGGAGTCGTACATCTCGTTCCTGTAAACGATCATCCATGGCTGAACCTTCCTCTGTTTTATGTGCTGCCGCGGTGTATTCTGATGTTTTTGCTGTATCCCGTGATAAAAAGCATCACCTCCAACATAACGGACTACACGCAGTATGCTATGTCCATGAAACGGTTGAGCGAGATGGACGGAATGACAGGTCTGTATAATAAAAATAAATATCTGCAGATGATGGAAGAGGAATATCCCAAAATGAATCAAGTTGCCGTCATTTTTTGGGATGTCAATAATCTGAAGATCATAAACGACACCCTGGGACATGCGGAGGGGGATTATGTGATCACAAATATCGCCGCAGCCATCAAAGAGCTGGCAGGGGAAGGGCGAAAAGCCTACCGTGTCGGCGGAGATGAATTTGTGATGGTAATTGAAGAGCCAAAAGAGGACGAGATCACATCCCTTATGGAGCAATGGAAGGATTCCATTGAAAAGAGAAACAGTTTTTCGAAGATTAAAATTTCTGCGGCAAGCGGATATGCTCTTGGCGCTGGAAGGGATATAAAGGAAGTTGCGAAAAAAGCGGATGAGCAGATGTATCAGGATAAGTGCGAACAACATACTCGCTCCGGCAAAGAAATGCGCAATGTATAAGAGAATCATTTGTTATTATAATAGTCATAGATTACATAGAAAAGGGGTAACATCATGATATATGACGATGTATTGGGCGCCATCGGACACACGCCGATGGTACGCCTGAAACGTATGAATAAACCTGGAAATGCGCAGGTATTGGTAAAATTTGAGGGGATGAACGTGGGTGGTTCCATCAAGACCAGAACCGCCTACAATATGATCCTGGACGCGGAACAAAAGGGTTTGATCCATAAGGATACCATTATTGTAGAACCCACCAGTGGAAATCAGGGAATTGGACTGGCGCTGATCGGGGCTGTCCGCGGATATAAGACCATTATTATCATGCCGGATTCTGTCAGCGAGGAGCGCAGAAAACTGGTGCGTCACTATGGGGCGGAGGTACGGCTCATCCATGACGCCGGAAATATCGGGGAATGTATCGATGAGTGTCTCCAGACTGCCCTGCGGATGAAGGCAGAAGATCCGAATGTCTTCGTTCCGCAGCAGTTTGAAAATCAGGCGAATCCCATGGCGCACAGACATCATACCGGATTGGAAATCTTAGAGCAGGTAGCAGGTCCCATCCATGGGTTCTGTTCAGGGATCGGCACCGGAGGCACCATTACCGGAATCGGCGAGGTCTTAAAAGCCCAGAATCCGGAGATTGAGATCTGGGCGGTGGAGCCGGAACATGCCGCGATTCTCGCAGGGGGCACCATTGGAACTCATCTGCAGATGGGAATTGGAGATGGAGTGATTCCGGAGATCTTGAATCAGAAAATTTATGACGACATCTATATCGTAACCGATGAGGAAGCCATAGAGACGGCAAAGAATCTGGCGAGACTGGAGGGGATCATGTGTGGAATCTCCAGTGGAACCAATGTGGCGGCCGCCTTAAAACTGGCGGAGAAGCTGGGAGAGGGAAAGACGGTGGTCACCATCCTCCCGGACACAGCGGAGCGGTATTTTTCAACGCCATTGTTTGAAAATGAATAAGCAGAAAAAAGGAGGAAGAAGCAATGCAGCTTATGGAGTGGAAGAAGGATTATGAGGAGTTTGTGGCGGTAACCAGACAGTTTTACGTCGGTGAAGTGGATATGAAATCATACAAAGGTTTTTCCGGCGGATATGGAAGCTATGCTCAAAGAGGCGGTCAGGCGAGTATGCTGAGACTTCGGACTCCGGGCGGACGTGTGGACAAGGAAAAGCTGAAATTCGTTGCCGACAGTCTCCGAAAATATGAGATCAATAAATTACATTTTACAACCTGTCAGACCATCCAGCTCCACAACCTGAGCGAGCAGACAGTCTGCGAGCTGGCAGTGGCAGCTTTGGACGCGGGGATCCTCACAAGAGGAGGAGGCGGTGATTTCCCAAGAAACGTAATGATGTCTCCGCTGAGCGGTGTGGAGAAGGAGGAATATTTTGACGTATCCCCTTATGTGGAGCAGGCATCCGAATATCTCATCAGCAGGATCAAGACCGTCAAGCTCCCAAGAAAATTGAAGGTGGGATTTTCCAATTCTCCAAAGAATCTTCCACATGCCACATTCCGGGATCTGGGATTTGCAGCCAGAGAGGACGGCACCTTTGACGTATACAGCGCCGGAGGACTTGGAAATAATCCGAAGTTTGGAGTGCGGGTAGCGGAAGCTGTGGAGGGAAGCAAGATCCTCTACTATATCGAAGCCATGATCCAGCTCTTTACCACCTACGGTAATTACGAGAACCGTGCAAAAGCCAGAACCAGATATATGCAGGAGGTGCTGGGAGACCGCTATGGGGAAGAGTTTTCCAAAAAATTAGACGAAGTAATGAAGTCGGGAAAAAATCTGGACATCGAGATCCGGGAATCCACGGTTAAGAAAGCAGGAGGCACTGTAAAAATAGAGGATTCCAGAGCCATAGAGCAGAAGCAGGAAGGACTCTACGCCATCGCCTACCATCCAATCGGAGGCTGTCCGGCGCCGGAAAAGTTCCTGGAACTCTGCGACGCCATCCAGTCCATGGATCAGGTGGAACTGCGCCTTTCCCCGGACGAGGGAGCCTATATCGTCAACTGTACCGGAGAAGAGGCACAAAAAATCTTAGAGATCACAAAGGACTCCGCAAGGGATACCTTCGAGACCTCCGTAGCTTGTATCGGAGCTTCCATCTGTCAGATCGGTGTGCGTGATTCCCAGCGTTTATTGGCTGCCCTGGTAGAAGCAGCCAGAGAGTGGAACTTTGCCGACGGCGTCCTGCCGCAGATTCACATTTCCGGCTGTCCGTCCTCCTGCGGAACCCACCAGATCGGAAGTATCGGTTTCAGAGGCGGTATGAAAAAAGTGGATGGCAAACCGGAGTCAGCCTTTGTGTTATTTGTTAATGGAAACGACAGGGAGGGCGAGGAACGCTTCGGGGAGCAGCTTGGAACTATTCTTGAGACAGAGATCCCGGATTTCTTAAAAGAGCTGGGACAGGCAGTGTCTGAGAGTGGAATGCGTTTTCAGGAATGGTATCGGGGGAATGAAGGTCGTCTGAAAGAGATTGCGAAAAAATATACGGAATGATGTATTGGGCAGATATAGAAAAGGGTATTTCTCAAGTTTTTTATAACTTGAGGAATACCCTTTTTTGTTGGGGGGAATTGAAGGCTGTGTGACGTACAAATGTTAGTTCCGCTGGGGTACGTTGGAGAAGGGATAAGAACTTCTAAGAATCTTCCGTATACACTACAGGCGACGGACGCAACCGGCTCAGACTCGCCATCCGTGGCTCGGCTTCGCCTTCATCAGACGTCCTGTCTGATGATTGCTGGTTGTGTGGAAGCTTCTAAGAAGTTCTAATCCCTTTCCAAATGTACCCCAGCGGAACTAACATTTGTACGTCTTGGCAGTTTTCAATTTAGACCGCCGTCCGCTTTGATATGCATTATGGTCGTGATATATACTTGATATATAGTACATGTGCATGACCATAGCAAATCGGTGGCAGGCATATCGAAAGGCGGCACTTTTTCGAGGAGTTTCCATTGGCAGGGTCCCTGGGGAGAGGGCGTGGAGCGGCTTTTGTGTAGCCCTTAACGGACATATTCAAAAAGCGGACCCTGTGGGCAACTGTTTGAGCGCAATACATGAAATGATGTCATAGTGTTCAAGCGAGTTTTGACCACAGGGTCCTATAAGGCTTTTTGAATGTGTTCGTTTAGGGATACTAAAAAGCCGATACAGCCCTCTCCCCAGGGACCCTGCCAATGGAAACGGACCCCAAAAAACCAACACACCTACTTATTTACTTTTCATTAGATTCTTCTGTGCTGTTGAAAGCATCAGTTTAATACGGTTCAACTGATTGACTTCCGAAGCCCCCGGATCGTAATCGATCGCTACGATATTTGCTTCCGGATGCTGATGACGCAGCTCCTTGATGACGCCCTTTCCTACGATATGATTCGGCAGGCAGGCGAAGGGCTGGGTACATACGATGTTCGGTGTTCCGGTGTGGATCAGTTCCAGCATCTCTCCGGTTAGGAACCAGCCCTCCCCGGTCTGATTACCCTCGGATACGATAGGACGGGCATAGGCGGCAAGTTCCCGGATGTCCGCCGGAGGGGTGAAACGGCTGCTCTTTTTAAATTCGTCTACAGCGGCGGAACGCAGCCATTCCAAAGCCTTGATGCCCAGATTGCATTTGAAAGCGGAACGCTTGCTCATGCCCAGCTTCTCTGCCTTGAAATTGGCATTGTAGAAGCAGTAGAGGAAGAAGTCCATCAGATCGGGAACCACGGCCTCTGCGCCCTCTGCTTCCAGAAGTTCCACCAGATAATTGTTGGCGGCGGGAGCGAATTTTACCAGGATCTCGCCTACGATACCGACGCGGGGCTTTTTAATGTCCAGAATCGGAAGGGAGTCAAAATCCTGGATCATCTGGCGGCACATTTTCTGGAACTTGCGGTGGGAGAGCATCTTATCCTGAGAGAGGAAGGCGATGCACTTCTTTTTCCAGCGTTCGTGCAGGGCGTTGGCAGAGCCGGGTTCAGCCTCATAAGGGCGGACGCGGTAGAGACAGCGCAGGAAGATATCGCCGAATACCAGTCCGTACATTCCCTTCTGGATCAGGGCAGGGGTGAACTTAAAGCCCGGATTCTTTTCCAGGTTCGCCAGATTGATGGAGATGACTGGAACGTCCGGGTAGCCTGCTTTTGCCAGGGCGCGGCGGATGAATCCCATGTAGTTGGAAGCACGGCAGCCGCCTCCGGTCTGGGACATCAGCACGGCGGTGCGGCTCATGTCGTATTTGCCGGAGAGTACGGCGTCCATGATCTGTCCCACCACCATCAGGGAAGGATAGCAGGCGTCGTTGTTGACGAAGCGCAGTCCCGTGTTGATGGCGTCGCGGTTGTCGTTTTCCAGGACCACTAGGTTGTAGCCGGCGGAACGGAAAGCAGGTTCGAGAATGTCAAAATGGATTGGCGACATCTGCGGGCAGAGGATGGTATAATTCTTCCGCATTTCCTCGGTGAACACGACGCGCTTGTAGTTGGCTGGTCGGATCTTTCGCTCCTTTGGATTTTTCTCCCGTACACGGATCGCTGCTAAAAGGGAGCGGATACGGATGCGGGCGGCGCCTAAGTTATTGACCTCATCGATCTTAAGACAGGTGTAGATCTTGCCGGAGCCTGTCAGGATATCGCTGACACAGTCTGTTGTTACGGCGTCCAGACCGCAGCCAAAGGAGTTGAGCTGGATCAGATCCAGATCTTCTCTGGTCTTTACATAGTTGGCAGCGGCGTAGAGGCGGGAGTGATACATCCATTGATCCAAAACGATCAGTGGTCGCTCCACCGGGTTTAAGTGAGAGACGGAATCCTCCGTCAGCACGGCGATACCGTAGGAGTTGATCAGCTCCGGGATACCGTGGTTGATCTCCGGATCAATGTGGTAAGGACGTCCTGCCAGAACGATTCCCCGTCTTCCAGTCTCTTCCAGATATTTTAAGGTCTCCTCACCTTTTTTACGCATATCGTCCCTGGCATTTGCAAGTTCTATCCAGGCGGCGTCTGCGGCGGCAGTGATCTCATTCGCAGGAATCTGAAATTCCTTTGTAAATTCCTCCACCAGTCTTCCGGTGAGAGCCTCTTTACTGCCAAAGGAGAAGAAGGGATTTAAGAACCGCACGCTTCCGTTTGTGATCTCATCCACATTGTTCTTGATGTTCTCTGCGTAGGAAGTAACGATCGGGCAGTTGTAGTGGTTGTTAGCGTCCTCCACCTCGTTTCGCTCATAAGGAATACAAGGGTAGAAGATAAAATCCACTTTTTTGTCAATGAGCCATTTGACATGACCGTGGGCGAGCTTCGCCGGGTAGCACTCCGATTCGCTGGGAATGGATTCGATGCCCAGCTCATAGATCTTTCTCGTAGAGAGAGGGGAGAGTACAGTCTGGAACCCCAGTTTTTTGAAAAAAACTGCCCAGAACGGATAATTCTCATAGAGGTTTAAGACTCTTGGAATACCCACTGTGCCGCGAACTGCTTCCTCGTCGGAGAGAGGTTCATAGTCAAAAATGCGGTGTAACTTATATTCAAACAGATTCGGAATATTTTCTTTGTTCTTCTCTTTTCCAATGCCTTTTTCGCAGCGGTTTCCCGTGATATAGGAGCGGTTGCCGGAAAAACGGTTGATGGTCAGAAGACAGTGGTTGGTACAGCCCTGACACCGGGTCAATTTGGTATCGTAAGTCAGATTACAGATCTCCTCGATGGATAACATGGAAGAGATCTGTCCCTTTTCATACCGTTCTCTTGCAATAAGAGCGGCTCCAAAGGCGCCCATGATTCCGGCAATGTCAGGACGGATCGCGTTACAGCCGGAGATTTTTTCAAAGCTGCGCAAAACGGCGTCATTGTAAAAAGTACCGCCCTGTACCACGACGTTTTTACCGAGGTCGGAGGCATCGGAGAGCTTGATAACCTTAAACAGGGCGTTTTTGATGACGGAGTAGGCAAGTCCGGCGGAGATATCCGCCACAGTGGCTCCCTCTTTTTGCGCCTGTTTTACCTTGGAGTTCATAAAGACGGTACAGCGGGTTCCAAGATCAATCGGATTTTTGGCAAAAAGGGCTTCCTTTGCGAAATCCCGGACGCTGAAATTCAGTGATTTTGCGAAGGTCTCGATAAAGGAGCCGCAGCCGGAGGAACATGCCTCGTTCAACTGTACGCTGTCTACGGTCTGGTTTTTGATCTTAATGCACTTCATGTCCTGACCGCCGATGTCCAGGATACAGTCCACCTCAGGGTTAAAGAATGCGGCGGCGTAGTAGTGGGAGACGGTCTCCACCTCTCCCTCGTCAAGCTGTAAGGCGGATTTTATCAAAGCCTCGCCGTATCCGGTGGAACAGGAGTAGGCGATCTGCGCCTTTTCCGGCAGCAGTTCGTGAATCTCCTTCATGGCACGGATCGTAGTCGCCAGAGGACTGCCGTTGTTATTGTCATAGAAAGAATAGAGCAGGGAGCCGTCCTCGCCCACCAGAGCCACCTTGGTGGTGGTGGAGCCTGCGTCGACGCCCAGATAGCAGTTGCCCTCGTAGGAAGCCAGATCGCTTGTGGCGACATGATGCCTGTTATGCCGGGTCAGAAATTCGTCGTATTCTTCCTGATCCCTGAACAGAGGTTCCATGCGCTCTACCTCAAATTCCATCTTGATGGTGCCGGAGAGTGTTTTCAACAATTCCCGCAGAGTCGTGGTCTGATCCTCTTTATAATTCAGAGCAGAACCGATGGCTGCAAACAGATGGGAATTTGGCGGAGTGATGGCGTGCTCTTCGTCCAGATCCAGGGTGCGGATAAACGCCGCTTTTAATTCGGAAAGGAAATGTAAAGGTCCGCCCAAAAAAGCGACGTGTCCCCGGATCGGTTTTCCACAGGCAAGACCGCTGATGGTCTGATTGACCACTGCCTGGAAGATGGAAGCGGAGAGGTCCTCCCTTGTAGCTCCCTCGTTGATCAGGGGCTGGATGTCCGTCTTTGCGAACACGCCGCAGCGTGCGGCAATGGGATAGATCGCCTTGTAATTCTTTGCATATTCATTCAGACCAGGGGCGTCAGTCTGGATCAGGGAAGCCATTTGGTCGATAAAGGAACCGGTTCCCCCGGCACAGATACCGTTCATCCTCTGTTCTACGTTGCCGCCCTCGAAGTAGATGATTTTCGCGTCCTCACCGCCAAGCTCAATGGCTACGTCCGTCTGGGGAGCGTAGTGCTGTAAGGCGGTGGAGACGGAGATCACCTCCTGTACAAAGGGGATATGTAAGTGTTTTGCCAGCGTCAGTCCGCCGGATCCTGTAATCATTGGAGCCAGGGTCATGTCTCCTTCTTTTCGGTATGCTTTTTCCAGAAGGGCAGCCAGGGTGTCCTGGATATTGGCGAAATGTCTCTCATAATCGGAAAAGACCAGATCGTCGTTCTCATCTAAGATTGCAATTTTTACTGTGGTGGAACCGATGTCGATTCCCAGCTTATATAAATTTTTGTTTTCCATAATATATCACCTGTAATTACCTATTATTACCTATTAAAAGGCATTTTTTTTGAACAAACCTCATTCTACGACAGGATCTGACAAAAGACAACCCTTTTTTCGGCATTTTATACTTTCTTTAGAAAGTAAGAAATTCTAAACAATTTATGAAGAATGGATGCATTTATTGACAAACAAAATGCGAAAAATTATAATATTTCCAAAATAAACTAGAATTTTAAGAAGTGGATGAGGTGTGTCATGAACTATTTGAATAAACTGGAGAGAAAATTTGGAAAATATGCCATTCCCAATTTGAGTCTCTGGCTTGTACTAACCTATGCGATTGGATATCTGTTAATGTATCTGGCTCCGGGAGTACTTTCTTATCTGACGCTGGAACCGGCGTTTATCCTGCGGGGGCAGGTGTGGAGACTGGTGACCTGGGTATTGATCCCGCCGTCTTCGGGCAATATTTTCTTTTACATCATCATGATCATGCTCTACTACTCTTTGGGAAGCGCGTTGGAGAGGACATGGGGAACCTTCCGGTTTAACGCCTATATTTTTGGAGGTATGATCTTTACGGTGATCGGCGCCTTTGTGACCTACGCCTATTTTTATTTCACGGGGGCTTTGACGGTTGGAATCGGATATTATGTGACGACTTACTATATTAATATGGCAATTTTTCTTGCTTTTGCAGTCTGCTTCCCGGATATGGAGATCTTACTCTGGTTCATTATTCCGGTTAAGATGAAGTGGATGGCGTATGTCTATGCAGTTCTTACCATCTATGATTTTATCAAGGCGGGAGCAGCGGGAAGGATCGCTATTGTAGCGGCGCTTTTGAACTTCCTGATCTTCTATTTTTCCACGAGGAATTATCAGAGAGTCTCGCCAAAGGAGATACACAGGAAGCGTGTGTTCAAGGCGCAGATGCGGGAAGGTCAGCGCGCGGCGGGAGTGACAAAGCACAAATGCGCCGTCTGCGGAAGAACGGAGGAGGACGATCCGACGCTGGAATTTCGTTTCTGTTCCAAATGCGACGGCAACTACGAATACTGTCAGGATCATGTCTTTACCCATGAGCATGTGAAAAGAAGATAGAGAAAGAAGTCCTTTCATTGACAAAATTCTCCTGAAATCATATAATGAGAACGATTGAATAGTGATTTCAGGAGGATTTAGTTTATGGAAGGCGAGACAGTTTCCAAGAATTTCATTGAACAGATTATTGATAGAGATATAGAGGAAGGCAGATGTGAGGAAGTGGTGACCCGCTTTCCGCCGGAGCCGAACGGTTATCTGCATATCGGACATGCCAAATCCATTTTATTGAACTACGGACTGGCGCAGGAGTACAACGGAAAATTTCATATGCGTTTTGACGACACCAATCCGACGAAGGAACGGATGGAGTTCGTCGATTCCATTAAGGCGGACATCCAGTGGCTGGGAGCTGACTGGGGTGACAGCCTTTTCTTTGCGTCTGACTACTTTGACCAGATGTATGAGGCGGCTGTGAAGCTGATCAAAAAGGGAAAGGCCTATGTATCCGATCTATCCCCAGAGGAGATCAGAGAATACAGAGGAACCTTAACGGAGCCCGGAAAGGATGATCCGTCCATCACAAGAAGCGTGGAGGAGAACCTGGCTCTTTTTGAGGATATGAAGAACGGAAAGTTTCAGGATGGGGAAAAGGTTCTAAGAGCCAGAATTGATATGAGTTCCCCGAATATCAATATGCGTGATCCGGTCATCTACCGCGTGGCGCATATGAGCCATCACAGAACCGGGGACAAGTGGTGCATCTATCCGATGTACGACTTCGCGCATCCCATCGAGGACGCCATCGAGGGAGTGACCCATTCCATCTGTACCCTGGAGTTTGAGGATCACAGACCCCTCTATGACTGGGTGGTGAGAGAGGTAGAATATGAGAAGCCGCCAAAACAGATCGAGTTCGCAAAGCTCTATCTGACCAATGTGGTGACGGGAAAGCGCTATATCAAAAAGCTGGTGGAGGATGGCGTTGTAGACGGCTGGGATGATCCGCGACTGGTCTCCATCGCGGCTCTCAGAAGAAGAGGCTTCACACCGGAGTCCATCAAGCGTTTTGTGGAGCTGTGCGGTATCTCTAAAAGCAACAGCTCCGTGGATTACGCCATGCTGGAATACTGTATCCGCGAGGATCTGAAGATGAAAAGGCCGCGGATGATGGCGGTGTTGGATCCCATCAAGCTCATCATTGACAACTACCCGGAGGGAGAGGTGGAATATCTGGATGTGGCGAACAATCTGGAAAATGAGGAGCTGGGAAGCCGGAAGGTGCCGTTCTGCCGTGAACTTTACATTGACAGAGAGGACTTTATGGAGGAGCCGCCGAGAAAGTATTTCCGTCTGTTTCCGGGAAATGAAGTGCGTCTCATGCATGCTTATTTTGTAAAATGCGAGAGCTTTGTGAAGGATGAGAACGGAAAAGTGATTGAGGTACACTGTACCTATGATCCGCAGACCAAGCAGGGAACCGGATTTACGGGACGTAAGGTGAAGGGAACCATTCACTGGGTGCCTGCTCCGTTTGCAAAAAAATGTGAGATTCGTCTCTACGAGAATCTGGTGGATGAGGAGAAGGGCGTCTACAACAAGGAAGATGGAAGCCTGAATCTGAATCCGGATTCCCTTAAGATATTGAAGGACTGTTATATAGAACCGGCGCTGGAGGGGGCTAAGGCATATGACAGCTTCCAGTTCGTAAGACAGGGATATTTCTGTGTGGACGCTAAGGATTCCACCCCGGAACACCCGGTGTTCAACAGGATCGTTTCGCTGAAGAGTTCGTTTAAGTTACCGGCTCAGTCGTAGCCAGATAGGAGAAAATATGAGTTTATTATCAGGATTGGAGAAGTTTGGCCTCAATGTCTCCCAGGATGTGGATATTTTTAAAGAGGAAGAGGAAACTCCCAGGGGGAGAGGCCCTCAGGCAAAGAAGGAAGAGGTCAAAAAAGAGGAGATTCCGCCGGAGGAGAGTTTTATTCTGGAAAAGGGAATTCGCTGTCCGGTCTGCGACAATGTGTTTAAGACAAAGATGATTAAAAGCGGAAGGGTGAAGCGTCTGGAATCGGACAAGGATCTAAGACCGCGTCATCAGTATATCGACACGCTGAAATACGACGTTTGTTCCTGCCCGAAATGCGGATATACGGCAATGCACCGTTTTTTCCCGCATGTATCCCAGGTTCAGATCAAGTTGATCCAGAAGGATATCTGTGCAAACTTCCGTTCCCAGACGGAGGAGGAGCCGCCAACCTATGATTATGACAGAGCCATCGACCGCTATAAACTGGCGCTGTTTAACACGGTGGTTAAGAAGGGAAAGACCAGTGAAAAGGCGTATACCTGCTTAAAGATCGCCTGGCTTTACAGAGGAAAGGCAGAGACCATGGATTCCAGTACGGAGGCGGGAAAGAAGTCGATCGCCGAAGCGAAGAAGGAAGAGGAGGCATTTTACCAGCAGGCGTATGACGGTCTGATGAAGGCGGTCAGTACGGAGATGTTTCCGATCTGCGGCATGGATCAGGGAACCATGGATTTTCTTTTGGCAGCCATGTCCATGCACTATAAAAAATATGATGTTGCGTCAAAACTTCTGGCAGGAATTTTGACATCGCCTACGGCGGGCAGACAGATGAAGGACAAGGCGTTGATTTTAAAGGAAGAAGTCGTAGCAGAGCTGAAAAAGGGAAGAGGTTAGTTGAAGGTGAATGAGATCATGATCCCACTTTCACACGATGCAAAGATTCCGTTATATCTGCAGATTTATGAACATATCAAGAAAGAGATCACGGACGGTAAAATTCCCTGCGGGGAAAAATTACCGTCTACTCGTTTTTTATCGGCCCATTTACAGGTCAGCCGCAGTACGGTGGAACTGGCGTACGAGCAGCTGGTCTCGGAGGGTTACATAGAGGCGGAACCATATCGGGGTTATTTCATCTGTGATGTCAGTGATTTATTTGATTTAAGGGAAAAAGAAAAAGACGGGGAAGAGGCAAAAGAGAAAAAGCAAAGATACCGGGAGACGGAAATCAGGATCGACTTTTCTCCCACGGCAGTGGATCTGGAACATTTTGCCATCAATGCATGGAGAAAGGTCAGCAGGAATCTGCTTATGGAGGACGGTTCCAGGTTGTTTTTAGCGGGAGAGGGAACGGGAGAGCGCAGCTTCCGGGAGGAGATCTGCAATTATCTCTATCAGTCCAGAGGGGTGTCCTGTGAGCCGGATCAGGTCATCGTGGGCGCCGGAAACGAGTACCTGCTGATGCTCCTGTCCCAGATCCTGGGGAGCGGCAGGAAGGTGGCGATGGAGAGCCCTACTTATATGCAGGCATATGAGACTTTCCGTAATCTGGGATACGAGGTGCGGGCAGTGGAGATGGATGTTCAGGGGATCCGAATGGAAAAGCTGAAAGAGGAGGAGACGGACATCGTCTATGTGATGCCTTCCCATCAATTTCCTCTTGGCACTGTCATGCCAATGAAAAGACGGATGGAGCTGTTGAAATGGGCGGCGGAGCGAGAGGAACGCTATATCATAGAGGACGATCACGACAGCGAATTTCGCTATAAGGGAAAGCCGATTCCCTCCCTGCAGGGTTCGGATTCCAACGATAAGGTGATCTATCTGGGAACCTTCTCAAAGAGCCTTGCTCCGTCTATCCGTGTCAGCTATCTGGTCCTGCCGAAAAAACTGGTGTCCCTTTACCGGGAGCGCTGCGGCTTTTATGCGTCCACAGTACCGAGATTCCAGCAGATGACCATCTGCACCTTTATGCAGGAGGGGCATTTTGAGAGACATCTGAATAAGATGAGAAGCATTTACCGCAGGAAGCACGATTTTCTGATGGAGGAATTAAAACAGCGCCAATGGGTGCGAAAAGTCTATGGGGACAATGCGGGAATGCATGTGCTGGCGGAAGTGAACTCTAATTTTTCCGACCGGGAGCTTGCCCGTCTCGCCGCCGGAATAGGAATTCGGATCTATCCTCTGTCCGAGTATTATATTGAGAAGGATAGGGCAATGGAGCATCCAACCATCCTTCTTGGATACGGAGGATTAAGCGAGGAGGAGATCGCTTCAGGTTTAAAGGAACTGGATAAGATCATGTTGTTCTTTTAAAAGGGGGAGACAAAAATGCATCTGATTTTTATTTGTGACGACGATCTGATCTTTGCCGGGATGTTGAAAAAAAGAGTGGGATCCTGTATGGACAGGAGGCAGAAAAAATACGAGATCCGCCTTTTTACAAATGGGATGGAATTACTGGAAGATCTGGAGGAGGATACTCCGGAGATGATTTTTTTGGATATTGATATGCCGGAGGTCTCCGGCATGGATCTGGCAGACCGGATCTTTCAAAGTGCCATCAATACAAATGTGATCTTTGTTACCAACCGGGATGATCTGGTATTCCAGGCGATCCGTTATCAGCCCTTCCGTTTTATCCGTAAGGAAAAGCTGGATGAGGAACTGGAAGAGGCGGTGGATCAACTGTTGGATAAGGTGGACAGGGATGAAAAGATCCTGGAGCTGCAGACGAAGGACGGAGGAGTAGTTCTCTCCCTGAAGGAGATCCTCTATATCGAAAGCAGTAAGCATTATCTGTTAGTTCATCACAGGAAGGGCTGTTGTGAGACCCGTGGAAAAATATCCGATTATGAGACGTGGATCACAGATTTTGGATTTGTAAAAACCCATAGAAGTTATCTGGTGAATATCCGCTATATCAAAGCCGTGCGGGCTGGGGGAGTGGAGCTGGATAATGGAGAGATACTCCCGGTCAGCCGGGATAGATTACAAGAGATAAAGAAGCAGCATATGGTGTTTCTAAGGAGCTTTACCTATGCAAATAATTAGCATTGCGGCAGAATATCTGGCAAGCGCCATAGACGACGTACTGTTTTTATGGTTTCTGGTCAGTTATTTTGGTGAAAAAAGAAAGATAAGATGGTGGGAATATATGATCTGGTGTATCCTGTTGTTTATTCCGATCCATTTTTTGAGTGAGTTTTTTAACATACAGAGTGTGATGATCCTTCTGGTCATGTTCCTGTTCTCAGTTTTTTGTCTGAAGAAGAAGGCGATCGAGAAGCTGATTCTCTGCTTTGTGCTCTGTATCCTGACGGCATTTATCAATATCGGTATCATACAGTTGGTGGCGATTTTGAGTGGAAGTGCGGTGGAAGAACTGATCGTGGGAGGAAGTATCCTGCGGATCATTGTTTTATGTGTCAGCAAGGTGACTCTGATCCTGGCGCTTGTTTCTGTGGAGAAGGTGATTGACAGAAAATATTATTTTAAAAGAGAGGAATATATTTTTGGCGGCATCTTATATCTGGCATTTTTTATGGTGGCTGTGATCGCACTGCGGATCATCGGTACCGTGGAGCTTTCTCAGAGGGATCAGATGAGTTTTCTGATATTGACAGTGCTGCTGCTGGGTATCAACAGCTTTATGTTCTGGCTGATAAGGAGGATGAATGTGCAGAACCGTTGTGAACTGGAAAACGGTATTTTGCGGGTACAGCTGGAACAGCAGGAAAAACTGATCCGGAATACGGAATATCTCTATCAGGAGACGAGAAAGGTGCGCTATGATATGAAGCATTATTTTACCACTTATCTGCATCTTCTAAGGGAAGGGGAAACAGAACTCGTTATGGAGGAAATGCAGAAAATGCTCCGTACGCAGTTGGACGCGAAGAATCTTTTCTATATGGAATGTAAGATGTTAAACGCCGTCATCAATCAAAAGGCGTCGGTATGCCGGGAAGAGGAGATCTCCTTTGAGGTGCAGATCACAGGGGACTATCGATGGAAAAATGAGGGCAATATCGCCGTTCTTTTGTCAAATCTTCTGGATAACGCCATTGAGGCGGAACGCCGTCAGAAAGAGAAAAAAGAAATTACGCTGAAGATATATCCCTATAAAGAAAGCGTCAATATGTTCGTGGAAAATTATATTGACGAATCTGTTTTAGATAAAAACCCGAATCTGAAAACCACGAAGAAAGATAAGACGGGACACGGGATCGGGATGAAAAGCATCCGGGAGATCGTGAGGCAGGAGGAGGGAGAGCTGGATATTTACGAGGAAGGAGAACGTTTTGTGATACATATTCTGTTACCCTGTCACGAGATGGAAGGAGAGCAGAAATAGACGACAAAAATCTACAATTCATGCCAGAATACGACGATCCGTGCCATGGATATTGTAAAATCTCCGGGATCCTATATAGTATAACTATGGGTGTGAGAGATTGGCAGGTCTTAGAGAGTGGAACGGATATGGAAAAAGGGAAGGTAAAAGGGAAGAAAAAGCATTGAGAGAATGGATTATTTTGTGCGAGGGGTGACACAAAGCAATCAATTCTCTTTTTGTTTTATAAAAAAATATGGGAAAAGACAGCAATTCGTGCCAGAAAATGACCGTTAGTGCCAGATATATTGAATTTGGAAAGGAAATTGTTATGATGTAGGAGAAGGATGTGAACAAGGTGTCAAAAATGGCAGAAAAGATAGCGGATTCGCTTTGTCAAAAGGAACTGATTCCAGAATGCGACAAAGAGATTTATCAATTTGGATATGAGGTTCTGATTGAAAATGCGGGAAAGACTTTTTTGCTGTTGCTGGCAGGAGGCGTTCTTCATCAACTTGCGGTGACGCTGATCTTCGTGGTTGCTTTTACCACACTGAGAAGCTGCTGCGGCGGCTATCATGCATCCCAGTCGTGGAAATGTGATCTGCTCACTGTCCTTTTGTGGGGGATCGTTGTGGCAGGTGTGGTATTATTTGAACCGGTGGTCAGGAAAGGACAGGTCCTCTTTATATTAATAGCCATTGTCAGCGAGTTGATCATCTATCAATATGCTCCTGTGGAACATATCCATAAGCGTTTAACAGAAGAGAAAAGAAAAAAGAACAGAAGAAAAGCGCTGAGATTAGGAATGTTTTATGGAATCCTGATATTGCTGCTTGGATTTACTCAGATAAGGCTGGGATTAGCCCTGGCGTTGACGGTATTGGAGGCGGTGATTCTGATGATGATTCCAAAAGAAAGGAGAGGTCATGATGAAGAAGCAGACAATTTTTGACAAGGTAGTGAAAAGAGCGGGTGAGAAAGCGGCGGTGTCCGCTGCAAGCAAGGCGTCGGCATTTTACTGCTATCAGCCGAAAGAGCCGAAGGGCGTAGAAAAATTCCAAAAATAAAGATAAGAGAACTCCTGCCGTTTTGTTTTTTCGGGCGGCAGGAGGGAAAAGGATAATATGAAAATATATCCATGAATTTCAATAATTTTTTCTGCATCACTGTAACTGAAAACAAACAACCTATTATTACGATATAGAAAAAAATTGTCTCTTAAATGGAATCACGCCCAGATTTCAGATTTTGTTTACCGATAGAAAAAATGACATTCATTGAAATTCATGGAGATGTATTCATAAGTTCTAACATCTTACTAATGCCCGAATGAAAGCTGAGAGATCAGCTTTCATTTATTTTTATGATTTAGGAAATCCCAGCAGAAAAAACAGTAGCTTTCACAGACTTAAAAATGCACAAAAGCAGGAATCTCACTATAGATAAAAACAACCAAAATAAGGAAAATTAGGAAAATCCGCTTTTGAAAACCTGAAATTTGTGGTACAATAAATATAGTCAATAGTGAGATTGATGAAATTGATGTCTTTAGGAGGAAGTTTTTAGATTTCTTATAGAGCAAAAGCAGAGATCCGTTTCGCTTATTTGTTGAGTGCGGCGGTTTTTTTGTGAAAGAAAGGAGAAGTCATGTTTAAGGTAGGAGATTTTATTATTTACGGAAGCAACGGGGTCTGCAGGGTGGAGAGTATCGGCAGCATGGATATGCAGGGCGTGCCGAATGACCGGATGTATTACACCCTGGTGCCGGTCTATGAAAAAAAGAGTAAGGTGTTTACTCCTGTGGATAACAATAAAGTGGTAATGCGCCCCGTGATCACGGAGCAGGAGGCGTACGAGCTGATCGACCACATGGAGGAGATGCAGGTGCTTGCCATTGAGGATGAAAAGAGCAAAGACCTGGTATTTAAGGAGGCGTTCCGAAAATGCGACTGCCGTGAACTGATCCGGATCATTAAGACCCTCTATGAGAAAAAGCTGGCGAGACAGGCACAGGGAAAGAAGATTACGGCGGGAGACGAACGCTATTTTAAGATGGCGGAGGAAAACCTGTACGGGGAGCTGGCGATCGCCCTTGGAATAAAAAAAGAAGAGGTGGGTTCTCTCATTGAGCAGAGGATCGCATAATAAGTAGTATAAAAGAGAGTGAAAAGGATATGATCTGAAGGAAAAGCCCTCAGATGGTATCCTTTTTATGTGATAGGAAATCCTAGTAAAGAAATGCAGAGTGTGTTAAAATATCAAATGTGACGAATCAAAACGGATAAACTGTAAAATAAAAAGAAACGAGGAAGAAAAACATGGGTGGATTTTTTGGTGTAGCATCAAAACAGGACTGTGTATTTGATCTTTTTTTTGGAATTGATTATCACTCCCATCTGGGAACAAGAAGGGGCGGAATGACGGTTTATGACAGGGAACATGGATTTGACCGTGCGATCCACAATATAGAGAACGCGCCGTTCCGCACAAAATTTGATAAGGATATGCAGGAGATGACCGGTAATCTTGGAATCGGCTGTATATCGGATTATGAACCCCAGCCGTTGTTAGTGCGTTCCCATCACGGAACCTATGCTTTGACCACGGTGAGCAAGATCAACAATATGGACGAGCTTACGAAAAAACTCTTTGAAAACGGGCATTCCCATTTTCTGGAGATGAGCGGCGGCGACATCAATGCCACGGAGATGATTGCGGCGCTGATCAATCAGAAGGAAAATCTGATCGAGGGTATTCAGTACGCCCTGGAAGAGATCGACGGCTCCGTATCGATCTTGTTAATGAATCAGCAGGGAATCTATGCGGCGAGGGATAAGTATGGACGCACGCCCATCGTAGTTGGAAAAAAAGAGGATGCCTACTGCGTCTCCTTTGAGAATTTTGCCTATAAAAATCTGGGATATACGGATTACAAAGAACTGGGACCGGGGGAGATCGCAGTCATAACGGAGGAACAGTGCCTGACCCTGGTGAATCCAAATGAGGAGATGAAGATCTGTACCTTCCTTTGGGTATATTACGGATATCCTTCCAGTTCCTATGAGGGAACCAGCGTGGAGCAGATGCGTTACTCCTGCGGAAAGAAGATGGCGCAGAGAGATCATGTGAAGCCGGATATTGTGGCGGGAGTTCCCGATTCGGGAATTGCCCACGCCATCGGTTATGCCAACGAGTCCGGGATTCCGTTTTCCAGACCATTTATCAAATATACGCCGACCTGGCCCCGCTCCTTTATGCCGACGGTTCAGAGTAAGAGGAATCTCATTGCAAAAATGAAGCTTCTTGCGGTGGACGAGCTGATCCGGGATAAGAGCCTGCTGCTGATCGACGACTCCATCGTGAGGGGAACGCAGCTTCGGGAGACCACGGAATTTTTATATCAGAGCGGGGCAAAAGAGGTGCATATCAGACCTGCCTGCCCGCCGCTGTTATATGGCTGTAAATATCTGAACTTTTCCCGTTCGTCCTCAGAGATGGATCTGATTACCCGTCGTGTCATCGATAAGCTGGAGGACGGGAAGGTGACGGATGAGGTGTTAAAAGAGTATGCGGATCCGGAATCTCCAAAGTATGAGCAGATGGTGGAGGAGATCCGAAAAGAACTGAATTTTACGTCTCTCCGGTTCAACCGTCTGGACGATATGCTGGATGCAGTGGGAATAGATAAGTGTAAGCTCTGTACCTACTGCTGGGATGGAAGAGAGTAGCGAAATATACAATAAATAAAAATGAAAACCGATCTTCAAAAGTCAGGCTGACGATGGAAGGTCGGTTTTATTATGAAAAAATATATTTTTGATTTTGCGTTAGGTTAGTAAAGAATCCTATTTGTTTTTAAAATTAGCTCTCTTCCGAAGGGTTGGATCCAGGATCCTCTTACGGATCCTGAGGCTCTCCGGTGTCACCTCCAGCAATTCATCCGTGTCGATAAAATCCAGCGCCTGTTCCAGGCTTAAGATTTTTGGCGGAGTCAGCGTCAGCGCCTCGTCGGCGGAGGAGGAGCGGGTGTTGGTCAGATGTTTTTTCTTACATACGTTCAACTCAATGTCCTCTGCCTTGGCACACTGTCCGATGACCATGCCGGAGTAGACCTTCTCTCCTGGTCCGATAAAGAGGGTGCCCCGCTCCTGGGCGGAGAAGAGACCGTAGGTTACGGATTCTCCCGATTCAAAGGCGATGAGGGATCCCTGTTTGCGGTACTGGATATCGCCCTTATACGGTGCATAGCCGTTGAAGATGGTGTTGATGATACCGTTTCCCTTGGTGTCCGTTAAGAACTCGCCCCGGTAGCCGATGAGTCCGCGGGATGGGATGTTAAATTCCAGCCGGGTATAGCCGCCGCTGATCGGTCCCATATTTAACATCTCGCCTTTTCTCTGGCTCAGCTTGTCGATGACCGCTCCGGTAAATTCATCCGGCACGTCCACATAGGCAAGCTCCATCGGTTCGGTTCGTTTCCCGTTCTCGTCGGTGCGGTAGAGTACCTCCGCCTTGCTGACTGCGAACTCATAGCCTTCCCTTCTCATATTTTCGATCAGGACGGACAGATGAAGCTCTCCACGTCCGGAGACCTTGTAGCTGTCGGCATTTTCCGTCTCCTCCACGCGTAGGGAGACGTCGGTATTCAGCTCCCGGAAGAGACGGTCGCGGATGTGGCGGGAGGTTACGAATTTTCCCTCTTGTCCCGCAAGGGGGCTGTCGTTGACGATAAAGTTCATGGAGATCGTAGGCTCTGAGATCTTCTGGAACGGGATTGCCTGCGGGTTTTCCGGTGCACAGATGGTATCTCCGATATGAATGTCTGCGATACCGGAGATTGCCACGATGGAGCCGATTCCTGCCTCTGTGACATCCACCTTATTCAGTCCATCGAACTCATAGAGCTTGCTGATACGGACTTTTTTCAGCTTGTCCGGTTCATGATGGTTTACTACAACAGCGTCCTGATTGATCTTCAGGCAGCCGTTGTCCACCTTGCCCACACCGATACGTCCCACATACTCGTTGTAGTCAATGGTACTGATCAGCACCTGGGTGTTGGCGTCCGGGTCGCCTTCCGGCGCCGGAATATATTCTAAGATCGTCTCAAAGAGCGGGGTCATATCCTTCTTCTCGTCATTTAAGTCCTTTAAGGCATAGCCGTCTCTTGCAGAGGCGTAGATGAACGGGCAGTCCAGCTGTTCGTCGGAAGCGTCCAGATCCATGAAAAGTTCTAAGACCTCGTCGATGACCTCATCCGGTCTCGCCTCCGGGCGGTCGATCTTGTTGATGCAGACGATGACCGGAAGGTCTAGGGCGAGGGCTTTCATCAGCACGAATTTGGTCTGGGGCATGGCGCCCTCAAAAGCGTCCACTACCAGAACCACGCCGTTTACCATCTTTAAGACACGTTCCACCTCGCCGCCGAAGTCCGCATGTCCCGGAGTGTCTATGATATTGATCTTTACATCATTATAAAATACCGCCGTATTTTTAGAAAGGATGGTAATGCCGCGCTCCCGTTCCAGATCGTTGGAATCCATGACGCGTTCCTGCACTTCCTGGTTGGCACGGAACACACCGCTTTGTTTTAACAATTCATCCACCAGAGTGGTCTTGCCATGATCGACATGGGCAATAATGGCAATGTTACGGATGTCCTCTCTATTCATTTTCATAATCGTATCCTTCTTTCTACTGTTCACATATAAGTCTAACCCTTTTATTTTAGCATAAAAGTAAAATATGGCAAGATTTTTTCAAAAAAACGAGAAGGGAGATTTCAGAAAGTTATCGACAAAACGTGTGGAGTTTTTTGCAGGAGGGCAATTATGATGAAGTGGCAAAAGATGTTCGAGAATGAAGGGAGAAGAAACATGGCAGATAAATTATTTGAAAACAACCAGGTTACTATTATAGGAGAGATCGTCTCAGAATTTGAGTTTAGCCACGAAGTATACGGCGAGGGTTTTTACCTTGTGGACGTATCCGTCAGCCGTCTCAGCGATTCCGTGGACTACATACCGCTGATGGTGTCGGAGAGACTGATCGACGTGACACAGAGTTATATTGGAGAGACCATTATGGTAAACGGTCAGTTCCGTTCCTATAATAGACATGAGGAAAAGAAAAACAGACTGATCCTCTCTGTTTTTGTCAGAGAGCTGGAATTTGTGGATGAGATCGAGGACGACGTAAAGAGCAATCAGATTTATCTGGACGGTTATATCTGCAAGGAACCGATCTACAGAAAGACGCCTCTGGGAAGGGAGATCGCGGATCTTCTGGTGGCGGTCAACCGATCCTATGGAAAATCCGATTACATTCCGTGTATCTGCTGGGGACGAAATGCAAGATACGCTTCCTCTTTTGAGGTGGGAAGCCATGTGGAAGTATATGGCAGGATCCAGAGCAGGGAGTACATAAAAAAGATCGGCGAGGATCAGACGGAAAAGCGTGTTGCTTATGAAGTTTCTGTCAATAAAATAGAGTTTTTGGAGTAAAATTTGCTTTTTTGCCTAAAATATGGTATTTTAATCAAATCTGGGGAAACATGTAACCGCCGGGAGTTTTTTGTACGGCAGAGGAGGAAAAAATGGAACGTGGAATGATTCAGATTTACTACGGTGAGGGCAGGGGAAAATCCACAGCCGCACTGGGAAATGCCTTACGAAAGGCAGATGCAGGGAAAAACGTAATTATTATCCAGTTCTTGAAGGCAAAAAAAGAGGAACCGGGAGAGGTTTTACAGAGGTTGGAGCCGGATATCAAATTCTTCCGTTTTGAGAAGCTCGCTGAGTGCTTTGCGGAGCTTTCTGAGGAGGAGAAAAAGGAAGAGTCCGTGAATATGAAAAACGGATTGAATTTTGCCAGAAAGGTACTTGCCACCAGCGAATGCAGCCTGCTGGTACTGGACGAGGTCTTAGGTCTGGTGGACGCGGGGATCGTATCCGTAGACGAGTTGAAAAATGTCATCGGGGCGAAGTCGGAGGGAACCGATCTGATCCTGACCGGAAGAGTGCTGCCGGAAGGGCTTTATGAGATCGCCGATGAGATCTACAATATTGCCTCGGAAAAATAATTGACAAGGACTGTCATATAGTGTTATAGTTAGCACATAATAAGGAAATAGAAATATAATAGAATAAAAAGGGTAGAGGTTGCGTGATTCATCAGTAGCAGGTCGGATGCGGCAGAGGCAGAAGAAGATGTGTGAAAGGGGAGAACGCCGAAAGGGTATGATGTCTGTAGTCGTGTCCTTGGGCATGGAGTGAAGAACTTTATGACTCTCATCGACGTATCGGATGGAGGCGCTATCTTTTGGATGCAGACTTATTAGTTTTGAGTTTGTGAAAGGAAAATTTGAGCCGGCTTTTCTGAGTCGGCTTTTTGTTTCTTTAAGGTTGTGAGGGCATGGCACAGAGGTATTTCCGGTTCCTGTGACCTGTTTCGGATATAAGATGGAAAATAAAATATGGAGGAAGATATATGGCTATTTTTAAAGGAGCAGGTGTGGCGATCGTTACACCGATGAATGAGAATCAGGAAGTGAATTATGGGAAGCTGGAGGAGCTGATCAATTGGCAGATCGATCAGGGGACGGACAGTATTATTATTGCCGGAACTACGGGGGAGAGTTCTACCCTGACGATGGAAGAGCATCGGGATGTGATCAAGGCGGCGATCGAGTTTACGAAGGGCAGGGTTCCGGTGGTTGCGGGAACCGGTTCGAATTGTACGAGGACTGCGATTCAGCTTTCTAAGGAAGCGGAGGAAGCGGGAGCCGATGGGCTTTTGATCGTGACGCCTTATTATAATAAGGCGACCCAGGGAGGGTTGATCGAGCATTATTCTGCCATTGCAAAAGAAGTGAAAACACCGATCATTATGTATAATGTGCCGGGCAGAACGGGATGTAATATCCTGCCGGAGACGGCGGCGTATCTGCATAAAAATGTAGAAAATATCGTAGGCTTAAAAGAGGCGACGGGCAATCTGGCGCAGGCTTCTAAGACCATGGAGCTGACGGATGGAAAACTGGATCTTTATTCCGGTGAGGACGGACTGGTCGTTCCGCTTTTGGCGATTGGAGCGATCGGGGTGATCTCCGTGTGGTCCAATGTTGCGCCGAAGGATGTACATCAGATGTGTCAGAGTTATTTTGACGGAGATGAGAAGACAGCTCTTGAGATCCAGATGAAGGGTCTGCCGCTGGTGGACGCTCTGTTTTCCGAGGTCAATCCGATCCCTGTGAAAAAGGCGCTGAACCTTATGGGAATGGAAGTGGGTCCGCTGCGTCTGCCGCTTACGGAAATGGAAGAAAAGAATGCAAAAGCATTGGCAGAGGTTATGAAAGCATACGGCTTTCAGATGGCACAATAAGAGATAGCTGAACAACAGACATAGGAGATAAAAATGACAAGAGTAATTATGCACGGCTGTAACGGAAAGATGGGTCAGGTAATTACCAATCTTTGCAAAGAGGACAGTGAGATAGAAATTGTAGCAGGAGTAGATGTTTCCAATCACATTCAGAACCCTTATCCGGTATATCAGAGTCTCTGGGACTGCAAGAAGGAGGCGGATGCGATCATAGATTTTGCATCGGCGCAGGCTGTGGACGTACTGTTGGATTACAGTGAAAAAAAGCAGATTCCGGTGGTCGTGTGTACCACGGGACTGAGCGAGGAACAGTTACAGAGAGTGGAGGAAGCGTCGAAAAAGACTGCTGTTTTGAAATCAGCCAATATGTCCCTGGGCATCAACACCCTGATGGATCTTTTGAAAAAAGCCGCTCAGGTCTTAGCGCCGGCAGGTTTTGATATGGAGATCGTGGAGAAGCACCACAACCAGAAGGTGGATGCACCAAGCGGGACGGCGCTTGCTCTGGCAGATACCTTAAATGAAGCTCTGGATCAGACCTATGAGTATCAGTATGACCGGAGTAAAGAACGGAAAAAGAGAGAAAAGAATGAGATCGGCATTCAGGCTGTCAGAGGCGGAAATATCGTGGGAGAACACGAGGTGATCTTTGCGGGAGTGGACGAGGTCATAGAGTTCAAACACACGGCATATTCCAAGGCGATCTTTGGAAAGGGCGCCATTGAGGCGGCAAAATTCTTAGCCGGAAAACAGGCAGGTTTTTATGATATGAGTGATGTGATAGGGGCGGCAAAACATGAGACTTCCCGTTAGATAGGGGAGCGGCATCAGACAAAGGAGAAGCTATGGAGGATAGAGATCTTAAATATTTAAAGACATTGTCCAAACAGTACCCGACCATTGCGGCGGCGGCGACGGAGATCATTAATCTGCAGGCGATCTTAAGCCTGCCGAAGGGAACGGAGCATTTTATCACGGATATCCACGGAGAGTATGAGCAGTTCCAGCATATCCTGAAAAATGGTTCCGGCGCCATCAAGCGCAAGATCAACGAGGAATTTGGTAATGCCTTCAGTGCGGCGGAGAAAAAGTCCATTGCGACGCTGATTTATTATCCTGAGTTAAAATTAGAGCAGGTGGAAAAGACCGAGGAGAATCTGGAGGACTGGTACAGCGTGATGTTATACCGTCTGATCTGCGTTTGCAAGAGCGCCTCGTCTAAATACACCAGATCCAAGGTGAGAAAGGCGCTGCCGAAGGATTTTGCCTACGTTATTGAGGAATTGTTAAACGGAAGACCGGACGTCTCGGATCAGGAGGCGTATTACAACGAAATCATCCACTCCGTCATTCGAACGGGCAGAGCGCCGGATCTGATCATTGCCCTGTGCAATCTGATCCGTCGTCTTGTGGTGGATCATCTCCATGTGGTGGGGGATATTTTTGACAGAGGTCCTTATCCCCACATGATCATGGATTCTCTGATGGAGCATCACTCCGTGGACATCCAGTGGGGAAATCACGACGTGCTCTGGATGGGCGCCGCGGCGGGTAATACCTCCTGTATTGCCAACGTATTGCGTATTTCAGCAAAGTATGGAAATCTGAATATTTTGGAGGACGGTTACGGGATCAACCTGGTTCCTCTGGCGCGGTTTGCCATGACCCAGTATGCGGACGACTCCTGTAAATGTTTTAAACTGGATTTCAGGGAAGAGGAATACGATGTCAGAGACGCTATGCTGGATGAAAAGATGCACAAAGCCATCAGTGTCATCCAGTTTAAGCTGGAGGGACAGCTCATCAAAAATCATCCGGAATTTCATATGGAGGACCGCCTGCTCTTAGATAAGATGGATCTGGAAAAAGGCACCGTTATGGTGGAGGGAGTGGAATACCCGTTAAAGGATACCTATTTCCCGACCATCGACATGGCGGATCCGTATAAATTGACCGCGGAGGAGGCGGATGTGGTGGAGCGTCTGAAGATTGCCTTTGCAAACTGCGAGCGTCTGCAAAAGCATGTCCGTTTTCTGCTCACCAAGGGAAGTCTCTATAAGGTATACAACGGAAATCTTCTGTATCACGGCTGCGTTCCGCTGAATGAGGACGGAACCTTCACAGAGGTGGAGGTCTACGGGGAAAAGTATTCCGGCAAGGAGCTTTACGACGTGCTGGAACACTATATCAGAAAGGGCTATTACTCTCTGGATAAGGAGGAGCGGCAGAAGGGTCTGGACATTCTCTGGTTTGTCTGGGAGAATAAAAATTCTCCGGTATTCGGAAAACAGAAGATGACCACCTTCGAGCGGTATTTCATTGCGGATAAGAAGACCCACGCGGAGCCGAAGAATCCATATTACAGACTGTTGGAGCAGGAGGAGATCGTCAACCGGATCCTGGCGGAGTTTGGACTATGCGGAGAAGAGTGCCATATCATCAACGGTCATATTCCGGTGGAGTCGAAAAAAGGAGAGTCCCCGATCAAATGTAATGGAAAGCTCTTAATCATCGACGGCGGCTTTTCCAAGGCATATCAGGGCAAGACGGGAATCGCCGGATATACCCTGATTTATAATTCCTACGGACTGATGATCGCAGCCCACGAGCCTTTTGAATCCGTGGACAAGGCTGTCCAGGAGGGAAGCGACATCCATTCCCACCACACGCTGGTGGAACATAATGTGAGACGCCAGACCGTGGCGGATACGGACGCGGGGCGTTCCATCAAGGAGAATATTCAGGAACTGGAAAAACTGCTTCAGGCTTACCGCGAGGGAAGTATCGTAGAAAATGCGTAAAAATACTTGCAAAACCAGTAAAATTGTGGTAATGTAAACGAGTTGTGAGAAAGAGATGGTCCTCTGTTACAGAATGTATTAAGAACATCCAAATGATAGGAGGAAACAACATGAACGCAAATGAAATCATCAAAAACATTGAAGCAGAGCAGTTAAAAGCAGATGTACCGGAATTTGCCGTAGGCGATACCGTAAAAGTACATGCGAAGATCAAAGAGGGAAATCGTGAGAGAATCCAGGTCTTTGAGGGTGTTGTTCTGAAAAGACAGGGCGGAAGCAACCGCGAGACATTTACAGTTCGTAAGTTCTCAAATGGTGTCGGCGTAGAAAAGACATGGCCGCTTCACTCCCCAACCGTAGAGAAGATCGAAGTAGTAAGAAAAGGTAAAGTAAGAAGAGCGAAATTATACTACTTAAGAGGACGCGTTGGTAAGAGAGCAAAAGTAAAAGAATTAGTAAAATAGTCAAAGGAAGGGACAAGTACTTAGGTATTGTCCCTTTTTTATGATAAATTTGGATTCTTTCTTGTTACGGAGGAATGATTATGAATCTACGCAGAAGAAGCGGATTGAATTTTTCCAGGCGCAGGAGAAAAGTAAACGTCACCCTGGCAAGGGAGGTCTTTACCTGGGTGGGAGAGATCGCCATTGCAGTATTGATCGCACTGGTGCTGATGTATTTTGTAGGATACCGGGCGAGCGTGGTGGGACAGTCTATGCTGGGAACCTTAGCGGAGGGAGACGAAGTTCTGGTGAACCGTTTTGTCTACAAGCTCACCCAGCCAAAGGCAAACGACGTGGTGGTTTTTCTGCCAAACGGAAATGAGAAATCCCATCTCTATATCAAGCGCGTCATCGGTGTGCCGGGGGATAAAGTCCAGATCAAAAACGGGGCGGTCTATGTCAATGGAGAATTGTTTGAGGAGGCAGTGGACGTCTCCGCCATTGAACATCCGGAGCTGGCGGAGGAGGAGATCGAGGTTGGAGAGGATGAGTTCTTCGTGCTGGGGGACAATCGGAACAACAGCGAGGACAGCCGTTACGCCAATATCGGAAACGTAAAAAAAGAGCACATTGTGGGCAAGGCGTGGTTTATCATATCACCTTTGAAAAATTTTGGATTCGTAAAGTAGAGGTAAAAATATGCAGTTTCAGTGGTATCCTGGTCATATGACAAAGGCAAAACGTCAGATGCAGGAAGATATAAAATTGATCGATCTGGTGATTGAATTGGTGGATGCGAGAATCCCAATGAGCAGCAGGAATCCCGATATCGACGATCTGGGAAAAAACAAGGCGCGACTGATCCTTTTGAATAAGTCGGATCTGGCGGATCCAAAGGCCAGCGAAGCCTGGATGGATTTTTTTAAGAAAAAGGGTTATTTTGCAGTGAAGGTGGATTCCAGAAACAAGGGATGCATGAAGGCAATCTCCTCTGTGATCACCGAGGCGTGCCGGGAAAAGACGGAGCGGGACAGAAAGCGGGGGATCAAAAATCGTCCGGTCCGCGCCATGGTGGTGGGGATCCCCAATGTGGGAAAGTCCACGTTCATCAATACCTATGCGGGACGAGCCTGTGCAAAGACCGGAAATAAACCGGGAGTCACCAAGGGAAAACAGTGGATCCGCCTGAATAAAAGCGTGGAGCTTCTGGACACGCCGGGGATTTTATGGCCAAAATTTGAAGACCAGACCGTGGGATTAAAACTGGCGCTGATCGGAGCCATCAAAGATGAGATCCTCAATATCGACGAGCTGGCGTTGGAGCTGATCGCGATCTTAAAGGAGCATTATCCCGGAGTCCTGCAGGCGCGTTACGGGGTGGAAGAGGAAGAGCCCCCTGCAGATATCATCCGGCAGATCGCCGTAAAACGTAACTGTATCCAGAAGGGAAATGAGCTGGATTACACCAAGGCGGCCACTCTTTTAATGGATGAATTTCGAGGAGGGAAATTAGGGAAAATTACTCTTGAATTTCCAGTGACAGTAGCATAGAATAAACATAGACAAACAGAAAGGTCACAGGATATGTCAGACGAAAAAGAAAGAAGTACGGGAAAAGAAATATTGAGTTTTGTCATCTACTTTGCCGTGGTCATAGCGGCGATGTTTTTGATCATACATTTTGTGGGACAGAGAACGGAGGTCAGCGGCTCTTCCATGGAGAATACCCTTAGCGACGGGGATAATCTGATCGTGGATAAGATCTCCTACCGTTTTCACGACCCGGAGCGTTTTGATATCATCATCTTTCCCTATCAGTATGAGGAGGATACCTACTATATCAAGCGCATCATTGGTCTGCCTGGGGAAAGCGTGCGCATAGACGACGAGGGAAATATCTATATCAACGGAGAGGTGCTGGTGGAATACTACTGGAAAGAGGTCATGAAGGATCCGGGAATCGCCAAGGAGGAGATCGTTCTTGGGGACGACGAATACTTTGTCCTGGGAGATAACCGCAACAACAGCTCCGACAGCAGGGATCCCAGCGTGGGAGTCATCCACAGAGATGATATCATTGGCAGAGCATGGCTTCGCATTTACCCATTCGACAGTTTTGGATTTATCAAGCACCAGTAGGAGGAAGCATTGACAGCAGAAAAGCAGAAGACGATCGGTGAAATCAAAGCGGAACTTAAGGCAGCAGAGGACAGAATGCTGCCTGTTTTTATTGAAAAATACAGCCAGGATACAAGAAGCGGCGTTAAAACAGCAATTGCACAGGCAAAAAAACGCCTGGAAAAACTGGAAGCAGAGAAAGCCCGCATCGAGTCCCTAAAATACTATGAAAAAAAATACGCGGAATATCCCTATATCTGCGGTATCGACGAGGCGGGAAGAGGCCCCCTCGCAGGTCCTGTGGTGGCGGGAGCCGTCATCCTGCCAAAGGACTGCGACATCCTGTACATCAACGATTCCAAAAAACTTTCGGCAAAAAAGAGGGAAGAACTCTATGACCAGATCATGGAAAAGGCGACTGCTGTGGGTATCGGGATCGTGGGTCCCCAGAGGATCGATGAGATCAATATTCTCCAGGCGACCTATGAAGCTATGCGGGAGGCTATAAGGAAACTGGGAGTTACACCCGATATATTATTAAACGATGCAGTTACGATCCCCAGGGTGGATATCACACAGGTGCCCATCATCAAGGGGGATGCAAAGAGTATTTCCATTGGAGCTGCCAGTATCATAGCGAAGGTGACCAGGGATCGGCTCATGGAGGAATACGATAAGATCATGCCGGAGTATGGATTTGCGTCACATAAGGGGTATGGGGCGGCGAAGCATATTGAGGCGATTAAAAAATATGGTCCATCGCCGATCCATCGTGAGACGTTTATAAAAAATTTTGTGTAAAAAGGTTGTGGGGACAATTAGCAGGGATGTATTTCCGTTCCTTGTTCCGTGTTTCGGATATAAGATTTTCTAAATGTCCGCGATTTACCGAACCGGGGACGGACGCAACCGGCTCATAGTCGCCATCCATGGCTCCAATGAGCCTTTCCCGAACGTCGTGTTCGGGAATTGCTGTGCACAGACCCGGACATTAAGAAAATCTAATATCCAAAACAAGTCACCGGAACAGAAATACATCCCTGCTAATTGTCCTTCAACGTTTTTGGGACACCTGTAGGTGGCTGAGTCACTATGTGGTGGTTGTGTCATTTTTTGAATCGGGATAACTTACCGTTTTTTAATAAGGCTGAGTCCTCCCCCCATTTTTATTGTGTATTCCCAAGTTTGAGCTGTGATGTCAGGCATAACAGACTCTTCAAAAGCTTGAACTCAGCCTCACCCCTACCCCAAGAGGGTCCGAAAAAAGTTGAACAAGGGGATTACAGATCAATCAGATGAGAATCCCTTCGAGGCTATGGAAACGAGACTCAAAAATTGTGGAAGCCTCTGCTGACACAATTTTCGCTTTCAGAGGCTCGTTGGAATGGTCAGCCGAGGGGATGAACATCTGATTGATCTGTAATCCCCACCTCAACCTTTATTCCCCTCCCCCTCAAAAATTGAAAGGAGCCGTTCTCATGCAAATTTCAAACTTACTCGGAAAATACGACCAAAACATCCCAATTGCCGCCCAGGAGCAAACCGCCAAAACCGGAACCCAACAGTTAACGGGAAGCCTTGCCTCCCTGAACGCAGGCAACATATTTGAAGGCACGGTCAGGGAACTCTCCGGTAACCAGGTGCTTCTGATGCTGGGAAATGGGGAGAGTATCGCTGCCCGGATGGAGGGACAGGTGGAGCTTGCCCTGAACCAGTCCATGTTCTTTGAGGTGAAGTCCAATACGGGAGAGCAGATCGCGATTAAGCCTTATCTGGGTGGGAACAGCAGTAATCCGACGTTGATGAAGGCTCTGATGCAGGCGGGGCTTCCGGTGACGGAGGAGCATTTGGAAATGGTGAAATCCATGATGGAGGAGCAGCTTCCCATCGATAAGCAGAGTCTTAGTCAGATGGCGAGACAGCTTGCGGCGTTTCCAAAGGCGGAGCCGTCCACGCTGGCGCAGATGAATAAGTTGGGGCTTCCGGTGACGGAGGCGAATTTGCAGCAGTTTGCGAATTATAAGGCGGATGTCTCTGCGATTTTGGGAGAGCTGGATGGAGTGTTGGATCAGATCCCCCGGAGTCTTGTGCAGGAGGGGAATACCTCAGGTCAGATGGTGGAAAAAAACGGACAGATGCTGGAGATCCTGCTGGGAGAGGATGGAAGCGCCGGGGAAGGAAACGCCGGAAATACGGTGAATGTGACGGAGGACGGAACCGTGATCCAGAAAACGGCGGATCAGGCGGGCACGCAGATGAAGGGCGCGGAAAATGTCTTACAGGAGGGAGAAAAAGAGGCGGTTTCGAATATGGGGGAAGTTGCAGCAAGAGAAACGGCACAGAATCAGGAACATCATCTTGCCCGCGTCCTTGGAAAAGAGGAGGCTGCGTCTTTGGAAAAGCAGCTTCAGGGACTTGGGATTAAGAAGGATGGACAGATCCTGAATGAAGACGGGAAGCTGAACACGAGGCTTACTAGCGAGGAGTTTTTACAGAAATTACAGGGACAGTTGAAAAATGGCATGTTACCGGAAAGAGAGGCGCTGGAGCGATTTTTTTCCGGGAAGGAATATAAGGCTCTTTTAAAAGATGCAGTGGGACGTCAATGGTATTTGGAGCCTCAGGAGGCGGCTTCTAAGGAAAATGTGGAGAAGCTCTACGACCGTTTACAGGAGCAGATGAGCCGTCTGGAGCTGTTTGCAAAACAGAGCGGGATGGAACATGGGGGGCTGCAAAAGGCGGTCTCCTCGGTTCGGAATAATATTGAGTTCATGAATCAGATCAATCAGATCTATAATTTTGTCCAGCTTCCCCTTAAGATGAGCGGGCAGAATGTGAACAGCGAGCTTTTTGTCTATACCAATAAGAAGAATCTGAGGGATCCGGAGGGAGAACTGAGCGCCTTTTTACATCTGGATATGGATCATCTGGGATCTACGGATGTCTCTGTGAAGATGAAGGATCTGGCGGTTAAGACCAACTTTTATATGGAGGATGACGCTTCCTATGATCTGATCTTAGGACATGCGGAGGAGCTGGCAAAGCGTCTGGAAGAGAAGGGCTATCAGTGTCAGATCCAGGTGGAGAACCAGGGAAAAGAGATGGATTTCGTGGAGGATTTTTTGAAACGGGACGTGCCAAACACCGGAAAGGTATTCCGGTATTCCTTTGATGTGAGGGCATAGATATGGAAAAAGAGAGAGAGAAAGTCAAGACAGCCGTAGCCATCGCCTACGAGCCGGGGGAAGAGGCACCAAAGATCCTTGCTACGGGAAAAGGGCATATTGCGGAGAAAATCATTGAGAAAGCGAAGGAGGAGGATGTGCCCTTTTATAAGGACAGTAAACTGGCGGATACTCTCTCCAAGCTGGAGATCGGCGATATGATTCCGCCGGAGCTGTATGAGGTGGTGGCGGAGATTTTGGTCTTTGTGGATAAGATGGACAGGTTAAAAGCGAAGATGGATCGCGACAGATAGCATAAAGGGAGGGTTATGAATATCAAAAAAGAAGAGAAGGGACAGAAGAGACGGCAAAATCACCGTGCCATGGGGACATATTATGAAAAAAAGGCGGCAGAATATTTGAAGAAACAGGGTTATGAGATCCTTGCCATGAATTATCGCTGTCGGATCGGAGAGATAGACATTATCGCAAGAGATGGAGAATATCTTGTGTTTGTGGAGGTAAAGTACCGAAGCAGCGCTGCAGGCGGAGCTCCTGAGGAAGCTGTAAATTACAAAAAGCAGAGGGTGATCTCAAAAGTAGCGTCTTATTATCTGATGAAAGAGTACGGGACGCTGGATGTGGACTGCCGTTTTGATGTGGCGGCGATCTTAGACGATGAGATCCGGCTGACAAAGAATGCTTTTGCATATGTGCCTTGACGATAGATTGCAGCAGAAAGAAGAGTGATCCTATGAAAATAGAAGATTTTAAGAAGAAGGATGAGAAAGAGGTCTTATTCTTAGAGGACAACGGGGAGATCCCGGTATTAAAATACAGGCTGTTGGAGGAGATTCCATGGATCCGTCACTGTTTTACCACAAGGGAGGGCGGTGTGAGTGATGGGATCTTTTCTTCGCTGAATCTGAGTTTTACCAGAGGCGACAGAGAGGAGGACGTTCGGGAGAATTTTTCCAGGGTGGCGAAGTGCATGGGAAGTACGGTGGAGCAGTTTGTTTTCACTGACCAGACCCACACCAGAAATGTGCGAAGAGTGACGGCGGAGGATGGGGGAGCCGGAATCACGAAGGAGCGTGGATATTCCGATATTGACGGGCTGATCACGGACGTACCGGGGTTGGTACTGTCTACTTTTTATGCGGACTGTGTGCCGCTGTATTTTGTGGACACCAGGAACCACGCCATCGGACTGTCCCATTCGGGCTGGCGGGGCACCGTGGGCAGGATGGGAGAATGCACGATAAAAGCCATGGGAGAAGCCTTTGGAACGAAGGCAGAGGATATGATCTGCGCCATCGGTCCCTCCATCTGTCAGGACTGTTATGAGGTCAGCGAGGATGTGGCAGAGGAGTTCAGAGCCGCCTTTCCAGGGCATGAGGCGGAGATTTTGCAGGATAAGGGAAGCGGAAAATATCTTCTGGATCTGTGGCGGGCAAATGAGATCGTTTTGATGCAGGCGGGTGTGCAAAAGGAGCGGATCGCCACTGCCAATATCTGTACCTGCTGCAATCATCGCCTTTTATTTTCCCACCGTGCCAGCCATGGAAAGAGGGGAAATCTTGGAGCGTTTTTGATGCTTACCGGGGATCGGGAAGAAAATCAGAAATAATAACATAGAAAGCAGCGTAAAAAGAGCCTTAAGAAAACATTCAGATTTTCCTAAGGTTCTTTTTCTTGTATCCGAAAGAGTCTGGTGCTAGTATAGTGTGTGAAATGTAATAGTACACTTCATACAGGAAGGAGGAGAGCGTTTGTTGACCTTGAATTACCGCGACGCAAAACCTATTTACATACAGATCAAAGACGGTTTGAAGAGATTGATGATCAGCGGTGCATTGGGAAGCGATGAGAAGCTGCCCTCTGTCCGGGAGCTTGCCGGAACGCTGGCAATCAATCCCAATACGATCCAGCGGGCATACCGGGAACTGGAAGCGGAGGGCTATCTCTATTCCAGGGCGGGAAAGGGAACCTTCGTCTCACCCGATGTGGAGATGGACGAGGACAGGAAGGAGATCCTGTGGACGCAGTTTGACGAGACCGTGGAGGAACTGCTGTATCTGTCCGTTTCCAGAGAGGAACTGGTAAGACGGCTGGATGAATTGGAAAAAAGGAGGGAAATGAGATGATAGAGGTACAACATCTGAAGAAAACCTTTGATGGCTTTTGCGCGCTGGACGACACAAATCTTCATGTGAAAAAGGGAGCCATCTACGGACTGGTGGGTCCCAACGGAGCCGGAAAGTCCACATTGATCCGACACCTGACCGGAATCTACAGACAGGATGAGGGGGAGGTGTTGATCCAGGGCGAATCGGTCTATGAAAATCCTGGAATTAAGGAGAAAATAGCCTACATACCTGACGAATTGTTTTATTTTATGCAGGCGGACGCCATGGAGATGAAGCGGTTCTATGAGGGGATCTATCCCTCCTTTGACGGAGAATTGTTTGAGAAAATAAGAAACGCTTTTCCGGGGATCGACGCGAAAAGGAGCATCCGCAGGCTGTCCAAGGGAATGCAAAAGCAGGTGGCATTCTGGTTAGCCATCAGCTGCCGTCCTGAGATTTTGATCCTGGATGAGCCGGTGGACGGACTGGATCCGGTGATGCGAAGACAGATCTGGAGTCTGATCTTACAGGACGTGACGGAGCATGGCACCACGGTGTTAGTCTCCTCCCATAACTTAAGAGAGCTGGAGGATGTGTGCGACCATGTGGGGATCATGAATCAGGGAAAGGTGATCGTGGAGAGATCCCTAAATGAATTGCAGGGAAGTGTCTGCAAGATACAGGTGGCGTTTCAGTCAGAGATGCCTAAGCTGCCGGACAGCTTTGAGGTATTGCATATGATAAATACCGGAAGGGTCTATACCATGATCGTCAAGGGAGACCCGCAAAAAGCAAAGGAGCAGTTAGCGGCAATGAATCCGATGCTCATTGACGTACTGCCGCTGAGTCTTGAGGAAATCTTTATCTATGAGTTAGGAGGTGCCGATTATGCAGTCCAGGACATCCTTTTTTAATAAGACCATATTTAAGAAAAATATATTTCATTTCTGGCCGATATGGATGGGTTACACGCTGTTTTTATTTCTTATGATGCCGTTCCGTATCTTTGTGTCGGTCACAAGCACAGCGGGGCTCAAGGCGGCGGAGGCGGAAGAGGTGGCAGCCAACAATCTCTTTGCCTTTGCGGATGCGCTGGATGATGCGGGAAATGCGGTCTGGGTGTTTGCAGTAGCCCTCATCTGCGCCATGGCAGTTTTTTATTATATGTATTCGCAAAAAAGCATTCATATGATCCATTCCCTGCCGGTGAACCGGACCCAGCTTTATGTGACGAATTACCTCTCGGGGCTGGTGTTCATGGTGATTCCGCAGTGCCTTACATTCCTGTTGACGTCCCTTGTATGTCTGATAAAGGATATCACCGATGTGAAGTATCTGCTTTACTGGCTGCTGATGCAGCTGGGAATGAGCCTGTTTGCCTATTCCATGGCGGTGGTGATCGGAATGCTGACGGGACAGCTCATTGTGGTTCCTGTGTTTTTCATAATCGCCAACTTCCTGTATATGGGAATGAAGTTCGTAGTGGGAATGCTGACCATGCAGCTGACGTATGGAATGCAGTCCACCTATATCCTGGGAAAGGGAAGTATGCTGTCGCCGCTGTATTATTTGGAGCAGATGGCGGGATTCAAGATGGAATGGGAGGAAGGTTCCCAGGCTTCTTATCTTATGGTGACGGGCACAAAGGCGATCGCCGTTTATGCCCTGGTGGGAGTCCTGCTGGCGTTATTGGGAATCCTGATCTACAAAAAGAGACGGCTGGAGACCGTGGGAGATTTTATTACGCTGAACTGGCTCAAACCGGTCTTTCGCTGGGGGTCCACACTGTTTCTCTCCGGTTTGGCGGTGGCTCTCATCGTAGAGCTGGTACAGAATACCCTGCATAAGAACCATATGCTGGTCATCCTTTTGGGGGCGGTCTGTGTTGGAATCATCATCTTCTTCATAGCCCAGATGTTTGTGGAAAAGAGCTTTCGTGTATTTTCCAAAAAGAGATTTTTAGAGTGCATGGGAGTACAGGTGATCCTGGCAGCGATCATTCTGGGAGTGAAGATGGATGTGATGGGACTGGAAGATAAGATCCCGGAGCTTGCCGAGGTGGAAAAGGCATGCCTGTATCTGGACTTCCCGGCTGAGGAAACGGAAGAAATTGGAATTGAGGAAGTAAGAAAGATCCATAAGCAGGTTCTAGACTCCAAGGAGGAATTTCAGGAGGCATATTATCAGAAGGATGGAGACTGGCAGTCGCTGGGGATCAAATATTTTTGCAAGGACGGAACCACGTTGGAACGCCATTACAATATTCCTGCCGGGAAAAAGTACTTAGAGGATGAGGATTCGGTTCTGAATGAGGTCCTGGACAGACAGGATACCTATGAAAATGATATGGCGTATCTGTTTGGCTGCAATTATGAGACCACCAAACCCACCTCCGTGCTGATAGATCTGTATCATGTTCAGAGTAAAAGTATGGAGAGCGTAAGCGTGGGAAGCGACTATGTGGAACGCATTTTCGAGGCGGTAAAGCAGGATCTGAAAGCAGGAAACCTGACGCCGAATCCGTTTTTACAGGAGGAAGAAGATTACTATGACAATTCCCTCAACATTGAATATTATAATCCGAAGGGGCTTGCCAATATAGAAGAGCTATGGTATAAGAAGAAAGTTGAGCCGGAGGGCGGATGGAACAGCAGCAATAATATCATTTATTTTTCCAAAGACTGTGAAAATATTTTAAAAGTTCTGGAGGAGACAGGACTGTTGGATGAAGATCACAGGCTGATTACCAGGCGGGAAGCGGAGCTGCTCTGGTAGAATGACGTGGCAAGCGGCTGTGTTCGGCGCAGCAAAATGTGCTCCTTTGGATGGGGATGTGTATTCGCAGCGGTGCGGAGGCACACGTAGTTTATAGATTCAGGGGAATCATAACCGGGGGTTGTGATTCCCCGATTTTTATTGTAAACTAGACAAATAGCAGAAGAAATGCTTTACAAGAATCCCTGGATATTGTAAAATCAAGCGATAAATATTGTTAGAAAAGGAGAATGCATATGAGTAAGCCGGTAGTAGCGATCGTAGGACGGCCGAATGTTGGAAAATCCACGCTGTTTAACGTGTTGGCGGGAGAGAGGATTTCCATCGTGCAGGACACTCCGGGAGTAACCAGAGACAGAATATATGCGGAAGTAAACTGGCTGGATAAGGCTTTTACTTTGATTGACACCGGCGGTATTGAGCCGGATAGTAAAGATATTATTTTATCACAGATGAGGGAGCAGGCGGAAATCGCCATTGAGACGGCGGACGTCATTATCTTTATCACCGATGTGCGTCAGGGGCTTCAGGATTCCGACGCGAAGGTGGCGGATATGTTGAGACGTTCTAAAAAGCCGGTGATACTGGCGGTGAATAAGGTGGACAATTTTGACAAGTTCATGCCGGACGTCTATGAGTTCTATAATCTGGGAATCGGGGACCCGATCCCGGTTTCTGCGGCTTCCAGATTGGGAATCGGAGATCTGCTGGATGTGGTGATCGGGCAGTTTCCACAGGGCAGCGGACAGGAGGAAGAGGACGAGAGGCCGAGAATTGCCATTGTGGGAAAACCAAATGTTGGAAAATCCTCGCTTATCAACCGCCTTTTGGGAGAACAGCGCGTGATCGTTTCCGATATTGCGGGAACCACCAGGGACGCCATTGACACGGATATCAAATATGATGGAAGAGAATATGTGTTTATTGACACCGCAGGGCTGCGGCGCAAGAGCAAGATCAAGGAGGAGATCGAGCGTTACAGTATCATCCGGGCGGTGACGGCAGTGGAGCGCGCCGATGTGGTGATGCTGGTCATCGACGCCACCGAGGGCGTGACGGAGCAGGACGCAAAGATTGCGGGAATTGCCCATGACAGGGGTAAGGGAATCATCATCGCAGTCAATAAGTGGGACGCCATTGAGAAGAACGATAAGACCGTAAAAGAACATACGGAAAAGATCCGCCAGATCTTAAGCTTCATGCCCTATGCGGAGATTATTTTTATCTCAGCAAAAACGGGACAGAGAATGCATCGGATCTTTGAGATGATCGACATTGTTATTGAGAATAATACCATGAGGGTTGCCACCGGAGTTCTCAACGAGATCATGACGGAGGCAGTGGCGATGCAGCAGCCGCCTTCCGATAAGGGAAAACGGCTGAAGCTCTACTATATTACCCAGGTGGCAGTAAAGCCGCCGACTTTTGTGATCTTTGTCAATGACAAGCAGTTGATGCATTTTTCTTATACACGATATATTGAGAACCGCATCCGGGATGCCTTTGGATTCCGGGGCACCTCCTTAAAATTCATCATACGGGAGAGAAAGGAAGGATAACTATGGTAGTGAGCAGAATTTTATGTATTCTGATCGGCTATGCCATGGGGCTGTTCCAGACAGGCTACATCTATGGAAAGACTCAGAATATTGATATTCGTCAGTACGGCAGTGGAAATGCCGGCACCACCAATACCCTGCGTACCCTGGGATGGAAGGCGGGAGCCATCACCTTTACGGGAGACTGCGGCAAGGCGATCCTCGCCATGTTTATCGCCTGGCTGATCTTTCATGATTCGTATCCGGACACGATCCGTCTGTTGGAGCTGTATGCAGGTCTGGGGGCTGTCCTGGGACATAATTATCCTTTTTATATGAAGTTCAAAGGGGGGAAGGGGATTGCCTGTACCACGGGAGTCATCCTTGCCTTTCACTGGCAGATCGCTCCGATCTGTATCGGAATCTTTCTGGTGGCGGTTTTGCTGACCCGCTATGTGTCGCTGGGTTCCATCCTGCTGGTCAGCGCCTTTTTTATCCAGTTGGTGGTGATGGGGCAGATGGGATATCTGCCGATAGAGAGCCGTTATCTGCCGGAGATCTATATTCTGGGAGGGATCATGACCGCCCTTGCCATTTACAGACACAGGGCAAATATCAAGAGACTTTTGAGCGGTACGGAGAATAAGCTGCAATTACATAAATAGAAGGACAAAAGGAGAGAGGGTGCCTCGCATTGCGGGCACCCTCTGATTAGGGTAATGAGAAAATGAAAAACTATTTGTTAATCTTTTTGATGACACTTATAGAATAGTTGGAAAATATGACAGATATTTGACTTCACTATAAAGAATTTATAAAGAAAATTTTAAAAAAGTAGAAAGTGAGATTGGCGGTTGACTTCGCCAGGGAGAAATGATAGGATAGTACTCACACAAGATATGGTGTTGAAAATCAAAAAATGTAACTTTACATACAAAATATAGGTAACATAATATGACGTTTTAGTCGACATAAACGCGTGTGTGGAAGGATGAGTAAGATGATCAAAGTAGTCAAAAAAGACGGAACAAAAGAGGATTTCAACGTACAGAAGGTGGTAGTTGCAGTCAATAAATCTGCCTACCGCGCCCTGATCACGTTTACGGAAGAAGAATTGAATTTTATCTGCCAGTTTGTGGAGGATAAGGTAAAGGAGATGCAGATTACGGAGGTGCCCATCGCCACGATGCACAATATCGTGGAGGGGGCGCTGGAGCGTGTCAATCCCATTGTTGCGAAGAGCTATCGGGATTACCGGAACTACAAGCAGGATTTCGTACAGATGTTAGACGAGGTCTATAAAAAGAGCCAGTCCATCATGTATATCGGAGATAAGGAAAATTCCAATACGGACAGCGCCCTGGTGTCTACGAAGCGGAGCCTGATCTTCAATGAGCTGAACAAGGAACTCTACAAAAAATTCTTCATGACCACGGAGGAGATTCAGGCATGCCGCGACGGTTATATCTATGTACACGATATGTCGGCGAGACGGGATACCATGAACTGTTGTCTCTTTGATGTGGAGAATGTTTTAAGAGGCGGTTTTGAGATGGGAAATCTCTGGTACAACGAGCCAAAGACTCTGGATGTGGCGTTTGACGTGATCGGAGATATCGTACTGAGCGCCGCCAGTCAGCAGTACGGTGGATTTACGGTGCCAAGCGTGGAGAAGATCTTAGAGCCTTATGCCCAGAAATCTTATCGAAAATACATGAAAAAATACACGGATCTGGGATTGAACGAGGAGCGTGCCGAGGAGGAGACCATCAAGGATATCAAAAGAGATTTTGAGCAGGGCGTCCAGGGATGGGAGTACAAGTTCAACTCCGTATCCTCCAGCCGCGGTGACTATCCGTTCATCACCATGACCTTTGGAACGGGAACGAAGCGGTTTGAAAAAATGTGCTCCATTGCCATGCTGAACGTCCGCCAGAAGGGACAGGGAAAGCAGGGCTGCAAAAAACCGGTCTTATTCCCAAAACTGGTATTCTTATATGATGAGAACCTCCACGGTCCGGGAAAGGAACTGGAGGACGTTTTTGAAGCGGGAATTGAATGTTCCAGACATACCATGTATCCGGATTGGCTGAGCCTCACCGGAAAGGGCTATATCGCCTCCATGTACAAGCAGTATGGCGAGATCATCAGCCCCATGGGATGCCGTGCCTTTTTATCCCCTTGGTATATCGAGGGAGGCATGTATCCGAAGGATGAAAACGACAGACCGCGGTTCGTGGGACGTTTTAACATCGGCGTGGTCAGCCTCCATCTGCCGATGATCCTGGCGAAGGCGAGACATGAGAGCAGAGATTTCTATGAGGTATTGGACTATTATCTGGAATTGATCCGGCAGATCCATATCCGTACCTATGCGTATTTAGGTGAGATGCGCGCCTCCACAAACCCTCTGGCTTACTGCGAGGGAGGTTTTTACGGCGGCAATCTGAATTATAACGATAAGATCAAACCGCTGTTGAAGACGGCGACGGCTTCCTTTGGAATCACCGCCTTCAATGAATTACAGCAGCTTTACAATGGAAAATCTCTGGTGGAGGATGGTCAGTTTGCCATCGAGGTACTGGAATATATCAATAAAAAGGTAACGGAATTTAAGGAGGCGGACGGTAATCTCTATGCCATCTATGCGACTCCGGCGGAGAACCTCTGCGGCCTTCAGGTGAAGCAGTTCCGCAAAAAGTATGGGATCATTGAAAATGTTTCTGACAGGGAATATGTCAGCAACGGTTTCCACTGCCATGTCACGGAGGATATCACGCCGATCCAGAAGCAGGATCTGGAGTACCGTTTCTGGGAGCTGAGCAACGGCGGAAAGATCCAGTATGTAAAATATCCCATCAACTACAATACGGAGGCGGTCAAGACCTTAGTGCGCCGCGCCATGGATATGGGATTTTACGAGGGAGTGAATCTGTCCCTTGCCTACTGTGACGACTGTGGTCACCAGGAATTGGAGATGGATGTATGCCCGAAATGCGGCAGCCGCAATCTGACCAAGATCGAGCGGATGAACGGGTACTTATCTTATTCCAGAGTCAAGGGAGACACAAGACTCAACGACGCCAAGATGGCAGAAATAGCAGAAAGAAAGAGTATGTAGGAGATAGAATGCGTTATCATAATATCACAAAGGACGATATGCTGAACGGAGACGGCCTGCGTACGGTGCTCTGGGTGTCGGGTTGTGACCACTGCTGTAAGGAGTGTCACAATCCCATCACCTGGGATCCGAACGGAGGGCTTTTGTTTGACGAAGAGGCGAAAGAAGAATTATTTGAAGTGCTTGGACGGGATTATATATCGGGACTGACCCTAAGTGGGGGAGATCCCCTATATGCAGGCAACCGGGAAGATATGTTAAAGCTGGTAAAAGAAGTGAGGGAGAAGTTCCCGGATAAGACCATCTGGATGTATACGGGATTTCTCTGGGAGAGTGTAAAAGAGCTGGAGATCATGAAGTACATTGACGTTCTGGTGGATGGAGAGTTCGTCGCAGCGCAGGCGGATCCGCAGATCCATTGGAGGGGAAGCAGCAATCAGAGAGTTATCGATGTACAGGCGTCCCGGAAAAATGGAGAGGCAGTATTGCATTGTGCGTAGTTCTGGAATGATTACATTTCACTGTGGACAGCAGATGAAGATACATAAGGATCAATATGGAATGAGGATGTAAAAGGAGAAGTTATGCAAAAAATCAGAATCAAATATTTTACCGATGCAATAGACAGACTGGAATATATAGATGGCAAGTCCGACTGGATCGACCTGCGGGCATCGGATACCGTGGAGTTGAAGGCAGGGGAGTTCAAGCTGATCCCCCTGGGTGTGGCGATGGAACTGCCGAAGGGGTATGAGGCGCATATTGTGCCAAGGAGTTCCACATTTAAAAATTACGGGATCCTTCAGACCAATAGCTGCGGAATTGTGGACTGTACCTACTGCGGCGACGAGGACATGTGGAGAATGCCGGTCTATGCCACGAGAGATACGGTGATACGGCAGAACGACCGGATCTGTCAGTTCCGTATCTTTAAGAATATGGAAGAGATCTCCTTTGACGAGACAGAAACCCTGGGCAATGAGAACCGGGGCGGATTTGGCACCACAGGAAAACAGTAGCATTCGTCAATCTGTATAACAGAGATGAAAAAATCCGTCAGGTTGACGGAGAAAACAGGGTCTTTGGAAATCCGACGAAGAAAGAGATGAAATTTTGTGGAATCCCCGCATAGCAAAAATGCGGGGATTCTTTTATGATAATAAAAAGCCTTCCGGGCAGGATGCCCTCGATTCGCTGGGGCAGACCCTCGCACTGCGGCATAGAGTTCTGCAAAGCGAGATTCTTTTTTATATCATAATAGATGGGAGAGACAAATTATGGCAAGTTTATCATTACAGGGAATCGGAAAACGTTATCCAAACGGATTTGAAGCGGTAAAGGATTTTAACTTAGAGATCGAGGATGAAGAATTTATTATTTTTGTAGGACCTTCCGGCTGTGGAAAGTCCACCACCCTCCGTATGATCGCGGGACTGGAGGAGATTACCAGCGGAGACCTCTATATTGACGGAAAGAGGATGAACGATATCGAGCCAAAGGACCGGGATATCGCGATGGTATTCCAGAATTACGCCCTCTATCCGCATATGACGGTATTTGACAATATGGCGTTTGGTTTGAAGCTTCGGAAGCTGCCGAAGGAGGAGATCAGAAAAAAAGTTCTGGACGCGGCGAAGATCCTGGATCTGGAACAGCTGTTAGACCGGAAACCAAAGGCATTATCCGGCGGTCAGAGACAGAGGGTTGCCATGGGACGCGCCATTGTGCGTAACCCGAAGGTGTTCCTGATGGATGAGCCTCTTTCTAACCTGGATGCAAAGCTGAGAGTACAGATGCGCTCAGAGATTGCAAATCTGCATCACAGACTGGGAGCCACCATTATTTACGTCACCCATGATCAGACGGAAGCCATGACTCTAGGCACCAGGATCGTCGTGTTAAAAGACGGAGTGATCCAGCAGGTAGATACCCCGAAGAAACTCTATAACGAGCCGGATAATCTGTTTGTGGCGGGATTTATCGGTTCCCCGCAGATGAATTTTATCGACGCAGTCTGCAAGGTACAGGGAGAAGAGGTAAGATTGGAGTTCGGTGAATTTTCCATAGTTCTTCCTCCGGCAAAGGCGGAAAAACTGATCGAGGGAGGATATGAAGGCAAGACCGTTGTGATGGGAATCCGTCCAGATGATATTGACGATTCCCAGATCAGCATTGAAACCCATAAGGATACGGTGATCGAAGCCGATGTGACAGGCTATGAGCTGCTTGGTTCGGAAGTGCTGCTTTATTATACCGTGGCGGGCGTAGCCATGACGGCAAGAGTAGCTTCAAGGACGACGGCGGAGATGGGAGATCATATCAAGCTGGCGTTGGATCCGGAGAAGATCCATGTGTTTGACAAGGAGAGTGAGCTTACCATTACGAACTAAATCGGATGGTTGTATTAAGTATTTATTTGGGTTATAATTCGGATATCATAAAAAAGTATAGGATGTTCGGACAATGACGCAAAATCAAAAGTTAGCAAAAGCGCTGAAAGAGATCAAAGAAATCTCCCGTATCGACAGCGCCATATTCACAGGGGAAGGAGAGGTGGCGGCCGCCACCTTTGAACCCCAGGAAGGATTGGGAAAAAAAGTACGGCAGTTCGCAGAGGTTTGCGCGGAGGCGTTGACCATGGATGGATTCCATTTTCTGAGGATCCCCCTGTCCCAGACAGAGGAAGAATATGTGCTGCTGGTGCGGGCGGCAGTGGAGGAGTCCTACATGGTGGGCAGGCTTGCCGTATGTCAGATACGCAATCTTCTGGAGGCAGAGTCCCAGCGTGTCAATAAGAGCAGTTTTTTACAGCAGGTCCTCTATGGAAATATCAGCGGGGACGAGCTCTATGGGCGGGCGAAACGGCTGCATATTTCTCAATCGGAATGGGTGGTCTATGTCATAAGGACTGTGGGAAAAAAAGATATGGCGACGGTGGAGACGCTGAAAAATCTGTTTTCCGATGGGGAAAAAGACTTTCTTATCGAGATCGATGAACAGAGCATTGCGCTCATAAAAGATGTGAAAGAATTGGATGAACCGGATGAGCTGGAAGCTCTGGCAAGGATGATCTCCGACAATGTACAGGCGGAAGCGATGCAGCAGGTTTCCATCGGTTATGGAAAAAAAGCGCAGAGTCTTACGGAAATCACTCGTTCCTATCAGGAGGCGCTTCTGGCATTGGAGATTGGAAAGATTTTTTATGGACAGGATTCCATTCTCGCCTTCGACAGGCTTGGCATTGGAAAACTGGTCTTTCAGATGCCGGAAGAACTTTGCAGGGATTTTGTAAAGGAGGTCTTTGACGGGAGGGAAGAATTGCTGGACGAGGAGGATGTGAAGACGATTCGGAGATTTTTTGATAATGACCTGAATATCTCCGAGACTGCAAGGCAGATGTACGTCCACAGAAATACTCTGGTCTATCGCCTGGAGCGGATCGAGAAGGCAGTGGGGCTGGATGTGCGGAAGTTCGACGACGCCATGAAGTTCCGGCTGGCGCTGATGTGCAAGGAGAGGCTGGGGAGCAGGGAATCTGAACTCATTGACATGGAATAGAGTCAATGAGTTCATTTTTTTATGGCAGAATTTCGCCAGCCATTGCAATCCGTTTTCCATATTGAAAATCCCAAATGCCATGTGCTATACTAGGTAAGTATGGCAGATTTTGCGAAGAAAGAGGGACGAAAATGGCAGAAAAACAGACATACGATGCCGGAAATATCGCCGTTTTGGAAGGCCTGGAAGCAGTCAGAAAACGGCCGGGCATGTATATCGGAAGCGTAACAAGAAAAGGTTTAAACCATTTAATATATGAGATCGTAGACAACGCTGTGGATGAGCACTTAGCGGGCAACTGTGACACCATCCATGTGACCCTGGAGGCGGACGGTTCCTGTACCGTAGAGGACAACGGAAGGGGAGTTCCGGTAGGGATGCACGAGAAGGGGATTCCGGCGGCGCGTCTGGTATTTACCACCCTTCATGCCGGGGGAAAATTCGACGACGGAGCCTATAAGACCAGCGGAGGACTCCATGGTGTGGGCTCCTCCGTGGTCAATGCTCTGTCCACCTATATGGACGTACAGATCTCCAGGGAGGGGGCAGTGCACCACGACCGCTATGAGAGGGGAATCCCGGTGCTGGAATTGGAAAACGGACTGCTGCCCATCATCGGCAGGACGAAGCAGACCGGAACGAAGATCAACTTCCTGCCGGATCCGGAGATTTTTGAAAAGACCAGATTCAAGGAGGACGAGGTCAAGAGCCGTCTCCATGAGACCGCCTACCTGAATCCGGAGCTTACCATTATCTATGAGGATAAGCGGTTAGAAGAACCGGAGCAGATCATCTTCCACGAGGAGGAGGGCATTGTCGGCTTTGTCAAAGAACTGAATAAAAAATGCGAGACCCTTCATGAGGTGATTTATTTTACGGGGGAAAATGAGGGAATCACCGTGGAAGCAGCGTTTCAGTACACCACGGAGTTTCACGAGAATATTCTGGGATTCTGCAACAATATCTACAACGCGGAGGGGGGCACCCATATCACGGGATTTAAGACCGTGATGACCAGCGTCATTAACCAGTATGCCAGAGAGCTGGGGATCCTGAAGGAAAAGGACGCCAACTTCACGGGAGCCGATGTACGAAACGGCATGACGGCGGTGGTGACCATCAAGCATCCCGACCCCCGTTTCGAGGGACAGACCAAGACCAAGCTGGACAACCAGGATGCCGCCAGAGCGGCTGCCAAGATCACGGGGGACGAGATTCAGCTCTATTTTGATAAAAATCTGGAAGATCTAAAGGCTGTGATCTCCTGTGCGGAGCGTGCCGCTAAGATCCGTAAGACTGAGGAAAAGGCAAAGACCAATCTGCTGACCAAACAGAAGTTCTCCTTTGACTCCAATGGAAAGCTGGCGAACTGCGAGAGCCGGGACGCCTCCAAGTGCGAGATCTTTATTGTGGAGGGAGATTCCGCGGGCGGTTCCGCCAAAACGGCGCGGGATCGGAATTACCAGGCAATCCTGCCGATCCGCGGAAAGATCTTAAATGTGGAGAAAGCGACCATCGATAAGGTACTTGCCAATGCGGAGATCAAGACCATGATCAATGCCTTTGGCTGTGGCTTTTCGGAAGGGTACGGCAATGACTTTGATATCAGCAGGCTGCGGTATGATAAGATCATCATTATGGCGGATGCCGATGTGGACGGAGCCCACATCTCCACTTTACTGCTGACCTTGTTTTACCGTTTTATGCCGGAACTGATCTTAGAGGGACATGTCTATATCGCCATGCCGCCTCTCTATAAGGCGATTCCGTCTAAGGGGGAGGAAGAATATCTCTATGACGATGCGGCTTTAGAAAAGTACCGTAAGCGTCAGAAGGGTTCCTTTACCCTGCAAAGATACAAGGGTCTGGGCGAGATGGACGCGGAGCAGCTCTGGGAGACTACTTTGGATCCCAAAACCCGTATGCTAAAGCAGGTGGTCATTGAGGACGGCAGGATGGCGTCCGATGTAACGGAGATGTTAATGGGGTCGGACGTGCCGCCAAGACGCGCCTTTATCTATGAACATGCCAATGATGCGGAACTGGATATCTAGGAGGAAAGACCATGGAAGTGAGAGAAGAGAACTTAATCAGAACAGAATATTCGGAGGTCATGCAAAAATCCTATATCGACTATGCCATGAGTGTTATTATCGCCCGTGCCCTGCCGGATGTGAGGGACGGGTTGAAGCCGGTGCAAAGACGTACCCTCTATGATATGCACGAGCTGGGAATCCGCTACGACAGACCTTACCGGAAATGTGCCCGCATCGTGGGAGATACCATGGGTAAATACCACCCTCACGGGGACAGCTCCATCTATGAGGCGCTGGTGGTCATGGCACAGGAGTTCAAAAAGGGATTGCCTTTGGTGGACGGTCACGGCAACTTCGGCTCCATCGAAGGAGACGGGGCGGCTGCCATGCGTTACACCGAGGCGAGACTGCAAAAAATCACCCAGGAGGCGTATCTGGCTGATCTGGACAAGGATGTGGTGGACTTTGTGCCGAACTTCGATGAGACGGAGAAGGAGCCGGAGGTGCTTCCGGTAAAAGTACCGAACATCTTAATTAACGGAGCCGAGGGAATTGCCGTTGGTATGGCGACCAGTATTCCGCCTCATAACTTCGGAGAGGTGATCGACGGTGTCAAAGCATATATGAAGAATCCTGATATCAATACGGAACAGATGATGGAATATATCAAGGGACCGGATTTTCCAACCGGAGGAATCGTCACCAATAAGGATGATCTGATATCTATTTATTCCACAGGAAGCGGGAAGATCAAGGTCCGCGGCAGGGTGGAGATCGAGAAGGCAAAGGGCGGCAGGGAGCGTCTGGTCATTACTGAGATTCCCTATACCATGATCGGCGCAAATATCGGCAAGTTTTTGAACGACGTCTACTCCCTGGTGGAGAGCAAAAAGACCACGGATATCGTGGACATTTCCAACCAATCTTCCAAGGAGGGGATCCGCATTGTCCTGGAGCTGAAGCGGGGAGCCGATGCACAGAATCTCTGCAACCTGTTATATAAAAAGACGAAGTTAGAGGATACCTTCAGTGTTAATATGTTAGCAGTGGCGGAGGGCAGACCGGAGACGATGGGAATCGTTCCGATGATCCGCCATCATGTGAATTTCCAGTATGAGATCGCCACAAGAAAATATAAGACCCTGCTGACCAGGGAGCTGGAGAAAAAGGAAGTCCAGGAAGGATTGATCAAGGCCTGCGACGTCATTGACTTAATCATCGAGATCCTCCGCGGATCCAAAAATATTAAGGAAGCAAAGGCATGCCTGATCCAGGGAAAGACCGATCAGATACATTTCAAGTCCGAGACTTCCAGGAGGGCGGCCTCCCAGCTCCGCTTCACGGAGCGGCAGGCGACGGCTATTTTGGAGATGCGTCTCTATAGATTGATTGGTCTGGAACTGGAAGCTTTGATGAAGGATCACGAGAAGACCCTGAAAAATATCGCAAGCTATGAGGATATCTTAAGCAACCGCACCACCATGGCGAAGGTTATCATCAAAGAACTGGATGCCTTTAAAAAGGAATATGCCACAGCCCGCAGGACTGAGATCGACAATGTGAAGGAAGCGGTCTTTGAGGAGAAGAAGATCGAAGAGATGGACGTGGTATTTTTAATGGATCGCTTCGGGTATGGAAGATGTGTGGATGAGGCAACCTATGAGAGGAATCAGGAGGCGGCGGATTCCGAGAACCGCTATGTCCTCCGGTGTAAGAATACGGATAAGATCTGCGTCTTTACCGATGGGGGAAGTATGCATCTGATCAAGGTCCTGGATCTGCCTTTTGGCAAGTTCCGGGATAAGGGACAGCCCATTGACAATCTCAGCAACTATGACAGCAGTCAGGAAAATATCGTCTATCTCATGAATCTGCAGGCGTTACTGGAGAAAAAAATCCTGTTTGGAACGAAAAACGGCATGTTCAAGGTCGTAAATGGAACGGAGTTTGACGTGGCAAAACGGACTACGGCGGCGACGAAGCTGGGCGAGGGCGACAGTCTGCTTCTCATGAGCATAATAGAAGGGGAGGAGACCCTGATCCTCCGCTCCCAAAAGGAGTATTTCCTGCGGATAGATGCAGCGCAGATCCCGGAGAAGAAGAAGGGTGCCATCGGCGTGCGGGGCATGAAGCTCAGTCCGGGAGAGACCTTACAGGAGATCTATCTGCTGGCACCGGAGGAACAGCGAACCGTAAACGTAAAAGACAAAGAAGTGGCGCTCCACAGGCTTCATATTGCAAACCGGGATACCAGAGGCGTAAAAAAATGATGACCTATGAGCAGGCAGTTGCTTTTGCAGACAGCACAAAAAAATATGGCAGCATCCTTGGACTGGACAGTATCCGTAACCTCATGCACGAATTAGAGGACGTCCAGGAGGAACTGAAGATCATCCATGTGGCAGGCACCAACGGAAAGGGATCCGTCTGCGCCTTTTTATCCGCAGCCCTCAGGAAGAGCGGCTACCGGGTGGGACGCTTTAACTCCCCGGCAGTCTTTGAGCGAAGAGAGGTCTTTCTTATCGGGGAGGAGATGATCTCCCCGGAGGACTATGCCCGGATCATGCAGCGTGTAAGAGAAGCCTGTGAGAATCTGGTTTCGATGGGGAATCCCCATCCCACGGTCTTTGAGGTGGAGACAGCCGCGGCATTTTTATATTTCTATGAAAAAAACTGTGATCTGGTGCTGTTGGAGGTGGGCATGGGAGGAGCGGAGGACGCCACGAATCTCATTACCCATCCCCTTTGCAGTGTACTGACCTCCATTGATTACGACCATATGCAGTTTCTTGGCGATACCCTGTGTGAGATTGCGCAGACCAAGGCGGGGATCATTAAAAAGGGCTGTCCCGTGATCGCATTGAAGCAGGATCCCCAGGTGGATCAGGTGATTGCCAAAAGGGCAAAGGAGCAGCAGTCACGCTGCCTGTTTGCGGATGCTTCTGCCTGCGATGTGATACAGATGTCTCTGGATAAGCTGGTGATGGAGCATCCCTTCTATGGCAGGGTCTCCACCGGACTCTCCGGCAGCTATCAGAGGGAGAATCTGGCGCTGGCGCTGGCGGTTCTGGAGCTGTTGGAGAGATCCGGTTTTCATATCGGAGCGGAAAATGTCCGAAATGGAATCTCAGAGGCGAGATGGCAGGGGCGTTTTGAGGTGCTGAAGAAGAAGCCGCTGTTTTTAATTGACGGCGCGCACAACCCGGCGGCAGCGGCGCGCCTTAGGGAAACCATAGAAAAGGATTTTACAAACAGAAAAATAATATATATAATAGGGGTACTTGCAGATAAAGAATATACGGAGATGACAGGAGAGCTTCTTAGAAGAGCTAAGAAGGTCTACACCGTAACGCCGGAGAATCCAAGGGCGCTGGACGGCGGGATTCTTGCAGAGGAGGTCGGGCGGTATGCGAAGGATGTGACCTACATGCCGGTGATCGCCGACGCTGTAAAAGAAGCCCTTGCAAATGCCGGATCAGAGGATGTGATCGTGGCATTCGGCTCCCTGTCTTATTTAGGAGAGGTCAAAAGAGCTCTGGCAAAGATTGAGAAAGTGGAAAGCACAGGTGGAACAAATGGATGAGAAGAAGATAAAAGAGGGCGTGCGTCTGATTTTGGAGGGAATTGGAGAGGATGTTTCAAGAGAGGGACTTGCCGAGACCCCGGAACGCATTGCGAGAATGTACGAGGAGATTTACGGGGGGCTTGGTCTGGATGCGAAGGATCCCCTTTCTAAGACCTTCCATGCCGACAGCAATGCCATGGTATTGGAAAAGGACATTGTCTTTTATTCCACCTGTGAGCATCATCTGCTCCCTTTTTATGGAAAAGCCCATGTGGCATACATCCCTGACGGAAAAGTGGTGGGACTGAGCAAGCTGGCAAGAACGGTGGAGATTTATGCCAAAAGACCCCAGATCCAGGAGCAGCTCACGGCGCAGATCGCCGACGCTTTGATGGAACATTTACAGCCGAAGGGAGCCATGGTGATGATGGAAGCGGAGCATATGTGCATGACCATGCGGGGGATCAAAAAGCCCGGAAGCAAGACCGTCACCTATGTGACCAGAGGTGTTTTTGAGGACGACCTGGATCTGCAGAATAAGTTTTTTGCAATGGTAAAATAATGGAGAGAGTACACAGGCTTTTAGCGGACGAAGAGTACAGGCAAAGCATAAAAAAGTTAGAGAAGCTGGAACAGGATCGGATTTTCTGTCATCATGGGATCGAACATCTTTTGGCCGTGGCAAGGATCGCCTGGATAGAGAATCTGGAGGAGAAGCTGGGACTGGAAAAAGAAGAGATCTATCTGGCGGCTCTGCTCCACGATCTGGGCAGAGTGGACGAATATGAGCGTGGGATCCCTCACCATGAAGCGGGGAAAAAGCGGGCAGAGTATTTTCTGAGGAAGCTGGGAGCACCAAAGACGCAGCAAAAAGAGATCCTAAGAGCCATTGGGGAACACAGAACCCGGAACCGAACGGAGGATGGAGCCAGAGCGAGCGTGAACCGGGCAGCGGATGGAGCCAGAACGAGCATGAACAGGACAGCGGATGGAGACAGAACGAGTGTGAACAGGACAGCGGATCCGGGCGGGAAGCTGGCGGCGCTTCTGGCAGAGGCGGATAAATCCTCCAGAAATTGCAGTTACTGTCAGGCATATGAGGCGTGTAAGTGGAGCGAGGATGAGAAAAACCGACCGTTGAGATATTAGATGAAAATAAGCTGGATGGAAGAGAGCACAAGCAGGAGGATGCCATGAAAAAGAAGATTGAGAAGATGATCATAGGAAATCGGGAATTTGATGTGAAAAACCACACCTATGTGATGGGAATTTTGAACGTGACGCCGGATTCCTTTTCCGACGGAGGAAAGTATGACCAGTTGGATCAGGCGCTGTTTCATGCGGAGGAGATGATCACAGATGGAGCCGATCTCATTGACGTGGGCGGAGAGTCCACAAGACCAGGTTATACCATGATATCGGACGAGGAGGAGATCCAGCGGACGGTTCCCGTGGTGGAAGCGCTGAAGAAGCGGTTCGATATCCCGGTATCCATCGATACCTATAAGAGCGAAGTGGCAAAGGCGAATATCAAAGCAGGCGCGGATCTGATCAATGATATCTGGGGCTTAAAGTACGATGAAAAAATGGCGGATCTGATTGCAGAAGCGAAGCTGCCATGTTGTCTCATGCACAACCGTAAGATGGCGGATTATAAAAATTTCATGAAAGAGATGAAAGAGGACTTAAAAGAGACGATCCATATTGCCAAGGAAGCGGGCATTAAAAACAAACGGATCATTCTGGATCCGGGCGTTGGTTTTGGAAAGACTTATGATAACAACCTGGAAGCGATACATCGCCTGGAGGATCTGGTGGAGATGGGATATCCGGTGCTTCTTGGTACCAGTCGCAAGTCTGTCATCGGACTGAGTCTGGATCTGCCCGCCGACCAGAGGATGGAAGGGACGCTGGCAACCACAGTTATGGGCGTGATGAGCGGAGCAGCCTTTGTGCGGGTTCATGATGTGAAGGAAAATAAGCGAGCCATTCTGATGACCGAGGCAGTGCTTGGAAGAAAAGATTTGTAGGATTTGTTATGGATAAGATCAAGATAAAAAATCTGGAGGTATTTGCCAATCACGGCGTATTTCCGGAGGAGACAAAGTTAGGACAGAAATTTCTGGTAAATGCGGTTTTATTTACGGAGACAAGGGAAGCGGGACTTACGGATGATCTGAAAAAGTCCATCCATTACGGCGAGGTCAGTAAATTTATTACGGATTTTATGCAGAATAATACCTATCAGCTCATTGAATCGGCGGCGGAACAGCTCGCCATGGCTCTGCTTTTGGAGATTCCCCGTCTGAACAGAGTTCTGTTGGAGATCAAAAAGCCCTGGGCGCCCATCGGGCTGCCTTTGGAATCCGTTTCGGTGGAAGTGGACAGGGGCTGGCATAGGGTCTGTCTCTCCATGGGTTCTAATATGGGAGACAGGGAAGCCTATGTAAGACAGGCGATCCGGTCGTTGGAAGAAATGCCGGAGTGCCGGGTGAACCGGGTGTCTGAACTGCTGGTGACAAAACCCTACGGAAATGTGGAGCAGGAAGATTTTTTGAATGGATGTCTGCAGATGGACACGCTTTTTACCCCGAAAGAGCTTTTAGAACAGCTGCATCGAATCGAAAAAGAGGCGGGGCGGGAGCGGATCCTTCGCTGGGGTCCGAGAACGCTGGATCTGGATATTTTATTTTATGACCGGGAACTGATCGAGACCGAGGATCTGGTGATTCCCCATGTGGATATGCAGAACCGTTACTTTGTGTTGAAGCCATTGGCGGAGATTGCGCCAAATGTAAGACATCCGGTTTTTGGAAAGACTGTGCTGCAAATGCTGCAGGAGCTGGAAGGACAGCCGTAGAACAAAGGAGGAAGGACATTGCTGGGCTACAAAAAAACAGAACGTCTCTGTTTGATCGAGTTTGGAATTTTGCTGTTGCTGCATATTTTTTATGGTCTGGCAGTCTATCCGGGACTGGTGGTGGCTCACATTGCAATCTATGCCCTGCTGTTCTGGGGCTCTTCCCTGTTACTGTTTTTGTTTTTGAAACGTGAAAGGTTCGTTATCTGTTATACCTTTGCGGCGGCGATCCTCTGTACCTATCTGATCTCCGTGGATACGGAGAATCTGATCCATCCCCTGGTGGTTTTTGCCTGCGCTTCCATTATGGCGGCGATGTTCGTGGACAAGGGGTTTCTGATCGCTTATGAGATCGCCACCCTCTTTGTCATTATCTTATTTCCCATCGTACATCCGGAGCTTGTGCCGCCGCATCTTATGCTGGTGCGGTACTATATGTACACGATCGTCTATCTGTTTATTTTACAGTCCCTGCTTTGGCTGGTGAAATATTATCAGAACTACCGGGAAGATCTGGACGAGATCACCAGAGAGGCGGTGGCTGCGAGCCGCAGTAAGAGTACTTTTCTGGCAAATATGAGTCATGAGATCCGCACCCCGATGAACGCCATCACGGGAATGAGCGAGCTTTTGATGCAGGGGAATCTTTCCTCCACCCAGAGAGAATATGTGAGTACCATCCGCAATGCTTCGGACAATCTGTTGGAGATTATCAACGATCTTCTGGATTTTTCCAAGATTGACGCGGGAAAGCTGGAACTGTCCGAGGGTCCCTATAATATCGGTTCCGTGATCTATGATATGCAGAACCTGATCGCCACCAGACTGATTGGAAAAGAGGTGGTGTTTTTGATTCAGATGGATCCGTCCATTCCGGCGTTGATGAACGGCGATGACGGGCGTATCCGGCAGATGCTTTTGAATATCCTTACCAATGCGGTAAAATTCACGGAAAAGGGGAGTATCGAGCTGGAGGTCTCCTGGGAGAAGGCAAGGGGACAAAAATGTCGTCTGATCTTTCGGATCAAGGATACGGGGATCGGTATTCGCAAGGAAGAGATGGGGGGACTCTTTGACGCTTTTGCCCAGGCAGATATCAGGAGAAACCGGAATCTGGAGGGAACGGGACTGGGGCTTGCCATCACGAAAAAACTGGCGGAGCAGATGCAGGGAACGATCCAGATGGAGAGCGAGTACGGTTCGGGTACTACGGTGACCATCACGATCTTACAGGAGATCTTAAGGCAGGAGCCCTTTGTGGAATGGGATCAGCAGGAGCGACGCAGGATCTGTCTCTATGAGCCGAATATGCAGTATCGGAAGAATTTTCAGGAGATCGTCAGAGGGTTGGGGATGGAGCCGTGGATCATCCGCAGCCTTTCCAATCTGGAGGAGGAAGTGGAGGATCGGGAGGATACGGTCTTTTTCTATGATTTTTTAAAGAGGGATGAGAGATTAAAGAGATTTCAGGAAAAGGCAAAGCATATCCGTTTTGTAGCGATGGCGGGCATCCAGGATCAGATCGGAATGAATGGACAGGAGGGGGCAGTCATCCTGCGAAGACCGGTCAGTATCATGTCCGTGGCGGCCGTGCTGCGGGATGAGGAGCCTGGAACAAAGCGGCGGGAGACGGGAAGAGTTCATTTTTCCGCTCCCACAGCCAGGGTCCTGGTGGTGGATGATAATTTTGTAAACCTGAAAGTTGTGGAGGAGATGCTGCTTTTATATCATATTGATGTGACTATAGTTTCCAGCGGTTACGACTGTATCCGTTCGCTGGAGATGAAGAACGCATATGATATTATTTTTATGGATCACATGATGCCTCATCTGGACGGAGTTGAGACTACAAAGATCATCCGTGACAAGGAGGAACGACAGGGCGGTCACCAGATCATTGTCGCCTTGACGGCAAACGCCATGAAGGGCGCCGAGAAGATATTTCTGGATCAGGGTATGGATGATTTTCTTCCAAAACCGGTGGAGTTGGCGCAGCTGGAGCAGATCTTATGCAGATGGATTCCGAAGGAAAAGATCCTAGAGGGAGAACAGGAGGATAAGACAGAAGCCGGGGCAGGAGAGCTTCCTGCCATAAGGGAAGGAACCGTTGGAGGATATATTGATTTTGCCCGCGGCATGGAGGCGGTGGGAAATCAGGAAAAACCCTATCTCAATATTTTAAAGGTGGCTGTTCGGGAGGGAGAGAAGAAGCTGGCACAGCTTTGGGAATATTTTGACAGGGGCGATCTGGAGCATTACCGTATAGAGGTACATGCCTTAAAGAGCAGTATGGCGGGGATCGGAGCCATGGGACTTTCTGAGATGGCAAGAGAGCATGAACTGGCGGCAAAAGAGGGCGATGCGACCTGGATCGAATTACATATCCGGGAATTGCTGGAGTGCTACCGGAAGGTTTTAGAGGAGATGGAACGGAGGATCTCAGAACGGGATCAGGCAAAAAGAGAGGATGGAAGGAACATTTCTTCTAAGAGAGAACGGCTGCTCCATGCCAGAATGGCGCTTTTGGAATATGAGCCGGTGGAGGCAGTGGAATGGCTGGAAAAGGCGATGTCAGATGGAGTGAAGGATCCAGATTTGCAGAAGGCGCTGCAGTATACGGAGTGGCTGGAATATGACAAAGCTCTGGAAATATTAGAGGAGGTTCTGAAGAATGATAACGGTACTATTTGATCTGGACGGGACGATCATAGATTCCTTTCCCGGAATCACAAAATGCGTACAGTATGCCTTAAAAACCCAGGGGATCGAGGTGCAAGATCGAAACGAGCTGCGGGACTTTATCGGTCCTCCGCTAAAAGATTCTTTTCAAAGACGGTATCAGTTCGACGATGAGACAGCGGAATTTTTGGTAAAAAAATACAGGGAGCGGTTTGACGTGGAGGGAATCTTTGAAAATGAACTGTATCCCGGAGTAGAGGAAGCTCTGAGGTTTTTAAAGGACAGAGGTTATCCGCTGGCGCTGGCGTCCTCAAAACCGGAGGAGGCCTGCCGCAGAATATTGGAAAAATATGGATTGCTGGCTTATTTTGACGAGGTGGTGGGAGCCACTCTGGATGGAAAAATCAGTACGAAGGAAGAGGTATTAGAGGAGGTATTTCGGCGTATGGATATAGAAAGCCCGAAGGACTGTATTCTGATCGGAGATACCATCTATGATGTAAAGGGCGCGAAAAATGCCGGAATGGACTGCATTGCCGTCAGTTATGGATTTGGGGAGACGGCGGATCTGAAAGAGGCGGGAGCAGTCTGTATCTGCAAAGATTTAGAGGAAGTGGTGAAGAGCATTGAAGGATATCAAATTGTATAGAGCCTGGGATATCGTCTATCCGGTGGGGCTTTATTATGTCTTAACAAATGTGGCGGTCTTTGTGGTGACGCTGGTGGTTCCTTATACAAAGGAGAGCTATGGATTTATCAAGGTGCTGGCTACCCTGATTACTTTTCCGTTTATCTATCAGGTGTACCGGAATGACCGTCTGCGCCGGGGAGAGGGGCAGGATGGATGGAAAAAGACATTTGAGGATATGAAGTCGGAGGTGTTGGTCCTGGCGGGCATTGTACTTATGGCAGTCTGCGCTGCCATCGTCCTCAATAATCTGATCGCCTGGACGCCGCTTATGGAGCATTCTTCCAATTATAAGGAGGCCTCGGAGGCGTTTTTTGGGGGAAGTATCCTGTTTGAGATCTTAGGTCCCTGTATTTTTGTGCCGATCCTGGAAGAATACGTCTTTCGGGGGCTGGTGTATCAGAGACTTCGGGAGTGGCTGGGGATCTTCTGGGCAGTGCTGATCTCTGCGGTGATCTTTGGCATGATGCACATGAATATCGTTCAGTTTGTCTATGCGGGGATCCTGGGGATCTTTCTTGCACTCTGTGCCGAGAGGACGAAGCATCTCTATGGGGCTGTTCTGGCGCATATGGCGGCGAATACGATTTCCGTGATACGGACGGAGACGGACTGGATCGCGTGGATGGATGCGTCGGTGAGCGCACAGGTCTGTGTGACGGTGGCGCTGCTCATGGTGTTTGTGGGAATCAGTATTATGGTATTCGGGAAGATGACGCATGGGAAAAAAGAGGGGATCTGATTACCAGATAATGAGAAACAATTTGGACACAATTCAATAAAGGAGAGAAAAATAGAGGGCTTTTTAGAAAAAAGTTTTGGGAGTAACGGACCAAAATTGTTTCTGGAAAGCTCTTTTTTAAGAGATTATTCCACTAAATTATCAGATAATTTTTATATATAGAATAAATATTCATATTATCAGACGATATAAGTGAAAAAGGATATTTACATTAAAAAAAAATAGGTGTATGCTTATAACTAAGAAAAATACAAAGCGTTCGAATGACCGATATGGATAAGCAAAAGCTGGATCTGGTGTCAAAAGTATACAGATTAGAATCAGATAAAATATCAGACAGGAGACAAAGGACGCGGAAAGGGTGACATATGAAAACACAGGTGAACGAGAGTAACGCTGTAGCAAAAGGTCTTTATGATCCAAGATTCGAGCATGACAACTGCGGAATCGGTTCTGTGGTCAATATTAAGGGGATCAAGACCCATGAGACCGTGGAAAATGCATTGAAGATCGTAGAGAATTTAAAGCATAGAGCCGGCAAGGATGCCGAAGGTAAGACCGGAGACGGTGTGGGAATCCTGCTTCAGATCTCCCATAAGTTCTTCAAGAAGGCATGCGAGCCGCTGGGGATCCATCTGGAGGAGGAGAGGGATTACGGAATCGGAATGTTTTTCTTCCCACAGGAGGAGTTAAAACGCAACCAGGCAAAGAAGATGTTTGAGGTCATCGTGGAAAAGGAGGGTCTGGAATTTTTAGGATGGAGAGAGGTTCCAACAGATCCCACGACCTTGGGTCAGAAGGCGATCGACTGTATGCCGTATATCATGCAGGGATTTGTAAAGCGTCCTGCGGACTGTCCAAAGGGACTGGACTTCGACAGAAAGCTCTATGTGGCAAGAAGAGTATTTGAACAGAGTAATGATAATACCTATGTGGTGTCTCTTTCCAGCAGAACCATCGTCTACAAGGGAATGTTCTTAGTGGAACAGCTGCGGTTGTTCTTTAAGGACCTGCAGGATAAGGATTATGAATCTGCCATCGCAACGGTACACTCCCGTTTCTCCACCAACACGAATCCGAGCTGGGAGAGAGCGCATCCGAACCGCTTCATCGTACATAACGGTGAGATCAACACCATCCGGGGCAACGCCGATAAGATGTTAGCCCGTGAGGAGACTATGGAGTCCGAGCATCTGGCAGGGGAATTACAGAAGGTACTTCCGGTGGTTAATACCGCGGGTTCCGACTCCGCCATGTTGGATAACACCCTGGAATTTTTGGTCATGAGCGGCATGGACTTACCGTTGGCAGTGATGATCACCATTCCGGAGCCATGGGCGAACAACAGCATTATGAGTCAGAAGAAGAAGGACTTCTATCAGTATTATGCTACCATGATGGAGCCGTGGGATGGTCCTGCCTCCATTCTGTTCTCCGACGGAGATATGATGGGAGCCGTTTTAGACCGCAACGGATTAAGACCATCCAGATACTATATTACCAACGACGATTATCTGATCCTCTCCTCCGAGGTAGGAGTTCTGGAGATCCCGCCGGAGAAGATCAAGGTGAAGGAGAGACTTCGTCCGGGCAAGATGCTTTTAGTGGATACCATCAAAGGAGAGGTCATCGACGACGATGAATTGAAGGACAGCTATGCGGACAAACAGCCTTACGGCGAATGGTTAGACCGCAACCTGGTACAGCTTAAGGACTTAAAGATCCCGAATGAGCGGGTGACGGCATATCAGGGAGACGATCTGAAAAGGATGCAGAAGGCCTTTGGATACACCTATGAATCCACCAGAGACACGATCCTGCCGATGGCGAAGAACGGAGCGGAATCCATTGCCGCCATGGGAATCGATTCCCCGATCCCGGTATTGTCTAAGGATCATCAGCCGCTGTTCAATTACTTTAAGCAGCTCTTTGCACAGGTAACCAACCCGCCGATCGACTGTATCCGTGAGGAAGTGGTGACCTCCACCACTGTATACATCGGCGAGGACGGAAACTTATTAGAGGAAAAAGCCATCAATTGTCAGGTGTTAAAGATCCAGAATCCGATCCTCACCAATACGGATATCATGAAGATCCGTACCATGAAAAAAGAGGGATTCAAGGTGGTGACCCTGCCGATCACCTACTATAAAAACACCAGCCTGCGAAAAGCCATCGACCACTTATTTGTGGAGGCAGACAGGGCGCACAAGGATGGAGCCAACATCCTGATCCTGTCCGATCGCGGCGTGGATGAGAATCATGTGGCGATCCCGTCCCTGTTGGCAGTGGCAGCGCTGAACCAGCATCTGGTGGAGACCAAAAAGAGAACCAGTCTGGCAGTGATCTTAGAGTCCGCAGAGCCGAGAGAGGTACATCATTTTGCCACCTTATTGGGATACGGCGCCTGCGCCATCAACCCGTATCTGGTACAGGATACCATTAAGAATCTGATTGATGAGCATATGCTGGACAAGGATTACTATGCAGCCATCGACGACTATAACAATGCTGTGCTTCACGGAATCGTCAAGATCGCATCCAAGATGGGAATTTCCACGATCCAGTCCTATCAGGGATCCAAGATCTTCGAGGCGATCGGTATTGATTCTGAGGTTATCGATAAATACTTCACCAATACCGTAAGCCGGATCGGCGGTATCACCTTAGACGATATCGCACAGGCAGTGGATACTCTCCATTCCGAGGCATACGATCCGTTGGGTCTGGAGACGGATCTGACTCTGGATTCCAAGGGAAGACACAAGATGAGAAGCGGGGCGGAGGAGCATCTCTACAATCCGCAGACCATCCATCTGTTACAGGAAGCTACAAAACGCGGAGATTATAACCTCTTCAAGCAGTATTCCGCTCTTTTGGACGGAGAGAAGAGAGCCTTAAACATCCGGGGACTCATGGATTTCAACTATCCGAAGAAGGGTATTCCGATCGAGGAAGTGGAGAGTGTGGATTCCATCGTGACCAGATTCAAGACGGGCGCCATGTCCTACGGCTCCATCTCACAGGAAGCTCACGAGACTCTGGCGATCGCCATGAACAGACTTCACGGAAAGTCCAACTCCGGTGAGGGCGGCGAGAGCTTGGAGAGACTCACCGTTGGAAAAGACGGACTCAATAAATGTTCCGCCATCAAGCAGGTGGCAAGCGGACGATTCGGTGTCACCAGCCGTTACTTAGTCAGCGCCAAAGAGATCCAGATCAAGATGGCGCAGGGAGCAAAACCGGGAGAGGGCGGTCATCTGCCTGCAGGAAAGGTCTATCCTTGGATCGCCAAGACCAGACATTCCACTCCGGGTGTGAGCCTGATCTCCCCGCCGCCGCATCATGACATCTACTCCATTGAGGACTTAGAGCAGCTGATCTTCGATCTGAAAAACGCCAACACCGACGCAAGGATCTCCGTGAAGCTGGTATCCGAGGCAGGCGTGGGAACCGTCGCAGCCGGAGTGGCAAAGGCGGGAGCACAGGTCATCCTGATCTCCGGTTATGACGGAGGAACCGGAGCTGCACCGAGCAGCTCCATCCACAATGCGGGACTTCCTTGGGAGCTGGGACTTGCTGAGACCCATCAGACCCTCATTATGAACGGTCTTAGAAATAAGGTCCGCATTGAGACAGACGGAAAGTTAATGACCGGAAGAGATGTGGCGATCGCGGCGCTCCTTGGAGCTGAGGAATTTGGATTTGCTACGGCGCCTCTTGTATCCATGGGCTGTGTGATGATGCGTGTCTGCAACCTGGATACCTGTCCGGTGGGAATTGCGACCCAGAATCCGGAGCTTCGCAAACGCTTCAAAGGCAAACCGGAATATGTGGTGAACTTCATGCGTTTTGTGGCGGAAGAGCTTCGCGAATATATGGCAAAGCTCGGTGTGCGCACCATCGATGAACTGGTTGGACGTTCCGATCTTTTGAAGGTTCGCGACAATCTGGACGTTAGACAGCAGAAGGTAGACTTATCCAGGATCCTGAACAATCCGTTTGCAGGTCCGAAGGAGAAGGTGACCTTCGATCCGAAGCAGGTCTATGACTTTGAGCTGGAAAAGACAGCGGATGAGCGGGTACTGATGAAGCAGTTAAAATCTGCTCTGGAATCCGGTCAGAAGCGGAGTATTGATATAGAACTCACCAACACCGACCGTTCCTTTGGCACGATCTTCGGTTCCGAGATCACGAAGAAGTATCATGATACCTTAGAGGAAGATACCTTCCTGGTAAAATGCAGCGGTGCGGGCGGACAGAGCTTTGGAGCCTTCATTCCAAAGGGACTGACCTTGGAGCTGACAGGGGACAGCAACGACTACTTCGGAAAGGGACTTTCCGGTGGTAAGCTGGTGGTATATCCGCCGACAGGTTCCACCTTCAAACAGGATGAGAACATCATCATCGGTAACGTAGCGCTTTACGGAGCTACCAGCGGTAAGGCATTTATCAACGGTGTTGCAGGCGAACGTTTCTGTGTGCGCAACTCCGGAGCTATTGCAGTCGTAGAAGGAGTCGGCGATCACGGATGTGAGTACATGACCGGAGGACGTGTGGTAGTTCTCGGTAAAACAGGTAAGAACTTCGCAGCCGGCATGAGCGGCGGTATCGCCTATGTACTGGACGAGGACAGCGATCTGTACATGAGAACCAACAAAGAGATGGTTTCCATGGAGGAGATCACCTCCAAGTACGATGTACTGGAATTAAAGGAAATGATCAAAGAGCATGTGGCGCTGACCAACTCCGAGAAGGGAAAACATATTTTAGACCACTTCAGCGAGTATCTGCCGAAGTTTAAGAAGATCATTCCATTTGACTATAACCGTATGCTGATGACCATTGTCCAGATGGAGGAGAAGGGTCTCAACGCGGAGCAGGCACAGATCGAAGCATTTTACGCAAATACTAAGAGATAGGAGGGAAATGGAACCATGGGAAAACCAACAGGATTTATGGAATACGACAGAGAGGAAAGCACGGCAATTGAGCCAAAGGAGCGTATCAAGAATTTTAACGAGTTCCATATACCTCTCTCTAAGGAAAAACGCAGAAAGCAGGGAGCACGCTGTATGGACTGCGGCGTACCGTTCTGCCAGTCCGGCATGGAGCTGATGGGGATGACCACCGGATGTCCCCTTCACAACCTGGTGCCGGAGTGGAACGATCTGGTCTATGCGGATAATCTGAAGCGTGCCTATGCCAGATTGACCAAGACCAATAACTTTCCGGAGTTCACCTCCCGCGTATGTCCGGCACTCTGTGAGAAGGCATGTACCTGCGGACTGAACGGAGATCCGGTTTCCGTCCGGGAGAATGAGAACAGCATTATTGAAAACGCCTATGAAAAAGGCTATGCAGACCCGAAGCCGCCGAAGGTGAGAACCGGTAAAAAGATCGCCGTGATCGGCTCCGGTCCTGCGGGACTTGCTGCGGCAGATCAGCTCAACAAGAGAGGTCATTCTGTGACGGTCTATGAGAGAGATGACCGTGTGGGCGGACTGCTGATGTACGGAATCCCGAATATGAAGCTGGAGAAACGCTTTATCGACCGCAAGGTAGAAGTGATGAAGGCGGAGGGCGTGGAATTTATCACCGGAGTCAATGTGGGAAAGGATGTCAAATCCGCCAAAATGTTGAAGGACTACGACCGTATCATCCTAGCCTGCGGAGCCAAGAATCCAAGGGACATCCAGGTAGCTGGAAGAGATGCGGAGGGTATTTACTTTGCAGTGGATTTTTTGACCTCCACCACCAAGAGTCTGTTAAATTCAGGCTTGAAGGATAATAAATACATCTCTGCGAAAGGTAAGAACGTCATTATCATCGGCGGCGGAGACACCGGAAACGACTGCGTGGGAACCTGTATCCGCCACGGCGCCAAGAGCGTGACTCAGTTGGAGATGATGCCGAAGGCTCCGGATGAGAGGACCGAGGATAATCCGTGGCCGGAGTGGCCGAAGATCTGCAAGACGGATTATGGTCAGGAGGAGGCCATTGCTGTGTTCGGACATGATCCGCGGATCTATCAGACCACGGTGAAGGAGTTTATCAAGGATAAGAAGGGCGCTGTCAGCGGCGTTAAGACTGTGAAATTAGAGAGCAGGAAAGACGAAAAGACCGGACGCATGATGATGGTGGAAGTGGAAGGCTCTGAAAAGACCATGAGTGTGGATCTGGTGCTCATCGCGGCAGGCTTCTTAGGAGCACAGAAATATGTGGCGGATGCCTTTGGAGTGAAGTTAAACGAGCGGACTAATATCGTCACCGGCAGCGAGAGCTATGCCACCAACGTGGAGCGTGTCTATGCGGCGGGAGACGTCCGAAGAGGACAGTCTCTGGTGGTCTGGGCGATCCGCGAGGGAAGAGAGGCGGCAAGAGAAGTGGATGAGAGCCTGATGGGTTACTCTTATCTGGCGGCACAGTAGAACCTGTATTTGATGTTAAAGAAAATAATAAAATAAAAGACCGGAGGAGTCGGCAATTCCATATGTATTGCGGATTCTGGCGGGAGACATCCATAAGCCTGTTATCAGTGATAGAGATATGATTGATAATGGGCTTAAAAACATATTTTACCGGGAGGCAGTCCAATGGCTAAATTATCGAATCAGAAATTAAAACTCATGTACCTTAGGAAGATTCTGCTGGAAAAGACGGATGAAGAACACAGCATTACCATGTCTGAGATCATAGAAGCATTATCAGCCTATGGGATCACGGCGGAGCGGAAAAGCATTTACAGTGATATAGAGAATCTTCGCACATTCGGAATGGATATCATAGGTACGCAGGAGGAGGGAGCCTTTTGCTATCATGTGGGAAGCAGACAGTTTGAATTGGCGGAGCTGAAGCTGCTAGTGGATTCCGTACAGTCGTCAAAATTCATTACCGCGAGAAAATCCACGGAACTGATCAAAAAGATCGAGGGTCTTGCCAGCAGGTACGAGGCTTCCAAGCTCCAGAGACAGGTGTATGTGGCGGAGCGGGTCAAGACCATGAATGAGAGCATCTATTACAATGTGGACAGGATACATACCGCCATCGCCGGAAATGCCAGGATCACCTTCCAGTATTTTCAATGGAATGTGAAAAAGGAAATGGAACTGCGAAGAGGGGGCGAACTTTACGAGGTGAGTCCCTGGGCGTTGTCCTGGAATGATGAGAATTATTATCTGATCGGATATGACAGCCGGGATAAGATCATCAAGCATTACCGGGTGGACAAAATGCTGCATATAAAGATGACGGACAAGAAACGGGAGGGAAAGAAAACCTTCCATTCCTTTGATATGGCGGTATACACCAGGAAAATGTTTGGTATGTACGGCGGCAGGGAGGAACTGGTGAAGCTGGAATGTGAAAACAGTCTGGCGGGCGTGATGATCGACCGTTTCGGAAAAGATATTTTACTTGCCGAGGTGGATGAGGAGCATTTTTCTGTCAATGTAACGGTGGCGGTGAGCCGGCAGTTTCTCTCCTGGGTCATCGGTCTTGGGGAGGGAGTGAAGATTGTGGGACCGGAGTCCGTGGTGGAGCAGGTCAATCGGGAGATCGATCGGCTAATAAGGCAGTATCGAATATAGTTTAAGAATAAAGGTCAGGTCATGCGAAGAATTGCAGATGCATCTTCGCATGACCTGATTTTTTATTCAATAGGAAAGGATTCAAGTTTATTGAGAAAAGTTCTTCGATAAGCGTCGTTCCTTTTTTAGGAAACGTAGTATAATAAAAGCAGTTAGTTGTATCTAACATCAAAAGCTGAGAGAACATAGAAGTACAGACAGCAGCAGACACAAATATAAGAAATCACAAAATGCGAAAGAGGAGAGTACATATGTATCTGGAAGTAAGAGATCTCAAAAAAAGCTACGGGGAGGGCGGCAGCTATGTCCAGGTGTTAAAGGGCATTACAAGCGGCGTGGAAAAGGGACAGATGTGCGTCATCCAGGGAACCAGCGGTTCGGGAAAATCCACCCTTTTGAATTGTATCGGAGGACTTGAGACACTGGATGCAGGATCCATCACAGTGGACGGGAAAGAAATTACAGGATTGAAAAAAGAGGCGTTATCCGATTACAGGAGGGAATATCTGGGATTCATTTTCCAGTTCTATAATCTGATTCCAAATCTCACAGTTCGGGAAAACATTCAGGTCTGCGAGTATCTGACAGAGCATCCGCTGAATATGGAGGAGCTGATCGAGACCCTGGGACTGACGGGACATCAGGAAAAGTTCCCATCTCAGTTGTCGGGGGGACAGCAGCAAAGATGCGCCATTGCAAGGGCGCTCATCAAAAATCCCAAGCTGCTGCTCTGCGATGAGCCAACGGGAGCTTTGGATTCTAAGACCTCAAGGGATATTCTGATCTTACTGGAAAAGATCAATCAAAAATATGGAACCACCATGCTGATCGTCACCCACAATAATTCCATCAAGAACATGGTGCATAAGACCATTTTGATCAAAGACGGGCAGATCAGCAGAGAGTATGAAAACATGCAGAGGATCCCGGCGGCGCAACTGGAGGATTTATAGGAATGCAGAAAGTATTGCGAAAGAGAATTTTAAGAGAATTTAAGGCAAATCTGTTCCGTTATCTTGCCCTGGCGGTGCTGATCATTCTTTCCATGTATCTGGTTATCAGTATTGTGGGAGCGGCGGAGATGATCATCCGGGGCGTGGAGGAACATGCCGAAAAAAATCAATTGGAAGACGGGGAATTTAGGACTTTTGTGCCTCTGACAGAAAAAGAGAGGGAGAAGCTGGAGAAAAAGGGCGTCTTTTTGGAGGAGATGTTCTACCTGGATTTCGCCATGGAAGATGCCGGGACCCTCCGCGTGTTCCAAAACAGGAACACCCTCAATCTTCTGGAACTGGACGAGGGACGCCTGGCAGAAAAAGAAGGGGAGATCGTCCTGGAAAAGAGGTACTGTGAGGAACATGGCAAACAGACAGGGGATGAGATCGCCATTGGAACGGAAACCTTTCGGATCACCGGGATCGGCAGTACCCCCGACTATGATGCGCCTTTAAAAAACCTGTCGGACAGTACGGTGGACAGCGCCCAGTTTGGAACGGGGTTTGTGGAGGAGCATTCCTATGAAAAGCTGAGAAAATCCGGCGGCAGTGCGAAGTCGGAGGAATATGTGTATGCCTACCGTCTGCCGGAAAATATGACGGATAAAAAATTAAAGAAGGAACTGCGCAAAACAGATCTGTCGATCCGTGAAGTGGAGGATCCCTATTTTCAGGAATACTGCAGGGAAATTTTGAAAAAAGAGGCGGGAATCGGGGAGGGGATGGCAGAGCTTTTCATGGATTCTGATATGGTGGCGGAAGCTTTGGATATTTCCAATCTCGTAGAGTTTCTCCCGGCGGAGGATAATCCCCGCATCGGCGCGTCCTCAGGAGATCAGGTGGTGAATCAGTCTGCCGGGCTTGCTGCCGGAGTTATGATCATGGTATTGTTCACCTATGTGATCTCTGTTTTCGTGGTACATAACATTGAGGAGGAGAGCAGCGTCATAGGGACTCTCTATGCGCTGGGGGTAAGACGAAGTGAACTGCTCCGTCATTATCTGATGCTCCCGGTGCTTATCACATTGGCAGCAGGGATCCTGGGTACGCTGCTTGGATTCAGCAGATTCGGCGTAGAGCTTCAGGCAGTGGACTGCTATCAGTATTTTTCCGTTCCGGAGCTGGAAAAGGTATACCCGCCCTATCTGTTATTCTATGCTATCGTCATGCCTCCGGCGGCGGCCGCCCTTGTCAACTATCTGGTGATTAGAAAAAAACTGTCGGGGACGGCGCTGCAGCTGATCCGCAATGAGGGAAAGCAGAGCAGGATCCATCGGATCCGTCTGGGAAAGCTGGGATTTATAGCGAGGTTCCGCATCCGTCAGATGATGCGCGAGCTGAGAACCGGTTTTACAGTGATCTTTGGAATGTTCATATCCCTGTTGATTTTGATGCTGGCGGTGGACTGCTATGTATTGTGCGAAAATATCAGCGTGGAGAGCAAGGCGGATACAAAATATGAGTATATGTACACCTATAAATATCCGGAAGAAGAGGCGCCGGAGGGGGGAACCGCCTGCTATGCCAAAACCCTGAAGAAAGAAGTCTTCGGTTACAATCTGGATATCACCGTCCTTGGGATCGAGGAGGGAAATCCCTATTTTGACGCGAAGGTAAAGGAGGGGAAGAGCCGCGGGGTGGTATCCTCCGCTATGGCGCAGAAATATGGATTAAAAAAAGGGGACAAGGTCATTCTCACAGACGAGGAGGAGGAGCGGGACTATGTCTTTGAAGTGGAGGATATTACACAATATTCCACAGGGTTCTTTGTCTTTATGGATATCGACAGCATGAGAGAATTGTTTGGGGCGGGAGAAGATGAGTACAATGTGGTGTTTGCGGACAGAGAGCTGGATATTCCATCCGGAAGACTGTACGCAGTGACCACCAGGGAGGAGATCGCAAAAAGCTCCGATGTCTTCGTGTCGATGATGGGACCTATGGTCATTGTCATGACGGTGGTGGCGGCAGTGATTTTTGCCGTGGTCATGTATCTGATGATGAAGGTCATGCTGGACCGCTCCGCCTTTGGCATCTCTTTAACAAAAATATTTGGCTACCGGAAAAAAGAGATTAAAAAACTATATTTAAACGGGAACTTTTACATCGTGGCAGTGGGCGCCGCCCTCTGTCTCCCTCTTGCAAAGTGGGTGATGGACGCCATGTATCCGGCGCTGATCGCGAATATTGCCTGCGGCATGAATCTGGCGTTTTCCTGGGAAATGTATGCTGGGATCTATGGCGGGATCCTGCTGTTGTATTTTGTCATCAATTGGTTTTTAGGACGGAGACTGGAGCGCATGTCCATGACGGAGGTGTTAAAAAACAGAGAATAGACTGGCGTATAAAAAAATTTGTTCACAAATCCGGGGAAAATGTGCTACAATAAGTCTGGTTGGCATTATGTAAAGCGACAGGTGAGAAAATGGGAACGAAAGCAATATTTTTTGATATAGACGGAACCCTTTGGGATGAAAAATTTCAGATACCGGACAGCACGAAAAAGGCCTTCAGACTGTTGAGAGAAAACGGGCATCTGACCTTTATCTGTACAGGCAGGACCAGATCCTATATTCAGGACCCGCGTCTTTTGTCCCTGGGTTTTGATGGAATTGTAGCAGGATGCGGAACTTATATAGAAAAAGACGGCAAGGCGATATTTTATAAAAAGATCGAGCCAGAGTTGTTGAAGCGTACTCTGGAATATCTGGAACCTTACCGGTATCCCCTGGTATTTGAGGGCAGGAATCATCTCTATGTGGATGAGGAGGCGTTTGCAGACGATCCGTTTTTACAGGTACTGCAAAGCTCTGTCCCGGAACACATTCTGCCGATCTGGGGAAATGAGGAGGGTCTGGAAGCCAGTAAACTGAGTATTGATATCCGAGGGCGGGAATGCCGGGAGGTTCTGGAGGATCTGTCGGATGAATTTGATATTATCTATCACGGGACGGATTTTGTAGAGCTTGTGCCCAAGGGCTTCTCAAAGGCGACGGGGATTGCATGTGCGTGCGAAAAACTGGACATTGCACATGAGGATACCTATGCCTTTGGGGACAGTATGAATGATTACGATATGATTCACTATGTACAGCATGGGATCGTCATGGGAAATGGACTGGAAGAAGTCAAGGCGATCGCAGACTATGTGACAAGTGGGCTTCATGAGGACGGTATTTATAACGGACTGCGTCATTTTGCATTGATATAGCCGGGAGAGTGCCGTTTCCAGAACTAAGACAGGAGGACCGGCATGATTAGGATATATAAGACAGAGGAGAGCATCGTACACGAGATCGAGCAGGTGGAGGCTGGAGCCTGGATCAATCTGGCGATTCCCAGCATGGAAGAGTGTATGAATATTGCGGAGCAGTTTGACATCGACATCGCGGATGTGCGGGCGGCGCTGGATGATGAGGAGAGTTCCCGTGTGGATCTGGAGGACGGATACACCCTGATCCTGGTGGATATCCCTTCCGTGGAGATCCGTCATAAGCGGGAAGCCTATACCACCATCCCGTTGGGTATTATTCTGGCAGAGGGCGTCATCATCACCGTATGCGGGGAGGAGACCCCGGTGCTGCAGGCATTTGAGAAGCGCCGTGTCCGGGATTTTTCCACCAAGAAAAAAATGCGGTTCGTCTACCAGATTCTCTACCGCGCCACCAGCGTCTACCAGAATTACCTGCGGGTCATTGATAAGAGAAGAAGAGAGATCGAAGAGCGGATCAGCGATGATACCGAGGATACAGATCTGATCGATCTGCATGAGCTGGAATCCAACCTGGTATACTTTGCCACCTCCCTTCGGGCAAACGGCGTGGTTTTAGACCGTTTGACCCGTTACGAGAGATTAAAGCAGTTTCCAGAGGATCGGGAGATCCTAGAGGACGTAATTGTGGAAAATAAGCAGGCGATTGAAATGACTATTATTTATCGTGATATCATCAACGGTACAAGGGAACTGCTCTCCACAATTATCGACAACCGTCTGAACAATGTCATGAAATACCTGACCAGTATCACGCTGGTGATGGCGATTCCCACGATCATTTCCGGTATCTATGGAATGAACGTCAGTGGAAAGTGGATGCCCCTGTCCAATACGCCTTATGGATTCTATATTGTCTGCGGGATTATAGTATTAATTTGTATTATTGCGCTGTTGATCCTGCGCAGGAGAAAGATGATCTGATATGTCAGACATTGAATTCTGTAAAAAGGGTATCTGACGGAGATATGACAGTTGTTATGAAAGACGAAGGACCACGGAGAGTTATTCCGGATCCTTCGTCTTTTTTGATGAATATAGATAAATGTATAAAACAGCTAAGGGATGGGATCGTGGAAGGTCTCCCAGCTTTTTATGTCAGAGGCAGCTGTTTTTGGCTGAAAAATTTTTTAGAGCAGGAGTGATCTTTTTCTTCCCGTATGATAAAGCGGTCAAACATGGAGAGAAATCCCGGCAATACAAGGAGTACGGCAAACAGAGAACAGAGAGTTCCCTTTCCCAGCAGAAATCCCAACTGGGAGAGAAGTCCGTGGGTGGATACGATACCCAGTAAGAATCCCACAACTGCCAGGGTAAGACCGGAGGTCATCACAGAGGCGGTCACATTGGTGATGGTGGTGACGACGCTTGTTTTTTTGTCCATGTGCCTGCGGTTTTCCCGGTAACGGTCTGTAAACAGGATGGCATAGTCCACTGTAGCGCCTAATTGTACGGAGCTGATGATCAGATAGGCAATATAGAACAGGGGCTGTCCGGAATAGTAGGAGATGGACAGGTTGATCCAGATGGCAGTCTCAATGGTAAGTACCAGGATAACGGGCAGAGAAATGGATCTCATAGTCAGTAGCAGTACGATAAAAACAGCTCCGATGGCGACCAGGTTCACCTTTACCATATCGGCGGTGATGGTGTCCATGAGATCATAGGTACTGACTCCGTTTCCGGCAAGATAATATTCATCTGGATAGTAATTCCCGGAAATGGAATGAATCTGTTCAATCAGGGCGAAAGTGTCCTTTCCCTCATATTCAGCGTCTACGGAAATGACCATACGGCGGTAATGCTCTGATTCCAGCAGATTTACCATGTCCGTCAAAGCAGAGGAGGAATCGGCATTTTTGTTTTCTGTGGAAGTATCTCCACTAAAAAGTTCCACAGGAGTTGTGACGCCAAACGTGTCCACATAGGAGGTGACGGAAAGGACTTCGGGAAGCTCCTGTAACGATCTGGACAGGGCAAGCTCTGTGCCGGGATCTCCCTTTGGAACCATCAGGACATAGGTATCCCTCTTTCCAAAGACCTCTTCAATGGAAGCGGTGTCATCTCCTAACTGTGTGCCCTCTCCAAAGATGTGGGAAGCACCGTAATAATATTCATTATGGGTGCTTGCGAGGTAGGAGGGCAGGATCAGGACGGCGAACAGACAGGCAAGGGGAATCGTGATCTTTTTTACAAAATTGCCAAAGCCAGTAAAATCCGGTAAAAAAGAACGGTGTTTTGTCTTTTCTATCCATCTGTGAGTTCCAAGGATCAATCCCGGCATGAATAAAAATACGGTAAGTAAGCTGATGGCAACTCCTTTTGCCAGCGCCAGTCCAAGATCCGGTCCGATCTGAAAACGCATCAGTACCAGCGCAAGAAAACCGATAACCGTGGTCAGTCCGCTGGAGAGGATGGATGAGGTGGATCTGCAAAGAGCCTCCTTCATGGCAGCTTCGGGAGGAAGAGTCTTTCGGTATTCCTCAAAGCGGTGGAGCAAAAAGATAGAATAGTCCAGGGAGACAGCCAGCTGTAAGATATTTCCCGCTGCGTTGGTGACAAAGGAAATTTCTCCGAAGATCAGATTGGAGCCGGCATTTATCACAATAGCGACACCTAAGCCCAATAACACAATGAAAGGTTCCAGCCATGAGGAGGTGGTGATGGTGAGTACAAAAAATACAAAGATCACTGCCGCAACGGCAATTTTTCTGATCTCTGAAACCGTGCTTTCTGTGGCAGCGGCAGTGCTGACAGCGGAACCGGTCATGGCATTCTCCTCACCGATCAACTCTCGTATAGCGGAGACGGCAGAGAGCGTCTTCTCTTCTTCGATGGTGAGGGTGTACAGAGCAGTCCTATCCTTATAATAAGCAGAAACGGTATCTTCATCTAAGAATTCCTCAGGCTGGGAAAGGTCTGTCACGTCATCCAGCCAGGTAACGGAGGAGACTCCGTCGATATTTGCCAGCTGTTCTTTGTAGTCCAGGGCTTCTGACAGATCCAGATCATGGATCATTACACGCACGTTAGGAATCCCGCCCTCAAATTCTTCCTCCATGACATCCAAAGCCAGAGTAGAGGGAGAGTCCTCTGGGAGATAGTCGTTCATATCATAGTTGACCGAAACCTTATTCCGGCATAGAGCAGAGAGACAGAACAGGCACAAAAAGAGACAGAAAATGATCCGCCTGTGCTGAATGACTTTGCTGTAAAAATGTTCCATAATAATCACCTCGTAGATTTTTGTTGTTGTCATATCCGCCGGATAACAACACAGTGTTATCCGCCGTAGGCGCAGCTGTTTTTGTATCTATCAAGAATACGAACAAATGAAAAATAATTAACATTTGTTACGCTTGATATGATATAATAAAAAAAAGAAACAGACAACGTACAATACAGGGTATCTGACAGTTAATTGACGATTCAGCCAAAATGTCTCTTAAAGGACTGTCAGAAAGGATGGAGGGGAAAGATGGAACAGAAGATGGATCTGAGGATCAGAAAGACCTATAAAGCATTGAAGGACACGTTTTTGGAGCTGTTAAGCGAGAAAAAGTTCGAGGATATCACGGTGAATGAACTGTGCGAGCGTGCTATGGTGAGACGGGCTACTTTTTATAAGCATTTTGCGGATAAATATGATTTTTTTGCCTTTTTTATCAGAGAGATACAGGAGGGATTTATAGAATCCATAGAGGAGCTTGAGGTGGAGAAAGATCCTGCCACATATTTTCTCTATCTTTTTCGCCAGTGTGTTGCGTTTTTGCAGGAGCATGAGGAGCTCTTAAAAGGTGTGTTGGGAAGCAGTGTCTTTCCCACTATTTTAGAGATTTTTTCAGAGGAGGTCTATTGCAATGTTCTGCTCAAAATGAAAGAATATGGACAGATGGAGGGAAAGCTGCCCGTGTCTGAGGAGATTCTGGCGTCTTTTTATGCCGGGGGATTGATAAGAACCCTGCAGTTCTGGATCGTCAATGACAAACCTATGACGGAGGAGGAGCTGATCTGCCATCTGGAATGGATCTTTTCTTCTATTTTCAAAGATCTTTCAGCAGGCTGAAGATTCTTCTGGTTCGTTCTGTAAATATAAATTATTTATTAAATCATAAAATGAATATTGACAAAGAAAAAACATAGTGTTATCTTAAGTACATGCGAAAGTTAGCACTCGATTTGAGTGAGTGCTAATAACCAGAAAAAAGGAAGAAAAAAGAAAAAGATTTAGGAGGAATCAAAATGAAATTAGTACCATTGAGTGACAGAGTTGTGCTGAAACAGTTAGAAGCAGAAGAGACCACAAAATCAGGTATTATCTTAACCAGTGCCGCACAGGAAAAACCTCAGGATGCGGAAGTAGTAGCAGTGGGACCTGGCGGAATTGTAGATGGAAAAGAAGTAAAGATGCAGGTCAAAGAAGGACAGAAAGTCATTTATTCCAAATATGCAGGAACAGAAGTGAAGTTAGACGGCGAGGAATACATCATCGTAAGACAGAATGACATCTTAGCAGTTGTAGAGGACTAATTCACAGGGAATATCTTTTGAAACAAATATCAGAAATGGAGGCAGATTAAAATGGCAAAGGAATTAAAATATGGAACAGAGGCCAGAGCAGCTTTAGAGGCAGGCGTGGATAAATTAGCAAATACCGTAAGAGTCACCATCGGACCAAAGGGAAGAAATGTAGTATTAGACAAATCCTTCGGAGTACCGCTTATTACAAACGACGGTGTGACCATCGCAAAGGAAATCGAGTTAGAAGATGCATTCGAGAACATGGGCGCACAGCTTGTAAAAGAGGTTGCCACAAAGACAAATGACGTTGCAGGTGACGGTACCACAACAGCTACCGTTTTAGCTCAGGCAATGATTAAAGAAGGCATGAAGAACTTAGAAGCCGGAGCAAACCCAATCATCTTAAGAAAGGGTATGAAAAAAGCAACAGACGCTGCCGTAGAGGCAATCGCTTCCATGAGCAGCAAGGTCAGCGGAAAGGACCAGATTGCAAAGGTTGCAGCCATCTCCGCCGGAGACGAGGAAGTTGGTAACTTAGTGGCAGATGCAATGGAAAAGGTAAGCAACGACGGCGTTATCACCATCGAAGAATCCAAGACCATGCAGACAGAGCTGGATTTAGTAGAGGGTATGCAGTTTGACCGTGGATACATCTCCGCTTACATGGCAACAGATATGGATAAGATGGAAGCTGTCTTAGATGATCCATATGTATTGATTACTGATAAGAAAATCAGCAACATCCAGGAAATTCTTCCTGTTTTAGAGCAGATTGTACAGTCCGGAGCAAGACTCTTAATCATCGCTGAGGATATCGAAGGAGAGGCATTAACCACCTTAATCGTAAATAAACTCCGCGGAACCTTCAACGTGGTAGCAGTAAAAGCACCGGGATATGGTGACAGAAGAAAAGCAATGTTAGAAGATATCGCTATCTTAACAGGCGGTCAGGTTATCTCTGAGGAACTTGGATTAGAGTTAAAGGATACTACTCTTGATATGCTCGGACGTGCAAAATCCATCAAAGTTCAGAAAGAGAACACCGTTATTGTAGACGGCGAAGGCGATAAGGCAGCCATCGAGAACAGAATCAACCAGATTCGTGCCCAGATTGAAGATACCACATCTGAATTTGATAAAGAGAAATTACAGGAACGTCTTGCTAAATTAGCAGGCGGTGTAGCCGTTATCCGCGTGGGGGCAGCAACAGAGACAGAGATGAAAGAAAGCAAACTTCGTATGGAAGATGCTCTGAATGCAACAAGAGCAGCAGTCGAGGAAGGAATCATCGCAGGAGGCGGTTCCGCATACATCCACGCATCCAAGGAAGTTGCAAAATTAGCTGACACCTTAGAGGGTGATGAGAGAACCGGTGCAAAAGTTATCTTAAAAGCTCTGGAGGCTCCATTGTTCTACATTGCAGCCAATGCCGGATTAGAAGGTGCGGTCATCATCAACAAAGTAAAAGAATCCGAACCTGGAATTGGTTTTGACGCAACCAAAGAAGAGTATGTGGGCATGGTGGAAGCAGGTATCTTAGACCCTGTAAAAGTAACCAGAAGCGCATTACAGAATGCAACCAGTGTAGCTTCCACCTTACTGACCACCGAGTCTGTAGTGGCAAATATCAAAGAAGACGTACCTCCAATGCCAGCAGGAGCAGGCGGCGGAATGGGTATGATGTAAGAGAAGCCTATGAAGATTGTCGTACTGACAGAGAATACCGTGTATCGGCAGGGAATCCTTGCCGAGCACGGTCTTTCTCTATATATAGAAAAAGATGATAAAAGATACTTATTTGACACCGGACAAAGCGGTGTGTTCTTAAAAAATGCAAAGACTCTGGATTTGAACATGGAAGATTTGGACGGTATCATCCTAAGCCACGGTCATTATGACCACTGCGGAGGTCTGGAAGAATTTGCAAAAACATATAAGCTGCCAAAGGTCTATGTAAGAAAAGAAGCGTTTGACAAAAAATACCACCAGGGAAAGCGGGACTGCCGTGAAATCGGAATCCCCTGGAGCGTGGATGTTTTGCAAGAACATGTGATTTTTACCGATGAATTCCAGGAGATTGCAAAAGATATCTTTGTATTAGGAAAAATCCCGCCGAAAAATGAATTTGAATCCGTTGCAGAGGGCATGTTAGTAGAAGTAGAAGGAAAGCGGCAGCCGGATGCAATGACCGATGAGCAGATGCTCATTATCCGCGATGAAAAAGGGCTGTGTATTTTCCTGGGATGTTCCCATGTGGGGGTCATCAACGCACTTTCTTATGTAGAGGAAAAGTTTCCGGGAGAACATATCCATATGCTGATGGCGGGAATGCACCTGTCCCAGGCATCGGATACACGTCTTTTGGAGACCATGCAGGAACTTGAAAAACGGGAAATTGACATCATAATTCCAGTTCACTGTACCGGAATTATGGCGATTGCACAGATGAAACGCCGGTTTGGAGAACGCTGCAAAATAGTCCATGCAGGCAAGGTCATAAATCAGGTTTGATGGAGAAGTTAATGACCTCACATGGTATGCATTACTACATTTACACCAAAAAAGAAGTGTGTTAAAATTGCATTCGGAAGTACTAACGAAGTAAAGAAGAGGTAATGAAAATGGGAAAAGTTGCAGTTGTTACGGATAGTAATAGTGGCATTGAGCAGGCAGAAGCAAAGGAATTGGGAATCTCTGTCATACCGATGCCGTTTCGAATTAATGATGTAGATTATCTGGAAGGTATTGATTTAACGCAGGAAGAGTTTTACAAAAAACTGGAGGAGGGAGCAGAGATTTCTACTTCCATGCCATCTCCGGGAAGTGTTACGGATTTGTGGGATGAACTGTTAAAGGAGAACGATGAAGTGGTGTATATTCCGATGTCCAGCGGACTTAGCAGTTCCTGCCAGACAGCCATTATGCTGGCGAATGACTATGACGGCAAAGTACAGGTTGTCAATAATCAGCGTATCTCCGTAACCATGCGTCAGTCCGTATTGGATGCGTTGGAGCTTGTGGAAGCCGGAAAATCAGCGGTAGAGATCAAAGAGATTCTGGAAAAGCAAAAATTCGAGTCCAGTATTTACATCATGCTCGATACACTGACCTATTTAAAGCGAGGCGGACGTATCACACCGGCAGCCGCAGCCCTGGGTACACTTTTGAAACTGAAACCTGTCTTACAGATTCAGGGAGAGAAGCTGGATGCATTTGCAAAGGCGAGAACCGTGAAGCAGGGAAAAAATATCATGATTGAACAAATCAAAAAGGATATGAGGGAACGCTTCCATGATGAGACGGGAGAGAAGGTTCATATCGCAATGGCATATACACATGATATAGAAGCGGCGGAGAGATTTAAGGAAGAAGTGCAAAAAGAATTTCCGAATCGTGAGATTGTCATGCCGGCTCTGCCACTGAGTATCTCCTGCCATATCGGACCGGGAGCCCTGGCAGTTACCTGTACGAAGAAATTAGAATATTAGAAGCAGGAATGCCGGATGAGGATGGATGAGCAGAACCTCAAAAAGTGTTATAAAATTGTAATTTAACAAAAAATCCGTTATACTAATGGAAGAGCATTGGGATAGCGGATTTTTTTGGAGGTTGTTATGGCAAGAACAGTCGCGATTGGAATACAGGATTTTTCCACATTAATTGAAAAAAATTATTTTTATATTGATAAGACTTCTTTTATAAAAGAATGGTGGGAGTCAGGAGACAGTGTCACATTAATCGCACGTCCAAGACGTTTTGGGAAGACCTTAAATATGAGCATGGTAGAACAGTTCTTCTCTCTTGATTATGAAGACCGGGGAGAGCTGTTTGAGGGACTTTCTATCTGGGAGGATGAAGAGTACCGGAGGATTCAGGGAACTTATCCGGTCATCAGTCTTTCTTTTGCGAATATCAAAGAGGATAACTACACGTCAACGAAGGAAAAAATATGTCAGATGTTGACAAATTTGTATTCGAAGTATTCCTTTTTGAGGGACAGCGATGTTCTGACAGAAAGGGACAGAGAATATTTTGACCGGATATCCGCAGATATGCGTGACAGTGATGCGACACTGGCGATTTATCAGCTATCGGATTTTCTGTACCGTTATTATGGGAAAAAAGTTATTATTCTTTTAGATGAATATGATACGCCGATGCAGGAAGCCTATGTGCATGGGTACTGGGAAGAGCTGGTGTCCTTTACAAGGAGTATGTTCAATTCCTGTTTTAAGACGAATCCTTGGTTAGAACGGGCGATTATGACAGGGATTACCAGAGTCAGCAAGGAGTCTATTTTTTCTGATTTGAATAATTTAAAAGTGGTAACAACTACATCTGATGAGTATGCGGCTTCCTTTGGATTTACAGAAGAAGAAGTATTTGAAGCATTGGATGAGTGTGGACTGGGTGGAGAAAAGGAACAGGTTAAGATATGGTACGATGGTTTTATCTTTGGAGAGCATAAGGATATCTATAATCCGTGGTCTATTTTGAATTTTTTGGATACGGGTAAATATTCGACTTACTGGGCGAATACCAGTGCCAACAGTCTGGTTGGAAAATTAATCCGGGAAGGGGACAGACGGGTAAAGGCAACCTTTGAGGCGCTTTTGCGTGGAGAGACAATTCATTGTCCGATAGACGAGCAGATTGTATACAATCAGTTGGACAATCATGAGAGTGCTATCTGGAGCCTTCTGCTTGCCAGCGGTTATTTAAAAGTGTTAGGACATGAGAGAGAAGAATTATTAGAGCTGGGAAGAGAGGTCATGTATGAGCTGACGCTCACAAACTATGAAGTAAAGCGCATGTTTTACAGTATGGTGAGGAACTGGTTCACAAGGGCAGAGGCTGATTACAATGATTTTGTCCGTGCTTTATTGTTAGGTGAAGTGGATGAGATGAATGCCTATATGAACCGTGTTGCGTTGCAGACTTTCAGCTATTTTGACACGGGACGGAATCCACTGGGAGAGGAACCGGAGCGTTTTTATCATGGATTTGTGCTGGGGCTGATTGTGGAGTTAAGTGGGAGATATGTAATCACTTCAAACCGTGAGAGCGGATTTGGCAGATACGATGTGATGCTTGAGCCAACAGATCCGAAGAAGGATGACGCCATCCTTTTAGAATTTAAGGTACACAATCCAAGAAAAGAAGAGACGCTGGAAGATACGGTTCAGGAAGCTCTTCGTCAGATAGAAGATAAGCAGTATGAAGCAACGCTGTTAGCGAAAGGAATTGAGAAGGAACATATCCGAAAATATGGATTTGCCTTTGAAGGAAAAAATGTATTAATTGGATAAAGAATTAAAATGCCCGTTTTACCGAAATGGTAGAACGGGCATTTTTTGTTACGCAGGAACCTGCTTTTTCATCTTTCGTTTCCAAATCAGATAGGCTGCAATATTGGGAATTCCAGCCAGGATCCAGGCGGCAGGGCTTGCAAGACAGACTGCCGTATATCCGTAGGATTCTGCAAAAAGCGCGATGACAACAACCCGACCCACCAATTCCAGGAATCCGCCAATCATCGGTACCAGTCCCTTTCCCAATCCCTGAAGAGCCATTCGGTAAGTGAAAAGAATCGTCAGGAAGAAAAAGAATACGGAGATAGTCTTTAAGTAGGTTGTGGCATAGGATAAGATTTCTTCTGTGGGATCTGCCAAAAAGAGACTCACAATTGCCTTTCCGCCAAAGACACAGACCAAAGCCGCAAAAACTGCCAAAATCATCGAAATCGCAAAGGCCTTCCTCATACCGTCGTAGATCCGCTCATATTTTCCGGCACCGAGATTCTGACCGCAGTAGGTGGACATTGTAGTACCAAGGGTGGGCATTGGCTGGGTGGTTAGCTGTTCCACCTTCATGGCGGCAGTGAAAGAAGCAACCACACTGGAGCCAAAGACGTTGACGGCACTTTGTAAAATCATCGTTCCAATGGCAGTGATGGAATAGTTCAAAGCCATTGGAAGTCCTACTCTCATCATATCCCAGACACTTCTGCCATCGAAATAATAATCCGTTCTCCTGGTTCGCAGGATTTCAAATTTCCAGAACATATAAATCAGACAGAGGATCGCTGAAATTCCCTGGGCGAGAACCGTAGCATAAGCCGCACCGTCGGTCCCCATATGGAAAAAGCGTATAAAGCAGTAGTCCAGTACGATGTTCAGCAGGGAAGAGAACACCAGAAAATAAAGCGGTGTCTTACTGTCTCCGATTCCTCTTAAAATTGAAGAGGCGGCATTGTAGAGCATGGTGGCAATGATGCCCCAGAAAATAATGCGCACATAGGAGACCGACATATCTAAAATATTAGCAGGCGTCTTCATAAAGACCAGCATCCACCGGGAAGAAGGCACGGTGATTGCCGTTACCACCACGGATATGATCAATGTCAGCATCAGGGACAGGGCGACATAGTGCTTTAACAGGGAATGGTTCTTAGCGCCAAACGCCTGTGAAATCAGGATTCCAAAGCCCTGGGCAATCCCAATCGCAAAATAGAGGACTAAGAACATAATGGAACCTGTGGCTCCTACGGCGGCAAGGGCGTCTTCTCCCAGCAGGCGTCCCACGATAATGGCGTCCACCATATTATAAAACTGTTGAAAAATATTTCCTAAAAGTACGGGCAGGGAAAACCACAGAATCAGCGATAGCGGGTTCCCCGTAGTCATATCTTTTTCCATAAAATTTCTCCTTTGTTTGCTGAAACTTAGTATAATACCCATATTTATAAAATGCAAGACGTCGAAAACTGTAAATTATCATAAAAAAAATTACAGGAATATCGCATTTATTTCTAAAGATGACCTTGAAAAAACAGTCGGGAAAAGATATGCTTTTTTTATGGACATCAATTTGGAATATTATAAAATTTTTTATTTTGTAGGAAAACTAAAGAGCATCACTTTAGCAGCGGAGGAACTCGCCATTTCCCAGCCCGCAGTCAGTCAGGCGGTGAAGCATCTGGAAACAGCGTTGGGTTCGCCTTTATTTGTGCGGACTTCCAGAGGGGTTCGTTTTACAACGGAGGGGGAGGTCCTGTATTCCTATGTGAAAAGGGGATACGAGTCCATCCGGCTGGGGGAAAAGAAATTCTTAGAACTGTTGGATCTGGAGGAGGGAGAACTCTGTATCGGAGCCAGTGATATGACGCTCCAGTTCTATTTGTTGGAATATCTGGAAAAATTTCACGAGAAATATCCCAGGATTCGTGTGACCGTAAAAAATGCTCCTACCCCAAAGACCCTTAAGATGCTTCAGGAGGGGAGTATTGACTTTGGAGTCATCAGCACGCCGATTCAAAAGAGGATGGATTTAAAATTCCGCAGGGTACGGGATATTCAGGATATTTTTGTGGTGGGAAAAAAATTCCGTAAGCTGTCTGAGCGGAAGATGGACTACCGGGAGTTAGAAGAACTTCCTCTGATGTGCTTAGAGGGAACCACTTCCACAAGGGCCTATGTGGAAGGATTTCTGGAAGAGAACGGCGTCCGTCTACAGCCGGAATTCGAGCTTGCCACCAGTGATATGCTGATTCGGTTTGCCGTCAGGGGATTCGGGGTTGCAAGCGTGGTGGAGGACTTTGCCTTAGAGGCAATGAAGAAGGGAGAAGTGTTCCGCCTTCAATTTGACAGGGAGATTCCCAAAAGGCATTTTTGCATTGTGACGGATGAAAAGGTTCCGATGTCGGCAGCGGCAAGGCGTTTCTTGGATCTGTTGGAAGAATAAAGTCCCATTCCCAGCGAGTGGGGCTTTTTCTATAAAAATCCAGAAAAAGCAGGTGCTTTTTTGCATATAATTTAGATAGATTTTACATAAGGATGGAGCTGATTTTACTTACCTCCTGTACACTGTGGAAAGAAACAGAATGGAGGAGGAAAATTATGCCATCAACCTATGCACATTTCCGGTTTGGCAAAGAGGTGTATCGGTCGCTTCCAAAGCCGGTCCGGGATATCATTCGAGAGAATAAGAGTCTGTATATGACAGGATTACATGGTCCTGACATTCTTTTTTACTATAAAGCGTTATTCCCAAATCATGTCAATAAAATAGGGTTTGCCATGCACGCACGCAAGGCGTCAGAATTCTTTGCGCCGTCTCTGGGGGATTTATCGGAGGAGCAGAAGTCTTATATTTTTGGATTTATCTGCCATTTCGCCCTGGACAGTGCCTGTCACGGATATATTGATGAAAAAATTGCGGCCAGTAAAGTAACACATACTGAGATTGAGGTGGAATTTGACAGGATGCTGATGATTAAGGACGGGTACAACCCGGTACGTCACAGACTGACGGGACATATCCTTGCAAGCATCGAGAACAGCCGTGTGATCAGCAGTTTTTTTGAGGGGGTTACGGCGAAAGAAGTAAAGCGTGCCCTGTGGTCCATGAAATTTTATAACAATCTTTTGATTGCTCCTTTTATGACGCAGAGATTCGTGGTCTACTTCCTGCTGCTGGCGACAGGAAATTATAAAGAAATGCATGGACTTCTGGTCAACAGAAAAGCGAATCCAAAATGTTCGGACAGCAATCAGGAGCTGTACCGGCGATATCGGAAAGCCGTTTCCCTGGCAGTGGAGTTGATTGAAAATTACTGCGGGGTGCTTGCGGGAGAGCAGGAAGAGCTTTTACCTTATTTTGAGCGTACCTTTGGTGCACAGTAGGAGGATACTATGAAAAAAGGATTTACAAAACTGGAAAAAGCATGGATTCTATATGATGTGGGCAACTCGGCTTTTATTCTGATGGTTTCCACGTTGATACCGATTTATTTTAACATGCTCTCGGAAAACGGAGGGCTGACTCCGGCAGAGTATCTGGCGTATTGGGGTTATGCGGCATCGGTTGCAACACTGGTGGTGGCATTGATCGGTCCAATCTGCGGGACTCTGGCGGATACAAAGAACTTTAAGAAACCGATATTTCTGGTATCCCTTTTGGTGGGAGTCATCGGGTGTATGACACTGGGACTCTATTCTTCCTGGGTGATTTTTCTGGCGGTCTATGTCATCACTAAGATTGGATATTCCGCAAGTCTGATATTCTATGACGCCATGTTAAATGATGTCACAGAAACAGAACGGATGGATGAGGTATCTTCATCGGGATTTGGCTGGGGATATATTGGAAGCTGTATTCCCTTCATCCTCTGCCTTGTTCTGGTATTAAAAGGGGAAAGTCTGGGACTTGGTTATCAAAGTTCTATGATGCTGTCCTTTGGAATCGTGGGAATCTGGTGGCTGCTTGCGAGTCTGCCTCTTCTGAAAGGCTACCGACAGAAGAACTATGTGGAACGAAAACCCCGTGTGGTTTACCATAGTTTTAAGAGACTTGGGGAAAGCTTAAAAGAAATCCGTAAGGAGAAGAAAATATTCCTGTTTTTGCTGGCGTATTTCTTCTATATTGATGGAGTCTATACCATTATAGAAATGGCGACGGCATACGGGCAGTCCCTGGGACTGGATACCACCGGACTTCTGCTGGCTCTCTTAGTAACCCAGTTGGTGGCTTTCCCGTCTTCCCTGGTATTTGGAAAGCTGACAAAGCGTTTCCGCACAGAGATGTTGATTGCCGTTTGTATTATCGCCTATACGGGAATTGCTCTGTTTGCCCTGATTATGGCGACACAGACACATTTTTGGATTCTCGCCATCTGCGTCGGACTGTTCCAGGGCGGAATCCAGGCGTTGTCCCGTTCCTATTTTGCAAAGATCATTCCGGCTGAAAAATCCGGGGAATATTTTGGAATCATGGACATTTTTGGAAAAGGAGCCTCCTTTTTTGGAACCATGTTAGTCGGGGTGATTTCCCAGATAACAGGAAGTACGAATAAAGGGGTGGCGGTATTGGCGGTCTTCTTCCTGCTGGGTCTGACATTTTTCAGGATGGCATGCAACGAAGGCAGGGATAAGATGGAAGCACCACGTTTTTTTAAGGACAGGAGTTTGCCAGGGGAGGATATGGTATAATGTCATTAGACATGATACCTCGCCGGATGGCATCTAAAGCGGAGCGTTCATGTGTGAGACACATGATATAATAGAAACTTATGAAGAGTATAATAAATATTGATTTTACTTATGAGACGTTTTCGTGTATAATCAGAAAGTAAAAACAGGAAAAAGAAAGGCGGATGTTTTTACATCCGTTTTTTGATTTAATAGGAAATTCCTTTGGATTTCCTATTAAACCAAAAGCCCTCCGGGCAGGATCGCACTGCGGCGGAGAGGAATTATATCGCTGAAGCGATCCGCCGCAGGCGGAGAATCCCGCAAAGCGAGATTCTTTTTCATTTCATGAGACAGACCGTGTTGCACTTTGCAACAGAGTCTTAACATTTTAAAGGAGACAGGAAAAATGGTTAAAGCAGTAGTTGGAGCCAACTGGGGCGACGAGGGAAAAGGAAAGATTACGGACATGCTGGCAAAGGAAGCCGATATTATCATCCGCTTTCAGGGTGGAGCCAATGCCGGACACACCATCGTAAATAATTATGGAAAATTTGCGTTACATACATTGCCATCCGGCGTATTTTACGATCATACCACAAGTATCATCGGAAACGGAGTGGCGCTTAATATTCCGGTATTGTTCAACGAAATCAAATCCATCACGGACCGCAATGTACCGGAGCCGAAAATCTTAGTGTCGGACAGAGCACAGATTGTAATGTCCTACCATATCTTATTTGACCAGTACGAGGAAGAGCGTCTGGGAGGAAAATCCTTCGGTTCTACCAAGTCCGGAATTGCACCATTTTATTCTGATAAATATGCGAAAATCGGTTTTCAGGTCAGCGAGATTTTCGATGATGAGTTAATCGAGGAAAAAGCAGTCAGAGTCTGTGAGCAGAAGAATGTGCTCTTAGAGCATCTCTACCACAAACCGCTGTTAAAATCAGAAGATATCGTAAATGAATTAAAAGAATACAGAGAGATGATTGCGCCGTATGTGTGCGACGTATCAGCCTATCTTGCACAGGCAATCAAAGAGGGAAAGGATATTTTATTAGAGGGACAGCTTGGAACCTTAAAGGACCCGGATCACGGAATCTATCCAATGGTAACTTCTTCCTCCACCCTTGCAGCCTATGGTGCCATCGGAGCGGGTATCCCGCCATATGAGATTAAGAAGGTTATCACCGTATGTAAGGCATATTCTTCTGCCGTAGGAGCCGGAGAATTTGTCAGTGAGATTTTCGGTGAGGAAGCAGACGAGCTGCGTAAGCGCGGCGGCGACGGCGGAGAATTCGGAGCTACCACAGGACGTCCAAGAAGAATGGGCTGGTTCGATGCGGTTGCCTCCAAATATGGATGCCGTCTTCAGGGAACCACGGATGTGGCGTTTACCGTATTGGATGTACTCGGTTACCTCGATGAGATTCCAGTCTGCATCGGATATGAAATTGACGGAAAGGTGACAACGGATTTCCCAACCACAGCGCTCTTAAAGAAGGCGAAACCGGTGTACGAGGTGCTTCCGGGCTGGAAGAGCGATATCCGGGGAATTAAGAAGTATGAGGATCTGCCGGAAAATTGCAGAAAGTATGTGGAATTCGTAGAGCGTCATATCGGCTACCCGATTACCATGGTATCCAATGGACCGGGAAGAGATGATATTATCTATCGTTAAGATGGGATAGAAGGAAAAGATAGTCTGGTGTCAAAAGATGATATAAATGAAGGGATTGTTTGTATCCCCTAATTTATAGAAAGTCTTTGGCAACCAGACTTTTTCAATATTCTTCCCTATGTTCCTTTCGGGAAAAACCGTATGGTGTATCGTTTTAAGACAAAGTGCATGGAGGATGATAGTATAGAATACGACGATGGAATAGAGACTATTTATCTGTATACAAAGGGTGAGGAAGGAATCCCTGGCAAAGATCTGCGGGATATGTTAAAATATATTGAAAAAAGTACGGAAGAAAATGTGACGGACAAGAATCTGAGAGAAATTCACAGACTCGTGAATGAAGTCAGACGTGATGAGGAGGTTGGAGTCAGTTATATGAAATCGTGGGAGTTGGAAGCAATATTCATAAAGCAAGGTAAAATAATAAATTTGATTTCCCTAATACGGAAAAAAAGCCAGAAGGGCATGTCTTCGGCAGAAATAGCAGATATCATTGAAGAAACAACAGATTTTGTGGAAGAAATAAGAGGCATGATTGCAGAAAATCCAATGTGGGATGATGAACAAATCTGTGAAGAATATATGGTAAAAACACATTGAAAGAAAAAAGAGTAAGAATCATCGACATCGCAGAGGAATTGGGACTCAGCACAGCCACAGTCTCCAATGTAATTCATGGAAAAACGGCAAAAATCTCCGACGAAACCGTGCGGCGGGTGCAGGAGCTTTTAGAGCAGAAGCAGTACATTCCCAGCATGGCGGGAATTTTGCTGGCTCAGAATAATTCCAGGATGATTGGCGTCGTGGTGAATGACCATGAGAAATATGAAAGCCGGGCGCTGGAAGATTACTTTATTGCATCATCCTTGAATTATCTATCCGTTGAAATCGAAAAGGCCGGATATTTCATGATGGTAAAGGTGACAAAGGATTGGAACGAGATTGCCCGGTTTGCTTCCATGTGGAATATGGAGGGGCTGGTAGTCATCGGTTTTTGTGAGCAGGATTACAAAAAGCTAAGAGACCATATGCACATCCCCTTTGTTATCTATGACGGCTATTTAAAAGAACAGGGGCGCATGTGCAATCTAACGATTGACAACTATGACGGCGGTTATCAGATGGGAGCCTACTTTCGTAGTCTGGGTCACAGGAAGGTTCTCTGTATTTCAGATAACGACATCTGTATGGACCGGGAAAGGTTTGAGGGATTTCGGACGGCAATGGCGGAAGATGGAGCTGACTTTCTGATGATCCCCATGGAAAAAGAGGAGCGCAGGAAGTTCTATCAGCAGAATCTGGAGAAATTAAGAACCTACTCCGGGATATTCGCCGTTTCCGATTACTATGCAATAGACCTGATGCAGTTTCTGTTGAAGAAGGGTGTAAGGATTCCGGAAGAGATATCCATAGCGGGCTTTGACGACTGCCCGCTGTGTGAAGCCGTCTACCCACCTCTTACCACAATCCGGCAGGACGGAAAGTTAAGAGCCAGTCTCGCAGTCACCACGCTGAAAAAATTGCGGGAAGGAGAGGAAATCGATACCGCATTGACTCTGTCGGTAACCCTTGTAAAAAGACAGAGCGTGATGAAAAACATATCATAAGATTTGAAATAGAAAGAAACCGGGATGATTGTCACAATGCACAAATCCCGGTTCTTATTTTTGTAAAGGGTTACGCGTTTAACCCATTGTGAAATCGGCACTCCTTCGCTAAGATAATTACAAGGAGGTGTGTTTGCCATGGATAAGGAACAAACATTTTATAGAACGGTAGTGAACATTGCACTTCCGATTACTTTGCAATCGCTGTTACAGTCCTCTTTCAGTGTGATTGATCAGATTATGACAGGCCAGCTTGGAAGCACCAGTATCGCAGGAATCGGACTGGGAGGAAAATTCGCTTCCCTGTTTTTTGTGCTGGTCTCTGCCGTAGCAGCGGCAGCGGGAATCATGATTGCACAGTACATAGGCAAAAAAGATGAGAGGGAAGTTAGCCGGAGCTTTTTCATGAATGGGATGGTTGTGGTGATACTGGCAATCCTGTTCACGGTTTTGTGCAGCATTTTTCCATCTCAGATTATGGGAATTTATACGAAGGATGAGATGACAAGAGCCGTAGCAGCAGACTATTTGCGGATTCTTGCCTTATCTTATTTCCCACTGGCAGTCACAAATCTGCTGGCAACCCTGCTCCGCTGTATGGAGGCGGCGCGAATCCCATTATATGCCGGGATTGCAGCGGCAATCATCAATACGGGATTGAACTACCTGTTGATTTTTGGAAAATTCGGATTTCCCCAGATGGGGGTAAGAGGCGCAGCCCTGGCAACGGTGGTTTCCCAGATTTTCGGATGTATCCTGACCCTGCTTTTGTTTTTTCAATATTACAGGAAGCAGAGCCTTCATCTGACCTTCGTCTGGCGTGTCCATAAGGACAACGGAATGCAATATCTGGGAATTTTACTTCCGATACTCGTCTGTGAATTTTTCTGGAGTCTGGGAGAAAATGTCTATGCCGCAGTCTACGGACATATCGGAACCGATGATTTTGCCGCCATGACTTTAACGACACCCATCCAGGTCCTCTTCATCGGTGCCCTGAATGGAGTAGCCCAGGCCGCTGGAATCCTAATCGGAAAATCCTTAGGCAGGGAGGAATATGAAAAAGCCTACGAAGAATCCAAAAAACTCATGCTCTATGGACTCGCAGGCTCTCTCATATTATCTGTCATACTGCTACTTTCCAGCAGATATTATGTGAAAATCTACCAGGTAGAAGAATCGGTCAGAATCCTCACCAGTCAGATCCTCGTCGTCTTTGCGCTGATTGCCCCGGTAAAAGTACAGAACATGATTCTGGGAGGCGGAATCATCCGAAGCGGAGGAAAGACAAAATATGTGATGGCAATCGATTTCATAGGAACCTGGATATTCGGAGTTCCCCTCGCCTTACTTTCCGCCTTTTTCTGGAAGTGGTCCATTCCCTATGTGTACTTCCTGCTGTCTTTGGAAGAATGTGTACGCCTTGGAATCTCACTTTTGGTATTCCGCCAAAAGACATGGATGAAAAGCCTGGACCAGGTCGGGACAGCCGCTGACTGACATTGTCATACTCATAGTCAGACTTCCGAATCCTCTTCCCCTGACTTTTTCAACAGCTTATATACAAAACTGTAAGCCCACAGAAGAACCGGAAGCACAATCGTTGCATAAATAGAGACCTTCAGCCAGTCCATCGCCCGCTCACTTCCAATCAGTGCAAAGACCAGCGTGGAAATATACAGTCCCGCTAAGATTATCACAAGCAGAATGGCAAGAATCCGTTTTACTTTTTTCATAATAAGAAGCTCCTTTTCAAAATTGGTGTACCCTTTGTCTCCATCATATCACAGCAGAGTAACGATTGCACGGGAAACTTATTGCGATATCTCGCTGCGGTTTCATGCCAGCAAACTTTTTGGAAGGCAGTTTCCACTATTGAAAAATAAAAATAAATGGGTTATACTGATACGGTGCAAAGGCACAGACTATGAAGGATAAGGATGGAAGATATATGGCACTTTTACAGGAATGGCAGGCAACCGCCTATAACGAACAAATGGACAAAGGAAAACTTCAGAAGTTCTGGCAGGATTACTTCTTACTGGAAAAAGGAATCTACGAAAGACTCTTAGACAATCCGGACGAAGAAATCACAGGAACCGTAAAGGAGCTTGCCGATAGATTTGACATTTCCCTGATGGATATGACCGGATTTTTGGACGGCATCAATGACAGTCTGAAAAATCCAAACCCAATAGATACCATGGAAGAAGACACCGAAGTCAACCTGATTTTCGACAAAGAACTCTTATACAAGAACATGGTAGACGCAAAAGCAGACTGGCTCTATGACCTTCCACAGTGGAACACCATCTTAGGCGAAGAGCGCAAAAAAGAACTCTACCTGGAACAGAAAAAATCAGGCACCATCGTAAAGGAAGAAAAAATCTATCCAAACGATCCGTGTCCATGTGGAAGCGGCAAAAAGTACAAAAAATGCTGCGGAAAAAACAAATAAGTAAAAAACTTCTTTACAGATCACAAAAAAGGGTCTAAAATCAAACATACAGAAGACAACAAAGCGTTGAAGAGAAGAGTAAGCAATCGAAATGTGCCAGAGAGAACCGCCGAAGCGAAGGCTTCGAGCTGTGAGCGGTTTGACAGGAAAATTGCCGAAGACCACCTCGGAGCGACCCTTAATCGGGTACGGTGATTCCGTTATCATCAAAAGAGAGGCTTTGCCATCTGTGAGTCCGAGCTGGACTTATGAGATTATTTTTCTGGAGAGGCAGAGCAAGCAGGGTGGAACCGCGTTGATACGTCCGTGCATTACATTTAAGTTGTAGTGCATGGGCTTTTTTGTTTTTGGGGACGTGGGGCTGAACGGATGTATGTCATGGCTTGCTCCGTGTCGTGAATATAAGATTTTCTAAATATTCTGGCAAGGCTGAGAAGCACGGACGGAACCGGCCCATATTCGCCATCCATGGCTCAGATGTGCCTTTTTCGGACGTCCTGTCCGAAAATTCCTGAACATTGTGCAGAATATTAAGAAAATCTAATATTCACACAAGTCGCAAGCCATGACATACATCTGTTCAGCTTCGCGATTCCCCGAAAACGCTGTGAGAAAAAGCGGGAAAACCAAGGACTTGAGAACCCAAAGGTTCTCAAGTCCAGCGCCTGACATTCTTAAAATTTTAAGGTGGCGAGTTATACGCACAACCAGATTTGTAAAAATAGCCGTTCAGAATTGCGACATTGTGTAGGATATTAGATTTTCTTAGTGTTCCGGCAAATTGTCAGCAATTCCCGGACAGGACGTCCGGGAAAGGCACATCTGAGCCATGGATGGCGAATATGGGCCGGTTGCGTCCGTTGCCAATAGGTTAAACGGAACGCTTAGAAAATCTTATATCCGAAACAGGGAGCAATTCTGAACGGCTATTTTTACAAATCGTCCCCCGCCAATAACTCCCCCCACCCCAAATTTTAAACACACCGCACCAAGAAGGAGGATTTTATGAACAAAATGAGAGAATTTGCATCAGATTTAACCGAAACAACCACAATGACAAAAAAGGAATATTTTTTAACCATCACCACCTGCCTTCTGGGCGGGTTAGTAATCGGAATGTTATGCTCTCCGAGAAAGTATACGAAGATCGGATGCGAAAATGGAAGCAACAACAGCAATAACAGAGTCAGCAATGACGAAAAAAAGGGTCAGAAAAAATCTAAAAAAGATTCTTCAAAAAAGAATAAAAGAAAATAAAAAATCAAGAAGAATCAAGAGAATAAAAGCAGGATAAGCGAAAAAACTAAGATAGAACAGGAGATCAATGAAAATGAAGATCACATTAAAAGATGGAAGCATCAAAGAGTACAGCGAAGCAATGAGCGCTTACGATATCACAAGAGATATCAGCGAGGGACTGGCAAGGGCAGCCTGCGCCGTGGAGATCAACGGAGAGGTGAAGGATTTAAGAACCGTCATTGGCACAGACTGTGAGTTCAATGTACTGACAGCGAAGGACAGCGAGGGGATCCGCACGGTGCGTCATACCGCATCCCATGTGCTGGCAGAAGCGGTGAAGAGACTCTATCCGAATGCGAAGCTGGCGATCGGACCTTCCATCGACGAGGGATTTTACTATGATTTTGAGGCGGAGCCGTTTTCCAGGGAAGATCTGGACAATCTGGAAAAAGAGATGAAAAAGATCATCAAAAAGGGAAACCGTCTGGAAAAATACACCCTTCCGAGAGAGGAGGCCATTGCCTTTATGAAGGAAAAGGAGGAGCCGTACAAGGTGGAGCTGATCGAGGATCTGCCGGAGGATGCGGAGATCTCTTTCTATAAACAGGGAGAGGAATTTACAGACCTCTGTGCGGGACCTCATCTGATGAATACCAAGGGGATCAAAGCGTTTAAGCTGATCTCTTCCTCCATGGCATACTGGAGAGGGGATTCCAATAAGGCACAGTTGCAGCGTATCTATGGAACTGCCTTTGCCACAAAGGAGGAGCTGAACGCTTATCTGGAACATTTAGAGGATATCAAGAAGAGAGATCACAATAAATTAGGCCGTGAGATGGAATTATTTACCACCGTGGACGTCATCGGTCAGGGGCTTCCGCTGTTAATGCCGAAGGGAGCTAAGATCATTCAGACCTTACAGCGCTGGATCGAGGATCTGGAGGATAACGAGTGGGGTTATATCCGTACGAAGACCCCTTTGATGGCAAAATCCGATCTGTATAAGATTTCCGGTCACTGGGATCACTATACCGACGGCATGTTTGTCTTAGGGGATGAAGAGAAGGATAAGGAAGTCTTTGCCCTTCGTCCGATGACCTGTCCGTTCCAGTATTATGTATACAAAAATTCCCAGCATTCCTACAGGGAGCTGCCGCTGCGTTACGGCGAGACCTCTACGCTGTTCCGCAACGAGGATTCGGGAGAGATGCACGGACTGACCAGAGTCCGTCAGTTTACAATCTCCGAAGGTCATTTGATCGTAAGACCGGATCAGATGGTGGAGGAATTTAAAGGATGCCTTGCCCTGGCAAAATATTGTCTGGAAACCCTGGGCGTGGAGGAGGATGTGACCTACCATCTCTCCAAATGGGATCCGGACAACCGGGAAAAATATATCGGTGAGCCGGAAGTCTGGGAGGAGACCGAACAGCATATGCGTGAGATCTTACAGGAACTGGAGATTCCGTTTGTGGAGGACGTGGGAGAGGCTGCCTTCTACGGACCGAAGGTGGATATCAATGCCAAGAATGTCTACGGCAAGGAGGACACCATGATTACCATTCAGTGGGACGCCCTCTTAGCGGAACAGTTTGACATGTATTACATTGATGCCAACGGAGACAAGGTGCGTCCGTATATCATCCATCGTACTTCCATGGGATGTTATGAGAGAACCCTGGCATGGCTCATTGAAAAATATGCCGGAAAGTTTCCGACCTGGCTCTGCCCGGAGCAGGTGCGCGTACTGCCGATCTCCGAAAAATATGAGGATTATGCGAAAAAAGTGGAGGCAGAACTTAAGAAGAACGGTATTCTGGCGACCGTGGATACCCGCTCCGAGAAGATCGGCTACAAGATCAGAGAGAGCCGTCTGGCAAAACTTCCATACATGCTGGTTGTGGGCGAGAAGGAGGAAGCAGATGGGACTGTGTCTGTGAGAAGCCGTTTCGCCGGAGATGAGGGAGTGAAGCCTCTGAAAGAATTTATCGATCAGATCAGTGAGGAGATCCGCACGAAAGAGATCCGCAAGGAGGTTACCGGGGAAGAAAAAAATTAAGAGAATAAAATAAAAAACAGATCAAAGGGAATGGATCTGAAAGATGAATAAATCTCCGCTTCTTGAGCAACCTAATTGGGTAGTAAGAAGAAAGGAGATTTATTTTATGACAAAATTAGAGTGTTCCGTTAAAAATTGTATCTACAATGAAGAACCTTACTGTTGTAAAGGCGACATCATGGTAGAGGGAAAAGAAGCGAAAAACACAAGCGAGACAAGCTGTGCAAGCTTCAAGGAGAGAATAAGAGACTGCGGCTGCAATGCGGTAGGTCACAAGAGTGAGAATATCGACATTGACTGCGAGGCTGTAAAATGCATCCACAATGAGAATTGCAAATGTGCTGCAAACCGTATCGGTATCGTTGGCGGACATGCTACAGACAGCAAGGACACGCAGTGTGCCAGCTTTTGTTGTCAATAATTAGCGGTTAAAGGAGAAACTTCACGAAAAATTCGGAATAGCCCCTTGTAAAAAGTCGTTATTCGAAGTACAATAAGCATGTAATTGCAGTTGTACGAAAGAATTTTTCGTGGAGAAATTACATGAGAAAGAAGTCACACATTTCATTGGCGAGGGACATCGTTCACAACTCAGACGACACTTCGCTGAAAAAACACAAATGGGCTTTCTATTTAGGAAGTATCCTGCCGGACATCAAACCTTCCTTTTTATATAGAAAGCATGAGTTTAACGGAACCTTTGAACAGGTGAAAAAGAATATTGCCCTTCTTTCTGATGAACAGAGAGAAGGCGGAAAACAAAAGACGAAATACTACAGAAATCTTGGACAGATCACCCATTATATAGCGGATTATTTTACATTTCCGCACAATAAGATCTATCCGGGGAGCCTGAAAGATCATTGTTCCTATGAGGGAGAGCTGAAGCAGAGACTTCTGGAGTATTTGAAAACGGAAAGAGAAGACAGGGAGCATTACAAGCGGGTGGAGTTTATCAACTCGGATGCCCTGTGTGATTTCGTGAAGAAAAGCCACGAAGAATATTTAAAACGAAAGATAGATGTTGATGAGGATATCAAACATATTGTATCACTAAATCACCAAGTGGTAGAGGGGATTAAGCAGTTGGCGGAGAAAAACAAAATGAGGCGCCGTTTAAGGGGAGCCTGATCTGCGCGCAGCTGTGAAGATGTATCAATGAATTGGAACATTAATTTTCCACATCTCCATATTTATTTGGAGCATGTAGGGAAGAGCTTTGAAGTCTTTGGGGTTTCCATTGCATACTATGGCGTGATCATTGCGGCAGGTATGCTGGCGGGAATCCTGATGGCTACATATGAAGCCAAAAGAACAGGACAGAATCCGGATGACTATTTTGACCTGGCGATCATCGCCATTATTTGTTCCGTTATAGGGGCGAGGATTTACTACGTCATATTTTCATGGGATTTATACAAGGATGATCTGTGGAGTATTTTTAATTTGCGCCAGGGTGGGCTTGCGATCTACGGAGGCGTAATTGCTGCGATTATCACCACAGTCATTTTTGCCAAGGTGAAGAGGCTTTCCTTTCCAAAACTGGCAGATACTGCCGGACTAGGATTGATCTTAGGGCAGATAATAGGAAGGTGGGGGAACTTTTTCAACCGGGAAGCATTCGGAGGTTATACCGACGGTCTTTTGGCGATGCAGTTACCGGTGGATGCGGTAAGAAGCAGTGATATCACCGCAGAGCTTGCGGAACATATCTTAGAGTTAGATGGAATTTCCTATATACAGGTACATCCTACCTTTTTGTATGAATCATTGTGGAATCTTGGTATTCTGTTGATTTTACTGCTGGTAAGACGCCATAAAAAATTTGACGGAGAGATTTTCCTGCTGTATCTGGCAGGTTATGGCGTGGGAAGATTCTGGATCGAAGGACTTCGGACCGATCAGTTGTTGATTCCTTCCACTTCGATCGCCGTCTCACAGTTACTGGCAGGTATTTTGGTGATCGTTTCAGTAATTATGCTGATCCTACTTAGGAAGAGAGTGTTGAAAGAAGAAGTGTAAAACAATTTGACTAAGGAGAGGCGCGGATGCAGAGGAAAGAAACGTTGCGGAAAGAAATTGAGAGAACAAGACAAAAACTTGATCATGCTCTGGCATCAGGAGCAGATGTGAATCATTACTATAAGATCAGTGTGGAGTTGGACAAGATGATCGAGCGTTACATTGATCTGAGTGAAGAGGAAAAAGTACAAATATAAAATAGGTTGTTTGTAAGAATCAGAAGGGGAGCTTCCGCTGGGTGGAGGCTCCCCTTTTTCCTCCACATCCCACCACAAATTGCAAAAAACAGACGGAAAAAGAAAGAGGGATCTGCCTCCAGGCGCAAAAACAGCCGGGTGGCGGACTTTTTTTATTTACAGGAAAAATCCGCTAATTTTGGTAAAGACCTTGATTTTTACCTTGCGGTGGAGTAGAATGGAGACAAAAGTGGGTGAAAGTGGTGTGGAGTGGCACAAAGTGGTGGATAAGTTGATAACTTTGTGGATAACTGCAAAGAAGCCACGGTAAGCAGGTGAGTGTCATATGTTCATGGGAGAATACAATCACACAATTGATGCCAAGGGCAGAATGATCGTTCCGTCTAAATTCCGGGAGCAGCTGGGCAATGAGTTCGTTGTCACCAAAGGATTAGACGGATGTCTGTTTGTATATCCAAATGAAGAATGGCACAACATCGAAGAAAAATTCCGTAACGTACCCCTCACCACCAAGGACGCCAGAAAGTTCTCCCGATTCTTCTTTGCAGGAGCAGCAACCTGTGAAGTGGACAAGCAGGGAAGGATCCTGATACCACCCGTTTTGAGAGAATTTGCAGAGATACAAAAAGAAGTCGTGTCGGTGGGAGTTCTGAACCGAATTGAGATCTGGAGCAAAGACCGGTGGATCGACAACAATACCTATGATGATATGGATGAGATCGCGGAACATATGGCGGATTTGGGACTCAGCATTTAGTGGATTCCTTGTTCTGCCAGTATTGACAGGAGGACAGACATGGAATTTCATCACAAGTCGGTACTATTAGAGGAAACCATTGAAAATCTGAATATCAAACCGGATGGAATCTATGTGGACGGCACGCTGGGCGGAGCAGGGCATGCTCTGGAGGTAGCAAAGAGGCTGAATGAACGCGGCAGGCTCATCGGCATTGACCAGGATGGGGACGCCATTGCGGCTGCGGGAGTAAGACTGGAGAACTATAAGGACAGGGTGACCATCGTAAGGAGCAACTATTGCAATATGCGGCAGGAATTGCAGAAGCTGGGGATCACAAAGGTGGATGGTATACTCCTGGATCTGGGGGTCTCCTCTTTTCAACTGGACACGCCCGGCAGGGGATTCACTTATATGGAAGAGAACGCGCCTCTCGATATGAGGATGGATCAGAGGAACAGCCGTACTGCGAAGGATATCGTCAACGGATACAGTGAAAAAGAACTTTATCGGATCATCAGAGATTTCGGAGAAGATAAATTTGCCAAAAACATTGCAAAGCACATTGTGGCGGCGAGGGAACAAAAGAGCATAGAGACGACCGGAGAATTGACAGAGATCATCCGTGCTTCCATTCCGAAAAAAGTACAGGTCACCGGAGGTCATCCGGCGAAGCGGACGTTTCAGGCGATCCGCATTGAACTGAACCGGGAGCTGGAAGTATTGCAGGATACGTTGGATGAAATGATCGATCTTCTAAATGATGAGGGAAGGATCTGTATCATCACCTTTCATTCTCTGGAGGATCGGATCGTCAAGACGATCTTTAGGAAAAATGAAAATCCATGTACCTGTCCAAGCGATTTTCCGGTCTGTGTGTGCGGAAAGAAATCAAGAGGGAAGGTCATTACGAGAAAACCGATTTTGCCGGGGGAAGAGGAGCTGGAATATAATTCCCGTTCCAAAAGTGCAAAATTGAGGGTGTTTGAAAAAAGGGTGTTGTAGCAGGAGCCATTGTCTGTATTGTGGGGAAAGAGGTGTTTAGGATGGAACAAAAAAAATATAATACATATATTGACGGCAATACGGTCCGAAAGACGAGAGCGGTACCGGATCCCCGTCAGGAGAGAATCAGAAGAGAAGAGGAAGAGCGGCGTGCAAGAAACCGCAGAATAGCAAGACGCAATCAGGAGAGAGAACTGCGGATGAACCGCGGCTATCTGATCTTTTTGTCAGCGGCAGTGGGAATCACCTGTCTGGTCTGTGCGGCATATATTCAGATCCAGTCTGAGATCACGACACATATGAACAATATCTCTTCTCTGGAAAAAGAGATTGCAGATCTAAAGACAGAGAATGATACGACCCTAAAGAGAATCAATACCTCCATTGATTTGAATGAGATCAAGGAGAAAGCCATGGGAGAGCTGGGTATGGTCTATGCCTCCGAGGATCAGGTAGCTTACTATAATATGGAAGATACCGATTATATGATGCAGTATGAAGAAATACCGGGAAATTGAGATAAGCAGGTGAAGTTTTGGCGGCAAGAAGAAGAAAACCTCTGGCAAAGTTTCCGATAAAAATGAAAAAAAAGCTGATGGTAACCTTTTTGATGATTACTGTGCTCTTGATCGTTCTGATCGGCAGGATCATGTATATTGAGGTGAAAAGCGGCGAAAAATACGAGAAAATCGTCCTGGCGCAGCAGGAATACGACAGTACCATTCTGCCCTATCAAAGAGGAGACATCGTCGATACCAAGGGGAACGTGCTGGCGACCAGCACCGATGTGTACAACGTAATCTTTGACTGTAAGGTCTTAAACAGCAAGGAAAAATGCATCGAACCTACAATCAAAGCTCTTACGTCCTGTTTTGAGGAGTTAAAGGAGGAGGATCTCTATCAGCTTTTAGAGGAGAGTCCCAAAAGTCAGTATAATAAGTTGTTGAGCAAACAGCCCTACGATGAAGTTCAGAAGTTTGTGGAAATGCAGAATGATACAAAGAATCATCCGAATATCGCAGGGGTCTGGCTGGAAAAAGAGTATATCAGAAGCTATCCCTACGGTTCGCTGGCAGCTTCAGCCATCGGCTATACCACATCGGGAAATCAGGGGATCGGCGGACTGGAGGATTATTACAACGACACATTAAACGGAGTCAATGGGCGGGAGTACGGCTATCTGAACTCCGACAGTAATTTTGAAAAAACCATCCGGGAAGCAGTAAATGGACAGAACATCGTTTCCACTCTGGATGTCAATATTCAATCCGTTGTGGAAGAGAAGATGAAAGAATTTATTGAAGCCTACCGGGATAATGTGGAAGAAGGAGCCGGATGCAAGAATATGGGTGTCCTTGTGATGAATCCCAATAACGGCGAGGTGTTGGCGATGGCGGATTATCCGGACTACGATCTGAACGATCCAAAGGATTTAAGCGCCTATTACACGGAGGAAGAGATCGACGCTATGAGCGAGGAGGAGCAGTTAGACGCCCTCAACGCCATCTGGGAGAACTTCTGTATCACCCACACCTATGAACCGGGTTCCACCGTGAAGCCTCTGACTGTGGCGACGGGGTTAGAGACTGGAACGTTGACGGGCAATGAGACTTACTATTGCGATGGTGTGGAACATGTAGGCGGTCATGATATCCACTGTGTTGTCCGCACCGGTCACGGAGAATTGACGGTAGAGCAGGCGATCATGGAATCCTGCAACGATGCCCTGATGCAGATGTCCTTCGCTATACAGAAGGAAAATCTGTTGAACTATCAGCAGATTTTTGGATTTGGACAAAAGACAAATATTGACCTTCCGGGAGAGGCGAGAACAGATTCTCTGCTGTATACCTTAGAGACGATGGATGATTCCTCTCTGGCGACCAACTCCTTTGGACAGAACTTCAATGTCACCATGGTACAGTTAGCCAGCGCGTTTTCTTCACTGATCAACGGGGGAGAATATTATCAGCCCCACATGGTCAGGAAGATCACCGATGAAAACGGCAATCTGATCGAGGACATCGAGGGAACGGTTTTAAAACAGACCGTATCGGAAAGCACCTGTGATATCGTGAAGGAATATCTGTATAAGACCGTATCCGAGGGAACTGGAAATGCGGCAAAGGTTGCCGGTTATTCCATGGGCGGAAAGACCGGAACAGCTCAGAAAATTCCACGTTCCGACGGAAAATATCTCGTTTCCTTTATCGGCTATGTGCCCCAGGAAGATCCCCAGATGGTGATCTATGTGGTCATCGACGAACCGAATGTGGAGGATCAGGCTCACAGTTCCTTTGCGCAGAACGTGGCGCGGGAGATCTTAGAGGAGATTCTTCCTTATATGAATATCTATCCGGATGAGGAGTATGATCCGGAGAATGTGGTGGACCTTGACATCATGGGAAATCCTACCGAATAAAAAGGATTCCCCAAAATATCACATAACCTCATAAAAGTTGTAATAGATTATACTAACTTCTTTTATGGGGTTATACCTATGTATCGGAATAAAACAGCGTACCGGAAAAAAATACTGGTCTTTATGGTGGTGGTGCTTCTCATCATGGCGGGTCTAGTCGGAAGACTGGTATATCTGATGATCTTCTGTTCAGAGTATTATGGAAAGAAGGCGGAGGATCTTCACGAAAGAGAGAGGGACATCAAGGCGGCGAGGGGAGAGATCTTAGACTGCAATGGTGTGGTCCTGGCGGAAAATAAGACTGTCTGTACGATTTCCGTTATCCACAGCCAGATTGAGGAGCCGGATAAAGTTATTTCCGTCCTTGCCAAAGAATTGGAGATGGATGAGGCGGAGGTGAAAAAGAGAGTGGAAAAAGTCTCTTCCATTGAAAGGGTCAAGACCAATGTCTCGAAGGAGACCGGAGATGCCATCCGCGCCTATGGACTGGCGGGGGTCAAGATAGACGAGGATTATAAGCGCTATTACCCATATGATTCCCTCGCCTCCAAAGTGCTGGGATTTACCGGGGGTGACAATCAGGGAATCATCGGCTTAGAGGTAAAATATGACAAGTATCTACAGGGAGAAAATGGTAAGATTCTCACATTGACAGATGCAAGAGGCGTAGAGATTGAAAATGCCGGAGAACGCAGACAGGATCCCGTTGACGGAGATGATCTGCACATCAGCCTGGACTATAATATTCAAAAATATGCTGAGCAGGCGGCAAAAAAGGCAATGGAGGAGCATGGCGCCGAGAGCGTATCCGTGCTGATGATGAATCCGAAAAACGGCGAGATCCTGGCGATGGTCAATGTGCCGGAATTTGATCTGAATGAACCCTTCTCCATTGACGGAGAAGTGGAGACCAATCAGGATAAGCTCAATCTGATGTGGCGTAACGGCTGTATCAACGACACTTACGAGCCGGGTTCCACCTTCAAGATCATCACCACGGCGGCAGCCTTCGAGGAGGGGGTTGTGTCTTTAAAGGAGCAGTTCAACTGTCCCGGCTATATCGTTGTGGAGGACAGGAAGATCCGGTGCCACAAGGTGGGAGGTCACGGCTCGGAGGATTTTGCCCAGGCGATCATGAATTCCTGTAACCCGGTATTTATCGAATTGGGACTGCGTCTTGGCAGCGAAAAATACTACTCTTATTTTAAAAAATTTGGTCTTTTGAAAAAGACCAATGTGGATCTGCCGGGTGAGGCGGCGACGATCATGCACGATCCGAAGAACATCGGGCAGGTGGAGCTTGCCACCATCGCCTTTGGGCAGTCCTTCCAGATCACGCCGATTCAGCTTGCCACAACCGTATCTTCCATTATCAACGGAGGAACCAGGGTGACTCCTCATCTTGGGGTCTATGTGACGAATGCCAAGGGAGAGAAGGTAGAGACCTTCCAATATGACAGTACCGATGACATCGTAAGTGAAAAGACAAGTAAGACGTTAAGACAGCTTCTGGAAAAAGTGGTCAGCGAGGGAACCGGTAAGAATGCGGCGATCGAGGGATTTTCCATTGGCGGAAAAACGGCAACTTCCCAGACGCTGCCAAGAAGCGCCAACAAATACATCGCCTCTTTTTTGGGCTTTGCCCCGGCGGACGACCCGCAGGTGTTAGGAATCGTCATCATCAATGATCCCCAGGGGGTCTATTATGGAGGAACCATTGCGGCTCCGGTCATGAAAGATATTTTCGAAAATGTGCTTCCATATCTTGGCATTGAAAAAACCAAATGAACTGTCTGGGATATCTTGCACAAAGAAAAAAAATAACGTATACTAGATAAGTTAGAGAAAACGTAAACCATCAGCAGTGCTGAAAGAAATACATGAGGTGGAAAATATGTCATATCAAGTAGTAATCCCGGTAATCATATCATTTGTCATCAGTGCGGTCTTAGGACCGGTCGTCATTCCTTTTCTGCGAAAATTAAAGGTAGGACAGACGGAGAGAGAAGAACTGAAATCGCATCTGAAAAAGGCGGGAACGCCGACTATGGGCGGGATTATCATACTTGCAAGTGTGATCTTAACCTCTTTGCTCTATGTAAAAGATTATCCGAAGATCATTCCCATCCTGTTTGTGACGGTGGGATTTGGAATCGTGGGATTTTTAGACGACTATCTGAAAGTGGTGCTGCGCCGTTCCGACGGACTGCTGGCGTGGCAGAAGATGCTGTGTCAGATCGTGATCACGGCGATCTTCGTATTTTATATCATAAAATTTACAGACGTTCCCCTGACGATGCTGATTCCTTTCAGTGGAGGAAAATATCTGGATATCGGGATACTGGCGATTCCGGTGATGTTTTTAGCTGTGATCGGAACGGTCAACGGCGTGAATTTTACAGACGGACTGGACGGACTGGCATCCAGCGTTACCGTGCTGGTGGCAACCTTCTTTTCCGTGGTAGCAGTGGGAACGAATAGCGGGATCGAACCGATCACCTGCGCCGTGGTGGGTGCACTTTTGGGATTTTTGCTCTTTAACGTCTATCCGGCGAGGGTCTTTATGGGGGATACAGGCTCCCTGGCGCTGGGCGGCTTCGTGGCGGCAAGCGCCTATATGATGCAGATGCCGATCTTTATACTGATCGTGGGATTGATCTATTGGATTGAGATCTTATCCGTTATGATACAGGTGACTTATTTTAAGAAAACAGGCGGAAAACGAATTTTCAAGATGGCGCCGATCCATCATCACTTTGAACTTTGCGGATGGTCGGAGACCAGGGTGGTAGCCGTATTTTCCATTGTGACGGCGATACTGTGCCTGATCGGTCTGCTTGCGCTCTAAGGAGGAGTGAACTATGGATTTAACAGGAAAGAACATATTGATTGTCGGCGCGGGAAAAAGCGGAATTGCGGCGGCGGAGCTTTTACAGAAAAAGAAGATGAACTACATGCTCTATGACGGCAATGAGGAGTTATCTCCGGAGAAGATCCGGGGAATGAGCGGGGCGGTGAGAGAATGTGAGATCTGTCTGGGCGAACTGACCACAGAGGTTATGGAATGGACGGATCTTGTGGTCATGAGTCCGGGAGTGCCGACGGATCTTCCTGTCATCAATCAGATGCGGGATGCGGGTATTCCAATCTGGGGCGAGATCGAGCTGGCTTATCATTTTTCCAGGGGAAGTCTGTTGGCGATCACGGGAACCAACGGAAAGACGACCACCACTTCTTTGCTGGGTGAGATTATGGAGGCCTTTTTCGAGGACGTCTATGTGGTTGGAAATATCGGAACTCCTTATACCAGCGTGGCGGATAAGACCACGGATCGGACGGTGACCGTGGCGGAGATCTCCAGTTTTCAGTTGGAGACTGCCGTGGACTTCCATCCCCAGGTGAGCGCCATCTTAAATATCACGCCGGATCATTTAAACCGCCATCACACCATGGAGTGTTATATCAAGACCAAGGAGAGTATTGCGAAGAATCAAAAGCAGGATGAAGTCTGTGTACTCAATTATGAGGATGAGGTGTTGCGGGATTTTGCGAAAGAACTGAAAAACACGGTGGTATTTTTCAGCAGTAAGAGACCTCTGGAAAACGGCTTTTTCTATCAGGACGGGGCGATCTACCGCGCCAAAGATAAGAAAGCAGAAAAAATTATTGAGACAGAGAGACTGCAGATCCTGGGCTTACATAACTATGAAAATGTGATGGCTGCCACCGCTATGGCAGACAGCTTCGGAGTGCCGATGGAGGTGATTGTAAGCGTTCTGGAACGCTTCCAGGCCGTGGAGCATAGGATTGAGTATGTGGTGGAGAAGCGGGGCGTGAAGTTCTATAACGATTCCAAGGGAACCAATCCCGACGCTGCGATCCAGGGGATCCGGGCGATGAACCGTCCCACCTTCCTGATCGGAGGCGGCTATGACAAGGATTCGGAGTATGACGAATGGATCGAAGCCTTTGACGGAAAGGTGAAAAAGCTGGTGTTGATCGGTCAGACAAGGGAGAAGATCGCAGCCTGTGCAAAAAAACATGGATTTGGAGAGACTGTATTTGCAGACAGCTTACAGGAGGCCATGGATATCTGCTACAAAGAAGCCGGGAGCGGGGATGCCATCCTCTTATCCCCGGCGTGTGCGAGCTGGGGAATGTTCGACAACTACGAACAGCGGGGAGAAATATTTAAGGAATATGCAAGAAGCTTAAAGGAGTAATGCATGAAAAAAAGGCGGGAACAAACCGACAAAGCGACGAGGTATTTTGACTACAGCCTGCTGTTCATCATTATCTTTCTGGTCTGTTTTGGGCTGGTGATGCTCTATTCCACCAGTTCCTATGACGGGCAGATCAAGTTTGAGGACAGCGCATATTATGTGAAAAAGCAGCTATTTGCTACCAGTCTGGGCTTTTTGGCGATGTATCTGATCTCCAGGATCGATTATCATTTCTGGATGCGTTTTGCGGGAATGGCATACATAATTGCGCTGCTGCTGTGTACAGCGGTTATTTTTATCGGTCAGGAATACAATGGACAAAAGAGATGGCTGAAATTAGGACCGCTGTCCTTCCAGCCTTCCGAGTTCGCTAAGATAGCGGTTATCCTGTTCCTGGCGGTATTGATCAGCCGGATGCCCAGACAGATGCGAAAATTTAAGACGGTGATCAAAGTGTTGGTGATAGCTCTTCCCATCATCGGCGTGATTGCCTACAACAACTTAAGTACGGCGATCATCATTCTGGGAATCGCAGTGCTGATGTCCTTTGTGGCGAGTCCAAAATATGCGCAGTTCTTTGTTCTGGGAGGAATCGGAATTGCCTTTGGAAGTATCTTCATCTATCTGGAGCGTTACCGTGCGGAGCGTATTCAGATCTGGCTGAATCCGGAGGATTATGAAAAGGGATATCAGACCCTGCAAGGACTCTACGCCATCGGTTCTGGAAAGCTATTTGGAAAGGGGCTGGGGGAGAGTATGCAGAAGCTGGGATTTCTGCCGGAGGCGCAAAATGATATGATCTTTTCCATTATCTGTGAGGAATTGGGACTCTTTGGAGCCATCTGCGTGATCCTGTTGTTTTTGCTGATGCTCTGGCGGTTCATGGTCATTGCCAACAATGCGCCGGATCTGTATGGAGCGCTGCTGGTAGTGGGGATCATGGCGCATATCTCCATTCAGGTGATCTTAAATATTGCGGTCGTGACCAATTCCATTCCAAATACAGGTATAACGCTGCCCTTTATCAGTTATGGAGGTACGTCTGTTCTGTTCCTGCTCTCCGAGATGGGGCTGGCGCTCAGTGTGTCGCGGGGGATCCGTTTGGATGAGGCATAGTGGTTTATGAGAAGAAGAAAAGAGAAAAGTCATAGAAAAATAGGAGGATCTATCCTATTGATGATCCTGCTTCTGGCAGCGGTGTTGGGACTGTTCGCCTATAAGGGCTTTACCGTGGAAAAGGTAGAGGTAGAGGGAACCGATCTGTATTCCGATGAAACCATCAAACAGTGGGTTCTAAACGACGACTATTCCTGGAACTCCCTTTATGTGTTTTTGAAATACAAGTTTGGGGAGGCGGAGGAGATGACGTTTTTGGAGCAGCCGGTGGTTACGCTGAAAAGTCCCCATACCCTGCATATCAAGGTGGTGGAGAAGAAGATCGTGGGATATCTCTATATTCCCTCCGTGGGGCAGAACGCCTATTTTGACAAGGATGGGATCGTGGTGGAGACCTCCTCGGAGAAAATAGAAGGAATGATGGAGATCACCGGGTTAGACTGTGAGAAGGTCACCCTGAATAAGAAGATTCCCATCAAGGATCAGTCCATATTGAAGTCCATGCTGAGTCTGACGCAGGGGCTGAACAAGTATGAGATGATGCCGGACGCCATCCGTTACGATGAGTTTTCCAATATCCTGTTGGAATATGGGAAAATCACGGTAAATTTTGGTAATTCCCAGAATATCACCGAGAAACTGGAGACTCTGGCAGTGATCCTGCCGGAGGTGGAGGATATGAGCGGAACGGTACATATGGAGAACTGGTCGGAGGAGAATACCGACGTCTCTTTTCAAAAAAGTGACGATGGCTGATAATGTACAGGGAATTGAAAAAAAATAGAATTTCTAGTTGATTAATTCGATGAAAAATTATATTATATTTGTATGTGTATTACTTAGGCAATTCTGTTGGACAAGGAGTGCCGAAGGGATAAAAAATGTGACGTTAAATAATATTTAGATAAATTCCAGGAAAGAAGAAGGAGGAAGAACCTTGTTAGAGATTATGACAACAGAAGCGGATTCCAGCGCAAAAATTATAGTGATTGGCGTAGGGGGAGCTGGAAACAATGCTGTAAATAGAATGATTGACGAGAATATCGGCGGTGTGGAGTTCATCGGTGTGAACACGGATAAGCAGGCTCTCATGCTCTGTAAGGCGCCGACCCTGATCCAGATCGGCGAGAAGCTGACCAAGGGACTTGGAGCAGGGGCGCAGCCGGAGATCGGTGAAAAGGCGGCAGAGGAGAGCGTGGAGGATCTCACCAATGCCATCAAGGGCGCGGACATGGTGTTCGTAACCTGCGGTATGGGCGGTGGAACGGGAACCGGTGCGGCTCCTGTAGTGGCGAAGATCGCAAAGGAAATGGATATTCTCACCGTAGGCGTTGTGACAAAACCTTTTAAATTCGAGGCAAAAGCCCGCATGGTCAATGCACTTTCCGGAATTGAAAAATTAAAAGAGGCAGTGGATACTCTGATCGTGATCCCGAACGACAAGCTCCTTGAGATCGTGGATCGCAGAACTACCATGCCGGACGCCTTAAAGAAGGCGGATGAGGTATTACAGCAGTCCGTACAGGGAATCACAGACCTGATCAACCTTCCGGCTCTGATCAATCTGGATTTCGCAGACGTTCAGACAGTCATGAGAGACAAGGGTATGGCTCATATCGGTATCGGTATGGCGAAGGGTGACGAGAAGGCGATCGAGGCAGTGAAGCTCGCCGTTGCCAGTCCTCTGCTGGAGACCACCATCACAGGCGCTTCCCATGTCATCATCAATATCTCAGGAGATATCTCCTTAATGGATGCCAACGATGCCGCAAGCTATGTACAGGATTTAGCGGGAGATAATGCCAATATTATCTTCGGTGCAAAATATGACGAGACCATGACGGACGAGGCGACTATCACGGTCATTGCCACAGGACTTGAGACAAAGCCGGCAGGCAGCAAAATCATGCCGGATTTAAAATACCAGCCGACCTCCGGTGTGAACAGATCGGTGAATCCGGGATTTACAGCAAGACCTCAGGCAAATCCGACTCCGGCTCCGAGCACAGCGCCGACGCCGACCCAGACAGCGGCGGCCAGCCCGTTAAACGGAATTCAGAAGCCTGTAAAACCGGTCAGCAATGTTCCGGAAAAGGACATTCAGATTCCGGCATTTTTGAAAAATACCAGAAAATAGAACAGAAAGCCTTACCGATTTTCCTGGAGCGGGATGTCGGTAAGGTTTTTTTCTGCCGGGATAAGGTTCGCGCCCTGTGGTTTCGTAACGAAAAAATAAGCAGTGCTGAAAAGAAGATGTTGGAAACTGATACACAGGAGGCAGATCCCACAGAAGCGGGAAATCCAGAAAAGAGTCAGAGTGATACCCCGGTAGATATCTCTCTGAAAAATCTCCTACTGGCCTGATAAAAAATCACACAACTGGATATATGAAAATAGCCAGGCAGGGAGCTATAATAGCGTCAGAAAAATATCCGGGCGCGGTGTTGTAAAATCATCCGGTGCCTGGATCAGCGTTTTTATCAGGAATACAAAAAAGAGGAGATTTTATTATGAAACAACCAACAGCAGCGGGAACGACGCAGAATATTGTGAAAGAATCCAATGTGAAATTTGTAACCATAACGGCGATCGCCATCGCCCTTGTCTATGTATTTACCGCATTTATCAATGTACGCCTGCCGATTGCAGCGGCGGGAGGACTGATCCATCTTGGCAATGTACCGCTCTTTATTTTTGCGATCATTTTCGGGAAAAAGACGGGAGCCATCGCCGGCGGTGTGGGAATGGCATTGTTTGACCTGCTTTCCGGCTGGGGAGCCTGGGCGCCGTTTACCCTGATTATAGTGGGACTGATGGGATTTGAGATCGGCTGGATCGCAGAGAAAAAACAGGGCTATCTGTGGAATGTTATTGCGATCCTTCTCGCCGGAGTCATCAAGGTAGTGGGCTATTATATCGCAGAGGTCATCATCTATGGCAACTGGGCGGCTCCTGTGGCGTCCATACCGGGAAATCTGGTACAGATCGGAGTGGCGGCAGTGATCGTGCTGATTATTATCGAGCCGTTGAAAAAAGCTGCAAATCTTGTGCTGGCTTAAGCCTTAGCTGTTACAGTTTCAGCCGGATGGAAGTAATTTTTTGACAGATACATATTTGGATACATATATCAGGAAGCAAGACAGATAGGAGAGGACTATGTATAAGATTATGACTCCGGGACCGACGCAGGTGAAAGAAAACGTCCGTCTCGCCCGCGCAAGGGAATGTACGAACCCGGATTTGGATGAGAGCTTTGTGGAGTTTTATAAGGAGACCTGTGAGCTCATCAGCTCTTTACTGCACACAAAGAACGAGACCCTGATACTGGACGGAGAGGGGATCCTGGGGCTGGAGGCCGCCTGCGCCTCCCTGACAGAGCCGGGCGACTCTGTACTGGTGCTGGACAACGGAATCTATGGAAAGGGTTTTGCGGACTTTGTGTCCATGTACGGAGGCGAGCCAAAGCTCTATACAGTGGATGACAAAAATCCTATTGATCCCCAGGCGTTAGAGGCATTCCTGGAAAAAAGCCATGACTATAAATATGCCACCCTGGTGCACTGTGACACCCCAAGCGGAATGTTAAACGATATTGGGACACTCTGCCCGCTGTTGAAAAAATATGGGATCCTCACGGTGGTGGATTCCGTATCCGCCATGTTTGGAGAGGAGGTGCGGGTGGACGATTTCCAGATCGACCTGCTCTGCGGCGGTTCTCAGAAAGCGGTTTCCGCCCCTCCGGGACTGACCTTTGTGACAGTGAGCGAGGACGCGAAGCGCGCCATGGAAAAGAGAAAGACAGCCATTGCTTCTTTTTACGCTAATTTAAAGGTATTTGAGGGCTATTATGAGGCAAAGTGGTTTCCATATACCATGCCCATCAGCGATATTTACGGTCTACGGGAAGCCTTTGAAAACATCAAAGAGGATAAAGAGATGCTGGAGCGTCATGCCAGAATTGGAAACGCCTGCCGTCAGGCGGTGCAAAACGCCGGACTAAAGCTTCATCTGGAATCCGGCTTTTCCAATACGGTAACGGTTTTTGACGTTCCGGAGGGAACGACGGCAAAGGAGATTCTGGACAGGATGAGAAGGAATCACAATATCATGCTGGCAGGCTCTTTTGACAGTCTGGCGGGTCAGGTGATCCGCATCGGCCATATGGGAAGCAACGCCAATACAGAGGATATGACGGAGACGATGGAGGCTCTGGATCAGACGCTGAAGGGATTGGGTGTGGAATTAAAAGGTTCCTTAAAGGAGTTCTTTTTAGCGGCATTATAAAAAGGCTCTGGGGCAGCTTTTGAAAGAGAGAACGGCAGTTGGGGAGTGCCGTACATTGCCGGTGATTGTGATTCTCAGAACATAGAATGATGAAGCGTATTGCATAAATAAATATTTAATGATAATATTTAAGAAAGAAGATTGATAGAACAAAGGGTGCCTTTTCCAGAAAAAGCACCCTTTGAATTGTAAAACCGATACGCTGGAAGATATAAAAAATTATGAAACGCCTTATATCGCGGCATTTCAAAGGAGGAAATATAGAAAATGAAACTGGGAATCGTAGGTTTACCAAACGTAGGAAAAAGCACATTGTTTAATTCGCTGACAAAGGCGGGCGCGGAGTCGGCCAACTATCCGTTCTGTACCATTGACCCCAACGTGGGCGTGGTGGCCGTCCCGGATGAACGTCTCACAAAGCTGGGGGAGATGTATCAGTCCAAAAAAGTGACTCCGGCAGTGATCGAATTTGTGGACATTGCGGGACTCGTGAAGGGAGCCAGCAAGGGGGAAGGACTGGGAAACCAGTTTCTTGCCAATATCCGTGAGGTGGACGCCATCGTTCATGTGGTGCGCTGTTTTGAGGATACCAATGTGGTCCATGTAGATGGAAGCGTAGACCCGGTACGGGATATTGAGACCATCAACCTGGAACTGATTTTTTCCGATATCGAGATCCTGGAAAGAAGGATCGCCAAGACTTCCAAGGGAGCGAGAATGGACAAGACCCTTGCAAAGGAGTTGGACTTGCTGGAAAGAGTTAAGGCATATCTGGAGGAGGGAAATCTTGCCAAGACCTTTGAGCTGGGAGAGGATGAGGACGAACAGAAGTGGTTCAAAGAATATAATCTTCTCACTGCAAAGCCGGTGATCTATGCCGCAAACGTATCCGAGGATGATCTGGCGGATGACGGGGCGGGAAACACCTATGTACAAAAGGTACGGGAACATGCGGCGGCAGAGGCATGCGAGGTATTTGTGATCTGCGCCCAGATCGAGCAGGAGATCGCAGAGCTGGATGACGACGAGAAAGCCATGTTTTTAGAGGAGCTGGGCTTAAAAGAGTCCGGTCTGGAAAAACTGATCAAGGCAAGCTATTCTCTTCTGGGACTGATCAGTTATCTGACGGCAGGGGAGGATGAGACCCGTGCATGGACCATCAGGAGAGGAACCAAGGCGCCTCAGGCGGCAGGAAAGATCCACACCGACTTCGAGAGAGGATTTATCCGTGCCGAGGTGGTGAACTATCAGGATCTTTTGGACTGCGGAAGTCTGTCCGCGGCGAAAGAAAAGGGACTGGTGGGTCTGGAAGGAAAAGAATATATTGTAAAAGACGGCGATGTGATCCTTTTCCGATTTAACGTCTGATACAATTTCCTGTCAGGAAAATGTTGTAAACTTTGGGAGTTACCGCTTGCGGGCGGTAGCTCCTTTTGGTGTTTAACCCCTACCTTACCCCTACCCGATATTTTTGCTCAATAATTTACTGCCTTATCCAGTTTTAGAATTTCGCTCTGTTTCAGGTCGTTCAATACGTGCGTATAAGTATCGGCTGTTTCTTTTATGGTGGCATGACCTAAGAATTTCTGCATGACCCGTACATCTACGTTGTTTTCTGCCCCTCTGGTGGCAAATGTATGGCGGAGACAATGAGGGTGGATGTTGCTGACGCCGATTTTCGCACAGATAGAGTAACAGGTGCGTCGTATATTGTTTGGGTCAAGCGGTCTGCCTAACTGGGTACAGAAAACAAGGTCGTTATCCTCGTAGGCGGTATTGGCTTTTTCTTTGTTTTTCTCCTGTTGCTCCCAGACATCAGCAAGCACCTTAATAGCCGTTTCATTGAGTGGGATTATCCGCTCACTGGTAGGCGTTTTCGGTGTACCAAACTCCAAGTGCCAATGTTCCTCTGGATTGTCAGGGTCTTTTACTTTGCGAATGATTCTCTTAATGTGCAACTGGTTCTGCTCAAAGTCTATGTCCTGCCATTTCAGCCCTAACAATTCCCCAAGCCGCATACCTGTGCAGAGGTCAAAAATATAGACCACTCCCATATAGGTCACTTTCGCCTGTTCTACAAAGGCATTTTGCTGTTCCTGTGTTAAGACGGTGATTTGCGGCTTTGTTGTCTTTGGAAGTTTAACCCTGTTCGCAACATTTCTGACAATCAAACCATCGTCTACCGCCGTTTCTAAGGCGTTACTTAACACCTTAAAAATGTCTATCACTGTAGAGGGTGCTAACCCTTTACCAGATAAGCTATTGACAAATTTCTGAATGATGTCCTGTCGTAATGCCTTTAGCTTATAGTGACCGATAGCTGGCTTGATGTGATTTTTTACCTTGACCGTATAATTGTTATATGTGGTAGGCTTTACATACTGCTTTTTATATTCGAGCATATAAAAGTCAAGCCATTCGGCAAGGGTCATTTCTGTAGGATTGGTGATAATACCTTTTTGCAGATTATTCAGTAAGTCGGTCATTTTAGCAGATACTTCCTGTCGGGTCTTTCCATACAGGGATTTACGCTGTTGCTTTCCGTCTGCCGATATGCCAATCGTTACACGGGCTTCCCATGTGCCGTCTTTACGCTTGCGGATAGAGCCTTCATTTTGTCCTCGTTTTGCCATATGAATCAATCCTCCTTATCAAGCATTTCTTTAAACTGTTCCTCAATTTCTATCATCTTTAATGATTTTTTAGTGCCTGTGCGTTGTCCTGCCCTGATACGCAAGGCTTTTTTAGCATTTACAGAAAAGGTAAGGACAGATGAAATACCAGCCCTTCTGATGTCATCTATTACACTGTATATATCATCAAAGCCGCTGATATGCGCCAGCTTCACAGCTATATCATCTGCGGTTAAATCCTTTGTGCTCACTTTTTCAGATAAATATTTTCCATATGACGTTGACATTTCAATATATTCTGCAAATGAATAGAACAACTGTCCCATGCACTCAATAAGATTTCGCCGTTGAGGATTTCCACTGTTAAGAGACAATGAATTTATGGTATTTGCTATGGAGTCAGCCAAAAAGTCCCCTTCATCTTCTGCAACCATATCCAAAGAATGAAGTAAGCGATTTACGCTATCTCGCTTGGAATAGTCTGTAGATGATGGATTCATTTTTTCTGTCAGTCCGTAAAGGTAATCAGCGGTGCATTCGTAATATTTTGCAAGGTCAATGAGGATAGTCTGGTCGGGAAGATGCCTGCCGCTTTCATAACTGCTTAAAGCCTGTTTGGTAATACCGATTTCGTCAGCAACATCTTTTTGCCCTAAATCGGTTTTTGCCTTGCGGAGTTCTTTTAACCGTTGTCCTACTATGCTTGCTAAATCTTCTTTAGAAGTTTTTCCCATGTTATTTGTATCTCCTTTCCGATGATATTGTTATTATACTCCTTTTCATTCAAAAAGTAAATAGAAAAGTAGATTTTTTCCTGATTTAGAAATAATGAACAGAAAGGTATTGACAGAGGGTTGCTTGTGTGCTATACTGTCAACAGAAACACGATTTAGACAAGAATTGGAAATAATAAAGAAAGGAGAGCGATATGATGAACTACTGTTCTGAAGAAGATTTACCAATCATTATGCAGGCAAAACATGTTCAGTCGGTTCTGGGGATTTCTAAAGGGAAAACATATGAACTTATGAATTCCAGTGATTTCCCTACGATTTATCTCAACAAACGTATGGTTGTTCCAAAGGACAAGTTTTTTGAGTGGCTGAATCAGGACAAACGCAAAATCAAAAGGAGGGCAATTTATGTGTCAAGAAAAGGTTGAAAATAGGATTAAGTTTAGCGGCTCATGTATGGATGTAAACACAGGTGCAGAAGTGATTTTTGAAGGATACCGTGAAGGGGACAACTTATTGCTGGAAGCTAAATGTACATCGAATATCTTAAAGAAACAAGAGGCTCAGGGGCAGAAGGCACAACAATTTCTGGGTGCAGTCAGGTCTACACTCAAAAAATGTAAATATTTATCTCTGCTTCCAAGCCCTGAACAGAATGTAAGTTTGTTCTGTGAAATCAGAAGCAAATGTGACGGCGTTAAAATTGGTTATGTAGAGGATACAGATTATTTACTGGACTGTGAGTACTTTTACATGCAGATTTTTAAACCTCCCGTAGAATCTCTTCCTCCTGCTGGAACTTTCATATTCCCACCAAGTGAGTTTGCATATTATTCAGAATTGTTCCAGTTGGGAGTGCTGAAACCTTATAAGAATGATTCCTCAAAGGAGTTCTATATGATTGAAGACTTTGACAAGCGGTATATTCGTATTTCCAATGCTCTTGTAAATTTTGATATTACTAAATCAGAAATTCTGTAAATAAAGCATAGCCATAGAAACTGTTATGGTTTCTATGGCTATTGTGTTATCCTTTTCTCAAAATTTTCTCGTCAATCAATCTGGACACCCGTGTAAATTCTTCCTGTGGGTCACGCACTTCAAGCCCGACAGGAGAAAGCGGCGGTACATCTTCCCACATACATTCTACGCCAATTCCCTGTAGAGAGCCGAAAAGATAGGGGCAATCGTCACAGCCTTTGTATTTTGGAGCCACTTTTCGCACTTTGTCCTGTCGCTTACAGAAAATCCGTCCGTTTCCGTCCATATAATTAAAATGATTGACTAATTCCAGATGGATAGCCATTTTACTCCCCCTCTCCGTCAGTGCCTATATCGGGCATTTGGATATATGTTCCGTCAAATCTCCAAGGCTCTGTAGATGAAATAATCATTTCGTTGTCTTGCAAAGTGACGGAAGTGTATACTCTGTTCTCAAATTCCCAGTTGATAAATTCCCAGCCTGTGTCTGCTCCGTTTCTGTCAAGGACAAAAGTGTCTGCTTCTGGTTCAAAATACAGTACCAATGAACCGTTCTGCGTTTCTACGCTTACAAAAGTGTCCGTTTCAAAGCACTGGTATCTCCCATAGGTGGTGTAATCACCATCTGTATAGAAATCATCAGGCTGTTTCGCTTTTGATGGGTTGGTAGATAATTCTGGCTCTTGTGTAGGTTTGGGCTGTTCTTTCTGTGCATCAATATCACTAATGTAAGTTCCGTCCCAATTGATTTGAGTCTTATAAAAAACAGGTCTGCCAGTAAATCCTTCATTTAAGCCCATTTCTGTTTCATAAGACCAGCCCAACATAATGTTTTCTGTAGTAGCTACACACTCCACATATCTTGTTTCATTATTCTTAGGTGAAGCAGGTAAGGCACAATATGCGTCTACATAAAAACTGATACGATACTCGTTTTTAGATAGCTTTTCCACGGTTGGCTCCAAATAAGTAAATTCTATACCCTTACCGCCGTAGATGGTTTCGTAATAGGACACAGCTAAAGATGTAGCTGTGTCTGGGTCTACCTTATTTATAGAACTGGAAACCTGTTCTTCTATAGGTGTCGTTACCTCTGTCGCTATTCCGCCACAACCTGAGAGGAATACTGTTACCAATAAGGTTATAACAATAAATCTATGCTTCATTTCCTTATCTCCTGTATTGTCTTGCAATTTCTCTGTTATGTTGAATGGTTCTGATAGCTTCATCAATAAACTGTTCCGTTCGGCGCTCCCCATAGTATTTATAGGGGTCTACCTCTTTTTGTGTTTTTTCGTCCATCCACGGATTAACTACACAATAGCCCTTATGGGTAAACTTCACCATATCAACCGTAGCCGTTCCAGAATTGTCATGCCACATAGCGTCCAACTGCTGCCATGCGAAGTCCTTCACCTGTTCAATCGTTATTTTCATTAGTTCATCACCCGATTTTAATCATCTTCAAAATAGCCATATTCAGCGTCCTGTTCTATCAATTCTTCCGCTGTCATTTCTGCTACATCTTCCAGAGCCTTATTCATAGCGTCTGCCATTTCTTCAACAGTCATAGTTTCAAAAGGATATTTCTTTTCCATATTGTGTTGTTTCCTTTGCGTTTAGTGCGTGATTTCCATTCCATATCATAGAGTTTTTGGCATACCGTTTTGTATCAATCTGTCCACCCATTCACATAAATTCCGTTCCTGTTTCGGAGTATAAGCGGTTACAACAAATTCCTGTCCTCTGCAAGCAGAATTTAATTCCGCATATTTGCCCTTTAGTGTAGGGCGGTTATCGCCTTGCCATGAAATAGATATGTCACCTTTACCAAAGAACGAAGGCAAAGCCCATAGCCGCCGATTGTCCTGATTCCTCTTTGTAAGTACCAGTGAATCATTATACTGGAATGTGCCGTATGTATCGGGCAGATATAAACGGTTATTCGGGCGGTCTGGGTTTATGCCGTGTGGGTGCCAGGAATAACGCTCAATTTCCTGTTTCTCCCTCAATACTTCTCCAACTTTCATATAGCCGTAGATGATATGGACAATAGGAGCGTTACGGTCAAAACACAGTGTTTTATCAGGTTGAACCATTGTCTTTTGAAACATTCCGTAGAATAGAAATATATCCCTCACGCCTACGCCCAATTTATCCAGATGTACGGCAGATACGCCATGCTGTCCGAATGCGGGTTTCCATTCATTTGTTGCCGTTCTGCCCTCTATATCCTTATATATGTCGGGGTCAAGGTGACAGGTCGGATTTTTGCCAAAATCAAATTTAGGGCAAAGCTGACGGATAATTTTCTCTAAACGCTGTCCTTTATAAAACAAATCCTTGTACGCCGTTCCTACCGTGTTATCTGGGATTGGGAGAGATAACAGCATACCATCTGACAAAATAGGGCTTGCCATACCTCCCGATGTACTGTCCATGCCTTTTCTGCTCAATATCACTTTCATAATGCCATGCCTCCTACTAAGCACCATCTTAGCACATAGCACAGCAAAAAGCAACTGACAGCATATATAAATAACGCAACCTGCGGATTATCTAAGACATAAGCAATTAGTATCATTTACATATACTATTTGCATTGGAGGAAAACCGCATGGAGCAACAGGCATTGGGAAAGCGTATTCGTGAGGAACGGCTAAAGCTGAATCTGACACAGGAAAGACTGGCAGAAGATGTAAACCTTTCAACCGCCTATATCGGGCAGATTGAGCGTGGGGAACGCAGCTTAACATTAGAGAATCTGGCAGCAGTTGCTAACCGTCTGGGTGTTACCGTAGATTATCTGCTGTCTGATTCCATCGTTTCGGATAGTGACGGGCAGTATCGGCTATGGTGTCAACTGATGAACGGCAGGACAGAGGAACAAAAAGCCCTGGCAATCAATATGGTAAAACTCATGTTTGGTTATCTGGACGAAAATTCCTAAATGATACAGTGATGGGGAAGATACCCTTTCACAGAGAATCTTCCCCATTTTAAATGACCAGAAATCACCGCTAATGCATTTTAACCGCTTGACTGAGAATAACTCCACCTACCGCCGAATGAGCCTTAGAACGCAATTTTAAGGCTGTTCCCGATTGGTGAAAAGCAACTTAGCCGCTTACAAGCCTTGTAAAAATTCTATTCCCGTCCTACAAAGGCTGATAGAAAAGCCGTATGGCTAAAATGCTGTTCCTCAATCGCCTACAAGACAGATTCCTTACAGCGGTTCACATATCGTTTTATTCCGTGTTCCGCTTACAAACAGCCTAAAATCCTTGCCCCTTTGACTGGCATAGTTATAAGCATTTCAGCATAAACCGTATTCCCTCACTGAATCCCTTACAAAAGCCCTCTTTTTCCAGCTCATTATAGAAACGGTTCAATTCTTCTTCAATCTGTAGGTATTCCTCACCAGAGATAAGAGCAGACAGCCTTGTATAAAGCTGTTTTTCTCTTAACTCAATTTCTGCCGCCTTTTCCGTAACGGTATGAGTGTAAATCATATCTGTAATATATCGTTCCATGACATTCCCCCTTGTCTGCAAAATTATTTTAAACTCAATCCATATCAATCCACCTGAACGAAAACAGTGTTTCCAGTCTACTTTAAAATAAGTTTAAAACCATTTTCGCCCATAACTCTCATTTAAAATAAAACCTCAAGTTTAAAATAAATTTTATTTTCGGTGCTTTGTTTTCAGCACGATATACCTTTCATCGCCAGATAGGCGGCTTAACGGCTCATAGGAGCAAACGGGCTTTTCCTTACAGACAAGATAGCTCTCCAACGTCTGGTACTCCTGTTCGGTATAGGCTTCTGTGTTCAGTTCCTTTACATTATAGAATACGCCGTAGCCTTGTATCTGGCGGATATGGGAGAGGGCATAATACAAGGTTTTGAAATTGTCATACCGCATAAGGCTGTTATCCTCAGAATACATCTTTGTCATATATCCAAACAGTTTCTTGTAGTCCTCTGGCTGAAATTTATCCACGATACAGCTATACCGCTGGGGAGAATTGTCCGCACCTAAGATATTATCAGAGGTAAGCCGCTTCCCATTGACTAAGAGCCACCATATTCTCTGAATCATGGACTCAAAATCGGAAAACAGGCGGTTTCCAGTACCAGAAAATTGATTGGCAATATGCTTCTCTCCAATACCGTTGTTCCCCAAAACAACGGCTACATGAAAGTGAGGGTGGTAGACATCTTCTCTGTATGTGATTTCTAAGGAACGGATACAGCCTTGAAATCCATACTGTAATAGGTCTACTCCCTTCACTTTTTTGTTGCCGTTTAGATACGTTACCAAAGTTTTAAAGCAGTAAGCCATATGCTGTATGGTTTCTCTCAATTCCTCGCCGTTGCAGTCTGGAACGGTCAGCACCATATGATACAGAGAATCCTTATATTGTTCCATATAGGGCAGGAAACGGTTTTGCAGTAACATTTTCTTTACCTGATTACAATTACTGCAAAATTTATCTTTACATAAAAAGGTTCGCAGTAACACTTTTACATGGCTGGCTTCATAAGTTTCCATAGACCAGAATCGGTTACAGTTTTCCAGACGTTTCTTTCGTTCCCTTATTACATGGGCTTCATCAGGCGACAGGCGTTTCTTTACAATGCCGTTGGCAAGCAGTTTCAGATAGTTCATAACCATTTCTTCATTCCGCTTTGCGTTTCCGTGTACTTTTCCCATATGGCGTTTTGTTACTTCCTTTACAATAGGCGTATGTTCCATGTTCCCCATGTTTGCAATTCCTCCATTTCCTTTTTCCATATCCTTTTTGTTTTAGTACGCTTAACTCTAATTAGAGAATAGATAATTATATAGGGGTTCGCCGCCTGTAATTTACAAGGTTTCTCAAACAGGCTTTGAACCCCTACCATCACCCCTAACCCCTTGACGCAATCTGGATTTTATGGTATATATTGAACTGGTAAAGTAGAAGAAATTCAACATAATGTGAAAGAACGGAATTGTATAGACATGGTGAAATTTCGGTTTATAGTGTTCCGGTTTAACGTATAGGAATGGGGAGAATTGCCCTGTGAGTTCAGGGGCAAAGCACATTTATTTTCCCTTGCACATAGGATATAGAAAGAGCTGGAAAAGAGCGATGCTATGAGACTGTGCGAACTGCGGGAAAAAGATGTGATCAATGTGTGCGACTGCCGCTGCCTTGGTCATGTAATGGATCTGGATATTGATGAGAACGATGGATGTATCCGCGCCCTGATCGTGCCCGGACCGGCACGGTTCTGGGGATTTTTCGGAAGAGACTGTGAATTTTTCATTCCCTGGTGCGACGTGGTGCAGATTGGTCCGGATATTATTCTGGTGGATGTGAAGATCGAGGATATCAAGCATAAGCTGTAAAATGATATGGAATAAGAAGTTTACATAATGCGGTGTAGCGGTTGACAATAATTGTCAAAATGCTTATAATATTTCCAAATATACTCAAGGAGGATTCCGGTATGAAATGTCCGTTTTGCAGCAGTGATAACACAAGGGTCATCGACTCAAGACCAGCGGATGACAACAATTCCATCCGCCGCCGCAGGCTATGCGACTCCTGTGGGAAGCGTTTTACCACCTATGAGAAGGTGGAGACCATCCCATTGATCGTCATTAAGAAGGATAACAACAGGGAACAGTATGACCGTTCCAAGATCGAGGCGGGCATTCTCAGAGCATGCCATAAGAGGCCTATTTCCGTGAACCAGATCAATCAGTTGATCGATGATGTGGAGACAGAGATCTTCAACCGTGAGGAGAAGGAGATCTCAAGCTCTGTGATTGGAGAGATCGTCATGGATAAGCTCAAGGATCTGGAGGCAGTGGCGTATGTGAGGTTTGCCTCCGTGTATCGGGAGTTCAAGGATGTGAATACCTTCATGAATGAACTGAAAAAAATTTTGGACAAATAAAAATATAAGCTTAATTTTTTGCAAAAAATGTCGATATATGCTACAGTGAGAAAAATAATGGAAGTGGGATGTTGACAGCTATGAGTATTTCCGGAATCCGCGCTCATGCGGAATATCAGGCAAACAATTCCATAAGTGAGACAGAGCTTCGCAGGTTGGAAGAGGCGAGCAGACGAGTAGAGCAAGAACGCCAGGAGCTGGATAATGCCCGTCAGCCGAGGAGCGAGGATGGCATCATCGTAGAGGCAAGGCAGAATCAGACTTTCGGATCCGGCGAATATGCGGATACTTATCAGCCGGGTCAGACATATGAGATGAAAGGGGCTGAGAGCGATCTTGGCAGTCTGGATGTGCAAAAAGCAGTGTCGGATATGCAAAAGGACAGGATCATCCAGCAGTACCAGTTCTTTGTAGGGCACGGAGTTCCTGGGATGGAGCAGAAGCTGCCTACGGATCCTGTTATGGATGTGGAAGATTTTTTGTTGGAATAAAATATATTGGAATGGATATTGCAAGACAGAGGGAAAGTTTGAGACACTTTCCCTTTTGATATTTTCATAGGAAATTCCTTTGGATTTCCTATGAAAGAAAGGATGGAGCAGAATCTTTAAAAAGAATGATAAAAAATTAACAAACATAGTTGAAAAACCAGAAGGATGGGTATAAAATATAAGTTAACCGATAGTTTGAAACAAAAAGAGACCAGGGGGGTATCATTATGTTTGAATTTAACTCATTTATCGAAATTCTGAGAAAAAATCCAAAAACCATCGTTTTACCTGAGGGAAGCGATGCCCGTGTTGTTGAGGCGTCTTCAAGATTGCTGAACAGTAATTTTTTACGTCCCATCCTGATCGGAGAAGAAGAGAAGATCCGAAAAGTGGCGGAGGATGCAGGTTACAATATCGATGGGGCAAAGATCATCAATCCTGCCAGTTATGAAAAAATGGACGAGATGATCGACCTGTTCTGCGAGATCCGCGCCAGCAAGGGAATGACAAAGGAAGAGGCGGCAAAGATACTGATGGATCCGAATTATTTTGGAACCATGCTGATCAAAATGAAGGAGTATGATTCCATGCTGGGAGGCGCGGCGCATCCGGTGGTGGACACCATCAAACCGGCATTGGAGATTATCAAGACGAAACCGGGAAATAAGATGGTATCTTCCTGTATGGTGATGATCCGTCCTTATGCGACGGGAGGAAGCGAGATCATTGTATTGGGAGACTGCGCTTTGAATATTGAGCCTACGGAAGATGAACTGGTGGAGATCGCTTATGAGACGGCAAAATGCGCTAAAAAGTTCGGTGTGGAGCCGCGGGTGGCATTTTTGAGCTATTCCACCACCGGATCGGCAAAAGGAAAGAGTGTGGGTAAGATGCGTGAGGCGGCAAAAAGGATGAAGGAAGAGCATCCGGAGATCCTCAGCGAGGGTGAAATTCAGTTTGACGCAGCCGTTTCCACGAAGGTGGCAGGCAGGAAGTGTCCGGATTCCGAGCTGGCAGGACATATGAATACCTTTATCTTCCCGGATCTGGATGCGGGAAATATTGCCTATAAGATGTCCAAGTATCTCGGTCATTTTGATGCCTTTGGTCCGATCCTCTTAGGACTGGATGCGCCGATCAATGTACTTTCCAGAGAGTGTACCCCGGCAAAGATCTATTCCATGTCCATTTTGACGGCGGCGATGGCAGCCCTCAGAGAGGAAGCGGAAGATTAATACATAACGGATCAGAAGAAAATACTTGCATACAGAGGGAAAGTGGGATAAGATATCCGTGTATATTTTTTGGATGAGGAGAAGAAAATGAGGATATCAGCAGAGGATACCATTTGTCTGATCGTGGATTATCAGGAGAAGATCCTGCCTGTTATGGCAGAGAGGGAACGGCTGGTGGATACCAGTGTGAAGTTGTTAAAGGGGTTACGCATTCTGGGCGTGCCCATGGTCATGACGGCTCAGTACAGCAAAGGACTCGGTCTTAACATTCCTGAGATCTGCGAGGCGGCTGGAGTACAGGAACATATTGAGAAGGATTCTTTTTCCAGTATGGATGAAAAAAAAGTGTGCGATGCTATCGCAGGGAAAAAGAATGTCATTGTCTGCGGGATCGAGGCGCATATCTGCGTTCTTCAGACGGTGATGGATCTAAAAGCCATGGGATACCAGCCGATTCTGGTGGAGGACTGCATATCCTCCAGAAAGCTTCACGATAAGGAGATCGCACTTTTGCGCGCAAGAGACGAGGGAGCCATTCTGACCACCTATGAGTCCCTGCTCTTTGAGCTGGCGAGGTTCTCAGGAACAGAGCAATTTAAACAGATTTCAAAATTGGTAAAATAAGATGCTGCAGAGATTTTATCCGGGAGAGTATGTAGATTCCACCTATGGGATCGATTTTGACAAACTATATGAAGAGGGCTACCGCGGTATCATTTTTGACATCGATAATACTCTGGTGCCCCATGGAGCCCCGGCGGACGTCCGGGCAAAAAAGTTGTTTGCCCATTTAAAAGAGCTGGGTTTTTCCTGCTGTCTTTTATCCAACAACAAGGAGCCCCGTGTGAAGATGTTCAACGATGAGGTGGAGGTTTCGTATATTTTCAAGGCGGGAAAACCGAAACGTTCCGGCTATGAGGACGCCATGAGGCTGATGGGAACCACGCGGGAAAATACGCTGTTTGTGGGAGACCAGATCTTTACAGACGTCTATGGAGCCAATCGGAGCGGAATCCGTACGATCTTAGTGAAACCGATTCATCCGAAGGAGGAGATCCAGATCGTCCTAAAGCGGTATCTGGAAAAAATTATATTGTTTTTTTATAAGCGTCAGTGTAAGAGAGGAAAGAAATAATGAAGATTGCGATTGGAAATGATCACGCGGCAGTGGAGATGAAGCAGGAGATTTTGGCATATCTGCAAGAGAAGGGACACGAGGTTGTGAACCTTGGAATTGACGAAAACGTAAGCTGCGATTATCCAAAATACGGACAGGCTGTCGGTGAGGCGGTTGCAGAGGGAAAGGCAGACTGCGGCGTTCTGATCTGTGGTACGGGTGTTGGAATCTCCATTGCAGCCAACAAGGTGGATGGAGTCCGGGCAGCAGTCTGTTCAGAACCGACTACCGCAAGACTGGCAAAGGAGCATAACGACGCCAATATCATCGCCTTTGGCGCCCGCATCGTGGGAATGGAGATGGCAAAAGCCATTGTGGATGCCTATCTGAGTGCGGAATTTTTGGGCGGACGCCATCAGAGGAGAATCGATTTGATCCATGAAATCGAGAAAAACTGATTTAATGCTTGAAAAATATGCCATTTTATTATAAAATGGGAAAAGCGATTATCGGTATAGATAGCGAGAGAGAATGAGGAGGAATACTATATGATATCAGCAGGAGATTTCCGAAATGGTATTACGATCGAGTTAGAGGGTAATATTTATCAGATTATTGAATTTCAGCATGTAAAACCTGGTAAAGGTGCAGCATTTGTTAGAACGAAATTAAAAAACATTAAGAGCGGCGGAATCGTAGAGAAGACATTCAGACCTACGGAGAAGTGTCCGCAGGCTAGAATTGACAGAGCAGACATGCAGTACTTATATTCCGATGGAGACTTATTCCATTTCATGGATGTGGAGACTTACGAGCAGATCGCTCTTGACGCAGATACCATCGGCGACGCTTTAAAGTTTGTAAAAGAGAACGAGATGGTAAAGACCTGCTCCTACAAGGGAAGCGTATACGCAGTGGAGCCGCCGTTGTTCGTAGAGTTGGAGATCACGGATACGGAGCCTGGATTCAAGGGAGATACAGCACAGGGAGCAACGAAGCCAGCCATCGTGGAGACTGGAGCTTCCGTCAACGTACCACTGTTCGTTGAGCAGGGCGACGTGATCAAGATCGATACCAGAACAGGCGAATACCTGTCCAGAATCTAATCATAAAGAATCGGAACATAATAGACAAAGAGAAGCAGTACGAGATCCAATGTGATGCCGTACTGCTTTTTTGCCGCATAGGAAATCCAAAGGAATTTCCTTTCATAAGGGATCCCTTTGGATTTCCTATATTATAATAAGTATCATAATAAGCCTCCGTGAGGATGCACGTCCCCAGGATTCAGTGATCTTTGGAGGAGAGCTTTTCATAATAATGCCGTTCTGCATTGTCATATCCTTTATCTACCGCCTCGTGATAGATGTTCACGGAGGAATCCTCCAACATTTTTTTGCACTGCTGTTCGTTGGCACAGATGCCGTCAATACATTTCGTTCGAAGGAGGGTCACTCCCTCCGTCAGAAGATCGAGACTTTCCAAAAGACTGTCCGCGATCAGCGGCAAAAAGGCGTTGAGCTCAAAATTTCCGTTGGAAGCCGCAAGGGTAATGGCGTTGTCGTTGGCAATGACACGGATGCCGATTTGGGTAACCATCTCCGGGATGACGGGATTGACCTTGCCGGGCATGATGGTACTGCCCCGTTGGAGAGCAGGCAGCGTGATCTCATGCAGTCCGCCGGAGGGACCGGACGCCATAAGGCGCAGGTCGGAGGCAATCTTCATCAGGTTGACGGCTAAGGCTTTTAAGAGTCCTGAGACTTCCACGAAAACGTCCTGGTTCTGGGTGATGTCCATGGGATACTCCGCGGCGGCAAGTCCGATATCCGTCAAAAGACGCAGGTTTTCCAGTATGAGATAGCGGTATTTTTTATCAGTGTGGGCACTGGTGCCCACCGCAGTGCCGCCCAGATTTACCTGACGGAGACGTTCCTCCATCTTGTAGAGTCTCCAGCGGTCTCTGGCGATGCCCTGGGCAAAGGCGCCAAATTCTGCGCCAAGGGTGATCTCCATGGCGTCCATCATTTCTGTGCGTCCCAGTTTTTTGATATGCTCAAATTCCAGTTCTTTTTTCTGTAAGGCTTCCTGTAAGGAAGCGCAGGCTTCGCTTAATGTCTGCAATTTTTGGATGGAAGCGATGCGCAGAGCCGTGGGATAGACGTCGTTGGTGGACTGACCGCGGTTCACGTCGTCCAGGGGGTGAACGATATCATAGGAACCCAGAGGCTCGTTTAAGATCGAGAGGGCAAGGTTGGCAATGACCTCGTTCACGTTCATATTGGTGGAGGTTCCGGCGCCTCCCTGAAGGGCGGAGGTGATGAAAGCACTGTCGGCGTCCCCGTCCAGGATCTTATCGCAGGCGAGGATGATGGCAGCCCAGATATGGGATTTTTTTTGAAGCTCCCCGTCTTTTTCGGCAAGCTGCTCGTAGGACATGGCGGCAGCCTTTTTCACCAGTGTTATGGCGTAAATGAGGGAGAGCTTCGTTCTGTGGCAGGCGGTTCCGAAGTTTTCATAAGCCCGCAGCGTCTGTAAGCCGTAGAGGGTGTCATCTAAGTCTTGTTCTCCTAACATATCTCGTTCTGTCCGCATATTCTAATCCTCCAGCATCATGGCAATGGCAGGGAAGGGTTCCAGGCTGCGCTTTAAGATGCCCTGCATATAGGCGATGGCGATGCCGTAGTTTGTGATGGGGATGTTCTGATCCCCGGCGCAGGCGAGACGGTATTTCATCTCCCGTTCATTCAGCATACAGCCGCCGCAGTGTACGATCATTTTATAAGGAGAGAGATCCTCTGGAAATTCCGTGCCGGAGGAGAAGATAAATTCCGGTTCTTTTCCGGTGTATTGACGGATCCAGCGGGGCAGCTTCACGCTTCCGATGTCGTCGCACTGGCGATGGTGGGTACAGCCCTCGGAGATCAGGATCTGATCCCCGTCCTCAATGGTATCCAGGGCGGTGACGCCCTCCACCGTGGTGGAAAGATTCCCCTTATATCTTGCAAATAAAATGGAAAAGGAGGTCAGTAGGATATCCCTTGGAGTATCGGCGCTCACCTTTGCAAAGACCTGGCTGTCTGTGATGACAAGCCGCGGTTTTTTTCCAAGATGTTCTAAGGTGTCCTTTAGTTCGTATTCCTTCACCACGATGGCGGCAGCGTCGGCTTCCAGGATATCACGGATGGTCTGCTGCTGCGGCAGGATGAGCCGGCCCTTTGGAGCCGCCTTATCGATGGGAACCACCAGAACCACGAAGTCGGAAGGATGGATCAGGTCCGCCACGATCTTGAGCTTTGGTTCCTCGGTTTTTGCCAGGGAGGCGATGGTCTCTTTTAGGTCCTTAATTCCCTCCTTCGTTCGGGCGCTGACGGCGACAGAGGGGATCTTCTGTTCCCTTAAATAGACCTGGTCTTTATGAAATGCCGTGTTATCTTCACAGATCAGATCGGATTTATTAAAGGCAACGGCGTAGGGAATCTTCTTTTTTTGAATATGTTCGATAAAAGCCAGATCCTCTGGCTGGAGTCCTAAGGAGGCGTCCACCACGAGTACGGCGGCGTCTGTCTTATTCAGAACCTGATAGCTCTTTTTTACCCTAAGAGCGCCCAGCTCTCCCTCGTCGTCGATTCCCGGTGTGTCGATGATGACCACGGGTCCTAAGGGCAGAAGCTCCATGGATTTCTGTACGGGATCCGTGGTGGTGCCTTTTATGTCAGAGACTACTGCTAAGTCCTGATTGGTAACCGCGTTGAGCACGCTGGATTTTCCGGCATTTCTGCGCCCGAAAAAACCGATGTGGACGCGCTCAGCGGACGGGGTCTGATTCATTCGCATAGTAATTCTCCTTTTTTGTTTTATTCTAGTTTTTTTCAGAATCCTTGTCAATGGTAACGGTCTAGCCACAGCTTCCATGTTACGGGCTGTGGCTGAACTGTTGCTGTCAATGCCGGGAAATGCCCGTATTATTTGCATTTTTCAGGAAATAATGATAATATTTACTCTGTACGCTGATGAACACGATTCATAATACGGATAAAGGAGTGAAAACGGAACATGAAGAAGATGGAAGACTATGTGAGAAGCATCCCGGATTTTCCGGAACCGGGTATTATATTTCGGGATGTGACCAGTGTGCTTCAGGATGCGGACGGATTACATATGGCGATTGATGAAATGCAAAAACTCATTGAGGACGTCGACTGCGATGTCATTGTGGGTGCGGAGTCCAGAGGGTTTATCTTTGGTATGCCGATCGCGTACAATCTTCACAAGCCATTTGTACTGGTGCGCAAAAAGGGAAAGCTCCCTTGTGAGACCATTGAAAAAGAATATGACCTTGAGTATGGAAAGGCAACGATTGAAATACACAAGGATGCGATCAAGCCGGGACAGAAGATAGTTCTTGTGGACGATCTGATCGCAACAGGAGGCACGATGGAGGCCGCTGCAAAGTTAGTTGAGGAGCTGGGCGGCGAAGTCGTAAAGGTTATTTTCCTGATGGAGTTAGCGGGACTGAATGGAAGAGAACGTCTGAAAGATTATGACGTGGCTTCGGTCATTTGTTACGAGGGAAAATAAAAAGATTAAGGTAGGAGAAATAGAAAATGGACAAGTTTTTTGGGATTTCTGAGAGAAATTCAACAGTAAGAGCCGAGATTATCGGTGGATTGACAACCTTCTTTGCCATGGCATATATCGTATTTGTCAATCCGAATCAGGTTGCAGCCGAGGGAGCCAACGGCTGGCTGGCAGAGCTGGGAGCCGATGCAGCGGCATTGGGACAGATCTGGAATTCGGTCTACATCGCCTCCATTCTGGCGGCAGTGATCGGTACATTGATGATGGCGCTTTATGCGAAGCTGCCTTTTGCACAGGCGTGTGGTATGGGACTGAATGCGTTCTTCTGTACCTGTTTCATATCTGCAGCATTTTTTGCAGGTGAGGATGTGATCACAGGATATCATTCCGGTATGGTCATTATCTTCTTAGCCGGAGCTGTATTTTTGATCTTATCCGTAACAGGGGCGAGACAGTATATCGCTAAGACCATGCCGGAATGTCTGAAAAAATCCATCCCGGCAGGTATCGGACTCTTTATCGCCTTTGTCGGTTTCCAGAATGCAGGAATCATTCAGGCGAATCCGTATACTCTGGTACAGTTTGTGGACATCCACGGCGGAGAGTGGGAGACCGTTGCTCCGGCATTGACGGCTCTTATCGGTATTCTTGTGATCGCGATTTTAGGAAAATATAATGTGAAGGGAAATATTATCCTTGGAATCATTGTTTCCACAGTTGTCTACTATGTATTTATGGGAACCGTTCCAAGCATGGATATCAGCCATATCGGACGTTCCTTTAAGGATTTTGGGGAGATCGGTATTACCGGACTTTTCAGTGCAGAGGCATGGAGCGCGGCATTCTCCAGCAAACACATTGGAAGTGTGTTCAACGCCATTATCCTCATTATTACGTTCTGTCTGGTGGATATGTTCGATACCATTGGAACCCTGTATGGAACCTCCGCACAGGCGGGAATGCTGGATGAAAACGGAGATCCGATCAATGTAAATAAGGCAATGACAAGCGACTCTGTGGCTACCGTGGCAGGCGCAGTCTTAGGTACTTCCACCTGTACCACTTTTGTGGAATCTGCGGCAGGCGTAGCGGCGGGAGCCAGAACGGGACTGGCAAGTCTTGTGACAGCCATCTGTTTTGCAATCTGCCTGTTTTTGACTCCGCTGGCAAGCATTATTCCAAGCGCTGCCACAGCGCCGGCGCTGATCTATGTGGGCGTATTGATGCTTAAGAATTTCTCACTGGTGGATATGGACGATCTTCGCTCCGCAGTTCCGGCATTTTTAACTCTGGTTATGATGCCTCTGACCTATTCCATCTCAAACGGAATCGGAATCGGAGCCATTGCCTACGTCATCATCACCCTGTTTACGGGAAATTATAAGAAAAAAGATATTATGATTACGGTGATCGCGGCATTGTTTGCGGCAAAATTCATATTGGTGACCATGTAGAAAGCGCAGAAGTTTTTGGATAGAACAGAGCAAAGAACCATCGGTTCTCTGCTCTGTTTTTTTACCCTGCTTTTCTTGTCAGTAGCGGCAGTCTGCGTTATAATATAGACAGTAAAATTCACTTACAAAGGAGACAAGGCGATGAAAGAGAATACGACAGAAGAGAGAAGAAAAAAGACGGTGATTGGAGTGACAGCACGGATGGTTGCAATTACCATGGTGCCGATCCTATGTATCCTGTTGATTCTGACCTTTATTTCATCGGAGGGGATGAAAGAGGGGATGCATAAGACCTTGTATGACGGTATGGCAGGCATGGCTGGAAGCGTTCAGTCGGCATATGACATCGTATATCAGGGGGATTATTCCGTGGACGAAAAGACAGGCGCCCTGTATAAAGGTCCCGTGGATCTGACAGCCACCAATGTCATGATGGATCAGTTTGTGGAGAAGTCCGGTTATGATATGATCCTTACCTATGGAGATGAGATCAAAATCACCACCCTTAAGGACAAGAATGAGGAGCGTATCATCGGAAAGAAGATCGACGACAAAAAGCTGGTGGAGCAGGTTTTTGAAAAGGGAAAAGAGTATAAAGAAGAAGCAGTGAAGATCGAGGGAGAAGAATACTATGCCTATTCCATTCCGTTAAAGAATACGGACGGAAGTATCGTAGGCATGATCTGTATCACAGATCCGAGTACCGATATAGATGATTATACCCAGGATAAGATCATGACCATCGTAAAAGCTGCTCTTGTGCTGCTTGTGATAACGATGATAACGGTGACTCTGTCCTCCAGAGCTTTGGGAAGGGGGATCCGTTATGCGGAGGAAGCTCTCATCAGTCTTTCTCATGGAAATGTAAATATTCATATTGAGGAGAGATTACTGAAAAAAGGCGATGAGGTCGGAAAGATGGCGAATGCCCTCAACGATTTGAAGAATAAGCTGGTCACGATCATCAGCGATATCAAAGATTCTGCGGCGGTCCTGTTAGAATCCGGTGAGAACTTAAATCAGATGGCGCAGCAGAGCAATCTGGCGGCTGACGAGATCAGTCGTGCCGTGGAGGATATCTCCAAGGGAGCTGTTTCTCAGGCAGAAGATATCGAGGAAACATCCATGCATGTCAGTGATATGGGAGAAGTGGTAGGACAGATCGTGGACGGAGTGGGAACTCTGGACGCAACCTCCAGTGAGATGAAGCATGCCGGAGATGAGTCAGCGGAGATCATTCGGGAACTGGCAACCTCCAATGACAAAGCAACCAGAGCGATCCATCATATTGGAAAACAGATCAAGACCACCAATGATTCAGTACAGGAGATCAGCGAGGCGGCGAAGCTGATCACAGCCATTGCGGATCAGACCAGCCTGTTGGCGTTAAATGCTTCCATTGAAGCGGCAAGAGCAGGAGAGGCAGGAAAAGGTTTTGCCGTGGTGGCAGACGAGATCGGAAAGCTGGCAGACCAGTCCAATACCTCTGCAGAACAGATTCAGAGAGTTATTGACAATCTGTTAGAAGAGTCCGAAAAGACGGTGGAAGTGATGGAGCAGGTCAACGTACTGGTAGGTCAGCAGCAGGAGAAGCTGGATGAGACCAGAGAGAAGTTCCAGGCAGTAAGCGCCGGTATCACAAGTTCCAAGGAGGACACCACTGTTATCAGAAGTCATACGGATGCTTATTTTGAAGCCCGGAGTAAGGTGGTAGACCTGATCCAGAATCTCTCCGCCATCTCAGAGGAGAATGCCGCAAGTACGCAGCAGACAACGGCTTCCATGGAGGAGTTGAACGCGACCATGAACCTTCTGGCAGATGCTTCTAAGAATCTGACAGAGTTATCTGCAAAATTGGAGGAGGAGATCAGCTTCTTCAAGCTGGAGGATTAAGAGGGAAGGGAGTTCCGGTTTGAGAGAGACGATTGAGGAATTGATGCAGTCCCTGCCTTATAAGATCGTATTGAGTAAGGCAAGGGACTGCGAATACCGAAAAGTTCAGATTTTAAAAAAAGAAAAAGATTACCAGATTGAAAAATATACACAAAAGCAGGTCTTTCATGAGAATATGGATGTGAAAGAGGTGGAAGACTATCTGGAAGAGGAACTGGGCAGGCATTTTTATCAGTTGAATGCCTGGGATGGAGCCACGGAATACCAGCTACTGGTGTCAAAAAAGAAAAAGGTACATCTCACCAAAAAGATCTGTAAGACCGGAAATCCAAAAGCGCAGACCGGGCATAACCGGAAAAAGCAGTATCTGATCCCGGAGGGAACCTGTATCGAACCCCTTGTGGATATGGGAATCTTCACAAAGGAGGGAAAGGTCGTACACAGTATGTATGATAAGTACCGGCAGATCAATCGTTTCGTGGAATTGGTGGATGACGCTGTGAAGAACCGGAAGACGGAGACTCTGCGTATTGTGGACTTCGGCTGTGGGAAATCCTATCTGACCTTTATCCTATATTATTATTTTACGGAGATCCGGGGGATGGAAGTTCATATGGTGGGACTGGATCTGAAAGAGGACGTTATAGAGAAGTGCAGTCTGGCGGCGGAGAAATACGGTTATAAAAACCTGCATTTTGAGCTGGGAGATATCAGCGGTTATAAGAGCCAGGAGAAGATCGACATGGTAATTACCCTTCACGCCTGTGATACGGCGACGGATTACGCCCTCTATCATGCCGTCTCCTGGGACACAGAAATGATTTTTTCCGTACCCTGCTGTCAGCATGAGCTGAACAGCCAGATACAGAGCGATGATTTTTCCATTCTGACCCGTTACGGCCTCATCAAGGAGCGCACGGCGGCGCTGATGACCGATGCCATTCGCGGCAGTCTTTTGGAAGCCTGTGGTTATAGGGTGGATCTGTTGGAGTTCGTGGACTTCGCCCATACACCGAAGAATATCCTGATCCGGGGAAAGAAAAGGAATGTGTCAAAGGAGCAGAGAGAGAAGCGGCTGCAGGAAGTGGAGAATCTGATGCGGGAGTATCATTTGGATCCCACACTGTACCGGCTTCTAAAAGAAGAAAACTACATTTAGAATAAAATTGGAAAAAATCTCTCATACTATCAAAAAGTTTGGGAGGTTTTTTTATGGAACAAATGGAGTTTTTATCACAGCGGAAAGGAAAGCAGAGCCTCGCATTCCACAGACCGCCCTACATCCTCGCCACCGGAAATATCGTGGGAAAGAAGGAGGGAGAGGGACCTCTGGGCAAAAAGTTCGACGTGATCTGCGAGGATGATAAGTTCGGAGAGGACACCTGGGAGGAAGCGGAGAGCACCCTGCAAAAGGAGGCGGTTGCCCTTGCCCTGGGAAAAGCGGGGTTAAAGCCGGAGGATATCCGCTATATCTTTGCCGGAGATCTGCTGGGGCAGAATATCGCCACCTCCTTCGGAATCATGGAGTATGAGATTCCTCTTTTTGGGCTGTACGGAGCCTGCTCCACGGCGGGGGAGTCCATGTCTCTTGGAGCCATGTGCGTGGCGGCGGGGTATGCCGAGCATGTGGTGACTCTGACCTCCAGCCATTTTGCCAGTGCGGAGAAGCAGTTTCGCTTTCCCCTGGAGTATGCCAATCAAAGACCCTTATCAGCTACCTGGACGGTTACGGGAAGTGGAGCCTTTGTACTTAGCACAAAGCGCAGCAAGGCAAGGATCACCGGAATCACCACAGGAAAGGTGGTAGATTACGGGATCAGGGATTCTATGAATATGGGAGCAGCCATGGCTCCTGCCGCCTGTGACGTGATTTTTCAGAATCTGGTGGATTTCGACAGAAAGCCGGAGGACTATGATAAGATCATCACCGGAGATCTGGGGAAGGTGGGCAAGGAGATCCTGATCAAGCTGCTGCGGGAAAAGGGAGTGGATATCTCGTCGGTACACACGGACTGCGGGATTGAGATTTTCGACTGTGAGGAGCAGGGGACCCAATCGGGAGGTTCCGGCTGCGGCTGCTCCGCCGTCACCCTAAGCGCTTACTTTTTAAAAGAGGTGGAGCGAGGGGCGTTAGGACGGATCCTCTTTGTTCCAACGGGGGCATTGCTCTCCACTGTGAGCTTCAACGAGGGACAGAACGTACCGGGAATCGCCCACGCTGTGGTGATCGAACACGCATCATAAAAAGGAGGGGGAAAGATGGATTATATCAATGCGTTCTGGGTGGGAGGACTGATCTGCGCCCTTGCCCAGATTCTAATGGAAAAAACGAAAATGCTGCCGGGAAGAGTCATGGTACTCCTGGTATGCTTAGGGGCAGTCTTAGGCGCCATCGGCGTCTACGAGCCGTTTTTGGAGTTCGCAAAGGCGGGAGCCAGCGTTCCTTTGATGGGATTTGGAAATACCCTCTGGAAGGGCGTGAAGGAGGCCGTGGATGCCCAGGGATTTTTGGGACTTTTCATGGGAGGCTTCAAAGCCAGCGCGGTGGGTATCTCCGCGGCTTTGATCTTTGGCTATCTGGCTTCCTGGATCTTTGAGCCGAAGATGAGAAAATAATTGAAAATGATATAGTTTGACGCGGTTTCCCGGCAATGTTACAATGGTAATATTAGCGAGGAGGAACCGATGGAAGAAGATAACAGAAAAAAGATATTGATCGTGGACGATGACGCCATGACATTGAAGGTGATTCGTTCCTATCTGAAAGATCTCTATAAAGTATACTGTATCAAGTCCGGGGAGGAAGCATTGAAATTTTTTGAAAAAAATATCCCGGACGCCGTGCTGTTAGATTATATGATGCCGGGAATGGACGGTCCCACGGTATTCAGAAAGATGCAGGAGGAGGAGCGTACCAGCGGGATTCCTGTATTTTTCATGACGGCGGTGACGGACAGAGACCGCGTATTGGAGTGTATGGAATTGAGACCCCAGGAGTATCTGGTGAAGCCTGTCTCAAGTGGAAAATTATTGAAAAAATTGTCCGATTTTTTTGAAAAATGCCAGTAAGCCCCGTATAAAAACAGAGGGAAAGGACATATTAGTACTATCAAACAAAAGGAGATAGTGTTGATATGAAAAAATTTAAAAAACTCATAATCGGCGCCATGCTGGTATTGGCGCTTGGAACTATGACAGCCTGCGGGAACAACAACGATGATAATGCGACTGATACCACAGGAAATGAGGAAAATGCGGCGGATAAAAACAACGATGCAAATGACAATGTGACCGACAGGGACAACGATACCAACAATGACAATGCCGGAAACGCTGTGAACAATGCAGTAGACAATGTCGGCGATGCAGCCGGAAGCGTAGGCGAAGGTGTCGTAGACGGTGTGGAAGACGTTGGAAGAGGAGTTGGCGATGCTGTGGAGGATATCACAGGAACCAATGATAGCGACAACAACAAGGATAACAATACCAACGATGACAATGAGAAAAATGGTATGGTAGATAACACAAAGAACGAGAACAACACAACTGTAAACCAGTAATGAAAAACGGGATGTCACCAGAAGGTGGACATCCCGTTTTGTGTTCATTTTTATTCATCAATACTGTAGTTCGGAGCCTCTTTTGTGATATGAATATCATGAGGATGGCTCTCCTTTAAGGATGCCGCGGAAATCTTAACGAATCTTCCGGTTTCCTTTAAGGTCTCGATATTCGGAGCGCCGCAGTATCCCATACCGGAGCGTAAACCGCCGATTAACTGGAATACGGTATCTTCCACGCTTCCCTTATAAGCGACACGACCTTCTACGCCCTCTGGAACGAGCTTTTTCGCATCTTCCTGGAAGTAGCGGTCTTTGGAGCCGTTCTCCATAGCGGCAAGAGAACCCATGCCGCGGTATACCTTGTATTTTCTTCCCTGATACAATTCAAAGGTTCCCGGACTCTCGTCACATCCTGCGAACATACTTCCCATCATACAGACATTGGCTCCGGCTGCGATGGCCTTCGTCATATCTCCGGAATATTTGATACCGCCGTCGGCGATGATCGGAATGCCGTATTCCTTTGCTACTTCATAGCTCTCCATGATGGCGGTAATCTGTGGAACGCCGATACCTGCAACCACACGGGTGGTACAGATAGAACCAGGTCCGATACCGATCTTCACTGCGTCGGCGCCAGCCTCAATCAGAGCTTTGACCGCTGCGCCTGTTGCCACGTTTCCGGCGATGACCTGCAAGTCAGGGTAGACAGCTTTGATTTTTTTAACAGCTTCTAAGATATTTTTGGAATGACCATGGGCGGAGTCTACTACGATAACATCCACATGGGCATTGACCAGAGCGTCCACGCGTTCCATCATATTTGCGGTGATTCCCACACCTGCGCCGCAGAGCAGACGACCCTGCTCGTCCTTTGCGGAATAAGGATATTTGATCTGTTTTTCAATATCCTTGATGGTAATCAGACCCTTTAAATTGTTATCCTTGTCCACGATCGGTAACTTTTCTTTTCTGGCTTTTGCCAGGATTGCTTTTGCTTCCTCTAAGGTAATGCCCTCAGGAGCTGTGATCAGTCCCTCGGAGGTCATGGATTCTTTGATTTTTTTGGAAAAATCCGTCTCGAATTTCAAGTCGCGGTTTGTGATGATACCAACCAGTTTTGTGCCCTCGGTGATCGGTACGCCGGAGATACGGAATTTTGCCATCAGATCGTCTGCATCCTGTAAGGTATGCTCCGGTGAGAGTGAGAATGGATCCGTAATAACGCCGTTCTCGGAACGCTTTACCTTGTCCACTTCTTCTGCCTGTGCTTCAATAGACATATTTTTATGGATGATACCGATGCCTCCCTGTCTTGCCATAGCGATTGCCATTCTGTGTTCTGTAACGGTATCCATGCTCGCACTCATCATAGGGATGTTCAATTTAACCTTCTTTGTTAAATAAGTGGATAAATCAATCATATTTGGAGTGACTTCCGAATATGCAGGAACCAGTAAAACGTCGTCAAATGTAATTCCTTCACCGATAATTGTACCCATGAAATTTGCCTCTCTTTCTTGTTAATGTAACTTTATTATCATATAAAAATATAATTAGGTCTTAATTTCTCAATTCTAGCAAAAAAAGATATATGTGTCAATGTGTAGCCGGGTTCTTTTCAAAGAACATGGCTGCTTTAGGAGGAAGAGTCGTGATGCAGGTGTAATGCATTTGAGTACTCCCGCAGAATACGATAGGCGTATTCCCGCTCTTCCGGCGTCATATTTTTCAATAGTTCAATGGCGGTGTCTGATTCAAAATCATTGTGATTTCCTAAAATAATATAATCAGCAGAAATGTGGGCATTGGAACAGATCTTAAAAATCGTTTTTGAAGTAATGCTCTTTTTTCCGTTTTCCACAGCAGCCAGAAAACTGTCAGAGATTCCGCATAACTCACTGAAATGCTCCCGGGTCATGTGCATAGATTCCCTGATTTCACGGATTCTAAGACCCACAGTAAGATTGAAGTCCTTGTCAAGTTCCAAAGCAGTACCTCCTAAGATGATGAATGTTATGACTATTTTTGATTCTAGTGTAGCAAATACATTATGATTTCAATATATCCTATAGAATATACCGATATACTCTATAGAGTTGACAAATGATGTCAAAAGAAGTAGAATGTAAGAACAGATTTTGAAAAAACTGTGAAAATCATACAAGGAGGAGAAACCATGACAGAATTGAAATGGAAATTTGAGAAGCCGGAATGGAAAAGAATTCTGGCAATGTTTTTAGCAGTTTGTCTCTGTGTGACAATGACACAGATGGATGCATTCGCAGCAGGAGATCCATCTGCGCAGAATGAAGCAACCCCAGGAGAAGGAGAGTCGACACCGGGAGAGGGAGAAGCAACTCCAGGGGAAGGAGAGTCGACGCCGGGAGAAGGAGAAGCAACTCCGGGAGAGGGAGATACGGATCAGACAGTAAAAGTTGAGAGTATAACGCTGTCTCAGACATCACTGTCATTAAAGACCGGTGAGAGCGCAACCTTAACAGCAGTCGTATTACCGGAGAATGCAACTGACAAAACAGTTACATGGTCAACAAGCAATGCATCTGTGGCAACAGTAGAGAATGGAATCGTCACAGCAAAGACAGCAGGAACGGCAGTCATTACAGCAACGGCTGATGGAATTACTGTCTCTTGCAGTGTTATAGTGACAAATCCTGCACCAGCTGCCATTGAAGCAACCGGAGTCACTCTGTCTGCTTCCAGTCTTTCCTTAGAAATTGGAAAAACTACTACTCTGAAAGCAACGGTAGCACCGGCAAATGCAACCAATAAGGCGGTAACATGGACAAGCAGCAATGTATCCGTAGCAACCGTAAGCAATGGAACAGTTACAGCGAAGGCGGCAGGAACAACAAATATTACAGTAAGTACGGCAAACGGAAAGAAGGCTGTCTGCAAAGTTACCGTAGTAAAACCAGCGCCAACAGGAGTTACCTTGAATAAGAAAAGCGCAACCGTCGTAAAAGGAAAGACTCTTCAGTTGAAAGCAACGGTAGCGCCGGCAAACGCATCCAGCACAACCGTGACATGGAAAAGTTCCAAAACATCCGTAGCAACCGTAAGCGGCAGCGGAAAAGTCACAGCAAAAGCGGCAGGAACAGCAACTATCACAGCAGTTACGGTCAATGGAAAGAAAGCAACCTGTAAAGTTACCGTGGCAGCAGTTACATTAAATGCAAAGAGCATTCCACTCCAGGTAGGAAAATCCACAACTGCAGTAAAAGTTGCAACAAAATCCCCATCCAATGATACGGTAAAATCCTACAAGAGCTCCAACACGAAGATTGCAACAGTCAATAGTAAAGGAAAGGTAACAGCTAAGAAAGTTGGCAAAGCCACCATCACCGTAACCATGAAGAGCGGAGCAAGCGCAAAATACACCGTAAATGTTCAGAAAGGTAAAGTCGTCACAAAGAGCCTGAAAATGGATGCAAAGAGTAAAACCTTATTAAAAGGTAAAAAAGCAACCTTAAAGGCAACCAAAAATCCAATTTCAGCAACAGAGAAGATTACCTGGTCAAGCTCCAACAAAAAAGTAGTGACTGTGGATAAAAATGGTAAAATTACAGCGAAAGCTGCAGGAAAAGCAACCATCACAGCAAAATCTTCTAACGGAAAGAAAGCGACCTGCAAAGTTACCGTACCTGGAGTCACCTTAAAAGCCACAAAGGCAACCATTAAAGTGGGTAAGACCACAACCATCAAAGTAAAATCAACCGTAGTAAAAAAAGACACGGTGAAGTCCTACAAAGTGGCAAACAGCAAGATTGCAAAAGTAAGCAGCAAAGGAAAAGTAACAGGACTGAAGAAAGGTAAGACAACCGTTACCGTAATCATGAAGAGCGGAGCAACCGCAAAATTCACAGTTACTGTGAAATAACTGTTACATAGAAAGTATCCGGCAGCGGGTTTTTCCAGCTGTCGGATTTTTTAAATGGGAGAAAGGTAATGGGAAGAGAATTAAAAGAAAAATGCGTGACTATGTATGTGTTCCTGATGTTGCTTATATTTCCTCTTTATTATAGAAACAACTATATTGATATTCTGCGGGCAAAGCGGAACTTTTTTTTGATTGTCACAGGGATTTTTTCACTTTGTATGATATTTATAGAGATATGTATGGGAAATAAGGAAAGAAGCAAAGAGAAATGGGGACTGTTAGAGTATCTTGTGTCTGGGGAGATAGGTGTACTGGTAATCTCATCATTTAAAAGCGGGAAAGGCGTAGATGCTTTTTTGGGGTTGAGTGGTAGATATCTGGGAGCCTTGGCAATGATTCTGGGCATATTTGCCATGCTTTGGATTGGGAAATATCTGGTTTGGAGTGTGGTTTTGAACTGGGGATTTCTAATCGGGAGTGGGATGGTTTTCCTGCTCCAATTTTTAAATCAGTGCAATTTGGATATTTTGAAAATGAAAGAGAATCTGGTGGAAAATCTGCACTATGATTTTCTTAGTACTATAGGGAACAAGAACTTTAATGCAACATTTGACAGTATGGTGATTCCTATTGGAATGGTGTTTTATTTGCTGTGCAAAGAAAAGTTTTCTAAAAGAATCTATGGGGGATGGTTGTTTCTTGGCTTTTCGGGTATGGTCTGCTGTAGGAGCGACAGTGTTTATCTGGGTGTTGGAACGGCATTTGTGATTCTGTGTGGCTATGCTTTTGAAAAAAGAGAATATATGGAACGTTTTTTTGAACTGGTAGGGATTCTTATAGCTGCCTTTTTTGTGCTTTGGCTTTATCCAAAATGGTTTGGACAATGGGTTTATCCAATGGATGGAATATCACCGATTTTTCTGGATGAAAAAATTATCGTTGTGGGAGCGGTAATGGCTTTATTTGGAAAATATATGGTTTGTGGTAAAAAAGATTGGGAAGATCAATGTTTATGGAAGCGCATACAGAAAGGGTATGTAGGCATATCAATAGGAGTGCTTACTATATTGATAGCCTTCTTCGTTTATTTTAATTTTTTGCGTGGAAATAGATCGGTAGACGGGTGGGCATCGTGTTTTTATTTTGATGATACCTGGGGAACATACAGAGGTTATGTTTGGAAGCGTTCTATCCAAATATTTTGGAGACAGTCTCTATGGGAAAAACTGTTCGGAAGCGGAATGACAGGATTTGGAGATTTGATGGAAGTTTATTATGGAACAGAAATTCCTTATGGGAGGTTTATTGATGCTCATAATGAAATGCTTCAGTTCTTGATTACAACTGGTATTTTGGGAGTTATCTTTTATTTTGGAATATTGATCTATTTGCTCATAGAGAGTATTCGGGCCTGGCGGAAGAATGAGGTTTCTTTGTTTGGAATTCTTGGAATCACATCTTTTTTGACACAGGGGTTGGTAAATAATCCGCAGGCAGCGACGACGCCGCTTCTTTTTATCGGTCTTGGAATTTTTTTGAATAATATAAAACAAATAAAAGGATGCACAGTTTTTAATAAGAGTGGACACGAATAGGTGAGATTTTCAGGGAGATCTTCGGAGGACTGGATTTCATCCGGGATTTGCTGTAGATGATGATATTTTTCGATTTTTGAAATAAAGATTCTTTTCATGAATGTGATGGTATATTCTGATGTTTTAAGGGATGGATGGTGAAATTCCGGGTGATATTGAGATTATTTTAGCATAGGTAAGGGAAGAGGCAAATAAAAGTTTTAAGAGATCACTATAAGAAATGAAAGATTTTTTGTATTTATTGATGAAATGTGTGGAAATATGTGGTAAAATGACACAAAGATAATCTTGTATTATCTATTACATAAAAAGGATGATGACGAATGGACAATCATATACAAAAATACCATCAAAAAGATTTTATAGAGTTTAAAAAATTTGAATCTGAAGATATCTCATACGTTATTTTTAAAGATATTAATTTTCGTGCCTATATGCATTCTGTATCATTTTATAGAAGTGATTTTAGAGGAAGTAGGTTTGAGAATGTAACTTTTTACAAAAATAATTTAGATAGAAGCGATTTTCTAAATGCAATATTTTTAAATTGCAATTTTGAAAAAGTACAATTTGGCTGTTGTCAAATGAAAAATTGTTATTTTGAAAATGTTAGATTTATTAATAATCTGTATAGAAATACTTCTATTCATTCAACAACATTTGTAAATTGTGAATTTCCCGATGAGAATTTTTTAATTAATATGCAACATTGCAAGTTAGTTAATTGTACATACAAAGGATGTAGTTTTGAAATGTCGACAACAGATAGTGATATTTTTCAAAAATGTACATTTATTGATACGAATCTTGCAACTATGCATGCAGAAAATCATACATTTATCGAATGTAAATTTAGTAATGTCTGCCTAGATTCAAGTTATTACTTTGGATATTCTATAGCCAATTGCAATATGGAAGACGTCTGCTTTTTGTACAGAGGTGAATATATAGATTGGAGAGATTTAAACCCGCAAGACTTTTTGCATAAATTTGAAAAAGAACATCGTTTTAACGATATACTAAATTTACATATTATTTGTAAGACTCAAATTGAAATACCATCAGTAATAGAAGAGAGTATGGCTTATTATGCTAATAATAAGTATGGTCGAATGTTAGATATTACAAATATAATGAATACGTTAATATTTTATGCGATGTATGAAACAGTGGATTTTAACACATTACATAATATATCTAATATTTTATCAAATTTTAATTGGGAAAAATATAATTTTGATGAAAGGATGGAGATTGAGGCTCTTCAATCAAAATTTCAAAATGCGTTATATTTATCAATACATAGTCAAGATTACTTACTAGGAATTGATTCAGCTTATATTTCGTTGTTAACAATAAACTTTGAAAATGACAATTTAGATAAGTGTATTGAAATGGCTAAACAGTTTATTGATTCTATATCAAATAATGAATATTGGAATTTAATCCAACAGAAAAAAGGATCATGGGTATTAACTTTTGCTATACCCACACTAATTTTAATCAGTGTTTTACCCAAAATTATTAAGAACTATTCTGATATATATTTTGATATAAAAAACAAAAAAATGTTAAGTGATAAATTGCAATTACAATTACAACAGGAAAAACTTTCAGTAAAAGATATCAAAAAAATTGAAGATGCTATGAAAGATGGTGAGTTACTTATTCCTGTTGGAAAATGCATAAATCAAAATATTGCAAAAGATATAAAATCAATTACTGCAAATATCTAAAAGTTTCCGGAACGCATTTATTAGCTTATCGGTATCTGAAATAAGATTTATTCTGAAGCAATAAAACTGCGGAAGGTAGTAATGATAGCGACTATGAGGAATTGTTACTATGCCTGTTTTTTGATATATTTCTCTCATAATTTCTTTATTGTTAGTTGAATAAAAACAAGAAGAAGGAATTGCAACAAGAGTAAAGTATCCACTATTAGTATTGCAAAGTAGAATATTACTTCCCATACATAAAGTTTTTAATAGCATATAATTATTTTGGGCATATGTGAGCATATCTGAAATAAAATATTCTACTTTACTTAGATTATTAGATAAGTATAGTGTATCTAATAAAGATTCTTGTACATATGATAAACTTCCTAAACAAATTTCTGAATCTATATTTATTTTTTGGATAAGATGAGAATTTCCAAAAATGATAGCATTTTTAACTCCATTTAAAAAGATACGTTTTGAAATTGATTCATACATAATACAATGTTGAGAAGTAATTACTCGTTGTATAAGTTGATAATTATGTATATGTGATTTTTCATTCCATTCCATATTTCCATAAATATAGTCAATCAATAAAAAAATAGAATTAGATTCACAAAATGTGATAAGATTGTCAAGTTTTTTTAATGTAATATTTATACCACTACCAAAATACGGTTGAATTAATATTATACCTTGTATGTTTTTATTAAGGATTTCTTTATAAATATTTGATAAGTCAGATTCTTCGTTTTGGAATAAATTAACATTATAATAAAACAATTTTTTATTGAGAATATTTATTAGTTGTAGATATGTAAAATAAATCGGACCTATACACAAGAAATTATTAACTTTATTTTGAACTGCTTGAAGTATTGAGATAAATGCAGCACTTGTACCGTTTGAAACAATGGTGAATTGGTTTTGGCATATATGAATATTATTTTGAGATAAATGATTTGAAATTTTGCTTTTTAATTCGTGCATATCTTTAGACATAATATATGTGTTTTTGTGTTCTTGCTTATTTATACATTCATTTAATATAGAACTATTTAGATTGAAAAGATTATCACTTTTATCCCAACTAGAAATAAAGTATGAATTTTCTTCATTGGTTAAAGCTATAATATCTTTTATATCGGTAGAATAATTGTCGACTAATTTAATATTCATAGAAATTCTCCCCCTATAGAAATGTTTTATATATTATCTGATTAGTAGAAGATAATACAAGATTATCCAACGTTCCCACATCTCACGAATCCTCTCCCCCCCAAAAAAAAACAACACACCCTGATTCATAAAAATCAGAGTGCATTCCCAACCTGCTAATCCAACACAAAATCCTTACGAGGATGTTTCGTAGTCAATATATCCCGTTGTTTAGACATAGCAACATGCGTATATATTTCCGTTATATTAATCGAACTGTGCCCCAACATCTCCTGAATATAACGAATATCCACATCCTCCTCCAAAAGAAACGTAGCAAATGAATGGCGGAACATATGCGGAGTAATATGCAGCTCAATCTCCGCCAAAGATGCATACTTATTAATAATACCTCTCACAGACTGTTCAGACAGCCTGCGGGAAAAATTATTCACAAAAAAATATCCGCAATCGAGTATTTCCCCAGAATATTCCTCCTTATAAGTCCGCAGAACAGAGACCACATCATCATTTCCAAGCTGAATTTTCCGCTCCTTAGAACCCTTTCCATGAATTAAAATATCCTTAGCATACAAATCAACATCTTCAGGTCTTAAGGAACATAGCTCAGATATTCTCATCCCGGTAGAAAAAAGAAGTTCAATCGCAGCAATATCGCGAAGAATATGCTTTTCCTGCGTTTTTGTCTTCGCCAGTGCTTTCTGATGATACATAGTAGATAACAGAGTTTCGATCGTATGTAACGGAATCGTTTTGGGGAGTGTGACAGGCTCACGGAACTTAATCTGTATTTTATGAAAAGGATTTGTTTCAATCAGATTTTTATATTCTAAATAATGAAAAAAAGCTTTGACGGATGCAATCTTTCGTTTGGCAGTCTTAGGCTTATAAGTTGTGTGAAGCGTGGCGATGAAGGACTCTAATATTTCCGGCGTTATGAGAGAGAGGGAATCGACAGATATCCGGTTGATAAACTGATTCAAGTCAATTCTGTACGCTTTTAGCGTTTTTTCATCCAGTCTCTTTTGAAATTTGCAAAAGTTCAAATAATTGTGAGTGATTGATTGTAAATGATTCATTTGTAATTGCTCCTATACTCTTTTTGCATCTATTTTAGCAAATGCGTCATAAAAGGAATCATTTTGTCGTAAAATATGGATTTTCATGTAGAAGGATATAACTTCCCTATTCACATTTCCCCCAAATTATGTTATTCTAGGCAAAGGACAACGGAGTCTGAATGGATGAACGTTGTCCTTTTTTAGGGAAACACAAAGGAGAATGACAATGGAGTTTCGACCATGCATAGATATCCACAACGGAAAAGTAAAGCAGATCGTAGGAGGAAGCCTGGCAGATGAGGGCAACCTGGCCAAGGAAAACTTCGTAGCAGACCAGGACGCAGCATTTTTTGCAAACCTCTATAAAAACAGAGGCTTAAAAGGCGGTCACATCATCCTCTTAAATCCCGCCGGTTCAGAGTACTACGAGGCGACCAAAGCCCAGGCAGTACAGGCGTTAGCCGCTTATCCGGGAGGCTTTCAGATCGGAGGAGGAATCACTGCAGACAATGCAAAAGAGTTCTTAGACCTGGGCGCAAGCCACGTCATCGTAACCTCTTACGTCTTTCGGGATGGAAAAATCAACTATACCAATCTGGAAAAACTGAAAAAAGCAGTAGGCAGGGAACACCTGGTTCTGGATTTAAGCTGCCGGAAACGGGAAGGGGACTACTATATCGTGACCGACCGCTGGCAGAAATTCACTGACGAGCGAGTAACGGAAAAAATCCTTAACCAACTGACAGAATATGCCTCAGAATTTTTAATCCACGCAGTAGATGTGGAGGGGAAGGCGTCGGGAATCGAGAGTCCCCTGGCTGCCATGTTGGGAAAGTGGGGCAGAATCCCTATTACATATGCCGGAGGCGTAGGCAGTTTTGAAGACCTTGCCCAGCTAAAACAGCTCGGCGAAGGAAGACTGAACGTGACGATTGGAAGCGCGCTGGATATATTTGGCGGAAACTTAGAATATGAAAGAGTGTTAGAGTATATAGAAAAAGGAGAGATGCGATTATGAGTAAGTATACCAAAAAAGACATCATACGCTTAGTCGACGAAGAAGACGTAGAATTTATCCGTCTCCAGTTCACCGATATGTTCGGCACATTGAAAAATGTGGCGATTACCAGGACACAGCTTCAAAAAGCGCTGAACAACCAGTGTATGTTTGACGGTTCCTCCATTGAGGGATTCGTAAGGATTGAGGAATCCGATATGTACCTTCATCCTGATTTGGATACCTTTGCTATTTTTCCATGGAGACCCCAGCAGGGAAAAGTGGCAAGAATCATCTGCGACGTCTACCGCATGGATGGAGAACCCTTCGAGGGGGATCCGCGCCATGTGCTAAAAAGAGTCGTGCGGGAAGCAGAACAGATGGGCTATACCTTAAATGTGGGACCGGAGTGTGAATTTTTCCTATTCCATACCGACGACGACGGACAGCCCACCACCATTTCCCATGAAAAGGCAAGCTACTTTGACTTAGGACCGATTGATTTGGGCGAAAACGCCAGAAGGGACATGGTGCTCACCTTAGAGGACATGGGCTTTGAGATCGAGGCGTCCCATCACGAGATGGCGCCGGCCCAGCATGAGATCGACTTCAAATATGACGAGGCAATGACAACGGCGGACAATATTATGACATTCAAGCTGGCTGTCAAGACCATTGCAAAACGCCACGGACTCTTTGCAAGCTTTATGCCGAAGCCAAAATACGGCACCAATGGATCGGGAATGCACATCAATATGTCCTTAGAAAAGGATGGAACGAATATTTTCTACGATGAAAAAGACGAAATGCAGTTGAGCAAAGAAGCCTATTATTTCATCGGCGGAATCATGAGACACATGAAGGGAATGACTGCAATCACGAATCCCCTCGTGAACTCCTACAAACGTCTGGTGCCGGGCTATGAGGCACCGATCTATATCGCCTGGTCTGCCACAAACCGCAGTCCTCTCATCCGGATTCCTGCCTCCCGCGAGGATGGCACCAGGGTGGAGCTGCGCTGTCCGGACCCGGCGGCAAATCCGTATCTCGCCCTTGCGGTATGCCTTGCGGCAGGTCTTGACGGCATCCGTAACCAGATCATGCCGCCGCCAGCCGTAGTGAAGAATGTCTACGAGATGCGTCTGGACGAAAAGAAGGCGGAGGGCATCGAGGCGCTTCCGGCGACATTAAACGAAGCCATAGATGAATTGGAAAAGGACGAATTTATCCTGGGAGTACTTGGAGAACATATCAGCCACAATTACATCCATGCAAAGCGTGCGGAGTGGGCGTCTTATACCTCTCAGGTGACCGACTGGGAAATAGACCAGTATCTGTACAAGATTTAACTTGGGATAAGAAACGATAAAGCAATTATGATACACTAGGGACAGGAACGGATGATGAAATGAATTTGGTAATAGCGTTTCCGAAGATTGAGAATGCAAAGAGCATCAAAAGCATTCTTATGAAGAGCGGATATCAGGTGGATGCGGTCTGCACAACTGGAAGTCAGGCGTTGCAGAATGCCAATTCTTTGGAAGGCGGGATCCTGATCTGCGGCTATCGATTTTCCGATATGTACTGTACGGAGATTAAGGAATATCTGCCCTCTGAATTTGAAATGCTGTTAGTCGGTTCACAGGCAAATACAATGAACAGAGAGATTTCGGACGTGGTCTGCCTCTCCATGCCGTTAAAGGTACACGAGCTGCTTCAAACCATAGAGATGATGGCCTATACCTATGAAAAGAAACGAAAGAAACGGAGGGGCAAGCCAAAAGAGCGCACGGAAGAAGAAAAGAAGCTTTTGTGGGACGCCAAAAAACTTCTGATGGAGAGGAACCAGATGACGGAGGAGGAAGCCCACCGCTATATCCAAAAGAGCAGTATGGACAGCGGAACCGGAATCCTTGAGACCGCCCAGATGATTTTAAGCCTTATGGTATAATACTGTGAATGCGAAAGCTGTTATTTCATAGAAAAAACTGCTTTTTACAATAAAAAACTGGTATTTCCAGGAAAAAGACCGTATAATTGACCTGATAAAGGAGTGAATCGTATGAAGTTTACAAAAATGCAGGGACTTGGAAATGATTATGTCTATGTGAATTGTTTAGAAGAGAAGATAGAACACCCAGGCGAGACGGCAAAAATGGTCAGCGACAGACATTTTGGCATTGGCTCAGACGGATTGATACTGATAAAGCCATCCCAGAAAGCGGACTTTTGTATGGATATGTACAACGCCGACGGCTCCCAGGGGGAGATGTGCGGCAACGGCATCCGCTGTGTGGCAAAATACGTCTATGATAAAGGTCTGACAACAAAGCAGCAGATCAGCATTGAGACCCTTGCGGGAATCAAATATCTGGACTTGACCGTGGAAGATGGAAAGGTCCGTCTGGTGCGGGTCGATATGGGAAAGCCGGAGCTTAAGGCTGAGAAAATCCCCGTAAAGTCTGATTTGGGGCAGGAAATTGATGCTCCTATTGACATCGAAGGAGAGGAATATCATATGACCTGTGTCTCTATGGGCAATCCTCACTGTGTTGTCTTTTTAGAGAATGTGGAAGATTTAGACATAGAAAAAGTTGGTCCGAAATTCGAGAACCATGAAAGATTCCCGAATCGAATCAACACGGAATTTGTTAAAATTATCGACGACCACACCTTGCAGATGCGTGTCTGGGAGCGTGGCTCCGGCGAGACCCTTGCCTGCGGAACGGGAGCCTGCGCCACTGTGGTGGCGGCAATCGCGAACGGATATTGTCAGGATGAAGTGACAGTTCAGCTTCTGGGCGGAGATCTACAGATATTATGGGATAAAGAGACGAACCATGTATTTATGACAGGTCCGGCTAAAATCGTCTTTGACGGTGAAATAGATATACAATAAAAGAAAGAGGTAGAAAAACATGTTTAAAGTGAATGATAATTTTCAGAAATTACCGGGAAGCTATTTATTCAGCAACATTGCAAAAAAAGTCAACGCATATCAGCAGGCGAACCCTGAAAAAGAGCTGATTCGTCTCGGTATCGGAGATGTCACCCAGCCAATCGCACCGGCAATCATCGAAGCGCTCCACAAGGCAGTGGACGAGATGGCAAATGCAGAGACCTTCCACGGCTATGCGCCGGATCTGGGCTATGAATTTTTAAGAAACGCCATTGCAAAGAACGACTATGCAGATCGGGGATGCGATATCACTGCCGATGAGATCTTTGTATCCGACGGAGCAAAATGCGATTCCGCCAATATTCAGGAATTGTTCAGCGCAGATAGTAAAATCGCTGTCTGCGACCCGGTCTATCCGGTTTATGTGGATTCCAACGTCATGGCGGGCAGAACCGGAGTCTACGACACAGCCGCAGAGACCTGGAGCGATGTGATCTATATGCCATGTACCATGGAGAATGGATTTGTACCGGAGTTTCCAAAGGAGACGCCGGATGTCATTTACCTCTGCCTGCCGAACAACCCAACCGGAACTACCATCACAAAATCTCAGTTACAGGAATGGGTAGATTATGCAAATAAAAACGGAGCCATCATCATCTACGATGGAGCTTATGAAGCCTATATTTCCGAGGAGGACGTGGCACACACCATCTATGAGTGCGAGGGCGCCAAGACCTGTGCCATTGAGATCAAGAGCTTTTCTAAAAACGCAGGATTTACCGGAGTCAGACTGGGCTACACCGTAGTACCAAAGGAGTTAAAACGCCAGGATGTCTCCTTGCATGGAATGTGGGCAAGACGCCACGGCACAAAATTCAACGGCGCTCCATATATCATCCAGCGTGCCGGGGAAGCTGTTTACTCCGAAGCAGGAAAGGCACAGTTAAAAGATCAGGTAGCTTATTATATGAAAAATGCTTCCGTGATCAAATCCGGTCTCCAGGAGGCGGGCTACACCGTATTCGGCGGAGTGAATGCGCCTTACATCTGGTTAAAGACACCGGAGAATATGAACTCCTGGGATTTCTTTGATTATTTATTGGAGAACGCAAATGTAGTGGGCACGCCGGGTTCCGGATTCGGACCAAGCGGAGAAGGATACTTCCGACTGACTGCGTTCGGAAGCTATGAGAACACCGTGGCAGCCCTTGAGAGAATCAAAAAATTATAGGAAATTTTCGAAATTTAAAAAAATTTAAGAATTTCACGCAGAAAAATGTCGGCTCCTGTTGTATAATGGACAAGAAGGAGTCGGCATTTTATGTTATCAGAAGAAGAATTACAGAAAAAAAGAAGAGAACAGCTCCGGGAACAGAGGCGGCGTCTGGCGAGGCAAAAAAGGCAGAGAGAACTGCTGATCCGGGGTTTATTTGTGGCAGGGATCCTGTTTCTGGTCGTGGGGATCGTCCTGCTGGTAAATCATATCCGGGCGGCCAGAGCTGCCTCGGCGGAACCGGTACAGAAGATTGTGGAGAATCCGCCGGATTATGCGGTGGATCTGTTGGAGATCAACGAATATTCCAGACCGGGGATCACCCTGGATAAGGTCAATGCCATCGTGATCCATTACACGGCAAATCCCGGCACCACGGCGAAGCAGAACAGGGATTATTTCAACGGATTGAAGGATTCGAAGCAGACGAAGGCAAGCGCTCATTTTGTCATTGGTCTGGATGGGGAGGTGGTTCAGTGTATCCCGTGCAATGAGATTGCCTATGCCTCCAACGACAGAAACGGGGATACGATTTCCATTGAATGTTGTCATGAGGACGCCACGGGCAAATTCAATCAGGAGACGAAGGATACCCTCGTTCATCTGACGGCATGGCTGTTAGGGCGTTATGGACTCACCACTGAGGATATCATCCGCCATTATGACGTGACGGGCAAGAAATGTCCGCTCTACTATGTGGAGCATGAGGAGGAGTGGACGAAGTTCAAAAAAGAGGTGGATGAATATATTTTGCAATACGGTATAGAGCCGCAGGACGAAGCCGAATAGCGAAAGAATCGTGGATTGGACTTGCTTATCCAGTAAAAATCAAGTAGAATTGAATCAGAATAGTTAAAAATACTGAGTAGGAATGAAATGTTAAAAGATATCATCGAGGATTTAAATCAAAAGCAGGAGATCCGCAAAAACCTGATACAGATAAAGGAACTTATCAAAGAGGATAGGGGAAAGAAGGAATTGTTGGACTTGCTTACTGACAATTCCATATTTATCGGCTTTTTACAGCATGAGGATCCAAAGATTCGGAAAAATGCGGCGCTTATCTTAGGGCGGTTAGAGGCGAAGGAAGCGCTTCCTGCCTTAGCGGAAGCATATGAGGGGGAGGAGACGCTTTTTGTGAGAAGCGCATATCTCACTGCCATGCAGATATTTGACTGTAAAGAATATCTGCCAATGCTTCGGGAACGCTATGAACAGATACAGAGAATGGAGTCCTCGGAGGGCGAAAAGAAGCATCTTCGGGAAGAACGGCGGGAATTGGAGAAGATCCTCAGAAAAGAGGAGATATATGAACCCCATCCATTTTGTGGTTATGAGGAAGAGACAGAGGTGATCCTGACCACAGACCGGGGATTTTCACAGCTAACGGCGGAGCAGATCCGAGGCGGAAGGGTGGCGGTCTCGCCGTCGGGGGTCCGGGTCCGTACGAAGAATCTGCCGTCGCTTTTGAAGATCAGGACGTTTCGGGAGATCCTCTTTCCGATCCGTGGAGTGGAGCCTTTTGCAATGGATGCAGAAACTGCGGGAAAGAGCCTGTTACAGGGCAGCCTGATGGAGCTGTTGGAATGTCATCTGGAGGGAGGAGCACCCTATTATTTCAGGCTGCAGGTTCTGTCACCTATGGATCAGGGGAAAAAGACAGATTTTATAAAAAAGACGGCTTATATTCTGGAAGAGGAGAGCGGTTATCGACTGGTCAACTCCAAGGATGATTATGAGATCGAGATTCGTCTGATTCAGAATAAGGAGGGACGTTTCTGTGCCTATCTGAAATTTTTCACTCTGCCCCTTCGCAGATTTTCTTACCGCAAGAATGCTCTGGCGGTCTCCATACATCCGGCGCAGGCGGCGCTTTTGCTTCGGCTTGCCAAGCCCTATTTAAAGGAAGATGCGGCGGTGCTGGATCCCTTTTGCGGGGTGGGGACCATGCTTTTGGAGAGGGAGCAGATCCTGCCGGCGAGAACGCTGTATGGTACGGATATTTTCGGGGAGGCGATCCGGGGAGCCAGAGAGAACACAGAGCTAGCAGGCGTTAGCGCCTCCTATATACAGAGAGACTTTTTTGATTTTACCCATCGGCACAGATTCGATGAGATCCTCACTAACATGCCTGCCAGGGGAAAGAAGAGCAAGGCAGAACAGGATCTGTTTTACGCGCGTTTTTTTGAGAAAGCGCAGGAACATCTGGAAAAGGACGGAACCATGATTCTGTACAGCAATGAGAATGGATTTGTCAAAAAACAGCTTCGTCTTCATAAGAATCTGGAACTGCTCAGGGAGTATTGCATTCGTCCGCGAGAGGGTTGTTTTTTGTTTATCATAGGAATAAAGGAGTAATTGTTCATGGCATCTTCAGCAAAACAGGAAGAACAAAGAGAAAGGGAGTTGGAATTATCCTTGTTGGATTCGGGTATGGTACAGATGCTGCAGGATCTTTTCTGCCCTGCCAATAACGTATATTGTGTCTGTTTAAACAAGGATGAGGGAGTGCTGACGAAGGCGTATGGGACAAGAAAAGAGCTGGATTATCTCCATGGAAAGATGGGTATGGACCGTCATATTTCTCTGATGACCCGGCTGTTGGAAAATGATATTGAGGATATCATTGAGGAGGAACTGGAAGAGGACTACCTTAAAATGTGCGGGGTGGCGATCAAGGCGGGAGGAAGGCGGATCGCTATCTGGATCGTACTGGGAGTCATTGAGGAGCCGGGGATCCATGGGGAAGATGTACCGGACTATATCAAGACCACTACGAGAGAGAGGTATTTTTCCTCCATTGCTTTTTTGGAGAGTCTGACCAGACAGTATTTTGCCATTAAGCTGGAGGAGGTGATCGCCCAGGAGGCTTTTGCCCAGAGCCGGGAGTCGGAGGAGCGGTTGAAGAAAGAATTGAGCCGCAGCGAGGCGATGACTCAGGTGGTGTCTTTGCTGGAGAGTGAAAAACCCTTTGCCGATATCGTGGCGAGGATTTTGGAGGAGGTCTGCGGATATCTGGACATCAGTGCGGGAAGTATGTTTCAGATCGACCGGGAAAACCAGTATCTGAATATGATCTGTCACTGGGGCTATACCGATCAGAACCTGCTTGGGAATATGCGTCACATGCCGTTGGAGGATGTTCCGTGGGCAAACGGAAAGCCTTATCTGATCTCCTCGGACACCTATCTGCCGGAGAAGTTTCAGCGGTATTTCCAGACTTATAAACGGCGGGCTGGCATCTTCTTCCCGATCAATGTCAACGGAAAGGCAAGCATGTACCTGGTGTTTGTGGAGGAACGCCATGATCGGTGCTGGACCCAGGAGGAGATCAAGTTTGTCAAGGACGTGAGGAATATCGTCCAGAGTATATTGACGAAGAGGATCACCAAAAATTCTCTGGCAAGTTCCTATGCTTCTTTGGAGACGATTCTGGAAAATACGGGCTGCGGGGTCTTTGTGGCGGATCTGGCGACGGAAGATGCCCTCTATGCGAACCATCAGTTCAAGGAATTGTTTAAGGGATATCTGAACAACCATTCTCTGGAGGATCTGATCCGCAGATATAAGATCGACGAGCGAATGCATCAGCCTCTCTCTGAGATGTATTTTGAGGAGTTCAACAAGTGGTATGATATGCAGCTTACCAGCATTAACTGGGTGGATGGGAAGAGCGTGACCCTCTGTACGGTCTATGATGTGACGGATAAGAAGCTGTATCAGCAGAAGATCGAAAAGCAGGCGAACAACGATTTTCTGACAGGGCTGTATAACCGGATGCGCTGTGAGGCGGATCTGAAGAAATATCTCCACGGGGTAAAAGAAGAGGGCGGTCAGGGCGCTCTGCTCTATATCGACCTGGATGATTTCAAGCATATCAATGACGGTCTGGGACATCAGTATGGGGATATTCTGTTAAAGGCGATCTCCAACAGTCTGCGCCGGATCAAGGGAATTGAGGACAGCTGCTACCGGATGGGCGGGGATGAATTTGTAATCATCATTTCCCCGTACTCCTACCATCGATTTGACCAGATCTTAGAGGAGATCCGGGAGATCTTCAATAAGCCGTGGTTTTTGCAGAGAGCGGATTATTACTGTACCATGAGTATGGGAATCGTGCGGTTTCCGGAGGATGCAAACACGGTGACGGATCTGATCAAGAAGTCGGACATTGCTCTCTATGAGGCGAAAAAGAGCGGTAAGAACCAGATCGCCTATTATAATGAAAACGTGGAGAGTACTTCTTTCCGCCGTCTTGATCTGGAGAAAAATATGCGGGACGCCACGGCGGATTCCTGCCGGGAGTTCGAGGTCTATTACCAGCCGGTCATCGACATCGGGGAGGGTGGAGAACGATGTTCCGGTGTGGAAGCTCTGGTGCGCTGGAATTCTGAGAAAATGGGAATGGTGGGACCGAATGAATTTATTCCCCTTGCAGAATATCTTGGGCTGATCAACCCCATCGGAGAGTTTGTCTTAAGAAAAGCGTGTGAGAGATGTAAATACTGGAACGATATGGGACACCCGGAGTATCACGTCAACGTTAACCTCTCCGTGGTACAGCTGTTACAGAACGATATTGCAGACCGTATCCGGGAGGTGATAAAGGAGACGGAAATCAGACCGGAGAACCTGACTCTGGAAGTTACGGAAAGTCTTGCCATCAATGATATGGGCAGGATGAAGAAGATCCTTTCCCAGATCAAAGGTCTGGGAACCTCCATTGCACTGGATGATTTTGGTACGGGATACTCTTCCCTAAGCCATATCCGGGAATTGCCGATCGACATTATTAAGATTGACCGCAGCTTTGTCATTGACATTGATAAGGACGAGTATGCGGAGGCGTTTGTCAAGATGGTATCGGAGCTTGCGGATACCATTGGCGTGCGTATCTGTGTGGAAGGAGTGGAATTTGCAAGTCAGCTTGAGAAGCTGCGGCAGATGAAAAAAGTACAGTATATTCAGGGATATTATTACGATAAGCCGATGAGAGAAGAGGAATTTGAGGCGAAATACCTGTAGGTGCAATCCTGATAAGATTTAGAGGATGGGACACATTACATCTTGGATGTGATGTGTCCTACGTTTTTTATGAGGATGGAAATGCTGCCATCCTGGTTTGTGATAAATTCAATGCTGTCCTTATCCCGGTACTGCTCCATGGGGATCTTGATCTCCACTCCGGTGTCCGTGGATAAATACTGCTTTTCATAGCGGCGTAGGGTGGAGGTGTTCTGCGGGGTGATCTCTGCCTCGGAAATGTTATATTTTTCCAGCTTCTCGTGAACCTCCTCCCGAAACTCCGGCTTTTCACAGAATACCTTGTCCAAAACGTCGGGGATGGAGAGGGAGCCTGCCTCCTCCAATTCCGTATAGATGATGTTCTTGGTGTTCATGACCGCCTCGTATTGCTCACCTTCATCGTAATATTTTTTCTGAACGCTGTCGATGGCTTTGGTGACGATGGACAGCTTGGATTTGGAGCTGAGGGAGGCAGAGCAGCACAGGAAAAGGGAGGAGAAGTAGTTCTCCTTTTTGCCGTTGATCTCATACTTTTTTTCAATCAGTTGGATCCCATAATCCGTCAGATCGATGATGGCAGCCTCCGTGAGTTTCTGTCCCTCCGTTGGAAGGATCGCCTTGAATTTGATGATGTCGTTGGTATTGCCGAAGGCATCGGAATCCGTGTGATGGGTGTAGGAGGTCTTGTAGTTCATCTTTAAGAGGGCGAGATAGGGAACCTCGCCGACGGTAAAACGACAGAGGATGAAATCCGCCTGGGGGATGTCGATGTTCTGGTTCATGATGGTGTAAAGATGTTCTGCGATTTTCTGACTGATCTCGATAAAATTATGATCGTTCAGGAGGGTCAGCTGTTCATAGACAGGGGAATCCTCCGCAAAGGTGCAGTGCTTTAGATCATCCCCGGAGGCAATTTTTGAGATATGGGCTTTTAAAAAGTCTCCAAAATCAGAACCGTGGTCCAACTCTGTGTCGGAGAGTACGGGCATTCCCACAGTGGAGTCTAAAATATGTACAATGACGTTTTTCAAAAAAATATCTTCCTGTTTTATCATAAAAATTCGTAGTTCCTTTCCTTACAGCTGTCGTATCGGCGATGAAGCATCGTCTGATTCTAAACTATAACACAGAAAAAGCGGGAGCGTCAAATGTCTGCGGGCGGAAAGGGGATAGAAGTGAAAAAGGTTTTTGGTTGATTTTCCGGGCGGGAACCTCTATAATTTTTAGGTGTATTTGTGGAAAGCTAATAGAAGAAATAAGAAAGGTCTGAAATCTTCGATGAGAAAGTTATTGGTATTTTTAAAGGATTATAAAAAAGAAAGTATATTAGGACCGCTTTTTAAGCTGTTGGAGGCGTCCTTTGAGCTGTTTGTGCCCCTGGTCATGGCGGCGATCATTGACGTGGGGATCAAAAATGCTGACCGCCCCTATATCCTGAAAATGTGCGGGCTGTTGATCTTTCTGGCAGTGATCGGTCTGGTCTGTTCCATCACGGCGCAGTATTTTGCGGCGAAGGCGGCTGTGGGATTTGCAGCAAAGCTGCGTCACGCGCTGTTTTCCCATATTCAGGGACTTTCTTTTTATGAATTGGATCAGGTGGGAACGTCCACTTTGATTACCCGTATGACCAGCGACGTCAACCAGGTTCAGTCCGGGGTGAATTTGGTACTGCGCCTTTTTCTGCGTTCTCCGTTCATTGTATTCGGGGCAATGATCATGGCGTTTACCATTGATGTGAAGGCGGCTCTCGTCTTTGTGGTGACGATCCCGCTTCTGTCTGTGGTGGTTTTTGGAATTATGTTGATCAGTATTCCCCTCTATAAAAAAGTCCAGTCCGGTCTGGATGAGGTTTTAGGAATCACCAGAGAGAATCTGGCGGGAAGCCGGGTCATCCGCGCCTTTCACAAAGAGGGAGAGGAGATCGAAGCCTTTCGGGAGAAAAACAGCAGCCTGACTGCTATGCAGCTGCATGTGGGAAAGATCTCGGCTCTGATGAATCCTCTTACCTATGTCATTATCAATCTTGCCATTGTGGCGCTTATCTGGCAGGGAGGTATTCGTGTCAACCTCGGACTGATCCAGCAGGGCGAGGTAGTGGCTCTTGTAAACTATATGTCCCAGATCCTGATAGAGCTGGTGAAGCTGGCAAACCTTATTATCACGGTGAATAAGTCCGTGGCATGTGGAAACCGGATCGCCCAGGTGCTGGAATTGGAGACTGCCATGGAGGATGGGGAGCAGGAAATCTCATCCAACAGGGCAGAATTTGCTGTTGCCTTCGAGGACGTCTCCATGTGCTATCATGGATCCGGGGAAGAGGCGGTATCTCATATCAGTTTTCGGGCGAAACCTGGAGAAACGATAGGAATCATTGGAGGAACCGGTTCCGGCAAGTCCACGGTGGTCAATCTGATCCCGCGTTTTTACGATGCTTCCAGAGGCTGTGTTCTGGTAAAGGGGCAGGACGTGAAAACGCTTCGGATGGAAACGCTGCGGGAACTGATCGGTATCGTACCGCAGAAAGCAGTGCTGTTCTCCGGCACCATTCGGGAGAATATGAGATGGGGCAAAAAGGACGCCTCCGACAAGGAGATCTGGGAGGCGCTTAGGACGGCGCAGGCAGCGGAGTTTGTGGAGAAGAAGGAAGGCGGTCTGGACGCCTTTATCGAGCAGGGAGGGCGCAATCTCTCAGGAGGACAGCGTCAACGCCTTACGATAGCAAGAGCCCTTGTAAAAAAACCGGAGATCCTGATTCTGGACGACAGCGCTTCGGCGCTTGACTATGCCACGGATGCGGCTCTTAGAAAAGCCATCCGGGAGATGAAGGAGCAGCCTACCGTCTTTTTGGTGTCCCAGAGAACGTCATCTTTGATGCATGCGGATCAGATCCTGGTTCTGGACGACGGTGAGGCAGTAGGCTGCGGAACCCATGAGGAACTGCTGGCAGACTGTGAGGTCTATCGGGAGATCTATGATTCCCAATATGGTGGAAAAAAGGAGGAGGTATAGAATTATGGATAAAACGAAAAAGAGACAGAGACAGAAGGAGACCTTCAGGAAGGTACTCCGTTATATCAGAAAATATTGGTTTTATCTGATCTTCTCCATTTTACTGGCGGTGGTGACGGTATTGCTCACCCTCTATATCCCAATCCTCATCGGTGACGCCGTGGATGAGATCGTAGGAGTGGGAGAGGTGGATTTTCCGGCAGTTTTTGCAATCCTCAAGCGAATGGGCATTGTCATTGCTGCGACGGCTGTGGCACAGTGGATCATGAATATCTGCAACAATAAGATGACCTACGGCGTTGTTCAGGACATCCGGAACGAGGCGTTTGAAAAGATCGAGAGACTTCCAATTTCTTATCTGGACGCCAATTCCCACGGGGATATCGTCAGCCGGGTCATTGCCGACGTGGATCAGTTTGCCGATGGCCTTTTGATGGGATTTACTCAGTTCTTTACCGGAGTTATGACCATCATTGGAACCCTGCTCTTTATGCTCAGTGTCAATGTGGGGATCACCCTGGTGGTGGTGTGCATTACCCCTCTTTCCTTTGTAGTTGCGGGATTTATTGCAAAGAAAACCTTTTCCATGTTTCAGCTTCAGTCTGAGACCAGGGGAGAGCAGACGGCATTCATCGATGAAATGATCGGAAATGAGAAGGTCGTACAGGCTTTTGGTCATGAACAAGAGGCGCTGGATCGCTTTGACGAGATGAACGACAGGCTGCAGAAGGCGTCCCTTCGGGCGATCTTTTATTCCAGCACCACCAATCCGTCCACCCGGTTTATCAACAGCATCGTCTATGCCGGAGTCGGCGTGACGGGAGCCCTGTCGGCGATCACGGGAAATATCAGCGTGGGTCAGCTCACCTGCTTTTTGAACTACGCAAACCAGTATACCAAGCCTTTTAATGAGATCTCCGGAGTGGTCACGGAGCTGCAAAATGCCCTTGCCTGTGCAGCTCGGATCTTTGAGCTCATCGAGGAGGAGGCAGAGCAGCCGGATAAAGAGGACGCTGTGGTTCTGAATCAGGTGGACGGCAGGGTGGAGATCGAACACGTCTGCTTTTCCTATGTGCCGGATCAGAAACTGATCGAAGATTTTAATCTGCGTGTAGAACCAGGACAGAGGGTTGCCATTGTGGGACCGACGGGATGCGGAAAGACCACGATGATCAATCTGTTGATGCGTTTTTATGATACGGACAGCGGAGAGATTATTGTGAGCAATTATCCCATTAAAGAGGTTACCAGAGAGAGCCTTCGCAGTTCCTACGGAATGGTATTACAGGAGACCTGGCTAAAGCATGGAACGATCCGGGAGAATATTGCCATGGGAAAACCGGATGCTTCTGAGGAGGAGATCATTGCGGCGGCAAAGGCGAGCCACGCCCATGGATTTATCAAGAGGCTGCCCCAGGGATATGACACGGTGATCGGGGAGGATGGTGGAAGTCTCTCCCAGGGACAAAAACAGCTTTTATGCATTGCCAGAGTGATGCTCTGTCTGCCGCCGATGCTGATCTTAGACGAGGCGACCTCCTCCATTGATACGAGAACGGAGTTAAAGATCCAGAATGCCTTTGCAAAGATGATGAAGGGCAGAACCAGCTTTATTGTGGCGCACCGTCTGTCCACGATCCAGGAGGCGGATGTGATCCTGGTGATGAAGGATGGGAAGATCATTGAGAAGGGAGATCATGAGACCCTGCTGGCGATGGATGGATTTTATGCGAAGCTGTATCAGAGTCAGTTTGCGGTGTAGGCATAATTATGGAAGAAAACAGGGAACTAAATTTTTGAAAAAGAAAAGAGTTGAAAACAGACGTTTTCAACTCTAAAAGAAAAATGCAGGAGATGGGACTTGAACCCACACGACATTGCTGCCACAGGCACCTGAAGCCTGCGCGTCTGCCAATTCCGCCACTCCTGCATACGTCAGCTCAAAACTGACAAAAGTTATTGTATCCGTTTTTTCACCAGAAGTCAAGAGAAAATTTTATTATTTTTAGAAATAAAGAAAAATCCTGTGAAAAAATATATTTTTGTAAAAAATTGAAAAAAATCTGCAAAACAAAGTTGACAAAGGAAAAAAAATCTGCTATTCTAGTTTAGTCGTTGTGATAGATAAATTTCATACGATATGCGGAAGTGTCGGAATTGGCAGACGAGCAAGACTAAGGATCTTGTGATGGCAACATCGTGTGGGTTCAAGTCCCATCTTCCGCATTGTTGTGTAGAGAGTGGGAACTTTAGGATAAAGGGTTCGCGCTCTTTTTCTTAGTTCATAGTAAAAAATATTTTTTTCATAGGAGACAGGATGTGAAAAGGATATATTTGATCGACTATTTAAAGGCAGTCTGCGTCATTATGGTGATTATTACCCATTATGATTGGGAGGATAAGATCCATGCCGTATTTTTGTTTGGAATCAATATGGCGGTTCCAATATTTATGCTGATCAGCGGTTATAATTTTGCTGCGTCAGGTCTGCGCAAAGCCGATGGAAGAATCGTAAAGATGTATCAGCCGGACCTCTTATTGCCCAGAATCGTTCGTTTTACCAGCCCTTTTTTGATCATCTATACACTGGAAGTCAGTTTGAAGGTAATTCAGGGAGAAGAGTATTCGGTCCTGGACATTTTTGAAGACTTTCTGGAAGGAGGGTATGGACCGGGCAGCTACTATTATCCTCTGATGCTTCAGATGCTGGTGGTATTTCCGCTGATATTCCTTATGGTGAAAAGGCTGGGAAAATGGGGTGTCGTGCTGGCGGCATATTTTAATTTTATTTATGAGATCTGTCTTCACACGGCAGACATGGAGTTGGAGACATATCGTCTCTTGATCTTCCGTTATACCTTTTTGCTCGCTCTTGGCTGTTATCTGTTTTTTTATCTTCAGGACAAAATCAGATTCTGGGTATTGGGGAGCATGCTGTGCGTGGGGATCGGATATCTCTACGAGATCTATTACGCAGACTATGAACCTCAGTTATTTACCTATTGGACAAGAACCTCCATGATGACGGCATTTTATATTTTTCCGCTTATTTACCTTGTCTTCCGCTATGGTATGAAGCTGCGGATACCGGGTGCTTTGGGAAAGGCCGCTGAACGGATCGGGCAGGCGTCGTATCACATTTTTTTAGTACAGATGGTCTATTATCATTTCGATCTGTGTGATCTGACAGAACCGCTGCCGGGAAATCTGGAATTGTTGGTACATATCGCCGTCTGTCTTAGTACGGGATATTTGTTTTATTTGGCAGAGAGCAGATTTTCTGCATGGTTTATCAGAGTCTCTTCCGAATACAGCAGGGTTTATATAAGGAGGGAATATGCTATACAGGGAAAATCCGAAGAATCATAAAGAACTGTCTATCTTAGGATACGGATGTCTCCGCTATACGAAAAAAGGCGGCGTTATCGATCAGGAAAAGGCAGAGCGGGAGATGAAAAAAGCTATTGAAAACGGCGTCAATTATTTTGATACCGCCTATGTATATGGAGGAAGCGAGGTCTGTCTGGGAAAATTTCTGGCAAAGGGCTATCGGGATAAGGTAAACATCGCCACAAAACTTCCTCATTATTTTGTAAAAAAACTCGAAGACATGGAAAGCTGTTTTCAGGAACAACTGGATCGGCTGCAGACCGACCACATTGAATACTATCTCATGCATATGTTAAACGATGTGGATACCTGGAAACGTCTGGTGGATCTTGGAATGGAAGAGTGGATTGCAAAAAAGAAAGCCATGGGAGAAATTGAAAACATTGGTTTTTCTTTCCACGGAAACACGGAACAATTCATTAAGATCGTGGATGCCTATGACTGGGATTTTTGTCAGATACAGTTTAATTACATGGACGAACATACCCAGGCTGGATTAAGAGGTTTACAGTATGCTGCAAAGAAGGGGCTTCCCGTGATCATCATGGAACCCCTCCGGGGCGGCAGACTGGTTCACGGACTCCCGGAGAGCGCAAAGAAGATCTTTGAAAAAGCAACGCCGCAAAGAAGTCCGGCAGAATGGGGACTGCGCTGGATCTGGAATCACCCGGAGGTAACCGTGATCCTCTCCGGAATGAATTCCATAGAACAGGTGGAGGAAAACACCCGCATTGCCGCCGAAGCGGCGCCCCAGTCCCTCACAAAACAGGAACTGGAAGTCTTTGAACAGGTAAGAACCGAGATCAACAAAAAAATAAAAGTACCCTGTACCGGATGCGCCTACTGTATGCCATGTCCGCGGGGCGTAGACATCCCAGGCTGTTTTTCCGCCTACAATATGCGTTACACGGATTCCTGGTTCGGCGGTATGAAGACTTATTTCATGTGTACCGCCCTCAGAAAAAATTCCACCAACGCATCTAACTGCATTGGCTGTGGAAAATGTGAAACACACTGTCCTCAGGGGATTCCGATCCGGGAAAAATTAAAAGAAGTCAAAAAGCATATGGAGGGTCCGATTTATAAGACCGCCTGTTTCGTGGCAAAACACACCAGGAAAGATTAAGGATGTTGCAAAACATCCTTTTTTGGGCTTATGGGGGTGTTATTGTGGAGGGTGGTGTTTAACGTTGTTGGTGGGCTTGCGGATAGCCTTCCATCTGGTTTGTTCCCTTGTCCAGAGATAAGAACTTCTAAGTATCCCGCTTTTGGTTTGCGGCATACGGCGGCAACCGGTGCTGACGCGCCATCCATGGCTCGACATCACCTTCATCAGACGTCCTGTCTGATGATTGCCAGGTTGTGACGGGATACTAAGAAGTTCTAATCTCTTCCCAAAAGGAACAAACCAGATGGAAGGCTATCCGCAAGCCCTTCAAAGTTGAGAAAACCATCCGCCATTCGCAATAACATCAGGGCAGTTCGCGTTTCCAAGGAGTTTCCGTTCCGGGGGTTGGGGCAGGTCAGGGCATAGAACAGCTTTTGTGCAGCTCTTAACGGATACTTTTACAAAGCCGATTCTGCTGACAACTGTTTGAGCACGATACCTGATTCGGCTCCGATAAAGTAGGAAGCGAGTTTTGGCAGCAGAATCTAATAAGGCTTTGTAAAAGTGTCCGTTTAGAGATGCTAAAAAGCTGGTCTGGCCCTGACCTGCCCCAACCCCCGGAACGGAAACGGACTTGAAATCCAACCCACAAAAAAAATCAAAAAACCTGAAGACATTGTCCCCGACACCTCGTTATAGTAAATGAACAGATAAACAGAAACAAAACAAAAGAGAGGAGGCGGATAGAATCAGCACCGAGGAAAAATTTGAGATCCTGCTTAAGACTTACGAAAAACTCGTGTATTCCATCTGTCTGAAAATGGTGAAAAATCCTTTCGACGCACAGGATTTGACCCAGGAGACATTTTTATCCGCCTATAAGAAACTGCCGGAGTTCGACGGAACGTACGAGAAAGCGTGGATCAGCAGAATCGCCACGAACAAATGTCTGGACTACTTAAAAAATGCGGCGAGAAGGACCGAGCCGAAGGAAGAGATGTATTTTGCAGAAATGAGGGATTTCAGGGCGGGACCTGAGGAAAATTATCTGGATCAGGAATCCAAAGAATTTGTTTTATCTGTTTGTAAAAAGATCAAACCGCCCTATGACAAGATTGCAAGGGAACATTTTTACGAGGAAAAATCCGCAAGGGAGATTGCGGAGGAGACCGGAAAGAATATCAAGACGATACAGACCCAGATCTACCGGGCAAAGGCGTTGATCAAAAAACAGATGGAAGGAGGACGCAGCGGATGACAAGAGAAGAGGAAAAAGCCCATATCACAAAAGAAGAGTGGATGAGATTTGCTCAGGGAAGTATGAGCGCGGATGAAGAAGAACGGCTTTATTCCCATGTGGGAACCTGTACTTATTGTGCGGAGCAGTTTGCCAATATCGTGGAAGTGGATTTTTTTGCAGAGCCGCCGAAGTATCTATACGAAGAGATCTTAGAACGGAGTAAAAAAGCGGATGTACAGGCGGCGGTTACGGTGAAAAAGACCTCGAAGAAGATAAAGCTTCTGTTTTACAGCTTAAAGGTTGGATTTGCGGTGGCAGCGTCCATCTTCCTTCTGACCATGACCACAGCGGTACAGCAAAGCTCCATGGAGCTTCCAAAAGAGCCGCCGAAAAAGGCAGAGATGTCCCTCACGGAAAAGATCAACCATGGAAGCAGTAAGATCACCAGTAAATTACAGAGTATGACCAATAAAGTTTTTGATTTTCAATTTAAGGAGGAAGAGTAATGACAAGAAAAAAGAGTAAGGGATGGACCTTCTTATTCTCCCTTTTACCGGGAGCGGGAGAGATGTACATGGGATTTATGAAACAGGGAGTCAGCATGATGGCATTGTTCTTCGTCACCATTGCCATTGCAACCTGCCTGAATATCGGAGCGCTCCTGATCGTCCTTCCAATCATATGGTGCTATAGCTTTTTTAACGTACACAACATGAACAGTCTTAGTGACGAAGAATTTTATGCTCTGGAAGACGATTATGTATTCCATTTGGGTACAGTTCTGCCAATGGAGAATCTCAGCAAAAAGCAGAATAAGATCTTAGCGGCAATTCTGATCATCGCGGGAGTCTGCGTACTCTGGAATCAGGTCATAGATATAGTACAGCGTTACATTTACACCTGGGTATCCCAGGCGGTGGCAGAGATGATAAGCGACATCCTGTACTCCATTCCACAGTTCGTCATCGCCCTGATCCTCATTGGAATCGGACTGCGTCTGATCAAGGGTAAGAAGGTGGAACTGGATCAGGAAGAAAAGGAGGATTAGGATGAAAACAAAAAGAGTGGGAAGCGTAACCTGTGGGATCCTGTTGATCGTATTCGGACTTCTCTTCATCATACATCTGATCGTACCGGCTCTAAGTTATGAAGCGATCTTCCGCCTCTGGCCTGTGATCCTCATTGCACTTGGAGTGGAAATGCTCCTTGCCGGCAGGAATAAATCGGAGGAAGTTCATATAAAATATGATGGAGCGGCAATTTTCCTCACCATCGTACTTGCCTTCTTTGCCATGGGCATGGGAGTTGTGGAATTTTGTATGGAACACTATCAGGAAGGGATCGGGTTCTATTTTTAAGGTGCTTACTTGAAAATGATAGTATCATAGTTGTCTGATTAAGACGAGACAAACCGCCGTGAAGTGTCAGCTTAGGGGCGGTTTTGTTTATAGTGGGGGTCCGTTTCTGCTGGAGGTTTCCGGGGCTGGGGAGTGCCAGACCAGCTTTTTAGCAGCTCTAAACGAATATTTTTACAAAGCCTTATTAGATTCCGCTGCCAAAACTCGCCTCAAAACTTTGGAGTCGTATCAGGTATTGCGCTCAAACAGTTGTCAGCAGAATCGGCTTTGTAAAAACATCCGTTAAGAGCTGCACAAAAGCTGTTCTATGCACTCCCCAGCCCCGGAAACCTCCAGCAGAAACTCATCGCAACTTTAAACGTGTCAATACCTTTGAATTTTTGGAGACCTCTATCTTCCGTTTTTTTCTCAGCGTATATTGCATAGGAAATGTCTTTCTGTTTGGTTCCTTCCGTTTGGGAGGAGATTAGAACTTCTTAGTATCCCGGCTCAAACAGCAATCATCAGACACGACGTCTGATGAAGGCGATGCCGAGCCACGGATGGCGAGTCAGAGCCGGTTGCGTCCGTATTCAGTAGACAAAGCGGGGGATACTTAGAAGTTCTTATCTCCGGACAACGGAAGGAACCAAACAGAAAGACATTTCCTATGCTCGATACCTCCCCCCCAGAAAAAAACAAAAATAAAGTCGAAAAAAATAAAGGAAATTCAACGCCGCCACAGAAATATTTAAATAGAGACTTTGCACCGTGGAGGGATTCGCATGTCAATCAGAGAAAATCTTGAGCAGATGGAGGAAATCTACTTAAGCCCATTTGCCACACTAAGCGCCAATTCAAGAGGCAGAGACCGGGAAGAACCCCAATGCGATATCAGACCCGTATTCCAAAGAGACCGGGATCGGATCTTACATTGCAAATCATTTCGGCGTCTGAAGCATAAGACACAGGTGTTTTTGACTCCCAAGGGAGATCATTACAGAACCAGGCTGACCCATACCCTGGAGGTGTCCCAGAATGCCAGGACCATCGGAAAAGCCCTGCGTTTGAATGAGGATTTAGTGGAAGCGATCGCTCTGGGACATGATCTGGGGCATACGCCCTTTGGACACGCGGGAGAGCGGGTACTCAACGAGTTGTGCGAGGATGGATACCGCCACAATGAGCAGAGTGTCCGTATCGTGGAAAAGCTGGAAAAGGACGGACAGGGGCTGAACCTGACTTGGGAAGTACGGGATGGGATCTTAAACCATCAGACCAGCCGTATGCCGAACACATTGGAGGGGAAGATCGTCCGCCTTTCGGATAAGATCGCCTATATTCACCACGATACCGACGATGCCATCCGGGCGAAGATCCTGACGGAGGAGGACATTCCGCTGGAGCTTAGAAAGACTCTGGGAATGGATACCAAGGAACGGCTCAACACGCTGATCCACAATATTATCACCAACAGCATTGGAAAGAATGATATTCTGATGTCGGATGAGATTCGTGAAGCGATGCAGGAATTGAGAAAATTCATGTTTCGGAATGTGTATCAGAATCCGGCGGCAAAGGGGGAGGAAGAGAAAGCGGAACACCTTCTGTCAGAGCTTTACCGGTATTATCTGGAACACGAGGAGCTTCTGCCGGGGCAGTATCAGAGGATGTATCAGAACGGAGAAAAAAAAGAGCGCGTGGTCTGTGATTATATTTCCGGTATGACAGACCAGTATGCCATTGCAAAATACCGGGAATTTTTCCTGCCCAAGGCGTGGGAAAAGGGATAAGGATGTGAGAATTTGGCTTATTATTCAGACGAGCTGATCGAGGAGATCCGTTCGGGAAATGATATTGTAGATGTGATATCGGGTTATGTGCGGCTGACGAAAAAGGGAAGCACCTATTTTGGACTCTGCCCCTTCCATAATGAAAAAACGCCGTCCTTTTCCGTTTCGCCCAATAAGCAGATGTATTATTGTTTTGGATGCGGAGCCGGAGGAAACGTCATTACCTTTTTGATGGAATATGAAAACTATACCTTTCCCGAAGCGTTGGAGGTACTTGCCAACCGCATCGGCGTACAGCTTCCAAAGCGGGAAATGAGCGCGGAGCAAAGGCGTGCTTCCGATAGGAAGGCAAGACTGCTGGAGGTCAATAAGGAGGCTGCAAAATATTATTATGGGCTGCTCCGGTCCGACCGGGGAAAACGGGCGCATGAATATTTTACGAACAGAGGCTTGAGCGAGGAGACCCTGCGGAAATTCGGACTGGGGTATTCTGACAAATATTCCGACGATCTCTACCGCTATTTAAGGGCAAAAGGCTATGAGGATGAGCTGCTAAAGGACAGCGGTCTGATCTCCATAGATGAAAAAAGAGGAGGCTACGACAAGTTCTGGAACCGCGCCATGTTTCCGATCATGGACGTCCGGGGCAAGGTCATTGGCTTTGGAGGACGCGTCATGGGAGAGGGGGAGCCGAAGTATCTCAATTCCCCGGAGACCATGATCTTTGATAAGAGCAGGAATCTGTACGGACTGAATTTTGCCAGGACGACGAAAAAAAATCAGATCCTTCTCTGCGAGGGGTATATGGACGTCATCGCCCTGCATCAGGCGGGATTTGACAATGCGGTGGCTGCCCTTGGAACGGCGTTCACGCCGGGACATGCCAATCTGTTAAAAAGATATACGAAGGAGGTCTATCTTACCTTTGACAGCGACGGCGCAGGCGTCCGGGCGGCGAAGCGGGCGATCCCGATCTTAAAAGAAGCGGGGATTACGGCGAAGGTCATCAATATGAAGCCTTACAAGGATCCGGATGAATTTATCAAGGCGCTGGGGGCGGAGGCTTACGAGGAGCGCATCCGTCAGGCGGAGAACAGCTTTTTGTTTGAAATACGCCTGCTGGAGGAAGAATATGATTTAAAAGACCCGGATGGAAAGACCGCCTTTTGTAATGAGACCGCAAAAAAGCTCTTACAGTTTACAGAGGAGATAGAGAGAGATAACTATATTGAAGCCATTGCGGATAAATATGGAATGGGATTTGAAAATCTCCGGAAGCTGGTAATTCATTTCGGCACACAGGCGGGAATTGCAGCGGGAATAGGGACGACCCGCAGGGAAAAAAAGGAAAAGCCCAAAAAAGATGACGGTATGAAGCAGTCCCAGAGGTTGTTGCTGACGTGGCTGATTGAGAATACAGAACTATTTTCGGAGGTGGAAAAATACATCGGTCCTGAGGATTTTACGGAGGACATGTACAAAAAGACGGCAGAAATACTCTTTGAACAGTATCACAGGGATGGAAGGGTGAATCCGGCGCAGATCGTCAGTCTCTTTGAAGAAGAAGAACAGAGAGAGATCGCGGCATTGTTCAACGCCCGTATCGAGGACGTGGAGACAAAAGCTGACAGGGAAAAGGCTTTAAAAGAGACAATTTTGCGCATTAAACAGAACAGCATTGCCCATCGTTCAAAGAACCTGGAACCGACGGATATGGCGGGACTGCAAAAGCTGGTAGCGGATAAAAAGCAGTTGGAGTCATTGAAGAAAAGTGCATATTTCTACCGATAAGGAGCAGAATAAGACGAGAGAGGATATTATAATGGCAGAAAAAACCGAAAACGTAGAAAAAAACGGAAAAGAAGAAAAATTTGCAGCAAAGCTGAAAGAACTTTTGGCTCTGGCAAAAAAGAAGAAAAATATGCTGGAATATCAGGAGATCAATGATTTCTTCCATGATATGGAGCTGGATGCGGAGCAGTTTGAAAAGATCCTGGACTTTTTAGAGGCGAGTAATATTGACGTTCTCCGTATCACCGATGATGACGACGTGGTGGATGACGACATCATTCTGGAAGAGGAGGAAGAGGTCGAGGTTGAAAAGATCGACTTATCCGTTCCGGACGGAGTCTCCATTGAGGATCCGGTCCGCATGTATTTAAAGGAGATCGGCAAGGTGCCTCTTTTGAGCGCCGAGGAGGAGATCGAGCTGGCAAAGAGAATGGAGCTGGGAGACCAGGAGGCGAAAAAGCGTCTTGCGGAAGCCAACCTCCGTCTTGTGGTGTCCATTGCAAAGCGTTATGTGGGCAGAGGCATGCTGTTTTTAGATTTGATCCAGGAGGGAAACCTGGGTCTGATCAAGGCTGTGGAAAAGTTCGATTACCGCAAGGGTTATAAATTCTCCACCTATGCCACCTGGTGGATCCGTCAGGCGATCACAAGAGCCATTGCGGATCAGGCGAGAACCATCCGTATTCCGGTGCACATGGTGGAGACCATCAACAAACTGATCCGTGTTTCCAGACAGTTATTGCAGGAGCTTGGACGGGAACCTACCCCGGAGGAGATCGCAGAAGAGATGGACATGCCGGTGGAGCGTGTTCGTGAGATCTTAAAGATCTCCCAGGAGCCGGTATCCTTAGAGACCCCGATCGGCGAGGAGGAGGACAGCCATTTGGGAGATTTCATTCAGGATGACAATGTGCCGGTGCCGGCGGACGCCGCAGCCTTCACCCTCTTAAAGGAGCAGTTGGAGGAGGTCTTAGGAACTCTGACAGAACGGGAGCAGAAGGTTCTGACCCTGCGCTTTGGACTGGAGGATGGAAGAGCCAGAACCCTGGAAGAAGTGGGAAAAGAATTTAACGTCACCCGTGAGCGTATCCGTCAGATCGAGGCAAAGGCGCTTAGAAAACTGCGTCACCCAAGCAGAAGCAGAAAATTAAAGGATTATCTTGAGTAACATGATACAGTTATCGAAACGGCTGCAGGCAGTGGCGGACCTGGTGACAGAGAAGGGTGTGCTTGCGGATATTGGAACCGATCATGGCTATATTCCCATCTATCTGGTGCAAAAGGGAAGAATTTCCGGGGCGATCGCAGCGGATATCAAGGAGGGTCCTCTGCTTCGTGCAAAAGAACATATCGAAAAGTATGATCTGGGCGCCTACATAGAGACCAGACTTTCCGACGGAGCGAAAAAGATAGCGCCGCAGGAAGCACAGATCCTCGTTCTCGCCGGAATGGGCGGCGGACTGATGCAAAGGATCATCAGACAGAGCAAAGAGGTCTTTTTTGCCGCAGAGGAAGTGATTTTGCAGCCACAGTCAGAGCAGGAAGCACTGCGCCGTTATCTCATAGGAGAAGGATTTGAGATCCTCGCGGAAGATATGGTAAAAGAGGATGGAAAATATTATCCTATGATGCGGGTTTTTGTAAAAAGAAAAGAAAGAGAAGAGGGGTCCGACAGAAAAGATCCCTATGAAAATGCAAGAGACATCAGTTTTCTCTACGGCGCATATTTATTAGAGAGCAGACATCCCGTACTCCGGGATTTTCTGGAGAGGGAGGAAAAGATCTATACGGACCTTTTGGAAGAGTTACATTCTCATTCTCAAAATCCGGGCATCGAAAAGCGGATTTTTGAAATTGAGAAAAAAAGGTCCTTGACCCAAAAAGCATTATCGGAATATTTCTGCAATGAGATTTGAAATTGTATGATTCATTCTGAAAGAAGGCTATGATTACAATGAGTACTAAAAAAGGCAGGTGACGGGAGAAAATATGGAGTGCAAAGAAGTTATTAGATTACTGGAACGGCAGTCTCCAAAGGATTACGCCTGTGAATGGGACAATGTGGGACTTCTGGTGGGAAGAGAAGATAAGGAGATCAAAAAGATCTATATCGCACTGGACGCCACGGACGAAGCGATTGAGGAGGCGGTTCAGGTGGGGGCAGATCTGCTGCTGACCCACCATCCTATGATCTTTCGGGGAATGAAGCGGATCACGGCGCAGGATTTTATCGGCAGAAGAGTCATCCGTCTGATACAGGAGGATATGGTCTATTATGCCATGCACACGAATTTTGATGTGAGAGGCATGGCGGATCTGGCGGCGGATCATCTGCATTTATCGGATACGGAGGTTCTGGAAGTCACCTGTGAGTCCCCACAGGGCACAGAGGGGATCGGAAGATACGGCAATCTGGAATCGGAGATGATGCTGGGACAGTGCTGCGAGCTGGTGAAGCAGGCGTTCACCCTGGAAAATGTCAAGGTGTTTGGTGATCTTAAGAAGAAGGTATACAAGGCGGCGATCTCACCCGGTTCCGGAAAGAGTGTGATCTCCAACGCTCTGAGAGCGGGGGTGGACGTTCTCATTACCGGGGACATTGACCACCACGAAGGAATCGACGCGGTGGCACAGGGCATGGCGGTCATTGACGCAGGGCATTACGGGGTGGAGCATATCTTTATCCCATATATGGAACAGTATATCAGGCGGGAAGCGCCGGAGCTGGAGGTGGAGATCCAGCCTTTGACGTTTCCATTTCAGATCATTTAAGAAAGCAGGAATTTTATGGAACAGATGTTGAAGATCGAGGTGGAAGGAGAGGTCAGGGAATATCCTCTTGGAATTACATACCAAGAAATCGCAGAGGATTTTAAGGATAGGTATGAGGATGACATTTTGCTGGCTCTTTTTAACCATAAGCTGCGGGAATTGCACAAGAGACCGAAGAAGGATGGAGAGGTCGTTTTTATCACGGCAAAGCAGGAGACAGGGAAAAAGACATACCGCAGATGTGTTTCACTCCTGATGCAAAAGGCGGTGGATTCCCTTTACGGCAAAGAGGGAGTGAGCGTTCAGATCCGCCACTCTCTGGGGCAGGGCTATTACTGTACCCTAAAGGGAAATCAAAAACCGGTGGAGGAAATGGTGCCGTCTATCAAAGAGGAGATGCAGCGTCTTGTGGATGCGGACATCATGATCGAGAAAAAGAATTTTAAGACGGATGAAGCCATCGCCATGTTTGCGGAATACGGAATGCATGACAAGGAAAGGCTGTTCCGTTACCGCAGAAGTTCCAGAGTCAACGTCTACGATCTGGACGGGTACATGGATTATTTTTACGGCTATATGGTGCCGTCCACAGGCTATCTGAAATATTTTGATCTGATCGCTTTTGAGGAGGGAATGATGTTATTGTTCCCAAATGAGAACACCAGGGAGGTGGCAGAATTTCATCCTTCCCATAAGCTCTTTGAGACCTTGCAGGAATCTGAAAAATGGGGTAAAATGCAGGATATCGACACCGTGGGAGCCTTAAATGACGCGATCGCAGAGGGCAGGATACAGGAGATCATCATGGTCCAGGAGGCGTTGATGGAGAAGCGCATCGGACAGCTTGCGGAGGAGATCGCCTCCCAAAAGGACAAAAAATTTGTCATGATCGCAGGACCTTCCTCATCGGGAAAGACCACCTTCTCCTACCGTCTGTCCACGCAGCTGATCGCCCAGGGGTTGAAGCCCCATCCCATCGGACTGGATAATTATTATCTGGATCGGAATAAGACGCCGCGGGATGAGAATGGCGATTATGATTTTGAATGTCTGGAGGCTCTGGATATCGAGCTGTTCAATCAGGATATGACAAAGCTGTTTCAGGGCGAGCGGGTGGAGATCCCAACCTTTAATTTCAAGACGGGAAAAAGGGAGTACAAGGGAAATTCATTACAACTCGGTGAGGATGATATTCTCGTCATAGAGGGGATCCACGGGCTGAATGATAAGCTGTCCTACTCTCTGCCAAAGGAGAGTAAGTTCAAAATTTACATCAGCGCCCTGACCCAGCTCAATATTGACGAACATAACTATCTGCCCACCACGGACGCGCGGCTGATCCGCAGGATCGTCCGGGACGCCAGGACCCGCGGGACCAGCGCAAAGGAGACCATTGCCATGTGGCCGTCTGTCAGAAGAGGGGAGGAAAAGCACATCTTCCCATTCCAGGAGGAGGCGGACGCCATGTTCAACTCGGCGCTGATCTATGAGCTTTCCGTATTGAAAGCCTATGCGGAACCGCAGTTGTTCCATATTGAGAAGGACTGTGCCGAATATCTGGAGGCAAAGAGGCTTTTGAAGTTTCTTGATTATTTCCTTCCGGTTCCCACGGAGGATATCCCGAAAAATTCGATTTTGCGGGAATTTATCGGGGGAAGCTGTATTGATGTGTGATAAAAATGGAAGATAAGTAGGGCGGATGATCGCGGCTGCAAGCGTCGAAAGACCGCAGGTGAGGAAAGTCCGGGCTTCACAGGGCAGGATGCCGGCTAACGGCCGGTGGAGGCGACTCCAAGGACAGTGCAACAGAAATATACCGCCGGGCAACCGGTAAGGGTGGAAGGGCAGTGTAAGAGACTACCGCCTCTCTGGCGACAGAGGGGGCACATGTAAACCCCATCCGAAGCAAGACCGAACCAAGACGTTGACGTGGCCCGCCAGTCTTAGGTAGGTCGCTTGAGACAACTGGCAACAGTTGTACTAGATAGATGATCATCTGAAAAACATAACCCGGCTTACAGCCCTGCTTATTTTGTTTTTATAAAATGTCAGTGTGTCTGCTGTGACACGCAATTGGAGAATCTCGCTTTGCGGGATTCTTTTTTTAGATTCGAGTGTTACACACCCTTCTGACACCCGAATCTTTATAAATAAAAATGTAATCAGAGAACAAAATATTGCAAAATTAGTCACATCCCAGAATTTGTATAAGCATTTTTTGTACAAAACTAACAAAAATTGTAGTATAATAGTACCAATATGAGATTATACCGTCAGGAGGTTGGAGAGCGGATGGCAGATATACGACAGAAAAAGCGTATTGGCGACATGCTTCTGGAAGAGGGGATCATCACAAAGGAGCAGCTGGAGGATGCCCTGGAACGCAACAAGAGCGCCAAGAAAAAAATTGGTGAGATGTTGGTGGATCTGGGGTACACCACGGAGGAGGCGATCGCAAAGGGGCTGTCCACCCAGATGGATATACCTGTGATTTCTTTACAGGGAATGAAAATAGAAGAGGATATTTTGAAGCTGGCAGATGGGAATCTGCTTCGTAAGCATGTCATGATTCCTTTTGAGTATAATGCAGATAATATGAATATCATCCGTGTCGCCATGGCAGATCCGATGGATATGCGTGGAATGGATGATTTTTCTATTATTACGAATCTGCAGATTGAGCCGGTGATCTCCACACCTCATGAGATCCTGGTGGCGTTGGACAAGTATTACGGGGACAGCGAGGCGAAACGGGCGGCTGAACAGTACGCCATGGAGAGGAGCGGTCTGAATCTGCAAAGACAGCAGTCGGAGGAGGCGGACGTGGCAAATTCTCCCATCGTACAGCTTGTCAAATCCATTATTGAGCAGGCGGCGAGACAGGAGGCTTCGGATATTCATATCGAGCCGTTGGAGGATAAGGTGAGGGTGCGTTATCGCATCGATGGAACCTTGTATGAGAAATCCACCTATAACCGGAATCTGTTAAGCGCCATTGTCACCCGTGTGAAGATCATCGGCGGTATGGATATCTCTGAAAAGAGGAGGGCTCAGGACGGAAGGATCACCATGATGATCGACAGGAAGGAATATGATATCCGCGTATCCATACTGCCCACTGTTTTTGGAGAAAAATGTGTGATGCGTCTTGCCCAGAAGAAAGCATTGACCATGGACAAGCAGACGCTGGGATTTACCGGAGAGCGTCTGGAGATGTTTGACAATCTGTTAAGCCATCCCAACGGGATCATTCTTGTAACAGGTCCAACGGGAAGCGGAAAATCCACCACACTCTATACGGCGGTCAACGAACTGAATCATGAGAACGTCAATGTGATCACCGTAGAGGATCCGGTGGAGGCAAATCTGGACGGGGTCAATCAGGTACAGGTGAATCCCAAGGCAGATCTCACCTTTGCCAATGCGTTACGGGCAATCTTAAGGCAGGACCCGGACGTTATCATGATCGGAGAGATCCGTGACGAGGAGACGGCGAGGATCGCAGTCCAGGCGTCTATCACAGGTCATCTGGTACTCAGTACCCTCCATACCAACGACGCGCCGGGCACCATGACCCGACTGATGGATATGGGAGTGGAGAGCTATCTGCTTGCCGACGCCATGCGGGGCGTGATCGCACAGAGACTGGTCAGGACCCTGTGTCCCCACTGCAAAGAAAGACGTGTCGCATTGAGGGAAGAGAAGATCATGATGGGGAAGGATCCCATGGAGGAGGTCTATATTTACGAGCCGAAAGGCTGCGCTCTGTGCAATGATACCGGCTATCACGGCAGGATCGGAGTCTATGAGATCATGCCGGTGACTCCTAAGCTGCGCACAGAGATCGCCAGACGCGCCACCACGGATGAGATCCGCAGGACGGCTGTGGAGGAGGGAATGAAGACCCTGCGCAGTGAGACGATCCGTCTGGTGTCAGAGGGGATCACGTCCTTTAGTGAGATGGTGAAGGTTTCGTTAGAAGAGTAGAGGAAAGAGAAGGTTATGAGCAAAATAGAAGATATTTTAATTGAGGGAAATAACAGAGGAGCTTCCGACATCCATCTATGTCCGAGAAGTCCGGTCATGCTCCGCATTGACGGAGAGCTGGTGCCCATGTCGGATGAGATGATCAAATCCTTCGAGATCGAAGAAATGATCAAGCCGATGCTGACAGAGGCGCAGATGGAGGAGCTGGAAAGACAGGGAGAGCTGGATTTTGCTCACTCCATAGCGGGTTTTAACAGAGTCCGTGTCAACGTGTTCCGGCAGAGAGGGACTTATGCCATGGCGCTTCGTATCCTGTCTTTTGAGGTTCCAACTCCGAAAGAGCTGGGGATACCGGAGGCGGTGATCAACTTGACGAATAAGAAAAGGGGAATGGTGCTGGTTACCGGTGCAACGGGAAGCGGTAAGTCCACGACTTTGGCGTCTTTGATTGGAACGATTGCCAATAACTATAAAAAAACGATCATTACGCTGGAAGATCCCATCGAGTATCTGCATAAGCATGGCACGTCCATGGTACTGCAAAGAGAGATCGGTTACGATTCTATGTCCTACGCCAATGCGGTCCGGGCGGCGCTGAGACAGGATCCGGATGTGATTCTCGTAGGAGAGATGCGGGATCTGGAGACCATCTCCATTGCCATTACCGCCGCTGAGACAGGTCATCTGGTATTTTCCACCCTGCATACCAACAGCGCTGCTTCGGCTGTGGATCGTATGATCGATGTGTTTCCGCCGTTTCAGCAGCAGCAGATCCGCGTACAGCTTGCCAGTGTGCTGGAGGGGATCATCGCACAGCAGCTTCTTCCAAGAGAAGGGGGAGGCAGAGTGGCGGCCTTTGAAGTTATGCTGGCTGTTCCGGCAATCCGTAATCTGATCCGGGAGGAAAAGAGCTTCCAGATCCCATCTATTATCCAGACGAATAAGAAGATCGGGATGCAGACGATGGACGACGCCATCTATGACCTGTTTATGAAGAGCTACATCGATGCGGAAACGGCAATTAATTTTGCCCATGATGCGGCGGGAATGACCCAGAAGATCAATCTGTTCTAGGAAGGAAGAGGGAGAAGATGGCAGATTTTTCATATATAGCGATAGAAAATAACGGAAGAGAAGTCCGGGGCAGTATGGAGGCGGATAACCGGGAGAAGGTGGATGCCAGACTCAGAAGTCAGGGACTGATCCCATTGGAAATACAGGAACAGAATGTATTGCAGAGGGATATCCGCTTTGGCAATAAGGTAAAGCCGAGGGATCTGAGCGTGTTCTGCAGGCAGTTTGTCAGTATGCTGCGGGCGGGAGTCAATATTGTGGACGCTCTGGAGATGCTGGCATTACAGACCGAGAACAAGGCGCTTTCCAAGGCGGTTGCAGGAACCAGAACGGAGATCGGCAAGGGAACGACCCTGTCGGAAGCGATGGCAATGCAGGGGGACGTCTTTCCGCCAATGCTGATCAATATGGTGGAAGCGGGGGAGACCAGCGGTAGCATTGACCAGTCGTTAGAGAGAATGGCGGTGCAGTTTGAGAAAAGCTCCAAGCTGAAAGGACTTTTGAAGAAGTCTATGATCTATCCGGCGGTGCTCCTGGCAGTGACCGTCTTTATTGTGATTGTGGTGGTAGTCTATGTCATACCAAAATACATGGAAATGTTTTCGGGATATGATTTTCAGATGCCGGCGTTGACAAGAGCGTTGATTACCATGAGCGATTTCATTGTAAGCAATGCAGTGTTGATCATTGCAGTTATTGTGGCGCTGGTGGCAGCGATCCTGCGCTGGAAAAAGACAGAACAGGGGAGACAGTTTTTTGGGAGAATGGCGATCCGTGTTCCTGTTTTTAAGAAGTTAAATATCAAGACCTATTCTTCGAATTTTGCAAGAACCCTGAGCACTCTGATGCAGGCGGGGATTCCTTTAATGGACGCGGTGGATAGCGTGGCGAGAACCATGACCAATGTGTTGTACCGGGATGAACTGCTAAGGGCGAAGGAGGAGATCGCCAAGGGAATCCCTCTTTCGGAGCCGTTAAAGGTGGGAGGACTGTTTCCGCCTATGGTCATACATATGATGTCCATCGGGGAAGAGACCGGAGAGATCGAAGAGATGCTGGATAAGTTAGCAGATTACTATGACGAAGAGGTGGAGATGACCACCCAGAGTATTCTGGCGCTGATGGAACCTATGATCATCGTGCTTATGGCAGGTATTGTAGTGCTTCTCATTATAGCCATCATGGGACCGATGCTCAGTCTGTACAATGGTGTGGGCAATTTATAATTTTTCATCTATTCCCTGGGACAGAGAAGGACGCAGGGAATGACAGAGATATCTTAAGCTGTGAGATAGGGCAGCTTTTCAGATATAAACCAATATTACATAAGGAGAGACGCATATGAAGAGAAACAGAGATAAGAAACGTAAGGATAACAGAGGATTTTCCCTGGTAGAGCTGATTATTGTCATCGCTATTATGGCGATCTTAGCAGGTGTGCTGGCGCCGCAGTTTGTAAAATACTTAGGAAAATCCAGAGTGGCTACGGATATTCAGAATGCACAGCAGATAGCTTCCGCCATGGCGGCTCAGTATGCGGATGACGCGGCGTCATCTTCACCGATGTTTACCTATCCGCTTGAGAATATCAACGTATCGGTTGGAAATGATCAGAATGCGAAGAATGTACAGCAGGTAGTCGGCGGAAAACCGGAAGTTAAGGTTGGAAGCGGCAATAACTTCTTTGTATCCGTTACTAAAGAGGGTCAAGTCACTGTCACAGTAGGTGCGACTGCAGATAAAGCAGAGGAATTATATCCAACACAGCCTACAAAGGCAGATTCAGATTGGGCGCAATAATTTGTATGCGCGGCTGATTTCAGAGGCTGAATAAGAGAGGATTTTATAGCTAGTGTGCGATATAAAGCCTTAAGAGAGGATTTCACAGATGGAAGGACTGCTTGCAGGATGTATGGTATTTTTATATGGGATCGTGATCGGAAGCTTTCTGAATGTGTGTATCTACCGCATTCCAAGAGGAGAGGATCTGATCCGGGTCTCTTCCCACTGTACGTCCTGCGGCTACCGCCTGAAATGGTATGACTTATTCCCTATCGTAAGTTTTCTGGCATTGGGCGGAAAATGCAGAAAGTGCAAGGAGAAGATTTCCTGCCAGTATCCAATCATAGAAGCTGTGAACGGAGGACTCTATGTCCTGATATTCTGTGTCAATGGATGGGAGGTACAGAGTGTCATCTACTGTCTGATGGCATCTGCGCTCCTGGTTTTAAGCGTCATTGATTTTCGAACTTATGAGATTCCTTTTGGAATCAATGTATTCATATTTATATTAGGCTGCATAAATCTGGGGCTTGATTGGGCGGACTGGAAGAATTACCTGATCGGTTTTTTTGCAGTGAGCGCCTTTTTATATCTGCTGTATCTGCTCACGAAGGGGAGAGCGATCGGCGGAGGCGATATCAAGCTGATGGCTGCGGCGGGAATGTTATTGGGATGGAAGAAGATCATACTGGCATTTGTATTGGGCTGTATTCTGGGTTCGGTGATACATCTGGTCCGCATGAGAGTGACGAAAGCGGAGCACGTTCTGGCAATGGGACCGTATCTCTCAGCGGGAATTTTCATCGCCGCACTCTGGGGAGACAGCCTGATATGGATGTATCTGAATCTCTGGTAAGTCGTTTGCTGCGGCAGATATGCCACGGGCGGTTTGCCTGCCGGAGCAAACGAAATACAAGATAAAAAATAAGATAAAAGGGTTGATGAGATGGCAAGTAAAATATTAAGTATTGAGATTGGAAGTCAGATCACCAATGTGGTGGAGACTGATTTCAGGGAGAAAAATCCTAAGATCTATAAGAGTTTTTCTTTTGAAACACCGGAGGAATTGTTCAGAGGGGAGGAGTTGTCCGATACGGAAGCCTTTCGAGGCAGATTGCTGGAGGGACTGAAAGCAAATAAGATCAAGACCAGGCGGGTGGTCTTTGTTCTGGCTTCCAGCAGAATCGCCAGCAGGGACGTGGCGATTCCGATGGTAAAAGAGAGCCAGATCCTGTCGCTGCTCTACGCAAATTCATCCGAATACTTTCCTGTGGATCTACAGCAGTATCTGCTGGTATACCGGATCCTCGGAGAGGTGGAAGAAGAGGGAACGAAGAAGTATAAGCTGATGGTGCTTGCGGTGCCTCATGATATGATCGAGACCTACCGCAGACTGGCGGCAGACTGTGAACTCACCTTAGAGGCGCTGGATTATGTAGGCAATGCGGCAGAGCAGATTTTAGCGGATAAGATCCAGGAGAGCCTTTACGCTGCCGTAAAGGTAGAGGACGATCATACCCTGGTCACGATCATAAAAGACGGCAGGATGGAGCTGCAAAGAAGCTTTCATTATGGAATTGGAGACGCGGTGTCGGTGATCCAGAGAACGGAAAGATTTGGGGAGAATCAGGACTTTTTGGGAGCTCTTGACATATTGAGGCAGGAGTCTTTCTGCGATAAGAGAGAGGAAGATGAGAGGGCGAGAGATCTGGCGGAAGATCTGGATGAATCTTTCCGGGCGATCATTGGAAATGTTACCCGTGTCATCAATTTTTATTCCTCCAATCATGCGGGAGCGCAGATGGAGACCATTGTTCTCTACGGTATGGGCGCGGACATACGGGATCTGAGGGCGGCGCTGCAAGAGGAGATGAGCGCGCCCATCGACTGCGAGATATTAAACCGGAAGCTGGCACGGGACCGGGGAGACGGTAATTCCCGTTTTTCCGTTCTGGCCTATGCTTCCTGTGTGGGAGCAGCTGTGAGTCCTATGGATTTCCGATTGGAGGAAGAGGAGAAGAAAAGGCGCAGGGAAAAGAAGAAAAAAGAGGCGGGGGGCAGAGGGAAACGGCTGCAGGTAAAGGTAAGCGCCAGAGGTTTTTTTGGAATCTGCCTGGGAGCGTCCGTTTTGCTGCTGCTGGCGGTGATCCCTTACCATATCTATCTTCGAACCAGTATTGCCAGGTTGGAGGAAGAAAGAACCAGTAAACAGCATTTGTCAGAGCTGTATACCGATTGCGAGACCGCAAAAGAGGAGTGCGAATCTATCGCAGAATTGTATAAGAATACGGAATCCACCAGCGAGGGCATTGGAGCCTTTATGGAGGAGATGGAGGAAAAGATGCCAAGCAATCTTGCCATCCGGTCCCTTTCCTCGGATTCTGCGTCCATCATCATAGATTTTGATGTAAAGACGAAGAGGGAAGCAGCCAAGGTCATCGATGAGATGATGGCGTTTGAATCCATCAGCGAGGTGGAAGTTGAGAGTCTGGCGGAGAGCCGGGATGAGATGAACAATGCCACAGTGAACTGTGTGATTTCCTGTATCTATAAGGATGGAACTGCCGGTGAGGATGAGGGAACAGATACCACGGTGGAGGAAGATGTGGAGGCATTGAATAACAGCGCGGCAGATCAATCGCCATCAGATGGCATGACGGCAGAGTAGGGGGATGGACAATGAAATGGAATATAAGTGAGAATACAAAAAAACTGATCTACATTCTTATGGGACTGGTGGTGGTTTTGGCGGTTTTCTTCTTTGGTTTTCAGAACTTTCGGGAAAAAAATACGAAGCTGAAAGCACAGAAAACAGAACTGGAAACAGAATTGAAGCAGTTAAATGAGATTCAGGCGAAGCAGAGTGAATATGAATCTCAGATCAAGGAGTATGAGGCAAAGAGAAAGGAATATTATAAGGAATTTCCGGCGCTGGTTCAGGCAAGAGACCAGATCCTCTATGCTTCGGAATTAGAACAGCGTTATGACAGCATGTTGATCAGTGAAATGGAGCTGGAAACGGCAGAATATGTTATGGGAGATAACGGAGGGCTGGAGCTCTATAAGATACCGGCGAAGCTGGAATGTAACATCAATTATAAACAGCTGAAAGATTTTCTTCTGGGAACCACAGAGGATGGAACCAGAAAGGTTGTGGACGAGATCGTTCTGACGAAGGACAGCGCTACGGGGCTTTTAACGGGAACCATTGATATCAGTATGTACTATATGAAGGGTACCGGTCAGAAATACGAGCAGGAGGAGATCGACGACGTTACGGTGGGAACACCGGATATCTTCCAGAATGGAGTGGAGCCGGAACAGTAGGAGGGAACACAGATGAGACGGGATGATCGAGGAATATCTCTGATTGAAGTCATCATTGCGATTGCAATTCTGGTGATCTGTGCGCTTCCCCTTTTCCGTTCCATGGTATTGTCTGCAAGGATGAATGCGGATTCCAGGATTCTCTTATCGGCGACCAATGCTGCGGAGAAGGTCATGGAGAATCTCAAGGCGGACGGCATGGAAGAATTTATCAGGGAAAATCAGGGAAGTACCGAGATCCAGGAAGTAGAGTATCTGGACGAGAGCAATAAGGGAGCGGGATATCGGTTTGTCTATCCCGAATATCAGATGGATCAGCAGGAGTTCCGTGTTCAGGTGGAGGTGAGACCTTATCAAAATGAGGAGAGCGGCACCACGGATTATAATACGGAGGAGGTTGCGAATCTGTATCGGATGAACCGGACAACGGACGCCATCTATACGGAAAATTCCGGGATTGTGGAGGAGGACTATCTGAAGGCTGTGGCAAGAGGGGAATATAGCAGTGAGCAGCGGGAAGAGGTGCTTGGCAATCTGGAAGTGCATTACGATTATCAGATCATATCGGATCAGGATGTTCAGAGGGTAGAGCAGAATATTACATATCTCTATGATGGGAAAGAGTTAGGAGAGCATAAGACTCTGATCTATGACGGCAGCCAGACAGAAGGAACGCTGTATAATCTCTATATCTTTTTCCAGCCGGAGCTTAAGAACCGGATCACTATTGAGAATCTTCAGGATTATCCAGTGGAGGTCTATCTGGTGAAGCAGGGGGATGAGAGGATGGATCTGTCGGTGGAACTTGAGGGAACGGCGCTTATGCAGAATCTGGGGACGGAGAAGGATCCGGATTTTACAAAGGGGATCCGGTTAAAAACTAATTTTGACGATACGTTGGACAATATCGCCTATTCCTATACCCAGAAGAATGTAAAGACAGATCTGACAGGGGCAGAATTGAAAAAATATTTTGATTATAAGATGTTAGATGATAAAAAACTGACGTATCGCCTGTATGATGTGACCGTACAGGTCTTAAAAGATAAGGAAGAGATTACGACATTGACGGGAACGGTGACCAGATAAGGTATGAAGATGAGATTGAAAAAGGATAACAGGGGAGTTTCTATGATGATGGTGATGTCTGTGGTGACCATTGTGGCAATTCTGGTGACCATAGCCCTTGCCCTGGGACTGCTCAATTATCAGATGAAGCTGACAAACAGAAATTCCAAGAATAATTTTTATGACGCAGAGCGGGTACTGGACGAGATCCGTCTGGGTCTGCAAAACGACGTGTCGGATGTTATGTCGGACGCCTATTATCAGACTCTGGAGAATTATACGGATACGGATCTGGAGGAGGCGAAGGAATATTTCGAGGATGTATACACGGAGGAATTGCGGGATAAGTGGAAGTCACCGGGGGATAAAAGATACTATGATATGGATTATCTTCTGAGTTTTTTGGATTCTGAAGTGAAGCAGAATACAAAGCTGGAAACTGCCGAGGGAAAAAAAGCGGTGCTCAGTGTAAATTCGGATGGGATCACCCTGAAAAATCTCTATCTGACCTATGTGGATGAAAAGGAATATATCTCCCGTATTGCAACGGATATTCAGATCCTCGTACCGGATCTGAACTTTTCCAGGTTCCATTCTACTTCCAATGTGGTGCAGTATGCCCTGATTGCACAAAAGGGGGTCAAGATGGGGGCGAAGACCTGTACGTTGGATCTGGATGGGAGTGTCTATGCCGGAAGCAGTACAACTGCAGACGGAATGGTGATCAATAATGGAAATACCGTGAATCTTCTGGGAGGCAGGGATCTGGTTACCAGTGATACGGTGACGGTGGAGTCAGGCGGAACGTTGAATCAGGAGAAGGGGGCGACGATCTGGACGAAGGATATCGTGTCTGAAGATAATACAGAGCTGACGTTGCAGGGCAATACCTATGTGGCAAATGACCTGACCCTTTTTGGCAGCGCCGATGTGACCCTGGGAGGGAGATATTATGGATTCGGGAACCCGAAAACAGCCCTTCAGGCAGCTTCCATTCAGGATCTGCAGTTACAGACAGATATCGATGATTCTCCGGCGGATTACAGCAGTTCCATTATTGTGAATGGAATCGGCGCAAGTGGAAAGGCGAAGCTGAATCTGAAGGATAGCGAGACCCTTATGATTGCCGGAAATGCCTATGTGGGAGACAGTAAGGTGTTTTTAGGAGAATCTCTCACGGTAAAGAGTAATCAGATCGCCTATCTGGTGCCGGAATCCTGCATGATGGGAGCGTCCAATCCGATGACCACAGCGATGCGTAAGGCGTTATTAGACAGCGTAAACGGGGATTCCGAACAGGAAAAAGAGGTGAATCTGAAAAACCAGATCCTGCTGCAGGTACAGACTTCCGTATCCGGGGATGTGGAACAGGTGGTACAGATGCTCAGCAGGGACGGTCTGTATTATTATTACATGCAGTTCTCCAGCGCTAAGGCGGCGAGTCAGTATTTTTCCACTTACTATCAGAGCGCTGCTTCCGATAAGATCAAAAATTATCTGCAGTACTATGTGGAAGATCAGGAGGTAACCATTGATACGGATGCGGAATATAAAGCCAATGGAAATATCTTAGTCTATGACGAGAGTGGAATCTCAGTCGTCGGGGACAGTATCGGGGAGGGGATGACGGATCTGTCGGAGGATTCCCGGACAGCCAGTGAGCTGGCAGACTATCAGGATATATTCTCTGCTCTGAATACGAACCTGTCCATGGACTATGCGGGGCTTACAAATATGCAAAGAGCAAGGGATACGGTTTATGGAAATCTGTTTAACAGCGCCACTCATTGGAGAAGACTTGGAAAAACGGATGCTTATTATAGCTGGTATGAGGGCGATCAGGAATGCATGGCGAAGGTATATAACTATACCGGAACCTTAAAGCTCTCAACGGCGAGGATGATGACCGCGTCTAAGGGAGGAAAGTTGAAGATTCTTATTACCAGTGGAAATGTGGAAATAGACGAGGATTTCAGCGGTCTGATCCTGTGCGGCGGCTATGCTGTAATTAACCCCTCATCGGGAGCCAGGATCAACTTGAGCAGCGACGCATCCGTGGTTTCGCGGGGAATCAATGAAAGCATTGAATATTGGGATGGAAAGTATACATTGAAGGAATTTATGTATGACCCGGACAGATATTCAGGAGAATATTACGCTGCCAAGGAACGGTCTGACAATTACATCCGTCTTGAGGATCTGGTGGTCTATAAGAACTGGTCAAAGCAGTAATGGAGCAGGATATGGTAAAGAGGAAAAATGCAGGTTTTTCAATGCTGGAACTGATCGTTGTGATCGGGATACTGGCGGTATTAGCAGGAATTGTAGCAGGATATGGCGGAAATATTAGTGGATTTAAAGTAAAGCAGTATGTGGAGATCGCGGATAGCTTTATGCGTAAGACCCGAACCGACGCTATGGCGAAGAACCAGGTGGACGGCTTCTGCCTGTATCAGAGAGACAACTGTTATTATATAGAGTCCTACAAGGAAGAAAAAACCGCGGGGGGAACGGTGCAGTATATCACGCAGGAGGTTCGGGAACTGGGAGGAAATTCTGGGATCCGCATTGAGGTCTCAAAGCAGGATCAGTCCGGCAAACAGATCCTTGAAGATAACGGGGATGAGCTTACATCCTGTATCCGGGTAAGATATGCCACAGGAACAGGGGCAGTGGAAGCAATCACGTTAAATGACAGTGAAGAACCTGAGATGGATTACACCAGAATCACCTTTTGTAAAGGAGATGTATCACATTGGATAGAAATCAATCCGGTAACCGGAAAGCATACGCAAAATTAAATAATTCAGGTTTTACGCTGGTGGAAGTCCTGGTTGTGATGGCGATCCTTGCAGTAGTCGGAGGATTGACTGCAGGTTTTTTACTGTCCGGTACGCGGTCTTACCAGTCTACGGAAAAGGAAGTGGACATTCAGTATGAGGCGCAGGTACTCCTGAATCAGATCGGGGACTATGTGATGGAGGCAAATTCCGGCATTGGGAAGAAAGAGAATGTCATTTATATATACAATAACAAAGATGGAGTTCTGGAAAAAGAGACTGTTTCCTATGAGCCGGAGACGGAGACGCTCTATTATGAAAAGAGTGAAACGCTGAATGATGCGGAGAGTACGGTGGTGGAAAAAACCGTTCTGGCGGAGAATGTGGAAGCGTTTTCCATGGATGTGTCCAGGGCAGAGACAGACAGGAAGGTGGATGCGTAGTTGGCGTTGGAGAGTCAGGATAAAAGTTATAAGGCGACGGCAACCTGGAATCTCAGAAATTCCGTGGCAGTGTCCACGGTGTCTGAGGAGGATGACAGCAGCAGCCTGGATCCTGTTGTAAATGAGGTAAAGGTATTTGGGGATGAGACGGAACTGTGGCCGGGGGAGGAGCAGCTTTTCTATGCCAGGGTGATCGGATATTTCAACCCGTCCCAGTCGGTGGTCTGGTATATTGAGGGTGAGATCACCAGTGAAGGGACCTACATTGAGGACGGAGGAGTTCTTCATATAGGAGAAGATGAGACTGCCACAACCTTAAAGGTGGCGGCGCAGTCTGAACAGGATCCCACGAAAACGGGAAGTCTGGATGTGCTGATTCATGATGAGAAGATACGCATCACACCAGAGGAGGTGTGGGCGAGTCCGGCAGGCGGCACTCTGGATCCGGATTCCTATGGAATCGGAACCGTGGAGCTGAAAGCAGAGATTCTGGGAGAAAATACGGAACTGACGGACATCTCCTGGATATGCAGTAAGACTTCCTATCAAAAGAGTCTGGAAGGACAGACAGATGATCTGAATAAAAAGCTTCAGATCAATACCACGGAAACGGCGGCAAAGATTACGGTTCAGGTGACGGGAACCGATCAGGAAGGGAACACCATCACCTCCAATCAGGCAGTGATCCATGTGGTACGGATCAAGAGTAATCTGAATGATTCTGTGCTAAAGGCGCAGAAGGGAACAAGACTGTATATTTACGGTTTGAATGATCTGACGAAAGCGGATATCCGGGCGGCAGAGTCCTTTGACGATATTCGCAATAATACGAAAAATACCCGGTTCTACATCTATGATTCCAGAGAAGTCCTGTATTTTTCCTGGATCGTGAATTATGTGGAAACCATAGAAGACGGATTATATAAAAGTACGAGTTCCTGGGATTGTAATGTATTCTTTTATCCGGAGTTCTCCGTCTGGGACCGTCTGTTTCCAAGCGACGAATCCAGATATACGGGAATCGGTATCTATAAGGCGGGAGAGCTGGAGAAGAAAACGGATAAGGCGGGAGAATCCTGTTATTTTGGAGTCTCTGTTTTAAAAGTAAAATTACAGGAGCAATAGAAAAGGAGTGGAACAGATATGAAAAAAAAGGTATTTGCAGGGATCGCTGCGCTGGCAGTGGTCATTGGACTGGGAAGTTATCTGTTCTTTCATGTTGAGGCGCAGGGGATCCTCACAGGTCTGGAAGAAAAAGTTACGGATAAGGTGAGTAAAAAAGAAAAATTTCAGATTGTGGAGATCGTTCCAAACGGCGGAGCTGGCGAGATCGGATGCCTGGTAAATCAGGCGGATCAGGATATGGTACAGGAAAAGCTGGATGACTATCTCACCGGGTATCTGCAAGAAGATGCGTCGCATCAGAATACAAGAGAAGTCAGGCTGGCGTATGTGGAAAAGCTGATGGGCGTCTATGCCTTTGCCATTGGGGATGAGGGGAAGCCTCTGACTCTTACCCAGGGATACGAGGAGGCTTATTTTCCAGAAGATACGGAGAATTGGAAAACGTTGGAATTTTCTGAGGAAAATTATGAGGCTGCAAGATTAAAGGGTGTCTTTGAAGCAGATGGTGAGGGCAAGGGAAGCTATGAGATGAATATCAAGCAGTTTGACTACACCACCGGAACGGGTTGTTATGTGGTGACCTTTGGAACCACCATGCTTTCAGATAAGGAGGAAGCGATCTATCATCAGCCATATCATGTGCGGGAAGTGGATGAAAATAATCATCAGATCATGGAAGTGGCTGGAGCAGACGAGACGGAAGGCCTATATTATGTCCAGTCCTATGAATACAGAGGAACGGAAGATCCGGAGGCTCTCTATGCGGCAATTCCTGTGGCAGAAGAGCCATATGAATATGTGGGAGAAAATGGAACCTATCATTTCAGGCTGGATGATACGATGCCGGAGACAGAGGTACAGATCGGAAGGATCTACTACCAATTTGGATTGGAGAATCACGACTGGTTTCGCAGTAAAGTGTTGACGTCCAAGGACAGTGATAATCTGGAGATCGAGACGATTACCATAGAGGAGCGTGATCTGAAAGAGGCTGAAAGTGCAGAAGAGATCCAGAATGCGGATTTTATTTATGTCTGCGGCGACGTGGGGGCAGATGGAGCGGAGTATCAGGATGAGGCAGGGATCTGGTCCGCCATTGGATCGGCAGTTACGGAACGGAAGGTTCCATGTATGATAGACGCCTCCACCGGGGTCTGGGAGAATTGCGGAACCTATCAGGAGGGGTATGAGGGACAGGCGGCATTTGTAAAAGAAAATGTCTATATCTGTGGAGATCAAAAAGAACGTCAGTCCTTTTTTGCAGAGTTTGAGACGAAGATTGAGGATGTAAGCGGCTTGGCGGAGGTAGTGGAGTTTGTGCGATCGGAGAATCTGTTAAGAAGCGGGAACGAGAAGCTGTCCCTGGATCTGACGCCGGCATTCTTACTGCAGTATATCATTGACTATGGAAGACAGAGGGAGATCGGAACGAAAGACAGTTTCCGTGTTCTGGAGATCCAGCCGACGGATTCCACCTCAAAGGATACCGCAGGCTTTGAGCTTACCGAACAGAGTGTTGCAAAATGGGCGGGGGTGTCGGAGGATACCGCCATTGAGATCACTTCCATGTCCACGGCGGAATTTATTGGAAAGGCAGATGATCTGAATAAAGAATATGACCTGATCTATCTGGGAGCCAGCATTGACTATTTTAATACCAGTACGGTGGGTGGTGTGAAGACCACGGCGTTTAATGATACCAGGATGAACGGTCTGATCTATATGCATACCGGGGACTATGTGGCGGGAAATGTATCCATTACGGGAATGATGGACGTGGACTATGGCGGAGCCTATGCCTTTAAGGACAGTCTGCCAAGACCTTATGCCCGCAATGCCAGCAATGTTCTTTTTGGCACCACTTATCTGGGATATCTGCTCCACAACAACGGCGGCGGTTATACTGCCATTCGAAGCAGAACTCTCTATGAGGATGGCATATTACGTCAGGAGTTCCGCAAACCTTACACACAGACTCAGTATCAATATGGAATCGGAGCAACAGCCAAAGAATTATCCGGTGATCTGATGATCTATCGTTACAGTGGAAATGACATTACCAGGACCAGATTGTCGGATCTGCTGGATTATGTGGGAGCTAATTATCCGGTTGTCATTTCCGACGCCCTGTTAAATACGGCGGCGGACGGAGGAAAAACAGTCAATGAAGAGGCGGTGGATAACACTTCTTACCTCTATCAGTTTATGGATCAGATAAAGAATCATGAGAATGTCTTTACAGTAACCCAGGCGGAAGCGGCGGACAGTAAGATTGCTTCCTATCTGAGTCTGCCAAAACCGAAACTTCTCTACTTCGATCCGGACACACCGGAGCAATTGGAGGAATATGCCGGTGTGTCAACCGAAGCGGGCAATACGTTTCAGGATGTGTCTAAAATGACGATCGATCATACGAATGGAATCTATACGGCAAAGCTGGGATTTTATCTGGACAGTACGGTGGACGCCTCCTTAAGTTCCGTCTATATCCCCCGGTTTTATCTGGATCTGAATGCAGATGGGAAGTTCTTAGAGTCAGGGACAAACGGAAGCAGCGAGCAGATGAGCTGTACGATCTACAATGCGGATACAGGGGAGGAAGCGCCGAAGGATGGGGAGGGTAATTATCAGTTGACCAGCAGGGTTCGTTACCGCCTTGAGAGAGAGATCCCATCCACCTATCTGGGAGTACTGACCTGGAAACTGGAACTGATACAGGCGGATAATCACAGCATCCGAACCTCTGATATTCAGTATACGAAGGTCGATGGCGAGGGAGAGGCGGAGCAGGTGAAGGTCCTGCAGGTAACCAGTACTTACGGTTCCAGTGATAACACGACCATCTCTCTTGCCTCCGGCTCCAAAGGGTATGACAGCAAGCTGCAGGAATATTTTGAGGAAGTGCAAAGAACGACAAAGCTGGAATTTCAGATCACCACCATGGGAGGAGATGAATTTGGCAATCGCTATGCCGCCAGCGCTCAGGATTATTATGACAGATATCTGGAAGAATACGATATGCTGATCTTTGGATTTGCAGATCAGTATTATGATCTGTCGAATACCTGCTATGCGGTGGATGCGGTGAACCTCTTCATTGATACTGGAAAGAGTGTGCTGTTCTCCCATGATACAACCTCCTTTGTCAATGTGTCTCCGAACCATTCTTTTAAGGATGGACATATAACGGGAACCAGTGATGATCTGGATATTCCAAGACAGTGGGGATATGATATGAACTGCGCATTCCGCAATGTGCTTGCCATGGATCGCTATGGGGTCACAATGGATACGGATACGACCCTGTCTGCCGATATGCAGAATCAGGGGGCGCTGCTCAAACAACAGCAGCATCTGACGGTCAATACCCAGACCCTGGAGGCGACGGTGAACCAGGGTTATGTCTGCGAATATGATGCCATTGGTTTGGGAAAATATGAGACCGGCTATAGAAGAAAAAGTCTGGGCTACTTCCTTACCAGGGATATTTCCGGCGCTGCCTTAAGTTCTAACCGGGATGTTGCCTATGCGGCTAAGACCTATAACAGCACAAACGGCACCGCCCAGGCTTATGGTCAGACCCACGGCTTCACCAACGGACTGCTGAACCGCTTTTTGGTGGAGGATAAGGACTATCTGGGAGAGTTCGAGAATCAGACCCAGAAAAAGAATCTGCGCAACGATCTTCTGCCGAACGGTAACAGTAATTCCACGGGAATCGCCAGGGCGAAGGTGACCTCTGTGAATGAGGGACTGATTACGCATTATCCTTATGAGATCGGGCAGGAGTTCACCTCGGCCACCACGCATTTCCAGTACTATCAGTTGAATCTGGATCAGGATGAAGACGGAGACGGAGAGGGCGACGTGGTGGTATGGTACTGTCTCTCAGGCGCGGAAGGGAACAGCAATGCGGACAAGGTATATTCCAATAATAAGAATGACGCCCGCAATAACTACTATATTTACAACATCGGGAATGTAACCTATACGGGAATGGGTCATTCAGCGCTGGATCACAGTGGAAGCGATCTGGAAGCGAAGCTGTTTGTCAATACCATTGTCGCCGCCTACAAGGCGGGAGTGGAATCTCCAACTATCAGGATTTTGGAGACTTCTGAGAAAAGTTCTTCTGAGAAAAAGTATGAGTATGTAACTTATGACGATGCGGCAGGCTCAGCGGCGCTCACAGAGGATGTGGAATTTTATTTTACGATCTCAGATCCGAATCTGACTACGTCTCAGAAGACGATGACAGTGGAGTTCACCTATTACAACGGAACGGAGGACATAGCGCTGGATGCAGACCAGTTGGAAATTACGGATGTTACCACAGGCGCTCCTGTGACCGGAAATTATACGGAAGGCCATGTGTACAGGGCAAGCCTGAAAGACGCCGCCGGAAAACTGGCGCAGACAGGCAATGGAAGCCTGGAGATTAAGGCAAAGGTCAACTGCAGTTTTGAATATTATGGCAGGCAGGAAAGCCATGACGGAGTGACTTCGCTGACGATTTTGAAGATGAGCCTGTTTGACTTAAATTAAAAAATATTTGACAGGAAATAAAAGTCAGAATATACTACAAGCGTAGAAATGCAATCTTCATATAAATATGAAGCAAACATAACACAAAGGTGAAGCAAAAGGAGGAAGTACAATGGACAAAAAAGTTTCAGAATTATTGAACGATCAGATCAACAAGGAGCTTTACTCCGCATATCTGTATCTGGATATGGCGAATTTTTACTCCGCAAAGGGTCTTGACGGATTTGCTAACTGGTATGAGAATCAGGCAAAAGAAGAGCAGGATCATGCAATGCTGATCTACCAATATATGCACAACAACGGGGAAACGGTTACCCTGGAGGCAATCGGAAAACCGGATAAGGTATACAACACATTGATGGATCCTTTGACCGCGTCTCTGGAGCATGAGAAATATGTAACGTCTCTGATCAACGGTATCTATGCGGCAGCGCAGGAGGTCAATGATTATCGTACCGTACAGTTCTTAGACTGGTTTATCAAAGAGCAGGGAGAGGAGGAGAAAAATTCTTCCGATCTGATTACGAAGATGGAGCTTTTCGGCGATGATGCCAAGAGCCTGTATATGTTAAACAGTGAATTAAAATCCAGAACCTATTCAGCACCTTCCCTGGAGCTTTAATATTCTCTGAAATCAGAAGGAATCACAGAACAGGAAAGAATCTCGTAAAATGAGATTTTTTCCTGTTTTTTATTTTCATAGGAAATTCTTTTGGATTTCCTATGAAATAAATACATATTTTCTCTACTCCCTCATATAAATGTCATAAGGACAAACAGTTAGACAGGAGGGAATCATAATGCAGGAAGAGTTACTTCACATTTTTCCCCTGCATTTGCGGAAGGCATTGCAGGGTATGCGCATGAAAGAAGAGACTTTAGAGGAGATCCGCATCCGTATCGGACAGCCAATGATTTTTCATTTCGGCAATGAGGAGTGGTATCTGGGGGAAGAGACCGGGCAGTTAGAGCAGGAATGTGGACACGCCTATCACGTCACCAGGGAAGACATTAAGAGCATGATGAAATTCATCAGCAGCTATTCCCTCTACGCCTACGAGGACGAGATGAAGAGGGGATTTATCACCATACAGGGAGGCCACCGCATTGGAGTGGCGGGACAAGTTGTGATGGAGGAGGGGAAGGTACTGAGCCTTTCCAATATCTATTTTCTCAACATCCGCGTGGCAAGGGAAAAGAGGGGATGCGCCAGGGAGATCGTGCCCTATCTGATACATAGGAACAGTATTTACAACACCCTCTTCGTATCGCCGCCGGGGGTGGGCAAGACCACCTATCTGCGGGACGTGATCCGCATCCTCTCCAGCGGGACGGACAGGCTCCACGGCATGAAGGTCAGTATCATCGACGAGCGTTCGGAGATTGCTGCCTGCAGGCAGGGGATTCCCCAGAACGATATCGGTCCCAGAAGTGACGTCTTAGACGGATGCCTGAAATCCTTTGGCATGCTCTTAATGCTGCGTTCCATGGCTCCGCAGGTCATCGCTGTGGACGAGATCGGAAGCCGGGAGGACTGCCGCGCCATGGAGCAGGCGATCTACTCCGGCAGCAAGATCCTTGGAACGGTACATGCTTATGACATGAAAGAGCTTTCCCAGAAAAAATATATTAAGCAGATGATCGAACAGCAGATGTTCGGGCGTATCGTCCTGCTGGAAAAAAATGAGAGCGGCAGGAGGAGATTTCATATCTATGATGAGAATCTGGAGAAAATATGTTGAAGTTGATCGGAAGCGTTCTGATACTGACAGCCTCGGCAGGGGGAAGCTTCTTTTGGATGAACCGCCTGAGGGAGCAGGAGAGACAGCTATTAGCGGTGAAGGAACTTTTGGTGATTCTGGAAAAACAGCTTGAGTTTGTAAGACTTCCCATTGCAGAGGCGGTGGGGGACATGGCAAAAAAAGCGGGAACTCCCTTTGAGGAGCCTTTCGTGGAATTTACGGAGATCCTGATGCAGAATCAGACGGAGGATGTGGAGCAGCTGTGGAGAACGATTCTGGAAAAGCACAGGCAGGAGTTTTTCTTAAGCCGTGAGGAATTTGGAATCCTGCTGGATATGGGAAGACTCTTAGAACCGGTGGACAGCAAGAGCCAGATCGCCTCCATTGAATTATATAAGAGCCGGACAGAGGACCGGATACAGAAGATGTGGGAAGAACGGGGAAACAAACAGAAGGTATATCAGAGCGTCTGTCTCCTGGGCGGACTGGTGCTGATTATTGTTTTGCTTTAAAAAAGCGGGGCAGCGGCACGGTGGGCGCGGGAGTTATAACGTGAAAAAATAAGGAGAACATATGAGTGTAAATCTGATTTTTAAAATTGCCGCCATTGGGATCATCGTCACCATTTTAAGCCAGGTCTTAAAGCACAGCGGCAGGGAGGAACAGGCGTTTTTGACCAGTCTGGCAGGGCTGCTGCTGGTACTGTTCTGGATCGTTCCCTATATCTATGAACTTTTTGCAACGATGAAGGATTTATTTGCATTGTAGGTGGAATATGGACATATTGAAAATAGCCATGATCGGCGTAACGGGGGTTTTTCTGGCGATCCCCTTAAAATCCTATAAGCCGGAATACGGGATGTTGATAAGCCTTGGAACCTGTATCTGTATCTTTGTCTATCTCATCACCAAGCTGGAGATCGTGCTGGATTACATAGACCGGATCGAGAGTACTCTGAACATAGACAGAAGTTATATCCGGCTGCTCTTAAAAATGATGGGGATCACCTATGTGGCGCAGTTTGCCTCGGAGGTCTGTAAGGACGCAGGGTATCAGGCGGTCAGCTCCCAGATCGAGATGTTTGGAAAAATATCCATCCTCTTTGTCAGTATGCCGATTCTTTTGGCGCTGCTTCAGACCGTAGGAGAGTATCTATGAAAAAAGCGGGAGGGATCGTCCTTGGCATTCTGCTCAGTCTGCTGTTGTTTCCCATGCCGGTCCAGGCTGAGGAGGATGTGGATTTTGATACCGAGAGAGAAGAGATGATGGGGTATCTGAAAAAAGAAAATATTTTTCAGCAATTGGATGAATTTTCTCGGGAGGAGGCGGCGATCACCTTTTCCGATCTGGTGGAGAGTATCTCTAAAAAGGGGGTCTCAGAGAGCCTTGGAGATATGGGAGCCTATGTGAAACAGGTTTTTACCAGGGAGTTGTCGGAAAATAAGAAGAATATGATGCAGATCGTGGTGTTGGTTTTGGTGTTCAGCATCCTGCAGAATTTTCTGGGACTGGTGGAAAATTCTTACATAACGGAGCTGTGTTATGTTCTGACCTACCTGGTGTTGATGCTTTTTATGCTGAAATCCTTTGCGGTGACGGGGGAGGTGGTCTCCTCCATGCTGGACAGGGTGACCGGATTTATGAAGATGCTGATGCCGTCTTATATTGCCGTGATGGTCTTTGCGGGAAACGCTATGAGCGCCATGTCCTTCTATGAGCTGAATTTTTTTATCCTCTATGGGATCGAGGTGCTGATGACGTATCTGCTGCTGCCGCTGGTGAATCTCTACGTCCTGTTTTCGCTGTCCAATAATATGTTAAAGGAAGAGGTGTTTTCCAAGACGGCGGAGCTTTTGCGCGATATTTTCCGATGGGGAGCCAAGATCATCCTGACTCTGGTGGTGGGTCTGAATGTGGTTCAGGGAATGATCGCTCCGGCAATGGATTATGCCAGCAGGACTACTCTTACGAAGTCCCTGGGTCTGATTCCGGGAATCGGAGGGGCGGCGGCGGCCATCGGAGATATCCTGATCGGTTCGGGAATGGTAATCAAGAACAGCGTGGGAGTCGCGGCAATTCTGCTCTTGATTTTGATTACCATGGTTCCCTTTTTTAAGGTGCTGGTCATCACTCTGTTGTATAAACTGATGGCGGCGTTTTTAGAACCCTTTGCGGACAAACGGATCTCCAGGGCGATGTCCGGCGTGGCAGAGGGCGGAGGCATGCTGATGCGGGTCATTACCACCACCGTATTTATGATCTTTATCACCGTCGCCATGATGTGCACCACATCGTCGCTGGTGGGATAGGAGGTTGGAATGAGCGCCATTTCAAACTGGTTAAAAACGTTTTTGCTGTTGTATTTTTTTCTGACTTTGATCTTATATCTGGTGCCGAAGGAATCCTACCGGAAGTACCTGAAATTTGCCATAAAGACCATATTATTGATGGTTTTGTTCCTGCCGTTGTTAAACAGGATCAACAAAGGGGAGGATTTTTTTTCTCTGGTAGAGGAGATGGAGGATTACAAGCAGGAGAGCGACTGGATGCAGACAGATGGATTGGAGGAATTGCAGGATGGATATGTCAGGGAACGGAGCGAATATTATGAAACGCATTTTGGGGAATCGGAATAATCTGGTGATTCTGGCGCTGATCGGGGCTTTGCTGCTGATCTTTGCGCTGCCCTCTGAAAATAAGGAGGATACTGTATCCCCTGGAACGGAAGAAAGCGCAGGGAGTGGTCAAAAGGAGGAGCTGGAGGAGCGTCTGGAGAGGATCCTGAAAGATACGGAGGGCGTGGGAAAGGTGAAGGTCATGATCACCCAGAAGGAGGAGGAGAGCAGTCTGACCGGGGAGGATCAGGAGGACAGCGAGGTGGAGGGCGTTGTGGTGGTGGCAGAGGGAGCGGAAAATCCTGTTGTAAAAGAAAAAATACAGGACATCGTAGTAGCATTATTTCCCATTGAGGTTCATAAGATAGAAATAGTAAAAATGAAAGCGGATTAGGAGGTATCCATGAAAAAAATATTTAAGAAGAATCAGTTGATCATCACAGGACTGGCATTGATGATCGCAGCTGCAGGGTATTTAAGCTACAGCAATACCGGACTTTTGGGGGACGATACAAAGGAGACCGAGAGTGAGAATGTGGCAAAGGATGCGTATGAGATCTCCGATGAGGATATCGCAGAGGGGGATATTTTTACGGACGAGGAGGCGTCGGATGACACGGCGCAGGCGGAGGACACTGCAGATACAGAGGATACTGCAAATGCAGAAGAAGCGGAAAATACGGAGGACACTCAGGTTGCAGATGCAGAGGGGATGACTTCGGAGGAAGCGGAAGAAGCTAATCCGGGGGAAGCAGTTCTCACAAGCACCGGAGCGGAGACCGTCAACTTTGCTGCGGAGGCAAAGCTCTCCAGGGAACAGGTGCGTTCCAAGAATAAGGAATCCCTCTTAGAGATCATCAACAATGAAAAGCTGGAGGAAGCCAGCAAACAGGCAGCCATCGATCAGATGGTGAAGATGACCGATGTGGCGGAGAGAGAAGAGGCGGCGGAGATGCTGTTAGAGGCAAAGGGATTCACCAATGTGGTGGTCAGCATTACCGACGATTCCGCGGATGTGGTTCTGGATATGGGAAAGGACGCCACGGACGCCAAGCGGGCGCAGGTGGAGGACATTGTGAAGAGAAAGACCGGTGTCTCAGCGGAAAATATCATCATTACACCGATTGGGGATGAGAGTACGGAACAATAGCCGCCTTGACCCTCAGGATAAAAAAACGTATAATTTTTACATAATATATCGATAGATATTATAGGATGCAAAATGGCATCCGCCGGAGGCAGCGTGACCGCTTGCGGCTAAGATGAAATGAACAGACAGGAGGTACGGATGAAGCGGGTATTTTTAATTGTACTGGACAGCGTTGGAATTGGGGAGATGCCGGATGCGGCGGAATATGGGGATGCCGGGAGCAACACCATCCTGGCGGCATCCAAAAGCCCTTACTTTTCCATGCCGAATATGAGAAAACTGGGATATTTTAATATTGACGGCGTGGATGTGGGGGAGAAAGAAGAGGAGCCTCTGGCTTCCTATGCCCGAATGGCGGAGAGTTCCAGGGGGAAGGATACCACCATCGGTCATTGGGAGATTGCGGGTATCATCTCAAAGGCGCCTCTTCCAACTTATCCGGAAGGGTTTCCAAAGGAAGTTCTGGAAGAGTTCCAAAAAAAGACGGGGAGAGGGATACTCTGCAACCGTCCTTATTCGGGAACGGAGGTCATAAAGGATTACGGCGACGAGCATAGGAGAACGGGAGATCTGATCGTATATACCTCGGCGGATTCCGTTTTTCAGATCGCAGCCCATGAAGAAGTAATTCCGGTGGAAAAACTCTATGAATACTGCAGGATCGCCAGAGAGATCTTGAGAGGAGAGCACGGGGTGGGACGCGTCATTGCAAGACCCTTTACCGGGGAATCCGGCAATTACACGAGAACAGGCAACCGTCATGATTTTTCCCTGGAACCGCCTGGAATTACCATGCTGGATCAGATGAAGGCGGCGGGACTGGATGTGCTTGCCGTTGGAAAGATCAACGATATTTTTGCGGGAAAGGGCATTACGGAATCTGTCCGCACCGCCGGAAACAGGGAGGGCATCGACAGGACCCTGGAATATATGGAACGGGACTTTGAAGGAATCTGTTTTGTAAATCTGGTGGACTATGATATGCTCTACGGACATAGGAACGATGTGGACGGCTATGCGAAGGCTCTGACCTATTTTGACGAACGTCTGCCAGAGCTTTTATCCAGGATGAAGGAGGAGGATATTCTCATGATCACGGCGGATCACGGATGCGACCCTTCCACCCCGTCCACCGATCACTCCAGGGAATACACCCCGCTTGTGGTATATGGAAAGCCTGTCGTGCCGGGCAAGAACTGCGGCACAAGGAGTACCTTTGCCGACATTGCGGCGACGATTCTTTCCTATTTTAAGATCCGCCCAGAGTGCGCGGGAACGCCGCTGGGAATCCTTGACAATGAGGTGGGACTGAGATAGAATGGATTTTCGTAAAGTGAAGAAACACTGGAGGAAGAATTTTGGCTGATTTAAGGAAAGAAATAGAGAAAAGAAGAACCTTTGCGATCATCTCCCACCCGGATGCAGGTAAGACCACACTGACAGAAAAATTCCTGCTCTACGGAGGAGCCATCAACCTGGCAGGTTCTGTAAAGGGAAAGGCGACGGCGCGCCATGCGGTGTCGGACTGGATGGAAATTGAGAAGGAGAGAGGTATTTCCGTTACCTCCTCCGTATTGCAGTTTAATTATGACGGATACTGTATCAATATCCTGGACACACCGGGACATCAGGATTTCTCGGAGGATACTTACCGGACGCTGATGGCGGCGGACTCCGCTGTCATGGTCATTGACGCGTCAAAGGGAGTGGAGGCCCAGACCAGAAAGCTGTTCAAAGTCTGTGTTATGCGCCATATCCCGATCTTTACCTTTATCAATAAGATGGACAGGGACGCCAACGATACCTTTGAGCTGTTGGATGAGATTGAAAAAGAGCTGGGGATCGAGACCTGCCCCATCAACTGGCCGATTGGATCCGGAAAGGAATTTAAGGGAGTCTATGACCGGAATACGAAGAAGGTCATGACCTTTTCCGATACCCTCAAGGGAACGAAGGAGGGAGAACAGAAGGAGATTGCCATTGATGATCCTGCTTTAAAGGAGGAGCTGGGGGAGGAGTATCTGAACCAGCTTTTGGATGAGATCGAGCTTTTGGACGGAGCCAGTGCGGAATTTGATCAGGAGATGGTCTCAAAGGGAGAGTTGTCTCCGGTCTTTTTTGGATCGGCGCTGACGAATTTTGGCGTGGAGACTTTTTTACAGCACTTTTTGCAGATGACTTATTCCCCGCTTCCGAGAATGTCAGATCAGGGAGAGATCGATCCTTTTTCCCAGGATTTTTCCGCCTTTGTCTTTAAGATACAGGCGAATATGAACAAGGCGCACAGAGACCGTATCGCCTTTATGAGGATCTGTTCCGGCAAGTTCGACGCCGGAATGGAGGTCATGCACATCCAGGGCGGAAAAAAGATCCGTCTCTCCCAGCCCCAGCAGATGATGGCGCAGGAGCGTCATATGGTGGAGGAGGCGTTTGCCGGAGATATTATAGGAGTCTTTGATCCGGGGATCTTTTCCATCGGAGATACCCTGACGACGGCGGCAAAACCATTTCAGTATGAGGGAATCCCGACTTTTGCGCCGGAGCATTTTGCAAGGGTGCGTCAGGTGGATACCATGAAGAGGAAGCAGTTTGTCAAGGGAATCACCCAGATTGCCCAGGAGGGCGCGATACAGATCTTTCAGGAGTACAACACGGGCATGGAGGAGATCATTGTGGGCGTGGTGGGTGTCCTGCAGTTCGACGTGCTGAAATATCGCCTGGAAAATGAGTACAATGTGGAGATCCGCATGGAGAATCTGCCATACGAACACATCCGCTGGATCAAAAATAAAGAGATCGACATGGATAAGATTACAGGAACTTCCGATATGAGAAAGATTCAGGACTTGAAGGGAAATCCGCTTCTGCTCTTTATCAACGCCTGGAGCGTGGGTATGGTCTTAGACCGGAACGAGGGGCTGGAGTTGGAGGAATTTGGAAGAGATTAAGGAGGAACAGATGGAAGTTATTACGATCACAAACGACAATTTTGAGGAAGAGGTTTTGAAAAGCCGGGTACCGGTGCTGTTGGATTTCTGGGCAGACTGGTGCGGACCGTGCAAGATGCAGTCTCCGATTGTGGACGAGGTTGCCGCAGAGCTGGGAGATTCCGTGAAGGTGGGAAAGGTGAACGTGGACGAGGAAGCGGCGCTGGCGCTGAAATACCAGATCATGAGCATCCCTACCCTCATCGTTATGAAGGACGGCATTTTTCAGGGAAAGGCGGTAGGGCTTCAGAGCAAGGAGGCAGTCTTAAAAATGCTTGCCGACGCCGAGGCAGAATAGCTCTTGACGCAGCGCCAATAACAAGGATATAATAGAGACAGTTGATAAGTCTATCGACTGTTTCTTTTTTTGTCTTTTTTCAATTTTATCCCAAAAGCAGTTGACAATTTTTTAGAAGTATACTATGATTAGAACAGATTAACGAACATATGTTCATAGAAGGAGAATTTATATATGGCTAAGGAAGATAAATTACAGGCGTTGGAATCGGCAATCAATCAGATCGAGAAGCAGTATGGAAAGGGATCCATTATGAAGCTGGGAGAGTCTCAGGCGGACATGAATGTGGAGACCATTCCGACGGGCTCTTTGAGCCTGGATATCGCTCTGGGACTTGGAGGAATACCGAGGGGAAGGATCGTGGAGGTCTATGGTCCGGAGTCCAGTGGTAAGACCACGGTGGCGTTACATATGGTGGCGGAGGTACAGAAGAGGGGTGGAATCGCGGGCTTTATCGACGCGGAGCATGCGCTGGATCCTGTCTATGCGAAGAATATTGGGGTGGATATTGACAACCTGTATATTTCCCAGCCGGACAGCGGCGAGCAGGCGTTGGAGATCACGGAGACCATGGTGCGCTCCGGTGCGGTGGACATCGTGATCGTGGACTCTGTGGCAGCTCTTGTACCGAAGGCGGAGATCGACGGAGAGATGGGAGACGCTCATGTGGGATTACAGGCGAGACTGATGTCCCAGGCGCTCCGTAAGCTGACATCCGTGATCAGTAAGTCCAATTGTATCGTCATCTTTATCAATCAGCTCCGCGAGAAAGTGGGAGTTATGTTTGGTAATCCTGAGACTACCACCGGAGGACGCGCTTTGAAGTTCTATTCCTCCATCCGTCTGGACGTGCGCCGGATCGAGTCTCTGAAGCAGAGCGGGGAGATCGTTGGAAACCGTACCCGTATCAAGGTGGTGAAGAACAAGATCGCGCCGCCGTTTAAGGAGGCGGAATTTGATATCATGTTTGGTCAGGGAATTTCCAGAGAAGGGGATATTCTGGATCTGGCGTCTGATCTTGGCGTTATCAACAAGTCCGGCGCATGGTATTCCTATAACGGAGAGAAGATCGGACAGGGACGTGAGAATGCGAAGAATTTCTTAAAAGAGAATCCGCAGATCCGCGATAATGTGGAGCAGAAGGTACGCGACCACTTCAAATTAGACGGAGGATCGGAAGAGGAAGAACAAAAAGACGGACAGAAGGGAGATTCCCAGGAAGAAACGGGAAAGAAAACGCCTAAAAAAGAAGCGGAAGCGCTGAACAATATGCCGGAAGAAAAATAATGGATAACACAAAACAAAAGCACGGGGCGAGACATGTATATAGAACAGATAGAGGGACTGGAGAAGGGCAGAAGAAAACTGATTTTTGAAAACGGAATGGAGCTTTTGCTCTACAAAGGCGAGATCCGCTCCTATGATCTAAAAGAGGGCAGCGAGATCTCCGACGACCTCTACCGGGAGCTGCTCTATGAGGTTGTGGGCAAACGCGCAAAAAAAAGAGCCATGCATCTTTTAGAACGACAGGATCGGACGGAGTATCAGCTTCGGGATAAGCTAAAGCAGAATGGATATCCTCAGGAAGTCATTGAGGAGGCCGTCACCTATGTCAAAAAATATCACTATATAGACGATCTGCGTTATGCCTGCAATTACATCCGTTATCAGAAGGAAAAAAAGAGCAGACAGAGGCTGCGCCAGGATCTGCTGCAAAAAGGCGTCTCAAAGCAGATCATTCAACAGGCTTTAGAGGAAGAGGGAGATGTGGACGAGACGGAAGCGATCCGCAGACTTCTGGAGAAAAAAGGATATCGGGCGGACATGACAAAGCAGGAGTCCCACAAGCTCTATCAGTTTCTTTTGCGCAGGGGATATAAAAGTTCAGATATCTTGTATGTGATGCGCTCGGAATACTTGACATAATACCAAATAAAGTATAAAATTTAACTGTTGTTATTTATGACAGATATAGTGAAAATCTTTGTTATATGTACAATGAAAATTGAATAAAGGAGGTGCTCCTGTGCTGGAAGTGATCATTGCCGTAATCATCACCGTTGTGATTACTGCCATACTTACGGCTGCAATCACAGTATCCTACCGGAAGAAGGTCGCCGAGGCGAAGATCGGAAGTGCGGAAGAGAAAGCGCGCGAGATCATCGACGAAGCAGTAAAGACTGCGGAGACGAAGAAGCGGGAATCTTCTCTTGAGATCAAAGAAGAGTCCATTCGTGCAAAGAACGAGCTGGATAAGGAGATCAAGGAACGCAGAGCCGAGATTCAGCGGAACGAACGCCGGATCGAACAGAAAGAGGCCAACGTGGACCGCAAGCTGGAAGCTGTGGAGAAGCGTGAAGCCGGATTTGCGGCGAAGGAAGAGGAAATCAACCGGGAAAAGGAAGAAGTAGCAAGATTACATGAAGAGCGTGTACAGGAACTGGAAAGAATCTCAGGTCTTACCTCCGAACAAGCGAAAGAATATCTTTTAAAAACCATTGAAGACGATGTTAAGATTGATACTGCAAAGTTGATCAAGGAAATGGAAAGCAAGGCAAAGGAAGAGGCTGGCAAAAAGGCGAGGGAATATGTGGTGACCGCAATTCAGAAATGTGCGGCGGATCATGTCGCTGAGACAACCATCTCTGTTGTTCAGCTTCCAAATGACGAGATGAAGGGAAGGATCATCGGTAGAGAGGGACGTAACATCCGTACATTAGAGACAATGACGGGCGTGGATCTGATCATTGACGATACCCCGGAGGCAGTCATCCTCTCAGGCTTTGATCCGATCCGAAGAGAGGTGGCAAGGATCGCCCTGGAAAAACTCATCGTGGACGGACGTATTCATCCGGCAAGGATCGAGGAAATGGTGGAGAAGGCTCAGAAAGAAGTGGAGACCATGATCCGCGAGGAAGGAGAGGCTGCCACCTTAGAGGTGGGAGTTCACGGCATTCATCCGGAACTGGTTCGTCTGCTGGGTAAAATGAAATTCCGAACAAGCTATGGTCAGAACGCATTGAAACATTCCATTGAAGTTGCACAGTTAGCAGGTCTGCTGGCGGCTGAGATCGGCGTGGATGTGAGAACCGCGAAGAGAGCCGGACTTTTACATGACATTGGTAAATCCGTGGATCACGAGCAGGAAGGTTCCCATATTCAGATCGGTGTGGAACTCTGCAGGAAATACAAGGAGTCTGCCATCGTGATCAATGCGGTGGAATCCCATCACGGGGATGTGGAACCGGAATCCCTGATCGCATGTCTGGTGCAGGCGGCCGATACCATCAGTGCTGCACGTCCGGGCGCCCGCAGGGAGACGCTGGAGACATATTCCAATCGTTTAAAACAGTTAGAAGATATTACAAATGGTTTCAAAGGAGTAGACAAATCTTTTGCTATTCAGGCAGGTAGAGAGATTCGAGTTATGGTAGTTCCTGATCAGGTCAGCGATGCCGATATGGTCTTGCTGGCACGGGATATTTCTAAGCAGATTGAAGCGGAATTAGAGTATCCGGGTCAGATAAAGGTAAATGTGATTCGCGAATCCAGAGTAACGGATTATGCGAAATAGATAGAACAGTTACTGAACAAAAACGAGAAGAATGTCAAACCACTACAGAAGTGTTTGGCATTCTTTTTTGATGTAAGGAGGAAATGAGATGGAACCGAATATTAAGAGACTGGAACGCACCCTGGTGAAAAGGGGAGCGATCCTTGACATTTATACGGATAAGATGCAGCTCCCAAACGGGGAGGTGGAGATCTGGGACTATGTAGAGCACCGGATGGGCGCCGCGGCAGTGGTGCCGGTGGTGGAGGATGGAAAAGTCCTCATGGTACACCAGTACCGTCCGGCATTGGAACGCATGACTCTGGAGATTCCGGCGGGGTCCAGAGACAGTGTGACGGAGGATACGAAGATCTGCGCCGCAAGGGAGCTGGAGGAGGAAGCGGGATACAGAGTCGGAAAGCTGACAAAGCTGTTGTCCTTAAAGACTACGGTGGCATTCTGCAACGAGTCCATTGACGTCTATCTGGCGGAGGATCTGGTGCCGACGAAGCAGAATCTGGATGCGGCGGAGGAGATCGAGGCAGAGATCTTTTCCATAGAAGAGCTGGTGGAGCGGATCTATGCGGGAGAGATCCAGGATGGGAAGACCGTTGCAGGGCTTTTGGCATATCAGAATCTGCGCAATCAAAAATAGTACATGAATATTTTGAACCGATGTCCCATAGATTGTTTTAAGAACAATGGAAGGACAGGATTATGAGACGGGACAGAAAAGGTTATGTAGAAGCGGGAAAAAAAGAGAGGAGGACCATGTCCACCTATCATTTGGACATGGTATTCTTCCTGTGTTTCTTTGTGGGGATCCTCTGGGCGAATCTGCTGGGAGACAGTTCTAGAAACCGTTTTTTTATGTTAAATGAATATTATTTACAGCAGTTAAAATACAGTGAGATCGACGGAAACGGACTGCTGTTATATATTCTGGAAAACCGTCTGCCCGGCCTGCTGCTGATGGTCCTGCTCAGTTTTACGCTGGCGGGAATACTGGTTCAGATCTTATTCGTCGGTTACTTTGGAGCTTCCTTTGGATTTTTATGTGTGATGGCGATCACGAATTTTGGCTGGAAAGGGCTTGTCTACATAGGAGGATTTCTCTTTCCTCATTATATTTTCTATATTATTTTTTATCTGCTCTTTCTGCGGATCTTTATTAAGGGGAAAGAGGGGATCAGCACCGGAAAAAAAGAGAAGATGATACAGGCGGGAATTTTGATATTGCTGCTGTTGCTGGGATTTTTTTCAGAAAGTTATGTCAATCCCGTCTTTTTGAAAGGGCTGATTAAAATTATTTAAAATCGGGGGATAAACTCATTGCTTTTCTCGAAATAGTTCATTATAATAGTACCTGTACCGTTTTTTGGCGGATACTCTGTAAAAGAGTCGAAGTATTAGATAGAATGAGGCAGTGGATTTATGACAAAAGACATTGAGAGATTCATGGTATATATGCGCGATGTCAGGCAGATATCGAAGAATACGGAGCTTTCCTATGAGAGAGACCTGCGGAAGATGTGCGCTTTTCTGAAAGAGCAGGGAATCACACAGGTGTCTGATGTTACGTCAACCAGTCTGAACTCTTACATATTATATCTGGAAAAGGAGGGAAGGAAGCCTTCTACCATCTCCAGGAGCATCGCGTCCATGAAAGCGTTTTTTCATTATAATGAAAAACTGGGAGTTATTCAGGAGGATGTGACCGCGGAGCTTAAGGCGCCTAAGATTGAGAAGAAGATGCCATCCATCCTGACGAAGGATGAGACCGTCCGGCTTTTGAACCAGCCCTCCGGAACGACGCCCAAGGAACTTCGGGATAAGGCGATGCTGGAACTGCTCTATGCCACTGGTATCCGGGTCTCAGAGCTGATTGCCCTGCAGTTATCGGACGTCAACGTGTCTATGGAGTATGTAACCTGTAAAGACGCTCACAAGGAGAGGATCATTCCCTTTGGAAGCATTGCCAGGGAAGCGATCGAGAATTATCTGGATCTGGGAAGACCCATGCTGGTGAAGGATGGAGACTGTGATCTCTTATTCACCAACTGCTCCGGTTCGCCTATGAGCCGCCAGGGATTCTGGAAGATCGTTAAGTATTATGGGAAAAAAGCGGGGATCACTTCGGAGATCACACCCCACACCCTGCGCCATTCCTTTGCGGCGCATTTGGTCAGCAACGGGGCGGATCTGAAATCAGTACAGGAAATGCTGGGACACTCCGATATCTCCACAACGCAGATCTATACACAGGTCACCCAGAGTAAACTGCGGGAGGTCTATACTAAGGCACATCCGAGAGGATAAGAGAGGCGGGGCAGAAGCTCCTGAATCATAATCATAGATCCGGAGTAACCGGACGATAAATAGTGAATAAAAAAACAGCCTGTATGCTGTAAAGGGATATTTTCCCGGTACTGCATACAGGCTGTTTTAATCTATACTGGCAGGAAGCCCCAGCTTTGCTGGGGCATACTTTGTTCTACAGGAGATTTCCTGCAAATGTTCTATGGGATCGATTTATCATCTAGTGATTCATCTCAGCCAGTTCATAGATCAGCCGTTCCGTGGTCTCCCAGCCGATACATGGATCGGTGATGGATTTGCCATAGACGTGTTCGTTGATCTTCTGACAGCCCTCCTCGATATAGCTTTCGATCATCAGTCCCTTGACCATCTTTTTGATCTCCGGGGAGGACAGGCGGTTTGCCATGACTTCCTTGGCAATGCGGACCTGTTCGTTGTATTTTTTGCCGGAGTTGGAATGGTTGGTGTCAATGATGGCGGCAGGGTTTACCACATCCATCTTGTCGTACATCTCGATCAGGCGCACAATGTCCTCGTAGTGGTAATTCTGGGTGGAATTGCCGTGCTTGCTGACCGCACCTCTTAAGATGACATGGGTCAGGGGATTTCCGGTGGTCTGAACTTCATGCCCCGCAAAAGAGAAGTGGTGCGGATGCTGGGCAGCATAAACAGAGTTGAGCATCACGGCGAAGTCGCCGCTGGTGGGGTTCTTCATACCGGAAGCTACATCGAAGCCGCTGACGGTCAGTCTGTGGTGCTGATCCTCCACGGAGCGGGCGCCAATGGCAACGTAGGAGAGCAGATCCTCCACATATCTCCAGTTTTCAGGATAGAGCATCTCATCTGCCGCAGTCAGTCCGGTCTCCTGCATGGCACGGATATGCATTCTTCTTGTGGCGATGATACCTTCCACCATATCCGGGGCTTTTTCCGGGTCCGGCTGGGAGGCGATTCCCTTGTAGCCCTCTCCGGTGGTTCGCGGTTTGTTGGTATAGATGCGGGGTACGATGAGGATGCGGTCTTTTACCTTCTCCTGAACCGGAACCAGACGGTTCACATAGTCTACCACGGAGTCCTCGTGGTCAGCGGAGCATGGACCGATGACTAAAAGAAAACGGTCGTCCTCTCCGGTGATGATCTTCTTTATCATCTCATCTCTTTTTGCTTTTAAGGCAATCAGATCCGCGGACAGCGGAAGCTCCTGTTTGATTTCTTCCGGGGTTGGAAGTTCTCTTAAATAAGTAAAGCTCATTTTATGTAATCTCCTTCGTCTTAATATATAGAACATTTTCAGGGGCTATGCCTGAAAATATTTTTCCTTGATCCGTTCTACAGGCATCTCTTTTTTCGTCCAGCACTCAAAAGAAGCGGCACCCTGATAGAGCAGCATATAGAGTCCGTTCATGGTGGAACAGCCGGCTTTTTCTGCTTCCTGCAGCAGTCTGGTTTTTCTTGGATTATAGATGATATCCGAGACGATCAGATGGGAATCCAAAAGGGAGGCGGAAATGGGAATAGAAGCAGGATCCGGTTCCATACCCACGTTGGTGGCGTTGGTCAGGATCGCGCTGTCGTCCAAAGCCATTTTCAGCTGAGTTTCATCCCGTATGTCCATTAAGGATACCTGACAGTCCGTAAAACGGTTCACCTTGTCGGCAAATTCCCGTGCGGTATTCCAGGAAGCGTTTTTCCGTTTAAACATATAGATTTTTTTCACTCCGTCTAAGGCTGCCTGGGTACAGATTGCCGTGGCGGCCCCCCCGGCGCCTAAAAGAGTCATATTTTTTCCGATAATGGAAAAACCTGCGTCCTCTACGGAGCGCATATATCCGATGCCGTCCGTGGTATGTCCAAAGAGCTTTCCATCTTCATAGGTTACGGTGTTGACCGCCTGCGCCAGCTTAGCGGCAGGGCTTAGAACATCCACCATTTCCAGGATGGCAGTCTTATGGGGCATGGTCAGGTTAAAACCCCGCGCATTTAAGAGCTTTAAAGCGTCCACGGCTTCCCTCAGACGTTCAGGGGGAACATCGAAGGCGGTATAGACATAATCTAAACCGAGCTGACGAAAAGACTCGTTGTGCATCTGGGGAGAGATACTGTGCGCCACAGGACTTCCCAGAAGACAGGTCAGACGGGTGGTTCCGGTGATCTCATATTTCATAAATATACCTCCTAAAATATATAAATAGGAACGCTTACAGATCATTGTAAAGTAATTTTAAATGGGTGTCAATGACTTGCGGGATAGGCGCTGCTGGGATATAATAGAGAAAAATGGAAAAAGAATATATGTTTATGCAATATTTTTGAATAAATATATAAGCAGAGGAAGAAAATGTCTGGAATCATTGAAAAAAAGGGAAAAGTGTTAGGGGCAGGAAAACCATTGATCTGTGTCCCGGTGACAGAACAGAAACGGGAAGAGATCATAGCGGAGATCCGGCTTTTGGCAGAAAAGAAGGTAGATATGATCGAGTGGAGGATGGACTGGTATGAGGAGGTTCTAAAACAGGACTGTGTCACAGGTATCCTGGAGGAGGTTCGTCCATGGCTTAAGGAGACGCTTTTCGTCCTCACCTTCCGTTCTAAGAGGCAGGGGGGCCACAGGCAGCTTTCAACGGAAGAGATCCTGGAACTCAACGAGGCCGCTGCAAGGACCGGAGTGCCGGATTTTTTGGATATGGAATATTTTGAATATGAGAGACCAAAAAAGGCGATTCAGCGAATCAAAAGCTGCGGAGTCTATGTCATCACCTCCCACCACGATTTTGAGAAGACCCCGGAACCCGGTGTGCTGCAGACGCTCTTGGAAAAAATGTACAGAGGCGGCGCCGATATCGTGAAGCTGGCAGTGATGCCGAATACCCATCAGGATGTTTTGGATCTTTTGAGCGCCACGGAATCCTTTTGCAGCAGTTATCCCGACACCCTGGCGATCACTATGTCCATGGGGAAGGAGGGCGTCATCAGCAGGCTCTGCGGAGAGGTCTTTGGCTCCTGCGTTACATTTGGCTCCCACGAAAAGCCTTCGGCGCCGGGTCAGATGCAGATGGAGGATCTGAAGGACGTGTTGGAGAAAATACATAAGAGTATCAGCTAGGCGAGGTTAATTTATGAAAGAAAAGGGTAATCTATATCTGATCGGGTTTATGGGAGTGGGTAAGACCACCGTTTCCAGACAGTTGAAGGATCAGATCCAGTGGGAAGAAGTGGATACGGATAAGGTCATCGTCTCGAAAAAGAAGATGACCATTCCGGAGATTTTTGAGAAGTACGGGGAGCGTTACTTTCGGGATCTGGAGACGAATATTTTAAAGGATCTGTCAAGGGAAGAAAGAAAGATCATTTCCTGTGGAGGCGGGGTGATCTTAAAAGAGGAAAACAGAAAGATCATGAAAAGCAGCGGAACCGTGGTGCTTCTAAGCGCATCCCCGGAGGTGATCTATGAGCATGTAAAAAAGGGAAAGGACCGTCCGCTTTTAAATGACAATATGAATCCTGCCTACATAGAAAAAATGATGGGAGAAAGACAGCCCTTTTATGAGGCGGCAAAGGACGTGGAGATTTTCACCGACGGCATGATGCCGGAAGAGGTGGCGGCCAGGATCATTGCGTTGTTGGATATCAGAACAGAGGATGGATTATGATACAGGATATTGAGCCGAAAAAATTGCAAAATGAATACCGCTTAGCGTCGCCAAAGGAGGAGGATCGGCTGATGATCTTTTACAGGAATCAGATCTTATGCCGGATCCGGGAGGAAAATCTGTCCTATCCCTCCTACCGGGAGTTAGAGGGAAGAATCGACAAGGAAGCATTGATCTATCTTTTTGCCGTGGACGGGACTGCCTATTATCTTTACCGGACTGGCGAGGGCTTGAAAGCGGAGGGATATACCTATGAGAAAATGTTTCGTCTGCGAAGAACCATGCCGATGGAGGAAGTATTCTCCGGTGTGAGCGCCTATCATCTGTACCGGTGGTATGAGGAGAATCGCTACTGCGGACACTGCGGAAAAGAGCTGTTCCCGGATAGGAAGCGGCGGGCGCTGTGCTGTGAGGGATGCGGGAATGAGATCTATCCCAGGATCAATCCGGCGGTGATCGTGGCAGTTTACCATGGAGATGAGATCATTTTTACAAGATACAGGGACCGGGAGTTCAAACGCCATGCCCTGATCGCCGGGTTTGCGGAGTTTGGGGAGACCATCGAGCAGACCGTAAGGCGCGAGGTGATGGAGGAGGTTGGTATTGAAGTTGCCGATCTGCGGTATTACAAGAGCCAGCCCTGGGGATTTTCGGGAAGCCTGCTTTTCGGCTTTTTTGCGAAGGCGGTGGGAGATCTGACCATTCGAAGGGAAGAGGAGGAACTGTCGGAGGCGTTCTGGATCAGGAGAGAGGACATTGAGCTGGACAAAGAGGAGATCAGCCTGACCAGGGAGATGATGCAGGCGTTTAAGGAAAAGAGGATCGTGTAACAGAAGAAAAAGGTGCGTCGAAGATGGCGTACCTTTTTATGATAAAGGATAAAGCGCTTGACATCTATGGGAGAAGTGATAAAATACTCTGCGCGGTTCATAGTGACCTGATTGAGAATTAAAAAAAGCGGGAGGAACACAATGAAGCAGATATTTAAGTATTTGGCGGAACATAAAGGCTCGGTGGCGGTCATCATCCTTCTTCTGATCGTCCAGGCGTATTGTGATCTGTCTTTGCCTACCTATACATCGGATATTGTGGATGTGGGAATTGAGCAGGGCGGAATCGAACATGAAGCCATGGAGGAGATGAGGCGGGAGACTCTGGATACCCTCTGTCTTTTTATGAGTGATGAGGATGAAGAGATCCTGCGGGATTTTTATAAATTGGATAAAGAGACAGAGCGTTATGTAAGACAGACCGATAAGAAAGAGGAGATTGAGAAGCTCGATGCCATCCTGGCACAGCCCATGGCGATGGTCAGCGGAATGCAGAACTCCGAGGAGATGGATCTTGAGCAGTTCCTGGCAGGGGTAAAAGCCGGAGCGATCACAAAGGACGCCATTTTGCAGATGGAAGAGGAGGCTTTGGAAAAATATGATACCATGAGCGAATCTCTGATCTCTCAGATGGCGATTCTGTATACTCATTCGGAATATGAAGCCATGGATTATGATACGGGCAGCATTCAGACCCATTATCTTCTGGTGACGGGAGGCAAGATGCTGGGACTTTCCATTCTGATGGCGGCAGCGGCGATTTTGGCGGGCTTCTTTTCTTCCAGGACGGGAGCAAAGATCGGCAGGGATCTCAGAAGCCGTGTCTTTGGAAAGGTCATCAGTTTTTCCAACCGGGAGATGGATCAGTTCTCCACAGCTTCTCTGATTACCAGAAGCACCAATGATATCCAACAGATACAGATGGTATCCACCATTTTGCTCAGGATGGTTCTCTATGCGCCGATCATCGGTATCGGTGGAATCCTGAAAGTGGTGAATACGAAGACCGGAATGGGATGGATCATCGTTGTGGCAGTGCTCACCATACTCGTGGTAGTGGGAACTCTGATGTTTCTCGCTATGCCGAAGTTCAAGATCATGCAGACCCTTGTGGACCGTATGAATCTGGTTTCCAGAGAGATCCTGACCGGAATACCGGTGATCCGGGCATTCAGCAGGGAGAAGTTCGAGGAGAAACGTTTTGATAAGGTGAACCGGGATCTGATGGGAACCCAGTTGTTTACCAACCGGGTCATGACCTTTATGATGCCGGCGATGATGCTGGTCATGAACGGGGTGACTGTTCTCATCGTCTGGTTTGGCGCTAAGGGAGTGGATCTTGGAAATCTCCAGGTGGGCGATATGATCGCTTTTATCACATATACCATGCAGATCGTCATGGCGTTTTTGATGCTGACCATGGTCTCCATCATGCTGCCGAGGGCGGGAGTTGCTGCGGAGCGTATTAACGAGGTGTTAAGTACGGAGCCGAGTATCCATGACGCCGAGATACTCCAGGGAGAGGAGAAGGAATTTGAGGGTGTGTTGGAATTTCACGACGTGGGCTTTGCCTATGACGGGGCGAGCGAGGAAGCACTCAGCAATATCTCCTTTACGGCGAGACCAGGGGAGACCACGGCGATCATTGGAAGTACGGGCTGCGGAAAGTCCACGCTGTTGAATCTGATCCCCCGTTTTTATGATGTAACGTCAGGTAAGGTGACGGTGGATGGAATTGATATCCGGGATATATCCCAGGAAAAACTCAGAAGCCTGATCGGATATGTGCCGCAAAAGGGAATCCTGTTTTCCGGCACCATAGCCTCGAACCTGAAATTTGCCGGGAATCAGGTTACGGATGAGATGATGGCAGAGGCGGCAGATATCGCCCAGGCAACAGAATTCATCGAGTCAAAGGAGGAAGCCTATGACAGTCCCATCTCCCAGGGAGGTACGAATGTGTCGGGCGGTCAGAAACAGAGACTTTCCATCGCCAGGGCGGTGGCAAAGAATCCGAAGATCTTCCTCTTTGACGACAGTTTTTCCGCGTTGGATTATAAAACGGATGTGGCGCTCAGGAAGAAGCTGAATGAGAAGGTAAAGGACGCCACGGTTCTGATCGTGGCGCAGAGGATCAGCACGATCCTTCATGCGGATAACATCATCGTATTAGAGGAAGGAAGGATTGCAGGTATGGGAACACATGAGGAATTGCTGGAGAACTGTGAATCCTATCTGGAAATTGCAAAATCCCAGTTATCGGAAGCTGAATTGAAGGGAGGTGTCCGCTGATGGCAGAACATACTACGCGAAGATCCGGTCCCAGAGGACCTCACGGCGGAGGAATGATGCCCGGAGAAAAGGCGAAGGATTTTAGGGGAACGATCAAAAAATTATTTCATTATATTGGGAATTATAAATATGCCGTTGCAGCAGTATTGCTGTTCGCAATTGGAAGTACGGTGTTCAACATCATCGGACCGAAGATTTTGAGCAGGGCGACGACGGAATTATTTAACGGGCTGATCGCAAAGATCCAGGGAACCGGAGGAATTGACTTTGAGAAGATCGGAAGGATCCTTCTGCTTTTGTTGGGAGTCTATGTCATCAGCGCGGTATTCTCCTTTATCCAAGGCTGGATCATGACGGGAGTGACTCAGAAGCTCTGCTTCAGATTCCGCAGGGAGATCTCGGAAAAGATCAACCGGATGCCTATGAAATATTTTGAATCCAGAACCGTGGGAGAGGTGCTTTCCAGGATCACCAACGATGTGGATACCCTTGGACAGAGTCTGAACCAGAGTGTGACCACCTTAATCACTTCGGTAACCACCATCATCGGTGTTTTGATCATGATGCTCACCATCAGCCCGCTGATGACGCTGATCGCTTTTGTGGTGCTTCCGGTGTCTGCATTCTTAATCAGCATTGTGGTGAAGCATTCTCAGAAATATTTCTTTACCCAGCAGGAATACCTTGGAAAAATCAACGGACAGGTGGAAGAGGTGTTCAGCGGGCAGAACGTCATCAAGGCGTTTAACCGGGAAGACATGGTAAAAGAGGATTTCAATAAGGACAATGAGGTTTTGTACCAGTCGGCATGGAAGTCACAGTTTTTCTCCGGCATGATGCAGCCTATTATGATGTTTGTGGGAAATCTGGGCTATGTGGCGGTAGCGGTCAGTGGAAGTCTCCTAGCCATTAAAGGAACCATAGAGGTGGGAGATATCCAGGCGTTCATTCAGTATGTCAAGAGCTTCACCCAGCCCATCACCCAGGTGGCGCAGGTCTCCAATATGCTCCAGTCCATGGCGGCGGCCACGGAACGAGTCTTTGAATTTTTAGAAGAAGAGGAAGAGGAGCAGTATGTGGAGAACGCGGTTCAGGATAAGGAGATCAAGGGCAGCGTTTCCTTTGAGAATGTTGCCTTTGGGTACAATGAGGATAAGATCATCATCCACAATTTCAACAGCGAAGTGAAGCCGGGACAGACCGTGGCGATCGTGGGACCTACCGGTGCCGGAAAGACCACGATGGTCAAGTTGCTGATGCGCTTTTATGATGTGAATCAGGGAGCCATCAGGATCGACGGCTACGATATTAGGGATTTTAACCGCAGCGAGCTGAGGGAGAATTTCGGCATGGTTTTACAGGACACCTGGCTGTTTAAGGGAACCATCATGGAAAATATCCGTTACGGACGCTTAGACGCCACGGATGAGGAGGTCATTGCGGCGGCGAAGGCAGCCCATGCGCATCATTTCATCTCCACCCTTCCAGGAGGTTATCAGATGGAATTAAATGAGGAGGCAAGCAACGTCTCCCAGGGGCAGAAGCAGCTTTTGACCATTGCGAGGGCAATCTTAGCGGATAACCGGATCCTGATCCTGGATGAGGCAACCAGCTCCGTGGATACGAGAACCGAGGCGAGGATCCAGAAGGCGATGAACAATCTGATGAGGGGAAGAACCAGCTTCGTCATTGCCCACAGACTCTCCACCATCAAGGACGCGGATCTGATCCTGGTGATGAAGGACGGAGATATCATTGAACAGGGAACGCATCAGGAATTGCTGGAAAAGCAGGGATTCTATGCGGATCTTTACAATTCCCAGTTCGAGGAAGCTCTGGCTTAAATTCAAAAGAAAAGATAACTGTTCAGAGCCATTTGCAAAATCGCTGCTTCGCAGCTTTTATGCAGATCATCCTGGCTCTGAACAGGAAAAAATTATTTTTGGCACTTTTTTCTTTGCTTTTTTCGAATGAATGTGATATCATAGTATCTGCTATGTGAAACAGGCACCCATAGTCTAATGGATAGAACGCTGGACTCCGATTCCAGTAATGTGGGTTCGACTCCCGCTGGGTGCATTTTATCAGAGATCAGTCGGAACATAAGAAACAACGTAAAAGTTTAGGAGGTTTTTATGAGCGCTGAGAATCAAAATGAGAATCCAATGGAAAATCAGAATACAAATCAAAATGGAGATAAAAAAGGTCCGGACAAGGCAGCAGTCCAGGACTTCTTTCATAAGTATAAGCTTTACCTGATCCTTGCCCTTGTGGTCATTGTCCTGCTGGTGGTAGTGATCAAGGTCTCCGGAGGCAGTGAGAAAGAGGAAGATCCGGCAGTGAGAACGGAGCAGGTACTGAAGGAAGAGTATCAGGTCAATGAAAATGAAGCCATCACAAAGCTGATGAAGAGTTATTATAAATCCTATGCCGCAGGGGACGTGGATGCGTTGGAGAAGATCGCCACCCCGATCTCCGATCTGGAGCAGAGTTATATCAAGATGTTCAGCAAGCGGGTGGAGAGTTATAAGAATATCAAATGCTATGTAAAAGAGGGATTGGACAAGAACTCCTACATTGTATCAGTGACCATGAATATGAAGTTTCCGGATATCGAGACTGTCGTACCGTCTCTGGAGACTTTTTATATCAGGACGGATGACGAGGGAGAGTTGTATATTGACAACCTCTACAGTACTTTCAACTATATCGCAACGCAGGAAAAAGAAGTGGACGCCAGCATTTCAGAATTTATAGAGACCTATGAGAAGCAGGATGATTTTGTGGCATTGGCGGACAAGATCGAGAAGAAGAGTAAAGAGGCGATCGAATCAGACAAAACCCTCTCAAAATATATCGATAAGCTGAATAATAAGGTGATCCCGAAGTGGCTGAATAAGTATAAAGCGGCACAGGAGAAGAAAGAGGCAGAGGAAGCTAAGAAAGCCGAAGAAGAGCAGAAGAAGGCGGAGGAAGAGGCAAAGAAAGCCGAGGAAGCTAAGAAGGCGAAAGAGGAAGCAAAAAAAGCAGAAGAAGAGGCGAAAAAAGCCGAAGAAGAAGCTAAGAAGGCCGAAGAAGAGGCAAAGGAGAAAGAAGCCGCGGCAGAAACCGTATATGCAACTACAAAGGTAAATATCCGGGATGCAGCAGATACAGCGGGAAATGTAGTGGCGACCGCAGAGTTTGCGGCAGAGATGAAGAGAACCGGAACAGAAGGAGACTGGAGTATTGTAGAGTATAACGGTACGACAGGTTATGTGAAGAGTGAATATCTCTCAACAGAGGTACCGCAGCAGGATACTTCCGTGAAGCCATTGGCAGAGGGAAGTACCGTTACCCTGACAGGGACTACCAATATTCGAGAGTCCATGAGCGAGACCTCCCAGAAGGTTGCAGTCGGATATGCCGGTGATAAGGTCACAGTAGTCATGAGTTATGCTGAGGGGTGGACGAAGGTAAATTATAAGGATACCATCGGTTATATAAAGACAGAATTATTACAGTAGAGAAGAAATGCGGAGGCTTAGGTCTCCGCATTTTTGAAAGGATAGGAATGGAACAGGAAATTATCAGGATCAATAAATTTTTGAGTGAGGCAGGGGTCTGCTCAAGAAGGGGAGCGGACCGTCTTGTGGAAGAGGAACGGGTGCTCATCGACGGGGAGCCGGCGACACTTGGCGCCCAGGTATTGCCCGGTCAGAAGGTCGTGGTGGACGGAAAAGAGATCCACCGGGAGGATGACAAGATTCTTCTGGCATTTCACAAGCCTAAGGGAGTCGTCTGTACAGCGGAGAAGCGGGAGAAAAACAATATCATTGATTTTATCAATTATCCGAAGAGGATCTATCCGGTGGGAAGACTGGACAAGGATTCCGAGGGTCTGATCCTTTTGACAAACGACGGGGAACTGGGAAATGAGATTTTAAAGGCGAGAAACTACCATGAGAAGGAATACATTGTCACCGTAAACCGTCCGGTCACCGAAGAGTTTTTGCGGGGAATGGCAGGGGGAGTGCCGATCCTGGATACCATGACAAGGAAGTGTCTGGTGGAAAAGCTGGACAAGCGGAAATTTCGCATTGTGCTGACCCAGGGACTGAACCGCCAGATCCGAAGAATGTGCGAATATTTTGGATACCGGGTGGTGAGACTGATACGGGTCAGAGTTATGAACATTACCCTGGAGGGGCTTCCGGTGGGAAGTTATCGGGAATTGACAAAGCAGGAATGGGAGGAGCTTCTGGCAGCCCTTGAGAGGGATCATCAGAGGACAGATGGAAAAAGTAAATAATTGAAGTATGGAAGCAAATAAGGAAATGGAATTAGATAAAAACATGAATACAGATATGGAAGCCCGTGAGAGAATCAATGTACTGAAAAAAGAGATCGAATATCACATCGACCGCTATTACAATCAGGATAACCCGGAAATTACCGACTATGAATACGACCAGCTGATGCAGGAGTTAAAAAGACTGGAAAAGGAGCATCCTGAACTGGTCACGCCGGATTCGCCAACTCAGAAAGTGGGAGGAATGGCAAAGAGAGAGGCGGGCGTATTAGTGGAACATAATGTGCCGATGTTAAGTCTCCAGGACGTCTTTGAAAAGGGCGAGGTGGAGAATTTTGTATTGGATATGCAAAAACAATTGGAAGATCCGGAGTTCGTGGTGGAATATAAGATCGACGGGCTGTCATTGGCGCTTCGCTATGAGTATGGGGAGCTGAAACTGGCGGAAACCAGAGGGGACGGGATCCAGTATGGAGAGGACGTTACCGCCAATGCGAGAGTGATCAGGGATGTAAAAAAGAAGTTAAAGGACAGACCGGAGTATCTGGAGGTACGGGGAGAGGTCTATATGACGGAGGAGGATTTTCAGAAAGTTAACGAGAGACAGGAACTGCTTGGCAAGCGGCTCTTTGCCAATCCGAGAAACTGTGCGGCGGGAACCCTCCGTCAGCTGGATACGGCGGTGACAAAAGAGCGTGGACTGTCCATGTTCGTGTTCAATATTCAGGATAGCCGTGGAATCACCTTTGAGACGCACACGGAGGGTTATGAATACCTGAAAAAGCAGGGCATCAAGGTAATAGAAGAGTACAAAGTCTGCAAAACGGCGGAGGAAGTCTGGGAGGCAATCGAGAGGATCGGTGAGAACCGGGGAGATCTGCCCTACGATATCGACGGCGCCGTGGTGAAGTTAAACCGTCTTTCGGACCGGGAAAAATTAGGAGCCACTTCTAAGGTTCCGCGCTGGGCAGTTGCTTACAAATATCCGCCGGAGGAGAAGGAGACGAAGCTGTTAGACATTGAATTATCCGTGGGGCGGACGGGAAGGATCACTCCCACGGCGATCTTTGAACCGGTGCGTCTCTGTGGTACCAACGTGTCCAGGGCAACCCTTCACAACCAGGATTTCATAGATGAGCTGGATATTGGAATTGGAGATACCATCGTAGTGTATAAATCGGGAGAGATCATCCCCAAGGTGCGGAAAGTCCTGCATGAAAAACGTCCTGCGGGAACGGAGCGTTTTGTGATACCGAAGGTCTGTCCGGTCTGCGGCAGCAAGACGAAGCGGGAGAAGGATACGGCGGATATCAAGTGTACCTCTGCCAGCTGTCCGGCACAGTTGGAGCGCCACATTATTAATTTTGTGGGCAGGGACGCCATGGATATCAAGGGCTTTGGCACAGTCTATATTGAAGAGCTGGTGCGGCTGGGATATATTCAGGATATTGCGGATATCTATGAGTTAAAACAGCACAGAGAAGAGCTGATCGAACAGGGAATCATCGGCAAGGAGAAGAATACGGACAAATTATTGGAAGCCATTGAAAAATCCAAGGAAAATGAGGCTTATCAGCTTCTGACCGGATTTGGGATCCCGAACGTGGGAAAGGCGGCGGCAAAGACGATCCTGCGCTATTTTAAGAGCATTCAAGCCCTGATGGAGACAGATGCAGAGGAATTGCAGAAGGTAGATGACGTGGGGGAAGTGACAGCGGTCTGTATCCGGGAATTTTTTGAGGATGAAAAGAATCAGAAGATCATTGAGCGGTTAAGATCTAATGGAGTGAACATGGAATTAAAAGAGGCGGCGGATGGAAGCGGAGACGACCGCTTTGCGGGGCTGACTTTTGTCATCACGGGAACCCTGCCATCCATGGATCGAAAAGAGGCGGCGGCGCTGATCGACGCTCATGGCGGAAAGGTCACGGGATCCGTGTCGAAAAAGACCAGCTACCTCCTGGCGGGGGAGAATGCGGGAAGCAAGCTGACGAAGGCGAATGAGCTGGGGATTCCGGTAATTTCAGAGGAAGAACTGAAAAAAATGCTGGAAGAACAGGGATAGGAATTGAAATTCTATATGAAAAAATGGAATTATATGGAACGGAAGAGACAAATGAAAATAACAAAATGGAGATAGAAAAGAGGAAGAGTCATGCCAATTAAGACACAGGGGGATTTACCGGCAAAGGAAATACTGGAAAATGAGAACATATTCGTGATGGACGAAAGCCGTGCCATCCATCAGGACATCCGTCCGTTACAGGTCTGTATCCTGAATCTGATGCCCTTAAAAGAGGATACGGAACTGCAGCTTCTGCGGGCGCTTTCCAATACACCGTTACAGGTGGATATTACGTTTTTAACCGTAAAAAGCCATGAGTCACAGAATGTATCGGCAAACCATCTGAATAAATTCTATACCACCTTTGAACATATCAGAGATCAGAAATTTGACGGCATGATCATCACAGGGGCGCCCATCGAACATCTGCCTTATGAGGAGGTGGATTACTGGGAAGAACTCTGTGAGATCATGGAGTGGACGAAGAAGAATGTGACCAGTACGCTGCATATCTGCTGGGGAGCCCAGGCGGGACTCTATTATCATTTTGGAATACATAAGGTACAGCTTCCGAAGAAGCTCTTTGGCGTCTATCCATTTCGGGTCATGAACCGGAAGGTGCCGTTGGTGCGGGGATTTGATGATGTGTTCTATGCTCCGAACAGCCGCCATACGGCGATTTTGACAGAGGATATTGAGAATTGTCCTGCGCTTAAGGTGCTGGCGAAGTCGGAGGAGGCGGGAGTCTTTTTGTGCATTGCGGATGAGGGAAAGCAGATCTTTGTGATGGGTCATCCGGAGTATGACAGGATCACGCTGGATAAAGAGTATCACAGAGATCTGGAAAAAGGGCTGCCGATCGAGCTGCCTTATAACTATTATCCAAATGACGATCCGACTAAAAGACCGCTGCTACAGTGGAGGGCGAACAGTAATAATCTGTATAGCAACTGGTTAAATTACTATGTGTATCAGGTAACGCCGTATGAGCTATAATCAGATGAAAAGACGATTTTACTGATTTATAAAGACGTTCCTGGACAATTATTTATACAAGGCAGGGAAAACAGAAAAATCTATGTGCGGCAGATATTATATTGATGAAAACATGAAAACCGAACTGGAGAGGATCGTTCGTGATCTGGACAATAAAAGGAACGATTTACAATATACAGGCGATATCAGACCATCCATGCATGCCCCTGTCATCTACAATCAGGATAGGCAGAAAACGCTGGGAATCTTTCAATGGGGATTCCGAAAATATCAGGGAAACGGACTGGTCATCAATGCCAGAGCGGAATCTGTTTTTATGAAAAAAATGTTTTCGGAATCCGTCAGAGGAAGACGATGCGTGGTTCCCGCCAGTGGCTTTTACGAGTGGGACTGCTCCAGGAATCAATTCCGTTTCACCCATAGAAAAAGCAGAATCCTTTATATGGCAGGTCTGTTCCAATGCGAACAGAATGAAAGCCGTTTTGTCATCATCACCACAGCGGCAAATACGTCCATGCAGCCTGTTCATGACAGAATGCCCCTTGTATTGGAGGAAGAGCAATTGGAAACCTGGCTGTATGAGGACGCGGCAGTAAAGGAGATCTTAGGGGAAGAGCCGCCCCTGCTGGATAAGAATAGCGAGATGGAGCAGATGAGGCTTTTCCTATGATTAAGATAAGGATATAGGTGTGAGTGTATTTCCAGCCATTCCCATTTACAATAGAACATAGGTTTGTTAAAATACACATACAAACAAATGTTCTAAAAAATGGGGTGTTGTTATGGGAATTACGGAAAGAATCATTTTTCATGTAGATGTAAATTCGGCGTTCCTAAGCTGGGAAGCAGTATATCGGAAAAACTGTCTCGGTGAATCTTCGGATCTTCGCGAGGTTCCCTCAGCCGTCTGCGGAGACGTGAAGCAGCGGCACGGCATCATACTGGCGAAGTCCATCCCTGCCGGAAAATACGGAGTCAAAACCGCAGAGACCATAGCGGACGCAGTGAGAAAATGTCCCGATCTGCTCCTGGTTCCGCCCCAGTATCATCTCTATGAGGCCTCCTCAGCCGCCTTTATGCAGATCCTGCGGGAATTTGCCCCGGTGGTGGAACAATATTCTATCGACGAGGCCTATCTGGATATGACGGGAACTGCTTCCCTCTGGGGAAGCCCCGTGGTGGCGGCAAATCTCATCAAGGACAGGATCCACAGGGAGCTGGGCTTTACCGTGAATATCGGGATATCTTCGAATAAACTTCTGGCGAAGATGGCCTCGGATTTTCAAAAACCAAATCGGGTACACACCCTGTTTCCCAACGAGATCAGACAGAAAATGTGGTCTCTTCCGGTAAGCGATCTGTTTTTCTGCGGAAGGGCGACGGAGAAGAAGTTAAAAAATATCGGGATCCACACCATTGGGGAGCTGGCGAATACAGATCCTGCTATTTTAAAAAGATTTTTGAAAAAACATGGAGAGCTGCTCCATGCCTTTGCCAACGGAGTGGATGTGTCTCCCGTCCTAAGCGAAGCCCCTCCTAATAAGGGATATGGCAACAGCATGACGGTTCCCTTTGATGTCTGCGATACCTCCACCGCCCACCTGGTGCTTTTTTCCCTTTGCGAGACCGTGGGCATGAGACTTCGCAGGGATGACGTAAAGATCTCTGTGATCGCGGTGTCCATCAAGGATTTTTCTTTGCAGAGTACCAGACATCAAAAGACGCTCTTTACCGCCACGAATCTGACGAATGAAATCTATGCGTGTGCCGCAGAGGTTTTCGATGAGCTGTGGGACGGACATACGCCCATCCGTCAGCTTGGAATCCATACCGGCAGGGTCGTATCGGCGGAGAATGACCGTCAGATGAATCTCTTTACCATGCAAAAATACGAAAAACAGGAGCGGCTTGAGAATGCGATAGACCGGATCCGGGAAAAATATGGAGAGGAATCTGTTTTTAGGGCGTCCTATCTGGGAGGACCCATCAGACCTTTGAATGGCGGGATCAGCAAGGAGAAGCTGCGGGCAGAAGGAGAGGAAGTGTTTTTTGAATGACGGTTACGATCGACGCAAACGCCACATTTAATCCCTTAGGAGAGATCAAGCCTCTGTATGTGAGACTGGAGGATGAGGAGCATGTACTGCATACCTATAAGATCGAAAGCATTGAGCAGATGAAGGAGGAAAAATTTGCCGGGGTGAAATCATTTCTGTATGTCTGTCAGATCAATGTGGCGGGGACTTTAAGGCGGATTAAGATCCGCTATTATATCGCCTCCCACAAGTGGGCGTTGGTGGATAAATAAATGCGGCGTAGAAAAAGCAAAGGACCGGAAATTGGAAATCACAGGATTTTTTGTTTCCAAACCGGGAATAATCTGTTATAATAGGCTCATATTAGATATTGGAGGTAGAACAATGGCAGAAGACAGACTGAGTTTTAGTATAAAAGAAGATAAATCCGGAGAGGTGCGTGTTGCGGGAGAAGTCGTTGCGATCATCGCCGGATTGGCAGCCACAGAGGTGGAGGGCGTCAGCTCCATGGCGGGCAATATCACAAATGAACTGGTGAGCAAGCTGGGCATGAAGAATCTTTCCAAGGGCGTGAAGGTGGACGTCTATGATTCCTCCGTGGAGGTGAATATTTCTTTGAACATCGCTTACGGATACTCGATCCCGGAGGTGTCTGAGAAGGTGCAGGAGAGAGTGAAGGCTGCGATTGAGAACATGACGGGACTGGATGTGCTGGAGGTCAATATCCGTATTGCCAGCGTGGATATGGAAAATAGCAAATAATGCTTTTTAAAAATTGGTAAGTGTTGTATAATAGGGGGTGTCCGGGATGGGCATCCTTTTTCGTTGGGAGGGTGAAGTGGTATGGGGCATGTTGCACAAACCGCCATGTGGGTTTGTGACCTTGTCCGGGAATAAGAACTTCTAAATATCCTTATGGGAGGATGTGGTGACGGACGCAACCGGCTTAAACTCGCCATCCGTGGCTCGGTTTCGCCTTCATCAGACGTCGTGTCTGATGATTGCTGGATTGCGGTAAGGATATTAAGAAGTTCTAATTTCTGTCCAAAAGTCACAAACCCACATGGCGGTTTGTGCAACATGCCAATATCATCTTTGGAGATGGTACGGTTGGAGGTTCGGCGTGGTTGGGAAAGAGTTAATATAAATGATAAGTATAATATTGTGAGGAAGAATTGTGAGCAGAAGAGAGTTAAGAGAACAGATTTTTAAGATGTTATTTCGTATAGAGTTTCATGAGAGTGAAGAGATGGAAGAGCAGATGGGGCTTTTTATGGAGGAAGAGAAGAGGGTGAGTGAGGAGGAAGATGCTTATATACGGAATAAGTATGGGAAGATTGTGGAACATTTAGAAGAGATTGATGGAGCGATCAATGAGAAGGCGAAGGGTTGGAAGACGACCCGGATGGCGAAGGTGGATCTGGCGCTGATGCGGCTGGCGGTTTATGAGATCCTGATGGATGAGGATATTCCGGCGGGCGTGGCGATCAATGAGGCGGTGGAGCTGGCGAAGAAGTATGGAACGGATGATTCGCCTTCGTTTATAAATGGAGTGTTGGCAAAGTTCGCATGAAAAGAAATGTTTATTCCGTAGGACAGGTAAATACTTATATTAAAAATATGTTTGCGCAGGATTTTATGATGAACCGTATTTCCGTATCGGGAGAGGTCAGTAATTGCAAGTATCATTCTTCGGGACATATTTATTTTACGTTGAAGGATGGGACGGGAACGATACAGGCAATTATGTTTGCCGGGAACCGCAGGGGCTTGAGGTTCCAGATGAAAGAGGGAGATAACGTCGTCGTGAGCGGTTCGATCCAGGTCTATGAGCGGGATGGAAAGTATCAGCTCTATGCCAAAGAGATCGAGCTGGCGGGAGCGGGAGACCTGTATCTGAGGTTCGAGGCGCTAAAAAAAGAGCTGGAGGAGATGGGGATGTTTGCCCCGGAATATAAGCAGGAGATCCCGAAATATGCAAGGACCATTGGAATCGTGACGGCTCCCACCGGGGCGGCGATTCAGGATATCCGCAATATTGCCTCAAGGCGCAACCCTTATGTACAGCTGATTCTCTATCCTGCTCTGGTACAGGGAGAGGGAGCGGCACAGAGCATTGTCAATGGGATCCATGCAATGGAGCAGCTTTCTCCCGACGTGATCATCGTGGGACGCGGGGGCGGTTCCATAGAGGATCTTTGGGCGTTTAACGAGGAGATCGTGGCGAGGGCGATCTTTGAATGTCCCATTCCGGTGATCTCAGCGGTGGGACATGAGACGGATACCACCATTGCGGACTATGTAGCGGATCTGCGGGCGCCGACTCCTTCGGCGGCGGCGGAGCTGGCGGTGTATGACGTGCGAGGCGTGTATGAGGAGATGGAGCACTGCCGTTTGCAGCTGAACCGTTTTATGGGAATGAAGCTGGAGCATTACAGACAGAGACAGGAATATTTTACAGAGCGTCTCAGGCTTTTGAGTCCCCGGAATCAGTTGAATACCAAGAGACAGTATACTCTGGAACTGGAAGAGCGTATACAGCGGCAGATGGAGTATAAGATCGAAGAGAAGAGACACCGGATGGAGATTCTGGCAGGGGCGTTGGATGGATTGTCCCCGGCAAAGAAGCTGAGGCAGGGCTATTCGGTGGCTTTGAACGGCGAGGGAAGGAGTATTCGCAGTATCCGGGATGTGGAAGAAAAAGAAAAAGTGCGGATACAGGTGATGGACGGAACCATCACCGCGGAAGTAACCGATGTAAAGGAGCAGAAGACATGGGCAAAGAGCTGACATTGGAAGAGAATTTTTTAAAGCTCGAAGAGATCATCACGAAGATGCAGGAGAAGGACGTAAGTCTGGAGGAATCCTTTTCTCTCTACGAACAGGGCATGAAGACGCTGAAAAACTGTAATAAGAAGATCGACGCGGTGGAGAAGAAGATGCTTAAGATGAACGAGCAGGGAGAACTGGAAGAATTTTAGGAGAAGAGATGGACAGAAAGACAGAGATTGCAAAACGGGTACAGGAGATTGAGAAGATCATAGCGGAATATCTGCCGGAGGAGGAAGGGTATCAGAAGACCGTCATAGAGGCGATGAATTACAGCATTCAGGCGGGAGGAAAGCGGCTTCGCCCCATGCTTATGATGGAGACCTTTCGTCTCTTTGGCGGAATTACGAAGGCAATCGAGCCATTTATGGCGGCGATCGAGATGATCCATACCTATTCACTGGTGCATGACGATCTCCCGGCGATGGACAATGATGAATACCGCAGAGGAAGAAAGACCACCCATATCGTGTATGGGGAGGCGATGGCGATCCTGGCGGGAGACGCCCTTTTGAACTATGCCTTTGAGACGGCGGCAAAATCCTTCGAGATAGATCCGGGAAATCCGGTTCTGGGAAGAGCCTTCGGCGTTCTGGCGAATAAGGCGGGCATTTACGGAATGATCGGCGGACAGGTGGTGGATGTGGAATCTGAGGGAACGTCCCTGGACAGGGAAAAACTGGAATTTATCCATATCCATAAGACCTCGGCGCTTTTGGAAGCCTCTATGCTGATCGGAGCCATTCTGGCGGGGGCAGGAGAGATCGAGCAGAAGATCGTGGAGCAGGCGGCGAGAGAGATCGGGCTTGCGTTCCAGATCCAGGACGATATTCTGGATGTGACCAGTACCACGGAGGAGCTGGGAAAACCGGTGGGTTCCGATGAGAGAAATGGGAAGAATACCTATGTGGGCCTGGAGGGATTGGAAAAAGCCAGGGAAGAGGTAAAGAGGCTCTCCGAATCCGCCGTGACGAGATTGCGAAAAATCCCAATGAAAAACGAATTTTTATATGAGCTGATCGAGGAACTGATCGACCGGAAAAAATAGAGGTGTTTGTATGATACTGGATCGGATGGAAAAGGCAAATGATATAAAAAAACTGAATCCGCAGGAGCTGGAGATTTTAGCCGGAGAGATCCGGGAGTTTTTGATTCAGAAGATTTCCCAAAGCGGAGGACATCTGGCTTCCAATCTCGGTGTGGTAGAATTGACTATGGCGCTTCACCTGGCGTTTGACCTGCCGGAGGATAAGATCATCTGGGACGTGGGACACCAGTCCTATACCCACAAGCTCTTAACCGGAAGGCGGGAGGGATTTGACGAACTGCGCAAATACGGCGGAATGAGCGGTTTCCCTAAGCCGGGGGAGAGTCCCTGTGACGCTTTTGGGACGGGGCACAGCTCTACCTCCATCTCGGCGGGGCTGGGTTATGCCCATGCCAGAGATATCCAGAAGAAGAATTACAAGGTCATTTCCGTGATCGGGGACGGCGCCCTGACGGGGGGGATGGCATTCGAGGCTTTGAACAACGCCACGAGGCTGGAAAAGAATTTTATCATAGTGCTGAATGACAACAATATGTCCATCTCAGAAAATGTGGGCGGGCTGTCCAATCATCTGAATAAGCTGCGCACAGCAGAATCCTATCACGATCTGAAAGAGGGAGTGGTTAACTCCCTGTCGAAGATTCCGGTCTATGGAGACCGGATGGTGGAACAGGTGCGAAAGACCAAGAGCAGCCTGAAGCAGCTCATCATTCCGGGCATGATTTATGAGAATATGGGAATTACCTACTTAGGTCCGGTGGATGGGCACAATATTTCGGAGATGGTAAAGGTCTTTAAGGACGCCTCACGGGTGGAGGGTCCGGTGATGGTACACTGCCTGACGAAAAAGGGCAACGGCTATGCTCCGGCGGAACGCCATCCCGCCAGATTCCACGGGGCGGAGCCTTTTGATATTGAGACGGGACTGCCCGTTAAGAAAAAGGAAAAGGCAGGCTATACGGATATTTTTTCCACAGTGATGCGCAAGATGGGGGACCGCAACGAGAAGGTGGTAGCGATCACGGCGGCGATGCTCAACGGCACCGGATTAAAGCGGTTCCACAATATGTTCCCGGAACGTTTTTTTGACGTGGGAATTGCGGAGGAACATGCGGTGACCTTCGCGGCAGGTCTGGCGGCGGGGGGGATGATCCCCATTGTGGCAGTCTATTCTTCTTTTTTACAGCGTGCCTATGACCAGATCTTACATGACGTCTGTATCCAGAATCTACATGTGGTCTTTGCCATTGACCGGGCGGGACTTGTGGGAAGCGACGGGGAGACCCATCAGGGAATCTTTGATATTTCCTATCTTTGCAGTATCCCGAATATGACCCTGATGTCCCCGAAGAATAAGTGGGAATTTTCCGATATGATCAAATTTGCCATTGATTTTGACGGGCCGATCGCGATTCGCTATCCTCGTGGGGAAGCCTACGACGGGCTCTCCAGGATGCGGGCGCCCATCGTATTAGGAAAGAGCGAGATGCTTTACGATGAGGAGGGGGTCTGTCTTATCGCTTTCGGAAGTATGGTGAAAACGGCGGTTGCGGTGCGGGAGATGTTAAAGGAGCGGGGATATCACTGTACCTTGGTCAATGCCCGTTTTGCAAAGCCTCTGGATACGGATATGTTAGATCAGGCAGTAAAAGAACACAAGCTCTTAGTGACGATGGAGGAAAATGTCAAGAGCGGAGGTTTTGGAGAGCAGGTGATGGAATATATGGGAGAGTGCGGATACCATACCAGACTGCTCAACATTGCGATTTCTGACGAGTATGTGGAGCATGGCAATGTGGAGATCCTCTACCGGGAAGTTGGGATTGACGCAGAATCCATTGTGAAAAAAATTATTGCGGAATATGTGGGATTATAAAAATGGAATCCAAAATACAGATATAATAGATGGAGTTGCAGATGAAAGAACGTTTGGATGTGCTTTTAGTACAGAGGGGATTAGCGCCCTCCAGAGAAAAGGCAAAGGCGATGATCATGGAGGGCAATGTCTTTGTGGAAAATCAAAGAGAGGATAAGGCGGGGACTTCCATTCCCGTGGAGGCGAAGATAGAGGTGAAGGGTAATACCCTGAAATACGTCAGCCGGGGCGGTTTGAAGCTGGAAAAGGCGATGACCCATTTTGGAATCGGGCTGCAGGATAAGGTCTGTATGGATATCGGCGCGTCTACGGGAGGTTTTACCGACTGTATGCTGCAAAATGGGGCAAAGAAGGTCTTTGCGGTGGATGTGGGCTACGGACAGTTTGCCTGGAAGCTGCGAAATGATGAGCGGGTGGTCTGTATGGAAAAGACGAATATCCGTTACGTCACGCCGGAGGATATCGGGGAAGCGCTGGATTTTGCATCGGTGGACGTATCCTTCATCTCTCTTTCCAAGGTACTGCCTCCGGCAAAGGAATTGTTAAAAGAAAATGGCGAGATGGTCTGCCTGATTAAACCCCAGTTTGAAGCCGGAAGAGAAAAGGTGGGAAAAAAAGGGGTGGTCAGAGATCCAAAAGTCCATCTGGAAGTCATTGAGACGGTTATGAAACAAGCAATGGAGCTTGGCTTTTTCATCCTGAATCTGGAGTATTCGCCCATCAAAGGACCAGAGGGAAATATTGAATATCTGGTTCATATCAGAAAGGGAGAGACAGGCGGAGTGGAAGAGACGGTAGACGCTGCGGCAGTGGTGGCGGCGGCACATGGAGAGCTGGATAAGTCATGAAATATTTTTTTACAGTAACCAATCTTAAGAAGGATAAAGACAGGAGCTTTACAAAAGAGGTAAAAAAATACATAGAGCAAAAGGGCGGTCACTGTACCTGTTATTACAGCAGCGGTTCCAAGGACGAGGCGGAGCGTATTGATCTAAAGCAGATCCCGGGGCAGACCGAGTGTATCCTGGTTCTGGGCGGGGACGGTACGCTGATCCGTACAGCCAGAGACCTATACGAGCTGAATCTTCCCATGATCGGCATTAATCTGGGAACTTTGGGCTATCTGTGTGAACTGGAACGGGACAGAGTGAAAGGCGCCTTAGATGAGATGATGGTGGGAAATTATATGTTAGAGTCCAGGATGATGCTGGAGGGACACTGTGTGGTGGATGGAGAACCCCAGAGGATTCGTACGGCTTTTAACGATGTGATCATCCACAGGGGGGCGAATCCGTCGGTGAGTAATCTGATCCTACGGGTCAACGGTGAGTATCTTCATACTTATACCGGGGACGGGATTGTAGTGGCGACGCCTACGGGATCCACCGCCTACAATATGTCGGCGGGAGGACCGATCGTGGATCCGAAGGCGGAGCTTTTGCTGGTTACGCCCATCAATTCCCACAGCCTTAATTCCAAAAGTATTGTCTTAAGCGCCGAGGATGAGATTGAGATCGAGGTGGGAACGAGGAACAATGAGACCCATGAAAGTGCGGAAGTGAGCTTCGACGGAGACAGTCCCGTTCAGGTGCATGTGGGGGATAAGATCCTGATAAAAAAAGCAGAGCACTCCACAAATATCTTAAAGCTGAATCAACGCAGTTTTTTGGAGATATTGGGGAAGAAGATGCAGATGTATATCTGATAAGGGGGATGAAATGAAATCAAAAAGACATGCAAAAATTCTGGAAATTATCAGTAAAAATGATGTGGAGACCCAGGAAGAACTCTCGGAGCTTTTGGAAGGAGAGGGCTTTCAGGTGACCCAGGCAACCGTATCCAGGGATATTCGGGAACTGAAGCTGACAAAGGTGGCGATGAGCAACGGAAGACAGAAATATGCATCCTTGACAGAGCCGGCGGAAGATCTGTCGAAAAGATATATCCGTGTCTTAAAAGATGGATTTACTTCCATGGATATGGCGCAGAATATTCTTGTGGTGCGAACGGTCTCCGGTATGGCGATGGCGGTGGCGGCGGCGTTGGACGCCATGAATTTTCATGAGATCGTGGGCACCATCGCAGGAGACGATACGGTGATGTGTGCAGTCCGTTCCGTGGAGGAGAATGTCCGACTGATGGACCGTTTGCGGAAAATGGTGGGAGAGAAATAGAGAGATCCTATGTTTTGAATTTGTATACATTTGCTGGTATAAGAGAGAGTAGAAGGAGAAAACATGTTACGAAATCTGCATGTGAAAAATCTCGCCCTGATGGACGAGATGGAAGTGGAATTTGAGGAAGGGCTGAATATCTTAACCGGAGAGACCGGAGCCGGAAAGTCCCTGATCATTGGCTCCATCAATATGGCGCTGGGACAGAAGGCGACCAGAGAGATGATCAAGGAGGGTGCGGACTATGCCCTGGTGGAGCTGATCTTTGAGGTTCAGAATGAAGATACCATGGAAAAATTAAAGGAGCTGGATATTTTTCCGGAGGACGGGCAGATTATTATGAGCCGGAGGATCACCGGGGGAAGAAGTGTGGCAAAGATCAATTCCGAGAGCGTGTCCGCGGCGAAGGTGAAGGAGGCGGCGCAGCTTCTGATCGACATTCACGGACAGCATGAGCATCAGTCTCTGACAAAAAAGAAGATGCAGCTCTCATTGTTGGACGATTATGCAGGCAAAGAGGCGGCAGAGGCGAAAGTCAGGGTGAAAAAGCTGTATGAGTCCTACATAGCTTTAAAAAGAGAGCTGGAAGAGAAGGATATCGACAAGGAACAGCAGAAAAGAGAGATGTCCTTTTTAGAATATGAGATCAATGAGATCGAAAAAGCCGGATTAAGACCGGGGGAGGACGAGGAGCTGGAAGAGTCCTACCGAAGGATGGTGAACGGCAAAAAGATCGCCGAGGCCTGCGGGGCAGCGTACCGCATGACCTCTGACAGCGCCGAGAGCGCCACAGAGCAGACCGGCAGAGCGCTTCGGGAACTGAATGGCGTGATTTCCTACGATGCAAACCTGGAATCCTTAGAAGAGCAGCTGACCCAGATCGACAGCCTGCTCGGCGACTTTAACCGGGAGATGGCGGACTATCTGGAGAGTCTGGAATTTGAGGAAGAAGAGTTCTACGAGACGGAGAACCGGCTGGATGAGATCAACCGTCTGAAATCCAAATACGGCGATACGGTGGAGCAGATCCTGGAAGTGAAAGCCGAAAAGGAAAATCGAAGAGAAGCACTTCTGGATTATGATGCATATTTGAAGGAGTTAAAAGAGCGGTTGAGATCCGTAGAAGAAGATTTGGAAAAGGCTTCTGCAAAGCTCTCAAAAATCAGACAGAAATATGCAAAGGAATTGAGCGCTCTGATACGGGAACATCTATTGGATCTGAATTTTGAGACCGTAGAGCTTACCATGCATTTTGAAAAAACGGGGCATTTTACAGCCAACGGCTATGACGAAGCGGAATTTTTAATCTCTACCAATCCAGGGGAGGAGCTAAAACCTCTGGGTAAGATCGCGTCGGGAGGAGAGCTGTCCCGCGTTATGCTGGCGCTTAAGACGGTGCTTGCGGAGGACGATGAGATCGAGACGCTGATCTTCGATGAGATCGATACGGGAATCAGCGGAAGGACGGCGCAGAAGGTGTCGGAAAAAATGAATCTGATCGGAAGGAATCATCAGGTCATCTGCATTACCCATCTGCCGCAGATCGCAGCCATGGCGGACACCCATTTTCTCATTGAAAAGCAGGTGGAGGACGGAAGGACCAGGTCGGAAATTCAAAAATTAAGGGAGGAAGAGAGCGTCACAGAGCTTGCCAGAATGCTGGGCGGAGTCAGCATCACCGAAACTGTATTGAAGAATGCGAAGGAGATGAAGGAGCTGGCGTCAAAAACCAAAAAATCCTAGTTTGAAAAAGATGGAATCATCACATAATAGAATTAACGCAGAGAATCCCACTGGCGGATTCTCTTTTTTTGAAATTAAGGATGTGATGACAGATGAAAAAAAAGTTCTTTGGAGGGATGCTGACGCTGTCCCTGTTTCTTGCGTATTTCCTCTTGCAGAATAAGGTTCCCGACCAGGTAAAGGTGAGGGAGGGAGAGGATCTGAAGCTGACCATGGGGATCCCCCTGACGGTGGAGGAGACCAGTCAGGGGGAGGAGGCTGCGCTGGCGTCTCTGGTTTTTGACAAAAGAGACATAGAGATGGATACGGAAAAACAGAATTATACCTTAAGTTGTAAGCTCTTTGGAATCATTCCCCTAAAGGAGATCCAGGTACAGGAAGAGCCCAAGAAGGATCTGATTCCCGGCGGGATCCCAGTGGGGATCTATGTGAAGACAAAGGGGGTTCTTGTCATTGGGACGAGTCCGGTCAACAGCGCGGCGGGGGGAAGCCAGGAGCCAGCGAAATATCTGTTGAAAAGCGGGGATTATGTCCTAAGCGTCAACGGGGAGGCAGTCTCTACCAAGGAGGAGCTTATGGAAAAGGTCAATCAATATGGGGATGAGGAACTTACGCTGGAAGTAGATAGGAATGGGGAGAAGATCGAGCTTGCCATGAACGCTGTAATGACCCAGGAGAAGTCCTATAAAATCGGAGTCTGGGTGAGGGACGACTTAGCGGGAGTGGGAACCATGACGTTTACGGATGAGCAGGGAAATTACGGAGCTTTGGGACACGGAGTCAGTGACGCGGATACCAGTACCCTGATCACCATGGAAAGCGGACTGCTCTATCGAACCAATATCGTCGATATCGTAAAGGGTCAGAAGGGTACGCCGGGGGAACTGAGCGGAGTGATCAATTACAGCAGTCAGTACTGCCTGGGCAGCGTGGAGGAGAACACGACGGCGGGAGTCTATGGGAACCTGAATGAGATCCCGCAGGAGCTTCAGGGCGTGGAAGAGCTTCCGGTGGGATATAAGCAGGAGATCAGGCTTGGAGAGGCAGAGATCATTTCTACTTTGGATGGGGAGAGAAAAAGCTATGATATTGAGATCAAGGAAACGAATTTTAATACCAGCGAGGAGAATAAGGGGATTCAGTTCGTGGTGACGGACCAGGAGCTTTTGGAGAAGACAGGGGGGATTGTGCAGGGAATGAGCGGGAGTCCCATTGTTCAGAACGGGAAGCTGGTTGGAGCCGTGACCCATGTGTTTGTGAATGATCCGGCGAAAGGATATGGGATATTTATTGAGAATATGATGAAGGCTTGAGTTCGGGTGGAAATCGGAAGAGATGCCATGTTGGGAATTTATTTGCAGACGTGAGTATCTTTTCTGGTTTTTATTCGGTGAAAGGGTAAGTGGATTGCGAATACTTCATAATAGTGATACAGAAAAAGCTAATTTTTGGAAATTTGTATGAAGTAAAAGTTCCGTGGTTTCTGTTGACTGATTTTAATGATTAAATTACAATAAAATACAAAAAGCAGGGCAACAGTAGATGTTTATTATGCGGTACTTGGTAAGTTCTATAAATTTATTTCAGAACAATATGGATGGAAAAATGACTATTTTTTAAATAGTGAAAAGATAAATACATTTAAAGAAGAGTATGAGAAAAAGATAATAAAGTTAGGATTATTAAAATCACAACAGGAAGCAGCAATTTCTGATATTATGGCAAGAAATATTTTGAATCAGTGTGATCAGATTATAAACAATATAAGTATTGACGAAATATTTGAAAGAAAGAAAGGCGTTTATTCTAATTATATTTCTGCAATTATTGTTAAGCTTGTTCTGTTATATGGTTTTAGAAATGATGTAATTAAGAAATTAGAGATTGGAGATTATGATGAAAATTTAAATAAATTGACAGTAGATAGATATCGGGTGGGATTGCCGGACGGATTGGCAGTTCAAATGAAAAAATACATAAAAATTAGAGAAAGATTTCTAGAAAACGCGAAATGTGAGAAAATGTTTTTGGATGCTACAAATATAGAAAAAGACTTGGATAATACAAAAATGTTTTTAGTATTAAATCGGATTACGGGAAATAATCAATCAAGGGCGGTAGCAAAATATGCCATTATACGAATGCTGAAAAATGGAACACCAGCACATATTATTATGGATTTTACTGGTTACAAAAAGGAAGTGTTAGAATATTGCCAGGATGTAATAGATGAAGAAAAGGGAATAGTATTGTTAAGCGAAAAATGTCGGGTTTTAGATTCGGCATTGAGAAAAAGTGATTTATTTGATGATATGTAATTACTCTCTAGAAAAGAGTAATGGGAGCGCAGAGTGAAGCTAATGAATGAAATTTAAAAGGGGGTTCCAGTATGAAGAATAAATTGATTTCATCATCGAATATCTCTGTGATTGAATATGAAAAAACTGACAATCTTGTTGGGGATATTCAGAACATTATTGAAATATCACAGAGACAAGCATATCAAGAGGTCAATACAATTTTAACACAGAGAAATTGGCTGATTGGTTATCGTATTGCTCAGGAGGAAATGCACGGTGAAGGACGGGCGGAATATGGTAAGAATATTATTAAAAAATTGTCTAAAGAACTAACTGAGAAATATGGAAAAGGCTATGATAGGAGTAATCTATATCATTATCTACGGTTTTATAAAGCTTTTCCAAAGATTGTCGACACAGTGAGTCGACAATCTCACATACAACTTTCATGGTCACATTATAGAGTGCTGTTGCAGGTGTTAGATCCAGAAGCCCGTGCTTGGTATGAAAAAGAGGCATACGAGCAGACATGGGCGGTGAGGACGTTGCAGCGTAATGTAAATACGCAATATTATTATCGGATGTTGCAGACCCAGAAAAAAGAGGTAGTCGAGCAGGAGATGATAGAGCAGACAACAGATTTTCAAAGAGATAAGCTGGAATTTATCAAGAATCCTGTAATAGCAGAATTTCTTGGTTTAGCTTCAAATACGGACTTCACTGAGACAGATTTGGAATCCAGTATATTGTCAAATCTTCAAAAATTTATGATGGAGCTTGGGAAGGGATATGCTTTTGTGGCAAGGCAACAACATATAAAAACGGAGAAAGAGGATTATTTTATTGATCTTGTCTTCTATAATTATATATTGAAGTGTTTTGTATTGATTGATTTGAAGGCTGGAAAAATTACGCATCAAGATATTGGGCAGATGGATATGTATATCCGCATGTATGACGAATTGAAGCGAAGTGAAGGGGATAATCCGACGATAGGGATCGTACTTTGTACTGAAACGGATGAGGATATTGCCAGATATTCGATTCTCCATGAAAATGAGCAAATGTTTGCCTCTAAGTATAAATTGTATCTTCCGACAGAGGATGAGCTCCGGGCAGAGATTGAAACGCAGAAAGCGATTTTTTACTTACAGCAGAAAGAGAAAAATGCCTTGGAGTAAGGAGTTATTCATGACATTACAACAGTTAAAATATATCATCAAAGTCGCCGAGACCGGCACCATCAGCGAAGCGGCAAAAGAATTATTCATATCCCAGCCAAGTCTTACAAAAGCCGTCAGAGAGTTGGAAAAGGAAATGGGAATCCTTATTTTTGACCGAACGAATAAGGGAATCTCTGTGTCAAAGGACGGAGAGATTTTTCTTGGATATGCAAGACAGGTCGTAGAACAGGCGGCGCTGTTGGAAAGTACATATAAAAACCAGCCGGGTGGGAAGCAGCAATTCTGTGTCTCCACACAGCATTATTCCTTTGCGGTAAATGCGTTTGTGGATCTGATTAAAGAGTATGGCAGGGAGAACTACGATTTTAGCCTGCGGGAAACACAGACATATGAGATTATTGACGATGTTGCCCGTATGAAGAGTGAGATTGGAGTCCTCTACATGAACGACTTCAACCGGTCGGTTCTGCAAAAAATCCTGAAGGCAAACGACCTGACGTTCACAGAGCTGTTTGTCGCCAAACCCCATATCTTCGTGAGTACTGGGAATCCGCTGGCAAAGAAAAGTTCCGTGACAATGGAGGAACTGAAGCCTTATCCTTATCTCTCTTTTGAGCAGGGGGAACACAATTCCTTTTATTATTCCGAAGAAATCTTTAGTACGGTAGAACGTCCTAAGAATATCCGTGTACGGGATAGAGCCACGCTGTTCAATCTTTTGATTGGACTCAACGGATATACGGTTTGCAGCGGTGTCATCGACGAGGAATTGAATGGGAAAAATATCATTGCCCTTCCCCTTGAGGCGGAGGGCGATATGCACATCGGAATCCTTATGCACAACAAGGTATTGCCAAGCAGATTGGGGAAGGTCTATATAGACGCTTTGAAAAATCATGCACGGAAAATATAGCGCGGAAAATAAAAATGAGAATACAGCGTGAAAGATTGTTTATCTCACAGCATTTTGCTATAGTTTAAAGCTATGGTAAAATGCTGTTTTTCGATATTTTACATCTATATTATTATGACGATATAATCCTGTCATAGCGTAGTTTTTTGCAGCTAACAGAAAAAATGGATAGGAGTTCGAGATATATGCGTACATCAGTTATCGGCTACCCTAGAGTGGGCGCCCTGCGGGAGTTAAAATTTGCAACGGAGAAATATTTCAGAAATGAGATCACAGGGGAAGAATTACAACAGGTTGGAAAGGAAATCCGAAAGACACAGTGGAAGATTCAAAAGGAAAGCGGACTGGACTTCATTCCATCCAATGATTTTTCCTTTTATGACAATCTGCTGGATACGGCAGTACTGTTTCATATCATTCCAAAGCGTTATCTGGATTTGGGACTGTCGCAGTTGGATACCTATTTTGCCATGGCAAGAGGTTATCAGGGAGAAGAGGGCGATGTGAAAGCCCTGGCAATGAAGAAATGGTTTAACACTAATTACCATTATATGGTGGCTGAGATTGAAGACAATACGGAAATCAGCCTCTGCGGAACAAAGCCGTTTGACGAATTCACCGAGGCAAGGGAGCTTGGGATTTTGACAAAACCGGTTGTAATGGGACCTTTTACACTTCTGAAGCTGGCAAGATACACGGGAAAAAAGAGCGCCGATGATTTTGCAGAGGATGTGGTGAAATCCTATTCCGAGCTGATAGAAAAATTCGGAGTACTCGGTGCGGAATGGATACAGTTTGACGAGCCATATCTGGTTTATGATTTAACGAAGGAGGATAGTTCTCTGTTCGTCCGCCTTTATGAGAAAATACTTGCATCCAAAGGAAGTACAAAGATTTTATTGCAGACCTATTTTGGAGATATCCGTGATGTATATCAGAAAGCGGTTCATCTGGATTTTGATGGAATAGGCTTGGATTTTATGGAAGGAACAAGGACGAAAGACCTGATTGCACAAAACGGTTTTCCTAAGGCAAAGACGTTGTTTGCAGGATTGATCAACGGTAAGAATATCTGGCGCAACAACTATGAAAAAACACTTGATGTCTTAGCGGAACTGAAAAACAGTGGGATTGACCCGGTGCTCAGTACCTCCTGCTCCCTGCTTCATGTGCCTTATACACTGGAAAATGAGAAAAAGCTGTCAGTTGATTATACGAAGCATTTTGCATTCGCAGAGGAGAAGCTGTCCGAGCTGGCAGAATTAAAATTGCTCAGCGAATCAGAAGATGCTACGAAGGAAGAGGAATACCAGGTCAACAGGGAGTTATTCAAAGGCAGAATCAACTGCTGTGATGAAGCTGTACAAAAGAGGGTTAAGAACATCCAGGACAGCGATTTTACAAGATTGCCGGTGTTCGAGGAAAGGGAAGCCATTCAGAAAAAAGAATTCGCTTTGCCGTTATTCCCAACTACCACCATCGGCTCTTTTCCACAGACCGGGGATGTGAAGGCGAACCGCAGGGATTTTAAGCAGGGAAAGATTACCGGGGAACAGTGTGCTACAGCGAATTTACAGATATCATTCCGGCTATTGACGATATGGATGCAGATGTCATCACCTTTGAAGCCTCCCGTTCGGATTTGCTGATTTTGGATGCCCTTAAGGAAAATCATTTTAAGACAGAGGTGGGACCCGGCGTCTATGATATTCATTCCCCAAGAGTTCCTTCTGTGGAGGAGATTAAGAATGCGCTGGATAAGATGTGCGGTAAGATTGATACAGCCAAATTATGGGTCAATCCTGACTGCGGTCTGAAGACAAGGGGTGAGGCAGAGACAGTGTCCAGTCTGAAAAACCTGGTTGCGGCGGCAGAACTGTTAAGAAAAGAGCAGAAAAATTGAGGTTGTCATTGGAAGGTGAAGTTTTAAATATAAAACCAGATTGGGTTTGGAGATTTGTGAAAGATGTAAATGAAAATTAATAAGAAAAGCTTGATCAAACAGCGGTATTTGTAGCTTACAAATACCGCTGTTTTGTGAAGAAATAAAAAATATAAAATATTTTATTAGAATATTCTTAAAATTTTTATAATAAAAGACTTTTTAACATCTAACTCGTTATAATGAATGAAGAAGGAAAGAAGAGAGACAAAAGAGGAGGCAATAGCTATGGATATTCAGACATTGACAGACTATTTTCTGCGATATGGAGCTTTCTTCATCTATCTTATTGTGCTGTTGGAATATATGAATCTTCCGGGATTTCCTGCGGGAGTGATTATGCCTTTGTCGGGAATCTGGGCGGCGAAGGGACAGATTAGTTTTCCAATCGTGATGATACTTACCGTGGCGGCGGGACTTACGGGAAGCTGGCTTCTATATCTGCTGGGAAGATGGGGCGGTTCCAAGGTGCTGGGACTCTATTTTAAGAAATTTCCAAAACATCAGAATGTGGTTGAAGAAAAGATGGAGATGCTGCGGGAGAAGGGAAGTATCGGAGTCTTTATCAGCAAGCTGCTTCCCATGGTCCGGACGATTATTTCCATTCCGGCGGGGATGGTTCAGATGAATTTTTTAAAGTATACGATTAGCTCCTTACTTGGAATCTTTGTCTGGAATCTTGTATTTGTGGGAGCAGGTTACTTTTTCGGGGAGACGGCAATCAGGGTTCTGTCATAGGAGGGATACAGAAGATGAAAATAGCAATGATGACGAATAATTACAAGCCATTTATGGGCGGCATACAGATTTCCGTGGAGAGACAGGCAAGGGAGCTTATGAAGCTCGGACATGAGGTGGTAGTGTTTGCACCGAAATACGAAGGAACGGAGGAGTGGGATGCTAAGGCAGAGGAACGGATCGTCCGTTACCGTACGGGAAAGCGCAAGATTGAGAATGGGATGCCTTATCCGGCAATCTTTATGAAGGAGATTCACAGGGTCTTCGAGGAGGAGAGCTTCGACTGTATCCATGTGCATCACCCGATGTTTATCGGAAATTGTGCACTGCATCTGGGAAAAAAATATGGGATTCCTGTAATCTATACTTACCATACGAAGTACGAAGATTATCTGCATTATTTGAGATGTTTTCGGGTAGAGGGAAAGGGAGCCTTTCTGAAAAAAAGACTATTGCAGCTGACACAGGGAACTCTGATACCGGGGTATATGAGATGGTTTACGAATCAATGTGATCTGGTTTTTGCGCCTTCCATTGGAATGCAGGATATTATTTGTGCAAATGGAACCAGGACTCCTGTTTCCGTATTTCCAACGGGACTTGCGGAGGACTTTTTTATCCGGAATGAGAAGAAGAGCGAGGCACTGCGGAAAAAGTATCTGGGGGAGAAGAGATATCTGCTCTGTACGGTTTCAAGATTAGAGGAAGAAAAAAATCCTGGATTTTTGCTTCATGGAATTGCGGAGATGAAGAAGATCTTAGGACCGGATTTTCGTCTGCTTTATATCGGAGAGGGAAGTGAGAGGAAAAATCTGGAGAAGCTGGCAAAAGAGCTTGGAATTACAGAGGAAGTTGTCTTTGTGGGAAATGTGGAAAACGAAGAGGTCAAGGATTATCTGAACGCATCGGATCTGTTCTTATATGCTTCCAGGTCGGAGACTCAGGGAATCGTGCTGGCAGAGGCGATGGCGGCGGGAAATCCAGTGGTGGCGGTCAGCGCGACCGGGGTGAATGATATTGTAAAAGACGGCGTCAATGGATTTCGTACGGAGGAAGATATTGACGAGTGGGCGAAAAAGGCGGTCAGAGCCTTACAGCCGAAGGTACATAAACAGATGAAGGAGCAGGCGCAGGTGACGGCGGGAAGGTACCGGGCAATCTGCCTTGCGGTCTATGAGGAAATGCTTTATTCCAGGTGCATTTATGATAAACAGCAGGAGAAATGCAAAAAGCAAAGCCCGCCTTTTATGATTCCACACAGGGCGTGAAATTAGATTTTAATGCATGCATTTAGTTCGTGAATTAATAAAAATAATTTATCATAATAACAATAATTAAATAATAAATTAGCACTCACCCGTTGCGAGTGCTAACAATTTGTGATATAGTATAACCAGAACAAAGGAAGAGGAAAAAAAATCTTCCACAGTTTAGAAAAAAATCATTTACGACATATAATGGCGTAAAGAAAAAGAAAGGATGGATGACTTATGTTGATGCCTAGTATTTTTGGAGAAAGATTATTTGACGATTGGATGGATTTTTCGGTTCCGCGTATGTTTGGAGAATTCTATAACAGCAGTATGAGCAACGCTATGAGAACAGATGTTAAGGAAACCGAACAGGGCTATGAACTGGATGTCGACCTTCCTGGATTTAAGAAGGAAGATATACAGTTAGAGCTTAAGGACGGATATCTGACAATTAATGCTCAGAAGAACAGTGAAAATGAGCAAAAGGATGAGGATGGCAAATATGTCCGCAGGGAGCGGCACTACGGAGCCATGGGCCGGAGCTTCTATGTCGGCGAAAATGTTACGGAACATGACATCCATGCAAAATTTGAGGATGGAATCCTGAAACTTTCCGTACCAAAGGAGGAACCGAAACAGGTGGAAGATAAGAAGTATATTGCGATTGAAGGATAGGCTTCTTTCCAGCAATTAACAGGACCGGAATGCACGGTCCTGTTTTTTTATTCTGATTTTTCTTTGAAGGTTTGGGACATAAGCTGGATAAATGATTTTAAAGGAGCATTTCCCTGAAAGGATTTATAATAGAGTCCAAAAGACAACATGACCGTATCTTTTAAGTGGAGTTTTACCAGGTCGTGTTCAGGCGGAACAAACACCTCGGGTAAAATGGAAACACCATATCCCGAACCGGTTAAGAGCATTGCGGCTTCCGTGGATTCACAGAAGTGCAGACTGGAAACTTTTCTTCCCTCGGACAGTTTCCATTGAAGGTCGGCTACCTCTGGGACGGCATTTGCAGGGTCGTAGAAGATAAGGGGTTCCTTTGACAGCATCTCCATATCCACAACATCTGCTTCGGCGAGATATGAACCGGCTTCGCATAAGCCGACAATGGGACAACTCTGAAGTTCTTTATAAATCATATTGTTCTTTTTGTTATGTTCTTCCCTGATGCTCAAAATGACATCAAGCTGCTCATCCTCAAGAAGAGGATATAACTGTTTGTGGGGAACAACATGAATCTGTGGATGGAGATAGGGGTAACGGTTGGAAAGTTCCCGTAGTATTGGCGGAAACAGGGATAGCTGAAAATAGCTGCTACAGCCAATCTGGAAGCGTTTGATTTCGTGTTCGGAAGGATTGTTAAAGCGATTTACAGCCTGTTCCGATATGGCAACGATGTTTTTCGCATCATTTAAAAAGGCAAGACCTTCGGCGGTGATTCTGACAGACCTTGTGGAGCGTTGGAACAGCCTGGTGTTCAATTCACTTTCCAGGGATTTAATCTGGTGGGTAATCGCAGGTTGGGAAACGTTCATTTGCTCTGCCGCTCTGGCAAAGTTCAGGGTAGATGCTACAGCAAGAAAGCAGTTAAGTTGAAATGTATTCATAGTCATCCCTCCATTATTAAAACTGATAAATTGTATTTATCAATGATAGCATGTTTGAAATTTGCGTACAATGATAAATTTTTTTCTGTTAAACATGGAAAATGGGAACCTGAATTTCACTGTGCCGGCTGTTAAAACTGGATTTGTTCAGGGGCATATTGGATAGAATGACCGTTTTCAGTTCCGGCATGTTGAAGTTCTCCTCTAAAACATCCAAAATATCCGTTTGAGGTGTGATGTCAATCTGCATACAGGAAAAGTCTGCCTCGGGGATGCGGATTACCCGTTTGTCCTGCTCGTTTGGATGCAAAACCTGGACAAAAAAGGAGTAGGAGACCGGAGTTGTTTCGCAATGAATCAGTATACCGGCAGGAAATACCGGCGCCATATTCTGATCTTGTGCATTGTGAAACAGGTCTATCGCCGCCTTTTCCTTTTTTGTTAAATCGTTCCAATTCCCATGAAATGGGGCTTCCATGAAAAATCGTTCTTTGATTCTGCGGGGATAAATTCCCTTCTGATTCCTGTATTTTTGATTTTCCTCCATATTGTTAAGATTAAACTGGGTGATTTCCATTCCCTTTTGCATTTCAAAAATCTGCTCCTGAATCGCTTTTTTTCCGTTTTCTAAAATTCTCTTTTCATCTAAATTATCATTTTCGTCAATATACTCTTTGAAATTTTTTAATGGTATCCCAAGCACAGTGCAAAGGGTGATGGTATCTAAGACACGGAGCTGTTCTGGCAGATAATAACGATATTTCGTTTTTGGATCTACCCTGGCGGGCATGAGGATTTTTAGCTTTTCATAATAGCGGAGGGAGCCGATACTGACATTTCTAAGCCCTGCAAACTCACTGATTGTCAAATATTCTTTTTTCATTTTGTTTTTCACTCCTTTTATAGATAGAAGTCCTGATATAAAAAAGCATAATTTGTCTGTGAAAAAAGTTGAATTTTATCCGATTTTTGCTTTTGAACCTATTGACTCTGCTATTGTAGCAGAGTTTAAAATGCCTGTAAAGTGAGAAAAAGGAGGTTAAAAATGAATAATGAATAAGGAAGCAGCGATAGAAGAGAATCCGCTTGGGACGGAGAAAATCGGCAGGTTGATTTTGACATATGCTTTTCCAAGCGTGGTATCTATGATCGTAAATGCACTTTATAACATCGTAGATCAGATTTTTATCGGACAGGGCGTGGGGTATTTGGGAAACGGAGCAACGAATGTCATTCTTCCGATCACGGTACTTGGATGCGCCCTGGGTCTGCTGTTGGGCGACGGCGGAGCAACCTATCTCAGCCTTCAGCTTGGCAGAGGGAAGAAGGAAGAGGCTTCCAGAGGAATTGCCCATGTAATCGTGGGACAGTTCGTAATCGGGATTTTGATGTGTGTCGTATTGCTTGTATTTTTAAAACCCCTCTGTCTTCTATTTGGCGCTACGGAAAACATCCTGCCCTATGCAAAGGATTACGGGCGGATCATAGCCCTTGGATTTCCGATTGTGGTATTCAGCTCCGGTATGAGCAGCGTAATCCGTGCGGATGGTTCGCCAAAACTCAGCATGGCTGGTCTGCTCGCAGGATGTGTCGCCAATGTCATATTGGATGCGGTGTTTGTTCTTGGATGCGGCTGGGGTGTGGAAGGCGCCGCCGCGGCAACCATTATCGGACAGTATCTGAATGGAATTATTTTTCTGGTTTACCAATGGCATTACAAGCAGGTGAAATTGAAAAAGGAATATTTCCGTGTCAGATTATCCGTATTCAAAAAAATCTGTGGTCTTGGGCTTTCCAGTTTTATTACACAGATGGCGACGGTTGTGGTTATGACCATTCTGAACAGACTTTTAGTCCACTATGGTGCCCTGTCAAAATATGGTGAGGATATTCCGATTACGGCGTTGGGGGTAACCATGAAGATTAACAATATCCTGCTTGCCGTCTTTACGGGAGTAGCCACGGGATGCCAGCCGATCATCAGTTTTAACTATGGAGCAGGGAAAAAAGAAAGATGTATTCAGACTTTTCAATGGGCAGTCATCGTCACTACGGTTTGCGCGGCGGTAGCGACATTCTTTTTCCAGGTATGTCCCATGTCAATCGTCAGCATATTTGGTACGGAATCGGATCTGTATAATGAGTTTTCTGTAAAATGTCTCCGTGTTTTTCTGATGCTGTGTATTTTTGACGGCTTTAACAATGTATCGGTTTCATTTTTGCAGGCGATTGGAAAACCTGTGCAGGCTTGTGCGGCGACTCTGATCCGACAGGCGGTTACAATCATCCTGGCGGCAATTATTTTCCCAATGTACTTTGGAATCGATGGTGTTCTGTATTCAGGACCATTTGCGGTCAGCGTCTCTGCAATTATCATTTTCTTTATTATCCGGCCGCAGTTGAAAAGAGTGAGGGCAGGAAAATAGCGGGAGTAATAGGGGAGTGAGACAGTGTTAGTAGGATGAATACTATGGATGAAAAGAAAGGATTAGAAAAATGGACAATCAGGCAAAAATTAAATTATTGGAAAGAAGATTAGATATTCTAACAGCAAGGGAAAAGGATAATCAGGGGGTATGCAGAAGAATACGACGGGATATCCGAAATCTTCGGAAAAAAATATAGCTCCCGAAGAAAAACGCGGCAGCTTGCCGGAGAGAATGGAATAAGGAGGCAGAGAAGGATGAAAAACATGGTAATTACGATTGGACGCCAATATGGCAGCGGCGGGCGTGAAATTGGAGAAAAACTGGCTAAGGAGCTGGGGTATGCATATTATGACACGATGCTCTTAGAAGAATCCTCCAAGGACAGCGGACTGTCACAGCAAATTGTTGAGAAATATGACGAGCGTCTTGCAAATAAATGGCTTAACTTATCCATGACCGGAGGTATGTGGGATGTGAGCCATCTACCGCTTCCGATGCGGGCTATCCTGTCGCAATTTGAAACCATCGGGAAAATCGGAAAGAGTGGTTCGGCAGTTATTGTGGGACGCTGTGCAGATTATGTGCTGCAAAAACAGGAGAATGTTTTTTCTGTCTTCGTCCATGCTGAGCTTGACCACCGGATAGACCGTGTCGCGAAGAGAAATCAAATCAGCAGGGAAGAAGCTGCCAAAAGAATCCGCAATACAGATAAGCAGCGTGCCTCGTATTACAATTACTATACGGATAAAGAGTGGGGCGCCTCCGACAGTTATCATATCAGCATTGACAGCGGAGTGTTCGGGATTGACGGAACAGCGGATATATTGCAAGCTTGTGTAGAAAAATTTGCAAAAGAAAATGGATAGGAGGATGATAGAAAAGAAACAAAAGAATATTCGGTATTAGTTATTTCAAAATTAAGAGCCGTCAGAGCAGATGAGATCGAGACCGTTTCAAGTTTTGTGTAAACGTCAAAAACTGATATAAGATTTGTGAAT
>CAUAFT010000001.1 GCA_958428365.1 uncultured Lachnospiraceae bacterium | reverse complement strand
GGTGGTGTGAGAGGTCGGGAAGTTTATTTAAACTTCCCTCCTACTCGATTGATATGGGAAATTTCATCGGAATTTCCCATATCATGAAAAGCTCTCCGCGAGGATGCACGCTCCGTTTGCTGGGAATGTGTATGTGCAAAGCACACGTTGTTCTTTGCAGTGCGTTACCAAATTGAATTGATAAATGCATGGAAAAAGGATTGTCCGTTTTCGAAAAATATGATAAAATTTTTTTGTAAATATTTTACATATCTGAGAAGGAGAGAATCTATGAAAAAGAGTAAAAGAGCAAAGGCGATGTTTGCGAAGTCGTTGCTTACCTTGGCGCTGGCTTTTGGATTGATCTTTGTCAGCGGAACAATGGCAAGAGCGGCAACTACAACAACAGTTCCGGCAGCGCCGGGACAGGTAACGGGAGTAAAGCAGACGGATGCCGGTACAGGAAATGTGAGACTGGAGTGGCAGGCGTTATTGAACAATGGAATCAGATACAGCGTTCAGATTTATAGTGGTACGAGCTGGATCGAGAAAGAGGACGTGTCTGCAAATTCTGCATATATCAGCGGATTAAACGCAGGTACGAGCTACCAGGTAAAAGTAGTGCCTTATGTATCATACCGTAACGATAACTGGGAACAGTTAAAAGTCTGGGGAAAGGATTCTGCTGTCTTAGAGGTAGTAACCACGCCAAATTCCAAACCAAGTACGATAAAGCATACAAAATCTACGGACACAAGCGTCACGGTTCAGTGGTCAGCCGTACCTGGGGCAAATACCTATTGTGTAGAATATATAAAAGACGGGGCGAACTCTAGCACAGCCAAAAAGGCGACCGCTACAGGAACCAGTATTGCATTGAAAAGTCTTTCCAAAAACAGTGAGTATACTATCCGTGTTTATCCTGGACGTAAGACGTCAACAGGAGCTTTTGTAAAGTATTCATCCGGTTATGCATATCTTCCGAATGTTCCGGTAAAACCTTCAAAAGTAAGTGGGTTGGAAGTATCTTATTATTGGCAGTATATTAAACAAATCCAAGTAGAATGTAATAAGAATAAAGCAGCAGACGGATATCAGTGGCAATTATATACGGCATATAAGAGCAAAGATACGAAAGTAAAATCTGCAAGCAGTGGAAGTAACTCCACCTATTTCAAGAGTTCTGCAATTGGAAAGCATAATTTTTATAAAGTAAGAGTTCGCTGCTATTGTACGGATTCTAATGGAAAGAAATATTACAGTCCATGGACGTCCTGGAAATATGTATGTCCACAGCCGGATGTGAAGTTAAAAAATACCTCTAAAGGTATGAAGGTGAGCTGGGATAAGATCAAAGGGGCAGACCGTTATGTAGTCTATATGTCTACCAAGAAAGATTCCGGTTATAAAAAAGTTGCCACAACTGGGAATACGAGCAAGGTAATCACGAAGATCGGAAAGAGTAAATTAAAATCCGGTAAGACTTACTACGTCAGAGTGGTGGCGCAGAATAAAGTCGGAAAGAAATACTATTCCGGTGCCGCAGGAGATGCCACAGATTATGCAAGCCTGAAATATAAAAAGAAATAGAAGATCAGAAGATTCAGAAGAAGAGCAAAAGATTCAGACTGCGAATAGAGCGTTTAGATGTTCCATTCGCAGTCTGTTTATTTTATCGTGAGAAAGACCCTGTTGTATGAACTTATGAAAGGAATGACTTTCCTATAATCAGAGCTGCAGCATTCGGAAATTATCATTTCACATATTCTCTCAATGAAAATGTCAGGCAGATGGACAGTACCATCTGACTTGCCAGCAGTCCCCACAGATATCCCTTGATTCCAAAAGCCGGAATGGCAAAGAGGGCGAAGAGCAGACGGATACAGATACTGGTCAGATTATGGAAGAAGGTATGCAGAGTCTTGCCCAGCCCGTTCAGGATGGCAGCCAGGGTGGAGGTCAGATACATAAAGGGGCAGATGAAGCTGAGGGTCATGATAAAGATACCGCTCATAGCATTTTTGAACAGTAGATTGCCCAGAGGTTTTCCCCCAAAAAAGAAAAAGGCGGTACAGGCGAAGCCGAACAGCATACAGTAAGTGATGGATTTGGAGACGGCCTTTTTGATCTTTTCCCGGTTCCCTGCGGCAGACGCTTCCGAAACTGCAGGAAGCAGCATGACGGCAATGGAGTTGGTAATGGAGGTGGGGAACATGATCAATGGAAGCGCCATTCCGGTGAGAACTCCGAAAGTGCTCAGGGCAGCGGAGGTATCCAGTCCCGATTCTTTGAGTTTTAAGGGAATTAAGATCGCTTCCATACTTGTAAAAATATTTAAGATCACCCGGTTGCCTGTCAGAGGAACCGCAAGCTTTCCCACTCGTGGGAGAGCTTTTTTTATGGAAGAAAGACTGCATTTGCAAAAACGAACGGCAGCCATGGAAAAGAGAGCGGAGGAAATCTCTCCGCAGACAATTCCCCAGACAGCAATGGATGGCGTAATGGGGATCTTTTCCTGAACCTGGATCCGGTAAATGAGATAGACGCTTAAGACCCGGACGATCTGCTCCAAAAGCTGGGACAGAGACGGGATCGTTGCCTTTTTCATACCGTAATAGTAACCGCTGATACAGGAATGGATAGAACCGCAGGGAATTGCATAGGCTAAAATCCGTAGAAGAGGAGCGGTTCGATATTCGTGTACTACTTGATTGGCTAAAAAATCAGCTTCCCGATGTAAATAGAAAGCGCATAAAAAGGAAAGGCTAAGAGATAGGATGATACCTGCGAGCAGATAACATTTCTCTGTCAGATCCTCTTTTTTTACTGAGGCTTCCGCAACGAATTTGGACACAGAGGTCTGGATTCCGGCTGACACAAGGGAAAAGCAAAGGGCATAGATCGGAAAGATCAATTGATAGATTCCAATTCCCTCGGCACCAATTGTGTGGGAAAGGAATATTCTATAGAAGAAACCTATAATCCTGCTCAGGGCGCCGGAGGCGGTCAGCAGAAGAGTGCCAAAGACCAGAGGATTTTTGATATAAGATTTGATTTGACGGGAAAGATTCATATAAGACTCCCGGAAAAACATTTAATCTAATATATGCAAGCTGTCCTATTGACAGAACGGAAAACCTGTTATAATATATACATATAAAACATATAGGAAAAGTAGGAGATAAAGAGATGATTTATTTAGATAATGCTGCAACAACGAAAACGGATGAAGAAGTGGTAAAAGAGATGCTCCCATATTTTACCGAAAATTATGGAAATGCTTCCAGTGTATATGAGTTTGGCTCCAAAAGCAAACTTGCCATTACCAAGGTCAGAGAGGGCATTGCAGAAGTGCTGAATGCCAAGCCGGAGGAAATTTACTTTACAGCCGGAGGCTCTGAGAGCGATAACTGGGCGTTGAAAGCGGTGGCGGAGGCGTACCGGGAGAAAGGAAAGCATATCATTACCAGTAAGATCGAGCATCATGCTGTCTTACACACCTGCCAGTATTTGGAAAAGGAGGGGTATGAGGTCACTTATCTGGATGTGGATGAGAGGGGCTTTATCGATCCAGAGCAGTTGGAAAAAGCTATCCGACCGGATACCATATTGATCTCCATTATGTTTGCCAACAATGAGATTGGAACCATTGAACCGGTGGAGAGGATCGGGGAGATCGCAAGAGAACATGGGGTACTCTTCCACACGGACGCAGTACAGGCATTTGGGCAGATTCCAATTGATGTGGATGAGCTGCATATTGATATGCTCAGCGCCAGCGGACATAAGCTCAATGGACCGAAGGGGATCGGTTTTTTGTATATTCGAAAGGGAATAAAAATGGGTTCCTTTATCCACGGAGGAGCACAGGAGCGCAAACGCCGCGCCGGAACAGAGAATATTCCGGGAATCGTGGGACTTGGAAAAGCTGTGGAACTTGCCGCAGCTACTATGGAGGAGAGGAAAAGGCGGGAAACCGAACTGCGGGATTATCTGATCGAGAGAGTGTTAAAAGAGGTCCCTTATTCCAGACTGAACGGTCCAAGGGAGAAACGGCTTCCCAATAACGTCAGCTTCTGTTTCCAGTTTATCGAGGGAGAATCCCTTCTGATCATGCTGGATATGAAGGGCATCTGCGCTTCCTCCGGTTCCGCCTGTACTTCCGGCTCTCTGGATCCGTCTCATGTGCTTCTTGCCATCGGACTGCCCCATGAGATCGCCCACGGTTCCCTGCGTCTGACATTGGGAAAGGAGACGACCAAAGAAGAGATCGAGACGACCGTTGAAGCGATCAAAGAGATTGTGGAAAAGCTGAGGGATATGTCTCCGTTATATGAGGACTTTAAGAAAAAGAGTAGAGCTTCTTAAAGGAGAAAAAACGAAGCGTTATCAAGTTGCATAAATAAAAATCAGTAGTAGGAGGATATTGTGATGTACAGTGAGAAAGTGATGGATCATTTTCAGAATCCAAGAAATGTGGGAGAGATTGAAGATGCCAGTGGAGTAGGAACAGTTGGAAATGCAAAATGCGGCGATATTATGAGAATTTTTCTGGATATCGACGACGACGGTATCATCAGAGATTGTAAGTTCAAGACCTTCGGCTGCGGCGCGGCAGTTGCCACCAGCAGTATGGCAACAGAGTTGGTGAAGGGAAAGACCGTGGAGGAAGCATTGCAGGTGACCAACAAAGCAGTGATGGAAGCACTTGACGGATTGCCGCCTGTCAAGGTACACTGTTCTCTGTTAGCAGAGGAAGCGATCCACGCTGCCCTCTGGGATTATGCAGAAAAAAACAGTATTGTAATACAGGGCTTAGAACAGCCGAAATCGGATATCTCCGAGGAAGAGGTGGAAGAGGTCTATTAGATCCTCCCTGCCGGGCAGAGTTGGAAGAGCGAGGGAGCTTCTTACCATCATTTGTGGGATTCCGGTATTCGGATATGGTTGGAAGACAGAGGAGAATATGAATCGAAAAAAAGTAATCGTCGGTATGTCGGGGGGAGTGGATTCCTCCGTGGCGGCATATTTGTTAAAAGAGCAGGGATACGATGTGATAGGAGTGACCATGCAGATCTGGCAGGAGGAAGAGGATTTCATCCAGGAAGAAAACGGAGGCTGCTGCGGGTTGAGCGCCGTGGAAGATGCAAGACGCGTGGCAGGGGAGCTTGGCATTCCCTATTATGTCATGAATTTTCGAAAAGAATTCAAAGAGCAGGTTATGAATTATTTTATCGGGGAGTACTTACATGGCAGAACGCCGAATCCCTGCATTGCCTGCAACCGCTATGTGAAGTGGGAGGCATTGTTGAGACGGGGGCTTGAGATCGGGGCGGATTACATTGCCACAGGACATTATGCCCGTGTTGAACAGCTTGCCAATGGGAGATATGCCATTCGAAACTCCGTTACGGCGGCAAAGGATCAGACCTATGCCCTCTACAACCTGACTCAGGAACAGCTTGCCCACACTCTGATGCCGGTGGGGGAATATACCAAGGATGAGATTCGGGAGATTGCAGAAAAGATCAGTCTTAGAATTGCAAAAAAACCGGACAGTCAGGATATCTGTTTTGTGCCGGATGGGGACTATGCGGGATTTATCAGACGGGAGACCGGAGCAGAGCAGAGGGCGCTGCAGGAAGGAAATTTTGTTTTGCAGGATGGAACTGTCATCGGAACCCATAAAGGTATTACGAATTATACCATTGGACAGCGGAAAGGACTGAATCTGTCTATGGGACGACCTGTTTTTGTGACGGAGATCAGACCGGAAAGCAACGAGGTGGTAATTGGTGAGAACGAAGATCTATTTACCAGGGAACTCTATGCGGATCAGGTGAATTTTATGGCAGTGCCGGACTTAAATGAAAAGAACCGATTCCGTGGAAAGATCCGCTATGCTCATAAGGGGGCGGACTGTACCATAGAGCAGGTGGAGCGCGATAAGATCCGCTGTGTCTTTGATGAACCTCAGAGAGCTGTCACACCGGGGCAGGCTCTGGTATTTTATGACGGAGAGTATGTTGCCGGCGGAGGCACGATTATTGGGCAGCACAAGTAAAAAAGGTGTGAACTTATAGTTTTAAAAATTTTCTCTGATATTCATTTGGAATTGAGAACCCGCTCTTTTGTACGGCTTCCAGCCGATAGACCTCGGAAGCAAAGACGTCTTTTTTTAACAAAGCGGCGGCGTCCTCAGTAAGCAGATTCTTTTTATCCGATAATCCGGTCAGCAGAGGAATCGAACTATTTGCCTTCAGGGATCTCAAAAGAGGCGCGGCATCTTCACGAAATCCTAAGATCCTTCCATAAGGAGTATAGTCGAGATTACGGTAAATGCCGTAATCTTTTTCTTTTATATCCAAAAGGATGTGTATCAGTAATCGCGATAATCTGGTATAGGTTACTTCTTTTGTCTTTAGATGTTCTAAAAATTCAGGAACAGAGCGGTAATCTTTTCGCAGATGACAGATGCGGTTGGACAGATCCAGGGAGCTGTCTCCATAATCTTCAAAAGAATCTGCAAGCAGCAGTTTATAACCAAGCATGCCGGAAAAATCCTCCTCAAATAAAAGGGGTTGTGTTTTCAGGGCGTATTCCAGGATCTCATAAGCCGCTTTTGGCATCCATGCTCTTAAAGCGGATAAGTCGCTGTAAAAATCCATGGAAGCATTCAGATAAGAGCGGATCCCCGTGGCGGAGACCAGCGCCGAATCCATCGCGTCCTCATGGTACCCCTTTCCGATACGCAGAACGGGAAAGGGATCAATAGAACTGTTTCGCTTATGGAGCGCCTTGCAGTATTCCAGCCCCAGAATATTGTTGGGCGAGCCAAGGAGCGCCGACAGAGAAGCGGAAGCGTTGGAGGATACCGGGTGAGATTTTTCTGCCAGCGCAGATAAAACAGCCTGCTCTCTTGCCTTCGGATAACTGTTTCCCTCTTTCAGGAACTGGTTCAGGGCAGCCTGATATTCCGGGGGCTCCTCCGATAAAAAATGTGCCAGAGTCAAAAAGGAGGTTTTATCTGCGGTCTCGCATCCAAAGCAGAGATGATCCACGATGCCCAGTTGATCCAGCAGAGCCACTCCGGCGGAAGCAAAATATTCAGCGCTGGCGGTGGCCCAGAGCACAGGAAGCTCTAATACAAGATCGGCGCCGCAGGAAAGAGCCATTTTAGCTCTGGTGTATTTGTCAATGAGAGCCGGAGCGCCCCTCTGTACGAAGTCTCCGCTCATAACCACGATCAGATAGTCGGCGCCTGTCTCCTTTCGCGCCGTATCCAGCTGATAGAGATGTCCGTTGTGAAACGGATTGTATTCTGCAATGATGCTCGTTACGTTCATAGATAGATCCTTTCCTGAGAGATGGTCTTACGTTTGTCTCAGTATAGCATGCCCTTTTTTCGCGGGCAAGAAACAATCCGGTAAAAGGGAGAAATCTTTTGACGGAGCATCTTGTATAAAAAAAGAATCAGGCTTATAATGGATATATTGCCTGCTCGAAAAGAGAAAGCTATAGGGGAGAAATGAGAAAATAGGCAGAAAAAGAAAAGGAAGGAAATATAAAAATGAACATCTTAGTCATTAACTGCGGCAGCAGTTCTTTAAAATTCCAGCTCATCAATTCCGAATCTGAACAGGTTCTTGCTAAAGGACTCTGCGAGAGGATCGGAATTGATGGGAGACTGGTATATCAGGCAGCAGAAGGTGAAAAAGAAATTACGGAAGCCGCAATGCCGACCCACACAGAAGCGGTAAAAATGGTACTGGAGGCATTGGTCAATCCAAAGACCGGAGCGATTGGATCCTTAGAAGAGATCGGAGCAGTGGGACATCGTGTCGTACACGGCGGAGAGGCATTTACCAAGTCCACCCTGATAGATGACGAGGTCATAAAAGCGGTAGAGAGTGTCAGCGATTTGGCTCCGCTGCACAATCCGGCGAACCTGATCGGAATCCGCGCATGTCAGAAACTGATGCCGGGCGTACCCATGGCAGCCGTGTTCGATACGGCATTCCATCAGACGATGCCGAAGGAGGCGTATATGTATGCCATTCCTTACAAATACTATGAACAGTATAAGGTCCGCAAATACGGCTTCCACGGTACCAGCCACAGCTATGTGTCAAAGCGTGCGGCGGAGATTCTGGAAAAACCATATGACTCCTTAAAGACCATTGTCTGCCACCTTGGAAACGGAGCCTCTGTCTGTGCCGTGAAGAACGGAAGATCCGTAGACACCTCCATGGGTCTATCTCCGTTAGAGGGACTTGTGATGGGAACCCGTTCCGGGGACGTGGATCCGTCTGTTTTGGAGTTTATTGCACAAAAGGAGAACCTGGACATCTCTCAGGTTATGACGGTATTAAATAAAGAGTCGGGAGTCTACGGCGTTTCCGGCGTTTCCAGTGATTTCAGAGACGTGGAGGCGGCGGCAGACGCCGGGGATGCGAGAGCGGATCTGGCACAGGAGATGTTCTGCTACCGTGTGGCAAAATACATCGGTTCCTATACGGCGGCAATGAACGGCGTGGATGCGATCTGCTTCACGGCCGGGCTGGGAGAAAATTCCGGCATGATCCGTGAAAAAATCTGCAATTATCTGGGATATCTCGGCGTGAAACTGGATGAAGAGGCCAATAAAAAACGGGGCGTGGATCTGGTGATTTCCGCGGAAGATTCCAGAGTAAAAGTCCTGATGGTTCCCACCAACGAGGAGCTTGCCATTGCAAGGGAGACCTCAGCACTGGTTCAGAACGCCTGAGCCTCTGCCTGTGGGCGAATCCCGGAATGGAAAACCGGCGGAAAAGCAGTTGAAAAATGAAAGAAAATTTCTTGACAAATATAAGACGGATATGTATAATTGTTTAGGTGTGAATAGGAGAGAAGGATGAAAGTTGATTTAACGGACATTATAGCCTTTGAAAACAGGGAGATCGCAAAGAGAGTTCCTATAGACTTAGTGTCTTTCGACTCGAAACTGGGTAATTTTCCTATTACGGAAAAGGATGAGGATGTGGAGCTTCATATCAAAAACGAGGACAATAAGCGTCTGCTTATCCGCGGAGATATGGATCTGACCATTGCAATTCCTTGTGACCGTTGTCTGGAAGAAGTTCCGACGACATTCCATTTGAATCTTGACCGGGAGATTCCGTTACAGGAAGAAGCGGATGAGGAGAAGATGGAAGCAAAGGACTACATGCTTGGATTTCATCTTGATTTAGATAGAATCATATATGATGAAGTTTTGGTTAACTGGCCCATGAAGATCTTATGCAGAGAAGACTGCGCAGGTATTTGCAGGAAATGCGGAAAGAATCTGAATCATGGAACCTGTGATTGTGAAAAGACAGAACTGGATCCAAGAATGGCAGTTATCCAAGATGTGTTTAACAAATTTAAGGAGGTGTAACCGAATGTCAATTTGTCCAAAAAACAAATCCTCTAAAGGTAGAAGAGATAAAAGAAGAGCTAACTGGAAAATGACTGCTCCAACATTAGTAAAATGCAGCAAATGTGGAGAGTTAATGATGCCTCATAGAGTGTGCAAAAGCTGTGGCTCATACAACAAGAGAGAGATTGTTGCTCAGGATTAATCAGCAGCTAAGGAGTGTTTGAAAAAACACTCCTTTTTTTCGTTAAAGAGTGAGGAGAATTCAGACACCGACAGAGAAACTATCAGAGTAGAGAGAGGGAAGGGATATGAAAGAATCAAAGTATAAGAATCAAACCGCAGAAGAGATTTTGAGTGAGTATTTGAAAGCGTTAAACAAGGCAAAGATACGGCAAATGTTGTTTTATATGCTGGAAATGATTGCTATTATCTATATCTGCCTGTTTAGTAACATCAGTACCGGAGTCAGAGAAATTATTTATCTTTTTATTATCGTGGCTGCATTTATTGCTCACTTCTCCTTTCAGGTGAAAAGCGGTATACGTTGTGGGGAATTGTCAGAGATTCTTACAACGGATTGTGAGCCGTGCAAGTATCTGGAGATTATGAGAAGTTTGGATAAAAAAGATACAAGAGGGAGAGGACATGCTACATTTTCTTTAGAGTGTGCGGTTGCAAACTATTATGACGGAGATATGGAAGAGGCGCTTACATATTTGCGGGAAGTGGAGTTTAAATCACCGAAGAATTTCCGGTATATAAAAAAATATAATATAGAAGGGTTGATTTATTGTTATCTCAGAGAGGAAGAAGGCTATAGACAAGCGATGAATCAGCTTTATCAAGAGCACAAAACTTGTAAGGAAGGAACGGTCTATTATAATCTTAGTGCGAAGATGATACAAAATTTACAACTGAATTGGAAGCCTTTTGTCGAGTGGGATGAAGAGGATAGAATATATGTAGAAGAACAGCTTGCGCAGGAACCCAACCGATTGACAGAACTTAGTTTGCAGCTTTCTTTAGCAAAATATGAAGCACTGCACGGAGATAGAGAAAAGTCAGAGCAATATTTGGATTTGGCACTGGAAGGACAGGTTCCTGCTGTGTATGAGAGAAGAATTCGGGAAGTAAACGAGCTATTGGGGAATCATTTATAGTATACAGGGGGATGGCACTTGGAATGTGTTTTGGAATCAGTATTGGAATGGGGATAGGACTTATAGTGGGGAGTCTGAGAAAAAGATAAGATTACCAGAAAAATGGAAGAAATTGAAAAACAGAACCATATGAAGTATAATTGAAAAAAAAGATATTAGTGATTAAAAAAACAAATTATAAAGCATACTTTTGATTATGCAATAGGATTAAAAAATAGCAGGAGAATTTATGGATACAAATAATGAAAACAAACTTTTTTCGGTTTGGGGAAAATTGACGGACAGCCTTCTTTTGAACCTGCTCTTTGTGGCGAGCTGTATTCCTGTCATAACTGCGGGGATATCCTGTACCGCCTTTTATTATACAATCCACAAGGTGCTGCGCCACGACAGAAGCTACCTTTGGACGGAGTACAAAAGGGCATGGAAGGAGAATTTTAAGCAGGCAACGATTTGCTGGCTGATTTTTCTGGGAATCGGAGCGGTGCTGGGAGCGGATGTCTATGTGATGTACCGGTTTTTCCGGGCAGGACATTCCTATGGTAGTTCTTACGTCTTTTTTGCGATTCTGCTGGTAATTGTAATTCTCTGGATGGTTTATACCTTTGCCTATATCGCAAGATTTGCCAATCAGACGAAGGATGTGTTGAGGAACAGCTTCCTGATGATGTTTGTACATTTTCCAAAGACCCTGCTTCTTTTGCTTATCCTGGCAGCAGGGGCATTCGCAGTCTGGAGTATACCGCTTTTAATTGTCATTGTGCCAATTCTGGCAGTGTGGTTTATCGAGATTATACTGGAGAGTATATTTGAAAAATACATGAGCGAAGAGGACAGGAAAGCAGAGCAGGAGAGGAATGGGAAAATTTACTAAACATCTGTTTTTAGGAGTTGATTTATAGAAACAGATATAGTATATTTCTGTATAGACGGAAAAAAAGGGCATACAAGGAGGTTATCCTATGCAGGAAAAGGTACGGGTCGTACTGGATGCAATGGGCGGAGACAATGCGCCGGCAGAGATCATTAAGGGCGCAGTGGAAGCAGTAAATGAGAGAGAAAATATCCACATTATCCTGACAGGGCGGGAGGACGTCGTGTCAGAAGAATTGGAAAAATATACCTATCGAAAAGAACAGATAGAGATCGTCAACGCATCGGAGATCATTGAGACGGCGGAACCGCCGGTTATGGCGATCCGGCGCAAGACGGATTCTTCCATTGTAGTTGGAATGAATCTGGTAAAAAACGGTGAGGCAGACGCCTTTGTCTCAGCCGGAAGTTCAGGAGCTGTTCTCGTAGGCGGACAGGTTATCGTGGGCAGGATCAAAGGGGTGGAGAGACCACCTTTGGCGCCGTTGATCCCGACGGAAAAGGGAGCTTCTCTTTTGATCGACTGTGGAGCCAATGTGGATGCAAGACCGAGTCATCTGGTACAGTTTGCCAAGATGGGTTCTATCTACATGGAGCATGTTATGGGAATCAAAAAGCCAAAGGTTGCCATTGTGAACATTGGAGCTGAGGAAGAAAAGGGAAACGCGCTGGTAAAGGAGACATTTCCAATGTTAAAGGAGTGTGAGGATATCAACTTTGTGGGAAGCATTGAGGCAAGGGATATCCCCCACGGCGATGCGGACGTTATCGTCTGCGAGGCGTTCACGGGAAATGTGATCTTAAAATTATACGAGGGCGTTGCGGGAACTCTCATGAGCACGGTCAAACAGGGAATGATGTCCAGTCTAAGGAGCAAGATTGGAGGACTCTTAGTAAAACCTGCGTTGAAGGAGACCCTGAAACGATTCGATACCTCTCAGTACGGAGGAGCGCCGCTGCTGGGACTGAACGGGCTGGTAGTCAAGACACACGGAAGTTCCAAAGCATCCGAGATCAAAAATACGATCCTGCAATGCGCAGCATTCAAGGAACAGGATATCAATCAGAAGATACGTTCTTATATTGTGAAAAAATCATCAGAAGAATAGAAAAATAGAGGAGGAAAAGAATATGGAATTTGAGAAGATTAAAGCAATTATCGCGGAGGTATTGAATGTCGATGAGAATGAGATCAAGATGGAGACGACATTCACAGATGATTTGGGAGCAGATTCTTTGGATGTATTTCAGATTATCATGGGCTTAGAGGAAGAATTTGATATCGAGATCGCAAACGAGGACGCAGAGAAGATCGTTACCGTTGGCGACGCCGTAGAGCAGATCAAGAATACCCTGGCATAAGACAGGAAGGAATTGAACAAGGAAATGCGTAGTGAGAAGCCCTTTTCGTTCTAAAGGGCTTTTCGTTTTTCATATACCCATAAAGAAAGGAAAGAGAAAATGAATCAGAATATTCTGGAAGAATTTCAAAATGTAATAGGATATCACTTTGAGAACCGGAACCTGCTCAGACAGGCATTGACCCACAGCTCCTACGCCAATGAAAAGCATATGCACAAGCTGTCGGATAACGAACGGCTGGAATTTTTAGGAGACGCCGTCTTAGAGATCATTTCCAGCGAATTTTTATTTGAAAATTATCCGAATCTGCCGGAGGGAGATCTGACGAAGCTGCGTGCCAGCATTGTCTGTGAGCCAACCCTGGCGCTCTGTACGAAGGAGATCGATCTGGGAAAATACCTCTATCTGGGAAAGGGAGAGGATATGACCGGGGGCAGAGGCAGGAAGTCCATCTTGTCGGACGCCATGGAGGCAGTGATCGGAGCGATTTATCTGGATGGTGGTTTTGCTAGTGCAAAAGAGTTTATTTTAAAATTTATTTTGACAGATATTGAGCACAAGCAGCTCTTTTATGATAGCAAAACTATCCTGCAAGAGATGGTGCAGGCGCTGCATCAGGAGGAACTGGGATACCGTCTGATCAAAGAGGAGGGACCGGATCACAACAAGCTGTTTGTGGTGGAAGCCCTTATGGGAGAACGGGTTATCGGACAGGGCGAGGGAAGGACGAAGAAGGCGGCGGAACAGGAAGCGGCCTATCACGGGATCCTGAAGCTGAAAAAGGAAGAGAATAACAGGTAGTGAGGGAGCAGGATGTATTTAAAGAGTATTGAAGTGCATGGTTTTAAGGCGTTTGCCAATAAGATCGTGTTTGATTTCCACAACGGGATCACGGGAATCGTGGGACCAAACGGAAGTGGAAAGAGTAACGTGGCGGATGCAGTGCGATGGGTCTTGGGTGAGCAGAGCGCCAAGCAGCTTCGCGGCACCAGTATGCAGGACGTTATTTTTGCAGGAACGGAGAACCGTAAACCCTTAAGCTATGCCTATGTGGCGATCACGTTGGACAATTCTGACCATAAGCTGCCGATTGAATATGAGGAAGTGACGGTGGCGAGACGGGTCTATCGTTCCGGAGAAAGTGAATATCTCATGAATGGGAGTCCCTGCCGTCTGAAGGACGTCAACGAGCTGTTTTACGATACGGGAATCGGAAAAGAGGGATATTCCATCATCGGACAGGGACAGATCGATCGTATCTTAAGCGGAAAGCCGGAGGAGAGAAGAGAGCTTTTTGACGAGGCGGCGGGAATCGTGAAGTATAAGCGCAGAAAAGTGACCGCTCAGAAAAAGCTGGAGCATGAGAGGGAAAACCTCGTCCGGGTCAATGATATTTTAGCGGAGCTGGAACGCCAGCTGGGACCGCTGGAGCGTCAGTCGGAAAAAGCCCATCTATATCTGAAGAAAAAGGAAGAGCTGAAGAATTATGACGTTAACATGTTCCTGCTGGAAGTGGAACGGATCGAACATCAGCTTGAGGAAGTTGGGAAAAACTTTGGAATCGCCAACGAACATCTCGGCCAGACAAGAGAACAGCACGAGAAGATGAAGGCGGAATATGAGAAGATGGAAGCCGCCATGGAGAGCATGGATGAGAAGATCAGCCAGATCAAGGACTCCATTGCGGGAACAAACGTGATGAAGGGAAAACTGGAGGGACAGATCAACGTCTTAAAGGAGCAGATCCATACGGCGGAGATGACAAAGGAGCATCTGGGAGCTCGTCTTACCTCTATTGAATCCCAGAGGGAGGAACGCAGAGAACAGAAAGCCTCCTACGATAAACAGAAAGAGGATTGCGACGCCCAGCTTGCGGTGATTCAAAAGACCAGAGGGCAGGCGGAGGAAAAATTACAGGCGATCCAGTCGGAGATTGCCCGCTGTAACGAGGGAATCGAGAATGGAAAAAACGAGATCATCGAGCTATTGAACCAGAAAGCGTCGGTGAAAGCATCACAGCAGCGGTACGACACCATGTTGGAGCAGGTCAATATCCGAAAAGCCCAGTTGAATCAGAGACTTTTACAGAGAAAGACCGAGGAGAGCGGTCTGGAGGAAAATCTGAGAAAGAGTGAAGAGGAACTGGAGCAGATCCAAAAACAGATTGCAGAGGGCAAGGAGCAGGAGCATCAGATGCTCGCCCAAAAAGAGGAGTGGAAGAAAAAGACCCAGGAAAATGCCAGGGAGTTGGAGCAGACGAATATCCGTTACAACAAGACCCAGTCCAGACTGGAATCTCTGAAAAATATTGCGGAACGCTATGAGGGTTACGGCAACAGTATCCGCCGCATTATGGACAGAAAAGAGGAAAATCCGAAGATCCACGGCGTGGTTGCTGACCTGATCCAGGTGGAAAAGAAGTATGAGACCGCCATTGAGACGGCTCTGGGGGGAAGTATTCAGAATGTGGTGACCGAGGATGAGCAGACGGCAAAAGAGATGATCCGTTTCTTAAAGGAGAACCGCTACGGACGAGCTACCTTCCTGCCCATCACCAGTGTGGGAAAGCGGGAGAACCGGAGAAACGAGGATGCGAAAAGAGAGACAGGCGTCATCGGATATGCCAACGAGCTGTTGAATTATGAGGAAAAATACAGGGGCGTTATGGCGCATCTTCTGGGCAGGATCCTGGTGGTGGATACCATCGATCACGCCATCGCCATTGCCGGGAAATATCACCATTCCCTGAACATGGTGACTCTGGAAGGCGAGCATCTAAGTCCTGGGGGTTCCATGAGCGGAGGAGCCTATAAAAATAGCAGCAACCTGCTGGGAAGGCGCAGAGAGCTGGAGGAACTGGAAAAGGAAGCAAAGAGCCTGAAAAAGGAGAGGGAAGATCTCAGACAGCGGAGCATGGATATCCGCACCGCTAAGGATCTTTTAAACGAGGATCTGGAAAAAGTAAGAGAGGATCTTCAAAAGGCATATATCCTGAAAAACACGGCGGAGCTGAACGTAAAACGCGCCAGAGAACAGAAGGATGAGAGTGAGAGCGTATTTTCCGGTTTGAAAGCAGAGAGTGTTCAGATCGAAAAGCAGATTGCCGAGATCAATCTGAATAAGGAGAAGATCACAGAGGAGATCGAGCAGGCGCAGACCAGAGAAGCACAGATCGAGCAGGCGAATAAGGATTTCCAGGAGATTTTGGACGAGCAGATCTATATGGAAGAAAGCGCATCCAAACACGTCTCCGAGATTCAGTTGGAGGAGGCGAATATCCGCCAGAAGTCGGAGTTCGTGCGGGAAAATCTGGAACGTATCCGCGGCGAGATGGAACGGCTTGGCGAAGAGCTTGAAAAAGTCAAAGAGGATGCGCAGCTCTCTAAAGAGGACGCCAGGAAAAAACGCCATGATATCGAGGAGATTGAAAAGACCATCTTAGCCTCTGATGACAACTATGCGTCTCTGGTAAAAGAATTGAAGGAATCCCAGGAGGCAAAGGAGCAGATGAACACCGAGTACAAAGGCTTCTTTGAAAAACGGGAAAAAGTCAGCCAGGAAATGAATGAGCTGGACAAGGAGATCTTCCGTCTGAACCAGCAGAGAGAAAAACTGGAGGAAGCCATGGAATCCCAGCAGAATTATATGTGGGAGGAATATGAGCTGACCTTTAACAATGCCAAGTCTCTGCGGAACGAGGAGTATCATAACCTGCCGGAGATGAAAAAATCCGTATCCCAGATCAAGGAGGATATCCGAAAACTGGGAGACGTCAATGTCAATGCCATTGAGGAATATAAAGAGGTGTCGGAGCGCTATGATTTCTTAAAGGGACAGCATGACGATCTCATTGAGGCGGAGGAGACGCTTCTGGGGATCATTGATGATCTGGACACCGGAATGAGAAAGCAGTTTGCAGAGAAATTTGCGGAGATCCAAAGGGAGTTTGACAAAGCCTTTAAGGAGCTGTTCGGCGGGGGCAGAGGAACCTTAGAGCTGGTGGAAGAGGAGGATATCTTAGAAAGCGGTATCCGTATCATCGCTCAGCCGCCGGGAAAAAAATTGCAGAACATGATGCAGCTGTCGGGAGGAGAGAAGTCTCTGACCGCTATTGCACTGTTATTTGCGATCCAGAACCTGAAACCGTCGCCGTTCTGTCTTCTGGATGAGATCGAGGCGGCGTTGGACGACAACAATGTGGCGCGGTTTGCGAAGTATCTGAATAAGCTGACGAAGAATACGCAGTTTATTATCATTACCCACAGACGAGGAACCATGGCGGCGGCAGACCGTCTCTATGGTATTACCATGCAGGAGAAGGGCGTCTCCACGTTAGTGTCTGTGAATTTGATTGAAAAAGAACTGGACGCCTGAATAATAAAAACAGGGATCTATCATGAGAAAGGAAAGGATGTAAGATGAAATTTGGCTGGGGTAGGAAGGATAAACAGGAGAAAGAAGAACAGGAAGTTTTAGAACAGGAAAATGGCCAGCAGGAGGATGTTGCAGAGCAGGACGAAGCAGAACCGGTTGAAGAGGAACAGGTTGAAACAGAACAGGAAGCTGTTGGACAGGAAATGGAAATATCAGAGCAGACCGACATGGAGCCTGAGGCGGAGAATGAGACAGGAGAGACGGAACAGTCTGAAACATTGGAGGATTCAGGAGTTTCAGAGGAAGCGCAGGAAGAATCTACAGGGGAATCGAGCGAAGATGTTCCGGAAGAAGCCGCAGAGGAACCAGGCGAAGATGTTCCAGAAGGATCTGCAGAGGAACCAGGCGAAGATGTTCCAGAAGGATCTGCAGAGGAACCGGGCGAAGATGTTCCAGAAGGATCCGCAGAAAAAAAACAGGGATTCTTTAGCAGATTAGTGGCGGGACTCACTAAGACCAGAGACAGCTTTATATCGGGTATCGATTCCATTTTCAGCGGTTTTTCCGCCATTGATGACGACTTTTATGAAGAGATTGAAGAAATCCTCATTATGGGGGACATCGGAGTCCGCGCCACGGAGGAGATTCTGGATAATTTAAGAGAAAAAGTAAAAGAAAACCATATCAAACAGCCGCAGGAATGCAAAGATCTTCTGATCCAGAGTATCAAAGAGCAGATGGAAGTGGGGGAGACGGCTTACCGCTTCGAAGAGGAAAAATCCGTGGTTCTGATCGTGGGAGTCAACGGCGTTGGCAAGACGACTTCTGTGGGTAAGCTGGCAGGCAAGCTCAAGGCTCAGGGACGCAAGGTGGTTCTGGCGGCGGCGGATACCTTCCGTGCGGCGGCGGGGGCGCAGCTGGAAGAGTGGGCGCACCGCGCCGGAGTGGATATGATCGGAGGGCAGGAGGGCGCTGACCCGGCAGCCGTTGTCTACGACGCGGTGGCGGCGGCAAAGGCGAGAAAAGCAGACGTCCTTCTCTGCGATACAGCGGGACGTCTCCACAATAAGAAAAATCTGATGGAAGAGTTGAAAAAAATCAACCGTATTCTGGAAAAGGAATACCCTGACGCTTTCCGTGAGACCTTAGTAGTCCTGGATGGTACCACGGGTCAGAATGCCCTGGCGCAGGCAAAACAGTTTATGGAAGTGGCGCAGATCACGGGAATTATCTTAACGAAGATGGATGGAACGGCAAAGGGAGGAATCGCCGTGGCGATCCAGTCAGAGCTTGGGATCCCGGTAAAATACATTGGAGTAGGCGAGACCATAGACGATTTACAGAAGTTTGATTCAGAGCAGTTCGTGGACGCACTGTTTGCCACAAGAGAGGAGTAGAAAATGCTGACATTGGAAAAATTTGAAGAGGCAAGTGAGAAGGTAAAAGAGGTAACGTTGGAGACAAAGCTCATCTACAGTGATTTTTTAAGTGAGTCCAGTGGAAATAAAGTCTATTTAAAACCGGAAAATATGCAGTTTACCGGGGCTTACAAGGTGAGAGGAGCCTACTATAAGATCAGTACTTTAACAGAAGAAGAAAGGGAGAAGGGACTGATCACAGCCTCTGCGGGAAACCATGCGCAGGGCGTGGCATACGCCGCAAAATGCTATGGTGTGAAAGCGACCATTGTCATGCCTACCACAACCCCTCTCATCAAGGTGAACCGGACCAAGGGTTACGGAGCGGAGGTCGTACTCTACGGCGACGTCTACGATGAGGCATGTGCCAAGGCTTATGAGCTGGCGGAGGAAAAAGGCTATACGTTTATCCATCCCTTTGACGATCTGGCGGTTGCCACCGGACAGGGAAGCATTGCCATGGAGATCTTCAAGGAGCTTCCGTTAGTGGAATACATCCTCGTACCAATCGGGGGAGGCGGACTTGCCACAGGGGTCTCCACCTTAGCAAAGCTGTTGAATCCAAAGATCAAGGTGATCGGTGTGGAACCGGCAGGCGCTAATTGTATGCAGGCTTCCTTAAAAGCCGGAAAAGTGACGACTCTTCCAGGTGTGAATACCATTGCGGACGGCACGGCGGTTAAAACGCCGGGAGAGAACATTTTCCCATATATCCAGAAAAATCTGGATGATATCATTACCGTGGAGGACGATGAGCTGGTGGTGGCGTTTCTGGATATGGTGGAAAATCATAAAATGGTGATAGAGAACTCCGGGCTTCTCACCGTTGCAGCCCTCAAGCATCTCAACGTAAAAGACAAACGGATCGTATCCATCTTAAGCGGTGGAAATATGGACGTGATCACCATGTCCTCCGTGGTTCAGCAGGGACTGATCTTCCGCGACAGGATCTTTACCGTATCCGTACTTTTACCGGATAAACCGGGAGAACTCTCCAGGGTGGCGGACACCATTGCCAAAGAACAGGGAAATGTTATTAAGCTGGAACACAACCAGTTCGTGTCCATCAACCGGAATGCGGCCGTGGAGCTTAGGATCACTCTGGAGGCATTTGGAACGGAGCATAAGAATCAGATTATGAAGTCTTTGGAGAAAAACGGATATAAACCGAAGTTGGTCAGAACAAACCTGTAAAACAATTACCAGTAAAATGGTAGGAATTATGTAGACAAGGTTTATGGGGCATGGTATAATATGGATACAAAAATATAGTATGTACAAGGAGGGATCAATATGAAAATACGAAAAAAAGTAATGATGTTTTTAACGATGTTTTGTCTTGTTTCCGTAGGTGTTCTTTCTTCCTCAAATACTGTATATGCAAAGAAGATTACCAGCATGAGCCAGGCAGAGGCAATGGCATTAAAGAAGGTAAAAAATGCGGTTGTAACGGAACTTGATAAAGATTACGAAAAGGGAAGGATTGTTTATGAAGTAAAGCTGGTAAAGGGAACAAAGGAATACGAGATAACCTACCGTGCCTCTGATGGAAAAATGATTTCTTATAGCTGGGAAGAAAATAAAATCGATAAAACCAGTACGAAGAAGATCATGAGCAAGAGCAAGATAAAAAAACTTGCAAAGAAAAAAGTAAAGGGTGCCAGCATCGTAAGCGTCGAAAAGAAACGAGACGATGGAATCTATGTTTACAAAGTAAAAATGAAAAAGAACAATACCAAGTACTCCCTGGAATATCACGCAAGAACGGGAAAATTACTGGAGTATGAAAGGGAACTGGTAGAAAAGTCCACAAAGAACGGCAACTCCTACATAGGCTGTAAAAAAGCAAAACAGATTGCGCTCAAAAAAGTACCGGGAGCAACGGTGATGAGTGTAGAGTTCGAAAAGGATGATGGGGTACCGGTATATGAGGTTTTCATGAGCAAAAAGAAAACTTCATATGATATTGAGATTCATGCAGTCACAGGTAAAATTCTGAATGTCGAGAAAATGCGTATGGAATATTCCTACGATTAATGGAAACAAAAATGAAAAAGAGTGGAAAAGCGAGTGGAACTCTCAAGCCGAAAGGCTTGGGAGTTTTTTTGCTGAAAAAAGAATCATCGCTCATCGGTTTTTTGTGTCACAACTAATAGTTGTGTCTGCCTAAAATTCCTGCTGTTTTTCTAAAATTCGACAGAATGCTACAATATTTTTGTATTCAAGTTAGGGGGAACACAACTTGGGTATGATAGAAAAAATCATACATACAAAAGAGGAGGGAAAAACGTTATGATTAATATTCTATGTTTAATTGCTGCTTTTGGCGGCGGTGTATTTGCGGCTTCTATCGGAGCATTACCGGCATTTATTATGACCGGAGTATTCTCAGTAGTGGGAGCTGTAGCTGGAATGTGCGGTGCTGGTGATGCATCCAATATCCTGCTGAACTATGTTGCTTTCGGACCATTTTTTGGACCACACATCGCATTTGCCGGAGGTGTAGCCGCTTCTGCATTTGCAAAGAAAAAGGGAATCACGGAAAATGGAGCCGACATCGCTACCGCATTGGGCGGATTCAATCAGCCTAGTGTATTGTTAGTAGGCGGTGTATTTGGTGTTATCGGTTACTTGTTCAAAGAACTCGTTGTTGCAAATCTTTTTGCAGGAACTATTTCTGAGCGGCTGATTACAGATGCTCCGGGATTTACGGTATTTTGCTCGGCCATTCTGGTTCGTCTGATTTTCGGTGGAAAGCTGAGAACAGGTACGGAGGTAATCAGCAAAGAAAAGGCTTTGTCAACAACTCTGTTAATCGGCATCGGTTACAGTCTGGTTGTTGGCGGAATCTATCTTGGGGCAGTTCAGGCTGGTGTGCCGCTGGATGCATTCGGCGGTGTATATCCGAGCTTAATCTTCGGACTTGCAGCAGTTGGTCTGATATTTGCTGAAATGGGTCAGCCATTCTTTGGATGCCACCATATCGTAATTATTGCTGCGGAGGCAGCAGTTCAGTCCTATGCTGCAACAGGCAGTCTCTACATGGCTTTGCTGATGAGTGTAATCTTCGGTACAGTTTCCGCAATCATCTGCGATGTAGAAACAAAACTGATCAATAGTGGAACAGATTCCCATATTGACGGTCCTGCATGTGCGATCTTAATTATGACATTTGTTGTCAATGCTTGTTTCCCGGTATAGGTAATAATGTAATCCTCAGGTTATGTATGGTAGCACAATAAGTTTTCTCTAAAAAGGCTCTCTTTCCACTGCCAGGGAAAGAGGGCCTATACCCTTTGGGGTAAAAGTGAAATAGTATTAAAACAATGGTTGATGAAGAAGAATCACGTTGTGCAATCATTGCTTTCATAAATGCCTAACAAGCCCCCCCTTGTATCTGACAGGGGGCTTGACAGATTCTAATAAATCTCTCCGTATTTATCTTTTTCCCAATCGATATATTGCTGTATATCTTTATCCAGAAAAGTATTTTTCAAAGTGACAAGATGTGTTTCGATGGTTATCGGAGAGTTATCCGGTAAAGTAAAAGGAACGAACGAAATTTTTGAAAAATCGTAGTAGCGATAGAGTGTTTTGGTGCTAAATCCAATCAAAAGAGAAGGACCGATGATTGGGAGAAATTCGTTTATTTGTACTTTATCGTAGATTTGATATGGGATATTCATTGCATCTGCTCTTTCCAGGATGAGAGTGTTGAATTCTTCATATAAATCCAAAAGTAAAAGAGTTTGATTTTCCAAATCAGATATTGTTATGTTCGCTTTTTGAGCCAGAGGGTTCTTGTGATCCATCACGGCGTATAGAGGTTCTTTTCTGACAATCTGATGAGACCGGAATTCGTTGGGAATCGGAGCAGTCATAAAGGCAATATCGCTTTCGTGGTTTATAAGGGATTGTATAATTGCCTGTTTGGTAACTTCCGTGTATCTGGTCTGGGCATCAGGGTAGAGCTTGGAGTACTCAACGAACTCATCTTTTTCCGTTGAAAGTGCAAGTCCAACCGGAGCTGCGATTTTTAAAACGCGTTCTTCCCGGATATGGTCGATCTCCAAAGTTAAATCGTGAAAGGAATCCGTTACCTTTTTAAATGAAAGATATAGCTTGTGAGCATGATGAGTGGGGATGACACCGGAGACAGATCTCTCAAATAAAAGAAAACCGAGTTCATCCTCAAGTTTGCGGATTGACTTGCTCAGCCCCTGCTGGGAGATAAATAAAGTCTGACTCGCTTTTGTGATATTGCGGTCCTTATAAAGCTGCACGAAATATTGTATCTGGCGTAATTCCATCTTTGTGGTCTCCTTAAAAGTTGTAAATGTTTTATAATTCTATTATGTTTTTTCTGTGGGAAAATTTCAAGTGTACTATTCCAAATAGTAAAAAGTATGGGATGGAGTATTCCTACGATTAATGGAAACAAAAAATGACAGAGTTGGCGTTTTCAATAAAAACTGAAATACCCACAAAAAAGCCGCAATTTAAAATGGATGCCACGCTGTAAAAACGTGACATCCTATAGGGTATAAAAGAGGTGGCTTATAAATAAAACGGCATACCGATTGGCTGATAACATACGATAAGCCAGGTGGCAACAAGTGCACTGATAAATGAACCGGTATAAATATTCCTTGTCTTGTTATAACAATAAGTAGAGAATACAGCTATAATGGCGAGCAGAGGAATAAATCCATAGCTCAAAACGATCAACAACTGGTCAAAAGTGCCTGACGCAAAAGGAACGTACCCGTTGACACGGACGCCGATCAGCTGTATTGCGATGACAATGATGATACCCAGAGCATTTACGAGAAAATGTGCAATGCTGCCCACTACAATATTTTTTCTCTCGCTTCCGAAATCCTTTAAGCGCAGCCATCCAAATGAAATAAAATTATTTACGCCAAAAATCAGCAGGAACGGAATAAAGTATAAAAGGAACTGACCCAGACGGGCACGGTTCATGGTGCGGATGCTGAAGAACCACCAGCGCACATCGGTTAAAAACAGGGTATGTACCACGCAAAGCAGCAGGTAAGTGCAGGCAACGGTCAGGATGGCAAGACATGCCGCTCTTGCGATATATCTGAAAGAAAACTCCTTTTTGCTGACATTTGTGGATAAGCCCAGTTCAAGGATTCCATCTGTTTCCTTTTTCGCAAATACGAATTTCCAAATCAGGAACATAGTCAGGGCAGCAAGCTGCAGGATGCCCAGATAAAAAATCGTTGTTCCTGTAAAAGCCTGAGCAAATGGATTGGATGGCGTCCAGGTGGCAAGCCATTTGTTCGTTGCCCAGCTGTTAATTGGCAGGAAGGTGAAGCCGCAAAGCGCTATCATCAATGCATAGACAATTCCAAGTACCAAAGGCTTTCTTGGCGCCGGACGGCTGGTGGAAGTCTGTACAACGGAGGAAAAATGAACATCCTGTAAAAATCTGCTTAAGAGTCCGAACATGAACAGAATCAGACCGATGTAGGCAGCCGCAGTGGACACCTCTTTATACTGCCACACCTGGTCGGAGGAATCCAACTGTATTGGGGCAGGGGAGGACTGATTGACAAAGTCCATAACATCGGCAATTACCTCATGGCTTTGGTGTTCTCCTACATGGGAGGTATTTGGCATAAATGCCATTCTTGCGCTGCCATCTTCAAAATCTCCATATAATTGTTCTAAGACCACCGGTTCGTCTGTTCCGAATGGTTCCATCAGATTTGAAGCGGTAACAAAATCCTCTGCTTTTTTCACAAAGTAATTGATGCCCACAAATTCGTCGTATTTGGAGAAAATAACGGCATAGTTCAAAGCAGCATCTTCAGGAAGCGCAGGGGCGCCAAGGGCATTGCCCAATTCCAGATTGCCCTGGGCGGAGCCTATGACCACAAGGGTCCGAAGCTGTTCGTAATTCTCAGCAGCAGCGGTGACTACGGACCAGCCGCCCATGGAATGACCTTCCAGACCGATGTTGTCTTTATCCACAAAGGCTAAGGACTCCACATAGTTCAAAGCGTCGTTTACACCTCGTGACATATCGCCCTCTATCTGTTCTGAGGAGCCGTGACCGGAGAGATCCAGCTCCAGAACAGCATATCCCCTCCGGGCAAATTCAATGCTAAAATTACTCTGCGTTTCCTTTTGGTTCAGGTAACCATGTACAGTGATCATGGCAGGCGCCGGAGTCTTCTCAGTGGCATTTTTTGGAAGGTAGAGCAGTGCGGAAAGCTGTGAGCCATCCGATGCCGCAAATGTCACTTCCTCTACTTTGATGTTTCCGCTCTGGGTCTGAACAAGATTTGCGAAAAAACCGCCCAAAAGAACCATGATAAGACCTACGAGCCATAGCTTATTTTTGAATATCCTTCTCATAAAAATTCCCTTTCTTTTGTTTTTTTGTTTACGCGTAAAACAATTTACAATTTCAGTATAATGCATATTGTTTTGTTGCGCAACAATAATATATTACAAGATTGCTATCTTATTTTTGTGCATTTTGTAGATAGAGGGGAGGGTGCGCTATTGAATTGAAAAAATTGAAATGTTATACTGTTTCTAGTTTAGAAAGGAAGCGGAATATGGAATTATCATGGATGGGGGAACACCGGGAACTCATTGAAAAAATTATAAGGTTTGGAAATGCCTATACTTTTTGTTACAAGGCGCAGCTTGATTACAATACGGGGATGTTTTTTTCTGCCGCCCAGATTCAGACATTGGAATATATTTTAGAGAGCGAAGAGAAGAATGAGAAAATGTCTGACATGGCAAAGCGCCTTGGAGTCAGCAAGAGTACTTTTTCAAGAAATGTGAAGATATTAACGGAAAAAGGGTTGTTGGAGCGGTATCAGAAGGGAGATAATAAGAAGAATATTTATGTAAAACCGTCGGAGAAGGGAAGGCAGATTTATGAGAAATATACGGAGTGTGCGCTGGATGTCTGCTTTAGGGAGATGTTCTCCATTGCAGACCGGATTTCAGCAGAGGATAAGAAATACATTGGAGAGCTGTTGGATTGTTTTTCAGATTGCTGGTCTTCGTATTGTATGGAGAATTCAGAGAAACTGAGTATTGTGAAATTAGAGAATGAGGAGCGTGTTGATGGAGAAAATTAAGGTGAAAAACTGTCAAGAGAAAACACTTGACACTCATTCGCATTTGTGATAATCTATCCAAGGTGATAAATGATGGAAGAAAAAGTAGAACAGGCATATCTCTACGATTTTTACGGAGAATTGCTCAACGAACACCAGAGAAAGATCTACGAGGACTTCGTATTTGAGGATCTGACCTTAGCCGAGATCGCGGCGGAGGAGGGAATCAGCAGACAGGGTGTTCACGATATGGTAAAACGCTGTACCAGGACGCTGGAGGGATACGAAGAGAAGCTCCATCTGGTGGAAAAATTTCAGGCAGCGAAGCAGAAGGTTGAAAGGATCCATCATCTGACACAGGAATTTAAGGAAACGCAGAATCAGGCAAAGAATGAAGCAATTATAGAGGAGATCGAGGAGATTTCCAATGAGATCATAGAGGAGCTGTAGCATGGCATTTGACAGTTTATCGGAAAAGCTGCAAAACGTATTCAAGAACTTAAGAAGCAAGGGACGGCTCACCGAGGATGACGTTAAGGCGGCATTGAAGGAAGTAAAACTGGCGCTTTTAGAGGCAGACGTCAATTTCCGGGTGGTGAAGAACTTTGTAAAGACCGTACAGGAGCAGGCGGTGGGAACCGATGTGCTGAATGGGTTGAATCCGGGACAGACGGTCATCAAGATCGTAAATGATGAGATGGTAAATCTCATGGGTTCCGAGACCACGGAGATTACGCTTCGTCCGGGAAAAGAAATTACCGTTATTATGATGACAGGTCTCCAGGGAGCCGGTAAGACCACTACCACGGCAAAACTTGCCGGAAAGTTCAAGCAGAAGGGAAAGAAACCGCTGCTTGTAGCCTGCGACGTTTACCGTCCGGCTGCCATCGAGCAGTTGAAGATCAACGGTGAGAAGCAGGGTGTGGAAGTATTTTCCATGGGAGACAAGAACAGCCCTGTGGACATTGCCAGGGCAGCCATTGAACACGCGGCAAAGAATGAACACACAGTGGTCATCTTAGATACAGCCGGAAGACTCCATGTAGACGAAGAGATGATGCAGGAGCTGGCGGCGATCAAAGAAAATGTGGACGTGGCACAAACCATCCTGGTAGTGGATGCCATGACCGGACAGGATGCGGTCAATGTGGCTGGCACTTTTGATGAGAAAATTGGCATCGACGGCGTTATCCTGACAAAATTAGATGGAGATACCAGAGGTGGAGCGGCGCTTTCCATTCGGGCGGTGACCGGAAAGCCGATTCTTTATGTAGGTATGGGAGAGAAGCTCTCCGACTTAGAGCAGTTCTACCCGGACCGTATGGCAAGCAGGATCCTTGGCATGGGCGATGTGCTGACGCTAATTGAGAAGGCGCAGGAAGAGATCGATGAGGAAAAAGCCCGTCAGATGGGTGAGAAGATCAAGAAGGCTGAGTTCGGCTTTGACGATTATCTGGAATCCATGAACCAGATGAAGAAGATGGGAGGACTTTCCAGTGTCTTAAGCATGATGCCGGGAATCGGCGGAGGACAGATCGCCGAGATTGAAAACGCCATGGATGAGAAGAAGATGGCTCGTATCGAGGGAATCATCTATTCCATGACCCCGAAGGAACGGGCGAACCCAGGTATCTTAAATCCCAGCCGGAAACGCAGGATCGCAGACGGCGCCGGAGTGGATATCAGCGAGGTCAACCGTTTAGTGAAACAGTTTGAACAGTCCAGAAAGCTCATGAAGCAGATGCCGGGCATGATGGGCGGCAAGTTTGGTAAAAAAGGAAAATTCAAGTTTCCTTTTTAACATAAAATCAACAACCTGTGAGGAGGTGAAACAAGTGGCAGTAAAGATCAGATTAAGAAGAATGGGACAGAAGAAAGCTCCTTTCTATAGAATCGTTGTTGCAGATTCCAGATCTCCAAGAGATGGAAGATTCATCGAGGAAATCGGAACCTACGATCCAACCAAGGATCCAAGCGAGTACCATGTTAACGAAGAGTTAGCAAAGAAATGGTTAGCAAACGGTGCAAAACCAACTGATACAGTAAACAGAATTTTCAAAGCAGCTGGAATCGAGAAATAATTGGTGAGGTGTATGTGATGAAAGAATTAGTAGAAGTAATTGCAAAATCACTCGTTGATTATCCGGATGAAGTTCAGGTCACAGAGACCGAGAACGAAAAAGCTATCATTCTGGAACTGAAAGTAGCCCAGTCTGATATGGGCAAGGTCATTGGCAAGCAGGGACGTATTGCGAAGGCGATCCGCACTGTGGTCAAAGCAGCTGCATCCAAAGAAGATCGCAAAGTTATTGTAGAGATTATGCAGTAGATAAGAAGGGGATTCCTAAAAATATAGTTTTTAGGAACCCTCTTTTTTTGTTGACGTATTCTTTTTTTTGTATTACCTTAAAGATAGACATCAGATTGAAATGAAAGTTATAAAACCGTATAGAATAACCATGAAAGGATGTGTTTATATGAGTAATCGCGAATTTGCAAAAATGCTCATTGATCAGATACCGGAAAACAAACTGACTTATATCATAGCTTACTTACAAGGAGCCGCAGTTCCGGATGAAATGCCAAACGCTGAAACATTAGAAGCATTTGACGAATTAAATAGTGGAGGAGGTATTTCATATAGCGGTAATACAGAAGGGCTTTTTTCTATGCTGATGGAGGATACATGTCAGATATTCCACCAGGTTTAAAATGACTTTAAAATCTGTGTAAAACGTGGCTATAAAATGGTTTTATTACAACAGGCAATTGATATTTTACGGATACCTGATGCTCTGCCATCTAAAAACAGAGATCATGCTCTTTGCGGTAATTATTCCGGTTATCGTGAATGTCATATAGAGCCGAACTGGTTGTTGGTATACAGGCAAGAAGGAGCCGAGCTTTTATTGTATCGCACCGGAACTCATTCCGATTTATTTGGATTGTAGGAGCGAAAAGTTATTGTAGAGATTATGCAGTAGAAAAGAAGGGGATTCCTGAAAACATAGTTTTTAGGAACCCTCTTTTTTGCTGGCGGAAATCTCTTTCTGCAAATCATATAAAGTATCTATTCGCTCTAAAATGCGAATCTTGTTTTCTTCATTTAATTTCCTGTAATTCGTAAGAAGATGCTGTTCATTGGCGGTAAGTCCCATGGGCTTATAATCTTCTGTATCACTTTTTTTATAAAAGTCAGTCAATCCAAGCAGAAAATCAGAAGTTGTATGTAATGCAGTGGACAGACGCAGAAGAATCTCTGCTTTTGGTTCATAGAGATTATTTTCATAACGTGACAGAGATGTGGGAGCAATACCTATGGTATATGCAAGTTCCTTCTGGCTCATGTCTAACTCCTCCCTTAAAAAGACGATTCGTTCACCAATGGTATTCATAAAAGCCTCCAAAGATTTTGTATAGAGATTAGTATGTATAAAAGTATAGTAAAAAATGTAATGGATAACTTTGAAAATGTTGTTTTGACATCTTTTGTGTTGAAAATGCTGATTTGAAATGATAAAATAAAAATAAATAGAATAGGACATGAAATGAGTGGTTTTGGTTAGAAAAGAAATAAACAGGAGGGCATATGTACAAAAGAATCTTAGCGGCAATCCTGGCGGCAGCGCTGTCCTTTGGAACTCTTAGCGATGTCGGCACGGTTTATGCAAAAACAACACCTATTTCAGACGCACAGCAGACAGAGTCGCTTGCGAAAATGGAGGATAATCTTTCCTTAAGGGCTACCAATTCCTTTGGAAATCTGCTGGTGAACGCCATAGATGGCGAGGCATTGGAACAGGAAGAAAACGAAGGGAACAATATTTTTTCCATAGAAATGAGCGGAACGCAGGCTTCTGTGTCCTTTGAGACAGCGGAAGAGGACGCTTCCCTGGTTGTGGGAATCTATGACGAAGAGGGGACGGCAATGCTTGCGTCCGGGAGTCTGGAAGTGACGAAGGGGGAAACCTCTGCCGTTGTGGAGATTGAGACGGAGGATATGCCTCAGTATTTTTATATTAAGGGATTTCTGGTGGATTCAGAGACCTTAAGACCACTCTGCACGATGTATGAATCTCCGAATTATACACAGGAGATGCAGGAATTTTTAAGTAAGACCACGGAAGATTTCGATGCGGACAAGGTGTTGAATCTGGATGAGGATACAAGCAATAACTTTGCCGTCTACGATGAAGATACCCATATCATCAAACAGAGCGAAAGCGCCAATGAGGTGATTTCAGCGGATGACGAGAACCAGGTCTATGTGATTGAAAACGCAGATGAGAGTATCACATCCTTACAGCAGGGAGACATTTTTTCCTATGAGTATGGAGATGGCTCTGTATTATTAGTCAAGGTGGAAAGCATTACCATGGACGGAACCACAGCCACTATCACCGGGGCGGATACGTCCATGGAAGAGGTCTTTGCGTATGTAAAAATCGATGCGGAGGCGTCAGCGGAAGATGCCCAGGTAGATGCCTCTTCCTTAGAGGAGGGCGTTGTCTATGAGGGAATGACAGAGGATACGGGCGAAGTCCCGGCGCTGGGAGCATATGAGGGGGGAGCCACATATGGAAAGTCACATTCTTTTAAGTTCGTAGATAAGAAAATAGGTTCTGATAATAATTATGCAACTCTTTCCGGAGGTTTGGAATTAAATCTTGCGAATACCGTGAAATTCTATATTTCCACCTCCTATCAATATCTGGAATTGAAGATAGACTATTCCGCAAAGATCAACCTATCCGTATCAGGACAGGGAAAGGGTGAGATATCGTTGGCATTGCTGGGATTCAGCCCGGTTCCGGGGGTGTATATTGAGTTTACCCCGTCTTTTGTGATACAGGTAAATGCAAAGGTGAATGCCGGCGGGCAATTGTCTGGAGTGGTAGGGTATTCCGTATCCAACAATGAGGGAATCAAAAGTCTTACTTCGACGCCAACCTTCCAAAGCGAGTTAAAGGGGGAACTGACCCTATATGTCGGTCTGTCCTTAGAACCGAAAATCAAGATTCTCAGCGATAAGATTGCAAAAGCCAGCATGAAGGCAACGGCGGGAGCAGAGGTAAAGGGTACGATGCTGCTCTATGAACCGGCTTCCTCTTCCAAAAAGCATGATTGTAAACAGTGCATTGACGGCGATATCATGGGAAAATGCGGGCTGGATTTTGGAGCGACCCTGCTGAACTGGGACAAATTGGACTTCAAATATACAAAAAATTTTTCCGTGAAAATATTTGACTTCTATTATTCCTTTGACTATAACCAATTTGCCTTTACGGAATGTCCACACCTGTCCTACCGGGTGGACGTGACGGTGGCGGACAGTACCGGAAATCCGGTGGAGGGCGCGAAAATCAACGGTCAGTATGGGACGGATAAAAATGGCGCTGCGTCTCTCTGGCTGAACGATGGAAGCCATACCCTGTCCGTAGTGAAGACGGGATACCGGGATGTGGAAAAGAAGATTACGGTGCAGGATGGGGCGAAGAAGATTAACGTTAGTCTAAAGACAATATCCGAGGCGGAGGAGCCTGTGAAGCCAGAAGAACCAGAGGAGACCATAGAGGGGAAGAAGGTAAAGGCGATAAGTTTGGGATTTCATTACAGTGGTGCAATCACGGAGGATGGAAGCCTGTATATGTGGGGAGCTAATCCTCAGGGACAACTGGGAAATGGAAGCACGACATTCAGTTCAGAGCCAGTAAAGATACTGGAAGATGTAAGAGAGGTCAGTCTTGGAAATCATCATAGTGGAGCCATTACAGAGGATGGAAGCCTATATATGTGGGGATGTAATGGGCATGGAGAACTGGGAGTGGGAGATGGAAGTACGGCATACAGTTTAGAACCAGTAAAAGTACTGGAAGATGTGAAGAAAGTTAGTCTTGGAGGGCATCACAGCGGAGCAATCACGGAGGATGGAAGTCTGTATATGTGGGGATGTAATGATTATGGAGAACTGGGAGATGGAAGCAGAGAGGACAGGCGGAGTCCAGTGAAAATCCTGGACCATGTGAAGGATGTTAACCTTGGACTTCATCACAGTGGAGCAATCATGGAGGATGGAAGTTTGTATATGTGGGGAGATGATAGGGATGGACAACTGGGAGACGGAAGCGTAGGGCTTAGGCAGAGTCCAGTGAAAATCCTGGACCATGTGAAGGATGTTAACCTTGGATATTGTCATAGCGGAGCTATTACAGAGGATGGAAGCCTGTATATGTGGGGAGATAATGATTATGGAGAACTGGGAGATGGAAGCACGATATACAGTTCAGAGCCAGTAAAAATACTGGAAGATGTGAAGAAAGTTGGTCTTGGAGACGATTACAGTGGAGCGGTCACGGAGGATGGAAGCCTGTATATGTGGGGATGGAATAGGTATGGAGAACTGGGAGATGGAACCACGACTTTCAAATACAGACCAGTGAAAATTCTGGATTGTGTGAAGGATGTTAACCTTGGATATCAGCATGGCGGAGCTATTACAGAGGATGGAAGCCTGTATATGTGGGGATATAATTATGCTGGACAGTTGGGAGACGGAACCACAGAGAACAGATACAGTCCGGTGAAGATTACGATCGCTTCCGATACCTCATTCCTTTCCAACGCCAATGCGGTGGGGGCATCCCGGGCATTGGGTTCTGCCATATCCGCCGTTGGGGCGTCCACGGAGGGAACAGCCAGCTTCACGGATCTTGAGGCAGGGGAGGTCTATAACTTCTATGTGATGAAGGAGAGGGATGCGGAATCCCCGTTGGGCAGCGCCAATCTCTGCTACATCACCCAGACGGTATCGGACGCTTTCGGGAACCTGAGCATCTCCTATCAGCCGACAGGGGAAGGCTCGGAGGTTTTCCTTGTGGCATGGGGCAGAGAAGACATAGCCGGGGCGGAGGTGACCGTGGAGGATTTAACCTATAATGGGCAGCAGCAATATGCCAAAGCGGGGGTAACATATAATGGAGTAACGCTCACAGAAGGACAGGATTACGAATTGTGCAATGATTACAGCGCCACAGATGTAGGAGAGTATACGCTGAGAATCCGGGGTATCAGCGCATACAGGGGAAGCCTGGATGTGGGGTGGAATATGCTCTGTAAGCATGAGTATGCAGGAAAGGTCACAACCCCTGCGACCTGTACATCGAATGGAATCAAGACCTACATCTGTTCCATCTGTAAAGACAGCTACACAGAAGAGATTGCAAAGACAGCTCATACCTATCAGACCACCACAACCAAGGCAGGCACAAAGAAAAACGGAAGTATTGTGAAGAAGTGTACCGTCTGTGGAAGCGTTGCCAGCAAAACCACAATCTATTATCCAAAGACAATAACCTTATCCAGGACAGGCTATATCTACAATGGCAAAGTACAGAAGCCGTCCGTCACCGTTAAGGACAGCAAGGGCAAGAAGTTAAAGAAGGGCATGGATTACACTGTCAGCTATTCCGGTGGATGCAAAAATGTCGGAAAGTGCACGGTAACTATCAAGTTCAAAGGCGATTACAGCGGAACGGTGAAGAAGACCTTTACGGTAGCTCCGAAGTCCACCAGCCTTTCAAAACTTACGGCAAAGAAAAAGGGTTTCACAGCGAAGTGGAAAAAACTGACCAGCCAGACCACAGGCTATGAGATTCAGTATTCCACCAACAGTAAGTTTACGAAGAAAACAACCAAGACAGCGACTGTCAGCAAGAACAAGACGACTTCAAAGAGCATTTCAAAATTGAAAGCCAAGAAGAAATACTACGTTAGAATCCGTACTTATAAGACGGTGAAGGTGAACGGCAAGAGTACGAAGATTTATTCGAGCTGGTCGAAGGCGAAAACGGTGACGACGAAAAAGTAGATTGTAAAGTACAAAATAAAACGAGGAGGGAATATACAGATGAAGAAACGATTATTAGCAGGATTTCTGTCGATATGCGTTATGATGGGAGCCATAGCGTATCCGGTGGAAAGCACAGTTGTTATGGCGGAGGAAAATACAAATGAAGAAGATGAAGTAGAGGGAGCAGATGAGATACAGGAAACAGGGGGTGAAATCCCTGTCATAGAAGGACAGGAGATTACCTCTGTTGGAACGATATCCGGGGATTGGACATATGAAGAGTTGGAAGACGGTACCGTTGAGATTACGAGATATAGTGGAAGTGATATGGAAATCATCATTCCTGGGGAGATTGATGGGAAGATGGTAACGAGTATAGGAGAGGCTGCCTTTTTAGGTTGCAGTGGGGAAAGTATTGAAATTCCGGTTGGCGTAACGAGAATAGGAAATAGTGCATTTCTTTGTTGTTATAAACTGACAAGTATTGATATTCCTGCCAGCGTGACATATATAGGAGAGGACGCATTTGATTATTGCGAAGGACTCACAAATATTAATGTTTCGGAGGAGAATACGACGTACGCATCGCAGAATGGAATTGTATATAACAGAGAACGGACAGAGCTTATATGCTGTCCTGTGGGAAAAGAAGGAAGTGTCAGTATTCCGAGCAGTGTAACAAGTATTAGAGATTATGCATTTTCTGACTGTTATAAACTTACAAGCCTTAAAATCCCAATGGGTGTAACAGACATAGGAAAGGGTGCATTTTTTGGATGCAGTGGACTTACGAGCATAGAACTACCGTCTGGGTTAACCAGAATAGAAAATGATGTATTTTCTGATTGCTGGGGGCTTAAGAATATTAGAATCCCGGACAGTGTAACAAGTATAGGGAGATATGCATTCTTTGAGTGTGTTGGACTGACAGACATTGAAATCCCAGAAGGAGTAACAGACATAGAAGAGGGTGCATTTTGTGGATGTAGTGGACTTACGAGTATAGAACTACCGTCTGGGTTAACTAAAATAGAAAATGATGTATTTTCTAATTGCAGTGGGCTTACAGGTTTTGAAATCCCGAAAGACGTAACGAGTATAGGAGAGGCTGCTTTTTATCGTTGCAGTGGGCTTACGAGTCTCGAAATTCCAGAAGGAGTGACGAGTATTGGGGATAGAGTATTTTCTGATTGCAGCAGTCTGGTAAGCATTAAAATTCCAAATAGTGTAATAAGCATCGGTGAGTATGCGTTTTATGAGAGCAATAACATAACAATTCATTGCTATAAAGATTCTGCTTCCCATGCCTATGCCATAGAAAATGAAATTCCATATAAACTTTTAGATGATGGAGATGAGCCGACCCATATTCACCAATACACCAGCACGGTGACCAAGGAAGCTACCTGTACGGAAGCGGGAGTGAAGACTCACACCTGTTCCTGTGGGGATACCTATACGGAATCCATTCCTGCGACAGGTCATACCTACACTACAATTACTGTAAAAGCCACTCCAAGTAAAAACGGAAGCATCACAAAAAGATGTACCGTCTGTGGAGACATAGCTGGCAAGACTGTAATCTACTATCCAAAAACGATTACCTTATCCAAGACAAGCTATACTTACAACGGCAAAGCACGAAAGCCATCCGTAATCGTTAAGGACAGCAAGGGTAAGAAGTTAAAGAAGGGCACGGATTATACCGTCAACTATTCCGGCGGATGCAAAAATGTCAGCAAATACACGGTCACCATCAAATTCCAAGGCAATTACAGCGGAACCGTGAAAAAGATCTTTACGATTGAGCCGAAGTCCACCAGCCTTTCCAAGCTCACGGCAAAGAGAAAAGGATTCACAGTAAAATGGAAGAAGCTGACCAGCCAGATTACAGGCTATGAGATTCAGTACTCCACCAGTAAGAAATTTACTAAGAAAACAACAAAAACAGCGACAGTCAGCAAAAGCAAGACGACTTCAAAGAGCATTTCAAAATTGAAAGCCAAGAAGAAATACTACGTCAGAATCCGCACTTATAAGACAGTGAAGGTAAACGGCAAATCTACGAAGATTTATTCAAGCTGGTCGAAAGCAAAAACTATAACAACAAAAAAGTAACTCAGAAGAAGGAAGATAGCCGGTATTAGGTTATCTTTTTTTCTAAAAAAGAATGATTTAATTTGCGAAGCAGATATTTTGGCTAAAATGCCAATTTTAAATCTCCATTATATATGTTATACTTCTAACAATCTAATATCTATTCAAAGGTGACATTAATTAGCACCATCAAAAATTCTGGCAATTCGCCAAAAGAATCACAACGAACTCAAGAATCAAAACACAGGTATAAGGAGGGCGAGCAGTTCTGCCGGACGCTTCTTGGTACGATTTTAGGAAAAGAGATAGGCAGGGTAAAAGTAATCCCGCAGAAAACAATATTAGGAAAAGGAACGGAAAATCATGGCATTAAGATTGATGCATATATAGAAGCAGAGTCCCCAAAACCTAATCAAAATGTATGGCGTATACATTTGAAAATCACTGTAGAGAAGATGATACCATAGATTACGATGACGGCATAAAGACAATCTATCTGTATACAAAAGGAACAAAAGGAAATCCTAGCGCAGACCTGCAGAGTATGTTAAAATACTTAGAAACAACCACATTGGATAATGCAGACAGTGAAGCCTTGAAAAACATTCATAAGTTTGTAGAGGAAATCAGACATGATGAGGAGGTTGGAGTCAGCTATATGAAAGCATGTGAAATGGAAAAGATGTATAGAGAAGAGGGCAGAATGGAAGGAGAAGATGCCTTTGCAACACTGACCGAAAAACTCTTGCAGGCATCAAGAACAGAAGATCTTTTAAAAGCGGCAAACAATCGCGAATATCGAAAAGCTTTATATCAGGAATTTGGTATTCATATATAAAAATATTTAGCATAAAAAACAATTTTTAAGGAGCAGCAATGAAAGAACTATACCAAGTGGGTGCTATCACCCAGACTCATGGAATCCGCGGAGAAGTCAAGGTATTCCCAATGACAGACGATATCACCCGCTTTAAAAATATGAAAGAACTCATCCTGGACACCGGAAAGGAACAACTGATTCTTGAAGTAACGAGTGCCAGACCCCAGAAAAATCTGGTCATTTTAAAATTCAAAGGCATCGACAACATCAACGACATCGAAAAATACAAAGGCTGCGGTCTTTTCGTCACCAAAGAAAATCGTGTAAAACTAAAAAAAGACGAATATTTTATAGCCGATTTGATCGGAACCAAAGCCATAAACGAAGAGGGCGAAGAAATCGGTACGATCACAGATGTATTACAGACCGGAGCCAATGATGTCTATGTGATAAAGACGCAGCAGAAGAAAGAAGTTCTGGTTCCCGCCATAAAAGACTGCATTTTAGAAGTAGATGTAGAAGCCGGCTATGTAAAGATGCATCTCTTACCGGGCTTACTGGATATCAATGAAAAGAAATAGAGGAACATTTATGAGATTTCACATCTTAACCCTGTTTCCTGAAATGGTAGAACAGGGATTAAATACGAGTATTATCGGACGAGCCATAGAAAAAGGTCTTCTTTCGATAGAAGCCGTCAATATCCGCGACTACACCGCAGACAAACATAAAAAAGTGGACGACTATCCATACGGCGGAGGCGCCGGAATGGTCATGCAGGCACAGCCAATTTATGACGCCTATCTTGCAATCGTGGAAAAAATCGGCTATCGTCCCAGATGTATTTATCTGACCCCTCAGGGCTCTTTATTTCAACAGGAAACAGCAAAAGAAATGGCGAAAGAGGAAGATCTGATCCTGCTCTGCGGTCACTATGAGGGCATTGACGAGAGAGTCCTAGAGGAGATTGTCACAGACTACATGTCCATCGGAGACTATGTCTTAACAGGTGGCGAGCTTCCCGCAATGGTCATGGTAGATGCTATCTCCCGCATGGTGCCGGGAGTCTTAAAGAACCAGGAATCCGGGGAGACAGAATCTTTGGAGGGAAATCTTTTGGAATACCCGCAATATTCCAGACCGGAGATCTGGAACGGCAAACAGGTACCGCCCATTCTTCTATCCGGCAATCATCAGAAGGTGGATGAGTGGAGAAGAGAGCAGTCCATATTGAGAACGAAGGAGCGCAGACCGGATTTATTTGAAAAAGCACAGCTGACAGAAAAGGAGAGGAAGAAGTTCCAATAAATATATTATTGAAACAGTTATATTAGAAGAGGAATCCCTTTCAAATGGGAAGTGATATGTACCAGAAATCCTGGACACATATCAAAGAGAACCATTTTGGCAGGGGTTCCTTTTATTATGATAAGTGATAAAAATACCATTTTTGGCAAAGACTAACGGAGATTTATTTTATTAAGAAATTATAAAATACCAAAAAAATAGAAAATATTAGTTGACAAAAAAAAAGCAAGGTGCTATCTTTAATACATAGATGTTAGCACTCCATCAAACCGAGTGCTAACAAACCAATCTAAGGCAGGGTGAAGATATGGCAGAGCTTGAAGAGAGAAAAATGAAAATCTTAAAAGCAATTATCCAGACTTATTTGGAAACAGGAGAGCCGGTAGGTTCGAGGACGATTTCCAAATATACGGATTTGAATCTCAGTTCTGCAACCATCCGCAATGAGATGGCAGATTTAGAGGAGATGGGATATATTCTTCAGCCCCATACGTCGGCAGGACGCATACCCTCCGATAAAGGCTACCGCTTCTATGTAGACCAGCTCATGGAAGAGAAGAACAGTGAAGTAACTCAGATGAAGGAATTTATGATCGAGCATACGGAAAAGGTAGAGCAGGTTCTAAAGCAGGTTGCAAAGGTGCTGGCAACAAATACCAACTATGCGGCAATGATCAGCGCTCCGAGCTATCAGCAGAGCAGGATCAAGTTCATTCAGCTTTCCCAGGTGGATGATGAGCAGATACTTGCAGTCATCGTCAGAGAAGGAAATATCGTTAAGAACAAGATCATTACCGTCAGAGAACCTCTGGGCAATGAACGGCTCTTAAAGCTGAACATCCTCTTGAATACAAATCTCAACGGACTGTCCATTGACCAGATTAATCTGGGAATGATTTCTATTTTAAAGGAACAGGCAGGAGTTGACAGTGGAATTGTAAGCGAGGTATTGGACGCCGTGGCGGAGGCGATCGGTGAGGATGAAGACTTACAGATCTACACCAGCGGGGCAACGAATATTTTTAAATATCCGGAGTTAAGTGATTCCAAAAGCGCCAGCGAGCTTATCGCGGCCTTTGAGGAGAAGCAGGAATTGGCAAGCCTTGTATCTGAGACTCTGAACTCCAAGGAGAATACAGGGATTCAGGTTTATATAGGAAATGAGACCCCGATCCAGACCATGAAGGATTGCAGTGTAGTCACCGCAACTTATGAACTGGGGGAGGGCGTACAGGGAACCATCGGAATCATCGGTCCTAAGCGAATGGATTACGAAAATGTGGTGGATAACCTGAAAAATCTGAAAATACAACTGGATGAGATCTTTCACAAACCGAAAGATTAGTAATAGAAAGGTGGAACGTTATGGCAGAAAATAAAATGGATGAAGAGATCCTGGACCAGGAAACAGAGGATGTTTCAGATGGAGCGGAACCTAATACGGAAGATGTAAAAGCATCAGGGCAGGACGCATCCGCCGATGAGAATGTATCTGAGGCAGAAGAGAAAAAAGGCGACAGCGCGGAAGAGACAGAAGCCCAGGATACCGCACAGGATGACAAAAAAAGCAGGAAGTCAAAAAAGAAAAAAGATAAGAAGGATGAACAGATCGAGGAACTGCAGGATCAGGTAAGACGACAGATGGCGGAGTTTGATAACTTCCGAAAACGTACGGAGAAGGAAAAAGCTCAGATGTTTGAAGTCGGGGCGAAGAGCATTATTGAAAAGATCCTTCCGGTGGTGGATAACTTCGAGAGAGGTCTTGCGGCAATTCCGGAGGAGGAGCAGGGAAGCGCCTTTGCCGATGGAATGAACATGATCTACAAGCAGCTCATGACAGAATTAGAGCAGGCAGGCGTTGCGCCGATCGAAGCGGTGGGAGCCGAGTTCGATCCTGAATTACACAATGCAGTGATGCAGGTGGAAAACGAGGAATTGGAATCAGGAACTGTGGCACAGGAACTGCAAAAGGGTTATACCTACCGTGAGAGCGTGGTCAGACACAGCATGGTAGCTGTAGTACAGTAGGATCTGACAGGACATCCGTTCAGATCAATAGATTTATTAAGTTAGAAATCCCGTCTTACGAGATTTAATATAACGTAAACAATAATAATTCATATATTTTTTAGGAGGAATGACTTATGAGTAAGATCATTGGTATTGACTTAGGAACAACAAACAGCTGTGTAGCAGTTATGGAAGGCGGTAAACCGGTAGTTATCGCAAATACAGAAGGTGCAAGAACCACACCATCCGTTGTAGCATTTACAAAGACAGGCGAGAGATTAGTCGGAGAGCCGGCAAAACGTCAGGCAGTTACAAACGCTGAAAAGACTATCTCATCCATCAAAAGAGAGATGGGTACCGATTACAAAAAAGCAATCGACGATAAGAAATACAGCCCACAGGAAATCTCCGCTATGATCCTTCAGAAATTAAAAGCAGACGCAGAGGGATATTTAGGAGAAAAAGTATCCGAGGCAGTTATCACCGTACCGGCATACTTCAACGATGCTCAGCGTCAGGCAACCAAGGACGCAGGTAAGATCGCAGGACTGGATGTAAAACGTATCATCAACGAGCCTACAGCAGCAGCTCTTGCATACGGACTTGACAATGAAAAAGAGCAGAAGATCATGGTATACGACTTAGGAGGAGGTACCTTCGACGTTTCCATCATCGAGATCGGTGAAGGTGTCATCGAAGTATTATCCACATCCGGTAACAACAGACTGGGTGGTGACGACTTCGACCAGAAGATTACAGACTGGATGTTAGCAGAGTTTAAAAAAGCAGAGGGCGTAGACTTATCCGCAGATAAGATGGCGCTTCAGAGATTAAAAGAAGCGGCAGAAAAAGCGAAAAAAGAATTATCTTCCGCAACAACCACAAACATCAACCTGCCATTCATCACAGCAACCGCAGAGGGACCAAAACATTTCGATATGAACCTCTCCCGTGCAAAATTCGATGAATTGACACATGACTTAGTAGAAAAGACAGCAGAGCCTGTACAGAACGCATTAAGAGACGCAGGACTGACCGCATCTGACTTAGGTCAGGTATTGCTTGTGGGCGGTTCCACACGTATCCCGGCCGTACAGGATAAAGTAAAACAGTTAACAGGTAAAGAGCCAAGCAAATCCTTAAACCCAGACGAATGTGTAGCCCTCGGCGCTTCCATCCAGGGTGGTAAGTTAGCAGGAGATGCCGGCGCAGGTGAGATCCTCTTACTGGATGTTACCCCATTGTCCTTATCCATCGAAACCATGGGCGGTGTGGCAACCAGATTGATCGAGAGAAACACGACCATTCCTACCAAGAAGAGCCAGATCTTCTCTACAGCAGCAGACAATCAGACAGCCGTAGACATCAACGTAGTACAGGGTGAGAGACAGTTCGCAAGGGACAACAAGTCCTTAGGTCAGTTCCGCTTAGACGGAATCCCGCCAGCACGCCGTGGTGTACCACAGATTGAAGTTACCTTCGATATCGACGCGAACGGTATCGTAAACGTATCTGCAAAGGATCTGGGAACCGGAAAAGAGCAGCACATCACCATCACAGCAGGTTCCAACATGTCCGACGAGGATATCGATAAGGCAGTCAAAGAGGCAGCTGAGTTCGAGGCTCAGGATAAGAAGAGAAAAGAAGCCATCGACACCAGAAATGATGCGGATTCCTTCGTATTCCAGACAGAGAAGGCATTGGAGGAAGTAGGAGAAGGCATTGATCCTGCGGATAAGGCAGCCGTTGAAGAGGACTTAAATAAATTAAAAGCCATGGTAGAGGCACATCAGAACGCTGAGGAGATGACAGATGATCAGGTAGCTGAGATGAAGGCTGCGAAAGAGAAGCTTACTGAGAGCGCGCAGAAAGTGTTTGCAAAGATGTACGAGCAGGCGCAGGCAGCACAGGGCGCAGGTCCTGACATGGGCGCAGCAGGAGCAGGTCCTGATATGGGCGGTTCCGCAGACGACGATGTGGTAGATGCTGATTATAAAGAAGTGTAGGCAGAGAACTTCCATATGAAAGAAAGGGTTGGCAGCACAACTGTCAGCCCTTATAGCGATAAAGAAGGAATTAGGTTATGGCAGAACAGAAAAGAGATTATTATGAGGTGCTTGGCGTTGACCGCACAGCGGACGACGCAGCCATTAAAAAAGCATATCGTACTCTGGCAAAAAAATATCATCCCGACATGAATCCGGGAGACGCAGAGGCAGAAAAGAAATTCAAGGAAGCCTCCGAAGCCTATGCGGTACTGAGTGATCCGGACAAGAGAAAGCAATACGACCAGTTTGGTCACGCAGCCTTTGAGGGAGGCGCTGGTGGAGCCGGAGGATTCGACTTCTCCGGCATGGACTTTGGCGATATCTTCGGTGATATTTTTGGTGACTTTTTCGGCGGCGGTTCCAGAAGAGGAGCTGCGAACAACGGACCTAGGAGAGGAGCCAACTTAAGAGCCAGCGTGCGGATCACCTTTGAGGAGGCGGTCTTTGGCTGTGAGAAGCAGATCGAGATCGTCTTAAAGGATGAGTGTAAGACCTGCGGCGGTTCCGGTGCGAAGCCGGGTACATCCAAGGAGACCTGTCCGAAGTGTGGAGGAAAGGGAAAAGTTATGTATACCCAGCAGTCCCTCTTTGGTATGGTGCAGAACGTTCAGACCTGTCCGGAGTGTAACGGTACGGGACAGATCATTAAGGAAAAATGTAAGGACTGTCACGGAACCGGTTATATATCCAGCAGAAAGAAGATCAGCGTCAGCATTCCGGCTGGTATTGACAACGGACAAAGCGTGCGGATCCGTGAAAAAGGAGAACCTGGTGTAAATGGAGGACCGAGGGGAGACCTGTTAGTTGAGGTCGTTATCAGCTCCCACCCGATCTTCCAGAGACAGGATATGAACCTCTATTCCACAGCTCCGATCTCCTTCGCACAGGCAGCTCTGGGCGGAGAGGTGCGTATCAGCACCATTGACGGAGACATCCTGTACGATGTGAAGCCGGGAACCCAGACTGACACCAAGATCCGTCTGAAAGGAAAGGGCGTGCCGTCTTTGCGGAATAAGAATGTCCGGGGCGATCATTATGTGACCCTGGTGGTTCAGGTGCCGACGGGATTAAGCGGCGAGGCGAAAGAGGCTCTTCGCAAGTTTGACGAGGTCAGCGGCAACTCCCTTGGCAAGCAGAACGGTGCGGCAGGCAATAAGGAGAAGCCGGATAAGCCGAAGAAAAAAGGTTTTATGGGAAAAATCAAAGAGTCATTAGATGACATTTGATGCGGAGCATACTTTGTTCTTGCTATTTCATGCCTCATCGTATACAATGTGCAGTAATAAGAGTTACGGAATATTGATATATGTGAGATGAAAACCATAGGAAGTCATAGACAGCAGGAAAAAGGAGATCAGAGAATGAACCGGCAGACGGACCCCATAGATGACAGCAGGGAACAGTTCCAGCAGTGGTGCTTTCAAGAGGCAGTGGAGCTTGAGCGAAAGAGAAAAGATCTGGAAGAACGGCAGAGAGATTTTGAAGAAGAGCAGAGTTCCTTTGAGCGTCAGAAAAGGGAGTTCCGTTTTAAACAGGAGATGGAGGACAAGAGATTGGAGCAGAAGGAGCGGCTGCTGGAAATGAAACGCCGCATCCTGGAAGAAGAGCTCCGCAGGCTTGCCGGGGAAAAAGAGAAGTTAGAACAGGAACGGCGTTTCTATGAGAGACAGAAACAGGAAAAAACAAACAGCTACGGAGAACAGCGGGAGCTGATGAGAGCGGCGTCGGAGGATCTCTTTTTTAAAGGAGTCGGCAACGAGCTGGCGCTAAAAAAGCGTTATAAGGATTTGCTCAAGATATACCATCCTGACAATCTGGATGGGGATACCTATACTCTTCAGGAGATCAACAGAGAGTACGAAAAACTGAAAAAGACCATCGTGTAGAACAGGAATCAGGGGTACAGGACATCTATGATTCAGACGATGAAAAGAAATTTCCCATTAAAAATAAAAAACGAGGGTATCGCAAAATCATCCATACAGATGACCCGGCGATGCCCTCGTTTTTTATCTTTTAAATATTCTATAATGGACGCACCAGAATATCACTGTGCTCCACAAAATCTTCCACAGTATGGAACCCCAGACGTTTCATCAGATCCGCCACATAGGGATTCTCTGCCGGAGTGGCAAAAGGGGCTTCTTTTGCATAGCGGTTGACAAATTCCGTACAGGATGCCGTGTCCAATACCCGTTTTGGTCCTCCGGCACAGCCCCCGTCGCATGCCATTCCCTCAAAGAAGTTGCCTTTTACATCTCCGGCTAAGATCTGTTCTAAAAGCGCCTTACAGTTCTTGACCCCGTCGGCAGCGGCAGGTTCAAAATCACAGTCCGGCTGAATGCTTTTCACGCAGCTTGCCACAGCCTTGCTGACGCCTCCGGTGCGGCCGTAGAGCCTTCCCGCAGTGGAGGAGTGCTCCCGGACTTCCTCTTTTGCAGCCTGAAAATCCGTTTGAAACACATGGAACATATCGGCAAGCTCCTGGAAGGTCAGCACACAGTCGATGGCTCCCGCCAGATCCGGATCCTTTGCTTCCGCCTTTTTTGCCATGCAGGGACCTACGAAGATGGTATGGCAATCGGGATGCAGGGCTTTTACGATCCGTCCGCAGGCGATCATGGGCGAGACGGAAGCCGGAAGATGGGATACGATTTTGGAAAAATTCTTTCGTATCATTCCGATCCACACCGGGCAGCAGCAGCTTGTCAACTGGAAGTCCTCAGGGGAATGATGATTTTGCACAAATTCCAGCCCTTCTTTTAAGGTAAGGATATCGGCGAAGGCAGCCACCTCCACCATCCCGGTGACCCCCATCTGTTTTAAGCAGGTGCGGATCTTTGCCGGGGTGGCATCCTCCCCGAACTGTCCCACAAAAGCAGGCGCCATCAGGGCATAGACCGGATGCTTTTCATCCTTTAACAGGGAGATGGCGGTAACCGTATCCTTCGTAAAATCCAGGTTGCCGTCCTTGCAGGCGCGGATACATTCCGCGCAGCCCACGCAGAGTTCCGGGCGGAGAACTGCCTTTCCGTCTTCGATCTCCATGGCGTGGAAAATACAGGCGGAGACACAGGCGGGGTCGCTGCAGTCGCAGTCCTGCTTTTTTCTGATAAATGGATGTTTTTCCGGGTGGAGGATACAGTCTAACTGTCCCTCATCGTAGGCGCCTTCCTTTAGATCCAGAGGCTGATCCTTTGCCTTTGCGGAAATTACTTTTTCATATAATTCATCAAATGTCATGACAGACTCCTTCCAAAATCAGATTCACGTTCAAATTCATATTCTTATTCCGTTCGGGATAGTATTTGCAGAAAAATCTATTCTATGCTAAAATGTCATTTAAGTATGTCAACAGAGCAGATGTGTGTGATACATCTCTGTAACTATGCAAATGAGATCAAAACAAAAATATGGATCTATCAGTATCGTAAAAAAGTGAGGCGTAATCAGAAATGAAATGGAATAAATTCACGATTAAGACAACCACAGAGGCGGAGGACTACTTAAGCGCCATGCTGGACGAGATCGGCGTGGAGGGAATTGAGATTGAGGACAACGTACCCCTTTCCAGAGAGGATCAGTCTGCAATGTTCATCGACTTTCTGCCAGAGCTTCCCAGGGATGACGGAACCAGCCGCGTCAGCTTCTACCTTGATGCCGAAAAGGATTATGAGGAAATTCTGGAAAAAGTCAGAGCCGGGATCGAGGAGTGGAGACAGTTCGTGGATATGGGGGAGGGAACTATTACACAGAGCGAGACCGAGGATATCGACTGGCAGAACAACTGGAAGCAGTTCTTTTCCGCTTTTACTATTGACGATATTTTAATCAAACCAACCTGGGAGGAATTGAAAGAAGAGGATGAAGGGAAGACTTTGATCGAGATCGATCCGGGCGTCTCTTTTGGAACGGGGAAACACGAGACCACCCAGCTCTGTATCCGGCAGCTTCGTAAATATATGAAAGAGGATGCAAAAATTCTCGATGTGGGATGCGGAAGCGGAATCCTGTCCATTGTGGCGTTAAAGCTGGGCGCCGGGGAAGTGGTGGGAACCGACATTGACAAGGATTGTATCTTTTCCACCCAGGATAATCTGAAGGTCAATCATCTGGAAAAAGCAAAAGCGTCTTTTTATGTAGGCAATCTGATCGACGATACAGTTCTTCAGGAACAGGTGGGCGAAGGGAAATACGACATCGTAGTGGCGAATATTTTAGCCGACGTTATCATCCCAATGGCTCCGGTGATTCCGGCAAGATTGAAGGAGGGGGGAATCTTCATCACCTCCGGTATTATTGATTTTAAGGAAGAGGAAGTGAAGAACGCCATAAAAGAGGCGGGATTTCAGATCATAGAGACCAACTACCAGGGCGAGTGGGTCAATATCACGGCAAAGAAAGTGGAAAAATAAAAATGCACCAGTTTTTTGTAGAAAACGATCAGATCGGAAAAGAATATATCACCATCAACGGGGAGGATGTGAAGCATATCGGGAATGTCCTTCGCATGAAACCGGGGGAAGAGATCCGTATCAGCGACGGGGAAGGCAGGGATTTTTTCTGCGAGATAGAGGAAGTGACGTCGGAAAAAGTACTTGCGAAGATTTTGGGAAAACCTGCGGAACACACGGAACTGCCCAACCGGATCTTTTTATTTCAGGCAATTCCAAAGGGAGAACGGATGGAATATGTGATCCAGAAGGCAGTGGAGCTTGGCGTGTACGAGATCATCCCGGTGGAAATGAAATACTGTGTTGTGAAGCTGGATGAGAAGAAAAAAGCAAAGAGGAGAGAACGCTGGCAGGCAATCGCAAAAAGCGCGGCGAAGCAGGCGAAGAGAAGCCGCATTCCACAGATCCATCCTGTTATGAGCTATTCCGACGCGGTGGAATATGCCGGAAATTGTGAGATCTGTCTCGTGCCCTACGAGAACGAGAGAGGCATGGCGGCAACCAGAGAGGCTCTGGACAAGCTGGAACCGGGCAGGGATATCAGCGTGATGATCGGACCGGAGGGCGGTTTTGCCAAAGAAGAGATCAAGATGGTTCGCCAGGATATGGATGTGATCTCCCTGGGCAGGCGGATCTTACGCACCGATACGGCGGCAATCACGGTGATGAGCATGCTGATGCTGGAATTGGAAATGAAGGAGTATAGATAATGGAAGCATATTTGGACAATTCTGCCACCACAAGATGTTCTGAGGCAGTCAGAGACGTCATGGTAAAAGTCATGACGGAGGATTACGGCAATCCATCTTCCCTGCATCTGAAAGGCGTAAAAGCAGAAGAATATATCAAAGAGGCAAGGGAAAAAATAGCAAAGACCCTAAAGGTATCGGAAAAAGAGATTTTTTTCACCTCAGGGGGTACGGAGTCCAATAATCTGGCACTGTTTGGAACAGCTCTTGCCAACCGGCGCGCAGGAAAACACATCGTGACCACGGCGATCGAACATGCCTCCGTGGCTGCTCCTTTAGCATATCTGAAAGAGCAGGGATTTGAGATCACATATCTCTCCGTAGATGAAAATGGCCGGATCTCCCTAGAAGAGCTGGAATCTGTCATAAGAGAGGACACCATTCTGGTATCCCTGATGCAGGTAAATAACGAGATGGGAGCCGTTCAGCCTGTGGAGGAGGCAGGAGAGATCATTAAGAGGAAAAATCCAAAGACCCTGCTTCATGTAGACGCGATCCAGTCCTACGGGAAAATGAGGATTTATCCAAAGAAATTAAATGTAGATTTATTATCTGTCAGCGGACATAAATTCCACGGACCAAAGGGCAGTGGTTTTTTATACATCAAAGAAAAGACAAAGATCAGACCGATCCTGTTTGGCGGCGGTCAACAAAGAGGCATGCGCTCCGGTACGGAAAATGTTCCGGCGATCGCAGGTCTTGGCGTGGCGTGCGAAGAAATCTACCAAAACTTCGATGAGAACCTGATCCGACTGCGTGAGGTGAAGCAGGCGTTTTTGCAGGGCTTGGAAAGATTAGAGGGCGTTCATGTGAACGGACTGACCGGGGAAGATTCGGCTCCTCATATCGTCAGCGTCAGCTTCGAGGGCATTGATAAGAGCGAGGCGCTGCTTCATGCGCTGGAGGATAAGGGAATCTACGTCTCAGCAGGCTCCGCATGTTCCTCCAATAAGCCGGCGGTCAGTGCCACCTTGCAGGCGATCGGCGTGCCAAAGCCAATGTTGACCGCCACCCTGCGTTTTAGTTTTTCCATCCACACCACGGTGGAGGAAGTGGAGTATGCCATAACGGCTTTGGAGGAGTTACTGCCGTTTCTGAGAAAATACAGAAGTCATTGATGAGGAGAGAAAGCGTATGTATCAGTCATTTTTAATCAAATATGCAGAAATTGCCATAAAGGGAAAGAATCGTCACCTGTTTGAGGACGCGCTGGTCTCACAGATCAACCATGCCCTAAAAGAGGCAGAGGGAGACTATCAGGTCAGAAAGGAACAGGGAAGGATCTATGTGGAGGCGTCATCCGATTACGATTTTGACGAGGCGGTGGAGGCGTTAAGACATGTCTTTGGAATCGTGGGTATCTGCCCTGTTGTCATCTTAGAGGATCAGGGATTCGACGCCCTTGCAGACGCCGTCACAGACTATGTGGACAAGGTCTACCCTGATAAAAATAAGACCTTTAAGGTGGACGCAAGACGTGCCAGAAAGAATTATCCATTAAATTCCATGGAGATCAACGCAGAACTCGGCGGCAGGATCTTAGACAGATTTCCGCAGATGAGCGTAGACGTTCATAACCCTGATATCATGATCCATGTGGAGATCCGCAACCAGATCAACCTCTATTCCACCGAGATTCCGGGACCGGGCGGAATGCCTGTGGGAACCAACGGAAAAGCAATGTTATTACTTTCCGGCGGAATCGACAGCCCGGTGGCGGGATACATGATCGCAAAGCGGGGCGTTAAGATCGACGCCACCTATTTTCATGCGCCTCCATATACCAGCGAGCGCGCCAAACAAAAGGTGGTGGATCTTGCAAAGCTGGTGGCAAAATATGCCGGACCAATCGACTTGCATGTGGTAAACTTTACGGACATCCAGCTCTACATCTACGAACAGTGTCCCCACGAGGAACTGACCATCATCATGCGCCGTTACATGATGAAGATTGCAGAACATTTTGCCAACGAAAAAAAATGTCTCGGTCTGATTACCGGAGAAAGTATCGGACAGGTGGCAAGCCAGACCATGCAGTCTTTGGCGGCAACCAACGACGTCTGTACCCTTCCGGTATACCGTCCGCTCATCGGTTTTGATAAGCAGGAGATCATCGAGATCTCAGAAAAGATCGACACCTACGAGACTTCCATTCAACCCTTCGAGGACTGCTGTACCATCTTCGTGGCGAAGCATCCTGTCACAAAACCAAACCTGAACATCATCAGGCGTTCAGAGCTGAAACTGCAGGAAAAAATTGATGAACTTGTGAAGACCGCTATTGAGACGACAGAAGTGATTCATGTAGAGTAGAGGGGGGGGGATTTGGCTAAGTCGGGGGCACAATGGTCCTTTGAGATCTGCGACCTGCTCCGGATATAAGACTTTCTAAATATTCTGATGGAAGTTACCGGGGACGGACGCAACCGGCGCATATTCGCCATCCATGGCTCAGATGCGCCTTTCTCAGACGTCCTGTCTGAGAATTGCTGATTACACCAGAATATTAAGAAAGTCTAATATCCTCCGCAAAGTCGCAGATCTCAAAGGACCATTGTGCTTGGATATAGCCGAATCTACGAACTTGGAAAGCCGGAAGAAAGTTCGCAGGGAAAGCTTCCTCCCCAGGCGTTCACCACAGAGGCTGAGAACAACAAGGGGCTGTCCAAAAACGATACCGGGCATGCAGCACAGCGGGAGGTGGGAGGTGGGGACTTTTGGGAAGGAATTAGTACTTCTTAATATCCTTTTCACAGTCAGCAATCATCAGACACGACGTCTGATGAAGGCGGCATCGAGCCACGGATGGCGAGTTGACGCCGGTTGCGTCCGTTTCCAGAACCGCAGCAAAAGGATATTTAGAAGTTCTTATTCCTGGACAACGTCCCCACCTCCCACCTCCCGCTGTGCTGCATGCCTCCACAACCTTTACAAGCCCCGCCCACCCCCCTCATCCTCCGCAAAAGCCCCACAAAAAAAGAACCCCGCCTTTCGGGATTCTTCACACTTTATAAATCATTTAAGCTACAAGATAAGGCTTTAAGATCTCCATGATCTCATCCACATTTTCCTCCGCATGGATGACCAGATCGATCGGTTTGGACAGATCCAGGGAGAAAATTCCCATAATGGATTTTGCATCAATCACATATCTTCCGGAGACCAGATCGAAGTCAAATTCAAACTGTGTGACTGCGTTTACAAAAGATTTTACCTTATCAATGGAGTTTAAAGAAATTTGTACTGTTTTCATAGATGACCCTCCCATAAGTTACTATTCGTGTTTGTTTTTTTAGTGTAATCTTTTTAGAAGAAAAAGTCAACAGAGGAAAGGAAAAAGTATGAGAAAAGCAGCGTTGCATAACCTCGGTTGTAAAGTGAATGCCTACGAGACGGAAGCCATGCAGCAGATGTTGGAGGAGGCAGGATATGAGATCGTGCCGTTTCAGGAGAAAGCGGACGTGTATATCATCAATACCTGTTCCGTGACGAATATGGCGGACCGCAAATCCCGCCAGATGATCCACCGGGCGAGAAAGCGCAATCCTCAGGCGGTGGTCGTGGCGGCGGGCTGTTATGTCCAGACTGCTTATGACCGGGGGGAAAAGGACGAGGCAGTGGACGTCATTATCGGGAATAATAAAAAACATGAGCTGTTAGAAAAGATTGAGGATTTCTTTGAAAGACAGGAAAAGACCAGCGTTGTTGCGGATATCAACAGTGGAAAAGAAGGCTATGAGGAGCTGTTTTTGAGCAGGACGGCGGAACATACCCGCGCCTTTATCAAAGTACAGGACGGATGTAACCAGTTTTGTACCTATTGTATCATTCCCTATGCCAGAGGAAGGGTGCGGAGCAGAAGAGCAGAGGACGTCCTGAAAGAAATCAGAGGGCTGGCAAAAAAGGGATATCAGGAAGTGGTGCTGACGGGAATCCATTTGAGTTCTTATGGCATTGATATAGAGGACGATCTTTTACATCTCATCGAGGAGGTGCACCGGATCGAAGGGATACAGCGGATCCGCCTTGGCTCCCTGGAGCCGAAGATCGTCACGGAGGCATTTGCAAAAAGATTGTCGCAGCTGCCAAAGATCTGTCCCCATTTTCATCTCTCCCTGCAAAGCGGATGCGACGCCACCTTAAGACGCATGAATCGAAAATATACCACCGCCGAATATGAGGCGGGCTGTGAGATCCTGCGGAGATACTTTGTCCATCCGGCGATCACCACCGACGTCATTGTGGGATTTCCGGGGGAGAGTGAGGAAGAATTTCAGGAGACAAGGGAGTACCTGGAGCGGATCCATTTTTATGAGATGCATATTTTTAAATACTCCAAAAGAGAGGGTACGAAGGCGGCAGTGATGGAAGATCAGGTGGAGGAGCAGTTAAAGACCGTAAGGAGCAACGAACTTTTGCAGCTGGAAAAGCAGATGTCGGCAGAGTTTCGGGATTATTATATAGGGAAAGAGACAGAAGCCCTCATGGAAGAAAAAACCATCATAGACGGTCAGGAATACTATGTGGGATTCACGAAAGAATATGTGAAGACGGCAGTGGCTTCTAAGGAAGATCTGACGAATTGCTTTGTCCAAGGGAGGATTGTCCGGGCTTTGACTGGGGAAATATATCTTTTAGAGCACAGACATGTCCCTCCTTATGACAAGAAATAGTTGAATTTTAGGAGGGGATATATTAAAATGGTAACTGACAGTTGTGCGAACGAAAGAGCAAATGAGGACGTGAAAAAATGCAGGATTTAAAAAATACCCAATACTTCAAAGTACAAAAAGAGCCGCAGATGAAGGTAAAAGACGTGTTAGACATCGTCTATCATGCCTTATCTGAAAAAGGATACAATCCTGTCAATCAGATCGTAGGTTATATCATGTCCGGAGACCCGACCTATATTACGAGCCACCGGAATGCGCGAAGTCTGATTATGAAAGTAGAACGTGATGAACTGGTAGAAGAGGTTTTGCGGGAATACATCGAGAACAATTCCTGGAAGTAAGAGACGGAGGATTTATGAGGATCATTGGCTTGGATTTTGGTTCTAAAACCGTCGGGGTCGCAGTCAGCGACGCCCTTGGAATTACGGCACAGGGGGTGGAGATCATACGCAGAGAGTCTCCGAAGAAGCTGCGCCGTACTCTTGCAAGGATCGAGGAATTGATCGGAGAATACGAAGCCGCGAAAATTGTATTGGGCTACCCTAAGAACATGAACAATACGGAGGGGGACCGCTGTGAAAAGACGCTGGAGTTCAAGGAGATGTTGGAACGCCGGACGGATCTTCCTGTGATCCTCTGGGATGAGAGACTGACCACCGTGTCCGCGGATCGGGCGATGATCGAGGGCGGGATACGCAGAGAAGACAGGAAGCAGTATGTGGATAAGCTGGCGGCGGTTTTTATTTTGCAGGGATATCTGGATTCGATAAAAAATGAGACTCCGGTCTGACAGACATAAGGAGATCGCTTTGGAAAAAAATCACAGTCACAGTGTGGTTTTATTTTAAATGAGAATAAGAAGTATGGGAACAGGAAAAAATAATGGATAAAATAGGATTTTTTGATGAGGAGTCCTCGGAATACATAGAGTTCTATGTGTTGGAGCAGACTCGTGTGAATAATGTGGATTATCTGCTGGTGACAGTGGATGAGGAGGGCGATTCGGACGCACTGATTTTAAAAGATACCTCCGCCCCTGAGGAGCTGGACGCCGTTTATCAGGTGGTAGAGGAGGATGAGGAACTGAACGCAGTGGCAAAGATCTTTGCAGAACTGCTGGGAGAAGAAGCAAAAATAGAATTATAAACCGGACTTTAACAGGCAGGTGAAAATATGAATCAGAAGGAATTAGAAGAAATTCTGAGAAACAAGGGTCTGAAAGTGACGAACCAGAGGCTTTTGATTTTGGAGACTCTGGCGAAGAGCGAGGACAGGCATCTGACTGTAGAAGAAATATATGATAGCGTAAAACAGCAGTTTCCGGGAATCGGACTGGCTACGGTCTATCGAAATATACAATTACTATTGAGCCTTGAACTGATTGAGAGCATCAGTCTTGGTGACGGTTGTGCCCGCTATGAGATTGGAAAATTACAGGCGGATATCAAGGAACACCGTCATCATCATTTAATATGCAAAGAATGCGGAAAGGTCATTTCTTTCCGAGATGATTTGCTGGAAGAGCTGGAGGATAAAATCTACAGGACAGTCTCTTTTCAGGTGGTGGATCATGAAGTTAAGCTCTATGGTTATTGTAAGCACTGTTTGAAGAAACGGGAAAAATAAATAACATGGAGGAATTATGGCAAAGAAAAAACAAAACTCAAAATTGAAAATCATTCCACTGGGAGGATTAGAACAGATTGGAATGAATATAACTGCCTTTGAGTACGAAGACAGTATTATTGTTGTGGACTGCGGACTGTCCTTTCCGGAGGACGATATGCTGGGCATCGACCTGGTAATCCCGGATATCACTTACCTGAGGGACAATATCGATAAGGTAAAGGGATTCTTCATCACCCATGGTCATGAGGATCATATCGGCGCGATCCCTTATGTTCTAAAAGAGATCAACGTGCCGATCTATGCCACAAAGCTGACCCTGGGCATCATTGAACACAAGTTGAGAGAGCACAATATGCTCACAAAGGTAAAACGAAAAGTCGTAAAATACGGACAGCATATCAACCTGGGCTGTTTCCGGGTGGAATTTATCAAGACCAACCACAGTATCCAGGATGCGGCGGCTCTGGCGATCTATTCACCGGCGGGAATCGTGGTGCATACCGGAGACTTCAAGGTGGATTACACCCCGGTCTTTGGAGATGCCATTGACTTGCAGCGTTTTGGCGAGATCGGAAAAAAAGGCGTCTTAGCCCTGATGTGCGACAGTACCAATGCGGAGCGTCCGGGATTTACCATGTCGGAGAAAAGCGTAGGAGCTACCTTTGACAATATTTTTTCCGAACATAAGAATACGCGTATCATCATCGCTACCTTTGCGTCCAATGTGGATCGTGTACAGCAGATCATTAACTCTGCGGAAAAATTTGGCAGAAAAGTAGGTGTGGAGGGACGGAGTATGGTAAATATCATCTCCACAGCCTCCGAGCTTGGTTACCTGAAAATACCGGAAAATACGCTTGTTGAGACAGACCAGTTGAAGAATTATCCCGATGAAAAGACGGTATTGATCACTACGGGAAGCCAGGGAGAATCCATGGCGGCGTTGTCCCGTATGGCAAACGGAACCCACAAGAAGATCACCATTAAACCGAAGGATACCATTATCTTCAGCTCCAATCCGATACCGGGTAATGAAAAAGCGGTTTCCCATGTCATCAACGAGTTGTTCCAGAAGGGCGCGGACGTGATTTTCCAGGATGTCCATGTATCCGGTCATGCCTGTCAGGAGGAAATCAAGCTGATCTACTCCTTAGTCAGACCGAAATATTCCATTCCGGTTCATGGAGAGTATAAGCATCTGATGGCGCAGGCGAAGGTAGCAGAGGAGCTTGGCATTGATAAGGATAACATCTTTATCCTGTCCTCAGGAGACGTGCTGGAGTTAGACGGCGAAGGTGCGGCAGTGACGGGAAGAGTGCCGGTGGGCGATATCATGGTAGACGGTCTTGGCGTCGGAGATGTGGGAAATATCGTGCTGCGCGACAGACAGCATCTTGCCGAGGACGGAATCATCATCGTGGTACTGACCCTGGAGAGCGGTTCCGGCAGACTGCTGGCAGGACCGGATATTGTCTCAAGAGGATTTGTCTATGTCCGTGGCTCCGAGAGCCTGATGGACGAGGCGAGAGCCGTTTTGGATGAGACCATGGATTACTGTATGGATAAAAACATTACAGACTGGGGCAAGATCAAGTCAGAGATCAAGGATTCTCTGGGTGATTTTGTCTGGAAGGAGACGAAGCGCCGTCCGATGATTATGCCGATCATTATGGAAGTATAGATATGGAAGTAGAAAACAGTTTAAAGAATCTGGTGACAGCGATCAAAAACAGTAAAGAGTATCAGGCGTACTGGGAAGCGAAGGAAGAAGTGGAAAAAGACCCTGAGAAAATGAGAGATCTGAATAGGTACCGTACAAAAATCTATGACATTCAAAATGGCGGCGGAGAGGATTTATATTACCGCATCGACCGGATCGAGCAGGAGTCTGAACAGTTCCGTGCGGACAAAGCTATCGATAGGTTCCTGGCGGCGGAGCTGGCTCTCTGCCGTATGGTACAGAAGATCAACTGGACTTTGATCGAGGAACTGAATTTTGACATAGAATTTGTGAGAGAAGACTGATATGATCGTAGATGAGAGACTGGTGACCTATATCAATTCCCTGGATGTGGGGAATACCGGGATACTGGATGAGATCGAGAGGGAGGCGCTTGCCTCCTATGTCCCGATTATCCGAAAGGAGATGCAGAGTTTTTTAAAGGTGCTGCTTCAGATCAAGCGCCCGACGCGGATTTTGGAGGTGGGAACAGCGGTAGGTTTTTCCGCCATATTGATGGCGGAGTATAATCCAGCGTCCTGTACCATCACTACGATAGAAAATTATGAGAAACGGATTCCGATTGCAAGAGCGAATTTTGAGCGGGCAGGAAAACAGGACAGGATCACCCTCTTAGAGGGGGATGCGAAGGAAGTTCTGCGCACCCTGGAAGAACCTTTTGACTTTATCTTTATGGATGCGGCAAAGGGTCAGTATCTGAATTTTCTGCCGGAGATTCTGCGGCTATTAGCGCCGAATGGAATCTTAGTCTCGGATAACGTCTTGCAGGATGGGGACATTATTCAATCCCGGTTTGCGGTGACCAGAAGGAACCGCACCATACATAAGCGTATGCGGGAATATCTATACGAGCTGACCCACAGCGAGGAACTGACAACGGCAGTTCTGCCCATCGGGGACGGAATCACAATCAGTACAAGGAAGGGAACGAAATCATGAGACATCCCGAATTATTAGTACCGGCGAGCAGTCTGGAAGTGCTGAAGATCGCGGTGATCTTCGGTGCGGATGCCGTCTACATCGGAGGAGAGGCGTTCGGGCTCAGAGCCAAGGCAAAAAATTTTACCAATGAAGAGATTGCCGAGGGGATCGCCTTTGCCCATGAGCGTGGCGTTAAGGTATATGTCACTGCGAATATTTTAGCGCACAACGGGGATCTGGAAGGAGTGCGGAAATATTTTACAGAGTTAAAGGAGATCAGACCTGATGCCCTGATTATTTCCGATCCCGGCGTTTTTACCATTGCGAAGGAAGTCTGCCCGGAGATCGAGATCCATATTTCAACCCAGGCAAATAATACGAATTACGGGACCTACCGTTTCTGGTATCAGCAGGGAGCAAAGAGAGTGGTATCCGCCAGAGAGCTTTCCTTAGAGGAGATCCGGCGGATCCGGGAAGAGATCCCGGAGGATATGGAGATCGAGACCTTTATCCACGGAGCCATGTGTATCTCCTATTCCGGGAGATGCCTGCTCAGTAACTTTTTTACAGGAAGGGACGCCAACCAGGGTGCCTGTACCCATCCCTGCCGTTGGAAATACTCCATTGTGGAGGAGACCAGACCCGGAGAATATATGCCGGTCTATGAAAATGAGCGGGGCACCTACATTTTCAATTCCAAGGATCTGTGTATGATCGAGCATATTCCGGAATTGATCGAGGCGGGGATCGACAGCTTTAAGATCGAGGGCAGGATGAAGACGGCACTCTATGTGGCGACGGTTGCCAGAACTTACCGGAAGGCGATCGACGATTATCTGGTATCCCCGGAGCTTTACCGGAAAAATATGGACTGGTATCAGGATCAGATCTCCAACTGTACCTACCGTCAGTTTACAACGGGATTTTTTTTCGGGAAGCCGGATGAAAATACACAGATCTATGATAACAATACCTATTTAAAAGAATACACCTATCTTGGAATTGTGGGCGAAAAGAATGAAGAAGGACTTTTTTGTATTGAGCAGAGAAACAAGTTCTCTGTGGGAGAGGAGATCGAAGTCATGAAGCCCAATGGCGATAACCGCAGGGTGGTGGTAAGACGGATCCTGGACGAAGAGGGGAAGGAAATGGAGTCCGCGCCCCATCCGAAGCAGATTCTGTGGATCGATTTGGGAGAGCCATTGGAACAATATGATATTCTGAGAAGAAAAGAGGAGGGGCAGCCATGAAGACTGGAAAATATGTTGCCTATGTAGGAACTTACACCCATGAACACAGCGTCGGTATTCACATCTATGACGTGGAGGAGGAAAAGGGAGAACTGATAGAACGCAAGGTTGTTCCCATCAACAACCCGTCGGATCTGATCGTATCCCACAGTGGAAAATATCTCTATTCCATAGCGGACGAGGGAGTGGAGGCCTTTGCCATTCAGCCGGACGGAGATCTGATTCCCATGAATGAGAAGTGGATCGGCGGAATGAGGGGCTGTTATGTGGATCTGGATCAGGAGGATCGTTACCTCTTTGTGGGAGGCTATCACGACGGAAGAGTCAGCATGATGCGCCTCGCCGAGGACGGAAGCATTGTGGATATTGCAGATGGAATCTTTCATAAGGGACTTGGCAGAGGGGTGGCAGAGAGAGCTTCCAGACCCCATGTACACTGCGTGAAGGTGACGCCGGATCAGCAATTTTTATGTGCGGTGGACAGTGGGCTTGACCATGTGAAGATTTACCGGATCGACTATGAGAGAGGCAGGATCAAGCTGGTGGACATCCTAAGATGTGAGTTGGATTCCGGTCCGCGCATGATCCGTTTCAGTGTGGACGGAAGATTCGCCTATGTGCTCTGCGAACTGAAAAATGAGGTGGAAGTCTATCAGTACTCTGTGGAGGATGACCAACCGGTATTTGAGAAGATCCAGAGTGTGACTACGGATCTGGAGGGGGAGGGAATCTCCTGCAATGCGTCGGGAATCGAGCATTCGGCGGATGGAAAATATCTCTTTGTCTCCAATGTGGGCATCAATGATGTGGTCATTTATGAGATCGATCAGGAGACGGGACTGCTGACGCAGATCGCCGAGACAAGGATCAGCGGCGATTATCCGAAAGCCCTTGCCGTATTCCCGGACGGACGCCATTTTGTGAGTCTGAATCACGACTCCAATGAGATTCGCACCTTTAAGATCAATTATGAGGACAGGTATTGCCTGATGGATGCCAGACCGGTGGAAGTGGAGACTCCGAACTGCATTTATATCCATCAGTTGGAACAGTAAAAGGAAGGGGACTGTTATTTTTGTAGATCATATCTATGGAAATAATGGTCCTGTCTGTTTTTAAAGGAAAATCATTGACAAAAAAGGAAAATGTTCTATGATAAAATGGTATAAAATATAAAACAATAATTGGAGACAGAATATGCAAACATTCATAGGAATACTTATACCATTTTTCGGAACGGCAGCAGGCGCAGCCTGCGTCTTCTTCCTGAAAGGTGAAATGCATCATTTACTGCAAAAAGCCCTTTTGGGTTTTGCCTCCGGGGTCATGGTGGCGGCGTCGGTCTGGTCTTTGTTGATCCCAGCCATTGACATGTCCGGAAATCTTGGGAAATTTGCCTTTTTCCCGGCGGCGGTGGGCTTTGCTCTGGGTATCTGCTTTTTATATGGAATGGACAGGCTGGTTCCTCACCTGCATATGAACAGCGACGTGCCTGAGGGAAAGCCCAGCAAGCTGAAAAAGACCACCATGATGGTTCTGGCTGTGACATTGCATAATATTCCGGAGGGAATGGCGGTGGGCGTGGTCTTTGCCGGAGTTCTGGCAGGGGAAGGGAACATCACCCTGGCAGGGGCGGCGGCGCTGTCCATAGGAATTGCGATTCAGAATTTTCCGGAGGGAGCCATTATTTCCATGCCTCTTCTGGCAGAGGGTAAGAGTAAGAAAAAGGCGTTTTTATATGGAATGTTATCCGGTATCGTGGAGCCGGCGGGCGCACTGCTGACGCTGTTGCTGATGGGAATTATTTCGCCGATCCTCCCGTATCTTCTGGCTTTTGCGGCGGGGGCGATGATCTATGTAGTGGTGGAAGAATTATTGCCGGAGGCGTCCCAGGGGGAACACACCAATATCGGAACTCTGGGCTTTTCCGTTGGTTTTCTGATCATGATGATCCTGGATGTGGCTCTTGGCTGAGAATCAGAATGAGATGGGTCTTATTGGTAAAGTTGTGATAGGAAAAAGGAAATGAGAATTAGGAGGAAGTTACATGGTAAAAAAATATTCGGACATCACACATATTTTTAACGAACATATGAAGGGCGGGGACGGAACAGTGGAGCTGATTCCCTCCGTAGTAAAAGGAGAGTACGAGAGCAACGCGAATGTGATCGCAAGGCTGATTTTAAAGCCGGGCTGTTCTCTGGGAATGCATGAACACATCGGTGAGGAGGAGATTATCACCGTGCTTCGGGGAAATGCCGATTATAATGACAACGGGGAGGCTTCTTTTGTGTCGGCAGGGGATGTCTGCATCTGCAAAAACGGAGGCAGACATAGCATAGCCAATGCTTCAGAAGAGGAAGATTTGGAATTGATGGCAGTCATCATACAGGTGTAGAAAAATCAGAATCGCGGGAATCACAGAAAAAGGCTGAACTTACAGTAAAGTAAGATTCAGCCTTTTATTTTTTGTTAATATCGTTTTGAAAGATGTATCCGTTCGCTTACTGATCCTTTTCCAGCTCTGCCATCTTCATAGCGCGGACTTTTAATGGAAGACCAAATAAGGTGATGAAGCCTTCTGCGTCATGATGGTCATAGAGATCGCCGGTGGTAAAGCTTGCAAGGGATTCACTGTAGAGTGAATATGGGGAAGTCGTACCGGCTTTGATGATGTTTCCTTTGTATAGCTTGAATTTTACTTCTCCGGTCACATATTTCTGTGTGGACTCCACAAATGCCTGAACTGCCTCGCGAAGCGGGGTAAACCATTTTCCTTCATATACGATCTGAGCCATCTTATTGCCCATGTCTTTTTTCACTTCCATGGTGGCGCGGTCTAATACAAGCTCCTCCAACTGCTGCTGTGCTTCCATCAGGATGGTTCCGCCAGGAGTCTCATAGACGCCGCGGGATTTCATGCCTACGACACGGTTTTCTACAATATCCACAATACCGATGCCGTGTTTTCCGCCGAGACGGTTTAATTCACGGATGATATCGGAAACCTTCATTTCTTTGCCGTTGACAGATTTTGGAACTCCGGCTTCAAAGGTCATGGTCACATATTCTCCCTCATCAGGAGCTTTTTCAGGGCTGACGCCTAATACCAGTAAATGGTCATAATTCGGCTCGTTTGCCGGATCCTCCAACTCAAGACCCTCATGGCTGATGTGCCATAAGTTACGGTCGCGGCTGTAGGAGGAGTCTGCAGAGAATGGAAGGTCGATGCCGTGATTCTTGCAGTACTCGATCTCTGCCTCACGGGAATCCATGTTCCACTTGTCGTCACGCCATGCAGCGATGATCTTTAAATCAGGAGCCAGAGCCTTGATACCCAGCTCAAAACGGATCTGGTCATTTCCCTTTCCGGTAGCGCCGTGGCAGATAGCGGTAGCGCCTTCTTTTCTTGCAACTTCCACCAGTTTTTTTGCAATGCCAGGGCGCGCCATGGAAGTACCCAGTAAATATTTATTCTCGTATACGGCGCCAGCCTGTACGCAAGGAATGATATAGTCGTCACAAAATTCGTCTGTGATATCTTCTATGTATAATTTGCTGGCTCCGGATAATTTTGCTCTTTCCTCTAATCCGTCCAGTTCTTCCTCCTGTCCGCAGTCGATGCAGCAGCAGATAACTTCGTAGTCATAGTTCTCTTTTAACCAGGGAATGATCGCCGTGGTATCCAATCCGCCAGAGTAGGCCAAAACAACTTTTTCTTTCATAATTCTAATCCTTTCTTCCGTTCGTTATTTTACAGATGATCTGCATTGCATTTACTATATAATAAATATGAGAATATTGCAAGTGTAAAATTATACATATTTTACAAATAAAAATTCAAATAGATTTTACAAAACGCTGAATAAGAATGTATATTTTTGATGCGAAATGAATAAATATACATTAAAAATGAAAAAATTATGCAAAAACCCTTTACGAAAATCAAAAGATATACTAAGATAGGAATAGTTACGCAAGAAAGAAGGAAAGAAAATGATAAAAGCAGGAATCATAGGAGCGACCGGGTATGCCGGAGGGGAACTGGTCCGCATCCTTTTAGGACACAGGGAAGTCGAGATAAAATGGTATGGCTCCAGAAGCTATATCGATCAGAAATATGCAGACGTGTATCGAAATATGTTCACTCTGGTAGAAGATACCTGTCTGGACGATAACATAGAGAAGCTGGCGGAGGAAGTGGACGTAATTTTTACCGCAACGCCTCAGGGATTTTTGGCAGGAGTGCTGACGGAAGAAATTTTAAAAAAATGTAAGGTTATCGACCTGAGCGCAGACTACCGCATCAAAGATGTAAAAACTTATGAACACTGGTATGGGATCCAGCACAAGTCTCCGCAGTTTATTGGGGAGGCGGTCTACGGACTCTGTGAGCTGAACAGGGAAGAGACGAAGGGGAGGAGACTGGTAGCCAATCCGGGATGTTATACCACCTGTTCTATTTTAACAGCCTATCCCCTTGTAAAAGAGGGGCTGATCGACACGACGACTTTGATCGTGGATGCGAAGTCCGGTACCTCCGGAGCGGGAAGAGGGGCGAAGGTTGCCAACCTCTACTGTGAGGTAAATGAGAACATCAAGGCTTACGGGGTTGCGTCTCACAGACATACGCCGGAGATCGAAGAGCAGCTTGGTTATGCTGCGGGGGAGCCGATACAGATCAATTTTACGCCGCACCTTGTGCCGATGAACCGTGGGATCCTTGTGACGGAATATGCCTCCTTAAAGAAAAAGGACGGAAAGCTGCCATCCTATGAGGAGATAAAGGCGGTCTATGATAAATATTATAAGGATGAAAAATTCGTCCGCGTTCTGGATAAAGAAGTCTGCCCGGAGACCAAATGGGTCGAGGGAAGCAATTATGTGGATGTGAACTTTGTCATCGACGAGAGAACCGGGCGCATCATCATGATGGGCGCGCTGGACAATATTGTAAAAGGAGCCGCGGGACAGGCAGTACAGAATATGAATATTCTCTTTGGACTGCCGGAGGAGACCGGATTGGAACTGGTTCCGATGTTCCCGTAGGAAAAAGCTATGGATACATATAAAATAAGAAAAATGGTAATTGAGGATTACGAAGAAGTCTATGAACTCTGGCAGTCCATTCATGGGTTCGGCGTGCGGACCCTGGATGATTCCAGGGAAGGGGTTGAGCGGTTTTTGAGAAGAAATCCCACCACCAGCGTCGTGGCTGTGGCGGATGGACAGATCGTGGGAGCTATCCTCTGCGGGCATGATGGCAGAAGAGGATGTTTTTACCATGTCTGCGTCCATGAAAAATACAGACAGCGTGGAATCGGTAAGGAGATGGCGGTCACCTGTATGAAGGCGCTGCAGGAAGAGCAGATTAACAAGGTCTGTCTGATCGCGTTTAAGAAAAACGAGGTGGGGAACGTGTTCTGGAAGAGTGTGGGATGGACGTTCCGGGAGGATTTGAATTATTACGATTTTACATTGAATGAGGAGAATATTACGAATTTTATTTCGTGATGAAAGATTTGAGATGCGAGAGAAAGAGAGGTATGAGTATGCAGGTAATAGATGGCGGCGTGACGGCGGCGAAAGGCTTTTTAGCTGCTTCTACGGCAGCGGGAATTAAGTATAAGGATCGCAGTGATATGGCGATGGTTTACAGTGAGACGCCTTGCAGGGTGGCGGGAACGTTTACGACGAATGTGGTGAAGGCGGCCCCGGTACAGTATGACAGGAAGATCGTGGAAGAGAGTCCTTTTGCGCAGGCGGTGGTGGTGAATGCGGGAATTGCCAATGCCTGTACGGGAGAGGAAGGATATGGTTACTGTGAGGAGACGGCGAAGGAGGCTGCAAAGGAGCTGAGGATACCGCAGGAGGCTGTTTTGGTGGCGTCCACCGGGGTGATCGGGATGCAGCTTCCGATGGAGAAGCTAAAAGCCGGGATCGGCGTGATGGCAAAGGAGCTGTCGGATACCAGAGAGGCCGCCCACGGAGCCGCCTGCGCCATTATGACTACGGATACGAAAGCGAAGGAGGTTGCGGTTACCTTTGAAGCCGGTGGAAAGACGGTGACGGTGGGAGGAATGTGCAAGGGTTCCGGTATGATCCATCCGAATATGTGTACCATGCTGGGATTTGTAACCACCGACGCCAATATCAGCAGGGAACTGCTGCAGGAGGCTTTGCGTGAGGATGTGAAGGATACCTACAATATGATCTCTGTGGATGGGGATACTTCCACCAATGATACGGTGCTGCTTCTTGCCAATGGAAGGGCAGAGAACCCGGAAATCAAGGAGAAAGATGAGGATTACCGGAAGTTTTGCGAGGCGCTGAACTATGTCAATACGGAGATTGCCAAGATGATGGCGGGAGACGGAGAGGGAGCTACGGCGCTCTTTGAGGTGAAGGTAGTACATGCAAAGTCTAAGGAGGAGGCGAAGATTTTAAGCAAATCGGTGGTCTGCTCCAGCCTGACAAAGGCGGCGATCTACGGACACGACGCCAACTGGGGAAGGATCCTCTGCGCTCTGGGATATTCCGGCGTGGACTTTGAACCGGAAAAGGTGGATCTCTTTTTTGAGAGCGCCGCGGGAAAGATCCAGATCATTGAGGACGGAGTTGCCGTGGATTACAGCGAAGAGGAGGCCACAAAGATCTTATCTGAGCCGGCAGTGACTGCGATTGCCGATATGAAGCAGGGCGAAGCCTCTGCCACGGCGTGGGGCTGTGATTTGACCTATGACTATGTGAAAATCAATGCGGATTACCGCTCATAGATCTGAATGTCGAATGACATCCCAAAATGCAAATGATGAAATAAAAATGGGATTAGAAAAGAGGAAATGAAGATGGACGAAAAGAGTATGCAGGAAGTTATGGATAAGGCGGCAGTCTTAATAGAGGCATTGCCGTATATCCAGCGTTTTAACCGGAAAATCATAGTTGTGAAATACGGCGGAAGTGCCATGGTAGACGAGGAACTCAAAAAGAGCGTGATTCAGGATGTAACCCTGCTGAAGCTGGTTGGTTTCAAGCCGATTATCGTACACGGCGGTGGAAAGGAAATCAGCAAGTGGGTGGAAAAAGTCGGCATGGAGCCGGAGTTTGTCAACGGATTGCGTAAAACCGATGAAGCCACCATGGAGATTGCGGAGATGGTCTTATCTAAGGTCAATAAATCCCTGGTTCAGATGGTGGAAGAGTTGGGAGTCAACGCCATCGGCATCAGCGGAAAAGACGGTGGTATGCTTAAGGTTGAGAAAAAATACTCCAACGGACAGGACATTGGATATGTGGGAGAGATTACGGAAGTCAATCCAAAGATTCTCTATGACCTCTTAGAAAAAGATTTTCTCCCGATCGTATGTCCCATCGGTATGGATGAACAGTTTAATTCCTATAATATCAATGCAGACGACGCTGCCTGCGCCATTGCAAGGGCTGTCAGTGCGGAAAAGCTGGCGTTTTTGACGGACATTGAGGGCGTTTACAGGGATCCGGAGGATCGAAGTACTCTGATCTCGGAGCTGACCGTATCCAATGCCAAAGAGCTGATCGGCAATGGAAATATCGGAGGCGGTATGCTCCCGAAGCTGAACAACTGTATTGACGCCATTGAAAACGGCGTATCCAGAGTACATATTTTAGACGGACGAATTGCCCATTGCCTGTTGCTGGAAATCTTTACAAATAAAGGAATCGGTACGGCGATCCTGGGAGATAAGGAGATGAAATTCTATCATGAATAAAGAGAATTATATTCAAAGGGAAGAGGAAGTTCTTCTTCACACTTACAACCGTTTTCCGGTTGTCTTAGACCACGGCGAAGGGGTCTACCTCTATGATACCGAGGGAAAGCAGTATCTCGATTTTGCGGCGGGAATCGCCGTACAGGCTCTGGGATATGGTAATAAGACCTATAATGAAGCACTGAAAAATCAGATTGACAAATTAACGCATACCTCGAATCTCTACTATAATCTTCCGATCATGGAGGCGGCGGAAAAACTGCTGAAAGTATCACAGATGGATCGCGTCTTTTTTACCAACAGCGGAACCGAAGCGGTTGAGGGAGCTATCAAGGCGGCAAGAAAATATGCCTATGCAAAGGACGGACAGACAGACCATGAGATCATTGCCATGAATCACTCCTTCCACGGCAGAACCATGGGAGCCCTTTCTGTGACGGGAAACGAGCATTACAGAGAGCCTTTTGAGCCGCTTTTGGGAGGCATCCGCTTTGCTGATTTCAACGATCTGGACAGCGTCAAAGCCCAGGCGACGGATAAGACCTGCGCCATCCTCTTTGAGACGGTTCAGGGCGAGGGCGGCATCTACCCTGCAACGGAGGAGTTCATGCGGGGAGTCAAAGCCTTCTGTGAGGAAAAAGATATCCTCTTGATCCTGGATGAGATCCAATGCGGCATGGGACGTACAGGCGAGATGTTTGCCTGGCAGAAATACGGTGTGAAACCGGATATTATGACCAGCGCCAAGGCATTGGGATGCGGCGTTCCGGTGGGAGCCTTTCTGATGACCGAGCGGGTAGCCCAGAACTCTTTAGTACCGGGAGACCATGGTACGACTTATGGGGGCAATCCATTTGTGGGAGCGGCGGCTTCCGTGGTATTAGATCTTTATCAGGAACTGGATCTGTTATCCCATGTGAAAAAAATATCTGCCTATCTGGAGGAAAAACTGGACGGCTTGGTGGAAAAATATGACTTTTTGACCACGAGACGAGGCGTAGGACTCTTGCAGGGAATCGTTACCCAAAAAGCGGTGGGAACCATTACGGCAAAGGCGTTAGAGAGGGGATTGCTTATTATTTCGGCGGGAAGTGATGTGATCCGGTTTGTGCCGCCGCTTGTGATAGAAAAGGAACATGTGGACGAAATGATAGAAAAGTTGGACTCTGTGCTGGCGGAATTAGCATAAGAGGGTGTGAAAGCACCCTCTTTTTTCTTTGGGGTGGGAGGGTATAGAGCATAGCAAATGCCTTTCTATTTGGTTCTTTCCTTTGTCCAGAGATAAGAACTTCTAAGCATCCCGTGGGGGAAGGTTTTGGGAACGGACGCAACCGGCTCTGACTCGCCATCCGTGGCTCGACATCGCCTTCATCAGACGTCCTGTCTGATGATTGCTGTTTTTAGCCGGGATACTAAGAAGTTCTAATCTCTTCCCAAGCGGAAGGAACCAAATAGAAAGGCATTTGCTATGCATGATACGCTGAGAAAAAAGAGGATGTATGGGTCACTGAGGGGGATATAAAGTGGAAGATTTCGATGAGTTTCTGGTGGAGGCTGCCGGGGATGGGGCGTGCATAGAACAGCTTTTGTGCAGCTCTTAACGGATGCTTTTGCAAAGCCGATTCTGCTGACAACTGTTTGAGCGCAGGAAATGAAACGGTTTCATAAGATGTGAGGCGAGTTTTGGCAGCAGAATCTAATAGGGCTTTGCAAAAGTATTCGTTTAGAGATGCTAAAAAGCTGGTCTGGCACGCCCCATCCCCGGCAGCCTCCGCCAGAAACGCCCCCAAACCATGAATAATCTCCCAAATTTTGCACCATACTAAATCTAATAAATCTTTTAGGAGGAAGCCATGATTGGAGTAATAATTGCCCTTCTTTCCGGGGCATTGATGAGCATTCAGGGAGTTTTTAACACGGAAGTAACGGAAAAGACCAGCATCTGGGTCTCAGGAGCTTTCGTCCAGCTTACGGCGCTGATCGTCTGCCTTATTGCCTGGGGTATTACGGATCGCAGCAGTTTTCTGGCGCTGAAAAATGTAGAGCCAAAATATATGCTCTTAGGAGGAACTATAGGCGCCTTTATCACTATCACCGTCATTAAAAGTATGGAAGCCCTGGGACCTGCCCGCGCCGTTATGCTGATCGTGATATCTCAGCTTCTGATTGCCTATCTGATCGAGCTTTTTGGGATCTTTGGAGTGGAGAAACAGCCCTTCGACTGGTCGAAAGTTGTCGGTATGGCGTTGGCGATTGCCGGAATTTTGGTATTTAAGTGGAAATAATTTCAAAAAAAATGAAATACCCTTGTAATAAATTTAAAATTTCGTTAGAATAAAACAGCAGGCATATCGGAGTTCTTTTCAGACAGGAAAGGAAGGTCCGAATGAAAAAGAAATGGAGATCCTATGGCTTCTTTGTGCTTTTTCTATGTGTGCTGTTTTTCAGTACGGGATGTAAAAAAGAGCAGGAAGTGTATTTTGAGGAAGAAGAGGCAGATATTTCCGAGGATCCGAAGAGTAAGGAAACGGAGAAAAAGGAGAGTATCTTTGTCTATGTCTGCGGCGCCGTGCAAAAGCCGGGAGTCTATGAACTGGAGGCGGATAAGCGGGTCTGCGATGCCTTAAAGGCGGCTGGCGGGCTTACGCAGGATGCGGCGGCAGAGAATCTGAATCAGGCAGAGACCTTGAGCGACGGACAGATGATCCGTGTTCTGACAGCCGAAGAGTCTGCAAATTTGCAGGCAGAGGAGGCAAAGAGCGGGCTTGTCAATATCAATACTGCCGATGCACAGGAGTTAATGCAGCTTTCCGGGATCGGGGAATCCAAAGCCGATGCGATTATCGCGTACCGGGAAGAACATGGAGCGTTTCAAAGTATAGAGGAGCTGATGAACATCAGTGGAATCAAAGAAGGCGTTTATAATAAAATCAAGGATAGTATTACAGTGAACTGAGGTGTAAAGATGGCGAAAAAAGTTCTTGTTGTAGATGATGAAAAATTAATTGTAAAGGGAATCCGCTTCAGCCTGGAGCAGGACGGCATGGAGGTGGACTGCGCCTACGACGGAGAGGAAGCCTTTGAGATGGCAAAGGCAAATTCCTATGACATGATCCTTTTGGATATCATGCTGCCGAAGATGGACGGGTTCGAGGTGTGTCAGCAGATCAGGGAATTTTCCAATGTACCCATCGTGATGCTGACGGCAAAGGGAGACGATATGGATAAGATTCTGGGGCTGGAATACGGTGCGGATGACTACATAACGAAACCTTTTAACATCTTAGAGGTCAAGGCGAGAATCAAAGCCATCATGCGAAGAACCGGAAATGTGAAGCCGAAGGAAGAAAATTCCAAGATGGTGGAAAGTGGAGATCTGAGACTGGATTGTGAGAGCAGGAGACTGTTCATTCTGGGGAAAGAGGTCAATGTGACGGCAAAGGAATTTGATCTCTTAGAGCTGTTAGTTACCAATCCGAACAAGGTCTACAGCAGGGAAAATCTTCTGAATCTGGTATGGGGATATGAATATCCGGGAGACGTCCGCACCGTAGACGTGCATGTCAGAAGGCTCCGGGAGAAGATCGAAGCAAATCCTAGTGAACCGAAATACGTCCATACCAAATGGGGAGTGGGATATTATTACCAGAGTTAAGGTGCGTTAGTATGAGAAAAGGCAGTACAATTCGAAAATTCTTAAAAAGTATGAAATTCCGTCTGATGCTTTATTTAATGCTCATCGGAATCATTCCATGTCTGATACTGCGTCTGGGATTTTTGAAAGCCTATGAGGACCGGGCGGTGGATACCCGCAGTATCGATATCACAAGTCAGGCGAAGATCCTGGCGTCTCAGATTGCGGCAAACGATTATATCGATCATCCTGATCTGGAAGACATCACAGTACAGCTCACACAGTTGTCCAATATCTATGACGGCAGGGTCATGCTGATAGATCGTGCTTTTCAGATCGTCACGGATACATATGCCCTGGATACGGGAAAGACCATCATATCCGAAGAGGTGATCCAGAGTTTCTCAGGAAAAGAGGTCTCCAAATACGATCAGGACAGTCGTTACCTTGAGATGACGCTTCCCATTACAGAGACGGACGGCAAGAATGTGATCGGAGTTATGTTGGTCAGCGTTTCCATGGACAGCGCCATAAATAACAAGGATTATCTGGGAAGAAAGATCTGGGTGCTGGTGTTGATCGCAGGAGTGCTGATCTTCGGGTTAGCCATGTTTATATCCGGAAGGATGGTGCGCCCGCTTCGAAAGATGGAGGAGTCCATCCGGGATATTCAGACCGGATATGGGGACGAAGAGCTTCATATCGATTATTTTACCGAGACGAAGGAAATGTCTGAGAGCTTCAATCAGCTTCTGGGCAGGATGAAAGTTCTGGATGATTCGAGACAGGAATTTGTCTCCAATGTGTCCCACGAGTTAAAGACGCCTCTGACTTCCATGAAGGTGCTGGCGGATTCCATCAACGCAATGGGGGACGCTCCGGTGGAGCTGTATAAGGAGTTCATGGAGGATATCACCAACGAGATCGAGAGAGAGAATAAGATCATAACGGACTTATTATCTCTGGTAAAAATGGATAAGTCTGCGGCAGATCTGAATATCTCGGTGGTAAACATCAACGAGATGCTGGAGCTGATCTTAAAAAGGCTGCGCCCCATTGCGGAAAAGCAGAATATTGAGCTGGTCTTAGAGACCTTCCGTCCGGTGACGGCGGAGATCGACGAGGTGAAGCTGACACTGGCAGTCACCAATCTTGTGGAGAACGGGATCAAATACAACCGGGATAACGGCTGGGTACATGTGACTTTGAATGCAGATCATCAGTATTTCTATGTCAAGGTGGAGGATTCGGGAATCGGTATTCCGGAGGAGTCCTTAGAGCATATCTATGAGAGATTTTACCGTGTGGATAAATCCCACTCCAGAGAGATCGGAGGAACGGGTCTGGGACTTGCCATCACGAGAAATGCAGTGCTGATGCACCGCGGGGCGATCAAGGCGTATAGTACGGAAGGCGAAGGAACGATTTTTACCATCCGTATCCCGCTCAACTATATTGCATAGGAGGCAGAGGATGAGATCAAGGAAATGGATATTTCTTTTTATGGCTGTGCTGTTCCTGTTTTGCGGATGTGGATCAAAAAAAGAAGAGAAGGCAGATTATCAGGTTTATTATCTGAATGCGGAAAAGACAGGTTTAAATGCCATGGAATATGATACAAAGGAAGAGGGAACGGAGGAATTGGTGAAGGAATTTTTAAAAGCGTTATCCTCCGATCCTGAGGATGTGGATTACAGAAAGGCGCTGCCAAATGATGTGGAGGTTGTAAAGAGTCAGATAGAAGGGGATCAGCTCTCCATCTGGTTTGATATGGACTATTATAATATGGACGCCGCAGCGGAGATCTTATGCAGGGCGTCTATTGTCAAGACTCTGACCCAGATTCCCGATATTTCCTGTGTTTCCTTTTTTGTAGGGGATACCCCTCTTGTGGACGCCAAGGATAATGTGGTGGGATTGATGACGGGAGAGAGCTTTGTGGAGAATCCGGGAGAGCAGATCAATGCCATCCAGACCACGACCATTACCCTGTACTTTTCCAACAACAGCGGAGACGGTCTGGTGATGGAGACTCAGGAGGTACACTATAGCAGCAATATTTCCATGGAGAAGCTGATCATCGAACATCTTTTGAAGGGTCCGAAGGAGGTAAAAGGAAAGTCCGCGATTCCCGCAGGAACCAGTCTGATCAGCGTGGTCACGGTGGATGGAGTGTGTTATGTTAACTTTGATTCCGGTTTTATGAATCAGGATTATGGAATCCAGGAACCTATCGTCATCTACTCTATTGTGGATTCCTTATCAGAGCTGTCCACGGTCAGCAAGGTACAGATCTCTGTCAATGGAAGCACGAAGGGTATTTACCGGGATAGTTATAAGCTGGATACAGTTTATGACCGGAATCTGGATTATCTGGAAAGTGATTAGGAGGGAAGAATGAATCAACGACCGCTGTTCTTAGCGGCGGTCTTTTTCCTGTTGGGGATCCTCTATCGGGGAAGGGGAGAACCCGGAATCCTGTTCATTGCCGCGGCGTTTCTGATATGGAATATTTTTTTGCGATGGAAAAGGCGGGGATGGAGACAGGGAGTATTTTATCTGGCGTTCTTTTTTGCTTTTCTCTGTGGAAGTTGCCGGATGGAGGAAGAGACGGAGTACCGGAACCGGTACGAGCCGTTTTTGCAGGACGGGAAAGAGATGGCTGTTCAGGGAACCATCTATAAAAAAGAGGCGGGAAGTAAAAGTAACCGCTATTATCTAAAACATTGTTATCTTAGCATGGAAGGAAAGTCTGTTCCGTGCAATCGAATTTTAGCATATCTGGATACCGATCACTTATCGATCGGAACTACCATTATTATGAAAGGAAATTTAAAAACGTTGTCTCCCGCAAGAAATGAGGGCAATTTTGACGAGAAGAACTTCTATCAGAGTCAGAAGATAGACTTCAAATTTTATGGAGAGGAAGCGCGCATTGCCACGAGAGAAGAGCATTGGCTTTGGGAAGTTCTCTATGAAAAAAAGGAGGAGATAAAACAGGTCTATCTGGAAATCCTGGGAGAAAAAAATGCGGGTATCTTAAGTACCATGGCGCTTGGAGACAGAGAATTGCTGAGCGATGAAATAAAGGATATTTATCAGAGTGCAGGGATCTCCCATATCCTTGCCATTTCGGGACTCCATATTTCCATGATTGGTATGGGAATGTATCGACTGCTGCAAAAGTGTGGGCTTCCACCAATCTTAAAAACGGCGCTGTCCACAGGACTTATGGCAGGATTTGCAGTCTTAGTGGGAGCGGGAGTCTCCACAAAGCGGGCAGTTCTTATGTTTTTTATGCTTCTTTTGGGAAATCTCATTGGGAGAAGTTATGATTCTCTGACTGCTCTGGGGCTGGCGGCGATCCTGCTGTTGTGGGAGAATCCCTTTGTCTGGGAATACAGCGGATTCCAGCTCTCCTTTCTTGCTGTTCTGGGCGTGAATGCGGGAGGATGGATCTTAAAATGCTGCGAAGAAAAACAGGACACTCTCCGAAAAGAGCTGTTTCATGGAAGGGTGGATACGGCAAAAATAAAAAGGAAGTGGAAGCGGCAGTTGGTCGTAAGCATGAGTATCCAGACGTTTACAATTCCTGTCATTGCCTGGTGTTATTATGAACTTCCCGTCTATGGGATCATTGTGAATCTTCTGATCCTTCCCACCGCTGGAATCCTGTTGTCTTTGGGAATTGCGGGAGGGATTCTGGGGTGTATCCATCCTGTTTTCGGATGGCTGCCCTTGAAGGGAGCCGGGGTTCTTCTGCAATACTACGAAAATGTAAGCTGTTTCTTTTTGAATTTGCCGAAATCAATCTGGATCACAGGGAAACCCTCCATGAGTAGGATCCTGTTCTATTATGGAGTGGTGTTTCTTCTGCTTCTTGTCATTTTTTATATGGGAAGAATTGGGAAATCGGTTTCTTTCGTCGTATTTTTGTGTGTTCTATCCCATGCATTGCAGGCAAAGACGCCTCAGTCTCAGATCAAGGTACTGGATGTGGGGCAGGGGGATGGAATTTACATAGAGTCTGAAAAGGGAAGCAGTTTTTTTGTGGACGGTGGAAGCGTTGATATATCGGAAGTGGGGAAATATCGTATCCTGCCATTTTTAAAAGCACAGGGAAAAGAGCAGGTTGACATCTGGTTTGTCAGTCACTGCGATGCGGACCATATCAGTGGACTAATGGAAATCTTAGAATCCGGTTATCCGGTGGGGAGACTGGTGTTCTCTGAATATGTCGTAAGAGACGAGGCATTTGAAACTCTAAGAGAACTGGCGGAGGAAAAAGGATGTAAAGTTACTTATCTGGAAAAGGGAGAGCGGATTTCAGATGGGAGTCTTAGCTTCCAGGCGCTGTATCCATTTGGAGGAGAGATTGCGAAGAGGAATGTGCAGGAAGAAGGAGAGACAGAAGGAGACCGCAATGCCAGGAGTCTGGTTTTGCTCTTAGAGGCAGAAGATTTTCGCGGACTGCTGACCGGAGATATCGGAAAAGAGCAGGAAAAGGAATTGCAGGCGATGGAGCTTGGAGAGATTGACTGGTATAAGGCGGCACATCATGGTTCTAAGGAATCAAATTCCAGGGAACTGCTGGAGAAGTTAAAACCCAAGACGGCTACGATTTCCTGTGGGATCGATAATTCTTATGGACATCCGGGAGCAGAAGCGGTAGAGAACATGGAGACAGCGGGGGCTGTCATATTTGAAACAACGGAGTGCGGGCAGATCACGATTCTGCCAAAGGAAGGAGAAATAACGGCATTTATAAAAAAGAAACAATAGAGCAAAAAATAGTCTTGACAAATATGTTGAATACAACATATAATATGGAGGAAGATAAATGATAGAACATACAGAAGAATATGTAACAGAATTTTACAAAAAGGAAGATGGCACTGAACCGGCAAAGGAATTTATAGAAAATCTGTCCCCAAAAATGATAGCAAAGGTATTAAGAGTTATAGAACTGTTAGAAAAAAATGGACCAATCGTAAGAATGCCTTATTCAGAGCATTTAGAGGATGGCATTTTTGAGATAAGGGCAAAGCAGGGTTCAGACATCGTCAGAGTATTATATTTTTTTACGGCTGGCAAAAAAATAATATTAGCGGATGGATTTGTGAAAAAAACAAACAAAACCCCAAAGAGGGAAATCAAGAAAGCAAAAAAATTCCGCAGGGATTATGAAAGGAGAACAGATTATGACAAATTTTAATGAATTTAAACAAAAAATGCTTGAAAATCCGGAAGTAAAGGAAGAGTATGATGCCTTAGAACCGGAATTTGATATCATTCAGGCAATGGTGAAGGCAAGAAAAGAATTGCATCTTACCCAGAAAGAATTATCCGAAAGAACCGGGATCACCCAGGCAGATATCAGCAGAATTGAGAACGGAACACGCAATCCGAGTCTTGCAATGTTAAAGCGTCTTGCGAAAGGAATGGATATGGTTCTTAAAATTGAATTTATACCGAGACAGAAATGTAAATAAGGTAGATTGAGAACGATATTTTATGCTAGAATAAGAACATGAAAATGATTGATGAAGATATAAAAACAGGACAATTTCAAAAAATCTATTTACTTTATGGAGAGGAAGCCTATTTAAAACGCCAGTATAAAGACAAGCTCATTCACGCTCTTGTGGCGGAGGGAGATACGATGAATTTTTCTTCCTATGAGGGAAAAGACATCAACCCGAAGGAGCTGATCGATCTGGCGGAGACGATGCCCTTTTTTGCAGACCGCCGTGTGATTTTGGTGGAGGACAGCGGTTTTTTCAAAAATGCCTGTGAGGACTTAGCCTCCTATCTGCCGGAGCTTTCGGAGAATACCTGCTTTTTGTTCGTGGAGTCGGAGGTGGACAAGCGCAGCAAGATGTATAAGCAGGTGAAAAAGGCCGGACGGATCACCTGCTTTGACAGGCAGGGGGACGATGTGCTGATGCGCTGGGTCGGCGGGCGTCTGAAAAAAGAAGGAAAGACCATGACGAAGGCGGCTTACCAGCAGTTCATTACAAAGACTGGAAATGACATGGAGAACATTGATAAGGAGCTGGAAAAGCTGATCTGCTATTGCATGGACAGGGATGGGATTGATGTGGAGCAGGTGGATGCTGTCTGTACGGAGCAGACTACGAATAAGATTTTTGAGATGGTCAATGCAATCTCAGAAAAGAAGCAGAAGCAGGCATTGGATCTGTATTATGATTTATTGACGTTGAAGGAACCGCCGATGCGGATTCTTTTTCTGATCCTTCGCCAGTTCCAAAAACTGATGCTCATTAAAGAATTGACCGGGCAGGGAGTGGACAACCGCACGATTGCTTCCAAAGCCGGGATGCCGGAGTTTGCCGTTCGCAAGAATCAGGCAATGGCAAGGAATTTTCAGATGGAACAGATTCGGGGAGCCCTTGAGGACGGCGTAGAGTTGGAAGAGGGTGTGAAAACCGGAAGGATGAATGACCGGGTTGCGGTGGAGGTTTTGATTGTAAAGTATAGTAAGTAAAAATATGAATGAATGGAGAGAAAAGCAAGGGACATTTTTATTGTCACCTTGCTTTTTTGCATGAGGCAAAGCGCCACAACCAAAAGGATACGGCGACAAAATGCGGATGTTTTTCTGCAAACTGGCAGGATGGTAGAATATAAGTGTATTCAAGAAAAGAATCAGCTTGGGTACAGTAGAAGAAATCATACATAATAAGAGGAGGTGTAAATGCTATGATAAGTATTCTATGTTTACTTGCCGCTTTTGGGGGTGGCGTATTTGCAGCCGCAATCGGACCGTTACCGGCGTTTATTATGACAGGGGTGTTTTCTGTTGCAGGTTCCGTTGCAGGTATGTGCGGCGCTGCGGAAGCATCGAACATACTGCTGAATTATGTTGCATTTGGTCCGTTCTTTGGACCGCACATTGCATTTGCAGGAGGCGCTGCTGCGGCAGCATTTGCAAAAAAGAAAGGAATCATGGAGAATGGAGCAGACATTGCCACTGCATTGGCGGGATTCAATGAGCCAGGTGTGCTGATGGTAGGCGGTGCCTTTGGAATCATTGGCTATCTGTTCAAGGAGCTTGTGGTTATGAATCTCTTTGCAGGGACGATCTCCACACGTCTGGTGACAGATGGGCCGGGATTTACCGTATTTTGCTCTGCGATTCTGGCCCGGCTTCTTTTTGGAGGAAAGCTCAGGACGGGGAGGGCTGTAATCAGCAAAGGAAAGGTCTTATCAACGACGATGCTGATTGGATTTGGCTATAGTCTGCTTGTGGGAGGACTCTACGCAGGGGCTATCTATGCGGGTGTTCCGGTGGATGCATTCGGTGGGGCGTATCCGACCCTGATCTTCGGACTTGCTGCAATCGGTCTGGTATTTGCTGAAATGGGACAGCCATATTTTGGATGCCATCACATTCTGATTATTTCAGCGGAGGCGGCTGTTCGGTCTTATGCGGCTACTGGAAATGTCTACATGGCAGCAGTTATGGCAGTTGTCTTTGGCTTGATTACGACCTTGATCGCAGATGTGGCAGGCAACCTCATCAATAGTGGAACCGATTCCCATATTGACCCGCCGGCGACGGCAATTTTGATCATGACCTTTGCTGTAAATGCCATCTTCCCAGTGTAGCAGGCAGACGACATTCTCAATTATGTATGGTAACAAGTATTGTTTTCTCAAAAAAAGGGAGCTTCTGCAAGCTCCCTACCCCTCTTTATAAAATTCTTTTTCATAGTTGATATACTGTTGTATCTTAGGATTGTATTTTGGACTCTTTAAAGTTACCAGATGTGTGTCGATCGTGGCTGTAGAGCCGTCCTCCATTACCACAGGAATGAATAAAATATCAGGAAAATTAAAATGCCTGAAAATATCTCTGGTACTGAATCCAATCAGTGTGCCGGAACATAGAAAAGGAAGAAATTCATTGATGGTTGCCTTTTTGCTGATATGGTAAGGGATATTTTTAGAATCAGCAAGTTTTAAGATTGAAGTATTAAAATTGTCATATAAGTCCAAAAGAATTAGATTCTGATGGCATAAATCATCCACACATATACAATCTTTGGCAGAAAGCGGATGTTCCTTAGAGACAACCCCATAGAGCTGTTCCCTGGATACAATGAGATGTGATTGCAGCCTGTCCGGTATGGGAGCGAGCATAAAAGCGATATCCGCTCTTTGTTCCTCCAGACAGGCAGGAAAGAGATGATGGTCGTATTCTTTGTAAAGGGGAGACAATTCAGGGTCTAAGGTGAAATAGGTTAAAAATTTATTTTTATCACAGGTCAGAGAAAAACCGGTAGGGGCTGCGATTTTAACAGTCCTGTTTTTGCGTACTTTTTCAGCCTCCTGGTTGAGAGTCTGATAGGAGGACAGGACATTCAAAAAAAAGTGGTAGAGCTTGTCTGCCGAATCGGTAGGGCAGACACCGGAATTGGATCTTTCAAACAGCGAAAGATCTAATTCTTTTTCCAGATTCATAATAGATTTGCTGAGTCCCTGCTGGGATATGAAGAGCGCTTCACTGGCTTTGGTCATATTCTGGTTCGTATAAAGCTGTACGAAATGTTGTATCTGACGTAGTTCCATAATTTTACTCCTGTATTTTGATATATAAATATTTGTCGTGGTATGAAATTGAAAATAAATATGCGTCCCCGGAAACAGGTAGCTTCCAGTGGGATGTTGCCTGCATCAGGGACGCATATAAGAAATTAGAGAGCCATTTCTTTTACCAGTTCGGCAATAGCTTCTCCAAGGAGCTTATGCTGGTCATCCTGTAAGTGAAGACCATCCTCATCACTGCTCTTTACTACGGTGCCGGCGTCGAAGAATGTCACATTTCTGGCTTCTGCAGCAGCACGGTAGTATTTTGAAAGCTGTGTGGACTTTTCGTAGTTGCCTTTGAACATTTCAGCAAATACACCGTTTTCCACCGGTCCAAGCGGAGGTGGGCATACGAATAATACCTTTGGAGTGTTATTGCGGAATGCGCCGACCTGATTTAAAGTCTTGTCCAGAATTAAAGCGGCTCCATTTGCAATATCCTCCGGAGATACAGAATAGCGGACTTTTAAATCGTTCGTTCCAATCATAATGATGACAAGATCCAAAGGAGCGCAGATATCCAAAGCAGGAATAATCTGGTCCTTGCCGCAGCGGTATTCCTCGATTGGGTCGTTCCAAACCGTAGTTCTTCCGTTTAAGCCTTCGTTCAGAACCTTGTAATCATCTCCGAGGGCATTTTGCAGGATGCCTGTCCAGCGGACATCGTCATCCCAGCGTTTAAGAGGGGCCACCAGATCATTGCATGGGTTCCAGCCCCAGGTATTTGAGTCTCCAAACACCATAATTGTTTTTTTCATAGTAAAAACCTCCTTAAATAAAATAATTTTTATGTAAACAGGGTAATTCCTGTCTGCATCGATTTGTCTGTATGTGTTATGTAAATTAAGAAAGAATCTCGCTTCAGCGATATAATTTCCCTCCGCCGCAGTGCGATCCTGCCCGGAGGGCTTTTTATGATATAAAAAAGTCTATCCGAACAAAAGATAATAAAATGTATTATCCCTTATCAGATAGACTACTCAATAAACTCATGTCTGAATCGGTTATTTATTTGTTAAGATAAGTCTCTGTGATTCTTTTCCGGTCTGATACAATGCAGGCAAGGGAGCCGTTGTCCAAAGACTGCTGAATCGTATCGTGTTCTGCACCAAGACCGCCTGCGAGAATACAGTCATGCTCCTGTAAAAGTCTCTTATAGACCTTCGACGGAACCGTCATCGGCATAATGAGGACTGCGTCCGGTTTGCCGCTTTTGATATTGGCAACGGTCTGGGCAAGAGCAGAGGAATCTACAATAAAAGCACCTAAGACAGCAAGAATATCACCTTCCCGTATCATTTTAAGATTCTGTGATTTCATTGTGATAATTGCATCGGCGCCAATTCTTTTCAAAAAGGCAATGCCTTCCTTGTCCTTTGCAATTCCCTTTATGGAATCCTGATGCACCATCACCTTCCGGTTGTTTTTATGAAGCAGGGTTATAATCGAAGCCAGGGAATTGATATCCCCCATTTTCAAACAGATCCAAGGGAGGGCGGTGTGCTTTAGTACAAAATGGATATCCTCAAGTGAGGTGACGGAAGGAATAACTGCCTCTGAAAAGAGTGATTCTTTTAAGGTATTCATAATAACTCCTTTTCTCCAAATAAAAAAACCAAATAACACGATACACAAAATACACCCGTACCATATTATTTGGATTACTCATCTACTCAAATCCGAAATTCTATTTACTTATAACTTTATAGCCAGAATAGCAGAGAAAAAAGAGACTGTCAATAAAAAATGTAGAAAAACCCGACAGAATGACGGTACTGTCGGGTTTTTAATATTCATATCTATTTCACTACTGAATTAAGCCATCTTGTTAACAGCAACTGTTAAACGGGAAACTTTTCTAGCAGCGGTGTTTTTGTGATATACACCTTTAGAAGCAGCTCTGCTGATCTCACCGATAGCAGCTTTTAAAGCAGCTTCTGCGGCAGCCTTATCGTTAGCTGCAACTGCGGCATCTACTTTTTTGATAGATGTTTTTACAGCGGATTTGATAGATTTGTTTCTAGCAGCTTTTTTTTCAGTTACTAAAATTCTCTTCTTTGCTGATTTAATGTTAGCCAATCTGTACACCTCCAATTATTCTAGACTGTTTTACATGATTGTTACATTAAAGCCGGACACGGACGTGCTAATGTAAACATACTATTACATTTTAGGTTATCCCCCATAATCTGTCAATACATAATTTTCGCTTTTTTGCAAAAAATAGAAGAAAACATGAGGGGTGATTAGGAAATGTATCAGGTAAGAACGGATTTAGCCTTAGAGACAAAAGAAAAATTTGAAGAGGACAATGTGGAGATCAAGGGAGTCCGCATCCACGAGGAGGAAAAGGGAGAAAATATCAAGGTGACGGAGGTAGTCATTGAGACGGAAAACGGAGCAAAGACCATGGGAAAACCCAGAGGAAGCTACATTACCATTGAAGCGCCGGAGATGGCGGACGGAGACGAGGGATATCACAGGGAGATATCCAGGGAACTGGCGAAGGTTCTGCGCACCATGCTCCCGACCCAGAAGGAAGAGCTCTCGATCCTCGTGGTGGGGCTTGGCAACCGGGAGGTGACGCCGGACGCTTTGGGACCGCGGGTGGTGGATAATATGCTGATCACCAGGCACGTCATCCGGGAATTTGGTAAATATGCGCTGGGAAATGAACACAGCAACTCCATCAGCAGTATCGTTCCAGGGGTCATGGCACAGACCGGAATGGAGAGTCTTGAGATCGTAAGGGGCGTCATCAGGGAGACAAATCCCGATTACATCATTGCCGTGGACGCTCTGGCGGCAAGGAGTGTGAAACGTCTGAACCGGACCATACAGATCACCAATACGGGCATCAATCCCGGTTCCGGAGTCGGCAACCACAGGCATGGGCTGAACGAGGCAAGCGTAGGCATTCCGGTGATCGCCATTGGGATTCCTACAGTGGTGGATGCGGCAACCATTGTCAACGACGCCATCAGCGGATTCTACGAGGAGGCGGACTGTACGCTGAACTCTTTTTTTGTGACGCCGAAGGATATTGATGAATCCATTAAAAGACTGAGTTTTACGATATCGGAGGGACTGAATCTTGCATTTGAAAAAGAAACTTGTACAAATTTTTAGAATAACAGGACTTGTCTTTGCATATAATCTACTGTTATGGACCGAGAGAATAGAAAAAATCATAAAAACAAAGTCATGGGGCTGCTTGTGGGAGTCCTGATCTTGGGCGTGATCGTCACAGGACTGAAAAGCGGCAGATCGGAGGAGAACGGTACTCTTGGCAATCTGCTGATGTCCCATTTTGAAAAAGGAATATATGACCAGATTATGGAGACTTATGCACCGGCTCTGACCTATGATGAGACAACAGACAGCAGGGAGTATTTTTCGAAAGTACTCCCTATTTATAGTTATGTCAAAATCAATGAAGTATATGACACACAGACGGAGAGCGAGCTGACCTACGAGATGATTCGGGCAAAAGAGGCGGCGGACGAAAATCATGTGGATGAAGAGACGGGAGAGTTAGTCAGCCAGAACAAGGATGAGGAAGTCGTGGAAAAGAGCCAGAAGCCCGTTGTGAGTTTTTCAAAGGAAAAATTAGCGGACTTCGATTATCTGATACAGAACTTCTATACGGTGGACCGTACCACAACGATTACAGGAGATCAGCTCAATGCGGAGACTATGCTGGCGGAGGATATGCATCTTGCCAAGGATGTGGATGGACCCCAGATCCTTATCTACCACACCCATTCCCAGGAGGGGTATGCGGATTCCACTCCGGGAGACCTTGATACTACCGTGGTCGGGGTGGGAGAGTATTTAGCTAAGATATTGAGGGAGGAATACGGACTGAATGTCCTGCATCATACCGGGACTTACGATGTGAACGACAGGGACCACGCCTATTCCAATGCAGAGCCGGCAATTCAACAGGTCTTAGAGGAGAATCCCTCCATTGAGGTCGTCATCGATTTACACCGGGATGGTGTCGCCGAGGGAACGAGGCTGGTAACCGAGCAGAATGGCAAGCAGATGGCGTCCATCATGTTTTTCAATGGTCTGAGCCGTACCACGGCATTGGGGGATATCTCTTATCTGAAGAATCCATACATACAGGATAACCTGGCGTTTTCCTTCCAGATGCAGTTAAAGGCGGCAGAGTACTATCCGGGATTTGCAAGACCGATTTACTTAAAAGGCTACCGTTATAACATGCATTTCAAACCGAAGAGCCTCTTAGTGGAGGTGGGAGCCCAGACGAATACGCTTGAGGAGGCGAAAAATGCAATGGTGCCTCTTGCCGATATTCTGAATAAGGTTGTGGCGGAATAGGGCAAACGGAATGGAGCAAAAGCCAGAAAAAGATTGACGAAGCAGAGAAAAAATAATATCATAATTAGGGAAAATAAACTGCAAGGACAGGGTCCCTTGCAGTTTTTATACTATACGGATATCACCAGAGGTGTTTTTGACACCCGAATCCTATAAGAAATATCATGCTTATTTATGAGGAGGATACTCAGGATGAAAAAATTAATAACAGTAGTGGTTTGTGCGGGCATTCCTATGATTATCAGTACAATCTTACAGAGGATGTTTCAGTTTTCCGATAATATTATGGTTGCAATTTATTTTGTGATGCTTTTTATTCTCTTTTTCTTATTTAAGAAAAAGGGCTGGATTTAGACGATGACTGTCAGGAATCATCATGATTTTAGATAGAAAGAGATTTGGAGGAACGAATGTCACATATCGATCAGAGTAAAATTCGTAATTTTTGCATTATTGCACATATTGATCATGGGAAATCCACGTTAGCGGACCGTATCATTGAAAAAACAGGACTTCTGACCAGCCGGGAGATGCAGTCCCAGGTGCTTGATAACATGGACTTAGAAAGAGAGAGGGGCATTACCATTAAGGCGCAGGCAGTCCGCATTGTCTATACGGCGAAGGATGGGGAAGAGTATATCTTCAACCTGATCGACACGCCGGGCCATGTGGATTTTAACTATGAGGTCAGCAGAAGTCTCGCCGCCTGCGATGGGGCTATTCTGGTGGTGGATGCGGCACAGGGAATTGAGGCGCAGACCCTTGCCAATGTCTACCTGGCGTTAGACCACGATCTGGACGTGATGCCGGTCATCAACAAGATTGACCTGCCAAGTGCAGACCCGGAGCGTGTCGTGGAGGAAATCGAGGATGTCATCGGACTTGAAGCGGAGGATGCACCGAAGATTTCCGCTAAGACGGGATTGAATATCGAAGACGTCTTAGAACAGATCGTTGCAAAGATTCCGGCGCCGACGGGAGACCCTGACGCACCGCTTCAGGCGTTGATTTTCGACTCCCTCTATGATTCCTATAAGGGCGTTATCGTATTTTGCCGTATCAAGGAGGGCAGTGTCCGGGTTGGGACAACCATTCAGATGATGGCAACGGGAGCGAAAGCAGATGTTGTGGAGGTCGGTTATTTTGGTGCCGGACAGTTCATCCCGTGCGAGGAGCTTTCTGCCGGAATGGTAGGTTATATCACGGCGAGCCTGAAAAATGTACAGGATACCCGTGTGGGAGATACGGTTACGGATGCGAACCGTCCATGTGCCGAGCCGCTTCCGGGATATAAAAAAGTAAATCCCATGGTGTACTGCGGACTCTATCCGGCTGACGGTGCAAAATACCCTGATTTGCGGGACGCTCTGGAAAAGTTACAGTTAAATGATGCGGCACTTCAGTTTGAGGCGGAGACATCCATCGCCCTTGGATTTGGATTCCGCTGTGGTTTCCTTGGACTTTTGCACCTGGAGATCATCCAGGAGCGACTGGAAAGAGAGTATAATCTGGATTTGGTCACAACGGCGCCGGGAGTTATCTATAAGGTACACAAGACCAACGGTGAAGTGATTGAGCTGACCAATCCGTCGAATCTGCCGGACCCGGCACAGATTGAATATATGGAAGAGCCGATTGTCAGTGCGGAAATCATGGTGACAAGTGAATATATCGGAGCCATCATGGATTTATGCCAGGAACGCCGCGGTACTTATATCAGCATGGAATATATGGAGGAGACCAGAGCGCTTTTAAAATACGACCTGCCGTTAAATGAGATTATCTATGACTTCTTCGATGCATTGAAATCCCGTTCCAGAGGATATGCCTCCTTTGATTATGAGATGAAAGGCTATGTCCGTTCCGAGCTTGTGAAGCTGGATATTCTGATTAACCATGAGGAAGTGGATGCCCTTTCCTTCATCGTGCATTCGGGAACGGCTTATGAGCGTGGAAGAAAGATGTGCGAGAAATTAAAAGAGGAGATTCCGCGCCACTTATTCGAGATTCCGATTCAGGCAGCAGTTGGAAGCAAGATTATCGCCCGCGAGACCGTAAAGGCGATGCGAAAAGACGTTCTTGCAAAATGCTACGGCGGTGACATCACCCGTAAGAGAAAGCTTTTGGAAAAACAAAAGGAAGGAAAGAAGCGAATGCGTCAGGTGGGAAATGTAGAGATTCCGCAATCCGCATTCATGAGTGTCTTAAAATTAGACGATGGAAAATAATTCCATTTTTGAATAAAAACATCACACCTGTCCATAATGTATTTATCTCCCTTGGGAGTAATACATTTTATGGAGGTGTGGTGTTGAAACAACAGTTTTTAGCAGATTATCTGGAACATATCATTCCAGTTTCATTTCTACTTTCCAGCAATGGAGAGGTCATTAAGTTAGGGGAGGATTCGCCCCGTTTTACCGTTACCTTAAACAGAGAAATAGACAAAAAAGAATTACTTACAAGCACATCCCTTGCCCTGGGAGAAGCCTATATGCGGGGAGATATTGAGGTGGATAAAGATTTATTCGAAGTTCTGGACACCTTTATGGGAGGAATGGGGAAATTTACGACGAACCATTCCCTTTTAAGACGTCTGATGGTTACTTCCACATCGAAAAAGAACCAGCGAAAGGAAGTCGGCAGTCACTACGATATCGGAAACGACTTCTATTCCCTCTGGCTGGATGAGACCATGAGTTATTCCTGCGGGTATTTTAAGAAGGATACGGACACCCTCTATGAAGCCCAGGTTCAAAAGGTGGACCATATCCTGGAAAAATTGCAGTTAAAGCCGGGAATGACGCTATTGGATATCGGATGCGGCTGGGGCTTTTTATTAAAGCGAGCCGTAGAAAAATATGACGTCATGGGAGTTGGAATTACCCTGAGCAAGGAGCAGGCAAAGAAGGCGGAAGAGGATATCAAAAAAGAGGGGCTGGAAGAGAAAATCAGCATACAGTTGATGGATTATCGGGATTTAAAGAGTTCTAAGTGGCAGTTCGACCGGGTGGTCAGTGTCGGAATGTTAGAGCATGTGGGAAGGGACAATTATCCTCTGTTTTTAGAATGTGTCAAATCTGTGCTGAAGCCGGGAGGTCTCTTTCTTTTACATTATATCAGCGCTTTGAAAGAACATCCGGGGGATGCGTTTATGAAAAAATATATCTTTCCGGGAGGAATGGTGCCAAGTCTGCGGGAAATCATCTATCTTATGGGAGATATGCAGCTTTACACCCTGGATGTGGAGAGCTTAAGACGCCATTATAGTAAGACGTTACTCTGTTGGAGAGAGAATTTTTTAACACACCGGGAGGAAATCTTAAAAATGCATGGGATTGAGTTCACGAGGATGTGGGAACTCTATCTGACGGCATGTGCTGCCACATTTAAGAATGGAGTCATAGACCTGCATCAAATCTTAATGTCCAATGGGATCAATAATGAACTGCCGATGACAAGGGTGGTATAGGGGCTGTGGAAGCCTCTTTTTTTTACCACTTGGATTCTAAAACCGACCACTTGGTGAATTTCTATTTACATATTTTTCGTTTACAGGTATCCTAAATCGTGAAGAGAGGGAAACATGAAGATAAGAATTGAATTGGACGAACAGTTAAAAGAAGAGGAAGTGGTCATCCGTTGTCAGAGTCTGACAGAGGAGGTACAGGAGATTCAAAAAGCCGTCTCGGATCTGATATCGAAAAAACAGAGATTCGTGTTTTACAGGGGAGATACGGAATATTATCTGCCGCTGGAATCCATCCTGTTTTTTGAGACGGAGGAAAAAGTGGTCTGTGCCCATACGGTGGACAATGTCTACCAGGTACGCTATCGTCTTTATGAATTGGAGGAAATCCTGCCGGGATATTTTATGCGGGTTTCCAAGTCTGCGATTTTAAATACGGATCAGGTGCTTTCCATCAGCAGGAATTTGACGGCGTCGAGTGTGGTGGAATTCTGGCATACCCACAAACAGGTCTATGTCTCCCGTTATTACTACAAACCGCTGAAATTAAAAATGGAAGAAAAGAGGAATCAGGAATGAAAAAAGAAAAAGTATTTTGGGGCGTGTTCTTTATTTTTGCAGCAGTCTTTTTGCTTGTGAGCAAATTGGGGATGATGCCGGAGATTGGGATATTTAAGATATTGTTTGCGGGATTTTTAATCGGCATTTTTGCAAAGAGCCTTGCACATATTAATTTTACCGGAATCTTGTTTTCCCTTGCTTTCTTTGCGATTTTATTTGCGGACGAGCTGAATATTACGGAGCTGACACCGTGGCCGGTCTTGGGAGCGGCTCTGCTTGGAAGTATCGGATGTTCGATGTTGTTTCGGAATAAGAAAAAGCAATGGTATTATTACAAGGGTGAGAAAAAGAGTAAAGAAGAGTTCGAGAAAATCTTTGATGGCAAGGATGAAAGCCGGGTGTTTTTTAAGAATAGTTTTGGAGCAAGTACGAAGTATATCAATTCGGACGAATTTGAGTTCGCGCAGTTGGAGTGTTCTTTCGGAGGATTGAAAGTCTATTTTGACAATGCAGTGATTCAGAAGGGGAATGCAACGGTTCAGCTGGATGTTTCTTTTGCCGGCGTGGAGCTGTATATTCCAAAGACCTGGAATGTCGTCAACCAGATCGATGTGACTTTTGGGGGAGTGGAAGAGAAGAATAAGAATCAGTCTGCCGGAGTGCCGACGCTGACATTGATGGGAGATGTGACTTTTTCCGGGGTGACGATTATTTATATTTAATTTAGAAGAAAGATATCCTGCGTTCGGGGTATCTTTCTTTGTAAATCAAATATTTTAGTAAAAATGACAGTTTTAAGTCAGTACCACCTGTGTTATACTTTTCATGATTGAAAATATAAACAATCTAAAGTGCAATAGGCATATTCTATGCAGCGCTATCAAAAATTCTGGCAGTTCGCCAAATCATTCACGATGAAAAATTCAATATCAAAGGAGAAGTATGTGTATGGAGAAACGGAGTTTGGAAGAATCGTATGGTCTATACTTTTGAAAATCATTGCAAAGAGGATGATACGATAAAATGCTCTGATGGAAATAAAACCATCTATTTGTATACAAGAGGTGAGGAAGGAAATCCTAGTAAAGCCTTGAGAGATATGTTAAAATACATAGAAGAAAGCAGGTTGGAAAATGCAAATAACGAAGCCTTGCAAAAAATCCATAAATTTGTTGAGGAAGTCAGGCATGATGAGGAGGTCGGAGTCAGCTATATGAAATCATTTGAATTGGAAAGAATGTATCGGGAAGAGGGAATGCAGATTGGGATACAGGCAATGATTCAGGAGAACATTGAAGAAAATGTCTCAAAAGAAAGAACCTTGGAAAAGCTGCAAAAATATTTCCCCATTACAGCAAAAGAGGCAGAGGAATATTACGAAGAAATAGTAAAATAGCAGGCAAAGGCTGTGCAACTTGAATTGCACAACCTGTAGAAAATTGTGGACAAAGGATTCAGAAACTGGAAGAAAATACCGATATCTATTATAGAGCAAATCTATCAAATTCTGCCACGGATGGCAGAGCGAGTCAATGTGTCATGGAAAAGAAAGGATGTGAGTACCATGATTATCGAGAGCAGCAGAGTTGGAATGAGCAGTTCCAGAACTTACACTTCTGCATCTGTACAGCAGTCGCAGACCCTTACCCGCCGTGCGGACAAGGCGGCGGTCTTTGATCTTTCCGAGGAGGGCAAGAGCCTGATGGAACAGATGGACGAGATCAAGGAGGAAGAGGAAAATCAAAAGAAACAGCAGCAGGAGGAAAATCTTAAAAACAGCCTGAAACAACTGCAGAACAACCGCACGAATAAGACAAATCTGGAGGCGGCGGCAAAGGTAAAGGATCAGTACGAGTTAAAGATGGAGATTCTGAAAAAAATACTGGAATCTCTGCGCAATCCAAGGGACGGCAAGAGAACACAGCTAAAAGATCGCCTGAAACAATTCCAGACGGAAATGTCTCACAGCGAAAGCCTGAGTTTTGGTATCGCAGGTTCCCAGGGCGGAACGGTTCTGACTTCTTCCTCTGCCGACAGGGTGACGACGGGAACTCTGATGACAAAACAGACCGTGGTATCGGGATTTTTCTCGGAGATGGAGACAACGGCTTTTGCGGCGACGGGAATGGTGCATACGGCGGATGGACGTGATATCAGTTTCGGCGTGTCCTTTGAGATGAGCCATGCTTTTGCGGCAAAATATGAGTATTTGCAGGAGGAGGATTATATCCTGACGGATCCGCTGGTGATCAATATGGACGCCAATGTGACCTCCATCAGCGATCAGAAATTTTATTTTGACCTGGACTCCGACGGAGCGAAGGAGGAGATCTCTTTCGTGGGCGAGGGCAGCGGATTCTTAGCGTTGGATAAAAATCACGATGGAAGGATCAACGACGGAAGCGAATTGTTCGGCACGAAGTCGGGAGATGGATTTAAGGATCTTGCGGCTTACGATCAGGACAGAAACGGCTGGATCGATGAAGCGGACAGCGTATTTAAGGATCTGAAAGTCTGGACGAAGGATGAGGATGGAAACGACCGTCTCCTCTCTTTGAAGGAAGCGGGAGTCGGAGCTATTTATCTGGGAAACACCAACACCCAGTTCAGCCTGAAAGACGCTGGAAACAACACCCAGGCGGTGATTCAGAAAACAGGAGTTTATCTGAAAGAAAGTGGTGAAGTTGGAACTGTACAGCATGTGGATTTAGCGTTATAATAGACTCATGAAGAATTTAGAATTATATATACATATTCCTTTTTGCATGAAAAAATGCGATTATTGCGACTTCTTATCAGGAGAGGCAAGTGAGTTTGAAAAAAAGGAATATATCAGAACACTTTTAAATGAGATCAAGTTTCAGGCGTATGACTGTGAGGATTATGAGGTGTCCACCATCTATTTTGGCGGCGGTACGCCCTCTATCCTGAAGGCACAGGTGATCGATTCCATTTTGCAGGAGGTTTACAGGCATTTTCATGTAAAAGAAGATGCGGAGATTACGATAGAGTGCAATCCGGGAACGGTGGAGCGGGAGAAGCTGGCGCTCTATAAAATCAGTGGGATCAACCGGATCAGTCTTGGTCTGCAGACCGCCAATAATCAGGAGTTGAAGACCCTGGGCAGAATCCATACCTTTGAGGATTTCCTGGAGAGCTATGACGCGGCCAGAAAAGCGGGATTTGAGAATATCAATGTGGACATTATGTCAGCCCTGCCGATCCAGACTGTGGCGTCCTATGAGATGACATTGAAAAATGTGCTGCGTCTGAAACCGGAGCATATCTCGGCATACAGTCTCATGATTGAGAAGGACACGCCGTTTTACGAGAAATACGCGGAGGACGATTATATCCGGGCTTCTGGAGGAAAGCCGAAATATCTTCCGAGTGAGGAGGAGGAACGGCGGATGTACCGGCTGACAAAGGAGCTTTTGGCAGATCAGGGATATCAGCGCTATGAGATCTCCAATTATGCAAAACCGGGATTTGAGTGTAAGCATAATGTGGGCTATTGGAGACGGGAGAATTATATCGGTATGGGAATCGGCGCCAGCTCCCTGTTTGAGAACACAAGGTTCCACAACACGGACATTATGTTCGAGTACCGCAAGGGCAATTTTGAGAGAGAGGATGAAGAGGTTTTAAGTAAAAAAGCGCAGATGGAGGAATTTATGTTCCTGGGTCTTCGGATGACGGACGGTATTTCCAGGGCGGATTTCAAGGAACAGTTCGGCATGGAGATCGAGGGCGCTTATGGACAGGCATTGGAGAAGCTGACTGCCGGAGGATATCTGGAAAAGAGAGAGGGCAGAATCTTCTTTACGGAAGCCGGAATTGATGTGAGCAATACGCTGCTGACGGAATTTTTATTATAGTTATGGGACATGAGATCCTGAGCTGAAAGCAGCAGAATGGTATAAGAAATATAGAGAAACAGATAAGAAGAAGCAGATTCTCACCGGAAGTTATGATCCGATGGAGAATCTGCTTTTTGAATTTTATTTATCAGAGCTGTAAAAAGCTACGATAGCATCCATTTTTGCACTCATATTGGAAAAGAGTAAATCTACGATAGTCAGCGCAGCCATAGATTCCACCACGACCACGGCTCTTGGGACGATGATCGGATCATGTCTTCCCTTGATCTCGATCTCAATGTTTTCCCCGTCTCGGTTGATGGTCTCCTGCTTGGAGAAGATAGAAGGGGTCGGTTTGATTGCCGCACGAAAGACGAGGGGGCTTCCGTCGCTGATGCCGCCTAAGATACCGCCTGCGTGGTTGCTCTTTTTGCAGACATTTCCTTTTTCGTCATAATAAAAGGCATCGTTGTTCCGGCTGCCTTTTGCAGTGGAGACTGCAAAGCCGTCCCCGATTTCAAAGCCCTTGACCGCCCCGATGGAAAACATCGCTTTTGCCAGATTCGCGTCCAGCTTCTCAAAGACCGGATCACCGATTCCAGCCGGCATTCCATCAATGATACACTCAATGATCCCACCAGAGGAATCGTGGTTCTTCATGCATTCTTCCAGATAGTCAGAAGCCTTTGCGGCGGCGTTGGCGTCCGGCATATAGAGGGAATTATTTGAAATTTCCGAAAGATCCAGGCTGGAGATCTCCACTGGACCGATGGATCTGGTGTAAGCAGTCAGCGTAATGCCCAGCTGTTCCAGGATCTTAGCGGCGACAGCGCCTGCAGCCACACGTCCGATGGTCTCCCGCCCGGAGGAACGCCCCCCGCCCCGATAGTCCCGGAAGCCGTATTTTTCATCGAAAGTATAGTCTGCGTGACCAGGGCGGTAGTATGTTGCGATCTCACGGTAGTCCTTTGATTTCTGATTCTGATTGTAGACAATGAGGGAGATGGGAGTTCCGGTGGTGCGTCCCTCGAAGGTGCCGGAGAGGATTTCCACCGCATCGTCCTCCTTGCGGGGAGTGGCGAATTTTGACTGTCCCGGTTTTCTTCTATTTAAATAGATCTGGATATCTTCCTTTGTAAGAGGCAGTCCCGCAGGGCAGCCGTCGATGACCACGCCGATGCCTTTGCCGTGGGATTCTCCCCAGGTAGTGATCTTAAAAATATTTCCATATGTTGAACCTGCCATAATATGTTCTCCTTTTTGTTTGATTCCCGCAAACCATGAGTTAAAAGATGCGTCGGCATCCTTTTGGCGGATGTTGCGGGGCAACAGCTTCGTTGCTTTTAGACGGGTGTCGATTCTTTGTCTATCTTACTAGAAATCTGGTGGAAAGGCAAGCAGAGCAAAGCAGTAGCGGAAGAGGAAGGCGTGTTTTTTTGCCAGAGAGTTAAAATTTTGTGGAAATTATCGCCAAAATCAGGTGTACATTTGAGAAGCCAGAGGTTATAATGGTAGGCAGAAAAAATGAGGAGTAATTTTTATGTATAAATTGATCAAAAAAGACGGAGATGCCAAAAGAGGAGAATTTCATACAGTACACGGGGTGATACAGACTCCGGTCTTTATGAATGTGGGAACCGCCGCCGCCATTAAGGGAGCGGTATCCACTGAGGATCTGCAGCAGATCAAGACCCAGGTGGAGTTGTCCAACACCTATCACCTCCATGTGCGTCCGGGAGATGAATTGATTAAAGAACTGGGAGGTCTGCACAAGTTCATGGTGTGGGACAAGCCGATCCTGACAGATTCCGGTGGATTCCAGGTGTTTTCTCTGGCAACTCTCAGAAAGATCAAAGAAGAGGGAGTTTATTTTAATTCCCATGTGGACGGCAGGAAGATCTTCATGGGACCGGAGGAGAGTATGAGGATTCAGTCCAACCTTGCTTCCACCATTGCCATGGCATTTGATGAGTGCCCCAGCAGTGTGGCGGAGCGTTCCTATGTGGAAAATTCCGTGGCGAGGACTACCAGATGGTTAGAACGCTGTAAAAAAGAGATGGCAAGGCTCAATTCCCTGGAGGATACCATCAATAAAGATCAGATGTTATTCGGGATCAACCAGGGAGCTGTTTTTGAGGATATCCGCGTGGATCACGCAAAGCGGATCGCGGAACTGGAACTGGACGGTTATGCCATCGGAGGACTTGCCGTGGGGGAGAGCCATGAGGAGATGTACCGGATCATTGAAGCCGTTGTGCCTCACCTGCCAACGGAAAAGCCAACTTATCTTATGGGTGTGGGAACACCGGCAAACATCTTAGAGGCGGTGGATCGCGGCGTGGACTTCTTTGACTGCGTCTATCCGACCAGAAACGGACGGCATGGGCATCTCTACACCAACCAGGGAAAGATCAATCTCTTTAATAAAAAGTATGAGAAAGATATGCGTCCTATCGAGGAGGGCTGCCAGTGTCCGGCATGCAGACATTATTCCAGAGCATATATCCGCCACCTGTTAAAGGCGAAGGAAATGCTGGGTATGCGGCTTTGCGTACTCCATAACCTGTATTTTTACAATACCATGATGGAAGAGATCCGGAATGCCATTGAGGCGGGCACTTATCAGTCTTATAAGGAAGAAAAGCTCTATGGCATGGGTCAGATGAAAGCGGAAAGCGGGGAGGAAGGTTGAGTTCCTGCAAACAGCGCTTCGCGGCAGCTTCCGGGTCATGGGGATTAATTTTAGAAATCCTGAGAAAAAGTATTGAAGAATGGAAAATTTTTAGGTACAATAGAACAAGTGATTCAGATATTTAGGAGGAAAGAACATGTCTATTTTAGCAATGAGCAAAGAAATGGGAACAATTGGAATGCTTTCATGGATTATCATTCTGTTTGCATTTATGTATTTTTTTATGATACGTCCGCAGAAAAAGGAGCAGAAGAAAAAAGATGCAATGTTAGCGGAAATGGCAATCGGTGATACGGTGCTGACCACCAGCGGCTTTTATGGAACCGTTATTGATATTTCAGAGGATACAGTGATCATTGAGTTTGGTAATAACAAGAACTGTCGTATTCCAGCCCAGAGAAGAGCAATCTCCGCAGTGGAGAAGCCGGAGGATGCGGTAGAATCATAAGAGGCGGGACAAGCTGTCGCATATAAAGATATCTTTTGTTGAACAAGAGATATCTTTTTTCTATTCCCCTGTTTTATAATAAATCTTGTCAATATAATCTGAATTTATAACCAGTATGAAAAAGAATCATGCTATTTCTTGTTGAAATCTCTTATCAAATATACTATGATAGTATCTAATAGGTTTAACGTCGGCAACTGTACACTGACACGACTTTACCTAAACGCAGTAGAAAAGCGTTTTCCAATCAAGGGGAATAGAATATAGGAAGGAAGTAAATCATGAAGTTTCACGTAGGAGTCATTTCCGGAGATGGAATCGGACCGGAAATTGTAAAAGAAGCGAAAAAAGTCTTAGATAAAGTGGGAGAAAAATTCGGACACGAATTTGAATATGAAGAGATTCTAATGGGAGGCTGCTCCATTGATGCAACAGGAGTCCCGTTGACCGATGAGGCAATTGCAGCGGCAAAGGCAAGCGATGCCGTACTGATGGGTTCTATTGGAGGAAATACAAGCACCTCACCGTGGTACAAATTGCCGCCGGAGTTAAGACCGGAAGCAGGACTGTTAAAACTTCGCAAGTCCCTGAACTTATTTGCGAATTTAAGACCGGCTTATTTGTACGAGGAATTAAAAGAAGCCTGCCCTCTCAGGGATGATATTATCGGAGAGGGATTTGATATGATGATTATGAGGGAGCTGACCGGAGGACTTTATTTTGGAGACCGTCTCACGGAAGAGCGGGACGGAGTCATGACGGCGGTGGATACCCTTACATATAATGAAAATGAGATCCGCCGGATCGCAGTCCGGGGATTTGATATCGCCATGAAGAGAAGGAAAAAGGTCACAAGCGTGGATAAGGCGAATGTGCTGGATTCCTCCAGACTGTGGAGAAAAGTGGTGGAAGAAGTTGCAAAGGATTATCCGGAAGTGACTTATGAGCATATGCTGGTGGATAACTGTGCCATGCAGCTGGTGAAAGATCCGGCGCAGTTCGACGTGATCTTAACGGAGAACATGTTCGGCGATATTTTATCCGATGAGGCGAGCATGGTGACAGGTTCCATCGGAATGTTATCCTCCGCCAGCTTAAACGAGACGAAGTTCGGTCTCTATGAGCCAAGCGGCGGTTCCGCACCGGACATTGCGGGCAAGGGGATTGCAAATCCGATTGCAACGATCTTAAGTGCAGCTATGATGCTGCGTTATTCCTTTGATTTGGATAAGGAAGCGGATGCCGTGGAAGAAGCCGTTAAGAAAGTCTTGAAGGAAAATTACCGCACCATTGATATCATGCCACAGGAAGAAGAGAAGCGAAATGCCGTAACCCAGGTGGGAACTGTAGAGATGGGCGACTTAATCTGTGAGAGAATCTAAAAATATCAACAGAACAAGAGTATAGATGCAAAATAAGATAAGGAGATTAGCAATGAAAAGTGATAACGTAAAAAAAGGAATGCAGCAGGCTCCACACCGTTCTTTGTTCAATGCCCTTGGGTTTACAAAAGAAGAGATGGATAAGCCTTTAGTTGGTGTTGTAAGTTCATATAATGAGATTGTTCCAGGGCATATGAATCTGGATAAAATCGTCAACGCCGTAAAGATGGGCGTAGCGGAAGCCGGCGGTGTTCCGGTTGTAGTTCCGGCGATTGCAGTCTGTGACGGAATTGCCATGGGACATATCGGAATGAAATATTCCCTGGTAACCAGAGATTTAATCTGTGATTCCACAGAATGTCTGGCAATGGCTCATCAGTTCGACGCTCTGGTGATGGTGCCAAACTGTGATAAAAACGTGCCGGGACTTTTAATGGCGGCAGCCAGAGTCAATGTGCCCACAGTCTTCGTATCAGGAGGTCCGATGTTAGCAGGTCATGTCAAAGGACAGAAGAGAAGCCTCTCCTCTATGTTTGAGGCAGTGGGATCTTATGCGGCAGGCACCATGAGTGAGGAGGATGTCTGCGAATATGAGGAAAAGGTGTGTCCGACCTGCGGTTCCTGTTCCGGTATGTACACCGCCAATTCCATGAACTGTTTAACTGAGGTTCTGGGTATGGGATTACAGGGAAATGGAACGATTCCGGCAGTTTATTCTGAGAGAATCCGCCTTGCAAAACATGCAGGTATGGCGGTTATGGAGATGTATAAAAAAGATATCCGCCCAAGAGATATTATGACAAAAGAAGCGATCTTAAATGCGTTGACCGTAGATATGGCTCTTGGATGTTCTACCAACAGTATGTTACACCTTCCGGCAATCGCCCATGAGGTGGGCTTTGATTTCGACATTGCTTTTGCAAATGAGATCAGTGAAAAGACCCCGAACCTTTGTCACCTTGCTCCGGCAGGTCCGACTTACATGGAGGATTTGAACGAAGCGGGCGGCGTCTATGCGGTGATGAATGAGCTGGCAGAGCTGGATCTGCTTCATCTGGATTGTATGACGGTAACAGGCAAGACCGTAGGCGAGAATATTAAAGGCGTAAAAAATAAGAATCCTGAGGTCATCCGTCCTCTGGATAATCCATACAGCAAGACCGGAGGTCTGGCTGTCTTAAAAGGAAATCTGGCGCCGGACGGAAGTGTGGTAAAACGTTCTGCCGTGGCAGAGGAGATGATGGTACACGAAGGACCGGCGAGAGTCTTTGAGTGTGAGGAGGATGCGATTGCGGCAATCAAGGGCGGCAAGATCGTGGCAGGAGATGTCGTTGTGATCCGTTATGAGGGACCAAAGGGCGGTCCTGGTATGAGAGAGATGTTGAATCCAACCTCCGCCATTGCAGGAATGGGTCTTGGTTCCACCGTGGCGCTGATTACGGACGGACGTTTTTCCGGAGCCAGCCGTGGAGCTTCCATCGGACATGTGTCACCGGAGGCGGCAGTGGGCGGACCCATCGCTCTGATTGAAGAGGGAGATATGATCCAGATCGATATTCCGAATATGAAGCTGGATGTGAAGCTTTCCGAAGAAGAGTTGGCTGCAAGAAGAGCAAAGTGGCAGCCAAGAGAACCAAAGGTAACATCCGGTTATTTAGCACGTTATGCCTCCATGGTGACCTCAGGAAACCGCGGAGCAGTGTTAGAGAATCCGAAAGCGAGGGATTAGTAAGATGCAGTTAACAGGAGCGCAAATCGTCATTGAGTGTTTGAAAGAGCAGGGGGTGGATACCATCTTCGGTTATCCGGGCGGAGCGATCTTAAATGTGTACGATGAGCTTTATAAGCATAGAGATGAGATCCGTCATGTCTTAACCTCCCACGAGCAGGGAGCCTCCCATGCGGCAGACGGATATGCGAGAAGCACTGGAAAAGTTGGAGTCTGTTTTGCTACCAGCGGACCGGGAGCGACGAATCTGGTGACAGGAATTGCGACGGCATATATGGATTCCGTGCCGATGGTGGCGATCACCTGTAATGTTACTGTACCGCTTCTGGGAAAGGACAGTTTTCAGGAGATCGATATTGCGGGAATCACAACGCCCATCACTAAGCACAACTTTATTGTAAAAGATATTACTAAGTTAGCGGATACCATCCGGCGGGCATTTCGGATCGCCCAGACCGGGCGGCCGGGCCCGGTGTTAGTGGACATCCCGAAAGATGTCACTGCCCAGAAAACCGATTATAAGAAAGCAGAGATCCCTCCGGTAGGAAGAATCTGCGACAAGCTCACGGAGGAAGATATCGAGACGGCGGTTCATCTCATAAAGCATGCGAAAAAGCCATATATTTTTGTGGGCGGAGGAGCAGTCATCTCCGGGGCGAGCCAGGAGTTAAAGCAGTTCGTGGAGCTGGTGGACGCGCCGGTTACCGACACCCTGATGGGCAAGGGGGCCTATGACGGAACCAGCGAGCGCTACACAGGGATGCTGGGGATGCATGGAACCAAGACCTCCAATCTGGGAGTCAGCGAATGTGATCTGTTGATTGCCATCGGGGTCCGTTTTTCTGACCGTGTCATTGGAAATGCGAAGAAGTTCGCGCGTCATGCGAAGATCTTGCAGTTGGATGTGGATCCGGCAGAGATCAACAAGAATATTGTGGTGAATGCCTGTGTCATGGGAGATGTGAAAGAGATCCTTGCGAAATTGAATGAGAGGCTGGAGCCGATGCACCATGAAGAGTGGATGAGCCATATCGCCGGATATAAGGAGATGTATCCGCTGAAATACCATCCCCAGGGCTTAAGCGGTCCTTATATGATCGAGAAGATCTATGAACTGACCAAAGGAGATGCCATCATGGTCACGGAAGTGGGACAGCATCAGATGTGGGCTGCCCAGTTCTATAAGTATTCAAAGCCGAGAACCCTTATCACTTCCGGAGGCCTTGGTACCATGGGTTATGGACTGGGGGCAGCCATTGGGGCACAGATCGCCAACCCGGATAAGACGGTCATTAATATTGCGGGGGACGGATGCTTCCGTATGAACATGAATGAGATCGCAACGGCGGTGAGAGAACAGCTTCCACTGATTCAGGTGGTGGTGAACAACCATGTGCTGGGAATGGTTCGGCAGTGGCAGGATCTCTTTTATGAAAAGAGATATTCCGCGACAGTCTTAAATGACAGTGTGGACTTCGTGAAGCTGGCGGAGGCCATGGGCGCCACGGGAATCCGTGCTGCGAACCGGGAAGAGTTCGAGGCGGCAATGAAACAGGCGCTTACCATGAACACTCCGGTGGTCATCGATGCTGTGATCGACTGCGACGACAAGGTGTGGCCGATGGTGGCTCCGGGAGCAGCCATCAGCGAGGTGTTTACGGAGGAAGACCTTGCCGACCAGAAAGGTTGATCCTAAAGAATAGAAATGGATAGAAAAATATAATTGAAACATATAAATATGACATAGAAATAGCAAGAGGAAAGCAGGAGGAGAGAAAATGAGCAGAGTGTATAACTTTTCAGCAGGCCCGGCAGTACTGCCGGAGGAGGTATTGAAGGAAGCAGCAGATGAGATGCTGGACTACAGAGGAACCGGAATGTCCGTCATGGAGATGAGCCATCGCTCCAAGGCATACGATACCATCATCAAGGAAGCGGAAGCAGACCTGAGGGATCTTATGAATATTCCGGACAATTACAAAGTATTATTCTTACAGGGCGGAGCATCCCAGCAGTTTGCTATGATCCCGATGAACCTGATGAAGAATAAGGTGGCAGATTACATTGTCACGGGACAGTGGGCAAAGAAAGCGTGGCAGGAGGCATCCAAATACGGTAAAGCCAACAAGATCGCATCCTCCGAGGATGAGACCTTTTCTTACATACCGGATTGTTCCGATCTTCCGATCTCTGAGGATGCGGACTATGTCTACATCTGTGAGAACAATACCATCTATGGAACCAAGTATAAGACTCTGCCAAATACCAAGGGCAAGACCTTAGTTGCCGATGTGTCCTCCTGCTTCCTGTCAGAACCGGTGGATGTGTCAAAATACGGTATCATCTACGGCGGTGTCCAGAAGAATATCGGACCGGCAGGAGTGGTGATCGTTATCATCCGTGAGGATCTCATCACAGAGGATGTGCTTCCGGGCACACCGACCATGCTGACCTACAAGACCCACGCAGATGCGGATTCTCTCTACAACACACCGCCTGCATACGGCATCTATATCTGCGGCAAGGTCTTTAAGTGGCTGAAAAAAATGGGTGGTCTGGAAGTTATGAAGCAGCGTAACGAGGAGAAGGCAAAGATCCTTTACGATTTCTTAGACCAGAGCAAAATGTTCAAAGGAACCGTCAGAAAAGAGGATCGCTCCCTGATGAACGTGCCGTTTGTGACCGGAGACAAGGAGCTGGACGCTAAGTTCGTGGAAGAGGCGAAGAAGGCAGGCCTTGAGAACCTGAAAGGCCATAGAACCGTAGGTGGAATGAGAGCTTCCATTTACAATGCAATGCCAAAAGAGGGCGTAGAGAAGTTAGTGGAATTTATGAAGAAATTTGAAGAGGAGAACGCATAATGTATCAGTATCATTGCTTAAACCCAATCGCAGAGGTGGGATTGGACTTATTTTCAGAGGATTATCAAAAAACGGAGGAATTGAACGAGGCACAGGCAGTCTTAGTCAGAAGTGCGGCAATGCACGATCTTGAGCTGCCGGATACGTTGGAGGCCATCGCAAGAGCCGGAGCCGGAGTCAACAACATCCCGCTGGAAAAATGTGCGGATCAGGGAATCGTGGTATTTAACACACCGGGAGCCAATGCCAACGGAGTGAAAGAGCTGGTATTTGCCGGAATGTTATTAGCTTCCCGTGATGTGGTAGGCGGCGTGGAATGGGTTTTGGAAAATAAGGACAATGAGAATGTGAAAAAGGATGCGGAGAAGGCGAAGAAAGCCTTTGCAGGATGCGAGATCGCAGGCAAGAAGTTAGGAGTCATCGGACTGGGCGCCATCGGCGTCAAGGTGGCAAACGCGGCCACACACATGGGCATGGAGGTCTATGGATATGACCCGTTCATTTCCGTTAACGCGGCATGGAGTTTATCCCGCAATGTAAAACACATCAATTCCGTGGAAGAGATCTACAGCGAGTGCGATTACATCACCATCCATGTGCCGCTTCTGGATGATACGAAGAAGATGCTGAATAAGGAAGCCTTCGATCAGATGAAGGACGGCGTTGTGATCCTGAACTTTGCCAGAGACCTGCTGGTGGATGAGGAAGCGATTCTCACAGCCATTTCCCAGGGAAGGGTAAAGAAGTATGTGACCGACTTCCCAAATACGATTACAGCAGGAAAAGAGGGATGTATCGTTACCCCGCACCTTGGAGCTTCCACCCAGGAATCTGAGGACAACTGTGCGGTGATGGCAGTCAAGGAGATCAGGGATTATCTGGAAAATGGAAATATCCGTAATTCCGTGAATTTCCCGAACTGCAATATGGGCGTTTGCTCCCAGGCAGGACGTATTGCCATCCTGCATAAGAACAGCAAGGGAATCATCGGTAAGTTTTCCAATATCTTAGGAGATGCGGACATCAATATCACCGATATGACCAACAAGAGCCGCGGCGACTATGCATACTCCCTGCTGGACTTAGAGGCAAGTGTGACAGCAGAGACCGTACAGCAGTTAGAAGCCCTTGAAAATGTATTAAAAGTAAGAGTGATTAAATAGAATACCGGAGGAAGCGATGGCAGTAATCAAACCCTTTTTTTCCATCCGTCCAAGTGTGGAAAAAGCAGATAAGATCGCAGCCCTTCCCTATGATGTGTATAACCGGGAAGAGGCAAAGGCGGTGGTAGAGAAGAATCCTTTGAGTTTTTTGAAGATAGACCGGGCGGAGACCCAGTTTGACGACAGTGTGGATACCTATGATGAGAGAGTCTATCGGAAGGCTCATGATATGCTCTGGGAGATGGTGGAGCAGGGCGATTTTGTCCGGGAGGAAAAACGCTGTTATTATATCTATGAACTGACCATGGATGGGAGGACACAGACAGGGATCACTGCCTGTGCTTCCATTGATGATTATGCGAATGGCGTCATCAAAAAGCATGAGAATACCAGGGCGGAGAAAGAGGCGGACCGTATCAACCATGTCAATATCTGCAATGCCCAGACGGGACCGATTTTTCTGGCATACCGTTCCAGAGCAGAGATCAATGCGGTGGTGGATCGGGTGAAGCAGCAGAGTCCGGTCTATGATTTTACAGCGGAGGATGGCGTGGGACACCGTGTCTGGATCATTGACGGGGATGGTGATATTGCCGTCATTGAAAAAGCGTTCGCAGAAATCGGAGAGATCTACATTGCGGACGGTCATCACAGAGCTGCTTCTGCGGTCAGAGTCGGCTTTTTAAGAAGAGAGGAACATCCTGAGTATACGGGAGAAGAGGAGTTCAATTACTTCCTGTCCGTACTCTTCCCGGACGACCAGTTGATGATTATGGATTACAATCGTGCCGTGAAGGATCTGAACGGTATGAAGGAAGAGGAATTTTTGGAAAAAGTAAAGGAGCTCTTCGAGGTGGAAGAGATCACAGGGGAGGACAGGCGTCCGAAGAAAAAGGGGGAGTTCTCCATGTTCCTGGCGGACAGATGGTACTCCTGCCGTGTCAGGAAAGAGGATCAGACACAGGATCCGGTGAGGGGACTGGATGTGTCCCTGCTCCAGGAGCTGTTGTTAGAGCCGGTGCTTGGAATCCGGGATCCAAAGACGGACAGCCGCATTGATTTTATCGGCGGAATCCGGGGGCTGAAAGAGTTGGAGCGAAGAGTCCATACAGACTGCGCTGTGGCATTTGCCATGTATCCGACTTCCATCGGAGAATTGTTTGATGTGGCGGATGCGGGGCTTTTGATGCCGCCGAAGTCCACATGGTTTGAACCGAAGTTGAGAAGTGGTCTGTTTATCCACGAATTATAATTTATTTTTAAAATCCACTATGCTAAGATCAGAGATCAGTATGGTGGATTTTTTTGGGGGTTATGAGCAGGGAATCCAGTAGAGCCGGGTTCTCTGTTTTTTATACCTTATCGAAGTAAAAAACACTTGACAAACAGTTCAACCGCCCCTATAATACCCTTAAAACATACTTAAAAAGTAGGAAATAGGGAGGAAATATCATGAGCAGTATCAAAGAAAGCGCCTTGGAGTTGATCGGAGGAACACCGATTTTAAGGTTAAACCGTTATGCAAAACAGGCAGGAGCAGAGGGAGCCACAATTCTCGCAAAGCTGGAATATCTGAATCCGGCGGGCTCCGTCAAAGACAGAATCGCCCTTGCCATGATCGAGGACGCGGAGGAAAAAGGACTCCTAAAACCGGGAGCCACCATCATCGAGCCGACCTCAGGCAATACCGGAATCGGACTTGCAGCAGTTGCGGCGGCAAAGGGTTATAAGGCAATCCTCACGCTGCCGGATACCATGAGTGTTGAGAGAAGAAATCTCTTAGGCGCCTACGGGGCAGAACTCGTTCTGACCGAGGGAGCTAAGGGCATGAAGGGAGCCATCGAAAAAGCGGAAGAATTAAAGGAATCCATTCCAGGATCTATTATTCTAGGACAGTTCGTAAATCCGGCAAATGCAAAAATGCACAGAGAGACCACGGGACCGGAGATCTGGGAACAGACAGATGGAAAAGTAGATATCTTTGTGGCAGGCGTCGGCACAGGCGGAACCATAACCGGTGTGGGAGAGTACTTAAAAGAGAAAAATCCTGGCGTGAAGATCGTAGCCGTGGAACCGTCCACCAGCCCGGTACTTTCCAAAGGAACACCGGGAGCCCATAAGATCCAGGGGATTGGAGCCGGATTCGTGCCGGAGGTTCTGAATACAAAGATCTATGATGAGATCATCACCATTGAGAATGAGGATGCGTTCACAGAGGGAAGAGCTTTTGCTGTGAGCGAGGGAATCTTAGTCGGTATCTCTTCCGGCGCCGCATTAAAAGCGGCGGTGGAACTGGCAAAGAGACCGGAGAATCAGGGGAAGACCATCGTAGTCCTGCTCCCGGATTCTGGCGACAGATATCTGTCTACCCCATTATTTAGCAAAAATTAGGAAAATCATATCGGAAGCGCAGTTCTGCGCTTAGGTGTAAGCCCCTGCATTTGTTGCGGGGGCTTTTGTGTCTCTAAGACGGTACGCTGCAGGCGACTGTGTCCGGCACAGCAAAGTATGCTTCGTTTGAAAAGGATGTGTGTTTGCCTTAGTGTGCAAAGCGTTTTTTGCTTTATTGCCATGATTTGTGAAATTGCCGACGGCAGGTTCCGTGAGCGGGAATGTTGCAATTTAGATATCGGACTATTATAATAAAACAAGATGATTTATGCTGTTTTAATATATTTTTGTATTAAATGAACAGCTAAGAACGACAGGAGAAAAAAAGAGCAGTGCGGGAAATACCATTATACAGCCTGAGTATCAGCCACAAACAGGCGCCTTTGGAAGTAAGAAGATTATTTTCTTTTACCAGAGAGGAAGAGCAGGCATTTTTACATCGGATCAGGGAAATAGAAGGAATAGAGGGAGCGGTTCTCGTCTCCACCTGCAACCGGACGGAGGTTTATTTTTCCGGTAAAAAAGAAAACGTCGTAGCCGTGGAACATCTGCTGGCACAGGAGAAAGAGGTGGATGTCCGTATACTTCGGAAATATTACCGGTCCTATCATGGGGAGAAGATGATAAGACATCTTTTCTATGTGACCAGCGGTCTGGATTCCATGGTGCTGGGCGAGGATGAGATCCTTGGACAGATGCGGGAGTCCTACAAGCTCGCCTGTGAAGAGAACGCCGTGGATTATTACATCAACGCTGTTTTTCAAAGGGCGTTGAATTGTGCTAAGCAGATCAAGACGCAGACCTGTCTTTCCAAAAGCTCCGTATCCGTGGCAACTCTTTGTGCAAGCGAGATCGCTCATTTTAAAGAGGGAAAAAAAGAAGTTCTGTTACTGGGAGCCACCGGACAGATGGGGAATCTGATCGCAAAGAATCTCATGGGCAGGAAGGATATAGGGATCTTTGCCACAATGAGAAAGCATCATGCCAGAGTTTGTCTGAATGGCATAGAGGAAATACCGTATGAAAAACGATATGAATATCTCGACCGGGCGGACGTCATCGTCAGCGCCACCGCAAGCCCTCACTATACGATCACGCTGGGGGACTGTGAGAAGGCGGTACGGACCAGAAAGGAACGGCTTTTTTTGGATATTGCGGTGCCAAACGACATCGACCCGGACATTGCTCTGTTACCAGAGACCAGACTTTTGAATATCGATCATTTTCAGACCATCGCCGCAGAACATAATCAGCAGAAGGAAGAGGGCAGGGGACAGGCGGAGGAAATGATTGGGGAAGAGTGTAAGGAGACGGTTAAGGAACTGCTGTTTCACTCTTTTACACCGGATCTTTTCCGGTTTACAGAAGAATATGGAAAGAAGAATGGGGAACAGATATTTTACCGGATGCGGGATGCGGCAGATGAGGAAGAGTTGAGAGCGCTGTTATCTATCTGCCGAAAATTGCTGGCAGAAGAGGAGCAGAACTCCTAGGTGGATCGTCCATGGAACGATATAGGAAAAGAGGGAAAAGATATGGCATATTTTCCGTTGTTTATCTCAATGGAGCACCTTCCCTGTCTGGTGGTGGGCGGCGGAAAGGTGGCGCTTCGAAAAGTAAATACGCTGCTGGAATACGGGGCAAAAGTGACTGTAGTAGCTCCCGATCTGGAGAAAGAACTGGAAAAGATTCCGGGGATCACAATTCAAAAGAGAAAATTCATCTCTTCCGATCTGGATGGCATGGAACTGGTTTTTGCCGCCACCTCGGATGAGGAATGCAGCCGCAGGTTGTCGGAACTATGCAGGGAACGGAGGATCCTGGTGAATGTGGCGGATGTACCGGAGGAGTGCGATTTTTATTTTCCTGCGCTGGCGCGGCGCGGGGACGTTGTGGTGGGAGTGAGTACCGGAGGAAAAAGCCCGGCGGCTGCGAAAAAGATCAAAGAGAAGATAGACGCCTGCCTGCCTTCTTCTCTGTCGGATTTTATAGAGGAGACCGGAGAACTCAGGGCGGATATTTTAGACAGCGGACAGAAGCCGGAAGAGAATGAGGAATATAACAGGCGGGTGGAGGAATATTTTAAGGATCTATGAAAAAAATCAGAGTTGGAACAAGAACCAGCGCCCTTGCAGTCAGACAGACGGAGTTGGTCATGGAAAAGATGAAGAGCCGGAATCAGGAAGTCTCTTTTGAGCTGATATCCCAAAAGACAAAGGGAGACAGGCTTTTAGATGTGCCCCTGACAGAGTTTGGCGGAAAAGGAGCGTTTACCACGGAGTTTGAGGAGGCGATCTTAACCGGAAGGATGGATATCGCTGTGCACAGCGCCAAAGATATGCCTATGGAGCTGGCAGAGGGGCTGGATATCTGGATGGTGTTGGAGCGGGAGGACGCCAGGGACGTATTGATCTCACGAAGAGGAGAAGAACCGGCTACAGGGCTCGCAGAAGGAAAAAAGAAGATCATCGGAACCGGAAGTCCCAGAAGGAGGATTCAGATAGAGGGTCTTATGAATGCAGAGTGCTCGCTGCTTCGCGGAAACGTACCCACCAGAATTGAGAAGCTGCGACAGGGCAGGTACGATGGGATCATCCTGGCGGCTGCGGGGCTGAGACGTCTGGGTCTGGATCAGGAGGAGGATCTGTGTTACCGCTATCTCTCTTTTGATGAGATGATACCGGCAGGCGGTCAGGGAATCATCGCCGTGGAGGGAAGAGGGGAGGATGAGCGCAGGAGTCTCTTTAAAAAATGCAGTGATCATAATGCGGAATTGGAGCTTGAGACGGAGCGCTATATATTAAAAAGACTCGGTGCAACCTGTCACGAACCTATCGGAGTGTTTGCAAAGATCGAAAGATCAGGAAGCGGTCAGATGGGATCAAACCAGGAGACGATCACAATTCACCTTCTTTTGGAAAGAGATGGAAAGCCTTGCAGGGGAAGCGTGACCGGATCAGCGAAGGAACGGCTAAAGCTGGCAGAGCGATTGCTGAAAGAGGTTGCGAAAATATAGAAGAGGTTTATATCAATGCAGAACAAGAAAGGAAAAGTATATTTTGTCGGGGCGGGTCCGGGGGATCCGGGACTTATGACTCTCCGGGGAAGGGAACTGTTGCAAAAAGCTGAGGTGCTCCTATACGACAGGCTGGCAAATCCTGCGTTTTTGCTGGAGACGCCGGATTCCTGTGAGCGGATCTTCGTGGGAAAACGGGAGGGAGAGCATACCTTTGTCCAGGAGGAGATCAATGCCCTGTTGCTGAAAAAGGCAAAGGAGGGAAAACAGGTTCTTCGTTTGAAGGGAGGAGACTCCTTTGTGTTCGGCCGGGGAGGAGAGGAAATTCTGGCATTAGAGGCAGAGGGGATCCCTTATGAGGTGGTGCCGGGAGTGACCTCCTGTATTGCAGCGCCTGAGGCGGCGGGGATCCCCGTGACTCACAGAAGGGCGGCGAGGAGCTTTCATGTCATCACGGGACATACGGCGGAAGAGGGAGTTACAGATCAGTATGAGCAGTATGCGGCGTTGGAGGGAACCCTGGTCTTTTTGATGGGGATCGGACATTTAAAACAGATCGTGATAAAACTTCTGGAACACGGAAAACCAGCCGATACACCGTCAGCCATCATAGAGCAGGGAACCACCATCCGTCAGAGGCGGATCGACGGAACTCTGGGAACCATCCTGGAACTGGCAAGAGAAGCCGAGGTGAGACCTCCGGCGGTCTTTGTGGTGGGAGAGACAGCCTCCTGTCGGATGGTTTCAGACGATCTTCCCCTTGGGGGATGTAAGGTGGGAGTTACGGGAACACCGCATCTGGTAAGGCAGTTGGAGGCTGCGCTGCGGGAGCTGGGAGCCAGAGTATTTGCGGCTCCATATCTGAAGATCCGTCCCACCACAGTTCTAAAGAGCCGGGATATTTCCTGGGAGGAATTTCATTGGCTGGTGTTCACCAGCGCCAATGGAGTGAAGCAGTTTTTCAGACAGATCCTGGAGCTTGGAATCGACAGAAGAAGGCTGGATCGCCTGAAATATGCGGTAATCGGAGAGGGGACGGGAAAAATGCTCTGGGACTATGGAATCCGGGCAGATTATATGCCGGACACCTATACGGTAAGAGATCTGGCGCTTGGACTTGCAAAAAAAGCAGAGCCGGGCGAGCGTATCTGCGTTCTTCGGGCGAAAGACGGTTCCAAAGATTTGGATGAGATCTGGACGAGAGAAGGAATCTCCTATGAGGATCTGGCGATCTATGAGACAGAGGTGGAGGAACGAATCGTCACAGCCTTGTGGGAAGAGGTCCCCGATCTGGATTATCTCACCTTTGCCAGCACTTCGGGAGTCCGGGGCTTCTTTTTAAAAGCAGGGGAGGAGCAGGAGATTCCAGGAAGGCTGGTCTGTATTGGGGAGCAGACAAAAAAAGCTCTGGAACAGGAAATGCAGATGAGATCGCCGGAACCGGAAAGAAAAGAAGCAGTGGCAGATATTTCTACCATTGAGGGGATCGTGCAAAAAATCTTAGAATGTGAACAGCAGCAGGCAGACGAAACAATGAAAACATTTAAGGGAGCGTAAAATTATGAAACACAGACTTAGAAGACTGCGTGTCAGTGAAAACATGAGAAGGATGGTGCGGGAGAACGCCGTACACACCGAGGATCTGATCTATCCAATTTTTGTGATCGAGGGTGAGAATATCAAAAATCCCATTGACACCATGCCGGGAATCTTCCAGTATTCCGTGGACCGTCTCGGTGAGGAGATGGAGCGGGTCGTAAAAAGCGGGATTTCGGGAGTTCTGCTTTTTGGGATTCCCGCACATAAGGACGAGGTGGGAAGTGAAGCTTATAACGAGGAGGGCGTTGTACAGAGAGCCGTTCGCTATATCAAAAAGAACTATTCTGATATTTTGGTGATCGTGGATGTGTGTCTCTGTGAGTATACCTCCCACGGACACTGCGGACTGGTGGAGGGAGGTAAGATCTTAAACGATGAGACACTGCCCATGCTGGCGAAGATGTCCTTAAGCCTTGCCCGCGCCGGAGCGGATGTCATTGCGCCCAGCGATATGATGGATGGCCGCGTGGGTCATATCAGAGAAGCGCTGGATGAAGCGGGATTTTTGGACGTCTCGATTATGTCCTACAGCGCAAAATTTGCCTCCGCCTACTACGCGCCGTTTCGGGATGCGGCTCATTCCGCACCGGGTTTTGGAGACCGCAGGACCTATCAGATGGACTGCGCCAATGGAAGGGAAGCCATGCGTGAGATTGAGGCGGATATAGAAGAGGGAGCGGACATGATCATGGTAAAACCTGCTCTTGCCTACCTGGATGTGTTAAAGGAGGCTTCTTTAAGATATGACCTGCCGCTGGCGACTTACAATGTCAGCGGGGAATACGCCATGGTAAAAGCGGCTGTAAATGCAGGATTTATTGATGAGAGACGTATTGTCATGGAGAATATGACCGCCATGAAGCGGGCAGGAGCGGATATTATTATTACCTACCATGCATTGGATGTGGCGGAGTGGATAAAAGAGGAAAAATAGCAGCATAGAATAAGGAGCGTATTTGTGAAAGAGGAAACATCAAAAAAATTATTTGCGGAGGCAAAGGAATGGATGCCAGGGGGCGTGAACAGTCCCGTCCGTGCCTATGGGAATGTGAATTGTGCGCCGCGATTTATTTCCTCTGCAAAGGGATCTAAGATTACGGATGCAGACGGAAATGAATACATCGACTATGTGTGCTCCTGGGGTCCGGGAATCTTAGGACATGCCCATCCCGAAGTGATACAGGCGGTACAGAGAGCCTGTGAGGATGGACTCAGCTTTGGAGCCCCAACGGAAAAAGAGACAGTTCTCGCAAAGCTGATCCACGAACTGATGCCCCCTATGGAGATGGTACGGCTGGTCAGCTCCGGCACCGAGGCAGTCATGAGCGGGATTCGTGTGGCGAGAGGCTATACGGGGAGGGATAAGATCATAAAATTCCGGGGCTGTTACCACGGTCATTCCGATGGACTCTTAGTAAAAGCGGGTTCGGCGGCTCTTACCACCGCGGTGCCGGACAGCGCGGGGGTTCCGGCAGATTACACCAAAAACACACTGGTGGCGGACTATAACGATGAGGATTCCGTAACCCGGTTGTTTGAGGCGTATGGAACTGAGATCGCAGCAGTTGTGGTGGAGCCTGTGGCGGCGAATATGGGAGTCGTCCCTCCTAAGACGGGATTTCTGGAATTTTTGCGAAAGATCACAGAGGATCATGGGGCTCTGCTGATCTTTGATGAAGTCATCACAGGATTTCGTCTGGGACTTGGCGGAGCCAGCGGATATTTTCACATCACACCGGATCTGATCACTTTGGGTAAGATCGTAGGGGGAGGAATGCCGATTGGAGCCTATGGAGGAAGAAGAGAGATCATGGAGATGGTCTCCCCGGTGGGTCCGGTCTATCAGGCAGGAACGTTGTCCGGCAATCCCATTGCCACCACGGCGGGAATCACCACCCTGACAATATTGAAAGATCATCCGCAGATCTATGCAGAATTGGAGAAAAAGACAGCACGGATTGCAGAGACTGTGCGAAAGAGCTTTGGGGACAAGGTCTGGGTGAATCAGATCGGTTCTTTGATGAGCGTCTTTTTTACGGAGAAGCCGGTGGTGGATTATGAGAGCGCTGTGACCTCCGATACAAAACGCTATGCGGAGTATTTTCAGTATATGTTAGAACAGGGAATCTATCTGGCGCCGTCGCAGTTTGAAGCTATGTTTCTTTCTGCGGCGCATACGGAGGAGGATATTGAGAGGACCTGTAAGGCAGTCAGAGAATGGGTTTGATAAGTTTTTCATATTCAGATATTGTAAACAGTGAAAACACTTCTCGATGTAAAGAAAATGACAGGACAGCCCGTTATAGGATATACCTATAACGGGCTGTCCTGTTTTTCTATTAGACAAACAGGAATCACCATGATATCATTGTAAACAGATAGGAAATAAATGGATTAAAACAAAAAAGCAAAAAGAAAGGGAGAATACCAATGAGCAAAAAAACTTACGCAGAAAGAAACTTAAAATTTGAAACCTTACAGTTACACGTTGGACAGGAAGCGCCAGACCCGGTAACCGATGCAAGAGCAGTGCCAATCTACCAGACTTCCTCCTATGTATTCCGCAACAGCGAACACGCAGCGGCAAGATTCGGACTGAGTGATGCCGGAAATATCTACGGAAGACTGACCAACCCGACAGAAGATATTTTTGAACAGAGAATTGCGGCCTTAGAGGGTGGCGTGGCAGCCCTGGCAGTTGCCTCCGGTGCTGCGGCAATCACCTACACCTTCCAGAATCTGGCACACGCAGGAGACCACATTGTAGCGGCAAAGAATATCTACGGCGGAACCTACAATCTTCTGGCGCATACCCTTCCGGAATATGGAATCACCACAACCTTCGTGGACCCGTTCAATTACGAGGAAGTGGAAGCCGCAATTCAGGAAAATACAAAGGCTTTACATATCGAGACCCTGGGCAACCCGAACTCCGACGTGGTGGACATTGAAAAATTAGCGAATATCGCACATGCACATAAGATCCCACTGGTGGTAGACAACACCTTTGCAACACCTTATCTGGTGCGTCCCATCGAATACGGAGCAGACATTGTCGTACATTCCGCAACCAAATTCATCGGCGGTCACGGAACCACCATCGGCGGCGTCATCATCGACAGCGGTAAATTCGACTGGGAGGCAAGCGGTAGATTCCCATCTCTGACAGAGCCGAACCCAAGCTACCACGGAATCAGCTTTACCAAGGCAGTAGGTGCGGCGGCATTCGTAACCAAGATTCGCGCCATCCTTCTTCGTGATACGGGAGCAACCCTTTCCCCGATCCATGCCTTCATCTTCTTACAGGGCTTAGAGACTCTATCCCTAAGAGTGGAAAGACATGTGGAGAATGCCTTAAAAGTCGTAGAATACTTAGAGAACCATCCGCAGGTAGAAAAGGTAAATCACCCTGCCGTTTCCAATGATAAAGAGCAGCAGGAACTGTATAAGAAATATTTCCCGAAGGGCGGCGGTTCCATCTTCACCTTTGAAATCAAAGGAGATGCCGAAAAAGCAAAGGAATTTATTGACAACCTGGAGTTATTCTCCCTGCTTGCCAATGTGGCAGATGTAAAATCCTTAGTCATCCATCCGGCGTCCACCACACATTCCCAGTTAAACGAGGAAGAATTGTTAGATCAGGGAATTAAGCCGAATACCATCCGCTTATCCATCGGCACCGAAAACATCGACGATATCATCGAGGATTTAGAGGAAGCCTTCAAGGCAGTAAAATAAATGAGGAAGAAATAGCAGTTATTTCGTGAAAAATAGTTTATAAACAACGGGAAATCTTTCCTTGAGTGAAAGATTTCCTGATTTGCGTATAATAAAGATTCTGGGAAATTTTGGGAAGATTTTTTAGAATCTTCCGGGAACATGGAATCAAAAAAAGACATGTATAAACCAATGGTATGATAAAGCACATGTCAGTATATAGAAATAAGAGAAGATTGGGAGTTTAAAAAATGGCGATAGAAATAAAAGAAACCAAAGTGGAAAAAATAAAAAGATTACAAAAGGAAAAGGACGTTGTGATACTGGCACATTACTATGTGGACGGAAAAGTCCAGGAAATCGCAGACTATGTAGGCGACTCCTTTTATCTGAGCAAGGCGGCGACCCAGGTGGAACAGAAAAACATTCTATTCTGCGGCGTCAGCTTCATGGGTGAGAGCGCAAAGATCTTAAATCCAAAGAAAAATGTGATCATGGCGGATGAAAGCGCCGACTGTCCCATGGCTCACATGATAACGGCAGAGCAGATAGAAGAGGTCCGAAGACGTTTTGACGATCTTGCAGTGGTCTGTTATGTGAACTCCACCGCTGAAATCAAAGCAGTCTCAGACGTCTGCGTCACCTCATCCAATGCAGTCAGAGTTGTAGAACGTATTCCTGAAAAAAATATTTTCTTTGTGCCGGATAATAACCTGGGAAGATATGTGGCACAAAAGGTGCCGGAAAAGCATTTTATCTTTCACGATGGCTTCTGTCATGTCCACAAAAGCATCCACGCAGACCAACTGAAAGAGGCAAAAAAATTACACCCGGATGCCCTGGTACTCACCCACCCGGAGTGTACGCAGGATGTAATTGCCCTCTCCGACTTTGTGGGAAGTACCTCCGAAATCATCGACTACGCCACAAGCAGTACGGCAGAAAAATTCATCATCTGTACGGAAATGGGAGTATTCTTTGAATTACAGCAGAAAAATCCAAATAAGAAGTTCTATTCCGTGGGACACAGACAATTTTGCCCCAATATGAAAAAAATCACCTTGGAGAAGGTGGAACGGGCGTTGTCAGAACTGGAGCCTGTTGTGGAGTTACCGGAAGAAATTATAGAGCGGGCATCCATACCTCTGGCGAAGATGCTGGAGCTGGCAAAATAGACGGAACATCAGAGTTGGTGATTCGTATATGTTGTATTTATGAAGATTTTAATATATAACATTTTCTGATCCATCCAAACTGGCATGGACAAAAATACAAATACTGGAACTTCCAATATAACCATATTTTTTCTATAATCACAGTAACAAAATAATACACACAATTCATATGGAAAATATATGGATATAAGTGAAACGGAGGTTTTACCATGGAAGAGAACAGGTATGAGTTGAACAAAGAGCTGGCACAGATGTTAAAGGGCGGCGTTATCATGGATGTCACCACACCGGAGCAGGCGAAGATCGCACAGGAGGCGGGAGCCTGCGCCGTTATGGCATTGGAGCGGATCCCGGCGGACATCCGCGCCGCAGGGGGCGTATCGAGAATGAGCGATCCGAAGATGATCCGGGGAATCCAGGAGGCAGTGACCATTCCGGTGATGGCAAAGTGCCGGATCGGACATTTTGCGGAGGCGCAGATCTTAGAGGCCATCGAGATCGATTACATAGACGAGAGCGAAGTGCTTTCCCCGGCAGATGACGTCTACCATATTGATAAAACGCAGTTCAGGGTTCCCTTTGTGTGCGGAGCGAAGGATCTGGGAGAGGCGCTTAGGAGGATCAACGAGGGAGCTTCCATGATCCGTACCAAGGGGGAACCGGGAACCGGAGACGTGGTACAGGCAGTACGCCATATGAGAAAAATGAATCAGGAGATCGCAAGACTGACCTCTATGCGGGAGGACGAACTCTTTGACGCGGCGAAGGAGCTGCGGGTTCCTTACGAGCTGGTATTGGATGTACATAAAAACGGGAGGCTTCCGGTGGTCAACTTTGCGGCAGGCGGGGTAGCCACTCCGGCAGACGCGGCGCTGATGATGCAGCTTGGAGCGGAGGGAGTCTTTGTGGGATCCGGTATTTTCAAATCAGGGAATCCGGAAAAAAGAGCCAGAGCCATCGTTCAGGCGGTAACCAATTACAAGGATGCAAAGCTGTTGGCAGAGCTGTCCGAGGATCTGGGAGAAGCCATGGTGGGAATCAACGAGCAGGAGATCGAGCTTCTCATGGCAGAGAGGGGCAAATAGCATGAAGATCGGAGTACTTGCCCTTCAGGGAGCGTTTATCGAACATGAGAAAATGCTGGAAAGTCTGGGAGCGGAATGTTTCGAGATAAGGCAGAAAAGGGATCTGATGCAGGACTTTGACGGATTGGTGCTGCCAGGCGGGGAGAGCACAGTCATAGGGAAGCTATTATGGGAGTTAGATCTCTTAGAGCCGATCCGGGAGAAAATTCAAAGAGGTCTCCCGGTGCTTGGTACCTGCGCCGGACTGATCCTGCTGGCAGAAGAGATTTCCGGTGAGGAAAACGTCTACCTGGGAACCCTTCCCGTGAAGGTCAAACGGAATGCCTATGGCAGGCAGCTGGGCAGTTTTTTTACGGAAGAAGAGATGAAGGGGATCGGAAGGGTTCCCATGACGTTTATACGGGCGCCGTATATCGAAGCTGTGCCGGAAGATACGCCCGAAGAGGTGGAGATACTTGCCGAGGTACAGGGGCGGATCGTGGCAGTCCGCTGTCGGAATCAGATTGGAATTGCTTTTCATCCGGAAGTTACGAAGGACACACGGATCCATACTTATTTTATGGAGCTGTGCAAAAAAACAAATGCAGGAAAATCAAATATAAATGAAGTAGAAATAAATAGAAATGCTCCACCGCCCCTTTACAAACGAAATCCTCTATTTTAGAATAGAATCTAAAATGATTCAAAAGATATGGATTTTCATAAGATAAAGGAGGATAAAGATGGAACTGGAACCAAATGCAGAATGGGGCGTTATAAAAAAATATCTCTATTCCCTCTTACCGGATATCATTGCATTTGCATCCACTGTTCTTTTGGCGGTGGTGGTATATTTTATCGGAACAAGGATCATCAAGTTTTTGATGAAGACCTATGAGAAGTGGGCGGAGCGAAGAGAGGTGGACGAGGGAGTCAGACAGTTCCTGCGTTCCCTCTTTAAGGCGGCTCTTTATTTGTTGTTGGTGTTCGTGATCCTGACCCTCTTTGGGGTAACGACGGCCTCGGTGGTGGCAGTCCTGGGTTCTGCGGGACTGACCCTTGGTCTTGCCTTGCAGGGAAGTCTTTCCAATTTGGCAGGCGGAGTGATCATTCTTATCATGAAGCCTTTTAAGGTTGGAGACTATATTATAGAAGACACCCATAAAAATGAGGGAACGGTGGAAGAGATCTCCCTGTTTTATACCAGACTTGCCACCAAGGATAATCAGAGCGTCATGATTCCCAACGGTACCCTTGCCAACAGCAGTATGACCAATGTGACCTCCAACGGGAAGAGGAGGATCGATCTGTCTGTGGGAATTTCCTATCAATCGGATATCCGGCAGGCAAAAGAGATCTTATTACAGGTCATCCACAAGGATTCCTGCTGCCTTATGGAGGACGAGATCCAGGTATTCGTATCCGAGCTGGCGGACAGCTGCGTTTTGATGGGGATCCGGGTATGGGTCATGACGGAGGACTATTGGGAGACGAGATGGCGTCTTTTGGAGAACATCAAGTATGCTCTGGATGAAAACGGCATTGAGATCCCATATCCCCAGATGGATGTCACCCTCAAACAATAATATGTCAGAATGGCGGTTTTGTAAGAAATACAGGATTGTTTCATTGACGAATCTTTTTTCATTATGCTAGTATGAAAATACGGATCGTCTTGGGGAGGAGGTGTGAAAATACTTATGATGAAAAGGGATTCGAAACAAATTCTGGAGGGAACATATGAAACGTTTAAAATGGATTACACTGGGAGCGCTTCTGGCGCTTGTGAGCGTACTGGCAATGGGATGCGGAAAAGTAACCGTAGAGTCCTTGTTTCAGGAAAATAATAAAAATATTAAAGATGTCGAGTCCGTAGATATGGACATCCTGGTAAATATGGAATACCAGGTGGAAGCTGAGAGTGCCACGACCAGTATGGAAGTTGCCATGGATGTGAATGCCAAAGCAGAGAATGAGAAAGGTCTTTGTATCGACGGCAGCGCAACGCTCAACATGTTTGGAACTGAGATGAATGTGCCGATGAAATCCTATATGGTCATGGGAGAAGAGGAAAATACCACCTACACCTATGATCCAAACTCGGATTCCTGGACCTATGCCAAAGCGGACGTGGAAAACGAAGACATTACCACAGATATTGTAAAATACGATTATTCCAAACTTTCTGACAAGCTGACCCTGGAGTCAGAACTGGAGGAGTATCAGGATCAGGACTGCTACCGGGTACACGGAGAGGTAGAAGGCGCTGAGCTTGCCGATCTGATTGAAAATATAGAGGAAGAGCTTCAGCAGTATGAGCTGAGTGAGGATGCTCTGGAATATCTGACCGTGGATATTTCTTTCTATTTTAACGCAAAGACGAAGGATCTGGCGGGAATCTATTTTGATTTTTCCGGTTCCGATTGGGAAAAACTATTGGAAAACAGCGATTCTTCCGATGAACTGGGCTTAAACAGTATGCTGGGCGAAGGTGCGAAAGTGAACGTGCCGACACTCGATATGGAGATCATTATCAACGGCTATGATGATTACAAGTTTGAGCTGCCGGAGGATATCAGGGATCAGGCAGTGGAGGACGAATCGAAAAGTGAAAATGTAATGATGGACTTAGGCGAAGATGCGGATACAGAGGATGACACAGACAGTACCATCCAAAGTAAGGAAGACGCCGTATTAGATGATGATTTAGATGTGGCAAAGGGAAAATTCCAGATTGAGGGAAAGACCTACCATCTCGGAGAAGCTGTCAGTGTTCTGGAAGAGGACGGATGGGAATTTGATTCCGAGTATAACGACTCCGATATGATCGAGGCGGAAAGTGAAGATTTTGTATACTTCTCCAAGGACGGGAAACTTGTCAGCGTATATGTACAGAATCAAGACAGCGAAGAAAAATCTTACAAAGAATGTATCATATCCGGCATTTATCACTCCAATACGGATGACGCCGCGGCAGAATTGGACGGAGGGATCAAGCTGGGAAGCTCTTATGAAGAGGTCATAGCAGTTTTCGGCGAGCCGGTGGACGCCTACGAATCAGAAAATTACCAATTTTTAGATTATGTGACGGAATCCGGTGAGATTGCAATGGAGATCTCGTTTACAGACAAAGTTGTCACAGGTATCATGTTAGTTTATAATTAGAAGCATTTTGTTGCCGGGGATGAGTTCACAGATTGACGAAACCTGGAAATCATGCTAAAATAAGACAGTAAATAGACCCTTGGGGAAGGGATTTTCAATGTATTTAGGAGGAAGTTTTTATGCAGCAGGGAACAGTAAAATGGTTTAATGCCAAAAAAGGTTATGGATTTATTTCTGATGAAGAGGGAAAGGATGTATTCGTACATTTTTCCGCTTTGAACATGGACGGTTTCAAAGAACTGAAGGACGGAGAAAACGTTGAGTTTGAAGTTGTAGAAGGTGAAAAAGGACCGCAGGCGGCGAATGTTGTTCGTTTGGGGTAATTCATAAATTGAATTGGAATTGGGAATAGTAACCAAAAGAGGGTGTGGATGTACACCCTTTTTTCTTTGTGGGGAGGGGAAGAGTTGGGATTCGGGGGGCCGGAATGGATGCAGGGCGCATTGTTCCGTGCTTAGGATATAAGATTTTCTAAGAGTTCTGGGCAGGTTATCGGGCACGGACGCAAACGGCTTATAACCGCCATCCGTGGCGGATAAGCCTTTCCCGGACGTCCTGTCCGGGAATTGCTGACATTGTTCAGAACCCTAAGAAAATCTAATATCCACGCAAGTCACAATGCGCCCTGCATCCATTCCGGCTTCGCGAATGACCAACGTGCTTCCTGAGGGAATGGTTTGTTCTGCCAAGGGATGTCCAAAGATTGGCGAGAAATGTTCTGCCAAGTGACTTCCAAAGATTGGCGAGAAATGTTCCACCAAGCGACATCCAAAGTTTGGCGAGAAATGTTTCGCCAAGCGACTTCCAGAGTTTAGAGAAAATCATTCTGCTAATCGACTCCAGAGTCTGGCAATCATTCTCCCTACCATCAGCTCCCAAAGAGTTGATAGGGGGATTTTGTAACAATGATATGGGAATCCCTTCGAGGCTATGGAAAGGAGACTCAAAAATTGTGGAAGCCTCTGCTGACACAATTTTCGCTTTCAGAGGCTCCTTGGAATGTTCAGCCGAGGGGATGAGCAGATCATTGTTACAAAATCCCCCACCCAACACTTCCGAGCCCCCATTAAAAAAAGTAACCACTCACAAAAATTAACAACAAAACACAAAAAATCAAAAACATTCAAATACATTCCAAAAACAAGAAAAGGAGACCTAAATGAAAAACCTAGACACACTACCAGCATACGAACTATTAGAACAAAGACCCCTACAGGACCTAAACTCCATCGGCTATAGACTGCTCCACAAAAAAACAGGAGCCAAAATCGCCCTGATCCAAAACGACGACGAAAACAAAGTATTCTACATCGGCTTTCGTACCCCGCCAAAGGACAGCACAGGAGTCGCCCACATCGTGGAACACACCGTCCTCTGCGGTTCCGAAAAATTTCCGGTGAAGGATCCCTTCGTAGAGCTTGCAAAAGGCTCCCTGAACACCTTTTTGAACGCCATGACCTATCCGGATAAGACCGTCTATCCCGTTGCAAGCTGTAATGATAAGGATTTTCAGAACCTGATGGACGTTTATCTGGACGCTGTCTTTCATCCGAACATCTATCAGCATGAAGAGATCTTCAAACAGGAGGGATGGCATTACGAGCTGGAGAGCGAGGACGCTCCGATCACATTAAACGGTGTCGTTTACAATGAGATGAAGGGGGCTTTTTCCTCCCCGGAGAGTGTGTTGGAGAGAAGCATCCTGAACTCCCTTTTTCCGGATAATACCTATGGAAATGAGTCGGGAGGAGATCCGCTCTATATCCCGGATCTGACCTATGAGGATTATCTGGATTTCCACAGCCGTTATTATCATCCGAGTAATTCCTATATCTATCTCTATGGAAATATGGATATGGCGGAAAAACTGGAATGGATCGATGAACAGTACTTAAGCAAGTATGACGCGATCTCATTGGACTCGGCGGTGAAGGAGCAGGAGGCATTTGAAAAGCCTGTGGAGGTTGCTTTTTCCTATCCGGTTGTCAGCAGCGAGCCGTTGGAAAACAATACTTACTTATCCTACAACACGGTGATCGGCAAGGTATTGGACAAAGAACTTTATCTTGCATTTGAGATCCTGGACTATGCCCTTTTGAACGCGCCGGGCGCCCCTCTGAAAAAAGCGCTGCTGGATGCAGGAATTGGAAAGGACATCATGGGTTCCTATGACAATGGAATCTATCAGCCGATTTTCTCTGTTATTGCAAAAAATGCCAATGAGAGCCAGAAAGAGGAATTTGTCCGTGTGATCCGAAAGGTTCTTGAGGATGCGGTAAGCGCCGGAATCAACAAAAAGACGCTTTTAGCAGGCATCAACAGCATGGAGTTCAAGTTCCGTGAGGCGGATTTTGGACACTATCCAAAGGGATTGATGTATGGACTGCAATGTCTGGACAGTTGGATCTACGACGAGGCTCAGCCGTTTATGCATATTGAAGCCATCGAGACCTTTGCATTTTTGAAAAAACAGGTGGAAACAGGATATTTTGAGGATCTGGTACAAAAATATCTTTTGGATAACACCCACGTCTCCGTTGTGATCACCAGACCGGAGAGAGGACTGAATGCAAAGACCGAGAAAGAGCTGGAAGAAAAGCTGGGAGCATACAAGGCGTCCCTGAATAAAGAAGAGATTCAAAAATTAATTGATGATACAAAGCATTTAAAGGCATACCAGGAGGAACCATCGCCAAAAGAGGATTTGGAAAAGATTCCGCTTCTGAAACGGGAAGATCTGAAAAAAGAGATCCTGGGATTGACCAACGAGGAAAAACGTGTGGCTGGAATCCCGGCACTCTATCACGATATTTTCACCAGCGGTATCCAGTATGTGGATTTTCTTTTCGATATCCGGCATATCAGAGAGGAGGATCTGCCCTATGTGGGAATCTTAAAGGCGGTTCTGGGCTATGTGGATACGGAGCATTACGGTTATGCGGATCTGTCCAATGAGATCAATCTCCATACCGGAGGCATCAATAACAGTATCTTAATCACAGCCGATACGAAAAATGCCGATGAATACAGCCTGAAATTTGAGGTGCGCACGAAGTTTTTGAAAGAAAAGACCGCCACCGCCATCGGACTGGTGAAGGAGATTCTCTGCCGCTCCGATCTGGAGGACGACCGAAGACTCTATGAGATCATTGCGGAGAGCAAGTCCAGACTTCAGATGGCGATGGGTTCCATGGGACATTCCGTTTCCGCCATGCGGGCCATGTCCTATTTCTCTAAGACAGCGAAGCTGAACGATCTGACCAACGGAATTGCGCTCTATAAAGTCATTGCAGATCTGGAAGAACATTTTGAAGAGAAAAAGGAGAGGTTAAAGGACACCTTAAAACGCCTTGTGGAGGAAATCTTCGTAAAAGAACGTCTCATGCTCAATGTGACCTCAAAGGACGGAGTGGAGTTCATGGAGCAGGAATTGAAGGAATTTGCGAACGCTCTCTATCCGGTAAAAGGAGAGGTCAAAAAGCAGAGTATTCTCTGTGAGAAAAAGAACGAGGGATTTTTGGATGCCTCTAAGGTGCAGTACGTCTCCCGTGCCGGCAACTTCGTGAAAGAGGGGTATTCCTATAAAGGAACACTACGGATTTTAAAAGTAATCATGGGCTACGACTATCTCTGGATCAACATTCGTGTAAAGGGCGGAGCCTATGGCTGCATGAGCGGATTTGGAAGAAACGGGGATGCTTACTTCGCTTCTTACCGGGATCCGAATCTGAAGGCGACCAACGAGATTTACGAGCATATTCCTGAGTATCTGGAGGGCTTTAAGGCGGACGAGAGAGATATGACAAAATACATCATCGGAACCGTCAGCGAGATGGACACCCCGCTTGGTCCGTCAGCCAGAGGAAGACGCTCTCTTATTTCCTGCCTGGGTCATGTGAGCGAGGAGGATTTACAGAGAGAGCGGGATGAGGTGCTTACGGCAGAAGCAGAGGACATCCGCGCCCTTGCACCATTGGTTAGCGCTGTCTTAAAGGAACAGAACCTCTGTGTCATCGGAAATGAGGAGACCCTGCGCTCGGAAGAGGAAATGTTTATGGAACTAAAAGACCTTTATTAATTGTAATGTCTTTAGGGGCATTGCCTGCGCAAAGCCCATCCGGCGTAAGCTGGATTCTAAATGGCTTTGCTCTATAATTGTAATGCCCTTTGGGCATTGCTACATAGAAGAGGAGTAAAAATGAACGAAAATTTTAAATCCGGATTCGTAACGATCATCGGACGTCCAAATGTTGGAAAATCTACCCTTATGAATCATCTGATCGGACAGAAGATCGCAATCACATCCAATAAACCTCAGACTACGAGAAACCGTATCCAGACTGTTTACACGGACATGGACAAGGGACAGATCGTTTTTTTGGACACTCCGGGAATCCATAAGGCGAAAAATAAGCTGGGAGAATACATGGTCAACGTGGCGGAAAAGACTCTCAACGAGGTGGACTGCGTACTCTGGCTGGTGGAGCCAAGCAACTTTATCGGAGCTGGAGAGCAGCATATCATTGAAAAATTACAGCGCGTCAACACCCCGGTCATCCTGGTCATCAACAAGGTGGATACGGTGGAAAAAGAAAAGGTGCTGGAATATATCGACACCTACCGCAAGGTCTATGACTTTGCAGAGATCGTGCCCCTGTCCGCCTTAAGGGGACAGAATACGGACATTTTGGTGGATCTGATTTTCAAATATCTGCCCTACGGACCACAGTTCTACGATGAGGACACGGTTACGGATCAGCCGGAACGCCAGATCGTGGCGGAGATCATCCGGGAAAAGGCGCTCCATGCCCTGAACGAGGAGATCCCCCACGGAATCGCCGTGTCTGTGGACAGTATGAAGAAGCGCAAAGGGAAAAAAATCATGGATATCGACGCTACCATTGTCTGTGAAAAGGATTCCCACAAGGGAATCATCATCGGCAAGGGCGGAAGCATGTTGAAAAAGATCGGAAGCAACGCCCGCTTTGAGATGGAGAGGATGTTAGATGCCAAGGTCAATCTCCAGCTCTGGGTCAAGGTAAAAAAAGACTGGCGGGACAGCGATTTTTTGATGAAAAACTTCGGTTACAGACAGGACGAAATGTAACTGGTAATTTTTTGCTGGTATAGGAAGAGGCTTCATGGAAATTCTAATAAGGAAGGCAATAAGCCGGTAAGGGGGAATTTTCATGGGAGAGGAAACCTGGAAACAATTCATAAGTACAGGAAAAGTCACGGACTATCTGGCATATAAGATGATTGAAAAAATGGCGGATAGTGAACAGAAGGCAAGAGGTGCAGCGAGACATGGGGCAGAATCTGGTGCTGACCGGCATGGTGCTGTCAGTGATACCCATAGGGGACTACGATAAGAGAATCACATTGCTCACAAAGGAAAGAGGAAAGATCACGGCGTTTGCAAGGGGAGCGAGGAGACCGAACTCCCAACTGCTCGCCGCCACCAATCCATTCTCCTTTGGACAGTTTGAGCTGTATGAGGGCAGAAGTACATATACGGTGGCAAAGGCGGATATCTCCAATTATTTCAGGGAACTGGCGGAAGATTTGGAAGCCGCCTATTATGGTTTCTATTTTCTGGAGCTGGCGGATTACTATGCAGTGGAAAATGGAAATGAAAAGGAACTCTTAAAGCTCCTCTATCAGTCTTTGAGGGCATTGGAGAGCGACGCCTTTTTGAATCCTCTGGTCCGTTGCATCTACGAATTGAAGGTGCTGACCATCAACGGAGAGTATCCCAATGTGTTCTCCTGCCAAAAGTGCAAAAAGGAGGAGGAGCTGACCTGGTTTTCCACCAAATACGCCGGAACCCTCTGCGGGGAGTGCGGAAATGGGGAGGGAGCGGTGAAAATCGATACTTCCACCCTTTATACCATGCAGTATATCATCACCAGCAAGATTGAAAAGCTCTACACCTTCCAGGTCTCTCCCCAGGTGTTGTCCAATCTGCAAAGAATCCTGAGATCCTATATGGATGCCTATCTTGACCGGAAATTCAAATCCCTGAAAGTGTTAGAGGAGTTAAAGGGTATTTCCTGACAGATCTGCTCATAAATAGAAAGACGCTCCTCAATATTTAGAGGGTCAGGTCTGCCCATAATCACTGAGACGGCTCCCAGAGGAATTACAGGGACGGGGTGGTTGAAATTTTGCAGGCAAAAGAGTATAATGGGATAGATTCGCATATGAAAGCAAGAGTAGGAGGATGCATATGAGGAAACAGACAGGGGTCTGCCTGGCGGCGATGGCAGTCATGGTGCTGCTGACCGGCTGCGGGACCAAGGAGGACCGTACCACCTTACATATCAAAGAGGGCGGGAAGGTCGTAGAGAACGTGACGGAAGAGTTTGACAAAGATTATTACGATGAAAAAGAATTAGAAGACTTTGTAGACGGGCAGGTTGAAGATTACATAGATGATACCGGGGAAAAGAATGTGAAGTCCAGCGGTTTTTCGGTGGAGGACGGCAAGGCGTACATGACTCTGAAATTTAATAACGCCGAGGTCTATTCTGATTTTAACGACGAGACTCTCTATGTGGGAACCGTTGTTCAGGCAGTGGCGGACGGCTACGAGCTGGCGGAAGATTTTTATCCGGTAAAAGATAAGAAGGTAAAGAAAACGGCGACAGACAAAAATATAGAGGGAAGCGACAGCTACAAGGTGGTTGTGACCAGCGAGAATCTTGACGTGGAAGTTCCGGGAAAGGTGGCGTTTGTCTCCAGAACGGATGTGAAGATCAAGGATGAAAAGACCGTGTCCATTCAGAAAGAAAATGAAGACGACACATCATTGACGTATATTGTCTATAAATAAAGAAGGTGAGGAGAAAAGAAATGGAAAAAACAATGGACAAAATTGTTGCATTGGCAAAGGCAAGAGGATTCGTATATCCGGGTTCTGAGATCTATGGAGGACTGGCAAATACATGGGATTACGGAAATCTCGGCGTGGAATTGAAAAATAACGTAAAAAAAGCATGGTGGCAGAAGTTCGTGATGGAGAATCCATACAACGTGGGCGTAGACTGTGCGATCTTAATGAACCCGCAGACCTGGGTGGCTTCCGGACATCTCGGCGGATTTTCCGATCCGCTGATGGACTGTAAGGAATGTCATGAGAGATTCCGTGCCGATAAGATCATTGAGGATTTTGCCGAAGAGAATGGAATTACCTTAGAGGAGTCCGTAGATGGATGGTCCCAGGAGCAGATGAAGAACTTTATCGAGGAGCACAACGTTCCATGTCCGACCTGCGGAAAACATAATTTTACCGATATCCGCCAGTTTAACCTGATGTTCAAGACATTCCAGGGCGTTACTGAGGATGCGAAGAATACCGTGTATTTAAGACCTGAGACGGCGCAGGGTATCTTTGTCAACTTCAAAAATGTCCAGAGAACTTCCAGAAAGAAGATTCCTTTTGGTATCTGTCAGATCGGTAAGTCCTTCCGTAACGAGATCACCCCTGGCAACTTTACCTTCCGTACCAGAGAGTTTGAGCAGATGGAGCTGGAATTTTTCTGTGAGCCGGGAACGGATCTGGAGTGGTTCCAATATTGGAGAACCTTCTGCCGCGACTGGTTACTGAGCCTTGGCATGAAAGAGGAGGAACTTCGCCTGAGAGATCACGACCCGGCAGAGCTGGCGTTCTACAGCAAGGCGACGACAGACTTTGAATTTTTATTCCCGTTTGGCTGGGGAGAACTCTGGGGAATCGCAGACAGAACCGATTATGACCTGACCCAGCATCAGAACACCTCCGGTCAGGATATGAGCTATTTTGATGATGAGAAAAAAGAGAAATACATCCCATACGTCATCGAGCCTTCCCTTGGAGCGGACCGTGTGGTACTGGCGTTCCTCTGCGCAGCTTACGACGAGGAGAACATTGGAACCGAGGAAAAACCGGATATGAGAACTGTGCTTCATTTCCATCCGGCTCTGGCGCCTGTGAAGATCGGAGTGCTTCCATTGTCCAAGAAGTTAAACGAGGGTGCGGAAAAGATCTTTACCCAGTTATCCAAAAAATACAACTGCGAATTTGACGACCGCGGAAACATCGGAAAACGCTACCGCCGTCAGGACGAGATCGGTACGCCGTTCTGTATCACCTATGACTTTGATTCAGAGGAGGACGGAGCTGTCACCGTGCGCGACCGTGACACCATGGAGCAGGAGAGGATCAAGATCGAGGATCTGGATGCCTACTTCGCAGATAAGTTTACATTTTAAGAGTTAATTTTCAGGATTCAAAAGGGATGGAGCTGTCAGTATCAGACGGCTCCATTTTTTAAGGGGCGAAAAACATGAGAGAAAACAGACAAGTGAATTTAGTAGAGGGACCAATTTTAAAGTCGCTGACCGGACTGGCGCTGCCCATTATGGCGTCCTCTTTTCTCGGCACAGTCTACAACATCACGGACATGGCTTGGATCGGGCTTTTGGGAGCAAAAGCAGTGGCGGGAGTCGGAGTGGGAGGCATGTATATCTGGCTCTCTCAGGGACTTGCCTCTTTGGCAAGAATGGGCGGTCAGGTACATGTGGCGCAGTGTCTTGGACGGGGCGAGAAAGAGAAGGCGCGCACTTATGCCGGGACGGCGGTTCAGTTGGCGTTTCTTTTGGGAGCGGCGTTTTCTTTTGTCAGCCTGTTATTCACCGATGAAATGATTGGCTGTTTTCGGTTACAGGACGCCCAGACTTTTATGGCGGCGAAGAGTTATATGCGGATCACCTGCGGTCTGATCCTGTTTTCCTTTTTGAATCTGACTCTGACGGGACTTTATACGGCGCAGGGGGATTCCAAAACGCCTTTTTGGGCAAATTTTCTGGGGCTTTTGGTGAATATGATCCTGGATCCGCTGTTGATCCTGGGACCGGGGAATTTTCCTGAAATGGGAGTCGCCGGGGCGGCGATAGCCACGGTGACTGCCCAGGCGATCGTTATGCTGGTCATGGTCTTTGGAGCGTTCCGTTCAACAAACGGGAATGTCTTAAAAAATATGCGGCTTTTGTCACTTCCATCTGCCAGCTATCTGAAGGAGATCTGCCGGATCGGCGGTCCTACGGCAGTTCAGGGGATGGTTTACTGTATGATCTCCATGGTGCTTACCAGGATGGTGTCGGACTTTGGAGCAGAAGCCATCGCCACCCAGAGGGTGGGAGGGCAGATCGAGTCCGTGTCATGGAATACGGCGGATGGATTTGCGGCAGCTCTGAATGCCTTTGTGGCGCAGAATTATGGGGCGGGGAAGCGGGAACGGATCCAAAAGGGTTATCGGCTCTCCTTTTGGACTGTGGCAGTCTGGGGGAGTCTGATAATGCTTGCCTTCATTTTATTTCCGGGATCCATTGCAGGGGTATTTTTTCATGAGAAAAAAGCCATAGAGATCGCCGTGGATTACCTGATCATTGTGGGACTCAGCGAAGCCTTCATGTGTGTGGAGCTGATGACCATCGGAGCGCTTTCGGGACTTGGAAAGACAAGGCTTTGCAGCATGATCAGCATCGCCTTCACTGCGGCGCGGATCCCGCTGGCGCTGGTACTGAGCAGGTCTGCCCTGAGACTGAACGGAATCTGGTGGGCGCTGACTCTGACCTCCGTGGCGAAAGGGCTGATCTTTTATCTGGTATTTCGTAGAGAGATGGCGGCGGATTCCTCTGAATAGAGAGCTTTTTTTGGATAAATTTGTGAAAATCAGTTGATTAAATCGAAATTTATGTTAAAATTAATTATGTGCGACCCCCATGGGCGTATTACCATGTGTACTTGTGGTTTTCCCTATGGAATACCACATAACAACATATAAATTATTAGGAGGAATTATTCAAATGGCAAAATGGGTTTACAAGTTTGAAGAAGGTAACGCTTCTATGAGAAACCTGCTTGGTGGAAAAGGCTGTAACTTAGCTGAGATGACAGGCTTGGGAATGCCGATCCCTCAGGGATTCACAGTAACCACAGAAGCATGTACTGAGTACTACAACTGCGGAAAGACAATTTCCAAAGAGATCGAGGATCAGATCTTCGAGGCTATTACATGGTTAGAGGGTGTCAATGGCAAAAAATTCGGAGATACAGAAGATCCGTTATTAGTATCTGTTCGTTCCGGAGCTCGTGCTTCCATGCCAGGTATGATGGACACCATCTTAAACTTAGGTTTAAATGACGTGGCAGTAGAAGGATTTGCTAAAAAGACTGGTAATCCAAGATTCGCATATGATTCTTATAGAAGATTCATCCAGATGTATTCTGACGTAGTTATGGAAGTGCCAAAGAGCTACTTCGAGAAGATCATCGACGAGATGAAAGAGGCAAAAGGCGTAACATATGACACAGAATTAACAGCAGACGACTTAAAAGAGTTAGCTGAGAAGTTCAAAGGCGTATACAAAGAGGCTATGAACGGCGAAGAGTTCCCACAGGAGCCAAAGGATCAGTTGATGGGAGCTGTGAAAGCTGTATTCCGTTCCTGGGACAACCCTCGTGCAATCGTTTACCGTCGTATGAACGACATCCCTGGAGACTGGGGAACAGCCGTTAACGTACAGACCATGGTATTTGGTAACAAGGGTGAGACATCCGGAACAGGTGTTGCATTCACTCGTAACCCATCTACAGGTGAGAAGGGTATCTTCGGTGAGTACTTAATCAATGCTCAGGGTGAGGACGTAGTTGCAGGTGTTCGTACACCACAGCCAATCACTCAGTTAGAGAAAGACCTCCCAGAGTGCTACAAACAGTTCATGGAATTAGCAATGAAGTTAGAGAACCATTTCCACGATATGCAGGATATGGAGTTCACAATCGAGGAAGGTAAATTATACTTCTTACAGACACGTAACGGTAAGAGAACAGCTCCGGCTGCTATCAAGATCGCCTGCGATTTAGTAGACGAAGGACAGATCACACCGGAAGAAGCTGTTTGCCGTATCGAAGCTAAATCTTTAGATCAGTTATTACATCCTACTTTCGATGCAGATGCATTAAAAGCAGGCGAAGTAATCGGTACTGCACTGCCAGCATCTCCAGGAGCTGCTGCTGGTAAGGTTATGTTTACAGCAGAGGATGCAAAAGAAGCCGGAATCGGTGGAAAAGGCGAGAGAGTTATCCTTGTTCGTCTTGAGACATCCCCAGAGGATATCGAAGGTATGCATGCCGCTCAGGGTATCTTAACAGTACGCGGTGGTATGACAAGTCACGCAGCCGTAGTTGCACGTGGTATGGGAACATGCTGTGTATCCGGATGTGGTGAAATTGATATCGACGAAGAGAAGAAAGAGTTCTCCCTTGGCGGATATACATTCCATGAAGGAGATTACATCTCTTTAGATGGTACAACAGGTAAGATCTACAAAGGCGATATTAAGACAAACGAAGCTTCTGTAAGCGGTGACTTCGGACGTGTTATGGCTTGGGCTGATGAGTTCAGAACATTAAAGGTTCGTACAAACGCAGATACACCGGCTGACGCTAAGAAGGCTCGCGAGCTTGGAGCAGAGGGTATCGGTCTTTGCCGTACAGAGCATATGTTCTTCGAGGAGGACAGAATTGCTGCATTCCGTGAGATGATCTGTGCGGATACAGTAGAAGAAAGAGAAGCTGCATTAGAGAAGATCCTTCCTTATCAGCAGTCTGACTTCGAAAAATTATATGAAGCATTAGAGGGTAACCCAGTAACCATCCGTTTCTTAGATCCGCCACTTCATGAGTTCGTACCTACGGAAGAAGCAGATATTAAGAAATTAGCAGATGCTCAGGGTAAATCCGTAGAGACCATCAAGAACATCATCGAGGGACTCAAAGAGTTCAACCCAATGATGGGTCACAGAGGATGCCGTCTTGCAGTTACCTATCCGGAAATTGCTAAGATGCAGACAAAAGCAGTTATCCGTGCTGCCATCAATGTAAAGAAAGCACATCCAGATTGGGATATGGTTCCTGAAATCATGATTCCGCTTGTATGTGAAGTGAAAGAGTTAAAGAACGTAAAAGAAGTTGTAACAGCAACTGCTGACGCAGAGATCGAAGCTGCTGGTTCTGACTTAAAATACTCCGTTGGTACTATGATTGAGATTCCAAGAGCTGCATTAACAGCAGATGAGATCGCAACAGAGGCTGAGTTCTTCTGCTTCGGTACAAACGACTTAACACAGATGACATTCGGATTCTCCCGTGACGACTCCGGTAAGTTCTTAGACGCATACTATCAGGCTAAGATCTTCGAGTCTGATCCATTCGCAAGATTAGATCAGAACGGTGTTGGTAAATTAATGGAGACAGCTGTAAAACTTGGAAAAGCTACACGTCCGGATATGCACTTAGGTATCTGTGGAGAGCACGGTGGAGATCCATCTTCCGTAGAGTTCTGCCATAAGTTAGGCTTAGACTATGTATCCTGCTCACCATTCCGTGTGCCGATCGCAAGATTAGCAGCAGCTCAGGCAGCTATCAACAATAAATAAGACTGTGATGGCGAAAGTCATCCGGAAATAGCAAAACAGTCGTCAGATAGATATTCTGACGGCTGTTTTCAAAATAGACATATGAAAATGACGAATACAGACCAGAAGGATCTGGATTCATGGGATAAAGAGGAGTGAAAAAATGAATAATGGAAAAGCAACAGCATCTTTAGTTTTGGGAATCATTGGACTTGTAGCATGGATATTCCCGTTAATAGGATTTCCGGTAACCATTGTCGGTTTGATTATGGGAGTAAATGGACGCAAAAGTGAAAAAAAGGGAATTGCAACAGCAGGTTTGGTGTTGTCTATCATCACATTGGTGGCATGCGCAATCAATTCCTTTTTAGGTGCCTATCTTGGGGTGACGGGACAGTTGTTTTAATTAAGAATTTTTTTGAAAATGCAAGAAATTTAAAAGTGTATGGATACAAAAAATCCATGCACTTTTTTTATGTCATTTTAAAGAGATTTGGTTACATTTTGCTGATAGAAAAAGAGAAGGCTGACGATATATAAGATAAAACAACGCGGCAGAAGATCAGGGAAAAACCAAGGGGGATATCATATGCAGGTTGGAATGAATATCGATGGCAGAACCACGGATTATTACGAAAAGGCAGATACATCGGGGAAAGAAGAGAAGAAATCTCCAACTTCTTTCCAGGAAAGGCTGACGACAAAGGCAGAGCAAAAAGACTTAAGTTATGCAGGAAATAAAATGACCGTCCGTGCAACAGAAGAATATAAGAAGCGCCACCCGGACCAGGCAGCTCATGTGGATAGACAGATCGCTCTCGGCAAGAAGGTACTTGAGCAAAACGGAGTGGAAGATGTCTCCAGAGAGGATATGACCATGGAAGAATACAAAGCCTTTTTTACAGATCTCATGAACCGTATTCCCTACGACTGGTCTCAGAAAAATGACGTGAACGTTTGGACGATAACGGAAGAAGGCTGGGAGCAGATGAAGAATGATCCGGATTATGAAGCGTGGGTCCTGGGATACACAGCGGAGGACAGAGCGGTACATAATCCCTTTGCTTCCATGACAGGATATGCTCCACGCTTTCATACCGAGCATTTTGGCGCCTCCATAGAGGAGCATTTGGGACAGAGCTTTTCCATGGGCAGTTCTAAAACAGGAAAATCCAATGGCGACGATGAGGAGTCCTGGTGGGACAAGCGGCAAAAACGGATGAAAAAGTATCTGAAAGAACAACAGGAGATCGCAGCGAAGAAGTCAGCCGCATGGAAAAAGGCACAGCAGGCAAAATGGTTACAGGAGCACACAGAGGAGAGGATCCGTCTTCGCCAGTACTTCGAAGAGCGGTCTGCGAAAGAGTCCGGCGAACCCTGTTCCCGTACCTATGTACAGGCAGGTGTGGCGGCGAATCTGTATGAAAGTCTTTTCTATCAGTTTAGTAACAGTATCATCAGTGAGGGAAAGGATTTATAAGAGGCAGATATATATTTTTGCAGAAAGGGTTTTTGAAAATATGGATATACAAGCACTTGGAATATTGAATAGTATTGCGATGCAAAAAAAAGTTAATGGGGTAAGAACTGCAGAAAATGATTTTATGGAATTATTTGAAAAAATTACGGGCAGAGAATTAGCAGGAGAAATTTGTAATAGTTATAATGTAACATTAAATGTAGGTAACATGGCAAATTATCAACAGATGCTTGATGGATATGATATGAGAGGTATAAATCATGTCATAATTTCCCCAGAAACATTATCAAAGATGGAAAAAAATCCGGTTTTGAAGGAGAGTGTGTTAAGTAAAATTAAGGAATTTTCCAGTCTTGAATCTCAAAAAGAAATACAAGCATTATCACCACCTGTAAAAAGTGCTGGGATGATAATATATTCAGATGGAGGTGCACTTTATTGGCTGGAGGGGTATCCGAATGAAGTAGGACATGAAGAGGATAAAAAGATAGTTGATGAAAGTTCAATAAATAAGTTATTTCAAAGGTATAGTGATCAAGGTTATCAAGGATTAGAGAATGACTTAGAACCTATCATGCAGATAATGGCAACAGGATATAAAAAGAAAGAGCAAGATAGGTATTTTATACAGAGAATTTTTAAGATGGAAAACAACCAGAAACTGATTTTAAATTAAATTTTTCAAGGAGGATGGTTAAATGGTACAGGTAGGAGATTATCAGCAGACGGCAGGATATTATAAGAATACAGTTGACAGAAAGGAAAAGCAGCAGACAGATCGTTCTGCCAGAGCAGAAAAAACACAGAATGCCGGATATGTGGATAAAAGCAGGGAACAGGTGCTTTCACGTCAGGCGCAGGAAGTTTTGAAGCAGCTCAGGGATAAATATGGCGACATGGATTTCATGGTGGAGGATTTTAAGAATGCAGAAGAAGCTAGGGCAGCTCTTTCCAAAGGCACAAAAGAATTTTCCGTTCTTTTTTCAAGTGAGGAGCTTGAGAAAATGGCTTCTGATGAAAAGTATCTGAAGCAGAAAATGCAGGGGATTGACAGCACTGTGCGTATGTCCGAGGAGATTAATCAAAAGTATGGATTTAAACGTGCTTTTGGGAAGGAAGGTACTGCAGACACTGAAATAACCAAAATCGGTATTGCATTCAATGACGATGGCAAAACAAGCTTCTTCGCAGAATTGGAGAAATCCAGTGCGAAGCAGAGAGAACGGATTGAGGAAGTCAGAGAAGAAAAACGTGCCGAGAAAAAGGCAGCAGATAAGAAAGCTAAAAAAGAACTTCAAAGTTATGCAAAAGGCAGTACAGAAACCAAGAAGACTGTTGTCTGGGCAGACAGTATGGAGGAACTGCTTGAAAAGATAAGCGCAGTGGATTGGGAAAATGTGAAAGCAGAAAAAACGCTGGAAAATGGATGCAGATTTGATTATAGCATTTAAACATTCTTATCACAGGGAAAAAACAGAGTAGCGGTTCACAGCAAATGAGCATTAGGTGCGGATAAGAAACTGGAAACGGATTTCAAATTAGATTATCAAGGAGGATACAATTATGGCAGTTGAAGGAATCGGAAGCAATTACAGCAGTGTGTATGGAAGCACATATATAATACAAAAGCAGGAAGCTGCTAAGAAAAAGGAAACAAAGGAGACCGCAGCGGCACAAAAAAATGCAGATCCGGAAGATACAACAGACTACATGAGCAGACTGGAAAAACTTGCCCCAAGCGTGGAATTTGGGATTGGAAACACACATTCATCAGCAAAAAGTGGAAAAACACTCACAATCAATCCAAAACTTTTGGAGAAAATGCAGGACGATCCCAACAAAGAAAAAGAAATGAAAGAGCTGATTCGAGGCGTAGAATCGGCAACAAAGCTGCTGGATAGTATTTATAGAGCTAGTGGCTGGACGGTTGTGTATCGTCATGGTTACATAGATGAAAATGGCAAGTATTCTTCCTGTGCTTATGTCAGAAATGATCTTATGTCAAATATGAGTGATAAATTGCGGGAAGAGAGATGGGAAAATTCTGAAAAGCTAATTGAAAAGTCAAGAAAAAGATCGGTAAAAAAGAAGGAGGAACTGCAGGAAGCATTAGAAGAAAAGAGAACTGAAGAAGAGGATAAGATAAGCAAGGTAGAAAAACTGATAAGTGATAAAATTGCCGTTTCTAAGGATGGAATTATTTATCTCTTTGATACAGATATGAAGGAAATCATGGAAATTATCAAAGAGGATAATACAGGTAAAATTGATTCAAAAGCGCAGATGCAGGTTGGAAGCAACCTGGATTTGCAAGTATAGTAGGATTGTTTACTGCATATAAATACGTGCCATTTTGAATACCTCCTTATTCTCTTGATTTTACAATGAAATCCTTGAGAATAAGTTATCAACTTTTTTATACCACATCAGACATCTAAAACTGAAGAGTCTGCGACAGCAAAAGAGAAAGAAGGAAAAAAATATGATACAGAATATCAATGAATGGAATCTGCTGGAACACCCATCAAATCTACAGCACAGGGATTTAAAGCAGGTAAAAGAAGTGGAAACGTTAATGAAAGAACATCAGATCAAAACCGATACGCTGACACTATCCAGGGAGGGAATGACAGCCCTCCGGGAGCAGGTACAGGGTATGCCGGGGCGGATCGATGCGGAGCAGATCCGGCAGATGAAGGAGATCTTACCGAAATTAAGAATCAACCCATCCGACGATTTCCTCTGGGCAATGCGAAATGATATGCAGGATTCCCTGAACAAGATCAAGCAGTCCAGGGGAAGCTATACGCTGGATGATCTGATCACCATTCGTATGAACGCCTATGAAAGGCAATACAATGCCCTGCAAAAATCTTACGAGGATGGCTCCCGTGACATCTATGTGTCAGACGGATTTGATGAAAATGGAAATCTGAATTATCGTCAGGTGACCCGCGAAGAGGATGAGGCATATCTGAAAAAAGCCTTCGACCGGATTGCCGAAAGTCTGGAGTTTTCCGCCGGAGCACAGGAATTACAGTGGAAGATAAACCAACAGTTTGGCGGACAGAAAGCATTGCCAGTCTCTCTGCCAAAAGGATACGGGGAGAAGCTGTCCGGCATCTTACAGCAGGCGGCTTCCGATTATGCAAAGCAGGAGAAAAACGAAGATTCTGTGAGTGCGTCCGGGCTGGCGTTAAAATATCTGAATGAGGACAGAGGGTTTGCGAATGCCATGCGGACGCTGTTTTCCGGTATCAAGCCGATGCCATATTGAGGATGGGGTAAAAATATCCGTTCTATGGGGATATACAGTTTAGAAGATTTTTGATAAAATAATTCCAGATACAAAGGAGAGGAAGGTCTTTGGATTTGGAAAAGAATCTGACAAAAGGCAGTGTCTTTCGATCTGTGATTGAATTTTCACTGCCGTATTTATTTGCATATTTTCTGCAGACCCTTTATGGGATGGCAGATTTATTTATCATCGGACAGTTCAATGGAGTGGACAGTACCTCGGCAGTTTCTATTGGAAGTCAGGTGATGCATATGCTGACGGTGGTCATCGTGGGGCTTGCCATGGGAACAACGGTGATGATTGGACATGCCATAGGCGCCGGGAACCGGAAACAGGCTTCTAAGGCGGTGGGGAATACCATTTCCCTGTTTATGGCGGTGGCTGTTTTTTTCATGATCCTTTTGTTGCTTTTTACAAGACCCATTGTGGCTGCGATGTCCACGCCTGCGGAAGCAGTCTCAGGAACGGTTGCCTATCTGACGATCTGTTTTATCGGGATCCCCTTTGTTACGGCGTATAACATCATCAGCGCCATTTTCCGGGGGATGGGAGATTCCAAAAGTCCCATGTGCTTTATTGCCATCGCCTGTGTGGTGAACATCCTGCTGGACTATGTACTGATTGGCATCTTTCATATGGGACCTGCGGGAGCCGCTTTGGGAACGACTCTGTCACAGACCTTAAGCGTGATCGTCGCCCTGAGTGTGATTAGAAAGCAGGAGGGGGGATTAAGACTCTCTTTTTCGGATCTGAAACCGGAAAAAGAGGTGATGGGAAATCTGTTGAAGGTGGGAGTTCCCGTTGCGCTGCAGGACGGTTTTATCCAGATCGCCTTCCTTGTGATCACGGTGATCGCCAACCGACGGGGGCTGGACGATGCAGCGGCGGTGGGGGTGGTGGAAAAGATCATCGGAATCCTGTTTCTGGTGCCATCCTCCATGCTCTCCACCGTGTCGGCGCTTTCGGCACAGAATATTGGAGCCGGGAAATATAAGAGGGCGCGTCAGGCTCTCGGTTATGCCTCTGCCATTGCGGTGATCTTTGGAGTACTGTCGGTCATTGCCATGCAGTGCTTCGGGGAGGAAGCAGTGGGGATTTTCACCAGGGATACCAGGGTGATAGAACTGGGAGGACAGTATATGCGCAGCTATGTCTGGGATTGTATTCCGGCGGGGATTCATTTTTGCTTTAGCGGCTATTTTTGTGCCTGCGGTCTGTCCGGGGTTTCTTTTGTCCATAATTTTTTGTCCATCGTATGTGCCAGGATCCCCATTGCATATCTTACATCCATACGTTATCCCCATACCCTGTATCCCATGGGATTTGCCTCACCGGCGGGATCGGCGCTCTCAGTCTGTATCTGTATAGGCGTATTTTTGTGGATGAGATCCCATGCAGACAGATATGAATGTATGGGAGATGCCGGGACAAAGGAATAGGAAAATATGCAAAAAACTTGTCAGAATATGAAAGAAGCACTATTGTTTTCCTGTCGAAAACAATATATAATATAAACAATAGATTTAGTTTTATCCGCAGAATACAGATTCTGTGATGAAAAACGATCATCTGAGAACAGAAGCCGCAGGGAGCTGCTGATCTCGGAGAATGTTACGGCAGGGAGGAAAACATGAACAAGAAGAACAAAAAGAGCCCGGAAGGGGAAAATACCAAAGGCTTGAAAACGATTCAAAAACAGTTAAAAGACGGGAATGCGGCGATCATAGTCAGGTATGATACTCTGGTGATTTTTTTCATTGTATGTATGATTTTTATCTACATATGTCAGAGAAGCGTGGTGCATTATTCTGAGTATCAGCAGCGCTCATCAGAAGCAATCGTGGAGATCAACGAGCTGATGAATATGTTGGAATCGAGTATCCGAAACGGCACGGAATTTGATTCGGGTACGGATGTGGAACACACGGTCTTTCAGGAACTTTACGAGGATACGAAGGATGAAAGAGGAGACGTAAACGACAAAATGGAAGAGGCAGAGGAAGCCTATATGGACGTCTTTGAGACGGGACATGCCCTTCTGGAAAGCGGCAGCACCGATCAGGCGGCGGCTCTGAAGGTGTTGGAAGATGAGATCGCTCCGAAGCAGGCAGAGTTAAAACAGGCGCTCATCGATGTCTCAGATATGTACTGTAATATGGTAGAACAGGCAACTCAATTGGTAACCGTTGCCATCGTTGTGAGTATTGTGGCAGGTATTGGAGGTCTGTTGATCGTTCTCAATCGTGCCATCAAGATCAGAAGGAAAATGAGCGAGCAGATCGCATCTCCAATCAACTCTGTAGCAGAGTGGGCAGAGAGACTTTCCGAGGGAGCTGACGATCTGGATATGGATATCGAGGAACTGTCGGATGTGAATCTGGAAGAGGTAAAACGTATGATGGATGCCTTCCTTCGCATGGCAGACAGCGTCCGCGAGAACGTAAGAGTCGTGAAGAAAGTAGCGGACGGCGATATGACTGCTTTCGTCAATATCCGTTCCAGCGAGGACAGTTTAGGAAAGAACCTGTACCGTATGGTACAGAACAACGATATGATGTTTGCACAGATCTCGGAGATCGCTCTGGCAGTTACCGACGAGGCGAAGGCAATTGCAGACGCCAACCAGTCTCTGGCGGAGAGTTGTACCGTACAGGCGCAGGCGGTTGTGGATTTCCAGGAGAACGTGAACCGGACCAGCGAGTTGATCACAAGCAATTCCCAGGAGGCGCGAGAAGCTTCCAGGATCTCGGATGTGATCAGCCAGGAGGTCAATGTCAGCATGGAGAAGATGGAAGAACTGGTAGGCGCAATGAAGGATATCAGTATTTCCTCAGGCAAGATCTCCAGTATCATTGCGGAACTGGAGGAGATTGCCAGCCAGACCAATCTGTTGGCCTTGAATGCATCTATTGAGGCGGCGAGAGCGGGAGAAGCCGGCAAGGGCTTTGCCGTGGTAGCGGACAGCGTCAGAGAGTTGGCGGAGAAAAGCGCCAATGCGGCGACTGAGAGTAAGGGACTTATCAGTGATACGATCTTAAAGACGGAACGTGGAAATGAGATTTCCAACGATACTTTCGGAACCTTCCAGAAGATCACGGAGAGTATTACGCAGATCATAAGCGTGACGAAGAAGATTTCAGAATCCGGCGTGGTACAGCAGGATTATATGGAAGAGATGGAGAAGAGCATTACGGAGATTTCCGATATTGTCTCTACAAACGCAGCAGCGAGTGAGCAGACAGCGGCTATGAGTGAGGAGATCAATAAGAGTGCGGAAGTACTCCAGGATTCCATGGCGAAGTTCAACCTGCGTCAGAGAACACCGGGACAGCCTTACATCCCACCGGAGAAGCGAGGGGATGCGGACTTTATTGAAGAAGCGACCAGAAATTATCAGAAAGCGCTGAAAAAGAAACAGAAATAACGGACAGACTAGAAAATAAGCGTGAGTAACAGAACTCACGCTTATTTTGTAGATTTATCGTCTGCATAGACCTGTCAGATAGGCTCCTAACAATTCTTTATCCTTCTGAGAAAGAGAATGGTAGGTATTGAGAAGATCCTGTTCCTCATCCGTCAATGTATCTGTGCGGAGAGGATTTTCCTCATACTCAAAAAATTCTGACAGGCTGATATGAAGCCCCTTACAGATTTTTTCCAGCGTAGGAAGGGTGGGGCAGGTTTTCCGGTTAAAAATGTTGTTCAGACTGGAATAGGATAAGCCGGATTCTTTTGCCAGCTTGTAGATACTCCAGTGTTTATATCTGAGAAAATACTGAATCCTGTTTAAAACATCGGTTTCAATCAAAAGGGTATCACTCACTTTCACATGGTTTCTTTTAGTGTAAGTTTTATGAGTTATAAATGGCAGATGTAAAAATGAAAAATAAATTGAAATTATATCTCATATGAGTTATAATTTCTAAAAATAATATGATTTATGAGAGGGAATGAAAGGAAGTGATTACTGGAAAAAAGGGATATTCACAGGCTGTTGAAAAAGAATTGTGCCGGAAATATTACAAATCTTAGCGGAATTTTAACGAAAGGCGAAAAATACCGAAAATCAATATTGCTTGGGAATAAAATTATGTTATAATAGATATGAGAGTTGTCAGAAAATTTCGAAAAAAGCGAAAGAGGAGGAACAGGGATGTTTAAAAAGATGGATGGTATGCCGCTGGGAAAAAAGATCAGAATGGGATATGCAATTGTCATTGTGCTGATGGTAATAACCGGAGCATTGGCTGTATTTGGTGTCCTAAAGGTGCAGTCCAGTATGAATACTTACATTGATAATGCCCAGAGAGCAGATACTGCTGTAAAGATGTGTCGTATCAATACGAATATTGCGGCGAGAAATATCCGTGAGATGGCTTTGAATGAGGACAAGACCACCTACGAGAGTTATGAGACAACGGTAAAAGAGCTTCTGGATGAAGTGGGAGAAGAACTGGATGTTCTTAAGAAAACGGGAGTTGTGGATTCTGAGCTTTACGGACGATATGAAACCTCATTAACTGAGTGGGGAGAGATCGGTTATGCAATTATGGATGATGTGAAAGCCGGCAATACCGATGACGCCAGGCATCAGATTCTGGAAAAATGTGCTCCGGCGCTGGAACAGGTAGTGAGTATTGCAAAAGAAATTGATGAGGTAACAGATGGTGCAAAGAGTGAAGAAATAGCTGAGTGTCAGCGGACGGTAGTTTTTATTATCATTTTGGTTACAGCATTTATTGTGATAGCTGTCGTATTGGCAACGGTGATTGGAAATCGTATCACCTTATCCGTATTGACACCGATTCAGGAAGTAGAAAAGACTGTAGCGGAGCTTCATCAGGGAAATCTTCAATCTGAGATCAACATTCAGACCGATGATGAGATTGGAAAAATGGCGAAGAATCTTCATGAGTCCATCAAGATTTTGGATTCCTATGTGAAAGATATCAGTCTTGCGATGAAAGAATTTTCTGAGGGTAATTTCATAGTCAATCCGACTTCGGACTGGAGAGGTGATTTCAGGGATATCCTGAATTCCTTTAAAACCTTTGAAAAGAGTATGTCCTCTATGGTTCGGAATGTAAAGAGTGTGGCAGATCAGGTTTCCAATGGTGCGGAGCAGGTGGCAGCAGGATCTATGGATCTTGCAGAGGGAGCCACAGAACAGGCAAGCATTACAGAGGAATTGACGGCTACCATCGAGGATGTGACCGAACGCGTTTCCCAGAATGCGCAAAATGCCAAGGATATCAGCAGGGAGGTACAGGCTTCTGAGGAAGCTGTGGCAAGCAGTAACCGGAAGATGCAGGAAATGGTACAGTCCATGCACGAGATCAATGAATCCTCACAAGAGATCAGTCAGATTATTTCAACGATCAATGACATTGCCAGCCAGACCAATCTGCTTGCGCTGAATGCGTCCATTGAGGCGGCGAGAGCCGGAGAGGCAGGAAAGGGATTTGCCGTTGTGGCAGATCAGGTATCTGTTTTAGCAGCCCAGAGTGCTGAAGCGGCCAAGGAATCCAGAACCTTTATTGAGAAGTCTGTGGAGGCAGTTGAAAAGGGAATGATCATTGCCGATGAGATGGCAGAACAGTTAGAAAAAGTGGTAGAAGGATCCAGGGCTGTGACCGGAGAGGTAAACAAGGTGGCCGTTGCCCTGGAGGAGCAGGCGAGCACGATCTCACAGATCAATCAGAGTGTGGATCACATCAATGACGTGGTTCAGACCAACTCAGCGACCTCACAGCAGTGTGCGGCTGCGAGTCAGGAGATGACCGGACAGGCGGAGAGTCTGGAAGGATTGATGCGGGAATTTAGAGTCAGCAATTCATAGAGAGTTTTGTCAGACATATGATATATGTTCTTTATAGAATGATATTTATAAAAAATACATAAAAGAATTTTTTGGAGACAGGTTTCTTTTCCTGTCTCCATTTTGTTATAATCTTTATATACGGTTGATAAGACAGGAGGGTTCGAAGATGAAGTTCAATCTGAAAGAAGATGGAAAGAAAATTCTGGTGATCTGTGTTGCGTCTTTGATTATGGCGGCAAACATCAAATCTTTTGTGAGGACCGGAGGACTCTATCCCGGAGGAGCCACCGGATTGACGCTGTTGATCCAGCGTGTGGCGGAGTTGTTTTTTCATATAACGATTCCTTATACGGTAGTGAATATCGTCTTAAATGCGTTTCCGGTCTACATTGGTTTTCGGTTTATCGGGAAAAAATTCACCTGCTATTCCTGTCTGATGATTCTTTTGACCAGTGTACTTACGGACATCATCCCCGGTCATGTCATTACTTATGATATTCTATTGATCAGTATTTTTGGGGGATTGATCAATGGGTTTGTGATAAGTCTATGCCTGTGGATGAATGCCACTACGGGGGGAACGGATTTTATCGCTATTTATCTGTCCAAAAAGAAGGGGATCGATTCCTGGAATATGGTACTGGGACTGAATGTTCTGATCCTTGTTGCCGCGGGAGTTCTGTTTGGATGGGATAAGGCGCTGTATTCTATTATCTTTCAGTTTGCTTCCACCCAGACGCTTCATCTGCTCTATAAAAAATATCAGCATCAGACGCTTTTTATCGTGACAAACCATGCCAAAGCCGTTTATGAGGCGGTGGCAAAGACCAGTAATCATGGAGCTACCATTATGGAGGGGGAAGGCTCCTATGAACACCGGGAACGCAAGGTGGTCTACTCCGTGGTCTCCAGTGCGGAGAGCAGAGCGGTGATCCGGGCGGTGAAGGAGGCGGATCCCCAGGCGTTTATCAATGTGATGAAGACGGAGCAGATCGAGGGGCGGTTCTATCAGAAGCCGGATGAGTAAAGGGTGGAGAAGCGGTCTGGAAGTAAGTTTGATTTTTTTGTGAATGAATATTTTGAAAAAAAATGGAGAGATTAAGAACGTAATATCAGGATACTGGAAAGGAGAATATGATGGATCAGTTATCAGAAAAAGAATTAATGGCTTTAAACGATCTGTTATCAGATGAAGAATTACTGGTAAAAAAATTCAAGATGCTCGCAGAGCACAGCCAGGACGCAGAGGTAAAATCCGCATTCACAGAAATTTCAAACAAGCATCAGGAGCATTTCAAGTCTCTGTATGCACAGTTAAAATAGGAGGGATCACATGCAGCAGCCATATTCAGAAAAAGAAGTCTTAGCAGACGCTTTATCAGCAGAAAAAACAGCCACAGAACACTACAACACCTTCGCCAATGAGTGTGTGCACGACAGCGTAAGAAACGCCATCTTAGACTGTCTTGACAAAGAGCACGCCATCCAGGAAGATGTGTTCAACATCATGCACAGCAAGGGCTATTATCCAACCCCTGCTGCCCAGATGCAGAAAGTAGACGAAGCAAAACAGAAGTTCTCCCAGTGCATGAAGACCTTCTAATCTTTTTTTCGTAGGAAACAGCCCCGCTCCGGTAAGAAATACCGTACCGGGGTTGTTTTTTTTGGAATAAAGTTATTCCAAGCGGAAACGACACATATTCACGATCCACGGTTCAGTTACCCCCTCCCCACCCATTGCACATCCCTCTCAACTTTGATATAATGTGGAAAAAGGGAAAAGGACATGCCTATGAAAAAGAAGAAAATCATTTCCATATTACTGGCGTTCATCATTGCTGTAAGTGTTTTTACAAATAGTCTCATCCTATGCAGAGCCTCCACAAGACCTCTGCATATCCTGGCGCTTGGAGACAGCATCGCCCAGGGTTATGGTCTGAAACATCCAAAGGAAGAGTCCTACAGCGGCATTCTTGCAGAGATGACAGGCTCCACCGTACAAAATGAAGGGATCAATGGTCTAAAAAGCGGAGAACTCCTTGAAAAGCTGGAGGCAGGCGAATATGATTCTGCCATTGGAGCTGCAGATATCATCCTGCTCTCCATCGGTTCCAACGATATCTTAAAACCCTGTGTTGCCAGCATTGCCCGGAGTTTTGGTATGGAAGGGGATTCTTCCGGTGAGCTCTATGAGACGATGACCGAAAGATTTCTGACCCAGGAAGTGGAGGTTTTGGATTTTTTGGAGGAAATTCGGACTGCAAAAAGGAATCTTCGGGAGAATGAGGAGATCCTTGCGGCATGTGATGAATTTCAGGAAAATTTTCAGAGGATCCTGGAAGAGATCCGGCGCATCAATCCCTATGCGGTCCTCTATGTGGATAATATCTACAATCCCTATTGTTTTACGGACTATTCGTATGGAGTTGCGGAGATCCTGAATCTCTGTGAACTGACGGAACCCTATGTTCGAAAGCTCAATGAGAGCTTTCAAAGCGAGGCAAAGGATTATCATCTGGTGAATACCTATCTGCTGTTTCAACAGGATGGGTATACCAACGTGGTTCCGGCTTCGTTGGATGAGATTGCGAACATCAATCTGGATCCCCATCCCAATGCAAAGGGACATCAGGCGATCGCCAGGCTGATCTATGAAAAAATGGACAGGGAGCCGCCAAAGCTGTCTGTGGAGACGACCGGGGAGAATCTTTTGATCCGGGCAAATGAAAAGATCCGTATGGTAAAGGGAAAAAATCTCAGGATACAGACAGAGGAAGAAAGTTATTCCTATACCATGAGCGGAGAAGAAAAGGCAGTACAACAGGAAGATGGAACCTGGGGGATCGAGTTTTCCTGGAAGGAAATTATAGGAGGGGAGCCAAAGTACGGTGTGACCTACAGGGTGAATATGGAGGAGGACGCGGTCAGGGATATGGGAAATAACAGCGCCAGTCTGACGGAGCCTGGAAGTTTTAAAAAAGGGATCCCTGTTCGTGGAATTTTAATTTCGTTTTTTGTAGGAGTGGGAGCCGTTTTTTTGGGAATTTTCCTCAGAAGGAGAAGGCGGAGAAAATAGGAGGAGAGAATCCCCTTCCTTTTTATGGGATTTCCCAAAATCCTATTGTCTAAATGAAAGGTTCAATGTTAAAATATGGTATGATATTAGTGGATATTATATCTGTTAAATAACACTGTGGTGAAGAATGCAGCAGGAAATACAAAATGAAAAAAGTAAAAATGACGGAAAGTGAAATTTTAAACTTAATAGAAGAAGTTTGTCAGCAAAAGCCTGGAGGACGTAATACGGAATCCTCCCAGGAGCTGGATGAAGAAGAGATCGAGAGACTTTTAGAACCCTATCAGAAAGAGTACTACGAGTCCCAGATCAGGGAGATACGCTTTGGACTGGAACAGGAGCTGCCTGTGGAGGTTTTTGCAAAACAGTGCTATAACTGGATGCAGATGAGAGAGCTGCGGTTGGGTCTCTATGCCGGGGTAGATGTCTCGGTCTATGCCACTCCTTTGTTCACGGCAGCACAGATGAGAGAGATCCGCTGGGGACTCATGGATCATCTTCCGGTACAGGAATTTGCGAAGCTGATCTATTCTCCGGAGGATATGAAGGAATATCGGGCAAAGCTGCTGCGCAAAGCATACAGGAAAAAGGCGAAAGGTTATGAAAAAATACTTCTCGATGACGATACGGGGATACAGATACATATCAGCGACGACTACCTTAGCGCTTTTCTTTTGATACCAACATCTGTGAAACGGCAGTTCATGGAGGGAGAGCTGAAAGCCCTCCTGAGAAAATATGATATTTGTGAGAAATATCTGGTGGAGGATACCATCCGTGGACTGGCAGGAGGAAATTACAGGGGAAAGGAAGTCTTGGTGGCGGAGGGAAATACACCCCAGAGAGGACGGAACGGTTCTCATGAATTTCTCTTTGAAAAAAGGCTTCCGGGAGTCCCGGAGATCACCGGAGACGGACGGGCGGACTATACGAACGTCATGGTGGCGGAGGCGGTGGAGAAGGATCAGAAGCTGGTCAAATACCATCCCGCAAAAAAAGGACGCAGCGGCAGAACCGTGACGGGGGTGGAGATACCGGGAGAAGCGGGAAAAGAGCCAAGAGCTTTGAGTGGAAAAGGATTTTACCGCAGTCCCAAAGACGGTCACTATTACGCAGCCATCGACGGTCATGTGTCCTTTGAGGAAAAGAAGGGATTTTTGAATGTGGTGGAGGTGCTGCTGATTCAGGGAGATCTGACCAGGATCAACGGAAATATTGACTATGAGGGAACTGTACATGTACAGGGAAATGTCAATGAAATGACCAGGATACGGGCAGGTAAGGATATTATTGTAGACGGTTATGTGGAGGGAGCGAAACTCTATGCCGGCAATAATATCATGATCCGAAAGGGCGCAAACGCTGCAAATCAGGGATATATTGAAGCTGGCGGCAAGATCATGGGCAGCTTTTTTGAATCTGTGGTGATAAAGGCAAAAGGAAGTATTGAGGGAAATTACTTCATGAACTGTAAGGTGGATTCTGACGGCAAGATCGAGGCAAGAGGAGGCAAATCCAGGATCATTGGGGGAAAGCTCTGCGCGGTTGCCGGAATAGAGACCACAGTCCTGGGAAGTCCCAGCAGGAACCGGACAGAGGTGGAAGTGGGAAACACCATGGCGGTTGAGCTGGAATATTCCCAGTGTAAAAAAAGAATGGAACAGACGGAAACGGAATTAATGCAGCTTCGGGAAGCCCAGGCGACTTTTGTGGAACTGGCGAAGGTCGATGAGGAGAAGGAGAAGCTCCTGCATAAGATCATACAGGTCATCGGGATGAAAGAGGTGGCGCTGGTGGAAGAAAAGGCGGAGCTTTCTCAATTGGAGGCAAAGAGAAAGCGGTCGCAAAACGCCTATGTAAGAGTTCGCGGAAGTGTCTTTGAGAATGTTCTGATCACCATAGGCGGACTGAGTAAGGAGATTCAGGAAGATACGAGGGCGACCATATATACCAGGGAAAAAATCATGGGAGGAAAGCAGGGAAGACGATGAGTAAATGCATTTTGATTGTTGATGATGAAGAGATGAACCGGGAGATACTCGGTCAGATTTTTGAGGATAGATATGAGATCATCATGGCTTCCAATGGCAAGGAAGCGCTGATGCAGTTGAATGAACATATGAAGGATATTGCATTGATCTTATTGGATCTGGTGATGCCTGTGGTCAGCGGTTATCAGGTATTAAAGGTATTGAGCGCAAAAGGGATCCAGAAAAAGATTCCCATCATCCTTGTGACGGCAAACACTGACGAGAAAGTGATGCTCTCCTGTTACGATTTAGGAGCCGTGGACTTCATCGGAAAGCCTTTTAATTCACAGGTTATCCGAAAAAGAGGTCTCAATATGATCGAGATGTACCAGAACCGTCAGAAGCTGGAATCCATTGTGAGAAAACAAAAGCGCGAGCTCTCGGAAAAAGAAGTAAAATTGGAGCAGTTCCAGGGCAAGATGATCGATGTTATGAGCAATATTGTGGAGTTTAGAAATCTGGAATCGGGACTCCATGTCAAGAGGATCAAAGGGCTCACCAGTATTCTTGCACAGACCTGTATGGAGAACTATCCTGAATACGGGTTGACCACAGAGCGCATTGAACTGATGGTGACGGCTTCAGCCATGCATGATATCGGAAAGATCTCCATACCGGACAGCATTCTGTTAAAGCCAAGTAGGCTGACGGAGGACGAGTATCAGATCATGATGACCCATACCACAAAGGGCTGCGAGATCTTAAAAATGTTGGGAGAGGTGCAGGATGAAGAGCAGTACAATGCCTGCTATGATATTTGCAGACATCACCACGAGCGTTATGACGGAAACGGTTATCCCGACGGCTTAAAGGGGGAAGAGATCAGCATTGAGGCCCAGATCGTATCCGTGGCGGACGTCTATGACGCATTGGTGAGTGAGCGCGTCTATAAGTCGGCGTTTGATAAGGAGACGGCGTATCAGATGATCTGTCAGGGGGACTGCGGCGTATTTTCAGAAAAACTTCTGAATTGCCTTGCTCTGTCAAAAGGCGCCATTGAGTTATTTATGGACAGCAATCAGTAGGAGGATGTGACATGACAGATGAAAATTATAGAGAACTGGGGCTGGATATCGAATCTGCCCGTCAGAGATTTTTGGGAAACCGGGGACTTTTTGAGAAGTTTCTCTTCCGTTTTCCGGAGGATGATAATTATAAAAAAATTTTAGAAGCAGTCAGCGCAGGACAGACAGAAGAGGCTTTTAACGCCGCCCACACATTGAAGGGAGTCTGTGGAAATCTCTCATTAACGGGGTTATACGAACAGGTTTCTAAGGTGACGGAGAGACTTCGGGCAGAAGAGATGCCTTCTGTGGAGGAGCTGGAGGAATTGAAAGAGGCATACCAAAAGACACTGGAATTGTTAGACAGTCTGAAAGAAAAGGGCATCCCGGAATTTTAAGCAGAAAGAAGGAAATAAAATGACAGGTATTGTAGATGTAGGCGGCGGACTGCGGGGAATCTATGGAGCAGGGATATTTGACTATTGTATGGAGCAGGATATCCATTTTGATTACTGCATTGGGGTATCGGCGGGAAGCGCCAATGTCTGCTCCTATCTCGCGAAGCAGAAGGGTAGGAATTATCAGTTCTATATGGACTATTCCTTCCGCAGAGAATATATGAGTATGAAAAATCTTTTGCGCAGCGGTTCTTATATCAATATGGATTATATTTACGGGGAACTCTCCAACGAGGGAGGAGAGAATCCCCTGAATTATAAAGAACTGGAAAAATCTGACGCAGTGCTGAAGGTGGTGGCAACGAATGCCATTACGGGAAAGCCGGTCTATTTTGATAAAAAAGATATGTTTCAGGATGATTACAGCATTATGAAAGCGTCCTGCTGTATCCCACTGGTGTGCAGACCCTACCGCATTAAGGGCGTGCCTTATTACGACGGTGGGATCGCAGATCCTGTTCCGGTGCAAAAAGCGTTTGATGACGGATGCGATAAGGTGGTGGTCATTCTGACGAAGCCCATCGACACTGTCCGCGTGCCGAAAAAAGATGCTTTTCCTGCAAAGATCCTGAAGAAAAAATATCCGAAGGCGGGGGAAGATCTGGCGCTTCGATATAAAAAATACAACGACAGCGTGGCGTTGGCAAAAAAATATGAGAAAAAAGGGGACGTGTTAATTCTTGCCCCGGACGATCTGGGAGGAATGAACACTCTGACTAAGGATAAGAGCGCCATCGAACGCCTCTATCACAAGGGTTATCGTGACGCTAAGAAGATCCGTTCTTTTATTTAAACTGGTTCACCGACTCAATATAATGATAGTCGATGGCAGCGAGCTGCTCACAGAGCGGCTCTTTTTGAATGTCCAGGGAGGCGCACAGAGCCTCCAGATTCGGGTACTCGTCCCGCAGCTTCATGTTCACGAAACTTAAGAGCATGACGGGGTCTTTTGGTAAAGTATACATAAAAATTCTCCTTCTATTTTTATAATTGGTTTTGTACGTTTTCATTAGATCCATTTGAAAATATAACACAGATAAAAGCGGAATACAATTGTAAGCTGCGGCATTTGTCGACGCTATTTTAAAATTTTCTGCGCTCTTCATGCGAGAGGATGGCAGAATTAGAAAGGGTGTGGTAGAATGAAAGGAAGATTGTACGGGGTTGGCGTGGGACCGGGAGATCCTGAACTGATCACGGTAAAAGCCCTTCGTGTGATCCGGGAATGCGATCTGATCGGGATTCCGGCAGGATCCCCGGATTCCTGTACCGCTTATCAGATTGCAAGGAGAGCGGTTCCTGAGATGGAGAAAAAGCCGGTGGTCTGCGTGCCGATCCCCATGACCAACGACAGGGACAGGCTGGAACTTTCCTACGGGGAGGGCAGCAGGAAATTGATGGAACAGTTGGAGAACGGAAAGCAGATCGCCTTTTTGAATCTGGGTGATCCGGTGGTTTATGGTACTTATATGAGGCTCCACGAGAAGGTACAAAGAGCCGGGTATGAGGCGGAACTGGTCAGCGGGGTTCCCTCTTTTTGCGCCGTGGCGGCGGAACTTGGCATTCCTCTTGCCCTGGGCACAGAGCAGCTTCATATCCTTCCCGGATATGATCTGGGAGAGGAGATGGAAGGTTTTTCCGGTACAAGGGTCCTCATGAAATCCGGCGGAAAAGTAAAAGCGGTGAAGGAAAAGCTGCAAGAGCTGGAGACCTCCGGCAGGGCGAGATCCCATGCGGTGGTGAACTGCGGCATGGAGGATCAGAGAGTTTGCCGGAAGATAGGAGATCTGGATGAAAATGCCGGATATTTCACAACCATTATTGTGAAAGAAATGGAAGAATGAGAGAGTATATCACAAAAAATCAAAAGCAGCTGCGATGCGGGATTACCACGGGAACCTGTGCCGCCGCAGCCGCAAAAGCGGCGGCAATGAGACTTTTGTTTGGAATCGATGAAAAAACGGTAAGGATCCATACGCCTAAGGGGATCACCGTGGAAGTGGCGGTATCCTGCGTACAGAGTTCGGAACAAAGGGCGGAATACATGGTACAAAAGGACAGTGGGGACGACCCGGACGTCACGAACCATGCTGAGATCTTTGTGAGTCTGGAAAAAACAGAACCGGGTCGCGAGGTTGCGAAGGAGGCGTTCTCCGATGAGCGGTATCCGAATCTTTATCTGGACGGAGGGATCGGCGTCGGGAGAGTTACTAAAAAAGGGTTGGAACAGAAGATCGGACAGGCAGCCATCAACACCGTGCCAAGAGCCATGATCTTCCAGGCGGCGGGGGAAGTGTGTAAGCTGGCGGAGTACGGGGAAGAACTTCTGATTACAGTCAGCGTGCCTGCCGGGGAGGAGCTGGCGGAGCGTACCTTTAACCCAAGACTTGGAATCACCGGAGGGATCTCCATTCTTGGAACCAGCGGGATCTTAGAACCCATGAGCGAGCAGGCAATCGTGGACACCATAGAGACTCAGATCCGTCAGTTACAGGTGCTGGGGGAGGAGCGGCTTCTGGTGACGCCGGGCAATTACGGGCAGGAATATGCGAAAAAATATCTGGGACTGGATATGGAAAAGAGTATCAAATGCAGTAATTATATCGGCGAGACCCTGGATCTGGCAGCCGCCTATGGGATGAAACAGGTCCTATTGGTGGGAAATATCGGGAAGCTGGTAAAGCTGGCGGCGGGAATCATGAACACCCATTCTAAAGTGGCGGACGCCCGCTGTGAGATCTTTGCTCTGCATACGGTATTAAGCGGAGGCGACCGGGGGATGGCAGAGCAGATCATGGGCTGTATCAATACGGATGAGATCCTGGATCACCTGGAGACCTGGGGACTGCGGGAAGCCGTCATGAAGAGCATCTGTGTGAAAATCCAGGAATATATTGCCCGCCGGGCAGGAGGAAATATGAAATGCAGCGTCATCTTATTTTCTGAAAAATTCGGGTATCTGGGGGAGACAGAAGGAGCGGAGGAATTGATAACATGGTTTATTTCGTAGGCGCAGGTCCCGGAGCGGAGGATCTTATCACGGTTCGGGGGCTGGAATATCTGAAAAAAGCGGACGTCATCATCTATGCGGGTTCTCTGGTGAATCCCGATCTGTTAAAAGCGGCAGGGGAGGAATGCCGGATCTATAACAGTGCTTATATGAATCTGGACGAGGTGTTGGAGGTGATGGAGGAGGCGGAGAGAGCGCATCTTATGACCGTCCGTCTCCATACCGGAGATCCGTCCATCTACGGAGCCATCCGGGAGCAGATGGATGAATTAAGGGCGCGGAATATCCCCTTTGAGATCTGTCCGGGCGTCAGCTCCATGTCGGGGGCGGCGGCTTCTCTGCAGATGGAATATACACTTCCGGGAATATCCCAGAGTATCATTATATCCAGGGCGGAGGGACGGACGGCGGTGCCAAAGGGCGAGAACTTAAGAGAACTGGCGGTTCACCGATCCACCATGATCCTCTTTTTATCCTCAGGGCTGGCAGAAAAGGTCAAGGAGGAGCTGCTTGCGGGAGGCTATCGGGGGGATACCCCGGCGGCGGTGGTCTACAAGGCAACCTGGAAGGAGGAGAAGATCCTGCGCACCACCCTTATAAAGCTCCCGGAGGAGATGGAGAGGGCGCAGATCACGAAGACGGCTCTGATTATTATAGGCGAGGCGCTGGGAGAGGATTATGAGAGATCCAGGTTATACGACCCAACTTTTACAACGGAGTACCGCAGAGGAAGAGAAGCATGACCATATTGCTCATTGCCTGCAGCAGGCAGGCGTTTCATACCATGGAACAATTCAAGGAGAAATGGGAGCGGGCGTACCCAAAGGATCGTCTGCATTGCCTTGTGAAGTGTAAGAGCTTAGGAGAACTCTCACAGCCGGGGAGCCTGACAGATTGTGTGGGGGAGTGGTTTCAAAAGGCGGACGCTCTGCTCTTCATCTCAGCCCTTGGAATCGCGGTGCGGAGTATCGCGCCCTTTTTGGAGCATAAGTCGAAAGATCCTGCAGTACTGGTGATGGATGAGAGCGGGAAGTTCTGTATCTCCCTTCTCTCCGGTCATGCCGGGGGAGCCAATGAGCTGACAGATAAGGTGGCGAAGCAGATGGGAGCCATCCCCGTTATTACTACGGCGACGGATCGGGAGGGAAAGTTTGCGGTGGACGAGTTCGCCAGGAAAAACAGGCTTCTGGTGACGGACTGGGAGCTGGCAAAGCGGTGTTCCGTGGGAATCCTGGAGGGAGAGATGCTGGGATTTTTTACGGAGATCCCGATTCACGGCAAAGCGCCAAAAGAGCTGTTTTACAGAGAACTGACTTATGAGAATGCCCTAAACGTCGGGGAGGTTTTGGAGTGCAAAAACAGCGCCGGAGATCTGATAAAAAGGGGAGTCCTGATCTCCTATAGAGAATGGGAGACTCTTCCCTTCCCTGAGACGTTACAGCTCATACCCCAAAGCGTCATAGCTGGAATCGGATGCCGGAAAGGCGTTTCGCAAGAGCAGATCGGGGAGGCAGTCGAGCATTGTCTGAGAGAGGAAAAGATCTGCAGGGAATCCTTAGCGGCGCTTGCCAGCATTGACTTAAAAAAGGAGGAACAGGGAATCCTGGCTTACTGTCACAGCCGGGAGCTTCCTTTTTTTACCTATACGGCGGAAGAATTAGAGCTGGTGGAAGGAGATTTCTCCGAGTCGGAATTTGTGGCGCGAATCACCGGGGTCTCCAATGTCTGTGAGAGAAGCGCCAGCCTGGCTTCGGGAGGCAGGCTGATCTGTAAAAAAAGAGTCTATGACGGCGTGACCGTTGCGTTGGCAAAAAAGAAAGGAAGCATGGAATTTTGAAACGATTATATGTTGTGGGCATGGGGCCGGGAGATCCAAAGAGCCTGACCAAAAGGGCGCAGGAAGTCCTCTCATCCTGCGAGGTGATCGCAGGCTATACGGTCTATGTGGATCTGTTAAGGGAGAGCTTTCCCGATAAAAAATATATTGTCACCGGGATGACAAGAGAGGAAGAGCGCTGCCGTCTGGCATTGGAGGCGGCGGACAGAGGAGAGAAGACCGCTGTGGTATGCAGCGGGGACGCCGGGGTCTATGGAATGGCGGGAATCCTGATCGAGCTGTCGGTGGAATATCCGAAGGTGGAGGTCGAGGTCATTCCGGGGGTGACGGCGGCTCTTTCGGGGGGTGCGGTTTTGGGAGCACCCATCGGCCACGACTTTGCGGTAATCAGCTTAAGCGACAGGCTGACGCCCTGGGAGCAGATCGAAAAGCGGCTGCGTTTTGCAGCTATGGGGGATTTTATCCTCTGTCTCTATAATCCTTCCAGCAAAAAGAGGAAGGATTATCTGAGGCGGGCGTGCGAGATCCTCTTGGAATACCAGTCCCCGGAGACGGTCTGCGGCTATGTGCAAAACATCGGACGGGATGGGGAGTCCCGCCGGATCTTATCGTTGGAGGAATTGAAGGATACCGAAACGGATATGTTCACAACCGTGTTTGTCGGAAATTCCGCGACGAAGCGGATCGGCAGTCAGATGGTCACTCCAAGAGGATATGTATTCAGGCAGAGAGATACCGGGAGAGAACAGGAATAGATGATAGAGATCGTTGTATTTGGAGGAACCCTGGAGGGGCGAAGGATCGCGGAAGCCTTTCAGGGGACTGAGATAAAACTGCATATCTGTGTGGCGACGGAGTACGGCGCTTCCCTGTTAGGGGAGAGTCCCAATCAGCAGATCCATGTGGGACGGATGGACGCAGGACAGATGCTTGCGTTTTTAAAAAAGATCCGCCCGGATTACTGCCTTGACGCCACCCATCCCTATGCGAAGGAGGCTACGGAAAATATCAAAAGAGCCTGCCATATGGGACAATTTGCTTACCTGCGCATCTTAAGAAGAGAAGAGAAGGGGGCGGGAAAGCTGATCTATAAAAGCAGCGTCGAGGAGGCGGCGGCATTTTTGCAGGGAACCCAGGGGAATATCCTCATCACCACAGGGAGCCGTGATCTGGAAGCCTATACGGGGATCCCGGATTACAGGAACCGTTGCTTTGCCAGAGTCCTGCCCACCCTGTCCGTCATGGAAAAATGCCGTGATCTTGGATTCGAGGGGAGAAATCTGATCGGGATGCAGGGACCCTTTGGCAGAGAATTGAATCTGGCAATGCTAAGACAGGTGAACGCGTCCTGGATGGTGACGAAAAGCTCCGGGAGAGAGGGAGGCTTTTTAGAAAAATGCCAGGCGGCGCAGGACGCCGGAGTATCGGTTCTTGTGGTGGGCAGACCGGAGGAAGAAGAGGGAATGGAATTGTCCAAAGCCCTTGCATTTTTAAAGAAGCGCTATGGGATCTTTCCCAAAAGAACTCTGGGTCTGATCGGCATGGGACCGGGAGAACGCGCGCTTTTGACGCTGGAAGCGGAGACTTATTTAAAAAGCTGCGATGTGCTGATCGGGGCGAAGCGGATGTTGGAAAACAGCGGATATCTGGAGAAAAAGCCATATTTTCAATGTTATGAGAAAGAAAAGATCGCCGCATTCTTAAGAGAACATCAGGAGTATGAACGGGCGGCCCTGCTCTATTCCGGGGATATCGGTTTTTATTCCGGTGCAAAGGGAATGAGGGAACTGCTGCCGGAGTATGAGATCCTTCCCGTGTGCGGGATCGCTTCTCCCATCTATTTTATGGACAGGCTGGGTCTGCCCTGGGAGGAGACCAGGTTCGCGAGCTGTCACGGGCAGGAGCTTCGGCTGGTTCCGTTGCTTCGGCATGAGAGAAGGGTCCTTGTCCTTCTTGGAAAAAAGGGGGACGTAAAGGAGCTTAGCCGTCAGCTTTTGGATGCCGGAATGGATTCTGTGCGCATTACGGTGGGAGAACGGCTCTCCTATGCCGGGGAACAGATCACGTCCGGTTATCCGGGGGATTTTTTGGAGAGAGAATTTGACAGCCTCGCCGTCGCTCTTTTTGAAAATCCAAAACCGGAAAGACGAAGAGCCGGATTCGGCAGGAAGGATGAGGAATTTCTGCGGGATAAGGTTCCCATGACAAAGGAGGAAGTGAGGACTCTGTCTCTGGCAAAGCTGGGACTGCGGGAGGACAGCGTATTGTATGATATCGGAGCCGGAACAGGTTCCATCTCCGTGGAAGCGGCTTTGCAGTGCGAGCAGGGAACGGTCTATGGGATCGAGAGGAATACGGCGGCAATTTCACTTATAGAAGCAAATAAAAGAAAGTTTTCCGTGGAAAATCTTAAGATCATAGAGGGGGAGGCTCCCGATATCTTAGAAGGACTGCCAACGCCAACGCATGCCTTTATCGGGGGCAGCGGCGGACAGGTCATAGAAATCATCCGGGCAGTGCGGGAGAAGAATCCGAAGGCGCGGTTTGTCTTAAATGCGCTGACCTTAGAGACCATCGCCCAGGCAGAGAAGATCAGGCAGGTTTTCCCGGAATACGGGGATATGGAAATTGTAAATATCCAGGTATCCAGAAATCATCCTTTGGGAAACTACCAGATGATGAGGGGGGAGAATCCGGTCTATATTATCGCTTTTGGAGGGGAAAAGGAGGAAGAGCATGGAAGATAAGAAGAGGATGGGAGAGAACATGCCAAGGATCTTATTTGCCGCTCCAAAAAGCGGGAGCGGTAAGACCATGATTACCTGCGGGATCATCGAAGTCCTGAAAAGGAGGGGGTTAAGACCGGCTTCCTTTAAATGCGGACCCGATTATATCGATCCCATGTTCCATCGAAGAGTCCTTGGGATCCCCTCAGGAAATCTGGACACCTTTTTTACCGACCGGGAACTCACCAGATACCTGCTGTGGGAACAGGCAAAAAAAGCGGATGTGACGGTATTGGAGGGAGTGATGGGCTATTATGACGGTTTGGGAGGAACCTCGGAACGCGCCAGCACTTATGAAATTGCAGAGGTTACCGATACCCCGGTGATACTGGTGGTGGATGCCGCGGGAGCCAGCGTCTCTTTGGCTGCGTTGATCAAGGGGATGCTGACCTACCGGAAAGAACATCATATCCGGGGCGTGATCTTAAACCGGGTGTCGCCGGGATATTACGGACGGTTGAAGGAAGTCATTGAAAGGGAGTGTTCCATCGAGGTACTCGGCTATGTACCGAAGCTGCCGGATCTGCAGGTGCCGTCGAGACATCTTGGACTGGTATCCCCCCAGGAGCTGGATGCTTTTGAGACCTGGATCGGAAAGATCGCGGATGCTCTGGAGCAGGGGATCGACATAGAGGGGCTTCTCGCCATAGCGAAAGAGGCGGCTTCCTATGAGGCAAAGATCCCGGCGCTTCCACAGCTTTCAAAGAAGGTACGGCTTGCCGTTGCAAGGGATGAAGCCTTTTCCTTCTACTATGCGGAAAATATCAGTCTCTTAGAGAGGATGGGAGCGGAGCTGACTTATTTTTCACCGCTTCATGACGAAGCTCTCCCGGAGGGGATCGACGGGCTGATCCTCTGGGGAGGATATCCTGAGAGATATGCCAAAGAGCTGGAGCGCGGGTCGAAGATGCGGGCTGCGATCTTTGAGGCGTGCCACAGAGGTATTCCCTGTCTTGCGGAGTGCGGGGGATTCTTATATCTGCAAAAAGAGCTGGAGGGAGAGGATGGAAGGTTCTATGAGATGGCAGGCGTTTTTCCGGGGACGGCAAGCCGCAGGAATCACCTGGTCCGCTTTGGCTATATGGAGGCGCAGATCTTCCGGGGCGGCGTTCTGGGAGGAAGGGGAGAGAAGATCAGAGGCCATGAATTTCACTACTGGGACTGTACGGAAAACGGGATGGATCTTTTGGCGCAAAAGCCCATGGGCGGAAAAGATTATCCCTGTATGATCCACAGCCATGCCATGGCGGCTGGTTTTCCCCATTTTTATTACTATAGCAATCCGAATATGCTCTATCGGTTTTTGACAGCCTGCAGCAGTTATCAGGCAGGCAGGGCGGCGAAGGAACACTGGGACAGGATCGCGAAGCCCATCGACAGTCTGGGACTTTTAGAGGAGGCGGTGGTGCGTCTGTCTAAGATCCGGGGAAGCGCAGAGCCAGAGCAGCTTAAAAAGCGCGGACTGCTGATCCTCTGCGGAGACCACGGTGTGGTGGAGGAGGGTGTAACCCAGACTGGAAAAGAGGTGACCAGGATCGTCAGCGAGAACTTTGCGAAGGGCTGTTCCACCGTAAATTACATGGCAGAGTCCGCCACAGTGGATGTCTACACCATTGATCTTGGAATGGACGCTCCCGCCTATCCGCAACAGGAGTTGATTCCGGGGGCAGTGGTAAACCGGAAGGTTGCAAAGGGAACGAAGAATCTGGCGAAGGAAGCGGCGATGAGCCGGGAGGAATGCCAGCGCGCGGTGGAGATTGGAAGAACTCTGGTAAGAGAGATGAAAGAAAAGGGCTATCAGATTCTGGCAACCGGGGAGATGGGGATAGGGAATACCACCCCCACCAGCGTCTTAGCGGCAGTATTTTTGCAGCAATCCCCGGAGAAGGTCACGGGAAAGGGAGCGGGACTCTCCAAAGAGGGCGTTCAGAAAAAATGCAGGGTCGTGGAAGCGGCGGTAAACCGCATCCGGGAAAAGGGGCTCACAGATCCTATGGATATCCTGGCGGAAGCCGGAGGATACGAGATAGCCGGAATGGTGGGTATCTTTTTGGGCGGTGTGGACTGCAGGATCCCCATTGTTATGGACGGAGCCATCTCTGCGGTTGCGGCGCTCACCGCCATGCGCATTGACGCCAGGGCAGCGGACTTCGTTCTCGCCTCCCATGAGTCGGAGGAAAGCGCCGGCAAGCTGGCGTTGGAAGCTCTGGGCGTGGAGGCGATCCTGCATGGAAGGATGTGCCTTGGAGAGGGAAGCGGCGCCATGGCGTTATTCCCGCTGTTGGACATGGCGATGGCTGTCTATGAAAATATGGGAACCTTCACAGAATATGAGATCAAACCCTATACCAGATTTGAAGAGGAAGAATAAGATGTTGTATGTTGTAACCGGAGGAAGCGGAAGCGGAAAATCAGAATATGCCGAAAGCCTTGCCGTGCAAAAGAGGACGGAACAGGGGAACCTGTATTATATCGCCACCATGATCCCTCAGGACGGGGAATGCAAAAGGCGGATCGAAAGACACCGTCTAATGCGCAAGGAAAAGGGTTTTTCCACCATAGAATGTTATCACCATCTGGAACAGATCCGGGCAGGAGAGCAGGATGTGATCCTGCTGGAATGTCTGTCCAATCTGCTCGCCAATGAGATGTATGGGCGGGAAGGACGGATCCGGGAGAGGGGAGAAGCCGGGATTGCCGCCGCAAAAAGGGCGATACTGGCTCCCATCTTTCAATTGGAGCGGGAAGCAGGAGCCGTCATTGTGGTGACGAACGAGGTGTTTTCCGACGGTATGACTTATGATGGGGAAACGGCTGACTATCTCCGGTTTCTGGGAATCCTGAACCGGGAGCTTGCAAAGGGAGCCTGCGGATTGACGGAGGTGGTCTGCGGGATCCCGGTCTGCCATAAGGGAGGAACATTATGTTAAGATCCATGATCATTGCCTTTTCTACTTATTCCAAGATCCCCATGCCGAGGATCCAATGGGAAGAAAAGAGTATGAGATACAGTATGTGTTTTTTTCCCGTGGTGGGACTTGTCATTGGACTATGCAGTCTGGGAGTCTTTTACGGGATGACGGCGCTTGGTTTCGGCGGGACGGCGAGAGCGGCAGTTCTGACCGCCCTTCCGCTTCTCATAAGCGGCGGTATCCATATGGACGGCTTTTTAGATACCATGGATGCTAAAAGCTCCTATAGATCCAGGGAAGAAAAACTGGAGATCTTAAAGGATCCCCATGCGGGAGCGTTTGCCATCATCTGCGGAGGAGTCTATCTGCTCTTAAGTTTTGGGCTTTTCACCGAGGTGGGAGAGACGGAGATCGTTTTTTTGGCGTTGGGCTATGCGTATTCCAGAAGTCTGAGCGGCTTTTCCGTGGTGACGTTAAAAAAGGCAAAAAAAGAGGGAATGGTGGCGGCGACAGCGGAGGCTTCTGAAAAAAATGTGAAATGGATCCTCTTAGCGGAAATCATTTTCTGCGGTCTGGGCTATCTGTATCTGGATCTGCTTTTAGGAATGATCTGTATTCTGGTGGGACTTCTGGTATTTTTCTATTACCGGGAAATGTCCGGGCGGATCTTCGGGGGAATTACCGGGGATCTGGCGGGGTATTTTTTACAGATGTGCGAGTTTTTCCTTTTGTTGGGAGTGGTATTGACGGCAAAAGTGGGAGCAATCATTTTCTGATGAATACAGGCTCGCGGGGGAATCCCAGAGTCTGCATTTACATGAAAAAAAGATGAAGGAAAAAAAGAAAACAGAGAGAATGGGGCGAAAAGATGATATTATTGACAGGCGGCGCCTACCAGGGCAAGACAGATTATGCGGAAAAATATATTCAGGAGGGCTATGAGGTCATCAATCACTACCACCAAAAGGTAAGAGAACAGCTGCAGGCAGGGTTGGATCCTATGCAGGAAGCGGAAGTTCTTTTGCGGCAAAAAGACCGGCTCCTTATCATCAGCGACGAGGTGGGATGCGGACTGGTGCCCATGGACGCTTTTGAGAGGGAATGGCGGGAAGCGGCGGGCAGGGTGAACTGCTATCTGGCAAAAAACGCCGAGCAGGTCATTCGCGTTATCTGTGGAATAGGAACCAGGATCAAATGAAAATTTACTTTTTAAGACATGGCGCCACAAAGGGGAACCTGGAACACCGGTATGTGGGGATTACCGACGAGGGACTCTTAGCGGAATCCAAAAGAAGCATAAAAGTCAAAAGAATGCGTGAACTGAAAATTATGCAGGAGGCGGAAAAAGTCTTCGTAAGTCCCCGAAAACGATGTGTAGAGACCGCAGAGCTTCTCTATCCGGGGAAAAAGCAGATCGTCGTAGAGGAATTTCAGGAATGTGATTTTGGAGAGTTCGAGTACAAAAATTATGGGGAACTGAACGGCGATCCCCGTTATCAGCGTTTTATTGATACCCAGGGAAGGAGCGGTTTTCCGGGCGGTGAGAACCGGGAAGTCTTCCAGCGCAGATGTGTAAGGGGAATGGAAAAGATCTTAAGAGCAGAGGAAAACGCGGATAAAACGCTTGCAGTCATCGTCCATGGTGGAACCATCATGGCGATTCTGGATCATTATTCCACCCCCCACAGAGACTACTATGACTGGCAGGTCGGAGCGGCGGAGGGATTTTTGGTTCAGGCAGAAAAGACAGAGGGCGTATGGCAGTTTTGTAAGATCAGAAAGCTGTAAGATATTGGAGTAAAAAATGATAACAGAGAGAATCACCGTAGTACTAATCGCATTTTTTTTAGACCTCCTCTTCGGAGACCCTCATTGGCTGTGGCACCCTGTCCGGGCAATCGGAACCTGGATTCAGATCACAGAAAAAATCCTGCGAAAAATATTCCATATCGCGCTTAAGCGGGAGGCAGACCGCAGAAAAAAACAGTTGGCGGGAGTCCTTTTGGTTCTCCTTGTCCTGCCTGTTTCAGTGGGAATCCCAATCCTGATTCTCTATATCACCGGAAAGATCCACTTTTTGCTGGGATTGCTTGTTGAGAGCATTATGTGTTATCAGATGCTCGCCATGAGATCTTTAAAAACAGAGAGCATGAAGGTATACGACGCCCTGAAAAATCAGGATATCGAAGCGGCAAGAACCGCCGTTTCCATGATCGTGGGAAGAGACACTGAGAATCTGAATGAGGAGGGGATCACAAAGGCGGCAGTGGAAACCGTGGCAGAAAACACCTCCGACGGCGTGATCGCTCCTCTGATCTTCATGTTTTTGTTCGGAGCGCCCGGAGCCTTCTTCTACAAAGCGGTCAATACCATGGATTCCATGGTGGGCTACAAAAATAACGCCTACCGTTATTTTGGAACAGCGGCGGCAAAGCTGGACGATATTCTGAATTTCCTCCCATCCAGAATCTCTGCGGTATTCATGATCGCAGCCTCCTTCTTCCTCGGATACGATGCCAAAAACGCCGTCAACATCTACCGCAGGGACCGCCTGCGGCACGCCAGCCCCAATTCCGCCCAGACCGAAGCAGTCTGCGCCGGAGCTTTGGGAATCCAACTCGCCGGAAACGCTTATTACTTCGGCGAACTCCATCAAAAGCCAACCATCGGAGATTCCTTGCGCAAGATAGAACCCGAAGACATCAAAAGGGCAAACCGCTTATTATATGGAACCTCCTTTTTTATTTTTTTATCAGGTATGATACTGTTATTTTTCATACAATGTTTGAATAAATGACTGCTTACTAAATGACCACTTACATCGATATGAATCAGAAAGGCGGAAAAACATGACATACCAACACGGCGGAGACATCTACGCCCACCCCGCAGACCTGGATTTTTCCATCAACCTCAATCCCCTGGGAATGCCGGGAGCCGCATTACAGGCAGCCAGAGAGGGAATCTTACTGACAGACCGATATCCGGATCCTCATGCAAGGGAACTCGTCCTCGCCATCACCGAAGAGAAACAATTGAAGACAGAGCAGATCCTCATCGGAAACGGCGCGGCAGAATTGATCTACGCCCTGTGTCATGCCCTTAAGGTAAAAAAAGGACTCCTCCTGTCCCCAACATTTGGAGAATACGAGGAAGCTCTTCGCAGTACTGGAGCGGAGCTTACTTTCTGGAATCTGCCGGAAGAACAGGATTTCCGGTTAGAGCAGGATTTTCTCTCTGCCCTGGATCAAAAGACGGACGTCCTGTTTCTCTGCAATCCCAACAATCCAACGGGCAGTCTGATCAACCGGGACCTTCTTTTGCAGATAGCAGGAAAATGTGAAAGGACAGATACGTTTTTTTGCCTTGACGAATGTTTTCTCCCTTTTTTGCAGGAGGAAGAAGATTATACCATGATGGAAATGACAGCGGAATTTCCGCACCTTCTGATCCTCAGGGCTTTTACAAAAATCTACGCCATGGCGGGTCTGCGGCTGGGGTATGCAGTTTCTTCCAACCGGGTATTATTAGAACAGATGCGCAGATCCATGCAGCCCTGGAATACTTCCATTCCGGCGCAGATGGCGGGAGCGGAGGCGATCCGGGATGGAGCTTATCTGAAGCGGACGAGAGAACTGATCGTGGCGGAGCGGGAGTATCTGATCCGGGAACTCTCCAACGGTCTGACAGAAAAGATCTATCCGGGGGCCGCAAACTACATTTTTTTTAGAAGCAGGAAAGATCTGTGGGAACGTCTGTTACAGGAAGGCGTTCTGATCCGCTCCTGTGAAAATTACAGAAATCTTTCAGCGGGTTATTTTCGGATCGGGATAAGGAGCCGCGAGGAAAATACAGAGCTGATACGCAGATGGAGGAAGATAGAATGGCAAGACCGATCATGATACAGGGAACCATGTCAAACGCCGGGAAGAGTCTGATCGCCGCAGGACTCTGCCGGATCTTCAAACAGGACGGGTACAAAGCAGCCCCCTTTAAATCCCAGAATATGGCGTTAAATTCCTTTATCACAGACGAAAATCTGGAGATGGGAAGGGCGCAGGCGGTTCAGGCGGAAGCGTGCGGAATAGAGCCGTCGGTTCTGATGAATCCCATCCTCTTAAAACCCACCACGGACATGGGTTCCCAGGTCATCGTCAATGGCGAGGTGGTGGGAAATATGAAGGCGGTCGATTATTTTAAGCGGAAAAAAGAATATGTTCCCGTCATTAAAAAGGCCTATGAAACCCTGGACAGGGAATACGATATCATCGTCATCGAGGGGGCGGGAAGCCCGGCGGAAATTAACCTGAAACAGGACGATATCGTCAACATGGGAATGGCGAAGATCGCGGACGCCCCGGTACTTTTGGTGGGAGATATCGACAGAGGCGGGGTATTTGCCCAGCTCATCGGGACGGTATTACTTTTGGAGGAAGAGGAGCAGGAGCGGATCAAGGGACTGGTCATCAATAAATTCCGGGGAGATGCGAAGATCTTAGAACCGGGGCTTGCCATGCTCACGGAGCGCTGCGGCAAAGAGGTGCTGGGAGTCGTTCCCTACATGGATGTGGACATAGAAGAGGAGGATTCCCTTGCGGAGAGACTCCTGAAAAAAAATGCGGATTCCGGCATTGATATCGCAGTGATCCGATTCCCGAAAATATCCAATTTTACGGATATGCAGGCATTGGAGTCAGAGCCGGGACTGTCCCTTCGGTATGTGGAGAGAACTTCAGAGCTGGGACGTCCGGATCTTATTCTGCTTCCGGGAACCAAGAATACGATACAGGATATGAGGTGGCTCAGGGAGTCCGGGCTGGAAACCGCTATCGTAAGACAGGCGGGAGAGGGAATCTTCGTCATCGGAATCTGCGGAGGTTATCAGATGTTAGGAGAGCAGATCGAGGATGTCTGCGGCGTGGAAGGCGGCGGAAGTATCCGGGGACTGGGACTGCTCCCTGTAACAACCTGTTTTGAGGAGGAAAAGACCAGAACAAGGAAGGTGGGGCGGACGGCGGAATTTTCGGGAGACTGCCATCCATTGTCAGGAAAAAAGGTCGGCGGCTATGAGATGCATATGGGACGATCCGTCATAACGGATAAGAGAGCGGGCTTTTTTGCAGATCTGGATGGAGCCGGAGACGGATGCTGCCTTGGCAATGTGATGGGAACCTATCTCCACGGGATTTTTGACGGGGAGGAATTTCGGACTGCCTTTTTAGAAATGCTCTTTGAAAAAAAAGGCATTTCTTTTGAGGGGAGTCAGATGTCTTACCGGGAATACAGGGAAAGCCAGTATGATAAATTAGCGGAGGGGCTGCGAAGGAGTCTGGATATGGAAAAAATATACCGGATATTGGAGGAAGGAGCTTGATAAGATGATAGAACTCTATTGCGGAGACGGAAAGGGTAAGACCACGGCGGCAGTGGGATTGGCTGTCCGTTTTGCCGGACACGGGATGCCTGTGATCTTCGCCCAGTTTTTAAAGGATGACAGTTCGGGGGAAATTGCGGTATTAAGAGAGCTGCCGCAGGTTCAGGTTATGCACGCGGAGCGGTTTTACGGTTTTACAAGACAGATGAGCAAGGAGCAGAAAGAGGAGATCAGAGGCTGCTACACACAGCTCTTAAAGCAGATCATGCAAAAAGTCCGGAAGCAGAAAAACGGAAGGGTTCTGGTGATTTTGGACGAGGTTCTCCACGCCTGTAATCAGGAACTCTTGTCTGAGCAGGAATTGTGCCGCTTTTTGGATGATTGCGGGGAAAATACGGAGGTTGTGCTGACCGGATGGAATCCTTCAGAAGCCCTCAAGGAGAGGGCGGACTATATCTCGGAAGTGAAAAAGATCAGACATCCATATGACAGAGGGATCCGGGCAAGGGAGGGAATTGAACAGTGAGCGAGGAATATAGGGTAAAGATCGAAAACGTCCTGCCAAAGGAAATTGAAAAGAGAAGCTTTGAGATCATTACGAAAGAGCTTGGGAACCGAAAACTGGATGAGCGGCAGGCGCCTGTGATAAAGCGGGTCATCCATACTACGGCGGATTTTGATTATCTGGAAAATCTCTGCTTTTCCGAGAATGCGGTGGAGCTTTTGCAGGAGGCGATCCGCGGGGGAGCCTGTATCGTGACGGACACACAGATGGCAAGATCGGGGATCAACAAAAAAGAGCTTCAAAAATACGGGGGAGAGGTCTATTGCTTTATGAGCGATGAGGACGTTGCCAAAAGGGCGGCAGAAAATCAGACCACCAGGGCGGTCGCCAGTATGGAGAAGGCTGCGGAATTGAAAAAGGAGATTATCTTTGCCATCGGGAATGCGCCCACGGCGCTGATCCGGCTGTATGAGCTGATGAGGGAGGGGCGTATAGAGCCGAAGGGGATCATCGGGGTTCCGGTGGGATTTGTGAACGTTGTGGAGGCGAAGGAACTGATACTGGGGACGGAGACGCCGTATATTGTTGCCAGGGGGAGAAAAGGGGGGAGTAATGTGGCGGCGGCGGTTTGTAATGCGTTGCTTTATGAGATGCGGGGGGAAGTGTTGTAGAGGCATGTTGCACAAACAGTCGTGTGCCTTTGTGACCTTGTCCAGAAATAAGAACTTCTAAATATCCTTGTTTGGGTTGTGGCGGTGGACGCAAACGGCTCAAACTCGCCATCCATGGCTCGGTTTCGCCTTCATCAGACGTCGTGTCTGATGATTGCTGGATTGTAATAAGGATATTAAGAAGTTCTAATTTCTGTCCAAAAGTCACAAAGGCACACGACTGTTTGTGCAACATGCCCTGGAACACTTTGAGGACGCTTAGTGGGTTTTGCGGTTGATGTATTCGGTTTTGTATTTAGAATAGATGATTTTTTGGCTCAGGTAGAGTCCGTAGTAGCCGGAGAGCATGTAGCTTAGGGCGACTGCTAGTAGGAAGAAGGGCATTCCCTCGTAGCCGAAGAGTTCGAAGCTGATTAAGAGGGAGGTGATGGGGCAGTTGGTTACGCCGCAGAAGACGGAGGTCATGCCGACGGCTATGGAGAGGGTCGGGGAGAAGCCGGTCAGGGAGGCGAAGAGGTAGCCGAAGGTTCCTCCGATGAAGAAGGAGGGAACGATCTCGCCGCCTTTATAGCCGGCGCCAAGGGTCAGGGCGGTGAAGAGGATTTTCAGGAAAAAGGCATAGCCTGCGATGGCGTCTCCCTCCATGCAGCGCTCAATGACGGCGATGCCGGAGCCGTTGTAGTCCTGATTTCCCACGAGGAGGGTCAAGAGGACGACCAGGATACCGCCGAGGAAGATCCGCAGGTAGCGGTTTTTAAAAAATCTCTTATAGAGATAGTCAAACTGGTGAAGGATGATACAAAAGAGGATACTGACCAGGGCGCTTAAGATGGCAAGCAGTGCAACGAGGATGGCAGGCTTCAGGGAAAAAGCGGGCAGATCCTCCAGAGGGAAGGCGTCGGCTTTGATTCCGAAGTGGGAGGCTACCGCCTGGGAGACCAGGGCAGAGATCACGCAGGGAACCAGGGCAGAGTAGTGCATGATGCCGACGCTGACCACTTCTATGGAGAAGATCGCTGCAGCCATAGGGGTGCCAAAGAGCGCTGTGAAGGCAGCGGACATTCCGCACATGATCATGATGTGCCTGTCCTTTTCGTTAAAATGAAAGAGTCGTCCCAGGGAACCGCCGATGCTTCCGCCGATCTGAAGAGCTGCTCCCTCCCGTCCTGCGGAACCGCCGAAGAGGTGGGTGATCAGGGTGGAGAGGAAGATCAGGGGAGCCATTCTAAGTGGGATCTCCTCGTTGGAATGGATGGCGGAGAGAACCAGGTTGGTTCCGGTGTCGTTTTCATCCTTGAAAAGCTGGTACAGTCCCACAATAAGAAGTCCTCCCACGGGAAGAAAAAAGAGCAGCCATGGATTTTCCTGGCGCAGGACGGTTACAGTTTTTACGCAGTGATAAAAAGCGGAGCCGATGGTTCCGATGATAAGTCCAGATAAAATAGAAAAAATGATCCACTTCACCGAAGCGGCAAATCGCTGTGAATTGTGTTTTATCTTATGTTTTAATCTTTCGTTCATAACTAAATCAACCTCAGTATAAATTTTAACATTTCAGGGAAAATAAAACAAGATAGCAGGTAGATGGGAGGAATTGTTAAAAGTGCCCAAAAATCAGAAGGAAAATATATCCATTTTGGCAAAAATACAAAAAATGTATTGCATAATCGAAGGAAAGAGGATATACTGAATCTATCACATGAGAACGTTACCGCAACTGTTTTCGGGAACGTTTCGAGGACATTCAACATGAAAATAGGAGGTTGTAACATGAAAAGAAAAGTTTTGTCATTGATGTTAGTTCTTTCCATGGCGGCTGCAACATTTGCAGGCTGCGGAAGTTCTGACAGTGATTCCAAGGATAGTGCCAAGGACGACTCAAAAGGTTCCGTATACTATCTGAACTTCAAGCCGGAAGTTGACGACCAGTGGCAGGAGATCGCAAAAGCCTACACAGAAAAAACCGGAGTGGAGGTCAAGGTGGTAACTGCAGCCAGCAATCAGTATGAGACTACATTGAAATCCGAGATCGCAGGCAGCAATGCACCGACCCTGTTCCAGATCAACGGTCCGGTGGGTTATCAGTCCTGGAAAGACTACTGTCTGGATCTGTCAGACACAGATTTGTATAAAAACCTGACAGACCAGTCCATGGCAGTGACCGGAGACGACGGAAAAGCCTATGGTATCCCATTCAGCGTAGAGGCTTACGGAATTATTTACAACAACGCCATCATGGAAAAATATTTTGCTCTGGACGGCGCGGTCGTAACCAGCATGGATGAGATCAACAGCTACGACAAATTAAAAGAAGTTGTGGAAGATATGACAGCGAAAAAAGATGATCTGGGAATCGACGGCGTATTTGCTTCCACATCCTTAAAACCGGGTGAGGACTGGAGATGGCAGACCCATCTTGCAAACCTTCCGATCTACTATGAGTTCAAAGACAACGACGTATCCGATATGGAGAAGATCGAGTTCAAGTATGCAGAAAATTACAAGAACGTATTAGATCTGTACATGGACAATTCCGTATCTGAAAAAGGTCTCTTAGGTTCCACGGACGTTGCTACTTCCATGGCAGAGTTCGCTTTAGGACAGTGTGCAATGGTTCAGAACGGTAACTGGGGCTGGGGTCAGATCTCTGAGGTAGACGGAAACGTTGTAAAATCAGAGGATGTAAAATTCCTGCCGATCTACTTTGGCGTAGATGATGAGAACCAGGGCTTATGTATCGGTACAGAGAACTTCTGGTGTATCAACAGTCAGGCATCTGAAAAAGATATCGAAGCAACCAAGGATTTCCTGAACTGGCTGACCACCGACGAGGAAGGAAAAGCATATATGTACAAATCCACAGATGAGGGTGGACTTGGAAACGCAGCTCCGTTCAAGACCTTCAGCGAAGACGAGAGATCCTCTGATCCGCTTGCAGTTGAAATGTATGCATGGATGGAAAAAGGAAACAGCATTCCTTGGTCCTTCACAACCTTCCCAAGCCAGACATTCAAAGATGATTTCGGCGCAGCATTGTTAGAATATGCAAATGGAAACATGAAATGGGATGAAGTAACTAAAAAGGTAGTAGACGAGTGGGCATCTGAAAAAGCTCAGTAATCCGTCGCAGTATGAAATTTCATTGCTCCGCGGCTTCGGCTGCGGAGCAATTTTAAAAAGGAGTCGATTATGCAAAAGACACTAAAAAGATATTTTCCAATCTTCGTGGTCCCGACTTTAATAGCCTTTGCTTTTGCATTTATTATCCCCTTTGTGGAGGGCGTATATCTTTCCTTCTGTAAGTTCACCACCGTGGGCAACGCAGAGTGGGTTGGATGGGACAATTATGTCAAGGCATTGACCTCACAGCAGGATTTTGTCTATTCATTCGGGATTACAGCGCTTTTTACCGTAATTTCCGTGATTACCGTAAATGTATTCGCGTTTTGTATCGCACTATTGTTAACGAGAAAATTAAGAGGTACCAACTTTTTCCGTACGGTATTTTTTCTGCCGAACTTAATTGGCGGTATCGTTCTTGGATATACATGGCAGCAGATGATCAACGCCATCCTGTTTAAATACGGAACCACCATCGTGTCTGAGTTTAAATATGGCTTTATCGGTCTGATCATTTTAATCAACTGGCAGTTAATTGGCTATATGATGATTATTTATATCGCAGGTCTGCAGAATATTCCGACAGAGCTGATCGAGGCGGCGGAGATCGACGGAGCGACCAGTATGCAGACGCTGTTCAAGGTAAAGATTCCGATGGTGATGCCATCGATCACGATCTGTATCTTCTTAACCCTCTCCAACAGCTTCAAGCTCTTTGACCAGAACCTGTCGCTGACGGCGGGAGCGCCGATGCACAAGACGGAGATGCTGGCTCTGAACATCTACCAGACCTTCTATGGAAAAGTAGGGCAGGAGGGCGTCGGACAGGCGAAGGCAGTATTGTTCTTTATCATCGTAACGGCGATCTCAGTGATCCAGTTGTATGCGACCAGAAGTAAGGAGGTAGAGCAGTAATGGTAAAAAAGAAAGGAAATGTATTTATCTATATCATCCTGTGCGTTTTGACCGTGGTTGTTCTGTTTCCACTGTATTTCATCGTACTTAATTCCTTTAAGGGAAAGTTCTACATCAGTAAACAGCCTTTTGATCTTCCCACCGGAGAATTGTTTGCAGGGTTGACCAACTACATCAACGGACTGGAAAAGACCGGACTTTTACAGGCGGCGGGCTGGTCGTTCTTTATCACGATCCTTTCCGTAGCGCTGATTATCCTTTTTACCTCCATGACGGCATACTATCTGGTGCGGGTAAAGGGAAAGACAACATCCATCCTGTACTACCTCTTTGTATTCTCCATGGTAGTGCCGTTTCAGATGGTTATGTTCACAATGACGGACCTGGCAGATAAATTTCACTTGAGAAATCCTGTCGGAATGTGTATTCTATACTTAGGTTTTGGCGCCGGACTATCGGTATTTATGTTTTCGGGATTTGTCAAAAGCATTCCTCTTGAGATCGAGGAGGCAGCTATGATCGACGGATGCAATCCCTTACAGACATATTTCAGAGTTGTATTTCCGATCCTCAAGCCTACCGCGATCACGGTGGCGATCCTGAATGTGATGTGGATCTGGAACGACTTTTTACTTCCGTATCTGGTGATTGGAATCAGTACCAGATATAAGACGATACCTGTTGTCATCCAGATGCTGGTGGGAACCAATGGAAATAAGGACATGGGCGCCCTGATGGCGATGCTGGTGTTATCCATTGTCCCGATCATCATTTTCTACATGGCGTGTCAGAAATATATTATTGAAGGTGTGGTAGCAGGTGCCGTAAAAGGCTAATGAGAGATTGGTGAAAATCAGTGACCATAAAAGACATTGCAAAAGAATCGGGCTACTCGGTCAGCACGGTGTCAAGAGTGTTGAATAACCGCAGAGACGTCAGCCCGGAGGCGAAAAAAAGAATCAGTGAGATTGTGGCAGCTCACAATTTCGTACCCAACAACAATGCAAAGCATTTAAAGCAGAGCAGCAGCAAAAATATCGCAGTATTGGTGAAGGGAACTTCCAACATGCTCTTCGCCAATATTGTGGAGGAAGTACAAAGAATGCTGGAGCAGACCAGGTATTCCGCTGAGATCTGCTACATAGATGAGGACAAGAACGAGGTGGAACAGGCTCTGATCCTGTGTCGGGAGTGCAAGCCTATGGGAATCCTCTTCCTGGGAGGAAATCCATCGAACTTTGAGGAGAAGTTCGGACAGATCGAGATTCCGGGAGTGCTGATTACCAACCAGGGCAGTAAGCTGGATTTTCAGAATCTGTCCAGTGTTGCGGTGGATGATGTCGTGGCGGCAAAGCGGGCGGTGGATTATCTCTTTTCCAAAGGCCATGAAAAGATCGGCGTGTTGGGCGGGGATGTATCTCTTTCCCATACCAGCCATCAGCGTTATCTCGGCTGTCTTGAGAGCTTTCGGGAGCAGGGGCTGGAATTTGATAAGGACAGATATTACGAGAACAGCCGTTTCTCCTTTGACAGTGCTTACCGGGCGATGGTGAGACTGCTGGAAAAAGCGCCGGATATCACCGCGGTCTTTGCAATGTCCGATGTGACGGCGATCGGAGCGATACGCGCCTTGAAGGACAAGGGGCTTATGGTTCCGGAAGATATCTCTGTCATCGGTTTTGACGGGATCGATCTGGCGGATTATTACAATCCCAAGCTGACTACCATCAAACAGCCGGCGAAGGAGCTGGCGATTCGAGGGGTGGAGATCCTGTTCAACTTTATTGATTTTAAGGCGGGAAGTATCCACGAGATCGTGGATGTGGATCTGGTCACCGGTGAGAGCGTAAGAGAGTTAGAAAGAGGGTGAAAAAGATGAGGAGCAGTGCGATATTAATGCATATATCTTCCCTGCCGTCCCCCTATGGAATCGGGACCATGGGAAAGCAGGCGAAAAAATTTGTGGATTTTCTGGAACGGGCAGGGCAGACCTATTGGCAGATCCTTCCGATCTGTCCCACCAGCTATGGGGATTCCCCCTACCAGTCTCCGTCCGGTTTTGCGGGAAATCCTTATTTTATAGATCTGGAATATTTATGCGCGGACAAATTGTTAAAAAAGAGCGAGTGCCAGTCCTATCTCTGGTGTGAAAGAGAGGATCAGGTGGATTACGCCCTTCTCTATGCGAACCGCTATGATCTTCTGAGAAAGGCGCAGAAGCGCTTTTTTGCGCGGGAGCCGGAGGATTATGCCCGGTTTTGTGAGGAAGAGGCAGACTGGCTGGAGGATTTTGCTCTGTTCATGAGTTTAAAGGAGGCCCGCGGCGGGGCGCAGTGGTCAGAGTGGGAACATCCTTTGAAGTTCCGGGAGACAGAGGCGATCGAGGCGGCGAAGGAGGAGTATGCGCAGGAGATCTCTTTCTGGAAAATGCTGCAATATCTCTTTTTTAAGCAGTGGAGAGAGTTGAAAGCCTATGCCAATGAGAAGGGAATCCGCATTATCGGAGATGTACCCATCTATGTGGCAGGGGACAGTGTGGATGTGTGGACGAATCCGTCCCAGTTCTATCTGAATGAAGATCTGGAGCCTATTGATGTGGCAGGCTGTCCGCCGGACGCCTTTTCCGCTGACGGTCAGCTCTGGGGAAACCCGTTGTTTCGCTGGGATGTGATGAGAGAGGACGGCTACAGCTGGTGGACCATGCGGATGAAGAAGATGTCGGAATTGTATGATGTGGTCCGCATTGACCATTTCCGGGGCTTCGATTCCTACTATGCGATTCCGGGAAAAGATGACCATGCAAAAAACGGCGAATGGCGGATGGGTCCGGGAATGGAATTATTTAACGTGTTGAAGGAGAAGTTAGGAGATCTGGATATCATCGTGGAGGATCTTGGATTTTTAACACCGTCGGTATTACAGCTTGTGAAGGATTCCGGTTATCCGGGGATGAAGGTGGTACAGTTCGCTTTTGATTCCAGGGATGACAGCAATTATATGCCTCACAATTACGAAAAACACTGTGTGGTCTATACGGGAACCCACGATAACGATACGATCCTTGGATGGATGAAAACGGCTCCGAAGGAGAGTGTGAAGATCGCCAAAGAATATCTGCAGTTGAATAAGGAAGAGGGCTATCACTGGGGAATGATGCGTGGAGCCTGGATGAGTTCGGCGGATCTGGCAGTGGTGACGATGCAGGATCTGATCGGTCTGGGCAGCGAGGCACGCATGAATATTCCGTCCACCCTGGGCGGCAACTGGCAGTGGAGAGCACTTCCGGGACAGATTACCATGCCTCTGGCGAAGAAGCTCTACCGCAAGATGGAGTTGTACGGCAGACTGAGAAGATCATAGGATTTTTTAAAGAATTGCCGATATCTGAATAAGTATCATAAAGATTCCTCCCATTGCATATCTATGGAATAGTATATGCGGGAGGAATTTTTATGGACAATTTTAATACGTCATCCTTTGATATTTACAAGGATATCAGTGCCAGAACAAAAGGCGAAATCTATTTGGGAGTGATCGGGGCAGTCCGTACGGGCAAGTCCACCTTTATCAAACGTTTTATGGAGCAGATGGTGCTTCCCTATATGAGCGACGAGCATGACAGGGAGAGGACCATCGATGAGATGCCACAGTCGGCAGCGGGCAAGACCATCATGACCACGGAGCCGAAGTTTATCCCAAAAGAAGCGGCTCAGATCATGCTGGAGGATGGAACCGAGGTGAAGGTGCGTCTCATCGACTGTGTGGGTTACATGGTGGAAGGAGCCAGCGGTCACATGGAAAATGAGACGGAACGGATGGTGAAGACACCGTGGTTTGACTATGAGGTGCCGTTTACCCAGGCGGCGGAGATCGGTACGAAGAAGGTCATCAACGAGCATTCCACTATTGGGATCGTCATTGCCTCAGACGGATCTTTTACGGATATTCCAAGGGAAAACTATGCGGTGCCGGAGGAAAAGACTGTGGCAGAGCTGAAAAATCTCGGTAAGCCCTTCATTGTACTGTTAAATTCCACCAAGCCTTATAGCGAGGATACGAAAAAACTGGCGGAACAGATGCAGGAGAAATACGGGGTCACAGTCATGCCCATCAACTGTGAACAGTTAAAGAAAGAGGATATCTCCAGGATCTTACAGGCCATTCTCTACGAATTTCCAGTGGTGCGGATGAACTTCTATATGCCAAAATGGGTGGAAATGCTGGAACTTGGCACACAGATCAAGCAAAACATGGTACTCAATGCGAAAAATTTTTTGCGGGATATTACTTATGTGAAGGATTTGATTGGTTATCCCTTTGAGACGGAGGGAGATTACATAGAGCAGATCAAGCTCGACAAGATCGATATGGCGACCGGAAGCGTAAACCTTCGCATGGAAGTGGGGGAAAAATATTATTATGAGAATATGAGCGAGCTCACCGGGGTGGAGATCCGTGGAGAATACCAGTTGATTTCCATGATAAAAGAACTGGCTGGTATGAGAAAGGAGTACGAGAAAGTAGAGGACGCCATGGACGCTGTGAAGATGAAGGGATATGGTGTGGTCAATCCGGGACTTTCGGATATTACCCTGGAAGAGCCGGTGTTAATTAAGCATGGCAGCAAGTACGGGGTCAAGATGAAAGCCATCTCTCCGAGCATCCATATGATTAAGGCAAATATTGAGACAGAGGTGGCGCCTATTGTGGGTAACGAGGAGCAGGCGAAGGATCTCATTGAATATATCAAGGAGGGACAAAATACGGAGGAGGGTGTGTGGAATACCAACATTTTCGGAAAATCCATTGGAGAACTGATGGAGGACGGGATCCGCAGCAAGATTTCCATGATGGACGACGAGAGCCAGATGAAATTACAGGATACGATGCAAAAGATCGTCAACGATTCCAACGGAGGACTGGTCTGCATTATTATTTAGCAGTTATGGATATTTTTGTGAACAAGAGGAATATGGATTGAAAAAAAGCGGGAAATGGGCTATACTACCTCATGCAATGTGATAAGGAGGTAATGAAATATGGCAGAAAATAGAGAGTGTAGCAGCGCAGCAGGCTGTTCTAAGGAAAGCTGTGAAGGATGTTCCCAGAATACAGGGGCAAAGCCGGATTTTTCCATAGATATGAATCCGTATTCTTCTATCAAAAAAGTGATCGGTGTAGTCAGCGGAAAGGGTGGAGTTGGAAAGTCCTTCGTCACCGCGTCCTTAGCGGCGCAGATGAGAAAGAAAGGATTCCAGGTGGGAATCCTGGATGCGGATATCACAGGACCGTCTATCCCGAAAATGTTCGGTGTTCACGGTCCGGCAACGGGAAATGATCTGGGTATGTATCCCATCGAGGCTGAGGATGGAACAAAGATCATGTCCATCAATCTTCTGATGGAGGATGAGGAAGCTCCGGTAGTCTGGAGAGGTCCGGTGATCGCGGGAACCGTAAAACAGTTCTGGAGCGATGTGGTCTGGGGTGATTTGGATTACTTATTTGTAGATATGCCTCCGGGAACCGGAGATGTACCGCTGACCGTGTTCCAGTCCCTTCCAGTGGATGGAATTGTGATCGTAACCTCGCCGCAGGAGTTGGTACAGATGATCGTGAAGAAGGCCTACAACATGGCGGGAATGATGAATATTCCGGTGTTGGGCGTAGTGGAGAACTACAGCTATCTCAAGTGTCCTGATTGTGGAAAGAAGATCTCCTTATTCGGGGAGAGTCATATTGATGAGGTGGCTGCGGAGCTTGGAATGGAAGTCTTAGGAAAGCTTCCGTTGGATCCGAACTATGCAAAGGCAGCGGATGAGGGAACCTTTTACAAGCTGGAGAATCCTTATCTGGATCAGGGACTTGCGAAGCTGGAGAATATGTAAGCTGCCGGATCAGGGAGGTGAAGATATCTGTGAATGATCTGTTATATTGGGACGGCAGGATTCTTCTGTGGATACAGGAATATCTTCGAACTCCCGGATGGACAGCATTTTTTAAGACAGTCACAAGACTTGGAAATGCGGGGATCTTCTGGATCCTGCTGGTTCTAGTCCTGCTGATCTGTCAAAAGACAAGAGGTACAGGAATCAGGGCAGGGATTTCCCTTGCCCTGTCTTTTGTTATCAACAATCTGTTTTTAAAGAATATCGTTGCGAGAACCAGACCCTATGAGGTGGTGGAGGGACTTCACCGCCTGATCGAAAAGCAATCGGACTATTCTTTTCCCTCCGGTCATACCGCCAGCTCCTTTGCGGTTGCGGTGATCCTGTATCTGGAATTGCCGAAAAAATATGGAATACCGCTTCTGATATTGGCGGTACTCATCAGCTTCTCAAGGCTCTATCTGGGGGTACATTATCCGTCGGATGTGCTGGCGGGGGCGTTGTCAGGGACTTTGGTGGCAGTGGCGGTACGTAGGCTGAACCTATCTGGTAATAATTACAGGTAGCATTCCTGAATGTAACATGTTAGTATGGTTTTTGTAACAAATATGTAACATTTAAGGAGGCAGAAATGAAGAAAAACATATTATTATCCATGAGCATATTATCCACTGTTGCAGTGCTTGGCGCTACCCCATTGATCTCTCATGCGGCGGAGTCAGAAACGGGCGGGAATCTGTCAAATAGATGCTATAAGGTATATGCAGGACAGGGAATCGAGAGCCTGACAGAGACATTAAAGCAGCTTGGAATCACACTTGGAAATAATGGAAATGTTATTCCTGGCGGGAAAGATCCGGAGGTGAATATTCCATGTGTAAATGTCCCAGGTGCAGAAAAACCGGATACGAGTACGCCGGATACAGATACCCCGGATACGAGTACACCGGATACAGATATCCCGAATACGGATGATTCAAATACAGACAATTCCCAGACACAAAAGCCAAATACACCAGGGACGGAGACACTTTCCTATGCAGAACAGGTGGTACAGCTTGTCAACAAGGAGAGAGAAAAGGCAGGACTTTCCACGCTGACCATGGATGCAGATATCACGGCGGCAGCCAATGTGAGAGCGAAAGAGATCGTACAGAAATTCTCACATACAAGACCAGACGGCAGTAACTTCGGCACTGTGTTGAAAGAACAGGGCGTGTCCTTTAAAGGCAGTGGTGAGAATATTGCCTGGGGACAGAAATCTCCGGAACAGGTCATGAACGCATGGATGAACAGTGACGGACACCGGGCGAATATTTTGAACAAGAATTTTAAAAATATCGGTGTGGGATATTATCAGAATGAAAAAGGTGTGAATTACTGGGTACAGTTGTTTACTTATTAAAACATTAAAACAACCGTTAAAAGATCCTCGGAAACCTCGTGTTTCCGGGGATCTTTCTGTCTGTTTAACTGGAGTTTATATATTGCAGTGTTCCATATGATATAATGTCGATAGACATTATATCAAGCCGAATGGCATCCAAAGCGGAGCGCCATGTGCGGAGCACATGATATAATAAGTCAAGTGAGAAGGATAGGCTTGACCTGGAACGGATGATTATTACAGAGCTGTTTGAGAAGGCTTTTTGGAAAGGAATGGTGAAGGATATAATGCGGGGAAAGAAATTATTTCCGGTGGTAATACTTTTGGCGGTGACGATCCTTAGCGCGACAGGGTGCGATGGAAAAACAGTTGTAGAAAAAATAGACACGGAGGCACAGGCTCCTTATACCTTTGTATGGATGAGTGACACCCAGGTTTACAGTGAAAGCCTCCCGGAAGTTTATAAAGCCATGACCATGTGGATTGCAGAAAATGCGGACAGGAAAAATATAAAGTTCGTATTTCACACGGGAGACGTGGTGAATCAAAGTGATGATGCAAAGCAATGGCAGAATGCAGATATGGCAATGGGATATCTGGATAAAACCGTTCCTTACAGTATTCTGGCAGGAAATCACGATCTGACAGATTCCGGGGATCCATACGGTCAGTTTCTGGAATACTTTGGAAAATCACGATTTGCCGGGAGGGATGTCATGTGGTATTTTCGTGATGGGGAGGCGAGTGCGCAGATAATTGATACCGGAAGCCGAAAGTATTTGGCGCTCGCATTGGGGTTTCAGCCCAAGGAAGAGGTAATCGATTGGGCAAATGGGATATTGAAGGAATATCAGGAGCTGCCGGCTATCTTAACAACTCACGATTATTTGAATGTGGATGGAACGCGAAGCGATACGGGAAATCGGTTGTTTGATGAGATCGTACGGAAAAATCCAAATGTATATCTGGTATTGTGCGGACATAATCATGAGGTGTCATACTGCCGGGATGAATTAGATGACGATGGCGATGGCAGGATGGATCGAACAGTGGATCAGCTTTTGGCGGACTATCAGGAAACGCCCAATGGAGGAAATGGTTTTATGCGGCTGCTCACCATTGATGAAAAGAAGAAGGAACTTGAAGTATCTGCCTATTCTCCTTATCTGGATCAGTATAACTATTTTAGCGAGACAGAATATCCGGGAAAGGATCATTTTAAAATTGATATAAGCGATTGGTTTTAATAGATGAGTTTTCTGCTGTGTGAGATCCCGCCGCGGGGTTAGGTTCATGGGATATTAAGGCGAATAAGAATCCCCCGAAAACACAGTGCAGGATCGCTGGTTCCGGGGGATTTTGCATCATGTAATCACGTTGTTTTAAATAAAAGTAATACATGAGCGCATCCAATAAAACAGTAGGTTTTCGTTCTTAGGAATCCGACTCCATATGGATCCCGCGGTTGCTGTCCGCTTTTACATCCTCTCCGAAGGAATAGTCATTTCCCGGCAGGATAGCATTCAGGATCACTCCCGCAAGGGCTGCAATGGCAAGGCTTGTCAGGGTGATGGAGGTTCCGGCAATGGTGAAGGTCAGTCCGTCGGAAAAACCAAGACCGCAGACTAAGATCACTGCCGCAATGATCAGATTTCTGGATTTGGTAAAATCTACATGATTCTCCACGATATTTCGTACCCCGATCGCAGAGATCATTCCGTAGAGAATGAAGCTGACTCCTCCGATAATAGATGCCGGCATGGAACCGATGATGGAGGACACCTTCGGAATAAAGCTTAAAATCACTGCATAAATTGCCGCGATGCGGATGACCTTCGGGTCGTGGACGCGGCTGAGTTCCAGAACCCCGGTATTTTCTCCATAGGTAGTATTGGCAGGACCGCCCACCATAGCAGAGAGGGAGGTGGCAAGACCGTCTCCGATCAGCGTTCTGTGAAGTCCCGGATCCTCCATGAAGTTCTCATCTACGGTTGCAGAGATGGCAGAGATATCGCCGATATGTTCCATCATGGTCGCAATGGCGATCGGAGCCATTACCAGAATGGCTGTGATATCGAATTTACAGAGCTGGAACGGCGGGAGTCCCACCCAGCTGGCGCTTGCCACGGAGGCAAAATCCAGGATTGCAGTTCCGTCGGGATTGGTGATTCCGCAGGCATTTAAGATGATTGCTGCCACATAGGAGATCACCACGCCCATTAAGATCGGGATGATCTTGAACATTCCCTTTCCCCAGATGTTGAAGATGATAATGACCGCCAGAGCGATCAGCGCCAGGATCCAGTTGGTGGAAGCATTGGCGATGGCGCTTGGCGCCAGACTCAGACCAATACAGATGATGATGGGTCCGGTCACCACCGGGGGAAGATACCGCATCACCCGTTTTACGCCCACCAGCTTGATGATGAGGGCGAGGATCAGATAGAGCAGTCCCGCAATCACGATACCGCCGCAGGCGTAGGGCAGTTTTTCTCCGTAGCTCATATCTGCAAAGATACCGCTGTCCAGTTCTGCCACAGTGGCAAATCCCCCCAAAAAGGCAAAAGAAGAACCTAAAAAGGCAGGCACTTTGAACTTCGTGCAAAAATGGAAGAATAATGTTCCGATTCCCGCACAGATCAAGGTCACCTGCACTGACAATCCCTCTCCATGGAAATAGCTGTTTACTAAAATAGGAACTAATATGGTGGCTCCAAACATGGCGAACATGTGCTGGAGTCCCAGAATTAACATTTTCGGTGTGCCAAGGGCTTTGGCGTCTTTGATTACACCATTCTCATTGTTCATGACAATTTACTCCTCCTGTTGTTTTTCATTAAGATTATAGAGGGTTTTGCAGGGGACTGCAAGAGGAATTTTACAAAGAGGCGATGGACGGCATGGCTTCCACTGTTTTCACAAATCTCAGTACATCCTCCGAGGCGTTCAGGCTGTACAGCAGTCCATAGGGAATACTGTAGTCCCAGTTCATTGGAATGCTGACCAGTCCCGGATGTACCTCCTGCCAGCATTCGATGGTGAGCAGTACGTTCCCCGTCTGGGCACAGCGGTTGAATACGGACAGATCGTAAAATGGCGGAGTATCTTCAATATGGATCTGGGGGTGATTTTTTTCCAGGTCATTGCGGATAAAATCATTTGTACCGGAATCACCGCGGCGGACCATCATCAGTGTCTCTCCATACAGGTCCCGGATAGAGAGAGATTTTTTTGAGGCGAGAGGATGCTCTCTGGATACGGCGACCATCTTCTTATACCTGCCAAGGGGCAGAAAACGGCACAGGGAGAGCCATGATCTGGAATCACAGACGCCGATCAGAAAATCGAATTTTTCTCCCAGCTTTTCAATCTCCGATAAGATGCCCTTGTGGTTGTCCTCGAAGGGAACAAGATGCAGCTTATAGTTGGGAAAATCCTTGTTCACGCGATACCACAGATCCATAAAGGGTTTTGCGGGGTTGAGCAGGGAGGTGCCAACGCAGAAGGTATTGTCATAGGTGTGTGCGGCGGCGTTTGCGCTGGCAATGGATTTTTTGGTGTAATCTATCAGAAATTTTGCGTCCCGGTAGATCACTTCTCCAGCGGGAGTCAGATGTACCCCGGCGTGGGTTCGTTCGATCAGTGTCAGCTCCAGGTGTTTTTCCAGTGTATTCATCTGTTTCATGACGGCTGTGGGGGAAAGATACAGGCGTTCGGCGGCGCTGGTAAAACTGCCGCAGTCGGCAACTGTGATAAAGGTATCAAGCATTGGATTATACATCATGCACCTCCATAATTACATAATCAGAGAAAATATATTTTAAATCAGCTTTTAGGAAAACAAGTATAAACTTTAAGTTAATACTGTGATAACATACCGGAGATTCCCTGTCAAGAACAGGAGTGCTATATTTTAGATATGGATACAGGAAATAAAAACGAATACAGCCTGCAATAGGCAGGAATGCACAAAATGACAGACAGGAGGAAGAGAAATGGCAAAAGAGATCATCGCTTTTTATTCCAGAGCAGATGAAAACTATGTGAGCGGTATGATGAAATATCTGGAGGTTGGCAACACAGAGGTCGCAGCAGGTATCATCAGGGAGTTGACGGGCGCCGATTTATTTAAGATCGAACAAGCAGAACCCTATGCCAAAGGATATAACGAATGTATTGCACAGGCGCAGGCGGACCAGCAGCAGAACGCCCGTCCGGAATTAAAGCGTTATCCCGAAGATCTGGAGAAATATGATGTGATTTATCTGGGATTTCCAAATTATTGGAGCACAATGCCAATGGCGGTATTTACATTTTTAGAGCATTATGATCTCAGCGGAAAGATCATTCGGCCGTTCTGTACCCACGAGGGCAGCGGACTGGGCAGCAGCATGGAGGATATTCGAAAGTTGTGTCCTGCGGCGGAGGTAAAAGAAGGATTGGCGATCCGGGGCAGCAGCGCGGCGCGATCCCAAAAAGAGATAGAAGACTGGATCAAGGAAGCCATTGAATGAAAACAATCAATACTAAAATAGAGTGGAGGAAGCATTATGGAATATGTAACATTATCAAACGGTGTAAAAATGCCGATCTTAGGATACGGTGTCTATCAGGTGACCAAGGAGGAATGCGAGCGGTGTGTGCTGGATGCATTGAAAATTGGCTACCGTCACATCGACACGGCGCAGGCCTATTATAACGAGGAGGAAGTGGGAGCTGCCATAAAAAAATCCGGTATCCCACGGGAAGAGATCTTTCTTACCACCAAAGTGTGGGTCGAGAATTATGGATATGAGCAGGCAAAGGCATCTGTGCTGGAATCCATGCAAAAACTGGGAACGGATTATCTGGATCTGATGTTGTTACATCAACCGTTCTCAGACGCCTATGGCGCGTGGAGGGCGTTGGAGGAGTTATATGATGAGGGAAAGATCCGTGCCGTCGGTATTTCCAATTTTTACGCAGACCGCATGGTGGATTTTGCCTCCTTTCATCGAATCAAGCCTATGGTAAATCAGATGGAGACCCATATTTTCAATCAGCAGAAAGAGTTAAAAAAATGGGCGGAAAAATATGGAATACAACTGGAAGCATGGGCGCCTTTTGGAGAGGGCAGAGGAGGCACCTTTGAAAATGAGACCATCTCACAGATCGGCGCAAAATATGGGAAAACAACGGCGCAGGTCATGCTCCGTTGGAACATACAGCGTGGAGTGGTAGTCATACCAAAATCAACGCATGCTGAGCGCATGGAAGAGAATTTTAATGTGTTTGATTTTACGCTGTCTGATGAGGACATGGATCTCATTGCATCTCTTGACAAACAGGAAAGTTCCTTTTTCTCACATACGGATCCGAATACGGTAGAATGGTTTGTGAACATGGTGGAAGAGCGGAAAAAATAATATGGATCTGCCTGACCTGGGTTGACATTCTAAAAAGCAGTGCTATAATGATTAGGATATAAATAATTAATAAATTAATATTATTGCAAATAAGAATGAACCGGAGGAAGACAGGTATGTGGGAACAAATGCATAGAACACTTATAGAGGAGAATTACAGAACGCGTCTTTTCTGTTACATATTTGGACTATTTCTTATGACCCTGGGTGTCTCCATGTCGGTAAAATCCGATCTGGGGGTATCTCCGGTCAGCTCCATTCCGTATTCTATCACCTGTATTACGGGATTGGAGATGGGAAAAGCGACGATTTTATTTCATGTATTCTTAGTGATACTGCAGATCCTGATTCTGAGAAAAGCCTTTCAGATCAAGAATCTGTTACAGGTTCTGGCTGGAATTATTTTTGGCTACTTTACTACTTTTTCCAATTATCTCTTTTCCTTTCTGCCGACACCGGAATCTTGGAGCGTGCGGTTATTGCTGATGCTTGGAAGTACTGTGCTGATCGCTGTGGGAATTTTCTTCTATCTTCCGGCAGACATTATTCCGTTGGCAGGAGAGGGAGCCATGCAGGCGATCTCGGACAAGGCACATCTGCCCTTTAGCAGGGTAAAGGTGGGATTCGACGTGAGCATGGTAGTGATTTCTCTGATCTCATGTCTCATTGCTTTGAGAGAACTAGGTTCCGTTGGAATAGGAACCGTTGTGGCGGCGATACTGGTGGGATCGGAATTGGGAGAGATCACGAAGCTGTTTGGAGAAAAGAGAGATCTGTTGCTGCAAAATTAAGCGGAATTGGTGGACAGAGTTCCCCATTGTTTGAGAGTAAAATCTCAGACAGTGGGGAATTTTTTGATTTTGTAACAGGAATATCTGAAATAAGTGGAAGAAATGTGGTATAATGTCTGATGATGTGAATAAGCACAGATGGAGGAAAAAATAATAATGAATCCAATTTACGAGAAGTTAGAAAAATGTTATAAATGTGTCAGAGAAAAGACCGATTTTGTACCGGAGGTGGCAATGATCTTAGGCTCCGGTTTCGGACAATACGCGGATGAATTTGAAGTCGTAAAGAGAATTGACTACCATGAGATCGAGGGATTTCCCGTGTCCACAGTGGAAGGTCATGCAGGAGAATTTCTCTTCGGCTATATGGGAAAGGTTCCTGTCGTTCTGATGAATGGACGGGTACACTACTATGAAGGCTATGCCATGTCAGATGTGGTACTGCCAACGAGACTGATGAAGATGCTGGGGGCAAAGATTTTATTTTTAACCAATGCGGCAGGGGGACTTGGAGACGGATTTTCAGCGGGGAACATCATGTTGATTACCGACCAGCTTTCCATGTTCGTAGACTCCCCGTTGATTGGAGAAAATATAGAAGAACTTGGAACCAGATTTCCGGACATGAGCGAAATCTATGACAAAGACTTACAGGAAATTTTAAGAAAAACGGCAAAAGAGATCGGGCTGGATTTAAAAGAGGGAATCTACTGCCAGTTCAAAGGTCCGAATTATGAGTCTCCGGCAGAGGTGCGGGCAGCGAAGATTCTGGGGGCATCTGCTGTGGGAATGAGTACCGCCTGCGAAGCCATTGCTGCTAACCATATGGGAATGAAGATCTGCGGTATCTCCTGTATCACCAATATGGCGGCGGGAATGTCTGAAAATCCCTTATCTCATGCCGAAGTGCAGGAGAATGCGGCGAAGGTGGCACCTTATGTCCGCAGGCTGATACACGAGGCAGTTTTAAAAATGCATGAGGAGATTCTGGAAAAGTAAGAGGATCTAGCAGATATACAAAAGAGTTTTCGGGAGCGGATCAACTGGAAGATATGTTGAAGAAATGATATAAAAATAAGCGGGTGATATGATGAACATACGGTTTTACAATGCAAGAATCCTGATATTGAAGCGTAAAAGAAGATTTGAGATCATAGAGGGTGAACTCTGGGTCCGGGGCAATACGATCTGTTATATCGGAGACGGTACAGACGTAGCTTCGGTCTGCAAGAATCCGGAGGACATTATTATCTGGGACAGGGAGATGGATGTAAAAAGGAATCTGCTGATGCCGGGATTTAAAGATGCCCACACCCATTCTGCAATGACGTTTCTGCGTTCTAAGGCAGACGACCTTCCTCTACAGGAATGGCTGAATGAACAGATTTTTCCAATGGAAGCAAAGCTCACAGGTGAGGAAGCGTATCATTTTGCCAAAATTGCCATTATGGAATATCTGACAAGCGGAATCACCTCTGTTTTTGACATGTATATCTATCCGAAGGAAGTGATTCAGGCAGGGATTGACTGCGGATTTCGAATCGTACAGGTCAGCGGACTGAATAATTTTACAAGTTCTCTGGAAGAATTGGAGGAGCAGTATATAAAATATAACAGCTATCACGAATTATGCAGCTATAAGCTGGGCTTTCATGCAGAATATACGACGGATTACAGACTTTTGAAAGGACTTTCGGATTTGAGCCACAAGTATCAGGCTCCGGTCTACACCCACAATTCCGAGACGAAAAAAGAGGTGGCAGAGTGCCGGGAGCGTTACGGCAAGTCTCCTACGCAGCTCATGGAAGAACTGGGGCTCTATGATTACGGCGGAGGTGGATATCACTGTGTCTGGTTTGACGATGAGGATATCCGTATCTTCCAGGACAGAAAATTATCCGTTATTACAAATCCGGCGTCCAATCTGAAGCTGGCAAGCGGAACCGCGCCCCTGACAAAAATGCAAAAAGCCGGAATCAACATCGCCATCGGAACCGACGGTCCTGCCAGCAACAACTGTCTGGATATGCTCCGGGAGATGTTCTTAGTCTCGGGACTCGCCAAGCTCCGGGAAGGGGATGCCGCGGTGATGGATGGAAATGATGTCCTCTACATGGCGACAACGGGAGGCGCCCATGCCATGGGGCTTTTTGACTGTGACTGTCTGGAAGTCGGAAAAAAGGCGGACTTGATATTGATTGATCTACATCAGCCTAATATGCAGCCGGAAAACAATATCACAAAGAATCTGGTCTACAGCGGAAGCAAACAGAACGTCAAGCTGACTATGGTAAACGGCAGAATTTTATACGAGGACGATCAATTCCATATCGGGGAAGAGCCGGAGGAAATTTACAGAAAAGCAAATGAGATTGTGAGCAAGATGTGATGAGAGTAAACTATATTATGCATAGCTGCTTTGCAGTGGAAATAGAAGATACCCTGTTACTGTTCGACTACTTTGATAAAAGCAAGACGCCGGAAGTGGACTTCGAGGGAGAGCTTCCCGATTTTTCAAAATATAAAAAGCACTTTATTTTCGCAAGCCATAAGCACCGGGACCATTTCTGGCTGGAATCTTTGAAGTGGGGAATGGAATATCCGCAGATGTTGTTTTTTCTTGGAAACGATATGCGTTTTAATGAAAAATATCTGGCACGCAACGGCATAGACCCTGCCGTAAAGGAACGGATGATTACGGCAAAGCCGGGAGGCAGTTATGAGGCAGGAGAATTGAAGGTTGAAGCCTACGGTTCCACCGATGAAGGAGTCTCCTTCCTGGTACGTTATAAGGGTAAGACGATCTTTCACGCGGGAGATTTGAACGACTGGAGCTGGGTGGTACGAAAGGGAGAGGCGAGAGACGATTCGTACCGCAATAAGATGAGGGAGGAGTTCCGAAAGGAACTGGAGCCGTTGCGGGGGATCCATATGGATATCGCCTGTGTTGTCATGGACATGCGTTTGGAAGAGCGGTATAAAAATGGGATAGATTATTTTTTGCATGAAATGGATGCAGACGTCATTTTCCCGATGCATATGTGGAAACGATATGATTTGATTTCCGTATATAAAAAAGAATTGGTGGAAAAGGGAGAAGCAGATTTGGCAGAAAAGATTATGGATATGCAGAAAGAAAATCAGGTTTTTGAGTTGCCATAAGCATCAAATGTGATATGGAAGTTCTTAAGTTTTAAGAAGTTTTAGGTGAGATAGAGAGGAAACAAAATGGAAGTAACAATCTACACAGACGGGGCGGCAAGAGGCAACCCGGACGGACCTGGAGGATACGGTGTGGTACTCAACTACACGGACCGCAGCGGAACCCTCCATGAGCGGGAATTATCCGCAGGCTACAAGAAGACGACGAACAACCGCATGGAGCTGATGGCGGCGATCCGCGGTCTGGAAGCCCTGACGAAACCCTGTCAGGTGACACTGTATTCCGATTCCAAGTATCTGGTGGATGCCTTCAACCAGAACTGGATTGGCGGCTGGATCAAAAGAGGATGGAAAAAAGCGGACAAGAAGCCGGTGAAAAATGTGGACCTTTGGAAACGTCTTTTGGAGGTCATGCAGCCCCACCAGGTTACATACGTCTGGGTGAAAGGCCATGACGGACATCCGCAGAATGAACGGTGCGATACCCTGGCAACTTCAGCCGCAGACGGAGGAAATCTTTTGGAAGATGTACTTTTAGAGTCTGGAAAAAATGCACAATTAGGACTGGGAGACATCTTGAAATAAGATTTTTCCTATGATATCATAAAGAATAGTTTGTACAGAAAAAATGGAGGGATTGTATGGCAGTCTTGGCGAGTTTTATAAAATATCTGGTAACATTAATCATTTTTGCCCTGATTGGAATTGCAGGAGCAGTCGTAGGAAAAAAATGGCGCATCAGCAAGGACGCGAAAGAAGCGGCAGAGGATGCACTTGAAAAAGAACTGAAGAAATAGATTTTGGAGGAACAAAAAAGTGAAGAAGTATGGAGTAAATGAACTGCGGAAAATGTATCTGGAGTTTTTTGAGAGCAAAGATCATTTGTCGATGAACAGTTTTTCCCTGGTACCGCATAATGACAACAGCCTGTTGTTAATCAATGCGGGAATGGCACCGTTAAAACCTTATTTTACCGGACAGGAGATCCCACCGAGAAAAAGGGTGACCACCTGTCAGAAATGTATTCGTACCGGAGATATTGAAAACGTTGGTAAGACCGCAAGACATCTGACTTTCTTTGAGATGCTTGGTAACTTCTCCTTTGGAGACTACTTCAAGCATGAAGCCATTGCCTGGAGCTGGGAGTTCTTAACGGAAGTGCTTGGCATGGACCCGGAGAGACTCTATCCGTCCATTTATGGGGAAGACGACGAAGCCTTTGATATCTGGACAAAGGAGATCGGCGTTCCGGCAGAGAAGATTACCCGTTTTTATCGTGATGAGAACGGCGAATGTGACAACTTCTGGGAGCACGGCGCAGGTCCTTGCGGTCCTTGTTCCGAGATCTACTATGACCGTGGAGAAAAATACGGCTGCGGCGATCCGAACTGTAAAGTAGGATGCGAGTGCGACCGTTTTATGGAAGTATGGAATAACGTGTTCACACAGTTCAATGGAGACGGACACGGCAATTATGAGGAATTAGAGAATAAGAATATTGATACCGGAATGGGCTTAGAGCGTCTAGCCGTTGTGGTACAGGATGTGGATTCCGTCTTCGATATCGACACCATGAAAGCCATCCGGGACAGAATCTGTGAGATTGCCGGTAAGACTTATCAGACTGATGCTATGGACGATGTATCCATCCGTCTGATTACCGACCATATCCGTTCCGCAACCTTTATGATTTCCGACGGTATCATGCCGTCCAACGAGGGAAGAGGATATGTCTTAAGAAGAATCATCCGTCGTGCGGCACGCCACGGAAGACTCCTTGGCATCGAGGGAAGATTCCTTGCGAACCTGAGTGAGACCGTGATTGCCGAGAGCAGGGACGGTTATCCGGAATTAGAGGAAAAAAGAGAGTTCATCTTAAAAGTTCTGACCCAGGAAGAGGAGAAGTTCAACAAGACCATTGACCAGGGACTTAGCATCTTAGATGAAATGCAAAAAGAGATGACAGAGGCAGGAACAAAGGTATTATCCGGTGAAAATGCCTTCAAATTATATGATACCTATGGATTCCCGATGGATCTGACCCAGGAAATCTTAGAGGAAAAGGGATTTACCATTGACGAAGACGGCTTTAAGAAGTGCATGGACGAGCAGAGAGAGAAGGCAAGAAGTGCGCGGAAGGAAACCAACTATATGGGAGCCGATGCCACCGTATATGATGAGATTGACGTCAATATTACCACAGAGTTCGTGGGCTATGACAGACTGGTACACGAGTCAAAAGTGACGGTTCTGACTTCTGAAACAGAGCTTGTGGAAGCCCTTTCCGATGGAGAGGTTGGTACGATTATCGTAGAAGAGACCCCATTCTATGCAACCATGGGTGGACAGTGTGCCGACAACGGAGTCATTGAGACGGCAGAGGGAACCTTCCAGGTGGAAGATACCATCAATCTTCGCGGTGGAAGAGTCGGACATGTTGGTAAAATGGTCAGCGGCATGATAAAAGTTGGTGATACCGTAACCTTAAAAGTCAACGAGAAGAGACGCTCCTTAACCATGAGAAACCACAGTGCGACCCACTTATTACAGAAGGCTTTAAGAGAAGTCTTAGGAAGCCATGTAGAACAGCACGGTTCCTATGTGGATGCGGACAGACTGCGTTTTGACTTCTCCCATTTCGCACCGATGACCGAGGAAGAGATCCTTCGGGTAGAGACGCTGGTCAATGAGAAGATCGCTGAGTCCCTTCCGGTGGAGACAAAGATCATGACATTAGATGAAGCGAAGAAGAGCGGCGCCATGGCGTTGTTCGGTGAGAAATACGGGGATAAGGTCCGCGTAGTCAGCATGGGAGATTTCTCCACAGAGCTTTGTGGAGGTACTCATGTGGCAAATACAAGCAATATCAGCGCTTTTAAGATCGTATCTGAATCCGGTGTGGCGGCGGGAGTACGCCGTATTGAAGCTCTGACCTCTGAAGGAGTGTTCGGTTATTATGACAGACTGGAGCAGACCTTAGAGGAGGCAGCAAAGATCGTAAAAACCAACCCACAGGGTCTGGTGGATAAGTTAGAGCATCTCATGGCAGAGATGAAAGCATTGCAGAGTGAGAATGAGTCCTTGAAGAGCAAGGCGGCAAAGGAAGCTCTCGGCGATGTCATGGACCAGGTGGAAGAGATCAAGGGAGTGAAGCTCTTAGCAGTCCGTGCCGACGGCGTGGATATGAACGGTCTGCGTGATTTGGGAGACCAGTTAAAGGACAAATTAGGCGAAGGTGTGATTGTCCTGGCATCTGAAAATGATGGAAAAGTCAATTTAGTGACCATGGCAACTGATGCTGCAATGAAGAGCGGCGCTCATGCGGGCAACTTAATCAAAGCGATTGCCGGAAAAGTCGGCGGAGGCGGCGGCGGACGTCCGAATATGGCACAGGCTGGAGGTAAGAATCCGGCGGGAATTGCAGATGCCTTAGCAGAAGCGAAAGCAGTGTTAGAAGGTCAGATAAAATAAAGATAAAAAGACGAGAAAAAGACAGCCGGTAACAGCTGTCTTTTTTTGATAAAAAGTAAAAGCAAGGACATGACAGAGTACATGTCCTTGCCCGCTTGCAGTTTGCTTATATATCACAGCATGACAATGGCTGTGAGAGAAAATTTCTAAATATCCTCAGCGTGTTCTAAGAAATATTTTTCCGCTTCCGCATTCCACAATCCGTCATGAGCATCCACCAGACGTTTTAACTCAGCTTCAAATTCCGATTTTTCACCGAATTGCTTCACATCCATTACCGGGAATTTTTTACCGGAATAGACGATCTTTTTACCGCCCGGCATATTTGGAAGATTCAGAATGGAATCGCAGACCTGATCCAGTCCCATGATATGTGTGGCGATCTTGGATACATTCACGACTTTATCTTCAATTAATTGAATAGCGTCCTTCATATCCTGGGTGTTGCTTCCGCTGGTGCCTACAAAATGTGTGGCATTATAGTGGATATTATAGAAGTTGATCCGGGATGCGAACCTGGAATCCGCCGGGCCAGCAAAGAAGTTCAGGCATCCGTCAAAGGTGAGAAGCTGTTCCGCCTGTGTCACAAGATCTTCCTTTGCCGCCATCAGGAAAATATCGTCAAAGCCCTTTCCATCCGGGGTCAGAGCCTTCAGGTTATCTGTCATATCCTCGCCGTCCTGGGTCAGCACATAGGAGAGCGTCACGCCGTATTTTTCCGCTTCCTCTACTGGATAGAGCCGTTTCGCCATTTCCAGCTTGGCGGAGGTGCGTCCGGTCACCACCAGATGTTTTGGACGTCTTGGATTGTGGACGGCATAGTCGATGGCAAGAAAGCCCATCGGTCCGGTGCCTCCTAAGATGGCGAGAGAGCCGCCTTCCTTGATCCCCATAGTATGATCGTAGTCATTGCGGTCTCTTAAATGAAAGCTGGCTTTAAATCCTGCTACGATACAGGAGAGAGGTTCCACCAGAGCGCCCTCAAAAAAGGCGTCTCCTTTATAAGGGAGCAGACATCCTTTCTCGATCGCCTCATTCATGATTACTACATTGGTGGCTTCACCGCCCACATAAGGGAAAGAATAGCCCAGGGAAAAGGTATCGGCACGTCCCAGATTCGGCTGAGCCACGAACTTGTCCCCCGGTTGATAGAGATGTTCCCATTTTTTTCCAACCTTTGTGATCACGCCGCAAAATTCATGTCCCATGATGACAGGATTATGTTCCAGATCATTCGGAAGTTTTTTGTGCTTCGCTCCCTGATTGGATACCTTGTAAGTGGACATGCACAGGCTGTCCGTGATGATGCAAGCTTCCATCTCGTCCTCGCCCATGACAGGAAGTTCAAATTCCTCCAGGCGTAGATCTTTTACTCCATAAATCCGTACTGCTTTTGTATTCATAGCAACCTCCTTTGTATAGCTTCATTATAAAAAAGAATCCTTTAAAATACAATAGAGAATCCGGGACGTCGCCTCACAAATCCAGATCATTCCTATAAAAAAGTTGAAATATCAGTGTGAAATGGTATAATATCGCTAGACATAATGCCTGACAGACGGCATTCGCAGGAGGCGCTGCAGTTTCAGGCAGCTAAGCATATGTCATAAGACAGTTACATTGAAGGAGAAATAGAATGGAAAAAACCAATGTAATGAGGATACTTGACCAGAAAAAAATAATATATCATCATTACGAGTATGATAATGCAAAGGCATACAGCGGCACAGAGGTGGCCCGGATGTTAGGACAGGATCCTAAGAGGGTCTATAAGACGCTGGTCACCGTGGCGAAGAGCAAAAAGAACTATGTCTTTGTCATCCCTGTAGAGGAAGAACTGGATCTGAAAAAGGCGGCAAAAATTGTGGGAGAAAAATCTATTGAGATGTTAAAATCAAAGGAACTGCTCCCCCTGACCGGATATATTCATGGCGGCTGTTCGCCCATCGGAATGAAAAAGGCATTTCCCACAGTTCTTCATAAGACGGCAAAGGAGCAGGAGTACATCGTTTTCAGCGCGGGAAAGATCGGCTATCAGGTAGAGATGTCTCCGAAGGATCTGGAAAAAGTCATTCGCTTGACCTATGGGGACGTTGTAAAAGAAAGGGAAGGAACAAAGGAGGATTTATGATAAAAACAATATTAAAGGGAATGGTTATTGGAGTGGCGAACATCATTCCGGGAGTCAGCGGAGGAACTATGGCGGTTGCAATGGGGATCTATGACAAGATGATCCATGCCGCAACCCATTTGTTTTCCGAATTTAAAAAGAGCATGAAAATACTGCTTCCGATTGTCATAGGAGCAGTGATTGCAATCGTTATAGGAGCAAAGATCATCGGATTTTCTCTGGAAAAAGCGCCGATTCAGACAAACCTGTTTTTCATCGGGCTGATTTTGGGAAGTCTGCCTCTCATGGCGCAAAAGGTAAAGGGAAAAAAGATCGAGCTGAGTTACATCCTGGCATTTTTGATCTTCTTTGTGATCGTTATAGCCTTTGCTTTGATGGGAGAGGAAGAGGGAAGAGCAGCTGATCTAAGCCTCAGCGTGATCGGGATCCTGAAGCTTTTCGGCGTGGGAGTCGTTGCTGCGGCAACCATGGTGATTCCAGGAGTCAGCGGTTCCATGATGTTGATGCTCATGGGATATTATAATCCGGTCTTAAATACCATCAACAGCTTTGTGAGTAATCTTGCTGATGGCGATATCGCAGGTATGTGGAGTGACTGCGGCGTGCTGATCCCATTTGGAATCGGCGTGGTGGTAGGAATCTTTGCCATTGCAAAAATCATAGAAAAGATCTTTGAGAAATTTCCAATGCAGGCATATTGGGCGATCATCGGATTGATTATCGCATCTCCCGTCGCCATTGTACTGCTCAATGATTTTTCGGGAATCAATGCGGTATCCATCATCACAGGAATCATTATGCTGGGAATCGGGATCCTGATTTCCAGAAAATTAGGCGGGGAATAATTTTTTAAACAGGGAATAATCTTTCCATATCAGAAGGCAGTGGGGCAGTCAGTTCCATTGCCTTCTTTGTAATGGGATGGACAAATTCCAGGCGGTGGGAATGAAGCGCCTGCCTGCCGATCCGGGAGGTATCGGGATGGTAGAGGTAGTCGCCGATCAGGGGATAGCCCAGGTGCTTCATATGAACCCGGATCTGGTGAGTGCGTCCTGTTTCCAGTTGTAAAGAGACCAGAGTCAGTCCGTCTTTGGAGCTTAGGCTTTGGTAATGGGTGACGGCGCGTTCCCCGTGTTCGAAGTCGATACAGCGGGTGATGACGGAATCGTTTTCCCTTCCAATAGGCGCGTCAATGGTTCCGCTTCCGGTCAGGATCCCATCCACGATGGCGAGATAAGTTCTGTGTACCCGGCGTTCCACAATATCCTGAGAGAGGATGGAGGCGCTGAGCATATGCTTTGCGAGGATGGTCAGTCCGGTGGTATCACGGTCCAGACGGTTCATACAGCGAAAAACATAGGAGATCCCCTGTGTTTCAAAATAATCCATCACTCCGTTGGCGAGGGTATTCTCATAATTGTGTAAGGAGGGATGAATCGGGGTATCGCTGGGTTTATTTACCACCAGAAGATCCTCATCCTCGTATACGATGTCCAGATCCATGGGAACCGGGGGAATCTTTTTTGAACCTTCCTTTTCCAGGAGGGTTACGGTCAATTCCTGCCCCGGATGGAGCCTGTCCCGGACATAGAGCCAGCGTCCCTTGGACGTTATGCTGTTTTTCGTTTTTTTCAGGTGGACAATAACGCTTCTGGAATACCCCTGTTCTTTCAAAAAATCGCCTACGGTGGTCTCTTTTTCTATTTGATAAGTAAATACTCGTTTCATAATGCACTCCATTGTTCCATAGCTTGTATGTGAAAGATGCTTTTGGCACCCGCATCCTAAAAGGTGAACTCTTATATAGGATATCGTAGCCAAAAACATGAAAAAATGCAACAGGACCCTGCAGGTTTCATATAGACAGGATCTTTAAATAAGAAGAAACGCAAAAAAGAAAAGAGGGAAAGGCACTAGGACCTGTCAGATTTCATAGAATGGTAAAAAAGCAGCTTTAAGGTGTAATTGTGAAAACTTTTTTATCTCCTCTTACCCAAGAAGAAGAAAAAGAATGCATTGAGAGAATGAAGGAAGGAGACCTTAAAGCGAAACATGAGCTGATCGAGCACAATCTGAGACTGGTAGCGCATGTGGCAAAGAAATATCAGGCGAGCGATGAGGATATGGAAGATCTGATTTCCATAGGAACCATCGGATTGATCAAGGCAGTGGAGACCTTCAAAGCGGATCGTCAGATCAAGCTGGCAACTTATGCGGCAAGGTGCATTGACAATGAATTGTTGATGTATTTCAGGGGAAAGAAAAAGACCTCCAGAGAGGTGTCGTTGTATGAACCCATCGGCACAGACAAGGAGGGAAATCAGATCAGTCTTCTCGATGTTGCGGCGGGGGAAGAGGTGGATGTGGTTCAGAAAATGGAAGAGTCCGAAAATATCAAAAAGCTCTATGGATATATTCCCAAAGTTTTAAGCGACAGAGAGCAGACCGTCATTGCCATGCGATATGGGATTTTGGGAAATGAGATCCACACCCAGCGGGAAGTGGCGAAAAAGCTGGATATCTCCCGTTCCTATGTCAGCCGTATTGAGAAAAAAGCGTTGATGAAATTGAGAAAAAGTTTTGACCTGGAAAAAAGAGACTGATATTTCTTTAAAAAAGATGAAATCTATGGTATGATGATTTCATCTTTTTTATCGTTATTTTTCAGGCGGATCGCCATTATTCCAACGGGAGAAGGAGGAAAATTGTATAGCAGTGTTACAACAGCGGTCCTGCGGGGAGTGGACGCCGTCCTGGTTCAGGTGGAAGCGGACGTCAGTGCGGGACTTCCCGCTTTTGAGATGGTGGGATTTTTAGCGGCGGAGGTCAAGGAAGCAAAAGAACGGGTGCGCACGGCTTTGAGAAATTGCGGCTATCAGCTTCCGGCAAAGCGGATCACCATCAGTTTTTCCCCGGCGGGAATCCGAAAATCCGGCTCCGGCTTCGATCTGGCGGTTGCGGTGGCGATCTTAGCGGCGCTGGAACTTGTCCCGGGACAGCGGCTGCAAAAAAGTATTTTTCTGGGAGAGCTGAACTTAAGCGGGAAGGTCGTCTCGGTGCCGGGAGTCCTGCCCATGCTGGCAAAGGCGGGGGAAGCGGGTTATCACATTGGAGTGATCCCCAGGGAAAATGCCAGGGAAGCGTCCTTAGTACCAGGGATGGAGAGCGTGGGAATCGAACATTTACAGGAGGCGGTGGCTTACCTGAAAGGAGAGTTGGACCTGGGCGGGGCTCCTTATATAGAAGAAACATCGGAAACAGAAGAGGAGGTTCCCGACTTTTCAGAGATCAACGGTCAAAAACTCTTAAAACGTGCCTGCGAGATCGCCGTGGCGGGAAGGCACAACCTTCTGATGATCGGACCGCCGGGAGCGGGAAAGACCATGGCGGCAAAGCGAATCCCCTCCATTTTACCGCCCATGACGACGCAGGAGCGGATGGAGGTCTCAAAAATCTACAGCATCTGCGGAATGTTCGACGAGACCAGAGGTCTGGTAAATGTCAGACCCTTCCGCAGTCCCCACCACACCATATCTCCACAGGGACTTGCCGGAGGCGGAGGGAATCCCAGACCTGGGGAGATCAGCCTTGCCCACAAGGGCGTGCTGTTTTTGGACGAGCTGACGGAATTTAAGACAGGTACGCTGGAGATCCTGCGCCAGCCCATGGAAGAGCGGCAGATACAGATTATCCGCACCCATGGAAAATATACGTTTCCAGCGGATTTCATGCTGGTGGCTGCCATGAATCCCTGCGGCTGCGGTCATTACCCGGACATGCAGAAATGCCGCTGCAGCGAGGCGGATATCCGAAAATATAAGAACAGGATCAGCCAGCCTCTTTTGGACCGCATGGATCTGTGTATAAAAGTAAATAAGATTCCGTATGAAGAGCTGCATGGACGGGAGAAGGAGGAGACTTCAGCGCAGATACGCAGCCGTATTCTGCGGGCTCATGAGAGACAAAAGGAGCGTTACAGGGGCAGGGCTTACTGTTACAACAGCCAGATCCCCGCCAAAGAGATGGGACAGATCTGTGCCTTGGATAAGGAGCAGGAGAATCAGATGCGCCTGATCTATGAAAGCCTCAACTTAAGCGTTCGTTCTTATCACAAGCTCCTAAAAACAGCCCGTACCATTGCCGATTTAGAGGGCAGTGAGCGGATCCGGATGGAACATCTGCATGAAGCCCTCTGTTATCGTTCCATTGACCGTAGTTTTTGGGAGAGAGAAATATGAATTATGAATACTGGCTGGACAACACCGGGTTGTCCAATGAAAAAAAGAGGGCGCTGTTAGAAGAATTTGAGACGGCGGAAGATATCTACCGTCAGAACCCAAAAGAATACAAAAAAATACCGGACTGGAAGGAGACGGACAGCCGCCGTATCGAGCAGGCAAAAAGCAGCGAAAAATTACGAAAACAGTGGGAAGAGATGGAAAAGTCGGGCATTCATTTCTGCTCCTGTAAGGACTCGGTCTATCCGGAAAAATTAAAAAATATCCATCATCCGCCCTTTGCCCTTTACTATCTGGGGGAACTGCCCTCCGAGTGTCCAGGAGCTGCCATTGTGGGAGCCAGAAGATGCAGTGAGTATGGATTCTATATGGCAAAAAAACTGGGAGAAGCTCTTGGCAAAAATGGCGTTTCCATCATAAGCGGTATGGCGGAGGGCGTGGACGCCGCAGGACATCTGGGAGCCTTAAAAGGGGGAGGGAGAACCTACGGTGTTCTGGGCTGCGGACCGGATATCTGTTATCCAAGGCAGAATGAGCAGCTTTACCGGGAACTGCAAAAATCAGGAGGAGTACTCTCGGAATTTCCGCCGGGCACACCGCCAAAGCCCTATTTTTTTCCTCTGCGCAACAGGATCATCAGCGCGCTGGCGGATGTCGTCATTGTGGTGGAGGCGAAAAAGAAGAGCGGTTCTCTCATTACCGCCGACTACGCCCTGGAACAGGGGAAGGAGGTCTATGCCCTTCCGGGCAGGGCGACGGACGCCTTAAGCTATGGCTGCAACAACCTGATCCGGCAGGGAGCAGGCATAATTCTATCCGTGGAAGAATTTTTAGAAGAGCTGGATATTGTCAGAATCCAGAGACAAAAAATAGATAAAAAACGAAAACTGCGTCTTGCAAAAGAGGAATCCTTGGTGTATAGTTGTTTGAGCGTGGAAGCGAAAAGTATGGAACAGATCGTACAGGAGACTTCTTTGGATATTTCCACTGCGGCGGGGGCTTTGCTCCGGCTTCAGACTATGGGGATCGTTAAGGAGTCCTTTCGGAATTTTTATATAGAAGAGTAAAAAGAACAACAAGGAGCTTGCAGATGGCAAAATATTTAGTAATCGTGGAATCACCGGCAAAGGTAAAGACAATCAAAAAATTCCTGGGGAAAAATTATGAGGTGGTGGCATCCAACGGACATGTCCGGGATCTGCCAAAGAGTCAGATGGGGATCGACGTGGAAAATGATTTTGAACCAAAGTACATTACCATTCGCGGAAAGGGAGATATTCTCGCAAAACTCCGCAAAGAAGTGAAAAAGGCGGATAAGATCTATCTGGCGACGGACCCCGACCGCGAGGGGGAGGCGATTTCCTGGCACCTCTCCCAGGCGTTAAAACTGGAGGACAAAAAAGTCTACCGCATCAGCTTTAATGAGATTACCAAAAGCGCGGTAAAAGCCTCTTTAAAAGAGGCGAGGGAGATCGATATGAATCTGGTCAACGCCCAGCAGGCGAGAAGGGTTTTGGACCGCATGGTGGGGTATCGTATCAGCCCCCTTCTCTGGGCGAAGGTGAAACGGGGACTCAGCGCGGGAAGAGTCCAGTCCGTGGCGCTTCGTATCATCTGCGACAGGGAGGATGAGATCAACGCCTTTATCCCGGAGGAATACTGGACTTTGGACGCACAGTTCCACATTCCGGGAGAGAAGAAGCCTTTGATCGCAAAATTCTACGGTGACGAAAACGGCAAGCTGACCATTGGCTCTAAGGAGGAGATGGAGCGGATCACCGGGGATCTGGAAGGCGCAGACTATCAGGTACTGGAAGTGAAAAAAGGAGAGCGGACGAAGAAGGCGCCGCTTCCTTTTACCACCAGTACCTTACAGCAGGAAGCCTCTAAGGTGTTGAACTATTCCACACAAAAGACTATGCGTCTGGCACAGCAGTTATATGAGGGCGTGGATGTTAAGGGAAGCGGGACCGTGGGTCTTATCACCTATCTGAGAACCGATTCCACCCGAATCTCCGAGGAAGCCCAGCAGGCGGCAGGAGAGTACATCCGTGAGACTTTTGGAGAAGCGTATGTGACCGGCAATGAGGTTAAGAAAACGGGAAACAACAAGATCCAGGACGCGCATGAGGCGATCCGTCCTTCCGATATCACCAGAACTCCGGCTAAGGTGAAAGAATCCTTAAGCCGCGATCAGTTCCGGCTCTATCAGTTGATCTGGAACCGTTTTACGGCAAGTCGGATGAGCAATGCCAAATACGAGACAACCTCCGTAAAGATCGGCGCAGGGAAATACCGTTTTACCGTGTCGGCTTCCAAGGTGGTCTTTGATGGTTTTATGTCTGTGTACGTCGGAGAGGATGATGAAAAGGGAAAGGGCAACGTGCTCTTAAAGTCCATTGACCGGGATACGAAACTGGAATGGGAATCCTTTGATGAAAAGCAGCATTTCACACAGCCGCCGGCGCATTACACCGAGGCGTCTTTGGTCAAGACCTTAGAGGAGCTTGGAATCGGAAGACCGAGTACTTACGCGCCGACCATCACCACGATCCTGGCGAGACGCTATGTTGCGAAGGAGAACAAAAACCTCTATGTGACGGAGCTTGGAGAAGTGGTCAACGCCATGATGAAGGAAGCCTTTCCAAGCATTGTGGACGAACATTTTACCGCCAATATGGAATCCCTCTTAGACAGCATTGAGGAGGGCAATATCAGCTGGAAGACCGTGGTGGCGAACTTCTACCCGGATCTGGACGAAGCTGTGGTTCAGGCGGAGAAAGAGCTGGAGAAGGTCAAGATCGAGGACGAGGTCACCGATGTGGTCTGCGAACTCTGCGGACGGAATATGGTGGTAAAATACGGTCCTCACGGAAAATTCCTTGCCTGCCCGGGATTTCCGGACTGCCGCAACACCAAGCCTTATCTGGAAAAAACGGGAATTGCCTGCCCGTTATGCGGAAAGGAAGTTGTGATCAAAAAGACGAAGAAGGGCAGAAAATATTTTGGCTGTGAGAACAATCCGGAATGTGAATTTATGTCCTGGCAGAAGCCGGCGGGGATCAACTGTGAGAAATGCGGAAGTTTCATGGTGGAGAAAGGCAATAAGGTCGTCTGCTCCAACGCACAGTGCGGTCATGTGATAAATAGTACAAATAATACAAAAGAAGAAAATAAAGAATAAAATCACAAAAAAAGATTGAATTGTCTGACAAAGAGTGATATTATAAGAATGTACTAAGAGACTGGATGGATAGTGACAGGAGGTAGTAGGATGAGTGTTCAGTTGCTGGACAAGACGAGAAAGATCAATAAACTTTTACACAATAATAATTCATCCAAAGTAGTATTCAACGATATCTGTGAGATCTTGACGGAGATCTTAAGATCCAATGTCCTGGTGATCAGCCGTAAGGGAAAAGTGCTTGGTACCAGTGAAATGAGCGGAATGGATGAGATCGACGAATTGATCGTGGATGAGGTTGGAGGATTTATTGACGGAGAATTGAACGAACGTCTTTTGGGTATTCTTTCCACTAAGGAAAACGTCAATCTGGAGACGCTGGGATTTGTCTCAGATATTAAAAAGTATACGGCGATCATCACGCCGATCGATATTGCGGGAGAACGTCTGGGAACCCTGTTCATTTACCGGGACAACGGAGCTTATGACATAGATGACATTATTTTGAGCGAATATGGAACCACGGTAGTGGGACTTGAGATGATGCGCTCCGTGCATGAGGAAAATGCGGAGGAGGAGCGAAAGGTTCAGATCGTAAGATCGGCGATCAGCACACTCTCCTTTTCGGAGTTGGAAGCCATCACTCATATCTTTGATGAGATGGACGGCATGGAGGGGATCCTCGTAGCCAGCCGGATCGCAGACCGGGTGGGAATTACCAGATCGGTGATCGTCAACGCCCTTCGGAAGTTCGAGAGCGCGGGAGTCATTGAATCCCGTTCGTCGGGAATGAAGGGAACTTATATCAAGGTCATGAACGACGTGGTGTTCGACGAGCTGGATAAATTAAAAAAACAACGGGATAAGGCTTAAAAGGATTTAAGAAAGTAAAAGGATTTATAGCACGCTATAGGTCCTTTTTTTGTCCTTTTTGATTCGACAAAAAAATTAGATATTGTGGATAAATTGACAAAATTCCACAAGATTCTGTAAAAAACTACTTGTTTTTTTTACGGGGTAATTTATAATAGAATTAAGATTAGGCTGCTTGGGTCTTGCTTTGCATCCTTGGGCGGTAGATATCATTGCTCTTTACGGGAAAGGAGAAAGATATGATTACATCAGGAGCTTACAGTTATATTAATGTATTGGATAAGGCGGCGGATGCAAGCTGGCTGAGGGAGTCCGCAATTTCGAATAATCTTGCGAATGTCAGTACGCCGGGGTATAAACGCCAGGACGTGGATTTTGAGGGAATATTGGAGCGTGAATTGGGCAGATCCAAGTATGAGACTTTGGATAAGAAGGTGGAAAACCTGCATTTGAATCATTTGAATGCAACGACCTATACGGATTCGGCAAACTACTCTTACCGTCTGGACGGCAACAATGTGGATATCGACACGGAGGAAATGGAGCTTGCTTCGGAACAGCTTCGGTATCAGGCTTTGACGGACAGCGTCAGTCAGGAGTTTTCCAGACTCAAGAGTGTAATGGGATAAGGAGGAGACTAGAATGGGATTATTTCAGGCGTTTGATATCAGCGCTACGGGAATGACGGCGCAGCGTTTCAGAACGGATATCATTGCAGAAAATGTGGCGAACGTCAACACCACGAGGACAGAAGACGGAGACCCTTATCGCAGGAAGATCGTGACCTTTCAGGAGAAGGATGTCACACCGTTTTCCAATGTATTACAGGGAACCAGACAGCAGTATGTGGGGAATGGAGTGAAGGTGGTCTCTGTTCTGGAGGATGAGAGTACGGATTTTGTTATGGAATATGATCCGTCACACCCGGATGCGGATGAGAACGGTTATGTGTCTTATCCCAACGTGAACATTGTTACGGAGATGACGAATCTGATTGACGCCAGCCGCGCCTATGAGGCGAATGTGACTGCTTTTGATGCCAGCAAGTCCATGGCGCAGGCGGGATTACAGATAGGAAAAGGTTGATAGGAGGAGTATAGATCAATGGATATTTCAGCGATTTCAAATATATCATCCGATTATATTCAGGCTGCGGTGGATGCGTCCAATGATACGAAGGATCAGAGCTTTGACGATGTGTTTCAGTCTATGCTTGGAATGGTAGGGGAGACAAATGAACTGCAAAACAGCGCGGAATCGGCGGAGATACAGTTTGCATTAGGAGATTCCGTCAACACCCATGATTTACAGATAGCCCAGGAAAAGGCGAATACGGCACTGCAGTATACCGTTGCTGTACGCGATAAGCTTTTAGAGGCATACAAAGAGATTATGAATATGCAGATTTAAAATCGTGGAGTGAATAGGGAATGCAGGAGAGAATACAGGGAGTTTTAAAAAAAATTACAGATTGGTGGAAGAAGTTCACGACGAAGCAGAAGGCTTTGCTGATCAGTATTGTCGCTGTGGTCGTTGTGGCGATCGCGATCCTGGCTTTTGTGATGACAAGACCCACTATGGTGGATCTGATCAACTGTGAGTCCACAAAAGAAGCGGGAGAGGTAAAAGACCTGCTGGATGGCGAGGGTATAAGCTATGAGCTTTCGGACGACGGACTTTCCTTTAAGGTAAAGAAAGAAGATGCGGCAAATGCGGAGATACTTCTTGGAACCAATGATATTCCGACGGAGGGGTATTCCATAGACAGCGTTTTTGACGGAGGCTTTTCTTCGACGGAGGCGGATAAGACAAAAAAATACCAGTTGTATCTGGAAGAGCGTTTTTCCGATCAGCTTTCACAGCTTTCCAATGTGGAAAGCGCCAGCGTATCTCTTTCCATGCCGAGTGACGATGGCACCATCATCTCCAAGGATGAGGAGACCTATGCCAGCGTGATCCTGACACTGGATGGCGAGATGGATGAAGACCAGGCGGCGGGAATTGCAAAATACATAGCCACAGAGGTGGGCAATGATACCACAGACCGGATCACGATCATGGATTCAGATACAAATCTGCTATTCTCCGGAGGCGACAGCAGTACTACGGCGGGGACTGCCAGCAGTAACCTGTCTTATCAGACCAAGGTGGAAAATCTGGTCAAGAGTAATGTGAAAGATGTGATTATGGGAACCAATGTCTACGACAATGTGGAAGTTGGATTGAATCTGGCTTTGAACTTTGACAAAGAAAAGGTGACCGATCACGAATATTATGTGGCGGAAGGACAGGAGCAGGGGTATCTTGACAGCAGGAGCACCTATGAATCGGAAACGACCGGAGGTGCGGCAGCAACGCCGGGAACCGATGCGAATGATGATACAACTTATGTAATGCAGGATGGGGAAACCAGTTCTTCTACTATATCCGATGTCACGGAGGACTTCAGTCCCAACGAGAAGATTACGGAGACCGAGGGGGCGGTGGGAGATATTCAATATGACGAATCTTCCATTACGGTGGTCTGCAGCGTGAATCGTATTTACAACGAGGATACTCTTCGTGCGCAGGGACAGCTTGACGATATGACCTTTGATGAATTTGCGGAGCAGAACAGTGAGAGGCAGAAGGTGGATATAGACCAGGATCTGATTCCGATGGTGGCGAATGCTACGGGAATCCCGCAGGAAAATATCTCCATCGTGGCTTATGAGGTGCCTTATTTCCAGTGGTCGGAGGACAATGGAAGGACCATCAGCGATTATCTGCAGATCTTATTGGCTGTTTTGATCTTTGCACTGCTTGGATTTGTGGTATTCCGCAGCACGAGAAAGGAACCGGAGGAAGTCATCGAGCCGGAGCTTTCAGTTGAGACTCTGCTGGAGACTACCAAGGAGGCGGAACTGGAAGATATCGGACTGAATGAAAAATCTGAGACTAGAATATTGATAGAGAAATTCGTGGATGAAAACCCGGAGGCAGTGGCTTCGCTGCTGCGTAACTGGTTGAACGAAGAGTGGGAATAAATTATGGCAAGTGATGGATTAAATGGTGTGCAAAAGGCAGCGGTTCTTCTGATTGCATTGGGACCGGAAAAATCAGCGGCGATTTTTAAACACCTGAAAGAAGAGGAAATTGAAGAACTGACATTGGAGATCGCCAATACCAGGAGCATTTCGCCCCAGGAAAAGGAGGACGTCCTGAATGAATTTTATCAGGTATGTCTGGCACAGCAGTATATTGCAGAGGGTGGTATCGGTTATGCCAAGGAGCTTCTGGAAAAAGCATTGGGCGAGGAAAAAGCACAGGATGTTATCTCCAAGCTGACGGCATCCTTGCAGGTGCGTCCGTTTGAGTTTATCCGTAAGACGGATCCAAGCCAGGTGTTGAGTTTTATCCAGGACGAGCATCCGCAGACCATTGCCATGATCTTATCTTATTTATCACCGGCACAGTCGGCGTTGATCCTGGGATCCTTGATTCCGGAAAAACAGGCGGATGTGGCAAAACGTATTGCGATGATGGATCGTACCTCGCCGGAGGTCATCAAAGAGGTGGAGAGAGTATTGGAACGGAAGCTGGCAACGCTTTTGAATCAGGACTACACCATCGCCGGCGGTGTGGATGCTATCGTGGAGATCTTGAATACGGTAGATCGTGGTACGGAGAAGCATATCATGGAATCTCTGGAGATCGAGCAGCCGGAACTGGCGGACGAGATCCGAAAGAAGATGTTCGTGTTCGAGGATATTTTACTGTTGGACGACCGTGCGATCCAGCGTGTGCTGCGTGATGTGGATAACAATGATCTGGGTATTGCCCTCAAGGGTGCAAACGAGGAAGTACAGAATGTCATCTTCAAGAATCTGTCCAAGCGTCTTGCAGCTATGATCAAAGAGGATATGGAATTTATGGGTCCTGTCCGCATGAAGGATGTAGAAGAAGCGCAGCAGAAGATTGTTGGTATTATTCGTAAGTTAGAGGATTCAGCCGAGATTGTAATTTCCAGAGGCGGAGGTGACGAGATTGTCGTCTAATCTTTATAAACAGCAGTTTATCACTGCCAGCCAGAAGGAAGCCCGTGTCATTAATTCCAACCAGATGGTGGAGGAAAAGCTTCAGGAGCTGGCGCGGAAGATGCGGATCCAGGCGGGGCATGAAGCTGGATTTACCGAAGGCTTCAGCGTAGGTCTTGGGGCCGAGCAGGTGGAAGCGATCCTGGAGGAACCGGAAGTGGATCCTGTGGCGGAAGCTAAGGAAGAGGCGGAAAGGATCCTGGCTGAGGCGAAAGCGGATTCGGAGGCTCTCCTTAGAAAGGCGCAGGAAGAGAAGGAACAGCTGCTCCTTCAGGCAAGAGAAGAAGGTCAGACGCGGGGCTACGAGGAAGGCAGAGCCAAGGCGGATGCCGAGGAGATGGAGCTTCGAAAGGAGCTGCAAAAGCTGGAGGATTCTTTGAAAGAGGATTACCAGAGAAAGCTGGAACAGATGGAGCCGCAGCTGGTGGATGTGGTGGCACGGGTATTTGAAAAGGTGTTTCATATCCAGTTTGGCGATAAGACAGAGATCCTTCTGTCCCTGGTATCGGATGCCGTTATGGATATTGAAGGCAGCAAGGAGTTCCGTATCCGGGTCTCCAGTGTGAATTTTGAATTTATGGAGAGCCGCAGACGGGAGATTGAAGAGCGGGTTGGAGAGGATATCTTTCTGGAAATTATCTCAGATCCGCTTTTGGAAGAAAATCAGTGTACCATTGAGACGGATTCCGGTATGTTCGATTGCAGTCTGGGGGTCCAGTTGGAGAATCTGATTAAAGATCTGAAGAGTTTGAGCATAGATTAGGTGAGTTATTTGGTATTCAGTACGGAAAAATATTTACAACTGGCGGAAAAAACACATTTTAACCGATTGGGTAAAGTGGTCAAAATTGTCGGGCTTACCATAGAATCCGTGGGACCCGACGCGAAGATCAACGACCTGTGCCGGATCGTCATAGATGCTGCAAAGGGAATCTATATCATGGCAGAGGTGGTGGGATTCCGTGACAAACGTCTGCTGCTGATGCCTTTTGATAACATCGAAGGGCTGGGCGTGGGCTGTGTTGTGGAGAATACGGGACATCCGCTGACGGTTCCGGTGGGGGATGAACTTTTGGGACATACCCTGGATGGAATCGGAAGACCTACGGATGTGGACAGTCTGGAATTGGGGTACGAATATCCCGTGGAGGCGGCGCCTCCGGATCCTATGTCCAGAGAGATCATCAACATGGTGCTGCCTTTGGGAGTCAAGGCGGTGGATGGACTCATCACCGTCGGAAAAGGTCAGCGTATTGGAATCTTTGCGGGTTCCGGTGTTGGAAAGAGTACTCTGATGGGAATGTTTGCAAGGAACACCAAGGCGGATATCAACGTCATAGCCCTTATTGGAGAGCGAGGCAGGGAAGTAAGGGAATTTGTGGAGAGAGACCTGGGAGAAGAGGGTATGAAGCGCTCCGTTGTGGTCATCGCCACCTCGGATAAGCCCGCGTTGATCCGAAATAAAGCGGCTAAGACGGCGACAGCCATTGCGGAATATTTCAGGGATCAGGGGAAGGACGTACTGTTGATGATGGACTCTCTGACTCGTTTTTCCATGGCCCAAAGAGAGATCGGACTTGCTTCCGGAGAACCTCCGGTTACCAGGGGATATCCGCCCAGTGTATACAGTGAGATGCCAAAATTATTGGAGCGCGCCGGCAATTCTGACAGAGGATCTATTACCGGATTATATACGGTTCTGGTGGATGGCGACGACTTCAATGAGCCGATCACCGATACGGCGAGGAGTATCCTGGATGGTCATATTATGCTGGACCGGAAGCTGGCGCACAAGAATCACTATCCGGCGATTGACGTCATGCAGAGTATATCCCGTGTTATGAGTTCCATTGCGGACGAGGAGCACAAGGCGGCGGCAGGACGGTTGAAGAACGTACTTGCCACTTACTCGGAGTCGGAGGATCTGATCAATATCGGCGCTTATAAGCCGGGGTCAAATAAGAATATAGATTATGCAATCTCGAAGATAGATGCTGTCAATGAATTTTTGAGACAGAGGACCGATGAGAAATTCATGTTCGATGAAGAGTTACAGCTCTTAGAACAGCTTTTTCAGGAATAGGAGTTAAGCCATGGCAAAGTTCGTGTACCGTATGCAGAACATTCTGGACTTAAAAGTGAAGATGGAAGACCAGCGGAAGGCGGAGTACGGGATTGCCAATGCGAAGCTGCGGAAAGAAGAGGACAAGCTAAGGCAGCTTTTGGTCCGCAAGGCGGGATATGAAAAGCGTGCCAGAGAACTGGTTAAGGGAACAATCAACATACAGGAAATCAAGACCTGTAAACACGCGGTGGACGCCATGAAGTCGGCGATCCGTACCCAGATGATGGAAATACAGGTGGCGGAAAAAAATGTGGAGCTGGCGAGAAGCCGCTTGAATCAGGTGATGATAGAGCGAAAAACCTATGAAAAACTCAGGGAAAAAGCCTTCGAGGAGTTCAAGCAGGAAGTCGCATATGAGGAGAACAGGGAAGTGGATCAGCTTGTAAGCTACAGTTATCACAGGGAATCCCAGTAAAGAGGTGAGAAGATGGCAGAAGAGAATTTAGATGAAGCGGTAACCATGGATAAAAAGGCAGCGAAGAAGGCTGCAAAGGCGAAGAAAAAGGAAGAGCGGAAAAACAGGAAACTGGCGAAGAAGGAAGCGAAGAAAAACGGAACCGAGCTGGAGGAAGAAGAATCCGGCGGCGGGAAAGCGGCAGTGGTCCTGGTTACGGTGGTCATTATCCTTATCTGGCTTGCGATTTTAGCGGTGCTGATCCGTTTTGACGTGGGAGGTTTTGGCTCCACCGTTATGCAGCCGATCTTAAAGGACGTTCCGTATCTGAATAAGATACTTCCTGAGACGGAGACGGACGAGAGCGGTGAGGACAGTGAATATCCTTACAAGACACTGGATGAGGCAGTGGCATATATCAAGGAACTGGAACAGGAGCTTGCGGACGCCAAGGAGAGCAATTCCAAGGATGATGCCTATGTGGCGGATCTGGAGGCGCAGGTAGCGCAGTGGCAGGAATATAAGGAAAATGAAGCCGAATTTGAAGAGGAAAAGGCGAAATTTTACGAAGAGGTTGTTTTTTCCGACGAAGCGCCCGATATAAATGAATATAGACAGTATTATGAGAGCATCGATCCTGAGAATGCGGAAGTCCTGTATAAGCAGGTAGTGGAGCAGGAACAGGAAGACGAAGAGATCGCAGATTATGTGAAGGCTTACTCTGAGATGAAGCCGAAGCAGGCAGCGGCAATTTTTGATACCATGACGGACAATCTGCAGCTGGTTGCAAAGATTTTATCTGCTATGAATGCGGATGCCAGAGGTGATATTCTCGGCAACATGAATACGGATACGGCAGCAAAAGTAACCAAACTCATGGAGCCTTAGAATATAGAAAAAGAACATTGAAAACTGAATAGAAAGGAGGAAGAGAAGATGAACAGTGCAAATGTTTTGAAAACCATGGCGAACATGCCGTTTCAGACAAATGCAGCTGCGAAAACCGGGAAGGAAGAGCAGGAATCCACAGATTTCATGCAAGTGCTGGGCAATCTGGCGATCAACGGACAGACGAATCAGTACAAAAACCAGAGCAGTCAGAATGTACTGACGGTGGAGAAGAAAGAGTCTGTGACAGAGTATGATAAATATTCTGTGAAAGAAGACAGGATTCCGGAAGCGGCGAATCAGCCGGATCAGGCACAGATGGAAAAGGCGCAGGAGTCTTTGGAGGAATTTGCCACAGAAGTGGAAAAGCAGGTGGAAGAGACCTTTGGAGTCACGAAAGAACAGCTGGAAGAAGCGATGAGTGAACTGGGATTGACCTTTGTGGATCTGATGAATCCGACGAATCTCGCCAGTCTCGTGATGAAGCTGACAGGACAGGAGGACAGCCTGGGGCTTTTGATGAATGCCGACTTTCAGGAGTTGATGCAGGATGTGGAAGTCTTAAGTGAAAACCTGCTTTTGAACCTGGGAATGACAGCGGAGGAAGCGGCCAAGCTGATGACACAGCTGGAACAGAATATGCTGCAGAATCCGGAGGAAGTTATGGAGACAGTACAGAATCAGCAGATCCTGGAGCAAGAAGAGAGCAGCCTTGAGGCAGCAGGCACAGAGCAGCAGGAGAACATCATCGTTCAGACGACAGAACCGGAGCAGAAGAGCATTCAGATCACCGCCGATACCCAGGAGGAAACTTCCGGTGCAGCACAGGAAGAAGTTGCTGTGGAGGAGGATATGGATGATGGACAGGGTCAGAACACGCAGGACAGCAATCTTGGGGCTTCAGACACAGAGAGGACTTTCGCGAAAAAGACAGAGGGTCTTGCAGACGGAAAAACCATTGTGAACGAAACCATCACAAATCCACAACCAAGCGTTCGGAATGTAGAGGTTCCAGTCAACACGGCGCCTCAGAATACCACGGTCAATGTCACCGACCTTATCAGACAGGTCAGCGAATTTACCAGGATCATGTATCAGGGCAATGTGACGTCCATGGAGATGCAGTTGAATCCTGAGAACCTGGGAAAGATCTATGTTCAGGTAACAGCGAAAGAGGGAGTTATCACCGCCCATCTCGCAGCGCAGAATGAAGCGGTAAAAGAAGCCTTAGAGAGTCAGGTCGTTCTCTTAAAAGAGAATATGAACCAGCAGGGACTCAAGGTGGAGGCAGTGGAAGTGACCATAGCCAGCCATGAGTTTGAGAGGAACTTAGAGGAAAATCAGCACAACCAGAGTCAGGAAGAGCAGAAGGAACAGGCTGCTAAGAATATCAGAAGGGGGATCTCTTTGAATCAGTTGGATGAATTATCCGGTTTGATGAGTGAGGAGGAGATTTTAGCCGCAAAGATCATGAGGGACAATGGAAACAGTGTAGATTTTACAGCATAAGAGATATATAGAAAGGAGAGAAGCAGATGGCAATTATACAGCAGATCAAAGACGGCGAATTTGTGGACACATCAGCGTCAAATATGTCGTTGTCCTCAAGTTCAAGCAGTGAAGTGGCAGGCGGATCATTGGATAAAGATGCTTTTTTACAGCTTTTAGTAGCCCAGATGCAGTATCAGGATCCATTGGAGCCAACGGACAATACCGAGTACATATCACAGCTGGCAACCTTCTCATCATTGGAGGAAATGCAGAATTTGAACCAGAGCATGACCGAGGGAAGCGCTTATAATCTGGTTGGAAAATATGTGATTGTCAAGGTGACCAACAGCCAGACTGGAGAGACCTATTATGATAACGGCATGGTGGATTACATTATGCGGGAGAATGGAAAAGTATATATTTCCGTGAACGATTCTCTGTACGACATTGAAGATCTGGATACGGTAGCTGATTCGGATTATTACACGGCGACCACAGTGGCGCAGACTTTTACCAATATGGTGGCGGCCCTTCCACAGGAATCACAGCTTACAATTCTGGATGAGGAAAAATTAAAAGAGGCAAGAGAAGTCTATGACAGCCTGACCGATTATCAAAAAACCTTTATTTCTGATTCCACAGTAAAGACACTGGAAGCCTTAGAAGCCAAATTAAAAGAAATGCTGGAAAATGTTGAGAAAAATTCTTCAAAATAGTGAGAAGAAAGCAGAATAAGGAGATGGTTTTATGAACCGTGTCAATCGTTCCTTTTCTTCCATTGAACAGATTACCGATCAGTTTCTGGTACAGAAGAATCAGAGCGGTGTGAAGGAAGGTGCAGATCTTTCTTTTGAGGAGATCTTAAAACAGAAGCAGGAATTGACAAATCCTTCGGAACTGAAATTTTCCAAACATGCATCCATGCGGTTGGAGAATCGGAACATTAATCTGACGGATGAGCAGAATATCCGGTTGGAATCGGGAGTTCAAAAGGCAAGTGAAAAGGGAATTAATGAATCATTAGTGATCGTGGATTCTCTGGCGTTTATCGTCAACGTACCCAATAAGACCGTAGTGACGGCGATGGATCAGAGAGAAGCGACAGACAACATATTTACAAATATCGATGGAGCCGTAATTATTTAGCTGGACCTTTTTGGAAGCTAATGTCTTTGACTGACAGATAAGACAGTTTACGGAACAAAGTACAGGAGGTCATTTATTATGATGAGATCAATGTGGTCTGGTGTATCAGGTTTAAAGACACATCAGACAAAAATGGATGTTATTGGTAACAATATTGCGAATGTCAATACGGTAGCATTTAAATCTTCCTCTGTAACATTCAGTGAGATTATGTATCAGAATTTATCGGGAGCATCCGGACCGAGCGCCCTGACAGGAAGAGGCGGTATCAATGCAAAGCAGATCGGACTCGGTGTTACCACAGGAGCTACATCCATTAATATAACGGGACCAGGAGCTTCCCAGACGACGGGAGGCGCGTTCGACTTAAAGTTAAACGATACCAGCTCCGCCACCAGTTTCTTTATTGTGAACAATGGTTCTGAAAACCAGTTCACAAGAGCGGGATCCTTCTATGTGGATGGAGCCGGAAATCTCTGTATGACATCCACAGGATACAATGTCATGGGATGGCAGGTAGATGCCAGTACCGGAGAGATTCGTAAGGATACGGTGTCCGCTCTTCGCATCATGAGTGAGAAGAATATGACTTCCGCGCCGGAGGCGACGGTGAACGGAACCTGTGCCGGGGTATTGGATAAAAACAGTACGGATGTAACCAGTGCAAACGGACTGGCAATGAACCTGAATTTCTACGATGCTCTGGGTTATTCTTACACGGCGAAGTTCGCAGTGAGAGAATCAAACAAAGCGACGGGAAGTTATACGGTGGAGCTGGTGGATATCATTGACTCCAACAGTCAGTCTATCTTAGATCAGACGAAATATGATTCCTCTACCGGCACTTACGATCCGGATTATCTTGCGGAAATGTTCGGAGCAGTACAGACAGAACAGAAGACTTATACCGTGCGGTCAGGATGGGCAGTGGAAGACGCAGCGAACAATCTCTATTCCTACGGCGGAGTATATTATCAGTATGTTACATCCGGTGCGAATGCCGGAAGATTTGTGGAGGTTACCGATGCCGGAAACGGCAACTGGACGACAGTGACAGGCGGAGACACCAAGGAGATGGCGGAGGTGTTCGGAGTTCAGACCTCTGCTACCAATGTTACCCTGGCAAACGGACAGGTAACGGCAACTGTAAAGAGTGCCAATTATGAACTGAAATTCAATCCGGATGATGGTACGTTCCAGTATGTGGGCGCAGCAGGACAGGAAAATGTATATCTGAATCTTCAGGATGCACTGGGCGGTAACTTTACGGATATCGACGTGGACTTCAGCGGCACCAAGTGGTTTGACAACGGCGGAGTATCCACCATAGGTCTGGATGCCGGGGATACGGACGGACAGACAGGAAAAGGAAAGAAGCTGGGAGCTATGATCGGTCTTTTTGCAGATACGGATGGCAAGATCTACGGCACCTATGACAATGGAAATACCGTATTGCTGGGTCAGATCGCAGTGGCGCAGTTTGCCAACGCCATGGGTCTGGAAAAAGTAGGAGATAACTGCTATACCACTACGCTGAACTCCGGTGAGTTCGATGGAATCGGCGTGGATATAACGGCAGGCGGCGGAAGTATTTCTACCGGAACCCTGGAGATGTCCAACGTGGATCTGTCTACGGAGTTTACGGACATGATCGTTACCCAGAGAGGTTTCCAGGCGAACTCCAGAATCATTACAACTTCTGACACCATGTTAGAGGAACTTATCAATCTGAAACGATAACGAAAAGAGAAATTAATAGAGATATAGGGGAACGGCTTTGGTCCGTTCCCCTATATCTTGTATAAGCAAAAGAAAAAAATGTGTAAAATTAAGGCGGGATATTTTGCATGATTTTTACAAAATATTTCATAAATATCGAAAAAATTATTTTAAATAGGATAGACAAGAAACGAAAAATCTAGTAAGATGAATATGAAGATTTTTTATGACGAACGGTGTAGAAAAAAGGGGAAAATTTTCACTGCGATCGTCGTTAATTTTAGGGAATAGGTAGGTGGACACATTGAATATCGCATCTTTGGTGGGTATGATACTCGGCATTGTGATGGTTATCGTTGGTATTTTAACCAGCGGCGGTACGGCAGCATTCGGAAGCTTCGTCGATGTACCGTCATTCTTTATCACGTTCGGAGGATCAATTGCCGGCGTTTTGATGTCAAATCAATTGCCGGATTTCATCAACGGGTTAAAGGGTATCCGTCATATTTTTAAGAACGAGACGGCGGATGCAGGAGAAGTGATCAAGAATATCATTAATCTGTCAAATATAGCCCGAAAAGAAGGATTACTTGCGTTAGAGGAGGCAGCGTCAGGCATTGAAGATGCTTTTTTGAAAAAAGGTGTCATGCTGGTCGTGGACGGTACGGATCCGGAGCTGGTCCGGGGAATCCTGGAGACGGATCTGGTCTGTATTGAAGATCGGCATAAGAAGGTAATCGGCGTGTGGGAGAAATGGGCTGAGTTGGGACCGGCATGGGGTATGATCGGAACCCTGATCGGTTTGATCAATATGTTAAATAAGCTGGATGATCCGTCATCCATCGGTCCTCAGATGGCAGTTGCGTTGATTACGACCCTGTATGGTTCCCTGATTGCGAACTGGCTTTGCAGCCCGACAGTGGAAAAATTAAAATCTATGAACGCAACAGAAATCATGTTGAAGGAAGTTACAGTGGAAGGTCTTTTGTCCATTCAGGCAGGAGAAAATCCGCGAGTAATAGAGGAAAAACTGAAATCATTCTTATCTCCGGCAGTCAGAGAGACATTTTCTGCTGACGGCAGAGGAGGCGGAGGTGAAGAATAGTGGCAAAGAAGAAGCCTGAAGAACCGCCGAAGGGTTCGCCGGCATGGATGACAACCTTTAGTGATCTGATGAATCTGCTGCTGTGCTTTTTCGTGCTTCTGTTCTCTATGTCTACCGTGGATGCAGAGAAGTTTGAAATGGTGATTGCTTCGCTGCAGAGCAGTTTCAGCATCCTGCCCTCAGGAGGTTCTTCTGTGGGAGAGGGGCAGATGATCTCAGCCGGGGTCAGCCAGTTGGAATTTTTGGATCAGTTCTATAAAGAAGAAGCCAATTCTTCCGCAGAGGAGGATGAAGAGGATAAGTCCATTGAGGAAGAATACGAGGAGAAAGCTCTGGCAGAATCGGAACAAATGGCGGAGGAAGTGGAACAGCAGGCAAAGGAGCAGGGGATCCAGGATCAGGTGGAGGTTGATTTCAATGCCCAGTATGTCCTGATCACTCTGAATGGAGCCTTACTGTTCGATTCGGGTTCCGCCGATATCCGGGAAGACGCCTATCCTCTGGTGGATAAGATCGGAGCGATCCTTGGAAAATACGATCAGAATATTATAGAGATCGAGGGACATACGGACAATGTGCCGATCCATACGGATAAATATGAAAACAACGATGTCCTGTCCATGTACAGAGCCCTTACGGTGGCGGACTATATCAGAAGTATAACGGATCTGAATCCGGGGTATCTGAAATCTTCCGGCCGCGGAGCCTATGTTCCTGTGGCGGATAATTCCACAGCGGAGGGAAGAGCGATGAATCGACGGGTTGAGATCAAGATCTATAATTCGTACAGTTCACCGACAGAAGAAGAGTAGCGAGAAAGGAAGTACTATGAAGAAAAATTTGATGTCAGTGTTGATACTGGCGCTGGTATTAGTAAACACGATATTGACAGCGGTGTTGGCGATCGCCGTTGTTCCGCAGGTGAAGAAGTCCAATGAACTGATCAGTACGATTTCTTCAGCGATCAAACTGGAGGTAAACGGCGATAGCAGCACAACGGCTTCCAGCGTTCCGATGGATCAGATCGCGACTTATGATATTGAAGATGAAATGACCATCAATCTGAAGCCGGGGGATGACGACAAGGATCACTATGTGGTATTAAAAGCTTCTATTTCCATGGATACGAAGAACGATGGATATAAAGCATTTGGCGAGACGATCGGAGAGAAAGAAAGCGTTCTGAAAAATGAGATCAACAGCGTTGTTTCCAGCCATACATATGAAGAATTCCGAGAGGATCAGCAGTCGATACAGGATGAGATATTAAAGAATCTGCAGACTTTATTTGATTCGGATTTTATTGTCAGCGTAGGATTTTCCAGTGTGACATGTCAATAGATAAGAATAAGCAAACGAACAGGTGGTGAAAGTTTCATGGGCGAGGTCTTATCACAAAATGAAATAGACAGTCTGCTGCAGGCTCTCAGCAGTGGCGAGCTGGACGCAGAGGAGATCAAGGACAGCAATGAGAAGCATATCAAAAATTATGATTTTGCAAGACCGGCAAAATTCTCAAAAGAGCATCTACGTACCCTGGAAATTATTTTTGAGCATTACGGAAGGCTATTGTCGACGAACCTCTCTGTTTACCTGAGGAAAAACGTACAGGTTGAGGTGATGAATGCAGAGGCGGCAACCTATCTGGAATTTTCCAATGCACTTTCTAATCCGATTCTTTTGGGAATTGTGAATTTTGCACCTTTACAGGGAAATATCCTTATGGAGATTGCATCCAATCTGGGATATACCATGGTGGACAGGATGCTGGGAGGCCTGGGAGAACCTCTGGAGAAGATGAGAGATTTTTCCGAGATAGAACTTCTGATCGTGGAGAGGATCCTGACAGTTGCGGTCAACCTGCTTCGGGAGCCATGGGAAAACGTGGTGGATATTCATCCGAGACTGGAACGAATTGAGACAAATTCGCAGTTTGCCCAGATCATTACTCCAAGTGAGATGACAGCCATCGTGACCATAAATATAAGAATTGGGGAAGTGGAGGGATTGATGAACATCTGTCTGCCTTACCTTACCTTAGAAGATGTTATGGATAAGCTGAATACCAAGTACTGGTATTCCACGATGCAGAATAAGGATGAGAAACAGTATACGGAGGCGATTGAGACTCTGATCGCCAAAGCGCCGATGCCGATGAAAGCGGTTCTGGGAAACAGTACGATCTCAGTCAGTGATTTTTCAGGTCTTCAGGTGGGAGATATCATCAGGCTTGACACCAAGGTAGATGATGAGTTGGATGTCTTTGTTGGAAATATGCGTAAGTTTACTGCGCTGCCGGGATCTACTGGCGATAAGTATGCAGTAAGAATTACATCAGTAGTAAGAGAGGAGCAGTGAAGTAATGGACGGAATATTGTCGCAAGAAGAGATCAATGCATTGCTGAATGATACCGGATCCGAGCAGGCAGGCGCGGAGGAGCAGTTGACGGATCAGGAAAGAGATGCCGTTGGTGAAATTGCAAACATCAGTATGGGAACCGCAGCAACCACATTATTTTCGCTGGTTAACCGAAAGGTGGAGATTTCAACACCGGTCGTAAGTATGGGCACATGGGACGATGTGGTACAGAATTATGAGAGACCATGTGTATTTATCCGAATCGCCTATACGGTTGGACTGGATGGAAATAACCTTCTTGTTTTGAAGGAGGATGACGTAAAGATTATCACCGATCTGATGATGGGTGGTGATGGTACGAATACAGATGCGGAGCTGGGAGAATTACACTTGAGTGCGATCTGTGAGGCGATGAACCAGATGATGGGTTCTTCTGCCACCTCCCTTTCTTCCATGTTGAATAAGACCATTGATATCAGTCCGCCGCAGGCTGATCTGATCGATTTACAGGAAGATCTGGATGAAGCGGCCATCGATGAATTTTTGTCGAAACAGTTCGTTAAGATCTCCTTTAAATTGGAGATCGGGGATCTGGTGGACAGTGAGATCATGCAGCTCTATCCGGTTTCCTTCGCAAAAGAGATGTGCGAGTGCGTAACCCATAATATGGAGAAGGATGCAGCGGCAAGTGCATCGGAACCGGCGGCAGCGTCGGCAAAGCCGCAGGCGGAACCACAGCCTGTTCCACAGATGCAGCCGCAGCAGATGCAGGCGCAGCCAATGCAAGGACAACCAATGCAGGGTCAGCCGATGATGGGTCAGCCAATGGCGGCGCAGCCAATGATGCAGGATATGTCTCAGATGTATGCCGGACAGCCGGTCAATGTACAACCGGCACAGTTCCAGCCTTTCATGGGTGATTTGGGAGGAGCTTTCCAGAAAGAAAATATTGATCTGATCATGGATGTACCGTTGGAGGTAACGGTGGAGCTGGGACGTACCAGTAAGTCCATTCAGGAGATTTTAGATCTTTCGCCTGGAACGATCATCGAGCTGAACAAGATTGCCGGTGAACCTATCGACATATTAGTGAATGGCAAATATGTGGCAAAAGGCGAAGTGGTTGTAATTGAGGAGAGCTTTGGAGTTCGAATTACAGAAATTGTAAAATAAAAAGATGTAAAAGAGTAAGGAGATGGAAATTATGGCAAAAAATATTTTGATTTGTGACGATGCAGCATTTATGAGAATGATGATCAAGGACATTCTTACAAAGAATGGCTACAACATTGCCGGAGAGGCAGAAAATGGTGCGAAGGCAGTGGAGAAATATGTCGAGACAAAACCGGATCTGGTGTTGATGGACATTACCATGCCGGAGATGGATGGAATCCAGGCATTGAAGAAGATCAAAGAAGAAGATGCCAATGCATGTGTGATCATGTGTTCCGCAATGGGACAGCAGGCGATGGTAATTGAAGCGATCCAGTCCGGAGCAAAGGACTTCATCGTAAAACCATTCCAGGCAGAGCGTGTTCTGGAAGCTGTCAAAAAAGTAGTTGGTTAAAAAATGATACTGTTACAGATGAAAACTTCCGGTTTCAGCAGTTTTATGCAGCTATTGGGAGTCCTGTTGATCTTTGTGTTTGTGTTAGCGATCACCTATTTTACTACGAAATGGATCGCGGGGTATCAGAAGAGCAGAACTTTTAACAAGAATCTGCAAGTCATTGAGACTCTGAAGCTGACCCAGAACAAATATATACAGATTGTTGAGGCAGGAGAGGTCTATCTGGTTGTCGGTATTGGAAAAGATGAGATCACTATGCTGACTACCCTGACCAAAGAACAGTTGAAAGACCTTGACACCTATGAAGTGACAAAACAGACAGAGGCAGGGGAGAGTTTTCAGGAAATCCTGAAGAAATTCAAAGACCGCCTGCCGAAGAAATAGGCAGATAAAATGAGAAAGTTAAAAAAAGGATATTGTATTCTTTCTGTTATTTTTGCAACTTTTGTGATCGTACTGACCCTTTCCATGAGCTTTTCACAGACGGCTTATGCAACCTCCGGGACTACTACGGCGGATGATATCAGTCAGTTGACCGGAGATGAAGATGAGATAAGGGATGCGGCAGATGATGTGAATGACGGTCTGTCCATTACTTATAACAATCAGGGAGGCAGTCTCTCGGCGCCGATTAAGATTTTGCTGTTTTTGACAGTGATCTCACTGGCTCCATCCATTCTGATCATGCTGACCTCCTTTACCAGGATTATTGTGGTCCTGCATTTTCTGAGGACAGCCATTGGTACGCAGACTTCGCCGCCAAATCAGGTGTTGGTGGGTCTGGCATTATTTTTGACCTTTATGATCATGTCGCCGGTGTTCACACAGATCAACGAGGAGGCGATTAAGCCTTTGGACGCCGGGGAGATCACACAGGAAGAGGCTTTGGAGATTGGCATGAAGCCAATCCGCGAGTTTATGTACGGTCAGGTACAGGAAAAGGATGTGAACCTGTTCTGCGAGATCGCAGATGTGACTTATGAGGAAAATGATGATATTCCAAATACCGTGTTGATTCCGGCGTTTATCATCAGCGAGCTGCGTCAGGCGTTCATCATAGGATTTCTTATCTATATTCCGTTTATTGTCATCGATATGGTAGTTGCTTCCGTGTTGATGTCCATGGGTATGATGATGCTTCCGCCTACGACCATTTCCCTGCCCTTTAAGATTCTCTTATTCATACTGGCAGATGGATGGGATCTGGTAATCGGAAACCTTGTAAAGACGTTTATGTGATGGAAGGAGAAGAGGTGAGATAAATGATTACACAGGGAGAGGTACTCGATATCGCGAGTCAGGCGATCTATACGATCATTATTGTGGCAGCGCCGCTGCTTTTGGTGTCGCTGATCGTGGGACTGATCGTAAGTATATTTCAAACGGTGACTTCCATTCAGGAGCAGACCCTTACCTTTGTTCCTAAGATTCTGGCAGTTTTTCTGGGGATGATGCTCTTTGGTTCCTGGATGTTGACACAGTTGACAGAGTTTATCACAACATTGTGGTCAAGTTTTGGCGTGTATCTAAGCTAAAAAACTATGGTGAATTTGAGTTTTTCGTTAGTTACATTTGAATATTTTTTGATGATACTGGTAAGAGTAGCAAGTTTTGTAGCGGTAGCGCCGTTTTATGGAACGAATAATACGCCCTACCGTGTAAAAGTAGGGTTTTCCGTAATGGTGTCCCTGCTGTTATACCAGATTCTGCCAAGGACAGAACTTGATTATGAAGGAGTATTTGGATTTGGCGTTATTATTATCAGGGAGGGAATTACAGGATTGCTCATAGGATTTGCGGCAAATATTTGTAATTCCATTATTTTATTAGCAGGAAATATGCTCGATATGGAGATCGGACTCTCCATGGCGACAGAATTTGATCCCATGACCAATACCCAGGTCAACATTACAGGGCAGTTGTATAATTATTTTATTTTGTTATTGCTGATCATCACGGACATGCATCATTATATTTTGCGGGCGGTGGTGGATTCCTACGAATTGATTCCGGTGAACGGGCAGGTCTTTGACTGGGAGCATCTGTTCAGTTCCTTTTTGATGTATATGACGGATCTGTTCGTGATTGCTTTCCGTATCATCCTGCCGGTTTTTGTGGTGATGATGATATTGAACTGTATTCTGGGAATTATGGCGAAGGTGGCTCCGCAGATGAATATGTTTGCCATTGGTATGCAGTTAAAGATTTTGATTGGATTTTTGGTACTTTTTCTGACCATTCGGCTGCTGCCGAATATTTCAAATTTCATTTTTACGGAGATGAAAAAGCTGATGGTGGCATTTATAGAAGGTATGTACTGATTTGGAAGAGATGAGACTGTACTTGGAATATGATCTTCAATGGTTTGCCAAGGATGGGCCGGGAGGGGAAAAGACCGAACCGGCAACCGCCAAGAAGTTAAAGGATGCCAGAGAAGAGGGTAAGGTTGCAAAGAGTAGAGAATTGAGTTCCGCTGTGGACCTGATCGCTCTGTTTTTAGTATTAAAGATTTTCATATCCTATGTGGGAAAGGGATTTATAGAGGAATTTGCCGCGGTGTACAATAAGATACCGGAGATAGCCGAAAGCGGCGGCAAGGAAATGTCCGCTTTTACGGCAAATCAGTTGCTTAGGATGTCCATCGTGGATTCTTTGAAGATCATGGCGCCTTTTCTCGCCGTAGGCGTGGCAGTGGCGCTGCTGATCAGTATCGTCCAGGTTGGGTGGAAGGTCAGCACAAAGCCCATGCAGCCAAAGCTGGACAAGTTCAATCCCATCAATGGATTCAAGAGGATGTTTTCCAAGGAATCCTTGTTTGAACTGGTAAAATCCATTTTAAAAATTGCACTGATCGTCTATGTGGCTTATACTTGTATCGACGATCAGAAAGATAATTTGTTTATTCTATATGAAATTCCGCTCTCCCAGGCAATCGCGCTCTGCGGTTCGGTCATTATAGATACCGGTCTGAAGATCAGTATTGTATATCTTCTGGTGGGAATCCTGGACTGGGCATACCAGAAGCATCGCTTCAACGAGGAGATGAAGATGACCAAGCAGGAGGTCAAGGATGAATTCAAGAACACGGAAGGAAATCCTGAGATCAAGAGCAGACAGCGTTCTAAGATGAGGGAGGTCTCACAGCGGAGAATGATGCAGGACGTTCCGAAGGCGGATGTGGTCATCACTAACCCGACCCATCTGTCCGTTGCGATCTCCTATGATACCGAGGTGGCAAAAGCCCCTGTGGTGCTTGCAAAGGGTGAGGATTACATCGCTTTAAAGATCCGGGAGATCGCAAAGGAAAATAAGATCGAAATTGTAGAAAATAAACCACTTGCCAGAACCCTCTATGCTACGGTGGACATCGGACAGGAGATTCCGCCGGAGTTATATCAGGCGGTAGCCGAGGTACTGGCAATGGTATACCATACGAAACATCCGGGATAAACGGAAGAAGATAGACAGGAAGGAGGAAAATAACCATGAAAAAAGCGGATTTTGGAGTTGCATTATATCTGCTCTGTGCGGTTATTTTCTTTATTATTCCAATTCCAAGTTTTTTGCTGGACGTCATGCTGGCAGTCAACCTGTCCATTGCGTTGATCATACTGTTTAATACATTGTTTGTACAGGAAGTGCTGGAGATGTCCTTTTTCCCGACACTGCTGCTGTTCACGACGATTTTCAGGATTTCTTTGAACGTCTCCTCCACACGTCTGATTTTAACTACCGGAGATCCGGGAAACGTGGTGGAGACCTTCGGTAACTTTGTCGGCGGCGGTAATATGATCATTGGAGCCATCATCTTTATCGTTCTGATCCTGATTCAGTTTATCGTAATCAATAAGGGTTCCGAGCGTGTATCTGAGGTAACGGCAAGATTTACGCTGGACGCTATGCCGGGAAAACAGATGGCGATCGATGCGGACCTGAATACCGGAACCATCAACGAGAAGCAGGCGAGGGAGCGGCGGGAGAAGATTCAGCAGGAATCCAGCTTCTTCGGAGCCATGGACGGTGCCACGAAGTATGTAAAGGGAGATGCTACCGCGGGTCTCATTATCACCCTGATCAACTTAGTGGGCGGTACGGCGATGGGAATGATGAACCAGGGGCTGGAATTTGCAGATGCGATCCAGCAGTATGGGCTTTTGACCATCGGTGACGGTCTGGTCAGCCAGATTCCTTCTCTTCTGATCTCATTGTCCACAGGTATTCTGGTAACGAAGGCATCCAAGGATGCGGATTTTGGAACCGTATTGGTACAGCAGCTTTTTGGCATTCCGAAGGTTCTTTATCTGGTAGGGGGCACCCTGGCTTTTCTGGGAATCGTTACACCACTGAATACGCTGTTATTTGTGGCTTTGGGAGCAGTATTCATTGTCAGTGCAAGAAAGATGCAGACGGATGTGGGAATTGAGAGTATTGAGGATGAAGTCGCCGAGGAAGAGGCGGAGGCAGACGAGATCCGAAGACCCGAAAATGTGGTCTCGCTCTTACAGGTGGATCCTATTGAGCTGGAATTTGGCTATGGAATCATTCCTCTTGCGGACGTCAACCAGGGAGGAGATCTGCTTGACCGTGTGGTCATGATACGAAGACAGATCGCTCTGGAACTTGGAACCGTTGTTCCGATCATTCGACTTAGAGATAATATCCAGTTGAATCCAAATCAGTATATTATTAAAATAAAAGGGATCCAGGTGACAGAGGGTGAAATCCTCTTTGATCATTACATGGCGATGAATCCGGGATATGTCACGGAGGAGATCACAGGTATTCCCACCTTTGAGCCGTCCTTCCATCTTCCGGCGATCTGGATCACGGAGGGTCAGAGAGAACGGGCGGAGAGCCTGGGCTATACGGTGGTAGATCCCCCGTCCATCATTGCCACACATCTGACAGAGGTCATCCGAAACCATATTGCGGAGCTTCTGACCAGACAGGATGTACAGAATCTGGTGGACAATATCAAGGAGACCAACCCGGCTCTGGTGGAGGAACTGACGCCGAAGCTGCTGGGACTGGGAGAGATCCAGAAGGTATTGCAGAATCTGTTAAGCGAAGGAATTTCCATTCGCGACCTGCTTTCCATTTTTGAGACTCTGGCGGATCACGCCGCCACATCCAGAGATACGGATGTATTGACGGAGTATGTGCGGCAGAGCTTAAAGCGGGCAATCTCCAATAAGTATTTTCCGGCAAACGAGGTGACATCTGTTGTCACCCTGGATCCGAAGGTGGAACAGGAGATCATGTCCTCCGTGAAGCAGACAGAACAGGGAGCGTACCTGACTCTCGATCCGGAAAAGACCAAGGCGATCATGGATTCCGTGGAGACTGAGATCGCAAAGCTGGAGAATCTGGGAAAAAGCCCGATTATTATCACTTCTCCGATCGTGAGGATGTATTTTAAGAAACTGACGGAAGAGTATTTTAAGGATTTAATCGTAATTTCATATAACGAAGTGGACTCAAATGTTGAGTTACAATCAGTTGGGATGGTGACAGACTAATGATAATTAACAAATTTCAGGGAAAGACAGAAGCGGAAGCGATTGAAAAGGCAAAGAGTGAGATGGGGATGGACGCGGTGATCATGAATGTGCGGACCATCAAGCCGAAGGGAGTGCTCAGCGCTTTTAAGAAACCAACCTATGAGGTGACAGCGGCGAGGGAGGAGGCGGAGCACGCCATGCCTGCCAGCGCTTTTCACTCTCCGCTGAAAATGCATGAGCAGATCAATCTGGCGGCGGATGAACCGATACAGGTTCCGCCTCTGGCAAAAAAAGAAGAGCCGGAGGAAAATGAAAAGTTGGGCATGTTCGAGCATGTGTTGAAGGAGTCCAGACAGGAGACCAACGGGATCGAGGAGCGGTTAGACAGCTTACAGAACATGATCCAGCACCGTTTTTCCGGGGAGGAATATTCCGAGGAGAAGCTGGAAAAACCATTGGAGAAGACGGAGCAGAGCGGCAGGACAGGGGCTGAGAATTTTCATTTTGTGAAAATGCTCTACAAGACGCTGCTGGACAATGACGTCAGTGAAAAATATGCCAATCAGATCTTAGACGAGCTGGAGAATATTATGAAAGCCGGAAACAGCGTGGACCATATCCTCTCCAACGTCTATCAGAAAATGATCCTGAAATTTGGACAGCCAAAGCCCATCGATCTGAGCGGTCCAAAACCTAAGGTGGTGTTCATCATCGGACCTACCGGAGTGGGAAAGACGACGACCATTGCAAAGATCGCGTCAAAATACAAGCTGGAGCAGGGAAAAAAGGTGGCGTTTTTGACGGCAGACACCTACCGAATCGCAGCAACGGAGCAGCTTAGGACTTATGCGAATATTTTAGACGAGCCGTGTACCATCATTTATTCGGCGGAAGAGATGAATCAGGCGATTGAAAACGTCGAGGACTATGACCTCGTTTTAGTGGACACCGCCGGATTTTCTCACAAGAGCGAGGCGCAGCGGGAAGATATCAAGCATTTGATCGAGAGCGTGGATGAGAAATACGACAAATCCGTATATCTGGTGATCAGCGCCACGACAAAATACAGAGATTTACTGGACATTATAGATATATATAAGGAAATCGCGGACTACAAGATCATATTTACGAAGCTGGATGAGACGTCGACCTATGGAAATCTGTTAAATATCAGATTGTATTCCAACGCGGAATTATCCTATATCACCAATGGGCAGAATGTACCGGATGATATCGAGATTTTTGACACGCAGAAAATCGTGAAAAATCTGTTAGGAGGAAAATAATCCATGGATCAGGCAGAAGGAATCAGAAATGTGATTAAATTGCAGAATCAAAAGAACGTGCCGAAAGCCAGGGTTATTACGATCACCAGTGGTAAGGGAGGAGTCGGCAAATCAAGCGTTGCCGTGAATCTGGCAGTTCAACTGCGAAAATTAGGAAAAAGAGTGATTATTTTTGATGCGGACCTGGGTCTTGCCAATGTGGAGGTTATGTTTGGAGCCATTCCAAAATATAACCTGAGCGATCTGATCTATCAGGGAAGGGATATTAAGGAGATCATCACAGAGGGCCCCATGGAGATCGGGTTTATCTCTGGAGGTTCCGGAATCACCACTATGAACAACCTGACCAAGGATCAGATCTCTTATCTGGTACACAGCCTTTCTAAGCTGGATGAGCTTGCGGATGTGATCCTGGTGGATACCGGAGCGGGAGTGGCGGACAGCGTGCTGGAATTTGTCATTGCCAGCCCGGAGGTGATCCTGGTGACGACGCCGGAGCCAAGTTCCCTGACGGACTCCTATTCCCTGTTAAAGGCGTTGTACCGGAATCCGGGATTTATCAAAAATGGGATCCGAATCAATGTGGTCGCCAACAAGGTCAACAGCACCAGGGAAGGACAGGCGGTCTATGAAAAGCTGGAATCTGTGGTGTCCCAGTTCTTAAACGGAAGTCTGAACTATTTCGGAATGATCCCACAGGATGGAAGCATTGAACGGGCGGTGAGACAGCAGAAGACCATATCGTTGGTGGCGCCGGACGCCAATATTTCCAGGGCATTTGAGGTATTGGCAAAGAATCTTGTGAACAATGAGCAGAATGAGTTTGTGATGAGAAAAGGCTTTTCTCAGCTTTTTACAAATATTTTGTATAAAAAAATCTAATTGAGGTGGAGAAGATGGTTTCAAATATTTTGCATCCGGGCGACAAGGTGGAGATCAGACCGGTACAACAGATTGAACAGCAGGGGATTACAGGGGAGGTGCCTCATGTTTATAAGAGTATGATACAGGAAATCCATGAAAATGGCGATATTGATATCTCAATGCCGCTGGAGGAGGGCAAATATGTGCTCCTGCATCTGGGAGTACGCTTTGAGTTTGTGTTCTACGCGGGAAAAAATCTTTTCCGGGGTGTGGGACAGGTCAAGGAGCGGTTCAAAACCAACAATATCTATATGTTGAAGATCGAGTTGAAGACCCAGCTCGGTAAGCTGCAAAGAAGAGAGTACTACCGTTTTCCGTGTATTATGGATATGAAATATTATCGAATCGCAGGGGATCTCTCCAAGATGGATGACACGGATCAGATCCTGGAGATGATTCAGGAGGAGGCGCCGGAGGAAACGGAGAAGGTGGCGACGATCCTGGACATCAGCGGCGGCGGAGCAAGATTCGTCTCAGAGGAGCAGTTTGAGAATAATCAATATGTGCTGATGGAATTGCAACTGATCACGGAGAACATGAACAAGGAATACTGCATCAAGGGCAGGATCGTCTCCTGGAGAAAGCTGGAAAGCCGTGAGCCGAGATACGAAACCAGAATTGAATTTGTTATGAAGGACAATAAGGTGCGGGAGGATATTATACGCTACATCTTTGAGGAGGAACGCCGCAAACGCAAACATGAAATAGGTGATTAGATGAAAAATATTTTAGTTGTAGATGACTCTGCACTTATGAGAAGGGTGATCTGTGATATAATTAATTCAGATGAACTATTTCAGGCAGAGGATGTCTGCAAGGATGGTTTGGAAGCATATGAAAAAATAAAATCTGTCGGTTATGATGCGGTGATCCTGGATGTCAACATGCCGAAGATGGACGGGCTGGAGCTGCTGGAAAGATTGCAGGCAGAGAAGATCAAAGCCACGGTCATTATGGTGAGTACGCTGACCACGAAGGATGCCCAGACAACGCTTTTGGCGATGGAGAGAGGCGCGGTGGATTTCGTGCCGAAGCCCGGAAATATCATTGAGGCGAAGGGAAATGCATTTAGGGACCAGCTCTTAGGAGTCTTAAGGGCAGTACTGGATCCGAAGCAGAGTATGGAACATTCTCCGGCGGCGGAGAAAGCGTCAGCATTGCGAAGAGCACAGCCTGCTCTGAAAAAAAGCACAGGAGGAAAAAAACTTGTAGCTCTTGCATGTTCCACCGGAGGTCCCAAGGCATTGCAGAGTGTCATTCCATTTTTGCCAAAGGATATGAAGGCGCCGATGGTTCTGGTACAGCATATGCCGGTGGGATTCACAAAGACGATGGCACAGAGATTGAATGAGATCAGCAAGGTCAGAGTCAAGGAAGCCGAGGAAGGCGATCTTTTGCAGGATGGAACGGTCTATGTGGCTCCCGGAGGAAAACATATGCTGGTGAAGAGGGCTCCCGGCGGAGGTCATAAGATCGCATTGAGCGACGCCCCGGCGATAGGAGGACTGAAACCATGTGCGAACCTGACCTATCAATCCCTTGCAGACTGCGGCTATGATGAAGTGATCTGCGTGGTACTCACAGGAATGGGGGCAGACGGAACCCAGGGGATTTTAGAACTGGGAAAAAAGAAGCCGGTACATACCATCGTACAGAATGCAGAGACCTGCGTTGTCTATGGAATGCCGAAAGCAGTGGTGACTGCCAAGGCGGCTGATGAGATAGTTCCTTTGAATGAAGTTGCACAAGAGATTATTAAGAATGTGGGGGTAAAGTAATATGGATGTAAGCCAATACCTTGAAATTTTTATTGATGAGACCAGTGAACATTTACAGAATCTGAACGACGGCATTATGACTCTGGAAAAGGAGCCGGAGGATAAAGACGTCATCAACGAGCTGTTTCGGGCAGCCCATTCTTTAAAAGGAATGGCAGGAACCATGGGATTCAAAAGGATGCAGCATCTGACCCATGACATGGAAAATCTTTTTCAGGAAGTGCGAAGCGACCATATGAAGGTGACCAGCGCACTGATCGACGTAATGTTTGACTGCCTGGACGCCATCAGCGAGTATCTGGAAAATATCAAAGCTACCTCGGATGAAGGAACGAACGATAACGAAGCCATTATCAAAGAGCTGAACGCCATTCTGGAGGCGGGAACAGCAGAGGGAGTAACGGTAAAAGAGGAGGTTCCAAAGGCAGAGGAATCCCCGGAGACAGGTGCGACATCTGCCGGAAATTATCTGGATTTTGAGCTGAATAATAAAGAGAAGGACGATATTAAGGCGGCACAGGACGCTGGACATAAGGTCTATGCTATGACCGTATCGATCCAGAAGGAATGTCTGCTGAAAGCGGCTCGTGCTTTTCTGGTATTTAAGGCAGTGGAAGATTTTGGACAGATCATTGTCTACAGACCATCTTCCCAGGATATTGAGGACGAGAAGTTTGATTTAGAGTTCTCTTTCTTCCTGGATACGGAGGAGAGCGATCTTGAAAAAATCAAGGCGGCGGCAAAAGCCGTATCAGAAGTGGAGTCCGTAACCGGAGAACTGGTTCAGGACGCAGCCTTCGAGGACAATACGGAGGAAGCGCCGCAGGAAGAGGAAACAGCCGTTGTGGAGGCAAAGCAGGAAGAGGCGCAGGAGACAGTCCCGGCTGAGACAAAGAAAGAGAAGAAAGCTCCGGCTGGAAAAGGAAAGGCGGGAGCAAAACCGGTGACAAACCGGACGATCCGTGTCGATATCGAGAAGCTGGATTCTCTGATGAATCAGGTCAGCGAGCTGATTATTGCCAAGAACAGTCTTGTGGCGATCGGAGAGGCTTCAGAGGATGGGGCGGACCGCAGCGAGAACTTTTATGACCAGATCGAATATCTGGAGCGGATCACTACAAGTCTTCATGAATCCGTTATGAAGGTGCGAATGGTACCGATCGAGAGTGTGGTAAACAAATTCCCGCGTATGATTCGGGATCTCTCCAAGACATTGAATAAGAAGATGGAGCTGGTCATGACCGGTGAGGATACGGAGCTGGACAGAACAGTGGTAGACCAGTTGGGAGATCCGCTTCAGCATCTGCTTCGCAACTCCGCAGACCACGGTCTGGAGAGCGCAGAGCTTCGTAAAGAACGCGGAAAGAGCGAAGTTGGAACGATCTTCCTGAAAGCGTTCCAGGAAGGTAATAACGTTATCATTGAGGTCGGCGATGATGGTAATGGTATTGATACAGAGAAAGTAAAAGAGAAAGCCATCGAGAGAGGTCTGGTAACGCAGGAAGGGGCAGAACAGCTGACACAGAAAGAAATCATTGATTTCCTGTTTATGCCGAGCTTTTCCATGGCAAAGAAGATCTCCGATATCTCAGGACGAGGCGTTGGACTGGATGTTGTAAAATCCAATATTGAGGCTCTGGGCGGTGACGTGGAAGTGCGTTCCGTACTGGGTGAGGGAAGCAAATTCATCGTAAGACTTCCGTTGACCCTGGCGATCATCCAGGCTCTCATGGTGGAGATCCGGGATGAGAAATATGCGATCGCTCTGGCGTCCATCCAGACCATTGAATATATTTCCACAAGCGATATCAAGTATGTGGAATCCAAAGAAGTAATACATATCCGTGGAGAGGTCATTCCGTTGATCCGTATGGATCAGGAGCTGGATTTTGATCCGGTGGAGGATGATGAGAACTTAACGGTTGTCATTGTTCAGAAAGGCGATAAGTGCGCGGGACTGATTATTGACAATCTGATCGGTCAGCAGGAGATCGTTATCAAGTCTCTTGGAGCATATATCAGCACGACGAAATTGATCAGCGGTGCAACCATCCTCGGCGACGGCGAAGTTGCATTGATTCTGGACGTCAATACATTAATGTAAGAGGAGGGGTTTTGCGATGGCAGCTAAGTTAGAAGCAATGGAAGAGGACAGAAAACAGTATATTGTGGTCACTTTTGGTAATGAACAGTATGGAATTGATATCAGATATGTGGACAATATCGTGCGTATGCAGAAGATCACAAGAGTTCCAAAGGCACAGCCCTATTTTAAGGGAGTCATCAACCTCCGTGGAGAGGTCATTCCGGTGATGAGCCTCAGATTGAAGATGGGACTGGAGGATGATGTATTCACGAATACCAGCCGTATCATCATTCTGAAGATGGAACAGCAGGAGGTGCTGGGAATTATCGTGGATGAAGTCAAAGAGGTGGTTACTCTGAGTGTAGATGAGATCGACAATGTAAAGCATAATCCAAAGGATGTGAAGAGTACCTTCATCAACGGTATCGGTAAGAACGGAGAGGATCTGATCTCCCTGTTCAATATCAACAGTGTGATAGAAGAAGAAGAGAACTCATAACGGAGGGATTGGATATAGCGCCTGCTATATCCAATCTTTATAAATAGAAATGACAGGAGGCAGCATGGGAAAATTTAGTTTTGAAGAAGTGAACGAACTCTACATGGATGTCTTAAAGGAAATTGGAAATATCGGTTCTGGAAATGCCACCACGGCGATTGCCAGCATGCTGGATCTGCGTCTGGACATGAAGGTTCCGAAGGTGGAGCTGCTTTCCTTCCAGGAATTTGGTTCTGCGATTTCTGAGGAAGAGGAGACGATTGTAGGAATTTATCTGGGTCTGGAGCAGGACGTAGAAGGCAGTATGATGTTTTTGATGAAGGTGGATGCTGCCCATTATCTGGTCAACCGTCTGATGGGAAGAGACCCGGATTACAGGGAAGAGTTTACCGAGATGGATCTGTCTGCCATCAAAGAGATTGGAAACATTATCGCAGGATCCTATCTCTCAGCGTTGTCCAGTATGACCAATCTCACCATCTCACCGACGGTACCCTATGTGGCGATCGATATGGCGGCGGCGATATTGAGTGTGCCGGCATGTATGTTTGGACAGTATGGAGACAATGCTCTTTTGATCGAAACGGAATTTGGGGACGATGTGATGATCGAGGGATACTTTATTCTCTTACCGGAGTTGGATTCCTACGATAAGATTCTGACATCACTTGGAATTGCATTATAAAATATAAGGAGAAGTAATACATGGGAGCTACGATAAAGGTCGGAATGGCGGATTTGAATATATGTAAGGCTCCGGATGCGATTACTACCTTGGGACTCGGTTCATGCATCGGGATCGCGGTCTATGATCCGGTTACAAAAATCGGAGGACTTGCCCATATCATGTTGCCGGACAGCACAAAGATGAAAAATAATTCGAATATCGCAAAGTTTGCGGATACGGGGATAGAAGAACTGATCAGAAAAGTGACGGCGGCAGGGGCTTCTAAGGCGAGGCTTGTGGCAAAGATAGCCGGCGGTGCCAAAATGTTCGAAGTGAGCGGTCTGTCTGAGGTAGGAAATATCGGAGCGAAAAATGCGGAAGCATCTAAGAAAAAGTTAAAAGAACTGGGGATTCGCCTTGTGGCAGAGGATACGGGGCTGAATTACGGACGTACAGTGGTCCTGGACTGTAATACCGGGGATTTTCTTATCAAATCGGTGGGAAAAGAGAATAAGATTATTTAACAGGATATGAGGAGTATAAAATGAAGACAAAGCCGATTCCCGCGATCGTCATGCTGATCGCAGGATTTGTTACCTGTGTGATAGCAATTTATACGCATATGGAACTAAATTCTTTTACAAAAACGCTTCTCCTGGTGTTGATCGTTTTTTATATATTCGGGGTCGTGATCAAGGTGATCCTGGACCGGAATTTTAAGGCGATGGAAGAGGAGCCGGAAGCGGAGGAACAAGAGGGAGAACAGGATGCTTCCCCGGAACAGCCGGAGGAAAAATCGGAAGAAGGACCGGAAGAAGAGGAACTTAAGAACGGGCAGGAGCAGGAAGAGAATGTCGAAGTCTAGTTAAGCATGGGGGCTTTTTATGAAACCAGTCGACAGACAAAAGATTTGGGAAAAGTACAGGAAGAATCCAACCCCGGAATTGCGGGAGCAGATCATCCTTGAGTATGCGCCGTTGGTAAAAATTGTGGCGGGCAGGCTCAGTATGTACCTGGGGGGGAACGTAGAATATGATGATCTGGTCAGCTACGGGATTTTTGGATTGATCGATGCGATTGATAAATTCGATATGGAGAAGGATGTAAAGTTTGAGACTTATGCGAGTCTCAGGATCCGAGGATCTATTCTGGATCAGATCCGAAAGATGGATTGGATTCCGAGGACTGTCCGTCAGAAACAGAAAAAGATTGACGAGGCGATCAAAAACCTGGAAGCGAGAACCGGGCAGAATCCCACGGATGAGATGCTGGCTTCAGAGCTGGGTGTCAGTGAGGAGGAGCTTTTGAACTGGCAGTCTCAGTTGAAGGTAACCAATGTCGTCTCTTTAAACGAGTTCGTAGAATCAGGAACGGAACCGGTGATGGATGCGAGGGGCAATTCCCACTTCGCACAGCCGGAGAGTGTCTTAGAGGAAGAAGAATTAAAGAAGATGCTGGAAGAGGCATTGGAGATATTGACGGAAAAAGAGAAGAAAGTGATTCTGTTATATTATTATGAAGATTTGACCTTGAAGGAGATCAGCAGGGTGCTGGAGGTATCGGAATCCCGGATCTCCCAGCTTCATACGAAGGCGTTGCAGAAGATGAAAAAGAAAATGGGACCGTATATGAATATACTGACAGAGTGATGGGGGAATTGCTATGAATGGCTATTTTCAGTTAGAGGAAAAAAAAGACGGAATCTATGTGAGGATCTATCCGCCCAAAAGTCATGGAGAACCGGTAAATCTGAAGGAATTGCAGGACTATCTGGATCTGCATCAGTTAAATCAGTACGATTTAAAACAGTTGAATGCGGCGGTAAAGTTAACGGACAGGGAGTCCCTGGTCTTAGTGGGACCGCCGGTACAATTATATGTCAATGAGACTATGCTGGTGAACGTGGCGCTGGATAAGATGAAGGTGCACTGCCGTTTTTATCCACCGGCAACCGGAGGAAAATGGATGGATGCTGCTGAAATTGTCGGTGATCTGGAAGCCCATCAGATCAAGTTCGGAATCGATCAGGGAGCCATTCAGGGATTTTTGAAAAACCGGGAATACTGCAAGGATTATACTTTTGCATTGGGAAAAGCCCCGGAACACGGACACGACGCTAAGATTGAGTATTTTTTCAATACCAATCTCAATCTGAAGCCGAAGAAAAACGAGGACGGTTCCGTGGACTACAGGGATCTCAATACCATCAGTCATGTAAACGCCGGGGATATATTGGCGCGATTGATACCGGAGGATCCGGGCAAGCCGGGAACGGACGTCTACGGCAATGAGATCAATCCCCGTTCCGTGCGGAAAAAGACGCTGGAATTTGCCAACAATATCCGGGCAAATGAGGATCGGACGGAGATCTATTCCGAGGTTACGGGACATGCCAGTCTGGTGAATGAAAAGGTATTTGTCTCCGATGTCTATGAAGTCCCGGCAGATGTGGACAACTCCGTGGGAAATGTGGAGTATGACGGGAACGTACATATAGCCGGAAATGTAAAAGGCGGTTTTTGCGTGAAGGCAAAGGGAGATATTATCGTGGAAGGCGTGGTGGAGGATGCCGAGTTAGAAGCCGGCGGACAGATCATTGTAAAGCGTGGAATCCATGGTAAGGGAACGGGAAGGCTCACGGCGGATGGAAATATTATCTGTCAGTTTATTGAGAATGCCATTGTATCCTCCGGCGGATTCATTGAGACGGATTCCATTCTTCACAGTCGGGTCTCTGCTTTCAGCGAGGTACATGCCAACGGAAAGAAAGGATTTATCACGGGAGGACTGATTCGTGCCGGGGCGTTGGTGGAGGCCCAGACCATTGGTTCCGAGATGGGATCGGACACAAGAGTGGAGGTGGGAAGCGACCCGAATAAGAAGGAGCGCTTTCAGCAGTTAAAGACCATCATTGCCGAGGAGGGGGAAGAGTTAGGTAAGATCAAGACCATCCTCGCTACTTATATGAAAAAATTACAGAGCGGAGAGAAACTGCCTCCTGAGCGGATGGAGTATGTACAGAAGATCGCCTATGACTATAAGGCAAAAAAGGATGAGATCGAACCGTTAAAGGCAGAGTATGCTATGTTACAGAAGGAACTGATGCTCGCTAACGGAGCAAAGATTCAGATTCGTAAAACCATTTATTCCGGGGTTACGATCGCCGTTTCCGATATGGAGATGCGGATCAAGGATGAGCAGAATTTCTGTCAGTATATGAAAAAAAATGGAGAGATCGTCAGATTGACGATGTAAGATGCAGACGGAAAATGATATTTTTAGTCAGGAAGGATGGGGAAGATGACCATAAGACCAGTGGATTTTGCAACGATCCAGAGAACGGACGATGTGGGAATGATGAAGCACCAGCAGGATGCCAAGCCGGCGGTGGAGCAGCAGAATATTCAGGTGGAGATCAAAAAGCAGGAATTTCAGAATGCGGCCCAGGTTCGTCACGCAGATGATACAGAAAATCAAAATGACCATTTTGATGCCAGAGAAGAGGGCAGAAATAAATACAGTAAGAGCAGTGGAAAGAGAAAAAAAGATGTCAAAAGCGACGGAAAGGTAGTGAAAAAAGCCGCTCCGGGTGGATTTGACATCAAGATATAAGGAGCAGTATATGACAGCAATAGAGATATGTCTGATTGTAGCGGGACTGGTATTGATGATCGGCAGTTTTTTTATGGCGGAGAAATTGTCGCCGAATGAACTGGATAAGATCGCAGAGCTGAGCCAGGAGGAAGTCGCCCACATCGTGGACAGGGAGATCGAATCCTCACACGACAAGGTTCAGGAGCAGTTGGAAACGGAATTAAGCGAAGTGCTTGCAAAATTTGACCGGGAGAGCGATAAGGAGACCAATGAAAAGATCATGGCGATCAGCGATTATTCGGACACTGTGATGGAATCCATCAATAAAAGCCATAATGAGATCATGTTTTTGTACAGTATGTTAGGCGATAAACATAAAGAAATCATTGACTTTTCCAACGATCTGCAAAAACGTGTGGAGGATATGCAGAAACTGCTGGCGGAAGAGTTGTCCGTCGAGGCTTTGAAAAAAGTGGAGGAAGAGCATCACGAATCCACAGTCCTGATGGAGGATGTGGCGCGGAACAATGAGGAGATGTTAGAAGAGGTTCAGGAGCTCCATGCCGAGGACGAGGAAGCAGAGCCTGCTCCAGAGGAGGAGCCTGCTTTAGAACTGGAGGAGGCCAGTGTCAACGACAGGATCTTAGAGCTTCGCAGACAGGGAATGACAGAGGTGGAGATTGCAAAGGAGCTTGGAATCGGGCTTGGAGAAGTGAGACTGGTCATTGAATTATATGAAAAAGAGGAGCCGTCAGAGTGAAACTGAAATATTATTTACGAGGTCTTGGAATTGGGATTCTTGTGACCACCATTATTTTTATGATTGGTATCCATGTCAATCGGGAGGAACTTTTCTCCGATGAAGAAGTCATTGCCAGAGCAAAGAGTCTGGGTATGGTGATGGAGGAGAATGAGACAAAGACTCTGGACGAAGTGGAAGAGCAGAAGAAGAGCGAAGAAGAACAGAAGGATACAAAAGAAGAGAAACAACAGCAGGAAGAAGAAAAGCAAGAGGACGAGAAGAGCGCAGAACAGAAGACAGATGCTTCGGAAGAGAAAACGAGTGAGACCGACCCACAGCAGACCGCAGACAGTCAGACTCAGCCCCAGAATGTGAAGCAGATTGAAATTAATATTCTTCCAGGGGAATACTCCGATACGATTTCTCAAAAACTTCTCGATGCAGGACTGATTGCAGATATCACGGAATTTAATCACTTCATCACGGATCATGATTATGATAATCTGATTCAGCCGGGTACTTTTACGATTCCAGAAGGCTCAAGTTATGAGGAGATTGCCACGATCCTGACCACAAAGCAGGAAAACCGATAAAATGCTATTGCCAATAGAGGAAAGATATGTTATAATCTCTAAGGCTAAAATCAGTAAACACATGTACGGATCAGAGAACCGGTGCCGAAAGGTCGTTTTTTGAGCGGAAGTACATGGAAGCACACAACCAATGGAGGTACAAAATGAGTGTTATTTCAATGAAACAGTTATTAGAAGCAGGTGTTCATTTCGGACATCAGACCAGAAGATGGAACCCGAAAATGGCTCCATACATCTATACCGAGAGAAATGGTATCTATATCATCGACTTACAGAAATCCGTAGGAATGGTAGACGAGGCTTACCAGGCAGTATCTGATATCGTTGCAGAGGGCGGTTCCATCCTTTTCGTAGGAACCAAGAAACAGGCTCAGGATGCAATCAAGACAGAGGCTGAGAGATGTGGAATGTTCTATGTAAACGAGAGATGGTTAGGCGGAATGCTGACGAACTTCAAGACCATCCAGAGCCGTATCGAGAGATTAAAAGCGATCGAAGTTATGGCAGAGGACGGAACTTTCGATGTATTACCGAAAAAAGAAGTTATTGCTTTAAAGAAAGAATGGGAAAAATTAGAGAAGAACCTTGGCGGAATCAAGGACATGAAGGGACTTCCGGATGCAATCTTCGTTGTGGATCCAAAGAAAGAGAGAATCTGTGTTCAGGAAGCACACACACTGGGTATTCCGTTGATCGGTATCTGTGATACGAACTGCGATCCTGAAGAGTTAGACTATGTGATTCCGGGAAATGACGATGCGATCCGCGCCGTAAAATTAATCGTTTCCAAGATGGCAGACGCTGTCGTAGAAGCAAATCAGGGAATGGTTGACGTGGACACTGTTGAGGAAGAAATGGAAGAAGAGGCAGTAGAGGCTTAAGTATAAAGAGCAAATTCACAGGACAGACATTTTGCCTGTCCTGTATTATGTGTAAAATGGAGGAAGAGAAAATGGCTATTACAGCAGCAATGGTAAAAGAGTTACGCGAATTGACCGGTGCCGGCATGATGGACTGCAAAAAGGCATTGGGAGAGACAGATGGAGATATGGAAGCAGCCGTAGACTTTTTGCGTGAAAAAGGTCTTGCAACTGCTCAGAAAAAAGCAGGAAGAATCGCAGCGGAAGGTATCGTTGTTACAAAAATTACAGACGATGCAAAAGCAGCTGTTGTCGTAGAGGTAAACTCTGAGACAGATTTCGTTGCAAAGAACGAGAAATTCCAGAACTATGTTGCAGAGGTTGCAGCACAGGCTTTAACAACAGAAGCAGCAGACGTGGAGACTTTCTTAGCTGAGCCATGGGCAGCAGATACAAGCAAGACGGTAAACGAGGCGTTGGCAGCTCAGATCGCAGTGATCGGAGAGAACATGAACATCCGTCGTTTTGAGCAGGTGAAAGAGGAGAATGGTTTCATTGCTTCCTACATCCATGCAGGCGGAAAGATCGGCGTATTAGTAGACGTTGAGACAGATGTCATCAATGATGATATCAAAGAGATGGCTAAGAATGTCGCTATGCAGGCAGCAGCTTTAAAACCGCTCTACACCAGCAGAGACGAAGTAGATAACGACTATATCGAGAAAGAAAAAGAGATCTTAATGGTACAGGCTAAGAACGAGAAGCCGGATGCCAATGAGAAGATCTTAAACGGTATGGTAATGGGACGTATCAACAAAGAATTGAAAGAGATCTGCTTATTAGATCAGGTTTATGTAAAGGCTGAGGATGGAAAACAGGTTGTCAGCAAATATGTAGAGGAAGTTGCTAAGGCGAACAGCGCAAAGATTAAGATCAAAAAATTTGTTCGTTTCGAGACAGGTGAAGGTCTTGAGAAGAAGAACGAAGACTTTGCGGCAGAGGTTGCAGCTCAGATGGCTGGAAACTAGGATATTAGAATTTTGCTAGGAAAATATAATAAAGACAAACAGACCCGTGGGCGAGAGCTTGCGGGTCTGTTGATTATAAAATATATTTTTTCTAGCATGGGAGCCTGCGCGGATATTTGTAGATGCTGGAATCAGCGATTGTAATACCAAGAAACGCTGTGAGTTTATTCGTATGATTGAGGAATGCATGGCTGGCAGGATTGATGTGATTATTACGAAATCCATCAGTTGTTTTGCCAAGAACACGCTGGACTGTCTGAAATATATCTGGGAACTGAAAGAGAAGAATATTCCCGTTTTCTTTGAGAAAGAGAATATTAATACGATGGATTCCAAAGGAGAGGTGCTGCTTACCATCATGGCGAGTCTCGCACAGCAGGAAAGCCAGTCCTTGAGCCAGAACATTAAATTGGGATTGCAGTACCGATACCAAAACGGCGAGGTGCAGGTCAATCACAACCGCTTCCTCGGATGCACCAAAGACGAGGACGGGCATCTGATCATTGAGCCGACTGAGGCGGAGGTTGTGAAGCGCATCTACCGGGAATACCTGGAGGGGAGCAGTCTGCTCCAGATAGGAAGAGGACTTGAGGCGGATGGAATCCTGACGGCGGCGGGAAAAGCAAAGTGGCGTCTGGAAACACTGCGGAAGATTTTGCGGAATGAGAAGTACATCGGAGATGCCCTTTTACAGAAAACCTATACCGTGGATTTCCTTAATAAAAAGCGGGTGCAGAATAATGGAATCGTACCGCAGTATTATGTGGAAAACAGCCATCCACCTATTATCCCCTGCGATCTTTATATACAGGTGCAGGAGGAAATGGTTCGTCGGGCAAACCTCCACAGCGGGGAGAAACGGAAGAAGCGGGTTTACAGCAGCAAGTACGCTTTATCCAGCATCGTTTATTGCCCCAAGTGCGGCGATATTTACCGCAGGATTGCATGGAATAACTGCGGGAAACACTCCACTGTTTGGAGGTGATGTATCCATGTGGAGCATGGACCAACGGCCTGTGATGCGCCGACCATTCAAGAATCAGAACTGCAGGCGACGGTGATAAAGGCTGTCAATGTGGCACTTGGCAACAGGGATAGTATGATGGTCGCCCCGCAGGAAAATGTGGAGGCGGTTATTCGGCAGGAGGATGAATCCTCGACAGAGGGCATTGAGGCAAAGCTGGAGGAATTGCAAAAAGAACTGTTGAAGCGGGCAAATTCCAAAAAGGACTACAACGACATAGCTGATGAGATACACCGCTTACGTGAGTTGAAACAGAACGCTTTGGCGGAGAGTGCAGAGCGGAAGGGCCTGAAAAAGCGGATTGCCGAGATGCAGGAATTTTTGAACGGTCAGGCAACCGAGGTCTTGGAATACGATGAGCAGCTTGTACGGCGACTGATTGAAAAAATCACGGTATACGATGAGCGGTTTGAGGTGGAATTCAAATCCGGGATGACGGTGGATGTGGAGAGATAGGGCAGAAAAAATTGTGAGAACGGCACCTTGCAGAAATGCAGGGTGTTTTCTTGATTTTGATAAATTTTCAGCAAATTTTTACATAGACATCTTGTATTTATCAACCAGATGGTTTATAATAAGATTGTATTAGTGGAGGTGGATCATGACAACATCGGATATGATAAGAGAGTTGTGTGAGAAACAGAATATTAGTATCTCGGAATTAGCGCGAAAAATTGGGCAGTCTCCGCAGAATTTTAGTAAAAAGCTACAGCGAGAAACAGTATCCTATAAGGAAATGCTGGTTATTGCCAGTGTATTAGGCATCAAATATGAACAGAGATTTGTGACGGTAGATGGAACTAAAATAGGGATAAGCTCAAATGAATAAAATAGGTTAATTTTATTTGTATATTATGCAAGGAGTTGAATGCTGTATGATTACCAAAATATTAAAAAAAATAGTGTCATATATCACGGTTATCATTTCAGTAGGTTATTTTGTGTATATTACACTTCATGCATCAGCAGATATTTATCAAATGATGATCTTATCGTTATTAATTTTAATTGCCACGACTTTTATATTAGATAATATTGATGATGATAAAAAGTGGAAGGGTATAGAGAAAAAATTAAAAGATACTATTTCGGCAGTTTCTCCTTCGCAAATACAAGTATTTGAAAACAGTGCAGATTGGGTTGATGCAATGGAGCTTATTATAAAAAGTGGTGAGCACACAGTTGATACAGCATCTTTAGATGCAGAAACCAGAAGTAAAGCATCGGGGCAAAGGACACGAATTTGGAGCCATATAACGGATTGTTGCAAAAATTCTAATATTACATTTAGACACATTGTAAGAATAAGGAAAAATAATTTTGAAAATTTGTTAGAACGCATAATAGCAGGAACTTCTAAACAGAATACTTATTTTGCATATTATGAATTACCTCAAGATTTCTCGTTCCCGACATTTGGAATTATTGATAATCGTTATGTTTCGACTAGAAGTCCTTATCATGAAGGAGAAATCCCTCACTATATAATCATTGAAAACAAAGAAGTCGCTACTTATTTTAATCGTTATTTTCGTGAATTATGGGATAACGGAAAGAAAATTAGGAAAATTGAGGACTTAGAAAGTATATATTCTTTATTTCAAAATGGATTTTCAACCGAAGAAAAAAAAGAAATTGCATTAAAGATGAAAAAAATAAAGGACAAGGGAATTGTAGAAGATGTATAAATTAGAATCACTTGGATGTATATCGGATGATGTGGATAAATATGGCGGAAAAGCTGTTTATTTATCCTGCTTAATAAAACACAGTTTTCCAGTTCCGTATGGTATTGTTATTCCATCAGATGTATTTCAGGATTATAAAAATGCAAAAATAAACGAATGTATTTTCGATAATATAACTGAACAAATAGATGGTATATTTCTGCAAAAGAATAAACATATTATTTTTCGGTCATCTGCAAATATTGAAAATTCAGATGAATATTCTAGTGCAGGGGTTTTTTCATCATTCGTCTATGATCCCCAAATCAGTGTTAAAGAACATATTAAAAAAGTATGGGAATCATCAGAAGACATATATGCTAATAGTTACTTTGATTTAGTTGAAATGGACAAAAGCACCATTATGATGGGTGTTATAATTCAAGAGTATATTGAAGGTAATTTAACATTATTAATACAGTCCTACGACATAATAAATGATAGGCCGCAATTATTACTTGAGTATACCAATAATGGAATATCTTGTATCGTTGATGGGACAACCAATGCTGATTTGCTTTATGTTGACTATGATGGCCATATTGTTGATGGTATCAGAAATAATGTGATATCTACACATCTATTGTTTAAAATTGCTTCAGATTGCAAGAAGATGGAGCATCTATTTGGAGCGCATGTTGAAGTTGAGGCTCAGGTTTTAGGGGATGATATTTATTATTTACAAGTGAGAAAATTGTTGTAGGAGTTGGTTTTATGGGAAAAATATATGGGTTATGTGTTAGTAAAGGGAACGCTGTGGGGAAAATATGTGTTGTTGATTCTCGCTATTCAGAAAAAACATTGACAGAAGAGACTATCTTGGTGATGAAAACCCTAGACAGAAAATTATTGGTAAACTTAAATAGAAATGTTGTTGGAGTAATAGCGGAGATAGGAAACATAGGTAGTCATGGAGCAGGAATCTTGCGTCACTTAAAAATTCCATGTATTTTAAGAATAAAAAATGCATTGGAGATATTTAAGGATGGTGAAATCGTTAAATTATGCGGAACAGATAGCAGTATATCTTTTGGTGGAGATATACAGAATAGAAAATATGTAATTGAGCCAAGTCTCCAATACGGGAAATTGTATTCACTGCTTTCTAGTGAAACATTTGAATTGGCTGATATCAAGGTTAATCAGACATGGTACTGCGCAAGACCCGATAGACCTTACCAGCGGCTTAGATACGATATTATTAAGGAAGCATTTGTTTTAAGTGCAAATTTTTTGTTTGGATTACCACCTGCTAAAATCAAACAAAATGAAGTGGGGGCAATTACAACATTAGGAGCCCCAGACACTTTAGATATTTGTAGATATGTGTTAAAAAATCCTTCTTGGCTTATTTCAAAGGCTAGAGAAAGAAGTTTGGTTGTTGATAATATAAAAATCGAACTTGCCCAGTTAAATCAATTATCTCAAACTATGGATGGATATGTAGCTGTATTCGAAAAAGGTGTTGAATTATATAGATCTTTATTTCGGTATTCCCTTATGTCCCAAGCTATATCTGATGAATTACTTGATGCTTACACGGATTTTGTCAGTATGATTACAGAAAGAGGAACTTCTAGAGATATTCTAAACCTTAGGTCCGTATATGTTGAAAATTGTATAGGATCTGGTATTGATCCTGGTGTCTCACAAAAATGGAAAGTTGAAAAAGCAGAGCGTCACATTTGGGATGGAACAATTATTTTTGAACCATTATGTGAAGATGAAGAAATTATAGGTAGAATTAACTCTCATAATAATTCCGAGAAACTTAAGAAGGATTACAATTCTTTTAGAATTATTGTTCCATTAGTATACCAACTTTCTGAAGAATTTTTTTACATATCGAGCAGCATTAATTCATATATTAATTGGGGCTTGGTTAATATATGTAATGAATTTAATAAAAAGTTGAAGATAACATTAAATGTGGAAGATCTGTATGAATTCTCTATAGAGGATTTATTTACTATGATTAATAAATGTAAAGGAGAATAAGCATATGAAATGTAACTATGAATTTATGAGGGCGTTTAATCCAGATGCTAATCTTGTGAAGGAGTTTGAATACTGGGTTATTCTTTTGCGAGAGGGGCAGAATACATTAGGAGATTGCTTATTTGTATTGAAAAGGGAGACTGCAACATTTGGAGAAATGACAACTTCTGAAAGTGCTGAGTTATCTCTAGCAATGCGGTGGTATGAAGAAAAGTGCAAACTATTATTTGGAGCAGAAAAGTTTAATTATATTGCAGCGATGATGAAGGATAACTTTGTCCATTTTCATGCTTTTCCTAGATACTCTAATTCTATCCAAAAATACAATGAGGAATGGATTGATCGTAGGTGGCCAAGAGTGATTCAGTTCGAGCCATGTTCACATTCCAGAGAAGTTTTGGATATGATCAGAGATGACCTCAGGGATTGATTATTCCTCAGCGTTAATAACAATGGAATAGTGTAGGTATGCCATAAATTATCGATACTTTGAAACAATCTTTTTATAAAAAAAGTCCTGAAAATCCGAACAGAGTTAAGGATTCTCAGGACTTTTCTCAGATTAAGGTGTAAAATGAAATAATAGATTGATATTTTTCCACCTACAACCGCAATGTTAAAAATAGTCGTGGATTAAGTCGGACGGAGTGAATGGGCATTTGACGTACTTCCTGTCCTCTCGTGCCAGATAGTATAACCAAACATATCTACAGGTATAATTGGATAACCAAATGGGACAGTCTTTTAATGTAAAGTAAGAAATATATGGATAGATGATTTTGAAAGTGTTTTTATATACTGAATTTGTCAGACACTGTCTGACAAATTAGGAAGGAGAAATATGTATCAAATAAAGTCAAATGAGATGTTAAATACTTTAATTTTAAATATAGAACAAACGGTTGCTAATGCTAAAGAAAAATTATCAACTTCTGTAAATAATACTATAACGGAAACATACTGGCAGATTGGTAAATATATTGTTGAAACAGAGCAGGATGGAAAAATAAAGGCGGTATATGGTAAAAAATTACTTACAACACTATCGCATGAATTAACACTGAGATTGGGAAAAGGCTACAGTCGTCCAAATCTTAATAATATGAGAAAGTTTTATTTAAAATATCCGAATTGTCAGATGGTGTCTGACAAATTAAGCTGGTCACATATTTGTGAGTTAATTAAACTTGATGACGATTTGGAGAGGAGTTTTTATGAGCGGCAAACTGTTAATGAAAATTGGAGTGTTAGAGAACTTCAGCGACAGATAGACTCAGCTTTATTTTTGCGTCTGGCAGTAAGCAGAGATAAAGAAGGAATTTTATCATTAGCACAACGAGGAATAGAGATTCAAAAACCAGAGGATGTTATAAAAAGCACATATACATTAGAATTTTTAAATCTGCCGGAATCAAGTCAGTATGCGGAAAGCGATTTGGAACAAAGATTGATTGATAATCTCCAAAAATTTCTTCTGGAATTGGGAAAAGGTTTTACTTTTGTAGGAAGGCAATACAAAATTACTATCAATAACGTGCATTATCATGTAGATTTAGTATTTTATCATCGAATTCTAAAATGCTTTGTTCTTATAGATTTAAAGAAAAATTCTGTAAGGCATGAAGATATAGGACAAATGAATATGTATTTGGGGTATTTTGCTACGGAGGAGAATATGCCGGATGATAATGCCCCGATAGGGATTATTATGAGTAGAAACAAAGATGAATTGCTAGTTGAATATGCGACTTATGGCATGGATAGTAATCTGTTTGTTTCAAAGTATGAGTTATATTTACCAAATAGAGAAGACTTAGAACGATTGGTATCCAGTATATTAAAAGATAGTTCTGGAGAGGCATAGTTATTTGGGGAAAAGCAATCCCCCAAATTCAAAATTCTCTTCCCCCAAATGATTCTTGGAAAAGCAGCTCGGCAGAAGACAAGGAATCATTCATCCCCCAAATATAAAATGGGGGATAAGATAAAAAATAATTATGCAGAATCATTGAAAATTCAGTATTTGCAGTAATTTAAGACAATCCGAGAAAACAAAAGTTCGAAAAACAGATGAAATAAAAAGGACTATTGAAAAATAGCAGTTTTATCCCCATAAATACGAACACCGTGTTTATGGGGATTTTTTGTACTCATAAAACTTTATCTTGACGAAATTGAAATTTTTATTATACAATAAAAATATTACAAATAGGGTGAGACAAAGATGTCCATGTGTGTGGGGCTTTGTCTCTATTTTATGTTATAATAGAAAATTTTTATAAGATTAGTTACAAAAAGAAAGGAAACGTGTGATAATTAAACCTTTAATTATCATACAAGCGAATATATATGATAAGTGAGACAGAGTGGAACATCATAAATAATATTTTGCTGGAATTATATACCATAGACAGTCTGGAAGTACTTTCTCAAAAATTAATGAAGGTAATCCGGATGCTTATTCCCTATACCAAGGGATACTTTATATTACTGGATGAGGAGCAGAATATAAGAGAAAAGGAATCGTATTTTACAGGGTTTAATACGAAAGCAGAGAGATTATATATGAATAAATATTATAATGATGATTACATCAGATATTTATATGACATAAAATCGGAAACCAATGTGTACAGAGATACCAATATTTTGGAAAGTGCGATTCGGGAAAAAACGGATTTTTATGTGAACTTCCTCAAACCGGAGGATATTGTTTTCGGGTGTGGGATATTGATTATAAAAAATGGAAGGGTAATCGGGATTTTCAACCTTTTCCGAAATGAGCCGTTGAAAGATTTTACAGACAAAGAATTGAAGATTCTTGATATTCTGAAAAAGCATCTTGAAAATATGATTTACAATGTAACACAGCTTTCCAGAGCGAAGATCTCAGTGAATAAAAATCTAAACGCATTTGCGGCTGCTTTTTATCTGACCGACAGGGAGTCAGAGGTTCTTAGCCTGATAAATAAAGGATATTCGAATCAAAAAATTGCAGATGAACTGGCAATTTCTTTGTCAACAGTAAAAAAGCATGTTTACAATTTGTTCGGTAAGACAGGGGTTGCAAACAGAAGTCAGTTAATTTCATTATTCCTGAAATAGAACTAAAGTAGCAGCGTTACAAAAAAGAGTAAACTTTTGACCAATTTAAAAATAGCTTTTCCTGGTTTAAGATATAACCAGAAGAGCAAAGGGGCTCTAGAACATAGACTTGAATGTTATGTTCCAGAGCCCTTTTCTATTCTATAGGAAATTCAACAGCGGATAAAGCTCAGGGACTGGCAAAGGGGTCAGCTCTGAGATTTATCTGTTAATCCACAGGAAAGGAAGCATAACTATGAAAAAAATTTTTATGAAAGAATTCAGACCGGGAGAAAAATGGTCAGGATGTATTGCGAAAGGAAAGTATATTCATTTTAAGGCGCTTGGAGATAACGCAAATATGTCGGTTCTTCTTTATAATATGCGTGATACTTCAGAGCGGTATAACATGCCGGATTCTACAAAGGCACAGTATACATATCATCTTACCACAGGAAATGTGTTGATGAGCGATAACGGTCGTGTGCTGGCTTCCATCGTACAGGATTCCACAGGATGGAACGATACGATTTCAGGGCATACCACAAGGAAAATGACGGATGAGAAATATGGTGTTACTTCTTATCAAACGGAGGGAAATGATTATTACCGATGCGGAGAAGAAAACTTTAAAGTAGAGCTGGTTCGCAATGGAATGTCAAAGCGTGATCTGGTTCCATGTGTCAATCTGTTTTCCAAGGTCTATGTGGATGAAGATGGCAGTATGAATTATGACTCTGAAAATTGCAAATATGGTGATACGGTGACACTCCGCACAGAGATGGATATTATTTTTGTGGCTTCAAATACGCCGAATCCATTGGACCCGGCAAAGGAATATCCTTCTGTTCCGGTAACAATGGAAGTATATGACGCACCGCCGGTTGATCTGATGGATGCATGTGTACAGCACAGAACAGAGAATTACAGAGCATTTGAAAACACATGGGATTACAATAATCTTTTAGGAATTTAGGATGGGAGGAAGCAGATATGTATGGATTTGTAGAAAAAGAAAGCGATAAGAAAATAGAAGACGCAGTATATGATGAGGTAGTAGAAGCAGGAAGAGGCTGGATGCATGAATTAAAAGCCGGTCAGACATTCCGTATTCTGGATCTGGAAGGAAATCAGGCGGTAGATACCACCTTTTATGACCTTGCCGATCCGGAGGATCATTACGGTGCCATAGCAACTGTTGTGGCACAGAAAAATATTTATCTGACGACAGGCTCCATTCTCCGGGCGGAATCCGGTAAGGCGTTACTGGAAATCGTAGCGGATAAAACGGGAAGGCATGATACCCTTGGCGGTGCATGTTCCTCACAGTCCAATACCGTCAGATATGCAAGAGAAAAAAGATATATGCATAATTGCCGTGACAGTTTTATGTTACAGCTTGCCGATTCGGACTCTGGAATCAGAAAGAGAGATCTTGCACCGAATATTAATTTTTTCATGAATGTTCCATTGACCAAAGAGGGTGGATACAAATTTGATGATGGTGTGTCGGCGCCGGGAAAATATGTGGAGATGAAGGCATTAGAGGATGTGATGATTCTGATCAGCAACTGTCCGCAGTTGAATAATCCGTGTAATGCATATAATCCTACACCGGTAAGACTTCTTATCTGGGATTAATCGTGAAAAGGAGAGAATATATGTTTGAAAAGGTTTTAATAGCAAACAGAGGTGCGATTGCAGTCAGAATCGAAAGAACACTCGCCAAAATGGGCGTGAAAAGTGTTGCTGTTTATGCCAAAGCAGACAGAGACAGCCTTCATGTGGAAAATGCCGATGAGGCAGTGTACCTTGGAGAAGGAACTGCAAAAGATACCTATCTGGATATAGAAAAAATAATAGCAGCGGCAAAGCAGACAGGAGCAGAAGCCATTCATCCGGGTTATGGCTTCTTAAGTGAAAATACAGAATTTGCTGCAAAATGTGAAGAGAATCATATCAAGTTTATAGGACCGGATTCCAATCAGATTCAATTATTTGGTCTGAAACATTCTGCCAGAGAAATTGCAGAAAGATCAAATGTACCGCTTTTACCTGGTACTGGACTTCTTTCCGGCGTCAGTGAGGCGGTTAAGGCAGCCGAAGAAATCACATATCCTGTCATGATAAAAAGTACAGCCGGCGGTGGCGGTATTGGCATCAGAATCTGCGAGAATAAGGATGAATTGATGGCATCCTATGAGAAGGTGTGTCATCTGGCAGAGAGTAATTTTAATGACGCGGGTGTTTTCCTCGAAAAATATGTTAGAAAAGCAAGACATGTAGAGGTTCAGATCTTTGGAAATGAAAATGGGGAAGTGGCTGTCCTTGGAGAGCGTGACTGCTCGTTACAGAGAAGAAATCAAAAAGTTGTGGAGGAATGTCCTGCTCCAAATCTGCCGGAAAGTGTGCGCAAAAAAATGTATGCAGCGGCAAAGAGTCTTGCTAAGACCAGCGGATACAGGAATGCCGGAACCGTTGAATTTTTATATGATGAATCAGAGGAAAAATTCTATTTTCTGGAAGTGAATACGAGATTACAGGTGGAACATGGGATTACAGAAGAAGTATATGGCGTGGACCTGGTGGAATGGATGGTAAAGGAAGCCGCAGGAGAGCTGAATGGAATCGAAGACTTTCAAGCGGTTCCAAATGGTCATTCTATAGAAATGCGGGTATACGCAGAGGATTGCCTGAATCATTTCAGACCAAGCAGCGGCAAGGTGGATGATGTGATCTTCAGCGATCAGGCGAGGGTGGAGACCTGGATAAGAAAGAATATTGAAGTAAGTTCCCTATATGATCCGATGCTTGCAAAATTGATCGTTCACAGTGATACCAGAGAAAATGCGGTTCAGAAAATGTTTGCGGTGCTGGATGAATCAAAGATTTATGGCGTCACAACGAACTTACAGTACTTAAAGAGTCTGATTTTGACAGAAGATTATCAGCAGGGTAAGCTGTTTACAAAAATGTTGGAAGGATTTTTGCCGGAAGAACATGCACTGGAAGTCCTTGATGGAGGTGTACAGACAACGGTTCAGGATGCTTATGGAATGTTAGGATATTGGACTGTTGGGGTTCCGCCCTGCGGAGCTATGGATGCATACAGCTTTAAAATCGGTAATCAATTACTGGAAAATGATCTCAATGCGGCAGGACTTGAGCTTACCATGCGGGGTGGTACATATCGCTTCCGGACAACAGTAAGCTTTTGTATCACAGGGGCAGATATGGAGGCGACACTTGACGGAAAGCCGATACCGATGTATGCAGTAATAAAGGCAGAAGCAGGACAGGTGTTGAAATTTGGGACTGCCGCCAAAGGTATGAGAACCTATCTTCTTGTGAAGGGTGGAATTAAGGTGCCTCAGGTTATGGGTTCTTCCGCAACCTTCACAGATGGTAAATTCGGCGGTCATAACGGAAGGGCGCTTCGCACAGGTGATGTACTCCAGTTAGCAGATATCTGCATCACAGACAATATTCAATCTTTTGAAAAGAATTACATTCCAAAGATTGATAACGTATGGACCATTGGCGTGATTCCGGGACCACAGCCCACCAGTGAATATTTAAAACCGGAATATCTTGAGACCCTTATAAATTCAGAATATACCGTAAACTTTAACAGTGCAAGAACCGGAATCCGTCTGAATGGACCTGTTCCGCAGTGGGTTAGGGAAGACGGAGGTGAGGCAGGGCTTCATCCTTCGAATATCCATGATAATGCCTATGCGATCGGAACACTGGATCTGACAGGGGACCAGTCCATCCTGTTAGGACCGGACGGACCTTCTCTTGGCGGATTTGTGTGCCCGGTAACGACTGCAAAAGGAGAACTGTGGAAGTTAGGACAGCTGCATCCGGGAGACAAAGTACATTTCCAATTGCTTACCCTTGAGCAGGCAGAGAAAATACGCAGGAATCAGGAGAAGAATATGAACCGTGATTATACGGAAGTGGTTCTTCCAAAACCGGAACAACTGGATGCGTCCTATTCCATTCTTGCAGAGGGAACACATGATGATACAGAATACAAGATCAGATTGCAGGGTGAGGAAAATATCCTGGTGGAATATGGAGAGATGGAGCTTAATATTGAGCTGCGTTTCAGGGTACATATCCTTATGAATGAGATCGATAAGAGTGATTTGCCAGTCATTGATATGACGCCGGGCATTCGGTCCTTACAGATACATTTTCATGTGGAAGAGATTTCGGCGAGAGAGATGTGCAGAGCAGTCGAAAAAATAAATGCTGGTTTATCCTCACTGGATGATATTACGGTTCCGTCAAGAGTGATAAAATTACCTCTTTCCTGGGATGATCCACAGACACAGCTTGCGGCAGAGCGTTATCAGAAGACGGTGAGACCCAATGCGCCATGGTGCCCGTCCAATCCGGAGTTTATCAGAAGAATCAATGGACTGGACAGCATTGAGGATGTTCAGAATATCGTATTTGATGCGGAATATCTCGTCCTGGGACTGGGAGATGTTTATCTGGGGGCTCCGGTGGCAACTCCGGTGGACCCGCGCCACAGAATGGTAACTACAAAATATAATCCGGCAAGACCATGGACGCCGGAGAATGCAGTTGGTATTGGCGGTGCATATCTGTGTGTATACGGAATGGAGGGACCTGGAGGTTATCAGTTTGTAGGCCGCACCATACAGATGTGGAATCCTTTGCGGGAGACAGAATATTTCAAAAAAGGAAAGCCGTGGCTTTTGAATTTCTTTGACCGGCTAAAATTCTATCCATGCAGTGCGGAAGAGATTTTACAGTTCCGGGATGACTTTTTAAGAGGAAAATTCCATATTGACATCGAGGAGACAACCTTCCATCTTGGAGAATATAAGAAATATTTAGAGAGCATTAAAGAATCTGCGGCTGAGTTCAAGGCACACCAGGAGGCCTCTTTTGAGGCAGAGAGACAACGATGGGTGGAACAGGGACTGGATCATTTTGAATCAGAAGTGGAAGCGGTAGAGCCTCAGGAAGAGGAGATTTTACAGGATGGCTGTGAGCCGGTGAATGCAACGATTCCGGGAAGCATGTGGAAGATACTCCTCAAAAAAGGTGATGTGGTAAAGAAAGGTCAGGAAGTGGCTGTTCTCGAAAGCATGAAAATGGAATTTCCTGTGAAGGCGGAATATGGCGGAGTGATATCCAAGGTGTATGTAAAGTCAGGTCAGCAGGTCAATGCAGGTCAGATGGTTGCTGCAATAAAGGTGGAGGAATAAATATGAAATATTTTCCCGATAAATTATCTATTACATGGATCAAGAAAAGTTACAAATCCGGCGAACTGACTCCGGAGGAGCTTATCGATGAAATTATTCGCAGAGCGGATGAAACGAAAGAAAAAAATATATGGATTACGAAGCCATCCCACGAGATTACAGACAAGTATCTTCAGAATCTTCCAAAGGATAGTGAGAACTATCCTTTGTGGGGAATCCCATTTGCGGTGAAAGATAATATAGACCTGGAAGATGTACCTACAACAGCAGCGTGTCCAGACTATTCCTATATCCCTGAGAAAAATGCATTTGTCGTTGAAAAGCTGATCGCTGCGGGGGCAATTCCTGTGGGAAAGACGAATCTGGATCAGTTTGCCACAGGTCTTGTGGGTACGCGAAGTCCCTATGGTGAGGTTCCTAATGCACATAACCCGGATTATATCAGCGGCGGCTCAAGTTCTGGTTCAGCAGTTGCGGTGGCGCTGGGAATGTGTGCGTTTGCACTGGGAACAGATACCGCAGGCTCCGGCAGGGTTCCGGCCATGCTCAATACACTGGTGGGATTCAAACCATCTCTCGGCGAGTGGTCAACTTCAGGTGTGGTGCCGGCGTGTGCAAGCCTTGACTGCGTGACTGTTTTTGCGAATAATCTTGCGGATACACAGGCAGTACATTCCGTTGCAAAGGGCTATGATACCGATTGTGCCTGGTCCTTGAAATATGAAGAGAAGGGCAGAAAAGCCCCGGATAAAATCTATCTGCCTAAAAATGAGCCGCGCTTTTTTGGAGATAAGGCAGAACTCCATAGATCAAAATGGTATCAAGCGATCGAGAGATTGAAAAATCTTGGGATAAAAATAGAATATATGGATTACCAGATGTTTTATGATGCCGCGCTTATCCTATATGATGGCGCTTATGTGGCAGAAAGATGGGCGGATCTAAAAGAATTTGTGGAGGCACATACAGGAAAAATATTTCCGGTCACAGAGAAGATTCTTCGGTCCGGCGATTCTGAGGATAAGACCGTGGCAAGGCTGTTTGAGGATTTACACAGATTGCAGTATTGCAGACATATGGCAAAAGAAATTCTGGAAAATGCAGTTATGATTATGCCGACAGCCGGAGGAACTTTTACAAGAGAACAGGTCAGAGAAAATCCGGTTGGGACGAACAGCCTGATGGGATTATATACGAACCATTGTAATCTGTTAAATCTGTGTGCCATTGCAGTTCCTGAAAATTCAAAAGATGTAGATTTTCCATTTGGAATTACCATGTTTGGATTGGCAGACAGTGAAAATCTTGTGGTGGAAACGGCTGAGAGATTCCTCAATGCAGAAGATGAACTTTTCGCAGTATGCGGATTACATAAAAAGGGATTTCCATTGGAATATCAGCTTACAGAGCTTGGCGCAGAATATGTGGAGAGTACAGAGACGGCTAAGGCATACAACCTGTACAGGTTGGATACGGTGCCGGTAAAGCCGGGACTGGTAAGAGTCAGTGATGAATCAGGAGAGAGTATCTGCGTTGATATTTACAGGATATCAAAGGCGGCGCTTGGCAGCTTTTGTGACAGGGTGGTGCAGCCTCTTACCATGGGAACGGTGGAGCTTATTGATGGCAGGAAAGTGAAAGGCTTTTTGTGTGAAGAATATGCAGTGAAAAATGCAAAAAATATTACCGGGTTAAAATCGTTTTCCTGATATGTGAAGAAAGGAGATCATAATGGAATTTGCAAGAGTAGAAATCATGAGTGGTATGGATAAGGTGGCGAATTTTACATCCAGGTTCAGTAAAAAAGATTTTGTGAAGCAGCTGATCGAATTAGGCGTTTGCGGCGTTACCATTTATAACAATGTCATGGGCTGCGGGATTCAGCATGGACTTCCGGAATATGAGATGACAACGGAAAATCTTGAGATTCAGCTTTTGCCAAAGAGTGTAGTTACCATTATCTGTGAAGCAGAAAAAGTTGAGGAACTGGTGGAATATTTAAAGGTTGAATTATATACCGGACATATCGGGGATGGAAAGATCTTTATTTCAGAAGTGAAAAATATCATTCGGGTAAGAACTGGCGAAGAAGGTGCAGATGCACTGAAGGCATCTGTGATTGATTAATGATGGAGTGATAAAAATGGAGAAAAAAATAGGTATCTTTGGTGCTGTTTCCACAGGTGTTGGAATGCTGATAGCAACCAGCTGTTTTATCTCGTCGGCAAGCGGAGCAAGTGCTGTCGGTCTGCCGTTTGTAATTGCAATTATCATTGCATGTATTGCAAATATGATGGCAGTCCTTTCTATCGCAGAATTGAATGCGATCATGCCCAATCTGACGGGAGGAATTGCACAGTATACACTTGCCGGATTGGGACCGCTCATCACAATCGTAACGATGGTTGGCGGATATTTAATCAGTAATGTATTTGCAGCCCCGGCGGAAGGAGCCATGTTTGCAAATGTCATGGCGGAAATCACAGGGGAAGCGATACCTCCGGCGGTATTTAGCGTTGGAATTACCATTGTTCTTGTGGTAATTAATTTAATGGGTGTAAATCTGTCTACATTTTTGCAGGAAATAGTAGCCACATTTATGGTATTATCACTTATCATATTAAGCGTTATAGGCGCCCTGGGAATGGGTTCAGGTGTAGTGGTAGAGCAGTCTGCCGTAATTTCATCAGAAATCTCAGACATACTGCCGCTTACGGCAACGGCATTCTGGTTTTTTATCGGAGCAGAATTTATCGTACCATTGGCAAAAGATATGAAAAATCCCAAAAGAGATGTTCCATTGAGCATGGTACTCTCATTGCTTATCATGGGGCTGATTCAGATTGTTATGATTTTTGGATTTAAAAATTATACGAACTGGTCAGAGCTTGGAGCAGCAGCTTCTCCCCATGTGTTATATGCTGTGTCAATGTTAGGGAAATGGGGCCGGTACTGGATGATCGTTGTTGCAATATTTGCGGCTGTCAGTACACAGAACTCCATTATATGTTCCGTTTCGGAGATATGCTGCGGTATGGCGAAAATAAATTTATTACCGGCATTTTTCCAGAAGAAAAATAAAAAAGGAGCTCCTTATTTTGTAATACTGATTTTGGGATTTCTTACCATAGCAATTGAGGCATCAGGAATTTCCACAGGTGAGCAGGTGTCCTTTTTAACGCTTACATGTTCGCTGTTCTGGATGCTTTCCTATATTACATCCCATGTGAATGTGATAATCCTGCGAAAGAAAATGAGAAAGGTACCGAGGTCGTTTAAGACGCCATGTTATCCGGTGTTTCAGATCGTTGGCATTGTATTGCAGGTATATATGATGTGCCATATATCATCGGATCCGGTACAGAGACAGCACATATATATGTTATGCTTTGCTTTATTTATCGGTTTGTTTATCTATGCTTTTTTCTGGGTTAAGTATAAGGTGAAGATGCCGTTGCTGAAAGGATGCGGAGTACATCAGGTTATGGTAATGGAGAGTCCGGCTTATCATAAGATCCAAAAGGAAATGAAAAAAGATAAGATAAAAAAAGGAGATGTGGTTAAGATATCTTAAGAGCAGAACAAAATAAGATTTATATTCAATGTTCCCAGAGGAATGATTTTAGGCTTTTGGCGACAGGAAATGAGCGGGTATTGGATCTATTCCAATACCTCTTTTGCATGAGAAAAACAAGATGTATTTTGTACAAAAATAACCTACAAATTTTGACAAAAATTTCAACTTATTTTTTATTGAAAAGAAACAGATACTAGAGTATAATAAGAGCAACAAAATTCCTGGGATGTTCGACACCCTACTATTTTGAACCTACATTTACGTTCATGGGACTCTTACATCACTGTGTCGGATGTCAGGCCGTCGTTAGCAGCGGAAGGCAGAAGTACAGTTGCGGACACCCACCTAGCTTTGCTAGGCGTCAAAATTGTAGGAAACGGCATTTTGGGTATTTGCTGAAGATTAAGTATATGGTATACAAAAGAATTTTGAGATACAGAAGAATCTTAAGGTACAAGAGATAGCATATACCAAAGATAAATCAACACCAAAGAAAAATTGTTACCAAAGAAAAAATAAAGAAGGTACAAGAGAAAAACAAGTACAAAAGATAAGATTTACAAAAGAAAAAATTCACCAAAGATAAAAGAAGCTGCTAAGTATTTTAGCAGCTTCTTTCTTATGATATAGGAAATTCCGTTGGAATTTCCTATATCATAAAAAGTCCTCCGGGCGGGAACGCCCTGCGGCGGAAGAGAGTTTGTCGTGAAAGCGGCCAGCCGCAGGCGTGGTATGCAGCCAGAGTAGAGCTTTGTTTTTATAAGACAGTAAAAAAATATTGATTACATAAGGAAAAGGGCAGATTTATGAAAAAAAAGAAAAGAAGAGCGGGATGGCTGGTGATCCTTCTGCTCCTTGTTTTTGTGGGGGCAGGGATTTCTTTTTTGCAGGTAAAAAATACAGGATATTCCAAGGAGCGGATTTCCTGTCAGGAAGTAGAAAATGAAATCGAGGCGACGGGGGCGAAACTGGAGCTGAAGGGCTCCTACCTCACTTATTCTCAGGTGGAAGAAGTGTTAGAGCGCATCCATCTCGGTGATTACATTACCTATGAAAAAAAATACGGGGCAAAAAAAATCACACGGAAAGACTGGCATAAAATTTATAAGGAAATCCTGGATTATCTGGATTCCGAAAATCAGGTAAAGGAAAGAGAAGTACTGGTTTTGGGAATGAATAAAAAAGGGACTTCTGCAGAGACCAGCGAGGGAACCTTAGACACCCAGGGAGTAAAATTGGAGGAATTGGAGAAATATAAATTGTATATTTCAGATGACAAGGTTCTGGGCATTCTGGGAAAAGAGGAAGGGGCTGTGATTCTCTCCAACGCTTATCTGGAATCTTTTCAGGATAAAAAAGCGAAGGTGCTTTTCAATGGAAAGGAATATACTTTTTCGGCAGAGGGAACCGGAAAAGAGATGAAAAATATCGTCTGCGATCTTGTCTTTGAACAACAGAAAATTCATGAGATACGAAAAAAAGAGGAGACCATCGAGGGCAATCTGATCACCATGGATAAGGAGAAGATCGAGATTGAAGGCTATGGAAAGATTCCTCTGGCAGAACGGGTTCCAGCATATAAGCTCTATGGAACGTTAGAGGAAAAATCCCTGGAGGACATCGTCATCGGTAATATGAGCGTACAGTATGTGGTGGGAGAGGGAAAGGTTCAGGCGGTTCTTTTGAAAGAGCCGGCGGACATCCAGAACATCCGCGTTCTGTTGCTAAATGACAGTTCTCCTTATTACGGGGACATTTATCTCACCTCAGACCAGAAGTTTACAGTCAAAAGAGGTGAAAAAGCGAAAACTTATAAGGCGGGAAAGGTGGTATCTGCCGGCAAGCTGCTGGGTGAGGAGGAGTCCTGTACCGTAAGCAGTAAAGGAGATGGAAAGCTCTATCTGACAAAAGAAGACGGAACCCGCACTTCCCTCGGTTATGAAGGGAACTTTGAACTTCGAAAAACCGGGGATGGCTATACGGTGGTCAATGAGGTCTCTTTTGAGGATTATATCTGCGGAGTCCTGCCAAGCGAGATGCCGGAAAAATTCGACAGCGAGGCGTTAAAGGCGCAGGCTGTTTGTGCAAGGAGCTACGCCTATATGCAGTTGATGAAGGGGGACTACGCCGCCCTGGGAGCCCATATTGACGACAGCACCAATTATCAGGTATATAACAAAAACGAGGCGGGAGAGAAGAGCAAGAAGGCGGTGGAGGATACCGCAGGTCTGGTATTGAAATACAATGGCAACGTGGTGGAAGCATACTATTATTCCACATCCTTCGGACATACCGGCACGATGGAGAACTGGAATATTCAGGATGAGGAAAAGTATGGATATTTACAGAGCGTTTGGGTAAAGGAAGAACAGGAGGACCTGGATCTATCCAAAGAGAAGAATTTTAAAAAGTACATCAGCAGTCCCGATGATGATTGCTACGATGGAGAGATCCCTTATTTCCGGTGGGAGGCATCCTTTGATCTCAATGGGAAGGATGAGGCGATCCGAAATGTTTTAACAGAAGCAAAGAAATCCAACAGTAAGAATATTACCTTCTACACAGGTTCTAAGAAAAAGTCTAAAAAGTCCCTGAAAGGCTTTGGCGCGGTAACCGGGGTGGAGGTTCAAAAAAGAGGAAGCTCCGGTGCGATCCAGACCTTGAAAATCGACTTTGAGAATGGAACAGCCCTTGTTAAGAACGAATATAATATCAGAAAGGTGTTAGGCATTGCGCTGCAGGAGATCACCTATCAGGATGGCAGCAAGGGCGATAATCTAACCGTTTTACCAAGCGCTTACTGTACGCTGAGCTATGATTCCGATAAGAAAACGGCGTCTGCCACAGGAGGCGGCTTTGGACATGGGATCGGTATGAGTCAGTATGGGGCAAACGGAATGGCGCAGGCCGGATGTACTTATGAGGAGATTTTACAGTTCTTCTATCATGATATCGATATAGAGGGAATTTACTAAAATAACGGCAGAACTTGCCAAAATCAGCCGTTCGTGGTAACCTTTATAAGTTAAGAGAAATGGGGTTTTGGAAGGTATGCTTTGGAAAATTTTCGGAAATGTAAAAACTTTTTTGGATAAATGCAGGGTGGATAATATCACGGCATTTGCCGCACAGTCGGCGTTTTTTATCATCTTATCTGCCATTCCTTTTTTGATGGTGTTCAGTTCCCTGCTGAAATATACTCCGGTTACCCAGGAGGTGCTGACCCAGGCGGTTAAAAGCTATATGCCAAGTTATATTTCGCCGCTGATGATTTCGGTCATTGGGGAGGTCTATAATCAGTCGATTGGATTGATTTCCATTGCGGCGGTTGTGGCGATCTGGTCTTCTGCGAAGGGACTGCAATATCTGGGAACCGGACTGAATATGGTGAATAATTGTCAGGAGACGAGGAACTGGTTTATCCTGCGGTTTCGTGCCATCGCCTATACATTAGTACTGATCTTAGCGATCGTGATCGTGCTGGTTCTGCTGGTATTCGGAAGTACGCTGCAAAAGGCGGCAGTACGGTATCTGCCCATTATTTCACATTTTATGAGCGTGATCATCGGGCTTCGTATTGTCATTATTATGGGAGTGCTGATCGTGTTTTTCGCCCTGGTATTTAAGATGCTTCCAAACCGCAAAGCGACTTTTAAGAGTCAGCTTCCGGGGGCAATCTTAAGTGCGGTTTCCTGGTATGTATTTTCCTTTGCGCTGTCCATCTATGTAGAGTATTTTAATGGTTTTTCTACTTATGGAAGTCTTGCAACGATCGTACTCGTTATGCTGTGGTTATATTTTTGTATGTATATTTTGCTGTTGTGTGCGGAGACCAATGTGGTATTTTCCGATTTGTTCCGGGATTGGAGAAAGAAATTACAGGAAAAGAAGTTAAGGGAGAAGAAATAACTTGCAGTTTTCTTTTCTCTGTGCTAGAATATTAAAAGTTTCAAGAAAAAAGCTATGAAAGTGTCAGTAGTCTTTTATACTTTTTACAGAGAGAGGAAGTAACCGGCTGAGAGCTTCCTTAAGGTAAGATAGAAGATGAATTTCCCACTGGAGCTGCTGGACTGAAGGGGTAGTGATGTGACTTTGGTAAGTTCAGACGGGGTGTGCACGTTACGCAGGTTGAGAGTCCGAATGATTGGAGTTCGGGAAGTAAGGTGGTATCGCGGAGTTGCTTCGTCCTTTTTGTGGGGACGGGGCTTTTTTTAGGTGGGTTGTGAGGCAATTTGTAAGAATCTGTTTCTGTCCGTTGTGACCTGTTTCGGATATAAGATTTTCTAAATGTTCTGAGAGAGTGTGTTGGAGACGGACGCAAACGGCGCATACTCGCCATCCATGGCTCGGATGCGCCTTGTCTGGACGTCGTGTCCAGACATTGCTGTGGATTGGGCAGAACATTAAGAAAATCTAATATCCTCTACAAAGTCACAACAGACAGAAACAGATTCTTACAAATTGCTGGGACAACTGTCTAAAAAAATTTCCGGGTGAGCGTGGATTAAGGTTTAGAAAATTGTATGGTTAAATGGAAGGAGAATAGTGATGAAAGAGAAGTTGCAGAAAATCAGGGAAGAGGCTATGCGTCAGATGGAAGAGGCGAAGGAATTGTCTTCTTTAAATGATGTGCGGGTTTCTTTTTTGGGAAAGAAAGGTGAGTTGACGGCTGTGTTGAAGGGGATGAAGGATGTCAGTCCTGAGGATCGTCCGATGGTGGGACAGCTTGTCAATGAGACGAGAGAGGCGATTGAGAAGACGCTGGAAGAGGCGAAGAAGAAGTTAGAGGCGGCGGAGATGGAGAAGCGTCTGGAGAAAGAGGTTATTGATGTGACGCTGCCGGCTAAGATGAATCAGGTGGGACACCGCCATCCGAATACGATTGCGCTGGAAGAGGTGGAGCGTATTTTTGTTGGTATGGGGTATGAGGTTGTGGAAGGTCCGGAAGTGGAGGAGGACTATTATAACTTTGAGGCACTTAATATTCCGGCAAACCATCCGGCGAAGGATGAGCAGGATACGTTTTATATCAATGATAAGATTCTGCTGCGTACCCAGACGTCTCCGGTTCAGGTGCGTGTGATGGAACAGGGCAAATTGCCGATCCGTATGATCGCACCGGGAAGGGTATTCCGTTCTGATGAGGTGGATGCGACCCATTCTCCATCCTTCCATCAGATCGAGGGTATGGTGATCGATAAAAATATTACTTTTGCGGATTTGAAGGGAACTCTGGCGGAGTTCGCAAAGGAATTGTTCGGCGAGGATACGAAGGTAAAATTCCGTCCCCATCATTTTCCGTTCACGGAGCCGAGTGCGGAGATGGATGTGACCTGTTTTAAATGCGGCGGAAAGGGTTGCCGTTTCTGTAAAGGCGAGGGATGGATCGAGATTTTAGGCTGTGGTATGGTACATCCGAAGGTGCTGCGCATGAGCGGCATTGACCCGGAGGAATATTCGGGATTTGCATTTGGCGTAGGCTTAGAGCGAATTGCGCTTTTGAAATACGAGATCGACGATATGCGTCTCTTATATGAAAACGATGTGCGTTTCTTAAAACAGTTCTAAAAGAAAAGGAGAATAGTAATGAGAACATCATTAGAATGGATCAAATCAATGGTGCCGGATCTGGAATGTACGGCACAGGAATATATGGATGCAATGACTCTGTCTGGTTCCAAGGTGGAATGTTTTGAGCAGTTGGATGCGGATCTGGATAAGATTGTGATCGGACAGATTGAGAAGATTGAAAAACACCCGGATGCGGATAAGTTGATTATCTGCCAGGTCAATGTGGGAGCGGATGATTTGTTACAGATCGTAACCGGAGCGCCGAATGTCAAGGAAGGCGATAAGGTTCCTGTAGTCTTAGACGGTGGACGTGTGGCAGGAGGCCATGACGGTAAGAAGACACCGGGCGGCGTGAAGATCAAAAAAGGAAAGCTGCGGGGCGTGGAATCCTATGGAATGATGTGTTCCATTGAAGAGCTGGGTTCCACAAAAGATATGTACCCGGAGGCGCCGGAGTACGGCATTTACATTTTTCCGGCGGACGCCGAGGTTGGAGCAGATGCAATAGAAGCGTTGGGACTTCGTAATTCTGTGTTCGAGTATGAGATCACATCCAATCGCGTGGACTGCTTTGGCGTGATCGGGCTTGCCAGAGAGGCAGCGGCAACCTTCCGCAAAAAATTCACCCCGCCGGTGGTAACAGAGACCGGAAATGAGGAGGATGTCAACGACTATATCAAAGTCCGTGTAGAAGATACGGAGCTTTGCCCAAGATATACCGCAAGGGTAGTAAAAAATATCAAAATCGAACCATCACCGGAGTGGATGCAGAGAAGACTGGCAGCCCACGGTATCCGTCCGATCAATAATATTGTCGACATTACCAACTATGTCATGGAAGAATACGGTCAGCCGATGCATGCCTATGATTTAGAGACCATAGAGGATGCACAGATCGTAGTAAAGAGAGCACAAAAGGGTCAGAAATTTGTGACTCTGGATGGTCAGGAGCGCATCATGGATGATTCTGTTCTGATGATCTGCGATGGCAAAAAAGCTGTAGGTATTGCAGGTATCATGGGTGGAGAAAATTCCATGATTACAGACGACGTAAAGACCATGCTTTTTGAGGCGGCCTGCTTCGATGGAACCAATATCCGTCTCTCTTCAAAAAAAGTAGGGCTTCGCACTGACGCTTCAGGAAAATTTGAAAAGGGATTAGATCCGAAAAACGCAATGGACGCCATCAATCGTGCCTGCCAGTTAGTAGAAGAGTTAGGAGCCGGAGAAGTGGTAGGCGGTGTTGTTGACGTATATGGTAAGGTAAAAGAGGGAAGAAATATTCCGTTTGAACCGGAAAAATACAATAAATTATTGGGAACAGATATCGATGCCGATACCATGCTCTCCTATTTTGAAATGCTGGGTCTGGGATATGATAAGGAGAAGAACGAAGTGATCGTTCCATCCTGGAGACAGGATCTGGAGTGCGACGCGGACCTTGCGGAAGAGGTGGCGCGTTTCTATGGATATGACAAGATCCCAACCTCTTTGCCAAGCGGAGAGGCAACCACGGGAAAACTTTCCTTTAAGCTCCGTGTGGAAGAGGTGGCGAGAGATATCGCAGAATTTTGCGGTTTTTCACAGGCAATGACGTATTCCTTTGAGAGTCCGAAGGTATTTGATAAATTATTGATAGAAAAAGACAGTCCTCTTCGCAAAACGGTGGTTATCACCAACCCTCTGGGAGAAGATTTCAGTATCATGAGAACCATTTCCCTGAATGGAATGCTGACCTCTCTCTCCACCAACTATAATAGAAGAAATCAGAATGTCAGACTCTATGAGCTGGGAAATATCTATCTTCCAAAACAGGTTCCGGTAACGGAGCTTCCGGAGGAGAGAATGCAGTTCACCCTTGGAATGTACGGAGACGGAGATTTCTTTACCATGAAAGGCGTGGTGGAAGAGTTCTTTGATAAAGTGGGTATGCACAAAAAATGTGAATATGATCCGAACAATAAGAAGCCGTTCTTACATCCGGGACGTCAGGCGGAGATCGTCTATGATGGAACTGTAGTTGGTTACCTTGGAGAGGTACATCCGATCGTGGCAAACAGCTATGCCATCAAGGACCGTGTTTATGTAGCTGTTTTAGATATGCCTTATATCGTGGAATTTGCCACCTTTGACAGAAAATATCAGGGAATTGCCAAGTTCCCTGCCGTAACCCGTGATTTATCCATGGTGGTGCCAAAGGAAGTCTTAGCGGGCGATATTGAAAAGGTATTTGAGGAAAAAGGCGGACAGTATCTGGAAAGCTATGCGCTCTTTGACGTATATGAGGGGGCGCAGATCAAGAGAGGCTTCAAGTCCCTTGCCTATACCCTGACCTTCCGTGCCAAAGATAAGACTCTGGAAGATGCGGATATCCAGAACGGTATGAACAAGATTTTGAAAAAGCTCGAAGAGATGGGAATTGAGCTTCGTAAATAATTGTGATATATAATAAAAAGGGCAGGGGATAAGAATTTCTGAGATTTTCGATTCATGTCGGCTCCTGCCCTTTTGAGGAGTAAGAATGGACGTTAAGGATTTTTATTTTGATCTTCCACAGGAGCTGATCGCCCAGGATCCGCTGGAGGATCGTTCCAGTTCCAGACTGCTGGTTCTGGACAAAGAGACGGGGGAGATGGAGCATAAGATTTTTAAGGATATCATTTCCTACCTGAATCCGGGGGACTGCCTTGTACTGAATAATACCAAGGTAATTCCGGCGAGACTTTACGGAATCAAAGAGGGGACGGAGGCGCATATTGAGATCCTTCTCTTAAAGCGGCGGGAAAACGACGTCTGGGAGACCCTTGTAAAACCGGGAAAAAAGGCAAAGCCGGGGACAAAGATTCTATTTGGAGACGGGCTTTTGGTGGGAGAAGTTATTGATGTGGTGGAAGAGGGAAATCGGTTGATCCGGTTTTCTTATGAAGGGATCTTTGAGGAGATTTTGGATCAGTTGGGACAGATGCCGCTGCCGCCTTACATCACGCATCAGCTAAAGGACAAGAATCGTTATCAGACCGTCTATGCCAAATACGACGGTTCGGCGGCGGCGCCCACGGCAGGGCTGCATTTCACGCCGGAGCTTTTGGAGCAGATTCGGGAAAAGGGCATTCAGATTGCGGAAGTAACCCTCCATGTGGGGCTTGGAACCTTCCGTCCGGTAAAAGTGGAAAATGTACTGGATCACCATATGCATTCGGAGTTCTATATGATTGACGAAAAGGCGGCAGAGCTTATCAATGAGACAAAGAAAAACGGAGGGCGTGTCATCTGTGTTGGAACCACAAGTTGTCGGACGATTGAGTCGGCGGCGAAGGAGGACGGAACCATTGAGGCTTCCAGCGGATGGACGGATATCTTTATTTATCCGGGGTATCGGTTTAAGATTCTGGATGCGCTGATCACGAACTTTCATCTGCCGGAGTCTACTTTGCTGATGCTTGTCTCGGCTCTGGCAGGAAGGGAACATATTCTTACGGCATATGAGGAGGCTGTGAGAGAACGATATCGTTTCTTCAGTTTTGGAGACGCTATGTTTATCACTGACAAAAAATAAGGTTTTGTCTGTTACAGAGATAACAGGCAGTGGGCAAAAAGAGGAGAAGGAAAAGAATGCAGGAGAAAAGAAGACACAAAAGACTGGAACTGGACGTATCAATTGAACTGGAGCGTTTGGACGAAGAGGGGATCACCACCCTGAAATATTCCCATGTGGATGTTGTGGATATTTCCAGATCGGGAATCGGCTTTAAGTCGGCGCAGAAGCTGGAGACAGACGCCCATTATAATACAAAGATCCAGATCTGGACCAAAGAGATCATTGATGTTGTGGTCAAAATAGTCCGCATGGAAGAGACGGAAGAGGGGTACCGGTATGGGGGAATCTTTGTAGGAATGACGGATACGGACGCATTGAAGATTGATATCTATCAGATTTTCAACGATCTGTAAAAAACGAAAGTGTATCCTGCCTGTGAAGTATGAGATCTGCAGTATCGGATGTCATATTATATCTTTTGGAGATACATGGCATCTGATACGGGCGGGAACTTTCATAAAATCGGTCGTTCTTCATATTGACATAATTCAGATCATAGACTATAATCAAAAATATCAAATTTATATTTTTATAAGTTTATATTTATCCCAATCTAAATTTTCTTATCAAAAATCTTAAAAAATCAATTATTTCCAAACTTTATAACTGAATATGGGAGGTAAAAAAGTATGCGAACACTTTTAGAAGAGCACGGCGGAGCGTTGATTACTGCTGCATTAATTATTATCTTTATCGCAGCTATCGTTGCCATCGGAAAGGGAGATTTTATCCAGAATCTTTTTGAGGCTCTGATCGATTCCTTTGGAAGCGAGGCGCAGAGCGCAGCTGGATTCTAAGCACGGAAAGAACCGTTATAAACTGAAATGCAGGGCGGTAGAGATACCGCCTTTCTTAAAAGCACATTTTTTTAGAAAGGAACCAGATCATGGAAACAGAAAGATTCATGTTATCAGACGCTCAATTTGGTCCGTTTCTGCCTTTTTTAAATGATAAAAACATTACGGACATTGATTATAACGGACAGGAGTTGTGGGTCAAGGATATTTTTAACAGGAGACGCAGAGTCGCGGAACCCGGAATCACAGAACAGCTTAATGATGGATTTATTCGGGGATTTGCGCAGAACGTGGGAAACCTGGTGGGAAGGAATTTGAATCCTATTGACAATATTATTGAAGCCGAGACGGAGGATCTGCGTATCACAGTACTTCACGATGCAGTCGCGGTATCCGGACTCTGTATCTGCATTCGAAAAACGCCCACCGTACAGAGGATCACGCCTCTTTCTGCCCTGAAGGAACATTATTGTGAGGAGGAGGTGTTACATCTGTTGGCAAATTGTGTGAAAGCAAAGCTCAACATGGTGTTTTGCGGGGAGCCGGGAGTCGGGAAGACGGAGTGCGCAAAATTTTTAACTATTTTTATCCCACCGGAACAGAAGGTTATCACGGTGGAGGATACCAGAGAGGTGCATTACCGGGAGATCAATCCGGGAAAAGATTGCGTGGAATTGCGGGTGAATGAACATTTTTCCTATGAGGATGCATTGAAAGAGGTACTTCGTATGAATCCGAACCGGGTCATGCTCTCGGAGGCGAGATCCGTGGAGGTAAAACAGCTGGTGGAATGCTGGACAACAGGAATCACGGGTTTTACTACCCTGCATACGGACGATGTCAGAAAGATACCAGATCGCATCCTGAACATGATGCCGAGCCGCCAGGATGCGGAGCGGCTGGCAAACGACGTCTACGTCGGAATGGATGTAGGAATTTTGCTGGATACCAGATATCATGCGGATCTGGAAAAAACGGAACGCTATATCAGCCAGATTGGATTTTTTTCCCGTGAGAACCACAAAAATATCTGCAATTTGATGGTGCGAAGCGGAAAACTCGTCCGGGACAAGGAAAATGTCATTCCGGAAAATATCCGGGTAAAGATGGAAAAAGCAGGAATTGAGGATCCTTTTTACAGCAGAGAAGCGGAGGATAGAATCAAAGCAGAGAAGAGAGAACTTATGCAGAAGGGAGAGATACGAAATCTGTTAAAGGATAGAAGGGAGATCAGCGCATGAAAAAATATCTGAAATTACAGTATATTATGGCGGCGGTTTTGACAGGTTTTGTGTTGGGAAGTATCTGCCGTCTGGGGATATTTTACGGCACAATATTGGGGATCCTGGTCTTTTGCTTCCTTCCCTCGTTCCAAAAGTATATAGATAAAGAGAAGGAAGCTTATTTCCGTTACGCCCAGGCGTGTCTCTATATGGAGCAGATGGAAAGCTCCTTTAAAAAGAATCGTCGTATTTATCCATCTTTGAAGGAGACGTTGGCGCTTTTTTCAGAAGGAAACATGAAAGAAACCATACAAAGGGCAGTAGATGAAATTGAGAAGAAGGATGCAAAGGCGGATGCTGCGGAACAGGCTTTGGGGATTGTGGAAGAAGGTTATGGCTGTGAACAGATGGAATTAATGCACAGCTTCTTCCTGCGAAGCCAGGAACAGGGAGGGGATGCATCCCAGGCAGTCAGCGTCTTAGAGAGCCGCAGAAATGCCTGGACGGATTCCGTGGAGCAGTGCCGGAGTGAAAAGAAGAATATGCTCTTTTCCGTGCTGATGTCTTTTGTACTGCTGTTTACGGTATCGGAGGCCATGATGTTTTTCCTTCCGGAAGAGATGAACGTTATGGGACATACAGCGGAACGGATTGCCGTGGTCGTGGAGATAGCGTTGCTCCTGTTCATGACCCGCGCCGTATTAAAAAAGAATGCTACGGACTGGTTGGAACCGATCGAAGAGAGGACGCCGGAAAAAGTGGAAGCAGACTATCGTTTCGTGGAAGAGTATGATCCGGCAAAAGAAATGCGCACCAGCATCAAATGGGCGGCTGTCCCGATGATTCTGACCATTGTCCTATTTTTGACGAAAAGGTCCTTGGTTCTTTTGTCTATCGGGCTTGCCGTTACGGTTTTGTTATTGAACCAGCATACACTGGATTATGTTATGAGAAAAAAGAGGATCAAACGGGAAGTGGAGCGGGATTTTCCAAGATGGATGTTCCATGTCATCCTGCTTCTTAGGACAGAGAGTGTTCAGGGAGCTGTCTACCTGTCTATGGAAAAGGTTCCGGCATCCTTACAGTATCCGGTAAAGAAGCTGTGCGAGGAGTTAAAAGAAGATCCCACCGGATCTGCGCCGTACTTTGCTTTTTTAGAGGGATATGATGTACCAAAGGTACAGGAAGCTATGAAGTTATTGTATTCCATCAGCTCCGGCACAGGAGGAAACGTGGATGAGCAGATGCTTACAGTAATTGAGAAGAACAATGCCATGACCTTGCAGAGTGAAAAGATCAAAAACGATAACCGGGTGGCAGGGATGATGGGATATCTTTTTCTTCCGGTGCTGCCATCCGGTCTTAAGATTATGGCAGATCTGGCGCTGGTCATGCTGACATTGTATGGAAGCATTGGAAACATGCTGTAAAGAAAGGAGTCCGTTATGGAAGCATTCATCAAAGGATTTTTAGGGGTGTTCATCTTTGCCATGATCACTTATCTTTGCGCGGGAGTCATTTCGGCAGAGATTGATTCCTCTAGTGCGAGGAATTTTATGGACAATGCAAAGCAGACTGTGGCAGAATCCAATTTTTCCGCGGCTGCCATACAGGAAGCAGGAGAAAAGGCAGCGGAGAACGGTTACGAGATGACCGTGACCATTTATGACCGGGGAGAGGGAACGCCGCGGCAGGTCAGTTATGGCGACGGGGATGGAGCAGGAACGGTAGGAGATACCCAAAACACGGAGTGCGTGGAAATGGTCATGACCTATGACTATACCATCCCCATCCTGGGCGTCAGGAACCAGCACACAGTGAGGGGGTATGTAAACTAATGGAAAAGATCATTGAAGAACACGGGGCAGCCATTGCCTATATGGTGCTGTTTTTGGCGTTGATCGCCGTTCTTGCGGGAGTGTTGGCATTTTTCAGTGGGTTTTAGAAAGAATGTTCACAGAAAAACGTAGCAAAAATGAAGAAACGGAGCAGAAAGTTTTTACTTTTTCATTTATTTTATGGGTTACTGGACATAACAGAATGAAAAAAATAAAAAGAGAAATAAAAAACAGAGAGGAATGAAAATCATGAAAGAGATCATGAAACAGCATGGAGGAACTCTTGCGGAAGCAGCCGGAGGGATCCTTCTCATAGGGCTGATCGCAGCTGCATTTTTCGGCGGCGGGATTTCGGGGATTACGGAGGCGTTTTCGGCGTGGCTTTATGGGTAAAAGAGCAAAAAATGGAAGAAGACCAGAAGGTATCTAAATATAGAAACGATTGGTAAACGGATCAGATACTTTGGGGAAGAAGGAATGCTATAAAGACGTTTTGTGGAACAGACACCATAAAAAGGAGGCAGAAGAAAGAGAACATGAAAAAAGTGATACAGGTTATCGGAGGCGTAATGATCACGGCAGTTGCCGTGCTGATCGTCATAAATATCTATACGGGAAACATCTTCGGGAGTCTGAAAGGCGGGGCAGAAAAAGAAGATACCGCCCAGGCACAGCCAAAGGAGGAGTACGAGCAGGCGGTCCTGTCCGACCCGGTCTTTACCTATATCGGGAAATTCGCAAAACAGGCGGGACAGGCTTACAATATTTATGAAGAGATCAAAGTGACAGACTCCAAAGACGGATATGAAAGTACCCTGAAAGAGGCGGTCTCCGGGGAAGAGGGAGATATCCGGATCTATGTGAAAGATATTGAAGTTCTGGAACTGAACGGGGAGGAGATGCAGGAAGCGGCAGCAGAAATTGACCTTGACAGCGGCAACATCTGCATCGGGAGGTCCGGCATCTACCAAGTCAAAGTCAGCGGGCGGGACAGGCATAACAACCCGGTAAAGACGGAATTTCTCACTGCCGTGAACAGGAAGGGGGTATAGCATGAAAAACATCATCATTGGTACAGCTTCTTTTTTGATTGCGGTACTCCTCATTTTGCTGGTCTATACTTTCCAGGGCAGGGGGGTGCGGAACGAGGAGATCCATGACGGGCTGTCGAATGCCATGAGCGTGGCCGTGGAGCAGGTGAAGGAACAGGGAGCTTATGAAAGTGATGGGGCGTTGGAGGCAGCCTTCCTGGAAAACCTGATGCAGCAGCTCGATTCCTCTTCTAATGTGGAGGTCACCGTCTTACAGGCAGACAGTGGGAAGGGGGTCATTTCTGCGGAAGTGACGGAAACTTACCAGCATCCGAATGGGAAAGAAGGAAAGGTGAGCTGTAAAAGGACGCTCATCTTAGATCGGGAGGATGAGTCGGTTGCGGAAGCAAAGAAGAGGAACAGTTACCTGGTAAGGTTTTATACGGAGCAGGATATGAAGGAGGACAGTCTATATAAGACTTCTTTATTGATTAAGGGGGAAAAGGTAAATGTGCCGAGAGAACCGGAGAAAGAAGGTTATCTTTTTGTGGAATGGAACAATGCCAGGACAAACGAAAAGGCTGATTTTACAGAGGGGATATGTCAGGAGGAAATCTATTATGCGGTATGGAGGGAGGCATAAAGAAAATGAAGGAACGCAGGAAACATAAGATACATAAGAGGATTACAGTGGGAGTGCTTGCGGCGGCGCTTTTTCTGACCCTGCCGGGGGTGGAGAATCTGAAAGTCCTGGCGGAACCGGCAGGAACACAGAAGATGGGACTGTCTGAGGCGGCAGGAAAGATTCATTCTTTGTATACGGGAGTGGAGTTGGAAGAGGCATTTGAAACGGAGTATGGGACGAAAAACCTAATCGTAAGCACATCCCGGGAAGATTTTGACACGCTTGGGGCAGAGGAACGTATTTTCATCGGGGATGGAGTCTATGTGCTCTCTTATGCAGATCCAGAGAGCGCCAAAGCTGCTTGCGAAGTATATCAGGAGATGGAAGGGATCAATTATGCAGAATCCGATCTTGTAGTAAAAGCACAGGCAGAAGCAGGGCAGGATGAAAAACAAGATGAGGAGCAAGCCGGAAGGGAGGAACCAGAAGAGACAGGAACCGGGAAGAATGATTCCACAGTAAAAGAGGCAGAGGATAAAGAGGATGAGACATCCGAGAAAACGGTGGATGCCAAAGAAGAGCCACTGGATGCTGAAAAGGAGGCAGATACCAAGGAACCGGGAGCAGGGCAGGATTCCGGGAATGATGTGGAAAATGCCGTAGCAGCAGAAGAAACAAAATCGACAGAATCCGAAGTTACCGAAGATGTTCCAGAGGAGACGGCAGAGGATGATATCGTCCGTGTGGCACTTTTGGATACGGGAATAAAAACGGATATCGGAAATCTTGCTTCTTACATCCAGGATACCGGAAACAATGCATCAGGAAGCGGGGATGTAGGAAACACCAGTGATGATAACAGCCACGGTACCGCCATGGCTCAAGTTATCGTAACCGCTTTGGAAATGAATGGGAAGGACAGCGGCAGCGTGAAGATCCTTCCGGTGAAAGTCCTGGATAATGATGGATATGGAACGATACTGACTACATATCTGGGCATGAAGGCCGCCATGGAGCAGGGGGTGGATATCATCTGCTTGGGACTCTCCGGGAAAGGGGAATCAAAGCTCATAGAGGGCGTCGTGGATGAGGCATATAATGCAGGCATTACGGTTATTGCGGCAGCCGGGAATGACGCTTCGAACGTATCAGGATACGTTCCGGGTAGCTGCGAAAAGGCAGTTGTTATAACAAGCGCAAAGAATCAGAAAAAAGCGGCGGAGGACAGCAACTACGGAGATACCGTGGATTTTTCCGCTTATGGAACGAGAGAGGTCCTCAATCTTGCAGGGAAGACGCAGACTGTAAGCGGGACGTCCATTGCCTGCGCCTATGTGACTGGAGTGACGGCATCCCTGGAAAGAGGGATGTCCGATGAAAAAAGGATGTCCTGTGAGGAGGTGGAAGCGGAACTTTTAAAGAGAGCGGTCCCAGTCACAGAGGAAAGCTTTGTACCATATCTGGGAAAAGGGATGATCGGGGAAGTGCCGAAAAAGGAGGAAGTTGATAAGAAAGAAACAGAGAGCGGTCAGGATTCAGTAGGTAAAGATGGCGTTTATAAGATGGAGTCGGTATCTTCCTTAAAAGCGGCATCTTCCGATGCAATCTATGATCCGAATGCAAAAAAGACGGGGTATCATTTGGAGCAAGATGGGAAATCTGTGATATGTATGCATGGCATGGACCATTCCGCATATATTTCATGTGAAGGTTCCGGGTTAAATCCGGATAAGAGTTATCTGAAGGGCAAGGTGACCAGCTCATCCAAGAAACTGACCATCACATCTCAAACGATTACCAAATATGATCAGAATACGATGGCAAGTTTAGGAGCCGGTTATGGTCTTATTTCGCCCTATGTCGTAAAAGCCAGTGTAAATGGAGATTCTTATGCCCATACACTGGCAGCGCCGTATACCTGCCCGGATGGTAATGCGGGCTACGCTTATTACCGGCATTATTTTTCTTATTGTGACGAGACAGAACAGTGGTACTTTGTTGGTTCAGAGCATGTATGGCTCGGATGTTCCGGTGGAGATGTGGGACTCATTGAAGTGCATCCAAGGGATTTCAGCCACATCATCACAAAATATAAGTTCGTAGCGAATGAATATAAAATCCAATTTGACGGAAACGGAGCTGCATCTGGAAGCATGAAAGACTTGAGCATGACGTATGATAAAGAAAAGAAATTGACTGCAAATGCATACAAAAAGACAGGATATACCTTTACAGGATGGAATACGAAGAAAAATGGAAGCGGCACATCTTACAGTAATAAGCAGATCGTGAAGAATCTGACGGATAAGGAAGATGGAATGGTAACGCTTTATGCACAATGGGAGCCGATTACCTACACCGTGCAATACAATGGGAACGGGGAGACATCCGGAAGCATGGCAGCAAGCACACATATTTATGATAAGGAAAAGAAATTAACAAAGAATGGATTTGAGCGAAAATTCAGTGTGATTTATAATAAAAATTGTACAGATAAAAAGGCATCCATTACAAAAACGAATGATACTGAAGCAGCTGTGTTCGATGATTGGAGTAAGACGAAAAATAGCAGAAAGGTATATGATGATGAAGAAGCTGTAAAGAATTTAACAGACAAAGATAAAGAAACCATAACCTTGTATGCAAGATGGAAAGACGGGGCTATAATCCTGCCATCTGGTACCAGGGAAGGTTATGAGCTCTTGGGATGGAGCATGAATAAGAATGCTGTGACGGCGGATGAAGGTTACACAGCCGGAAACAAAGTCACGGTTTCCTCCAATATGAATCTCTATGCGGTATGGAGGATCAAAACCTATACCATCAAATACGATGCCAATGGCGGTACTGGCACCATGGAGGATGGAATGAAGACACATTTCCAGGCATACACCATCAAGGACAATGCTTTCATCCACAACGGTTATGATTTCGTGGAATGGAACACAAAAGCGGATGGAACCGGGACTTCCTATGCGGAGGGAGAAGCCTATAAGGAAGAGGAATCCGTAACCTTATATGCCATCTGGAAAGAGCATTTCAATGTAGCCTACATTGGAAACGGTCAGACACAGGGAACGGACTTCATTGACGCCGGGGAAGACGGATACGGACACAGCGAGAAGCTGGACTATACCTTTGACGATAATAAAGAGAAGGATGAGGAAGAAGAAAATCCAGAAGATTATTTCCAGAAAACAGAGACAGCAACCTATACGGATGAAGAGACCGGAGAGACCATGAATCAGGAGATTGAAGGAACGGTTGTCGGATGGGCAATTGATGAAGAAAATGCGAAGAGTGATTATGGTCTTGGAGAGGTTGTACATGGAGAAACATTAGTAAATCGTTCTAAAACTTATGGCAATTTCACCATTGGTTCACCAGGAACAGGGTATAATGAATTCCAGGAAAATAGCATCGTAGCAAATGCCATGAGTTCTGTCCGTGGATCGGCGGCAACATCTGCCACAATCCCATCCTTAGGAGGCGTGGGAACCGTCTATAACGACACCCCATACGTCAACATGTATGCGGTCTGGGATATGGGACCGGTCATTGAAGCCTATGACCGTTATTATACACTGGAGGAAGCACAGAACGGATTTATCATCACGGAAGAGGAGCTTTTAAATGCAGCGAAGGCAACAGACGAAGAGGTCAAGAGCGGTTCCAATGAGGAAGGACGTCTGAAGAACTTCTTAGACGAAGAGAATCAGACGAGCTTTACCGTCATGGATTACCAGGCAGAGGAATTCACAGGGTTAACCGGTTCCGCCGTCATCTCCGTGACCTACCGGGCAGAAGACGCTGCCGGGAATGTCACAAAGAAGATGATCCTGGTGCATATCGTGGACGGCCATGATACCATCATCGACGGCTACGACATTGGTACGGAGCCGGATGAAGGGAAGGTAAGATTCATCAGCGAGAAATACCTGGATACCCTGGACGAGGACTCCGTGTGGGTCAAAAATGAAGAGTACCGGGAGGCGCTTTTGGATACCTTAAGTTACCGGAGACTGAACCCGGAGCAGAGCGATCCGCTGCCGTTGTGGGGGGATAATTATACGGTGGATATACCGGGAACCGGGGAATGGAATAAGACTCCGCAGAGCGTTTGGAGGTTCACCAGGGAGCAGGTCAAGGAAGCCCAGCAGTTCGTGGAGGATTATGGTCCATCGAACTATGAGCATGAGGACGGATTGCAGAAGTTTTATGAGAAGTTTGCAGAATGCAGACAGGAGCCGTAATAGAATAAAAATATCTTAGGATTAGAAAAATCCCCGGTGCAATATCCGGGGATTTTTTCTGGATAGAGGAATTTGAAAATTATATTATCTCGCTACAGTATCATAATATTTTACAGAAAACAAAAGTTTTTTGTAAATAAATGGAAATATATGGTATAATTAAAACAATAAATGAGAACGGTTATAATTTAAATTTGTAATAATTAACAGCATGATGGGAGAAAAGGAATGAAGGGAAAGAAAGTATTAGCATTTATTTTGGCAGTATCGGTCATGATGACGAATGGCAGTATTACTTATGCGGCAGAGGATACTATTGATACCGGGTCATCCGAGCAGACAGCAGATATATCTGAGCAGGCTATAGAGATAGAGCAACAGGAAGTGCCAGCATATGGAGAATCAACAGAAGGACAGACAGAGGACGGCTTTTCTTATACAATAGCTGATGGGCAGGCAAGGATTACAGCATATACGGGCACAGATGTAAATGTAAATATCCCATCAAGTATCGAAGGATATCCGGTAACAACCCTGGCAAAATATCTGTTCTTACGAAATACAACTATAGAAACAGTATATATCCCAGAGACAATAACCCATATGGAAGATTCCCTGACAGTTTTCACAGATGCAACCTCTTTGAAAGAGATTAATGTTTCTAAAGACAATGAGATATATTTCTCAAGGGACGGCGTTTTGTTTGTCCATGCAGAAGGAAAACCGGAGGGGTTGCCTGTTATGGTAAAATATCCGGAGGGAAAAAGTTGTGATACGTATGTCATACCAGACGATGTAATGGGCATAGGGAGCCATGTGTTCCGTAACTGTCCAGCATTGGGAAAAATCATTGTGCCGGAATCAGTAAATTTTTGCGCTGATGAATCCTTCAGACTTCTTGAAGGAGTAACAATTATCTTAAAGCAGGAGGACACAAGCCAGATTGCTTTGGACAATCGTGCTTTCACGGAACTTACAAATTGTGTCATCATCGTAAAAAATGAAGAGATGAAACAATGGGCGATAGAGCAGCCATCAGGAGAAGCGCCTCTTTATCTGTCACCGACCACTAAAATCAAAATCTCCTCTGAGTTGACCGCAGAGGAAAAGAGTTCCTATCTCACCCCTGCCACATCCTTAGTCTTCGCAGACACCGGAGCTGCGACGAAGAGTATCACGTTGAAGCCTGATTCTCTTGCTGAACAGCATGCAAATAATTTTAAGAATTGGAACGGAGTATCTGATTTGGATTCAGCATTTGAAGCGGGAACCTATATGGATGTCGAGTATGCCGTCTCCCCGGCAGATACTACGGATTCTGTCACTTGGGAAAGCGGTGATCCGGGTGTTGCAATAGTTGCTGTTAGAAATGGAAAGGTTCGTATTATTGGTGCTGGTCACGGGCAATGTGTCATTACGGGAAAGGATGAATCCGGGCATACGTTGATACTCAATGTTCTTGTAACAATCCCTATCCAGGATATACAATGCAGTTTTCATGACAACAATTTTACAAACAGCGGGACAGCAAGTTTTGATTATGATTCCGTAAAGAACGATTATGTATTTAATAACAATGGAGAAAGTAGAATCTATTTTTCAATCTGGTCCACAGCACCGGATAATATGACGCAATATACGCCAACATGTAATGAACTTTTAGATTGGACAATTACAGGAGATACAAACAAATTAATATATAAAACAGAACACAGGCAGAATGGTGCAGGTGAAGAATGGGACGAACATTATTTTAAGGTAGATGGTCCAGGAGTCGTTACACTCAATGTTTCTGTAAAAGATGATGACGGAAGTATAAAAAAGGGAATCTTCACACTTAAAGTTGTTAAATCCACTTCTAGTAATGAAGTAGATAATAAGAACGAGTCTACCCCACAGCCGGAAAAAAAATCCCAGAAGATTACGAATGTCTCATCTTCCTACAAGAAAGCCTATAAGAGCAGCGTTACCTTAAAACCAAAGGCAAAAACCTCCTGTACCTATAAAACCAGCAACAGCAGGGTTGCCACGGTAAACAGCAAAGGGAAGGTGACCATCAAAGGAACCGGAAGGGCCACGATTACCATCACGGCAAAAGCTACATCTGCATATAAGAGTGCCACGAAGAAAATCACCATCTATGCCATCCCGGCAAAGATGAAGACACCGACCGTAAAAGCCGGAAAGAGAAAACTGTCGGTCTCCTGGAAAAAGGACAGCAAAGCAGACGGATATCAGATCCAGTACTCCACCAGCAGCAAGTTCAAAAAGGCAAAGAACGTTTCCTGCTCTAAGAAAACAGCCAAGACCACGCTTAAAAAACTGAAATCTGGTAAGAAGTACTATGTGCGGATCCGAGCTTATAAGAAGATTGGAAATAAGAAATACTACGGAAGCTACAGCAGGGTAAACAGCATAAAAGTAAAGTAAAAATGTGATTTATAATAAACACGAAGGAGAAAATGAATTATGATGCTGTTATCAATAATGGGAATGTTGTTTTCAATAGCTGCATTTTTAGCCGGAGCTACGGCATTTTGCGTTACCAATAGAGCAGAATGGCTGGTTGTAACAATTGTTTTCTTTCTATTGCTCATCTTGTTTATTAAGAAAAGTTATGATATTGAGAGCGGGCTTACGGAACAGAAAAGAATGTTGAGAAGAGGGGCGGCAGATAGAGGGAAGAAATATGGTATGGATAAAAAGGAACTGCTAAAGAGAATGATGTTAGTAAAACATCATGGAGGGTTGCCACTGGCATTAAACGCCTCATGTTTTATTACCAAAGAAAATGGCTGTTTCAGGGTTTCTGGTGGTGGGAATGACTTTATACTTAAGAATGAAAAGATAAACGAGGTCTGTGTCAACAAAGATGTACAGATACAAAAACAGTATGTATCAAGTAGTGGCGGCGCAATTAGAGGAGCAATTTTCTTTGACCATTAGGAGCCGTGATAGGAGGCAGGAAAAAGGAGATAGAGTCTAAAAATGAAAATAATTATTTGATTTTTCATACACTTCAGAAGGGGAGATATCTTATATCAGCTTTGAAATTCACGCCGACGGTTTGAAGCAGGCACATAAGTGGGAAAGGGAATTTAAAAAGGAAGCTGGGAACAGGCAAAAAAGTGTAGTTGAAATTTAGATGGGAAAAGACGCTAACTGGACATCTTTCAGCAGATGTCCTTTTGATTTGCAAAGAGCGATATATGGAGAAAGGGGAGGAGTGACACATGGGAAAATGTTACCGACAGCTTAACTGGGAAGACCGTGTACGCTTAGAAGCGCTGTTTTTGGGAGGCATCAGTAAAAAGGAAATTGCAAGAATACTGTGCTGCCATATTTCAACCGTATACAGGGAAATAAAAAAGGGCAGTTATGAACACCGGAAATCGGATTATACAATAGGAGTAAGATACAGCCCGGAGATTGCACAGCAGAAATATGAAGCCGGGCTGCAGAACCGCGGCGCGGGTCTGAAAATAGGCTCGGATTTCGAACTGGCGAATTATATCGAAGATAAGATCGTGAACGGGAACTATTCCACGGACGCAGTCATAGGGGAGCTGTCCCTGCCTGAAAACGAAGGAAAATTAAAACCACCATCTGTACGAAAATGGTTTACACGTTAAATGAAAAAGTGAATTCGTGATTTCTGCAAAGTATTGATTTTGCAGGACTAAATTCGCCCTTTCATAGTTTAC